>NZ_JABWSY010000006.1 GCF_013396335.1 Bacillus sp. EB106-08-02-XG196
AATTTTGGACAGATATTCCGTCAAAATACGGACACCTAATATCGTCAATTTCTGGACTATATAATAAATCAATAACATTTAAGGCCTGATTTTCCTGGAAGATTAATATCTAAAAATGCTAAATCAATTTCATGATTTAGATTAATTGAATGTGCTTGACTCGCATCTGAAGCCTTGAAAAACTTCCATGAAGGAAATTCAGATAGCAACAAGTATTCTAGTTGTTCTAACTCTAATGGTTCATCATCAAGTAATAAGACATTCATTTTTATGCAGCCCCTCAGTAAAGTTTCCCATCCAGTTCTTTCATTTAATTTAAACAAAAGGATATTTTAAGTAAATATGATGTGGAAAAGAAGTAGAAAAATCTTAAAAAAGAGTAATAATTCTGAAAATAATTTCATTTACCATTTCCTATAATTAAACTAATAAACAAAATTGTAAAACACACCTGAATAGATAGAAAAGGAGGAAGACTAATTGATTGATTTGCTGTTAATTCACGGTACTGTTATCACTATGGATGCCAACAGGCGAATTCTTCAAGATGGTGCTGTTGCTATTAACGATGGCAGACTTTTAGATATTGGCTTAACAGAAATTCTAGCATTAAAATATGAGGCAAAAAAAGTGATTGATTGCAGTCATCAGTGTATTTTACCTGGATTAATCGATGTTCACGGACATGGCGGACACTCTATGTTTAAGACTATTGCCATCGATAATGATTTTTGGATGCAAATTATGACCAATACGTATAAACATTTTGTAACCGATGATTTTTGGTATTACGAAGGAAAACTCTCTGCACTAGAGCGTTTAAAAGCTGGGATAACTACAGGTGTATCTGTTTTAGGGTCGATGCCGCGGTCTGATGACCCGATCTTCGCGATCAATCATGCAAGAGCATACGCAGAGGTTGGTATTAGAGATGTTGTTTGTACAGGCCCTTGTAATCCGCCATGGCCACACTTATTCAGCCGCTGGGTGGATGGTAAACGGATTGCGAAAGAAGTAACGTACGAAGAAGTGCTGCAAGGTGCAGAAGCAGTCATTGAAGCATTGAATCATGCGAATGAAGACCGGACACGTGCATTTATTACCCCTTTTGTCATCGTTACCTCAGTCGAACCATCAGGCCCAACATCACCAGGGAGGCTTTATGGGTTAACAGAGCATGACCTATATCAAGCAAAGAGAATACGTGAGATTGCTAGAAAGTATCAAACACGGATCCATTCTGATGCCTTTGGCGGTATGATTCATATGGCTGTAAAAGATTGGAAAAACGCCCTGTTAGGACCAGATGTTCACCTTCAGCACTGCCGTGGAATTTCATTCGATGAGGCACGAATTTTAGCGGATACAGGTACGAATGTGAGTGCCTCCCCAGGCATAACCCAGGCTAGTGCGAGAACTCCGGTACCTGAGTTAATTGAATTGGGTGCAACGGTGGCTATCTCTACCGATGGTACATCCCCATGTACAAGCTTTGATATGTTTCAAGCGATGAGAAAAACGCAGTTTATTCACCAATCTGCTCTTAGAGATGAATTTTATTTGCCTCCTGGAAAACTATTAGAAATGGTAACAATTGATGCAGCGAGATGCATTGGCTGGGATGACGAACTTGGTTCTCTTGAAATTGGTAAAAAAGCCGACGTCATTACGGTGAACCTTAATCAGCCCCACTTAACTCCAGAATTTATGCATGTCCATCGCTTGGTATATCAAGCAGTTGCAAATGATGTCTATCATGTGATTGTAGATGGTAAGGTAATTATGGAAGGTCGAAAAGTTCAAACCGCTGATGAAAAAACAGTGTTGTATGAGGCCAATGAAGAGGCCAATTCAACTGTCGAGCGGGCGGGCCTTAGGAAGTATATGGAACCCTCCAAGTATTTTTGGGGGCATGCACGAGGCTATGTTGATGAAATGAGATATAACGAAGAAGATTATAGTTTTGCTAGATTGAAAGGAGAATAATAAATGAAAACAAAACTTAAAGGAAAATATGTGATTGGTTTTGATGGGGATGATCATGTAATTTTAGAGGATTCAGAGGTAGTGTATGAAAATGATACTATTTTATATGTAGGTAAAAATTACACTGGAAAAGTGGATGAAGTTATTGATGCTGGGAACGCAGTCATTAGTCCAGGATTTATCGATTTAAATGCACTAGGTGATATTGATCATGATATCCTGCATTTAGAAGCAGCTAGCGACAAACAGAAAAACCTGCTCTGGTCAAAGAGTTATGTTGAAAACGGTCATCATGAAGTTATGACAGCGGAAGAAGAAGAATTTAAATCATTGTATGCCTATTCTCAGTTGATTCTTCATGGTGTGACTACTGCGATGCCGATTACATCTGTTTTTTATAAAAAATGGGCAGAGACATATGAGGAATTAGCCGCAGCAGCCAACCATGCAGGCGGATTAGGATTAAGGATTTACTTAGGCCCAAGTTATCAATCTGGAATTAGAGTCGTGGAGCCAGATGGAACAATCAATCTTTATTGGGATGAAGATGCAGGGAGAGCAGGGCTCGAGCGTGCTGTAAAGTTTATAGAAGAATTTGATGGTGCCTATGATGGCTTGGTTAAAGGAATGTTGGCACCTGAACGAATTGAGAGTCAAACTGAAGAAAGCCTGAAACTGACTAAATATTATAGTGAAAAGTTAAATGTTCCAATTAAACTTCATGCAGCACAGGGGAGCTTTGAATATCACACAATCTTAGAAAAACATGGGGTAACACCGATTCGTTATTTGTATGATCTCGGCTTTTTAGGACCAAAAACTGGAATTCCACACGCACATTTTATTGCTGGTTATAGTGAAGCGCAAACCGGTGATGGCGATGATAAAGCGCTGCTAACAGAAACCAATACAACCGTTATCCATTGTCCTTTAATCATCGGAAGGCATAGCTCTGCTTTAGAATCATTTGCAAAATACAAAAGGGCAGGTATTAATTTAGCACTGGGTACAGACACCTTTCCACCAGATATGTTTCAAAATATCCGAACAGGCAGTATGCTATCCAGGCTGATTGAAAAAGAAGTAGAGGATTCATCCTATGCTGATTTATTTCGGGCTGCAACAATTGGTGGAGCCAACTTTCTAGGAAGGGAAGACCTTGGCAGACTTACAGCAGGCGCAAAGGCAGATATCATAGCAATAGACTTGGACGGCTTCCATATAGGAGTGATAGATGACCCGATTCGTACAATGATTGCTAGCGGGTCAGGAAGAGATGTGAAATTTTCAATCATTAATGGCAGGGTAGTTATGAAGGATAGAGTCATTCCTAACCTGGATTTAGAAGAAATTAAATCCAAGGGACAAAAGTATTTTAATAAAATGAAAAAGGGATATTTGGAAAGAGATTATCAACAGCTTCCCGAGAATGAGCTGCTGCCTTCATCCTTTAAGATAGTGGACTTTTTTTAATTTATTCAAGTAGTAAAGATAATGAAAAATAAAGTAAATATTTTAAAAACAAGTAGTCTGAATATTTCTTATAATTAGACAAATGCATATAAAAATATTCAGGGGGTTTTGGTCCATGAAATGGAGATTAGGAAGATTTTTACTCGTTATGCTATTAGCAATCGTTATTACTGGATGTTCAACTAAAAAGGATGTCAGCACAGAGGATAATAACAGCGGTATCGCAAAAAAAGATGGCGGTACACTAGTCATTGCCCGCTTATCGGATGCTGAGAACTTAGATCATCATTTCATGTCAACGATTAACGCGGCAAGTGTTACCCACAGTAAAATATATGAGGGGCTTGTAGGGCGTGATAAAAATGCCGAAATTAAACCTTTACTTGCAGAAGAGTGGAAACAGCTTGATGATTTAACATGGGAATTTAAACTTAGACAAGATGTAAAGTTCCATGATGGAACAGCCTTTAATGCAGAAGCGGTAAAAGCGACATTTGATCGTCTGTTGGATCCAAATGTTGGTTCACCAAGAGCAGTTGTATTTAAAATGGTAAAAGAAGTGAAGGCAGTGGATGAATTTACAGTTCAAATTATTTTATCTGAGCCATTCTCACCATTACTTTCTATTCTAGCAAGCCATGAAGGCGGTATTATCAGTCCAAAAGCGATTGAAAAGTTTGGTAAAGAAATTATCAATGAACCGAATGGTACGGGTCCCTTTGTTTTTGAATCCTGGACCCCTGGACAAGAAATTGTCTTTACTAAGAACAATGAATACTGGGGAACAAAGGCTAATGTAGATAAAGTTGTATTTAAAGTTGTACCAGAAGAAACGACAAGAATCTCAATGCTCGAAACTGGGGAGGCCAATATTGCTGAACCACTCTCAGTACCGATGATGTCTACTGTAGAAGCTTCGTCAAAAGTAGAGGTCTACCGAAGTGAAGGATTTGGTACGGAATATATTGGCTTTAACGTCCAAAAAGAGCCATTTAATGATATCCGTGTACGTAAAGCAATTTCACATGCTGTTGAAATGGATTCGATTATAAAGGGCGTATACAATAATGTTGGTAAAAAAGCGAATTCATTATTAGGCTCAAAGGTTTTTGGCTATCACGCTGAGATGGAAGCCTATGAATATAACCTTAATGAAGCAAAGAAATTGCTAGCAGAAGCCGGATATCCAGATGGTTTTGAAACAACATTAAAAACAATGGATAGTAAAGAAAGAATTAATATGGCAGAGGTAATTCAGTCTCAGTTAAAAGGAATCGGTGTGAAAGTAAATATACAAGTTTTAGAGTACGGTACGTTTGTTGAGCAAGCTAACAGCGGGGATTCTGAAATGTTTATTCTCAGCTGGAGAAACGCAACCGGCGATGCCGATTACAATCAATACAATCTTTTCCATACTAATTCTCAAGGAGCAGCTGGCAATACCTTCTTTTATAGCAATCAAGAGGTTGATCGTTTAATTGATGCTGCGCGCAAAGAAAAAGACCCAAATAAACGAATCGAACTGTATGCGAAATCACAAGAATTAGAAATGGAAGATGCAATATATATTCCAGTTAGAGTAATTGAAAATCTAGCAGCTGTAGCAAAAAATGTGGATGGTTTTGAAATTAGTCCCTCAGGTTATTTAGAAATCAATGATGTTTCAATTAAATAGGTAAAAAGATAAGAGGGATTTCCAAGTGGGATACGCCCTTTTATCTTGTAAAAGTAAAGAAAGGATGTTTTATTATGAGCCGTACCTATTGGTTAACAAATGCCCGCCTAGAAACGGGATATATAAAAGAAAATGATAGAGTAAAAGGAACAAAAACAGAGCTTTTTCACTTATTAATAGAGGATGGCAGGATAGAAAAAATTATCAAAGAAGCAGAGTCTGTCGGAAATGATTTACCTGTAAGGGATGCAAATGGTTTGCTGCTGCTTCCCTCATTTATTGAAAAGCATGTTCATCTAGATAAGACTTATATGGGGGAGGACTGGCGGGCTTGTATCCCCGCTTCAGGCGTTATTGAACGATGTGAAATTGAAAAAAATATTCTAGCTTCTATACCTTCCAGTACACAGCAACGCGCAGAAGCTTTGCTGGACGTTTTATTGTCCTATGGCTCAACCCATGTAAGAACACATGTGGACATCTATCCGGAAGCAGGATTGCACAATTTGGATGGGGTCAGTCTAGCACTTGAAACATATTCTAATAGGTTAAGTTCAGAAATAGTTGCCTTTGCCCAGCATGGCTTGCTGCGTCCTGGTACTGTACAATTGGTTAGAGAAGCATTGAGAAACGGTGCAGGGATTGTGGGGGCAGTTGACCCGGCAACGGTAGATAATAATATTGAAGCCTCATTAGTACAGTTACTGGACTTGGCTGTTGAAGGAAATGCTGATATCGACTTGCATTTACATGACCCCGGCCATTTAGGAACTTTCACGATGAAACGACTTGCCTATTTAACTAAACAAGCAGGCTGGGAAGGAAGGGTAGCAGTCAGTCATGCATTCGGATTAGGAGATGTCTCGAAAGAAGAAGCAATTGAAATGGCAGGAATTTTAAGAGAAGCAGGAATCTCTATTGTGACCAGCCTTCCAATAGGACGGAATATCCCACCCGTAAACCTTTTAAATGAATATGGAGTAGATGTAGCTGTAGGAAACGATAATATCTATGATTCTTGGTGGCCTACAGGAAATGGTGATGTTCTTGAGAGGGCTGGACGTCTGATTGAACGATTCAGATGGACAGATGAGGTTTCACTTGGTCAAGCCTTAAAGTATATTACAGGTGGAAAAACTCTATTAGATAAGGATGGGAACCAGCTATGGCCAAAGGCAGGTGTTGCTGCGAATATCGTCCTTGTAGAAGCCAGCTGTGCGGCTGAGGCGGTTGCTAGACGTTCAAAACGTAAAGCAGTTATCTATAAAGGTAACGTAGTTTTTGGTTCTTTGTATTAATTCATTATTCTTGTAACGGTAAATCAATGATAAAGGGGATGGATTTTTACATCCTCTTGTTTGATAGGTTTTTAGTAGATTTTTAGGACGGTAAGAAACTACTAAAAGCAGTAAAGATAACGAAAATAATAGTAAAGATTTTCAATAAAAATATACTGAATATTTTTTATAATTAGAATAGATAGAAAAATACGATGAAACAAGGGGGAGAGTTCATGAAAGAAAAACTAATTATCAGAAAATTTATTCTAGCACTGCTAATGGTAATGTTATTTACTGGTTGTTCTACAAATCAAAGTGCCAGCTCCAATGGTGATGAAAAGGAAGATAAAGCTAAAGATGGCGGTACTTTAGTGATAGTTCGTTTAGCAGACGCAGAGAATTTGGATCACCATTTTATGAATACCATTAATGCAGCAAGTGTAACTCATGGAAAAGTGTATGAGGGTTTAGTAGGACGAGATAAAGATGCTCAAATCCAGCCTCTATTGGCAAATTCGTGGCAACAGATGGATAGTAAAACATGGGAATTTAAATTAAGAGATGATGTGAAATTTCATGATGGAACACTTTTTAATGCAAGCGCTGTCAAAACGAATTTTGACCGGCTTTTAGATCCGAATGTAAAAGCACCTAGAGCCGGTGTTTTCAAAATGGTTAGTGAAGTGAAAGTCATCGATGAATTTACAGTTCAATTTATCTTAGATGAACCGTTTGCACCTTTACTCTCCATCCTAGCCAGTCATGAGGGAGGAATTATTAGTCCAAAGGCGATTGAGAAGTTTGGCAAGAACATCATCAATGAACCAAATGGAACCGGGCCTTTTTCATTTGAATCTTGGACACCAGGCCAAGAAATAGTATTAGCTAAAAATGATCAATATTTTGGAGATAAAGCAAAGGTCGATAAAGTTATTTTTAAAATTGTTCCAGAGGAAACAACCAGAACCTCAATGATTGAGACAGGTGAAGCACATATAGCAGAGCCGCTTTCTGTAACGATGATGGATACAGTAGATGCTTCATCAGCAATGGAAGTCTATCGGAGTGAAGGTTTTGGTACGGAATATATTGGTTTTAACACGGAGAAAAAACCATTTAATGATATCCGTGTCCGAAAAGCGATTGCACATGCCATTGAAATGGATTCTATTATCAAGGGTGTATTTAATAACGTAGGAAAAAAAGCGAATTCTCTATTAGGATCTCAAGTATTTGGATATCATGAAGGTTTGAAAGCTTATGAATATAACTTAAATGAAGCTAAGAGATTATTGGCAGAAGCAGGATATCCTAATGGTTTAAAAACAATCTTGTCAACCAATGATGTAAAGGAAAGAGTAAGTCTTGCAGAAGTTGTTCAATCACAGTTAAAAGGGATTGGTGTTGACGTAGAAATACAGGTATTTGAAGCTGGAACTTTTATTGAGAAAAGAAATAGAGGCGAATCACAAATGTTTATTAATAGCTGGAGAAATGCAACTGGTGACGCCGATTACAATCAATACAATCTTTTCCACTCGTCTTCAAAGGGACCTGCTGGTAATGTCTTCTTTTACAGTAATGAAAGGGTTGATCAGTTAGTTAATGCTGGACGAATTGAGAGTGATCCAGAAAAACGCATACAGATTTATGCGGAGGCACAAGAATTAGAAATGCAGGATGCTGTATATGTACCTGTACGTGTCATTGAAAACGTAGCTGCTGTTTCAAAAAAGATTGATGGCTTTAGAATAAGTGCTGCCGGTTATTTAGAAATCAATGATGTTTCAATTAAATAAACAATAAATAATAGGAGAGGCTGGTTCTAATGGTTGGTAAGTGATAACCATTTAGAATCAGCCTCTTCTTTCTATTCTTTTATTGGACTTAATTCAAATTGCTTATTAAAATAATATAAAGCTAAATATAAAGGAATGGCTAGAAATATCCCTGTAAACCAAGAAATACTTGTTAACGGACCAAGGAAGGGTACAAAATTTCCCATCAGGCTTATTATGCCTGCGAAGAGGGTTGCAAGCATAGCGGGGAGATTAATCCCGTTGGAATTTCGATTGTGGTTAATAGAATATAATTCTTGTAAATTAATTTCTTTTTTACAAATTAGGAAATAATTCGTCAGCATCACACCAATGACGGGACTTAACAATCCTCCAACAATATTTAAAAAGGCGAATATGCTTGTTGGGTTCTCCATTAGCTTCCAAGGCATAATAACTATACCGATAATGGTTGCGGCTAGAGCCCCTGTTTTAAAATTCAGTCTCTTTGGGAAAAGAGAAGCAAGTTGATAGCCGGCAGGTATGATATTTCCAACAATATTAACTGATAAAGTTGATAAGCAAATCGTTAGAAGTGAAAGGGTAATGGCAAATCTACTATCGAATCTCTCCACCACTTCAAGTACATTCCAAATCGGAACTCCAAAAGCAATCTCTGAACCCACAATGATTGAAATGCTGGCTACAGCAAATAATAAATATGTAATAATCAGCCCAGAAATCTGTCCAATTGATTGATCTTTATTAGAACGAGAAAACCTAGTAATATCAGAAACACTTAGAATTTGTGCAACCCATGTTGCCATAATGGCCGAAACACAACTTATGAAAACCAAAATACTATTTCCATCAACCCCTCTTGAACTATAGTTTATTATTGGTTCAATTCCACCTGCCAGTTTAATCGACCAGATAGCCATTCCGCCAAAAACCACAAAAATTAATGGGGATACAATTTTTGTTAACTTCCCTAATCGATCGATGCCAGCAAAAATGAATAAAACATTAATAATCCAGAAGAGTAGAAAGGAAAGGAGACCAGAAAGGTTTAATCCAAAAAAGTTAAAACTTCCGCCTAAAGATAAATACTCTGGCCAAAATTCCCCTATTAATATACAAATGGCTAGACTGCCAGCATAGGTTTGAAGACCAAACCACATAATCGCGGCAATTACGCCTCTTAGGACCCCCGGAATGAGAGCACCCTTTTTCCCATAGCTTGCACGGAGCAGAATAGAAAATGGAATTCCATATTTGCTGCCAGCATGCCCATTCAATACCATCATGACTGATAGTAATATGGAAGAAAAGATAATGATAGAGAATACCTGCCAAATTGATAAGCCTAATGCAAAGAACCCGCCAATTGTTACATAGGAAGGCACGTTATGGACAGAGCCCATCCAGATGGAGAAAAATTGACCTATCTTCCATGTTCTAGCTTCAGATGAAGTTGGTAATAAATCTGGGCTAAAATGGGCTTGATTTTCTATTATTACATGATTTTGTCTCAAACAAAGCCGCCCCCTATAATACCTTACTTTTATTTCTAGTTATTGTCTTATATAGTAAGACAAGTAAACAAAGTACTGTTGAAATCGTAAAGCTAAGCCATATTCCTTTAAAGTCTTCCGTTATTGTTACAAAAATATAGCCTCCAGCAGCTCCAATAAAGGATGAAAAGGGGACTATGAAAGGGAGAATATCTTTACTTAGGATGATATATAAAATTGGGATGATTATCGCCGCATAAATATTCCCAGTGAAAAACAATAGCGTGAGCGGCCTAGGAGTAACAATACTGACTATGACAAGTAAACATACACTTACAGCCCCTGAAAAAATATAAGTGTATTTCCATTTCTCATCGTTTGTTAGAGTTGAAAACATTTCAAGTATATTTTTTACAAATAGGGTAGTTGTGGCGTGCAATTCTGCACTGAGGGCAGAAGCGATTGAACTAAAAATAAAGACAACAAATAGGACGATTAATAGAGATGATTGGATTCTGTTGACTAATTCAGAGAACAAGGAATAAATATTTTCAAAGCTTCTGCCGAAAATTGTAATCATTAACAAGGAGGATAAAGCTAGTGGGATGGTTGCCCAAATTAATCCTGTTAAGGTAAAGGTTATTTGAACTTTTTCCTTTTGAATGATAAACATTCTTTGCCATGAAGCACGGTCAATCAAAATTTGACCAAAAAAGACAACGATTGCTGTGAAAATAAACCAAAAGGCATCCGTGTTCTTTATATACAATAAATAAGGATGATATAGCTTAATTCCGTCATAAACAGGATAAACTCCTTCTTGAATATAAAAGTAGACTGGGATAATAATGACGGATGCAAAAATAAGGGTGACATTAACACCAGCCACTTGGTGAAGGCGCTGCATGCCTCCGACTCCTCCGATAAAAAAACAAAAGGCCAAAAAAAGCAATAACCCAATAAAATGAGGAATCGGAAAAATCATATGGATAAGAATTCCTGCGCCCATAGCTTGGACAAATAAGGAATGAAAGCTTGTAAGAATAAGAACTGTTATCATTAACCAATATCCGCTTGGTGTTAATTTTTGTCTTAAAACATCTCCGATCGTATGCTTACCAGGGAAATTCTCACGGATTCTTTTTGCTAAAAATCCAAATAAAATAGAGGATAACGCCCCCACTAGTGAGTATCCAATTCCACCGATAATCCCATATTTGATCAAGGTTTCCGGAGAGGAAAGGATGGTATTTCCTGTTACCCATCGAGCTAATAAACTAACAACTCCAAAGCTTACCCCGAGTTTAATGGGACCACTGATATATAACTGATAATCATTATTTTTCAATGGAATGTCTCCCTTAAGCGAAAATCCCTTGGTGATTGTCCTGTCATTTTTCGGAAAATTTGGCTGAAATAATGCTGGCTGTTAAAACCGCATCTTTCAGAAACCGTACTAATACTTAAATCAGGATACTCAACGAGCATTTTTTGAGCTTCCTTTAAGCGAAACTCGTTTAAATACTCGGAAAAGCCCATCCCAACTTCCTCATGAAATTTTCTGCTTAAATAAGCGGGATTAATATGAATTTTTGAAGCTAAATAATTTAACGTTAATTTTTCACTATATTCCGCGTGAATAATGCTTATTGCATTTACAATTTGCTCAGTATAACGCCCTAATCTTTCATACTTGCTTAATACGGTCATTAATTCAACTTCAATAATTGGTTTGGTTATGTAATCAATGACCCCAAGTCTTATCGAAGTCTGAGCATATTCAAAATTTTGAAAAGCAGTAACCATTATAATGTCAATCGTATAAGTTTGTGTTAATTCTTTAGCTAAATCCAAGCCATTTTTCCCAGGAATTTGAATATCTAGAAATGCAAGAAAGATGTCATGCTGCTTAACGATTTGGAGTGCTATGGAAGCATCTTGAGCCTTGAAAATCTTCCAGTTTGGAAATTTGTTAAGAATTAAATACTCGAGCTGCTCTAATTCTAGAGGTTCATCATCAACTAGCAGTATATTCATTCGTAATTTTCACCTTCCTTAAATTTCATTTTTCAGTATAAATGGAAAAATAGCTAAAACACTTGTCCCATTGTCTGAGTTGATTAATTGAACAGATGTTTTACCATCCGGGAATAATAACTCCAGCCTTTTTGTAATGTTTTCTAAACCAAGTCCCCTTTCCAGTGACAGTTCCTCTGGACCTTCCACGGCATTATTCCATACTGTTATATGGATTTCTTCTTCCCTTTTTTCAATGGTTGTTTTTAAAAATGCTTCACCAACATATTTCTCAAAAGAATGTTTAAAAGCATTTTCAATAAAGGTTTGAATAATAAACGGGATGGTAATTGCTTGGTTTACATTTGGGTCGATTGAAAATTCGTAATGAAGCCTGTCCCGAAATCGTATTTTTTGTATTTCTAAATAATAATTAACATAGGATATTTCCTCATCAATTGTAATAAAAGTGTTATTTGTTTGATACTTAAATTTAAGCAGCTTTGATAGCGTCTCAATTGATCGGATTAATTCAGTTTTTCGATCCAGTCTTGCTAAGCTTAATATTGAATTTAATGTGTTAAAAAAGAAGTGAGGCTGAATCTCTTGATTCAATTGGTTGTAAAGAGCAGTTTGCAGCTCTCTTTCTAAAGCAATTTCCCGTGTTTTTTTTTCCAGCAGGTCAATTCGCTTTTCAAAAATAAATAAAAAAAGCAATGTAAAGGCTCCTAGTAAAGGTGCAAGGGCCGCAATCATAATATTTAGGGAGAAAGCTTCAACTGTTAACATAACCGAAATTCTCCTTTATATGAAGAAAAAGGGAGGCGTTTGCCTCTCCCTTTTTTAATATAATATTTTACCTTATTTTCTTATAATTAAAAAATAATCTTACATGAATTTTTCTGCGTAATGACAGCTGACCATATGATTTGTATCCAATTCTCTTAAATCTGGTTCTTCTACTTTGCATTTCTCTGTTGCAAATGGACAACGGGTATGGAATCTGCAGCCTTTTGGTGGATTAATAGGGGAGGGTACGTCTCCTTTTAGGATGATCCGCTCCCGTTTTAATTCCGGATTTGGTACAGGAATCGATGATAACAATGCACGAGTATATGGATGCAGCGGTGTATCAAATAAATCCTTTTTATCAGCAATCTCAACGACTTTCCCAAGGTACATAACCATGACCCGATCAGAAATATGTCTGACTACACTCAAATCGTGGGAGATAAATAAAAAGGTAAGTCCAAACTGCTTTTGCAGTTTCTTTAGTAGATTTAAGACTTGTGCTTGAACAGATACATCCAAGGCAGAAACAGCTTCATCGCAAATTATTAATTTAGGATTAACTGCAAGGGCTCTCGCAATCCCAATTCGCTGCCGCTGACCGCCGCTGAATTCGTGAGGGTAGCGGTCAAGTGCCTCAGAGGGAAGCCCGACATAGCCAAGTAGTTCAAGCATTCGATCCATTCTTTTTGACTTTTCCACTACATCTTGAATGGCCATGGCTTCATTTAAAATTTGCTTAACGGTTTGCCTTGGGTTAAGTGAAGCAAAAGGATCTTGAAATATAACCTGTAAATCCCCTCTAAGCTTTCTCATTTCCTTCTTATTTAATCCTAAAATGTCTGTCCCTGAATAATAAACCTTTCCGTCTGTAGGTTCATCCAGTCTTAAAATTGCACGGCCAGTTGTGGATTTTCCGCAGCCAGATTCACCTACGATACTTAAAGTCTCTCCCTCGTATAGCTTGAAGGAGATGTCGTCTACTGCTTGTACATAGGCTTTAGGCTTAAAAAGGGAGTCTGTTTTAACTGGAAAATATTGCTTTAGATGTTCTACCTCTAATAATACTTTCTTATCTACTGCAGCCTGCATTATTTTACCGCCTCCTCTTTTACACTTTTTGCATTCCACTGATCTGTATACATCCAGCAGCGAACCTTTACTCCATCATTTTGTTCAATAAGTTCTGGCTGCTGCTGATGACAAATCGGCTGCTGGTGAGGGCATCTAGAAGCAAAGCGGCAGCCAGCAGGCATATTGTAGGGGCTTGGGACACTGCCTTCAATCGTTTGTAATTCTTCCTGATCCTCATGAATTTTAGGAAGTGAATCTAGTAAACCTTGTGTGTATGGATGTCTTGGATTAGCAAAAATTTTCTCTGTTGGTGCATGTTCAATAATATTACCTGCGTACATGACGGCTACGGTATCACAGGTTTCGGCAACGACACCTAAATCATGGGTAATCATAATAACCCCCATGCCCAGCTTATTTTGCAAATCTTTAATCAACTCTAGGATTTGTGCTTGAATGGTTACATCCAATGCTGTTGTAGGTTCGTCTGCTATTAATACCTCAGGGGTACAAGCAAGTGCCATCGCAATCATGACACGCTGACGCATACCGCCGCTTAATTGGAAAGGCTCTTGTTTAGCTCTCTTTTCCGGGGAAGGAATACCAACAAGCTTTAACATTTCAACGGACTTTTCCCACGCGGCTTTACGTCCCATTTTTTGGTGCATTCGTAACGCTTCAGCAATTTGCTCTCCTACCGGTAAAACAGGATTCAATGATGTCATCGGTTCCTGAAAAATCATCGAAATCTCATTTCCACGGACTTTTCTCATTTCATCTTCAGACATTGTCACCAGATCTTTTCCTTTAAACAGAACTTGTCCGCCCGCTATTTTCCCAGGAGGTGAGGGGATTAAACGCAGAATGGAAAGAGATGTTATACTTTTTCCACATCCAGATTCACCGACAATTCCTAAGGTTTCTCCTTTATGCAAATTAAAGTCGATGCCATCAACCGCCTTACTTACACCGCGCTTTGTAAAGAAATGTGTTTTTAATCCTTTTACTTCTAAAATCGGTTTGTTATTCTCCGTCATCATCTTTCACCACCTATTAATTTAATTCAATCCGTTTATTAAAGAATCGGTATAGTACATCGACAATCAAGTTCACTACGACGAAAACGAGAGAAGCAACTAATACCCCACCTTGAACCATTGGTAAATCCCTCATGCGAATCGAGTCGACAATCATTCTTCCCAGTCCATTAATAGCGAAGATTGATTCAACTAGAACTGTCCCGCCAAGTAAAGCCCCGAATTGTAATCCAACTACTGTAATAACTGGAATTAAAGCATTACGTAATCCGTGCTTATAAATAATTACACTTTCACGTACCCCTTTAGCACGAGCTGTTCGGATATAATCCTGACGTATAACATCGAGCATACTAGATCTTGTCATTCGGGCTACAATGGCTGCCCCCCCTGCACCTAATGTCAGCGCAGGCAGGATAACATGAAGTATGCTATCCCAGCCAGCAACAGGAAGGATTTGCAGTTTTACTGAGAAGAAATACATTAACATTAAACCAAACCAAAAGCTTGGTAATGAAATCCCTAATAAGGCTACAATCATAACTGTTGTATCCTTTAGGGAATAAGGCTTAATCGCAGAAATAATTCCAGCAGCCATTCCTAAAACAATCGTTATAAGAATACTAAAAAAGGCAAGCTCAATTGTAATAGGTAATCTCACTAAAACTTCATCTAGGACAGGCTGACTATTCTTAAGTGACACTCCAAAATCTCCACGAAAAACGCTCGTTAAGTAATCGAAGTATTGTACCAATAATGGTCTATTTAAACCTAATTGCTCTCGTATGGCTTCAATGGTTTCCTTTGAGGCACCTTCACCAGCAAGCAAGACTGCTGGGTCACCTGGGACTAACTGCATTATAAAGAATACGACAAAGGTTACCCCTATAATGACCGGGATCGTTTGCATTAATCGGCGTACTATAAACATCAACATCTAATATACCTCCTCTATTTCTTCATTCTTGGATCAAAAGCATCACGTAATCCATCACCAAAAATATTAAAACCTAAAACTAGTATAGAAATAGCCAGCCCTGGAAAAATAGCGATATAAGGTGCTGAGAATAAGAAATCCCTTCCACTGCTTAACATTGTTCCCCATTCTGGAGATGGTGGCTGGGCACCAAGACCAAGGAATGATAAACCTGCTGCAGAAAGAATGACGGTAGCTAGTCTTAGTGTACCTTGTACAATAATAGGTGAAAGAATATTCGGTAAAATATGTTTAAAAATAATCGTTACATCATTTGCTCCTAGTGAACGTACGGCGTCAATATACTCGAGTCGTTTCACTTCTAAGGTTGAGCCGCGTACAATCCTGGCGAATAATGGAATAGAGTATGCACCGACAGCTATCGTTACATTTATTAAACCAGGTCCAAGTGCACTAATGATGGCTAAAGCAAGTAAAATACCAGGAAATGCTAAGAGAATATCCATAATCCTCATAATAGTAGAATCAATCCATTTTCCATAATAGCCAGCGATAAGACCTAAAATTATTCCAAAGAAGGCTCCAAAGATTACAGCGGTTATTCCTATTCCCATCGATAGTCTCGAACCATATAGGATTCGGCTTAAAATATCCCTTCCCTTATCATCTGTACCCATCCAGTGATCTGCAGAGGGAGGTATTAATTTATTATCCAAATTGATTTCGTATGGATCATAGGGCGCAAGTAGTGGTGCGAAGAGTGCGACAACAATATAGAAAAGAATGATGATAGCACCGACCATTGCAGCTTTGTTCATGGTTAAAATAGATAAGAAATCTTTTATTTTGGATTCTTTCGGTTGATTCATTGTTTGTGTTATTACAACTGGCTGTTCTGTTTTTGCCTCTAGTGTCATGTAAAACCCTCCCTAATTCATATTTGAAAGAATGATGCCGTTTCTAGCTGTCCTAATCCTCCTTTCAGAAACTATTATTTTTTTTTGAGTTATGTACAAAATTATCAAAATTAATGGGAAAGTAAATATTTTTTAATTTTTTTGTCAAAATAGTTTAAATTCTTGTAAATATTCTGTAAATATTCCAGCGAATCATCTTCTATAATTCAGTTAAGGATTTCAAAGGTATAGGGAAATCATTTCTCCCTTAAATTCAAAATCCTACAAAAATACAACAAAGGAGTGACGGAAAATGGAGAGACAAAAACGATTCATAAAAAAAGGTATTTTATTAGTTTTAGTAGGATTAATGTTAATAGTAGCTCAGGCATGTTCGACAAAATCAAATTCTTCTAATGAAGCTTCAGGCAGCAAGGAAGAAACAAAAGAGGGTGGAACATTAACCGTTGTCCGACTTTCTGATGCAACCAAGCTAGACCCGCATTTTATCACAGATATTCCATCAGCAAACATTATTTACCAAAAGGTTTATCAGGGACTTGTGGCACCGGATAAGGATTTTAAAGTTCAACCACTTTTAGCAAAAGAATGGACGGTAGTAAATGATACAACTTGGGAATTTAAATTAAGAGATGATGTAACATTCCATGATGGAACACCATTTAATGCTGAGGCAGTAAAAGCAACATTTGATCGTTTATTAGACCCAAATACTGGCTCACCGCAACGGTCGAAATTTGAAATGATTACTGAAGTTAAGGTAATAGATGAGTACACTGTACAATTACTGCTTGCCTACCCTTATGCACCACTTTTATCTATATTGGCAAGTCAGGAAGGCAGCATCATCAGTCCAAAAGCTTTAGCTGAGAATCCTGAAAAACTAGCTGAGCATCCAGTTGGAACTGGTCCATTCGTGTTTGGAGAGTGGAAAAGTGGTCAAGAAATTTCACTAAAGAAGAATGAAAAATACTGGGGGAAGAAACCTAATATTGACGGTGTCGTATTTAAGGTCGTTCCAGAGGATGCTACACGTCTTGCAATGATCGAAACGGGTGAAGCACATATCAACGACCAAGTGCCGGTAACTGAAATTGAACGAATCGAAGCTTCCGATACAATGGGTCTCTATCGTACAGAAGGACTAGCTGTTGAATTTCTAGGATTTAACACAAAGAAAAAGCCATTTGATGATGTAAAAGTTCGTAAAGCAATCAGCCATGCGATTGAAAGAGAAGCGATTATTAAAGGTGTTTATAATAATGTAGGAACACTCGCAAATGTTGCGATGAGCCCTAAAGTATTAGGATATAGCGATAAAGTTAAGCCTTATGATTATGATTTGAATGAAGCAAAGCAATTGTTAAAAGAAGCCGGATATGAAAATGGTTTAGAAATTAAATTATTAACTAGTGACCGTAAAGAACGAATTAACATGGCAGAAGTAATCCAATCCCAATTAAAAGGGATCGGCGTAAATGTAGAAATCCAAGTAATGGAATATGGTGCTTTCATTGAAATGATCAATAATGGTGAACATGAATTAGTAATCAATGGTTGGGGAAATGCAACTGGTGACGGAGATTATAACCAGTATAATTTATTCCACACTGCATCACAGGGTCCTGCAGGTAATCATTTCTACTATAGTAATCCAGAGGTAGATGAAAAAATCGAAGCGGCCCGTCAAGAAACAGATGAAGCTAAACGTTTAAAGCTATATGAAGAAGTTATGCAAATCGAAATGGACGACGCGGTGTATATTCCAATTCGTAATTACGAGCACTTAGCAGCTCATAGTAAAAACGTCAGCGGTTTTTGGTTAAACGCAGCAAACTACCTTATGATTGATGATGTAGTGATTAAGTAATTGAGGTTCTAATATTCAATGGGAAAGTACTTTTTCATAAAAAAGTACTTTCCCTATTTTAACAATAGGAGGAATTGCAATGACTACTTTTTGGCTGGCAAATGTCCGTTTAGAAAAGGGCTTCAAATACGATAATCAACGTATTACTGGAACCGAGACGGAAATTTGCCATTTGAAAATCGAAGATGGGAAAATTGTCGAGATCACAAATGATTACCCAAATACAGAAGAGGGACAGGTTGATGCTTGTCATCAACTCCTTCTTCCTTCGTTACGCGATATGCATATACACATTGATAAAACATACTACGGAGGGCCATGGAAGGCTTGTACTCCACTCACAAAAGGAATATTTACTAGATTAGAAGAGGAAAAAGAATTATTGCCGAAGTTGCTGCCAACTGCTCAAGAAAGAGCAGAGAAAATGATTGAAATGTATTTGAAAAATGGGCATACCCATATTCGTACTCATTGTAATGTAGATCCTGTAATTGGTCTTAAAAATTTAGAGGCGACAGTGAATGCTATGAAAAAATATGAGGATGTTTTAACCTATGAAATCGTTGCCTTCCCACAGCATGGCTTATTAAAAAGTGACTCTGTCCAATTGATTCGAGATGCGATGAAAAATGGGGCTACATTAGTTGGCGGCGTTGATCCAGCAACGGTAGACCGTAATATCGAAAAATCTTTATATACGATTTTTGAAATTGCCGTTGAAAACAATAAAGGTGTTGATCTCCATTTACATGACCCCAACACTTTAGGGGCATTTACATTTGAAAGAATGGCACAATATACGAAAGAAGCGGGGCTTAAAGGCAGAGCCACCATCAGCCATGGGATAGCATTAGGTGATTTACAAGGGGAAGCTCTATCTGAAATGGCGGCTATTTTAAAAGAACAAGAAATAGATGTCACCACTACTGTCCCAGTAAATCGTGCCACTATACCCATTCCTACTCTAGATAAGTACGATATTAAAGTTTCTGTTGGACACGATAGCATTACAGATCACTGGTCTCCGTTTGGAACAGGGAATACGATTCAAAAGCTTGGAATACTTGCAGAACGATTCCGATTGTCTGACGAATATTCCCTTTCAACAACCTTGAAATATGGAACAGGCGGTGTAACACCGCTAAATGAAAAAGGTGAGCGAGTCTGGCCAAAGGTTGGCGATGATGCAACCATGATGCTAGTTAAGGCATCCTGTTCTGCTGAAGCAGTCGCAAGGAGGGCTTCTGTAGAATCGGTATTTTTTAAAGGGAAAAAGGTAAAAGGCAAGCGAACAGAATCAAATTCGGTGCAGGTATAAAGGAGGAAATAGTATGACCACTCCATATTGGTTAACAAATGTAAGATTAGAAACAGGATATATACAGGATGAAAAAGGTGCTTACGAAACAAAAACAGAACTTTTTCACTTGAAAATTGAGGATGGAAGAATTGTAGAAAAGCAAAGTAATAGCTTTATCATTCAAACAGGGGAAAATACAAAGGATGGAAAAGGATTATTAGCATTACCAACTTTCAAAGAAATGCACAATCATTTAGATAAAACTTATCTTTCGCTTGATTGGAAGGCGCCTATACCTGCTAAAAATTTAGAAGAACGGCTGCGATTAGAAGCGATGGAGCTCAAGGAATTAGCGTCAACAACAAAACAGCGTGCAAGTGCTATGATTGAATTGCTTCTTTCTCATGGCTCGACACACATTCGGTCACATGTAAATATCGATCCTTATATTGGTTTGAAGAATCTTGAGGGTGTTAAAGCTGCTCTCGAGGATTATTCAGATAAACTAACGTATGAAATCGTAGCTTTCCCACAGCATGGATTATTAAGAGAAAATGTTATTCCATTGATGAAAGAAGCGATGAGGTCAGGCGCTAACTTGGTAGGAGGGCTAGACCCAGCAGGAATCGACCGCAACATTGAACAATCACTCTATGAAGTAATGAATCTTGCGACCGAATTTGATGCTGATATTGATATTCATTTACATGATGGCGGCCATGTAGGCTTTTATACAGTTGATAAATTTACTGAAATGGTTGAAGAAGCAAAATGGCACAATCGCGCAGCTGTAAGTCATGCTTTTAGCTTAGGGGAGGTGCCGGTACCTCAGCAGGAAGAAATCGCTGATAAATTAAGTGCGCTTGGAATGTCGATTATGTCCACAATCCCAATCACAAAATCATTGCCGCCAATTGACCTTTTAGATAAAAAGGGAGTTAACGTCTATTTAGGCTGTGACGGATTCTATGATTCTTGGGGACCTTATGGAACAGGGGATGTATTAGAAAAGGTAACACGCTACGGTGAACTTTATCGAAGAAGTGATGAACGCTCATTAGCACAATCCTTAAAGTTTGCGACGGGCGGGCCAACCCCTTTAACGAATGAAGGTGAAGTAGCCTGGCCTCTTCCTGGAGATGAAGCAAGTCTAGTACTTGTCAATGCATCTTGTTCAGCGGAGGCGGTTGCAAGAACGCCGAAGCGTGAGGCAGTTATTTTTAAAGGTAAAGTAGTATCAGGACAATTATAAATTAAATGCCCCGCTAGTTTAGGAATTAACGGGGCATTGTTTCGTCTTATGAATCTGTGTGAAGTTTCTTATTTAAAAGTCTAAAAATCTTTAATGCTAATTGGATTTGAAGCAGTTCCTCTGAATTCTTTAAATCAGAATTTAATATTTCTTTGATTTTCTCTATTCTATAGATGAGTGTGTTCCGGTGCAAGAACATCGCTTTTGATGTTTCGCTGATATTAAGGTTATTCTGAAAATAATTCTCTAATGTAATAATGTAGCTTGTTCCATGTAATTGATCGTTTTCATAAACTTTTCCGAGCCGCTTCATAAAAAATTCTTCTAATTCCATGTCTTTAATATTGGAATCTAAAAAGTGATAGATAGAATGATCCTCAAAGTGAGAAACTCCACCATTGTCTTCAAACTTTTGCATTAATCTTATTGATTCATTAGCTTCTGAAAAGCTTTTATGAAGAGAACGAATCGTTCCATACTGTCTGCCAATTCCGATTAAGAAGGTAGAATTGCTAATTTGCTTATTCAGGATACTGTATAGGTTATTCGTGTATTGTTTTGCTTCGTATACAGAAACTGCTGGCCGGTTTTCGTGCTGTCCAATTAAGATGATGATTCGATTGTTTCGATGAAAGCAGGTAACTTCTCCGTCTGCTTTATTAGCGTAATCATAAATTAACTCTACACATTTTCTAGCTTTATTCTCCAAGCTAACCCTTCTAGCCACCATATCCTCATACTGCTGAAACTCCTCTGATTCTAAATTAATCACAATACAGTAATACATATAATTTGAATGAAGTCCATGCATTTCACTTAGTGTATGGATGGTTTCGCTAGAGGTAATTTTTCCAGTTAGTAAATCATCGAAAAAGTCCTGTCTGATTTTTAATTTTACTTCCTCTATTTCCTTGGCTTTTATCCTTTCAAGTGCAATGTTTGTCGATGCCTGTTCTAAAATAATGAAGTCAAATTCAGCCAATTCTCTTACTGTTTGCCATACAATTATATATCCATAAATAGAGTTTCCTGCTGCAACAGGCAGGATTCTGCATTTTATTTCCATGCCTTCTAAATAATAAATTCGTTTAATCGTCTTTTTAATTTCACTAACATTTTTTGGAATAGAGTCAATGAATTCTTTTGAGAATACGGGTCTATTTTTCACCAAGTCAAGACAGTATGAAAGCGGGACTTTATTATTTACGTGTTCTGTAAAGTCAACTAGCTTCCAATCTTCATTTACAAAAATAATCGGATTATTAATGGTCTCAGATAACATTGATAATATTCTATCAATTCCGCCGCCTTCTAGTGTAATTCTAAAAAATAAGTTATGAATGTCTAGGGTTTTTCTATTTAATAAATCGTATCTACCTGATGCTTTTTCATTAATAATCGAGATGACTTTTGATAAAGTATATTCAAATGGTAACTCTAGTAAAGGTAATCCAAGTTTGTTTGCTTGGTCGATCATGTTTTGTGGGAGTTCATCAAAATATCTTTTCATTTTGATAACTAGTCCCGCGCAGTTAATGTCTGAAAGCTCCTTAATGATTCGATTCTGTAATTCTTTATTGTCTTTAAAGATATATCCTGTAGATAAAAGAAGTTCATTTGGTGAAAGCCAGTCGAAAGCCTCAGGATTTTCAATAATATTAACAATGGTTATCTCATTATTAATCCCTTTTTCCCCAGCTACTATTTTTAATCCATCAATGGCTTTAATTTCAATAAGGTCCTTAACAGTCAACAATCTTTACACATCCTAAATTATCATTTCGTCACTATTAATTGTACAACATGCTCAAATGAATTCAAGTCTTTTTGGTTCAGTTAAACAATGACGATTATAGGCTTTAGAATTAAAATGGTATATGTAATAAGGGATAGAAAGTTATTATTACTTACTCCTTTGCTTAAAATGAATCTTTTTATTAAAAAGGAGGTATATTTACCCTGTAGGTATCTTCAGTCAAGTTAAATATAATTTTTTGTGCATATTGCATAACTTGAATGATGTTATTTTGGGCAAGATAACCATAAAATATTAGAAGTTTTTCTAAAACTTTGTTTTTTCACTACGAAATATGATCCGAACTTGGATACTTTTAGAAATTTGAAAGGTTACTAAATCCTCTATGAATACAGAAAACAAATACTTAAGTGGGTTTCAATGGTTTGTCTATTTGCTGGCTAATTCTATTGCACTTCCAATTGTAATTGGAAATGTATTTCAGCTTACTGCAACTGAAATATCAGCTTTAATGCAGCGAACTTTTTTTATTGTCGGGCTTAGTTCGTTTATGCAGGCGAAATTCGGCCATCGATTTCCCATTGCAGATGGGCCAGCCGGTTCTTGGGTAAGTATTTTTGTTATTTTTGCAAGTATTGGCACGCAGCAAGGAATGACCATGATCGAGACATTACAAACACTTGAGGCTGGTTTAATCGTTGCTGGATTATTATTATTTATACTAGGGATAACAAAATGGGTTAAACATTTATTGTTTCTCTTTACACCAATTGTAACTGGCACGTTTCTGTTTATTTTAGCCATCCAATTAAGTGGAGTCTTTATTAAAGGGATGGTGTCAATAGATAACAGGACCGGACAGATGGATGTGGTCAGCTTTCTCCTCTCTATTTTTGTTTTTTTTATTATTATTATATTTTCTTCAAAAGCTAAAGGCTGGATAAAGAGCTATGCCATCTTATTAGGAATCTTAGCAGGGTGGATTACATTTATTGTTTTTGGAAAAGGTCATCTTAGCATTTCAATTTATACTGATTTTATTGAGCTCCCGGAAATTTTCCCATGGGGTTTTCCAAAAATAACTGGCGGTGTATTGGTTACAGCTATTTTATTCACCTTTTTGCTCATTTCTAATACATTTGCTGCCATTTCTGCTGCAGAGGAATCAATTCCAAATAATAAAGGACAATTCCATGAAAAACTTATTCGGGGAACGTGGATAGGGGGAGTTTCTCATCTTTTTTCAGCAGTATTCTCAACAATTGCTGTTGTACCATTGCCAGCTACAGCCGGTTTTGTCAGATTAACAAAACAATATCGTACTATTCCTTTTCTGTTTGCTTGTGGGATTATGGTAATCATTTCATTGTCTCCAAGTATTGTTGGCTTGTTGTCCACCTTACCTTTACCAGTAGCCAGCGCAGCACTTCTAGCCACACTAATCGAGATGCTGGGAATAGCAATTCGTTCACTGACAAAACAGCCGTTAAATGACAGGAATATTACTATTATTGGGATATCTTTACTATTTGGTATTGGAGTCATGTTTTTACCCGATGAGACCTTTAAAGGTCTTCCATATACCATTCAAAATATAGGTAAAAATGGTTTATTAGTAGGAACATTTCTAGTGCTTATTTTTGAACAACTTTGGAAACCAAAAAATTAAGCTGCAGAGGCAAATGTTTCTGCAGCTTCACTATTTTGAGTGCTGATAGAGAAAATAAATCACCCGATCTATTGATTTTTGAACTTACATTAATAGGGTGTATAATCAACGTTTGGCGTATAGTTATTGGTTGCATTCCATAACAAGTACTCATTGATTCCCTGTGTATGTAAAGCTCGGATTTGATCTTCTACTTCTTTCTTGCCATAGACCTTATAATTACCATTTCCAAGCCAAGAAGCAGTAAAATCTTGCAGCCATGGCCGAGATATTGGGGGATTATTTAACTTCTTTAATCGTTCATTTTCAACCTTAGCATAGCCCTCAACGAGGTGATAGGGCTGTAAATCAGGCTTTTGAATACCAAATATTGCTGTCCAATGACTTGGATAAATCATCGCAGAAATAACATCAACGTTCTGAGCGATATTTGTGAAATTCTGGCCAATTCCTGCTGCTTCAGGAATGACGGTTGCATTTCCAAAGACATCGACTGAAACCTTCACATTATAGGGCTTGAGTTTTTCTTTAGCGTATCTTACAAACTCGCTTACAGCTGCAACCCTATTTCCTTTAAATGCCGATTTATCGTAAATAAGTTGGTTTTCTACCTTTTCAAACTTCTCAGGGAATCGTACATAATCAAATTGAATTTCTTTAAATCCAATTCTTACTGCTTCCATAGCTATCCCGATATTATAATCCCAAACTTCCTTAAGAAAGGGGTTAGTGAAGGAATCTCCCCGGGCATTTTTCCATATTCCATTAGTGGTTTTATAAGTTAAATTTGAATTCTTATTCGCTAATACATTGTCCTTAAAGACGACAATTCTGGCGATTGGGTAGATGTTATTCTTTTTTAATGTATTCATGAGTGAAGAAGGATTTGGAATGTATGGACGTCCTATTGTGTAATAGGGTGATTTTTTTGAAGGGATGAAGGTAAGATTCCCATGATCATCTTTAATATCAATGACCATTGCGTTTAAATCGGTGCTGTTAACGAGTGAAAGCAATTGGTTAAATATAGGTTTATTTGTATTGGGAGCATTTACATAGATACCTCTGATAGGTTCTGGAAATGGTTTAGAAGCTAGAACTATTTCATGAAATGGAGGGCTGCAGGTTAAAAGGATGACAAAAAGAGTTAACAATAATTTTCTCATAACATCGCTCCTTTATTATTTATTACTTAATAGGTTGTTCATTTAAGGTGATTTTTATAAAAAAAAGCTATCTTGTAGATCAAGATAGCCCAATTTTTATAATAAATTAGTCCGTTGATTTGGGCTCCGGGCGCTACGCTTTCCGCGGGCGGTCCGGGGAGCCTCCTCGGCGCTGAAGCGCCTGCGGGGTCTCCCCTGCCCCGTTCTCCCGCAGGAGTCGAGCGCCCTCCGCACAAATCAACTTATTTAAACTAATTAATATTCACCTTTTAATACAGTCTGCATTTTTAAAAAATCAATTTCAATCCTACTAGGATTAGGCCGATTAGGAATCCGCAGACGGCGCCGTTTACTCGGATCCATTGCAGGTCCTTTCCAACATTATTTTCTATCATGTCAATGAGAGTTTCATTATCCAATTTTTCTAAGTTCTCCTCAACAAGCTTTCCAATTTTCGCATGATTATTATCCACAAAAATAGAAATTTGATCCTGAATCCAAGACTCAATAGCCTCGAATTTGTCATTATCTGCTTTCAGGTTTTCAAGTGCCTTGGATAAGAGAGGGAGGAGATAACCTTCGTAAAAGTTAGGTGCTTTGATAAGGGAACTTGCTTTTTGTTTTAACTGTTCAACAAATTCCGTGATTTTATCCTCTAACTCCCATTCTGAAATCATTTGTTCCTTTATGGTGTTTAATTCCAAAGCGAGATTTTCGTCGGATTTAATATCTTGTAGTTTTGTGTTTATATGAAAAAGTAAGGTTTGCCTATTTGGATTAAAAGGGTCACTAAAGCTTTTTACACCTTTTTGTATAAGACCTTGAATAATATTCCCTAATTTTTCCTCATTAACAATGTTCGTAAATGATTTAAGTGCAAATTGCATAAAACCATCTGCTTTGATATTTTCAAGTGCATCTACTGCCATCCTGCCAAGTCTTTCTTTTGTACTTTCCCTTTTTGCCCAATCATCTACTTCTTTTAGAATGAAATCGAGTGCTTTTTCATCATACTTCCTATTTAACAGTTGATCAATGGCTGAGGGAAGGTAGTTACTTACGTTTAAATCTTTAAGCTTTAATTCTAATTCTTCTGCGATGATGGGTGCCAGCTTTTTACTTTCAATAGAATGAAGTAAATGTTGAATCAAGTTAACAACAGCATTTCTCACAGGCTGTCCGCTTAACGAATTCTGTGCTAAATGAAATAGTTTCTCGGTAAATGAAATGCTCGATATTTTTTTTCTAATGCTTTCTTTGGTCAGCCAATCATTTTCAAGCATTGAAATAATCGCTGCTATAATTCTTTTACGATTTTTTGGTAAAAGTGCTGTATGAGGTATTGGTATACCTAGAGGGTGACGAAATAATGCAGTAACTGCAAACCAATCGGCAAGTCCTCCGACCAACCCTGCTTCAAATCCCCCTTGAAGGATTATTCCCCATAGGGAATCCTGAAAAGGGAAGGTCACGACAAAACCTAATCCCATTACAGCTAGAGAAATCGTCGCTAAGTGCTTCGATTTATTCTTTTTTCTCGACATCTTTGAATCCCTCATTTTTTACTAAAGTATGCATTGCTAATGCTATTATCTCAATATCGCAAAAAAAAGCAAAAAAAAACTCCTATCTTAATGAGAGGAGTTTTCCAATTTTCTCTTTTCAGGTTTAATATGTGTTATAAGCCCATCCAATTCCGTGATATAAAACTGTGTTTCGGGTGCAGATTTCAAATATTTTTCTTGAAGTAATTGGTAATAGTTAACTCTTCGATTTGGATCAAAGCGCAGCATTGGGTATTCCTTGCGTTCCTTTACAAACAAGTCTACTGCTTTTTGTACCATGTCCATTTCAACAGGAATATTCTTGTCTTTTTCCTCAAAAAGATCATAGGTTTCTTTAGACATATAATACTTCTTGGTAGGAAGCCCACCTAGAATATTGGCCAGCTGTTTAAAATCGATACTGTTATCCTCCTGAACAATAATCGTACGGTATACACCTTTTGGCAGGTTATCTGAAAATTGTCTCACAGCTTTCCGAACTTGATCAATGGTAACATCAATCATGGGATAGTCAGTAGTTTCATTTTGTTCTCTTTGTACGTCATAATCTTTCTGAGAAGTGTCTTTTACAGGTGTTTTAAAATACTTTTGGACCATTACGAACCCTGTAAGTCCTCCAATTCCAATTCCAATAAAAGTAAATAAAACGGTTAACCACGGTTGGAAACCGTATTGGGCATCTAAGAAAGATCCAATTTTATAAAACCCGAAGACCGTTAAGGCGATTGTTAATCCAAATACCATATTGAGTGAAAGGGTTTTCATTAAAAAGTTTGAAAACTCGTTCCAATGTTGATTGTTAAAGTTTTTTTCATTGTTAAGAAATTTTCTTACCTCCTTTTTCATTTCTTCAGACACCTTGTTTTCTTCGAAGAAGGACTCTAAATATTCACTTTTCGTTTTTTCATTATTTTTTAAAATACAAGCTGTTTTTTCTGTTTTTCCTTTTGTGTAATGAACGTAAATAAATTTTTCTTCAAAACCTAATTCAAGATTCTCAGTTACACTGCCTAAGTACTTGGTAAACTTGTGTCTCATATTTTACGCCCCCTTACTATCTTTATGCACAAATGATTGGGAACGGAATGATTTCTCTTTCACTTCCATTAGTATTTCTTTAGCCTGTGCTTTAGCGTCCAAAATCATTAATCTGGCTTCGTGTTCACTATGCCTCATTATTTCCCTGGCGTCTTTTCTAGCTTGATTAAGAACTTCGGCACTAAGTTCCAAATTTTTCTCAGCTTCCTGCTTATATTGGTCTGTTAATTGAAGCTGATTTTCAATATGTTGTTTTCTGCTATCCAAGACTTCAACTAACTTCTTGAAAACAAGTTTCTTTAAAATAAAGACTAAAACAGTAAAAATAAGAGCTTGATAAATCATGGTTCCAAAAGAGATGGGAAGTCCAAACAGTGTAATATCACCCATAGTAATTCAACTCCTTTCATTTTATTTGTTTACTTCCGCTTTTCGTATTTTCTTTTTATGTTAAGCGGTGAGCAATATAAACCATTGTAAGTGTTACAAATATGTAAGCCTGAATAGCACCGATGAAGACACAAAATGCCTGCCAAATGAGGAGAGGAATAGCGGCTAGTGAAGCGACTGCGAATCCATGGGTTACAGCACCAGCAAGGAGAGCAAGCATTACTTCCCCAGCATATATATTACCAAATAATCTTAGCCCTAAGGTTAAAGTTGTAGCAAATTGTTCCAAGATATTAATGGTAAACAAGGCTTTAAAGGGTTTGAAAAAGCTGCGCAAATAATGTTTAAATCCATGTAGACGAATGTCGATGAAATGTGTGTAGGCGATGATCATGATGGCTAATGTCATGGTAACATGAGCATCAGCGGTCGGGGAGCGCCACCATGAAACAGGGTGTTCTTCAATGGTTATGATTGAAAAGGGGACGCCTAAAAGATTGGCAATAAACAAATACATTAAAAGAGATACCCCGGTGGACAAAATAAATAAATTATTGTTTGGACCCATTGAATTATTCATGATATCCCTAACAAAGTCCATGATCCATTCCATAAAGTTTTGCCATTTTTTAGGTATACCTTCTGTGAGGTTTCTTGTAGCAAGGTAAGCAATGAAAAAGACCAGAATGGCTGCGATGGTGGTGGTCAAAATGATGGATAAATCGAAGGTCAAATTAAAAAGTACTACTTGTGGCCTAGAATGTTCCATGATGTCTAACCCCTTTCTATTATAGGTTAAATAAGCTTTATTGCTTAAGACATAGGAAATATTTACTAGGTTAGCGCTTTCATTATAAAGCCAATCAAATATTATTGCAACATAGTTCACAATTTATTGCTAATTTTCAGAATTATAAAGTTAGCAAGGTTACAAACAATTTTAATATATAGTTGCTTATACAATTTATTTTGATTTGAATAGTAATAATAAAGGAATAAGGGCAGCCAGTTAAGATGGCTGCCCTAAGTTGTTTTTTGGAGGAGAACTAGTTTACCGCCATAGTTTCCTTAAAAGTTATTTGAATTTCATTCATTTCATCGTTAAATGATAGACAGGTTTCAGTATCCTCGAAGAACCATACATCATTTCCTTCAACATAGAAGTTAATCCCATTAATTTCTTTCGTAAAGCCAACATTTGTTGGTGCCTCTGCTGAAAATGCAAGGCTAAAGCCCTTGTTTTTTTCACCGAAACCACTGTATCGCGGAAACATTCTTACGGTATTGATCTCGAATTCACTTGTAAACCACTTTGCAGCTTTTTCATCAATTGAAATTAACATATAAAATGCACCAACCTTTTCAAAATGGTAATATCCAAAACTAAGATTGAAAACCCGGGAAATGTAAAAGAACTATTATCATTTCTTATGATATTAGATTAAGGCTTTTTATTAGAATTGCATGTGACATTTTTCACGAGGATACCTATTAGAAGGCTGATTTTATAAATCGTTCATATTTCTGCAATAATCATCTTAAATGGTGGATACTAAAATAAAAATCGTTCAGTATTGTTTTGGAATTTGTAACATATTTAAATTGTTAAAGATGATAAAATATACTTACTACGAAAAGGGAGTTATTATGATGGAGCATAAACTTGATAAATTGACAGAGGACATATCCGATATAAAAACGTTAATTCATACTTTTAATAAAACATTAGAAAATATTGAGCACAGACTTTCTCGATTAGAACAAATGGATAGTATTGAGCATCGAGTAGAGGTTAACCAGATTGACTTATCAGATATAAAAGAATGCCTGCAGCGTATTGAAGAAGTACAGAGCACTGTAGTAAAGGAAATAAAGAATCATTCAGGAAAAGGTGAGGATATTCAACATATTAATCGACGTCTGGATTCACACCTCATCAAATTAGCCCGAGCAGAAGAAGACATCATAATCTTAAAAAACAAATAATTGCAATGAAAAAAGATCAGAAGTAAAAATCTGACCTTTTTTCATTTGATATTTTACAAAAAAATGTAGCCGTTTACAAATCTATTTAAATAGTGATTTAACCCCTTTAAATAGTAGTGCTGAAGAAAAGATAATGATTGCTAAGGCGCCAACGATATCAAAAACTGGACCTAAGAAACTTAAAAATGATACCGGCTCAAAGCTCATTAAGGCAAAGCCAGAAAGTATAGACGCTAAAAATAAGAAAATTAATTCCATCGTAAGTTCTCCCCCCTTTAGTTTAGAATATGTTCTCAAAGGGGGAGTTGATTGGATTATAGAAGTAATATTACAATTTTATTACAAAAAAACAGACCGAAATTGGCCTGTTTTTTTCGGGTCTGTTTTTAGGAGAGTACCTCTGTTTGTGGTAAGGAAATTTTATTTTCGCTTGGTTCCTCTTCATTGATTTTCTTTGTTACCTCAATATACTTAATGTGATGCTCCTCCATATCGAGTATTTTAAAGCTATATGATTCGTGATGGATGGAGTCTCCTTCTTTTGCTTCATAATTTTCAGTTAATATCCAGCCGCCAATAGTGTCTATATCTTCATCATCAATGTCGACTCCTAACAAGTCATTGACTTCTGTAACTAAAACCTTTGAGTCGATAATATAGTGATGTTCCTTAATTTTACGTATCATAGGTATTTCATCGGAATCAAATTCATCGCGGATTTCACCAACAATTTCCTCGAGAATATCTTCAACTGTAACTAATCCCGATGTTCCGCCATATTCATCCATTAATATAGCCATATGCATTCGATCTTTCTGCATTTTGACGAGTAAATCATGAATGGGAATCGTTTCAATTACTCTAATAATTGGGCGGGTATAATGCTCCAGCGTTTTAGTTGAAAGGGTTTCTTTACTAATTAAATCTGTCACCATTTCTTTAATATTAACTAGACCAATGATATGGTCTTTATCACCATCAATAATCGGATATCTGGTATATTTTTCCTCGCGAATTACTTGGAGAAAAGTATCTAATGTATCATCTTTCGACAATGAAACGATTTCCGTCCGGGGAACCATAATTTCTTTGGCAATCCGGTTATCAAATTCAAAAATTTTATTTACATACTTAAACTCAGATTGGTTAATTTCGCCGCTTTTATAGCTTTCAGAAAGGATAATTCGAAGCTCTTCCTCTGTATGTGCCATTTCGCTCTCAGAGACTGGCTTAAGACCAAAAATGCTCGTTACGATCCGTGCTGACCCATTTAATAACCAAATAAAGGGATACATCACTTTATAAAAGAGAATTAAAGGCCGTGACATAAGCAGAGTAATCATTTCAGCTTTCTGTATAGCCAGTGTTTTAGGTGCAAGCTCTCCTACGACAACATGTAAAAATGTAATTGTCGCGAAGGCAATCCCAATCGATAAGATGTGGGAAACACCTTCAGGGATCTCCAGCCCATTAAAAAGGGGAGCGAGTAAATGCTCAATCGTTGATTCCCCAATCCAACCTAAAGCCAGGGCAGTAATGGTAATTCCTAACTGACAGGCTGAAAGATATTCATCCAGGTTTGAAATTACTTTTTTTGCTGAAATAGCACTCGAATTACCTTCTTCAATTAACTGATCAATTCTTGAACTTCGAATCTTGACAATAGCAAACTCTGAAGTTACAAAAAAGGCAGTTAATGCAATTAAAATGGCTATTATAACCAAGTTAAATATGTCCAAATAAGTTCCCTTAGCTCGTTAAATACGAGTTAAGGAGTCACCTCCTAGTAATTTAAAAAAATTAACTCGTTACATTCAAAAGGGATTTCATCAAGACTGATTTTAGCAACATTAGATTTGTTGTGAATTTCTCTTTCTGCAGGTCATCTAATTTTTCAACAACTGGGATTAGGTCAACTAAATCATTTTGTAACTGCTGCATTTGCTGTGTTACTGCATCTACATGTTTCTCCACTTCTGAATCACGAATTTTTTTTTCTTTCTTCCTATCTAGTTTTCTTTTAATCTCTTCAAGCGGATAGTGTAAATTCTTACACTCTTCAATAAACTTTAAATCCCTTAAGGAATCATCAGAATAAATTCGGTAATTAGATTTCGAACGTTCTGCGCTTAATAAACCAATTGATGTATAATAATCAATTGTTCGTTTGGAAACCATTGCAATTTCTGCTAATTCACCGATACGATAGACAGCCCCATCAAATCACCTCGGTAACTAAATTTACAAACAATTATAGTAAATTACAACTGTACAGTCAAACGTTCTAGTTAGTATATTAGTTGGTATCAACATTTTATGAAAAAAGTCCTGTCTATATGAATTGTAAAATTATAAATTTTCAAAAAATAATCAGAAATAAACGTCTCCTACATAGGAGACGCAGCAAGAGGTAATTTAAGTGTAAAAACGGTTAATTCTGGAGTTGAAATACAGGTTAAATCACCCTTATGTTTTTCAATGATTTCTTTACAAACGAAAAGCCCAAGTCCAGTACCGAGTTTTTTGGTTGTAAAGAATGGCTCGAATATTGTTTTACTTAATTCTGAAGGAATCATTGGACCATTATTGGAAATGGAGAAAAAAACATGTGTATGATTCTCTATATGACTTTTAATCTCAATAATTGGATTAGAGATTCTGTGATGATTTAACACGTCAATCGCATTAAATATAATATTGATGAGTACTTGCCGCATTTCATCCGCATATCCATAAAGTGTGATCTCATCGACGATTTCTTTCTTTATTTTTACTTTCCCATCTAAAATACTCGGATATAAGAAATTTAAGACTTCATCAATCAATTTATTTAGATGAAACTGTTCTTTTTCTTTTCCAATTAGTTCTTTTTTAGATAGAAGTAAAAATTGCGAAATCCGGAAATTCAACTGTTCTAACTCACTGGAAATAATCTCTAAATATTTCATATTAGGATGGTCAGCCTTAAGCAGCTGAACAAAACCTTGAATCGATGTTAGAGGGTTTCGAAATTCATGAATAAAACTAGATGTCATTTGTCCAAGAAGTGTTAATCGGTCCTGATGAGTTGAATCAATAAACATTGTTTTTTCTTCAATGATTTTGTTTTTAGCTTCTGTATAGTGTGTAACCGCATAATATAGAAATTTATCAAAAGTATAATTTATCTTATTAATCGATTCCTGAAGGTCTTCCCACTGAAGACCAGCCCTGTGTAGATAACTGTAGAACACACTTCTGCCAAGATTAACATTATAAACAAAGTCACCGATATTAATATTCGCCAGAGCTCTTTCCTCAGAAATTTCAAGAGCATATTTTTTGATAATCTCTAATAGCTCTTCCTCACTCATTGTATGCATAGTTAGGATAACATTAAATAAAGCAATTCCATTTTCACGTATTTTTTCTTTATAGGGATCCCCGTTAGAAATGACAATTGACTTTTCCCACTCACGTACTAAACTTTCTTTATTCTCATCAAAAAAGGCTATTAATTCCGTTTGTACTTCAGATAACATCACAGTTTTCCTCCTAGGACATGTCAAACTGACTAGTTATTTATTATTATACCATGTATGGAAGTTTTTCCTTGTAAAAGTTCTATAAAAATAGTATATTCGTTTATGAAATCAATTAAATATTTCCACAGGGGGAGCTGCTTATGGCGGCTGAGAGTGATCGTTCGAGTTCTGACCCTATGAACCTGTTAGTTAACGCTAGCGTAGGGATGTGGTTTGCCAACTATTAAAAGTTAACAATGCAGACAATCCTAACTGTCCTGCATTGTTTTTTTGTTTTTAAGGCGCCATATTAATTCTTAGGAGTAATACCTATCGAACGTTCTCCAATACACAAACTATAGGGGGGAACATTTATGGAAAAAAAACGTAATAACACATTATTTTTAGTTGAAGTGAGCGTATTTTCTGCACTTGCTTATTTATTGGATCTTGTTTCGGGGCTATTGTCATTAAAGATATGGCCACAAGGAGGTTCGATTTCAATCGCGATGATTCCGATTTTCCTAATGTCATTTCGTTGGGGAATAAAAGGAGGAATCTTGTCTGGATTTTTACTAGGTTTACTTCAATTCATCCTTGGATTTTCTCAAATTTATACCCTTCTTCAAGGAATTATTGATTATGGAATTGCTTTTTCAGTGGTTGGTTTAGCTGGAATTTTTGCTTCACAGGTGAAGTCTTCTCTTAAGAATAATACAAGAAATTGGGTTACATTTGTTCTTTTAGGAACGTTTTTAGGAAGTGCCTTGCGTTATCTTGCTCATGTGTATTCGGGTATCGTATTCTTTGGTGAATATGCACCTGCTGGTCAGCCAGTTGCAGTTTATTCCTTTGTTTACAATGGAACATATATGCTTCCAAGCTTTATCGTAAGCGCAGTCCTTGTAATCCTTGTCATTAGTGCAGCACCAAAAAAAATGCTATAAGTTGAAAAATAGAAAAGTCTGTGACTTTTCTATTTTTTTTTCAAATTTTTGTCACAGAATGATTTATTTTTCAATGGTAAAATGAGGGTATAAATAAAGATAATCATTCTCAATTAAAATGCGATAGGGTGATAAGGATGTTCGGTTCTTTTAAAATAGGAGAAAAAGGGAAAATAATTAATATTTCTAAGGTTGGACGCCTAGTCCAAAGAAGGTTATTGGACCTAGGAATAACAGAAGGATCTGAAGTTTGTGTAAAATGTGTTATGCCTTTTGGCGGGCCAGTCATGATTGAGTCTTGTGGACAGTGTGTAGGACTCCGTCGCAAAGAAGCGTGTTTAATAGAAGTGGAGAGAGTGTAATGGAAATTGCCCTTATTGGAAACCCAAATACAGGTAAAACCTCATTGTTTAATAATCTTACAGGATCCTATGAGTATGTGGGCAACTGGAGCGGCGTTACAGTTGAAAAGAAAGTCGGGGTTTTCAAGAATCATATAGGAAAATTAATTGATTTGCCTGGAATATATTCCTTGAATCCATTATCAAAGGATGAAGGAGTCGTTACCACTTACTTTCTAGAGGAACAAGTTGATAGACTGTTAAATATTCTCGATGCTTCTCAATTAGAACGAAATTTGCATTTGACCTTGCAGCTTCTCGAATATGAGAAACCTGCCTTGATTGGTTTGAATATGATTGACGTCGCGAATAATCGCGGCATTAATATAGATACAGATAAGTTATCCCAGATTTTAGGTGTACCCGTTGTACCAGTTGTGGCAAGAAGTGGTAAAGGCTGCGACACTTTAATAGAAGTTATCTCAACAAGTACGGATCATTCAAAGGTAAAAAAACATGTTTACTATGGAAAAGCAATCGAGGACGGTATAACCAAATTAAGTATGGAGCTAATAGGAAAAACAGAGCATTCACCAAGATGGCTCGCCCTACAACTATTTGAGGGGAATGAATACGTAAATCATTATCTTTCTGATCTTGTAGAACCTAGTATACTGGTATCACTTGTTTCAAATTTGGAATCAGTCGTAAAACAAGAAAATAGTCATGTTAAATCGCTGGCAAACTATATTTATCGGAAGAGAAAAGAAGTTATAGAAAAAATAGTAGAGGCATCTGTTCAAAAGGGGAGTACCATTGTACCTTTGTCTGAAAGAATTGACGCCATCGTAACCAATCACTATTTAGGAATGCCAATCTTCCTAATATGTATGTATTTGATGTTTATGCTGACCTTTGATTGGCTGGGTACTCCATTATCTGATATTTTGGACGGGATATTAACAGGACCAGTGACAACAGGCTTCGAAAAATTCCTTGGTGTTATTCATGCTTCAGACTTTATCCATGCATTGATTATTGAAGGACTGATTGCTGGTGTCGGCGGGGTACTGGTATTTGTTCCACAGATATTTATTCTCTTCTTTTTTATTTCCCTGTTAGAGGATTCTGGGTACATGGCTAGGGTTGCCCTCGTAATGGACCGGATTATGGAGTCTGTTGGACTAAATGGAAAGGCATTTATTCCAATGATGATTGGATTTGGCTGTAATGTTCCTGGAATTATGGCTGCAAGAACGATAGAAACACCAAGAGAGAGACTAATGACCATATTATTGACACCATTAATGTCATGCTCAGCACGCTTACCGGTTTATGCATTATTTGTTGGAGCATTTTTTGTGGGTCATAAAGCACTAGTGGTATTAAGTCTTTATGTTCTAGGAATCGTTGTCGCGTTACTACTAGCAAAAATATTTACTAAAACATTATTAAAATCAGAAATATCTTTATTCGTTATAGAGCTGCCGCCATATCGTCTTCCTCAAGTTCAATCGCTTTGGAGAAGTACCTGGGATAAGGGCAAAGGTTTTGTTAGAAAGGCAGGAACGTTTATCTTTGCAGGCTCCGTTTTCATTTGGCTATTATCATATTCAGGCCCGAATGGATTAAAAGTGGATATGGATGACAGCTTTTTAGCTGCAATAGGTAATTTGTTTGCACCGCTATTAGAGCCAATAGGATTTGGTACTTGGCAGGCTGCAGCATCTTTAATAACAGGATTCTTAGCAAAAGAAGCAATTATTTCAACCATGAATATTATTTACTTTGTTCCAGAAAACGCGAGTCTGCAAGGTTTATTGAGTGATTTTTACACACCGCTGGCTGCCTATAGCTTTATGGTTTTTATACTATTATATATACCATGTTTAGCCACTGCTGCAACCATTTATAAAGAAACAGGTTCAAAGAAATGGACTGCATTTTCTATCCTTTACGCACTATTTATTGCATATGTTTTGTGTTTGGTCATTTATCAAGGCGGTAAACTGTTTGGATTAGTCTAATTAGGTAGGTGTTCCGTATGATAGCAAATATAGGTAGTTTCATAATAGGCGCTGCAATTTTTGGTTATGCAGCATGGGCATTAGTGAAGTTTATTAATAAATCAAAAAAAGGAAAATGTGCAGCATGTGATCTTGAAAAGTCCTGTTCTACTCAAAGTCAATGTGGGATTCCTCCTAAATAAAACGCTAAAACTGCTATCATTTAAACGATAGCAGTTTTTTCTTTTAAAAATAAGGCAACTTGTGTAAAATTACACTAGTAGGTTTTTGAAAGAAGGTCTTAGCATGAATAGGGAAGAAATCATTATGCTAGTTTCAGATAAATTGCGATTGATTCGTACAGAAGCAGGCTATACCCAGGATAAAATGGCGGAAATCATTGGAGTGTCAAAGAAAACCCTAGTACAGGTCGAAAAAGGAAGGGTCCTTGCAGGCTGGTCTACTGTTGTTACTGTATGTGCTTTATTCAGGGAGACAGAAACGGTCCAATTTCTATTTGGAAATGAACCGCTTGAAGTTTTGGAGACTGTTGCTCGCGAAGGTATTGATTATCGGAAAATGAAAACGTTTGGAGGCCGAATTTGGTGGCGTGAGGTCTCAAGGAAAAACGGATTCATCCTTCAACAGAATATTCTTAGCAAGCATTTCCGAATATTGGATGACAAACATTATCGGGTATACAGCAGCTTTGATGAAAAACAATCAAAAATACGATTTAAAGAATTAACAAAGAACGATTAAAGAAAAGCATTCGAATTTTTTTCGAATGCTTTTCTTTTTGGATAATTTTACCCTATTTAGGGAAAAAGAAAATGATGTCCTGCATTACTATTTTTATTTTTTTAGGAGGAACCATGAAAAAGGTAGTGAATAATTGGAAGCGATGGCATATGAACCAACTAATGGTTCTCTCGTTTTCGCTTTTAGTTTTAGGCTTTCTAGGTATCGTATATGCATATTCAATGGATGCGGATATTTCTTCACTAAGGAATGAGCTTCCCCAGGCAACTGTATTTTATGATTTGAATGGAGAGGTTGCAAGTAAAGTTTCAGCAAATAAAAATGAAGGTGTCCCTATCAATCAGGTACCTGACTCTTTGAAGAATGCCGTCATTGCCATAGAGGACCACCGATTCTACGAGCATCATGGCGTCGATTATATTGGTATTACAAGAGCACTGATAAGGGATATCAAAGCTCGTGGTATGGTAGAAGGCGGCAGTACCATTACCCAGCAATTAACGAAAAACACACTGCTTACCTCTCAAAAAACGTTAAAGAGAAAAGTAGATGAGGTATTCCTTGCCATGCAAATTGAGCGACAATACAGCAAACAGGAAATCCTTCAAATGTATTTAAACCAGATATATTTTGGTGATGGTGCTTGGGGGATAAAGCATGCTGCACGAAATTACTTTGGAAAAGATGTCAAGGATCTGTCCATTAGCGAATCGGCATTGCTGGCAGGTTTGATTAAAGCACCTTCTGCTTTAAATCCCTATCACCACTTAGAAAAAGCAACACAAAGGAGAAATCTTGTTTTAGCACAAATGAAGAACCAGGGATATATAACGATTCAGCAGTATGAACAAGCCATGAATGAAAAAGTAATATTAAATGATAAAGGAGGAGACCCGTTCCGAGGGAAGTATCCTCACTATGTTGACCAAGTCTTTGAAGAGGCGATTAATGTATATCATTTATCACAGGATGAATTATTAACTGGCGGATATCAGATTTACACTGAGCTTGATTCTACTATGCAGAATGCTATGGAGAAAACCTATCAAAAAGATGAGTTATTCCCAAAAGGTACTGACCAAATGGTCCAAAGCGGCGGAATATTAATTGATCCCAAAACAGGTGGAATCCGCGCCATTGTTGGTGGACGCGGAGAGCACACTTTTAGAGGATATAATCGAGCAACGGGGTTAAAGGCACAGCCAGGTTCATCCATTAAACCGCTCGCAGTCTATACTCCTGCACTCGAAAATGGCTGGGAAATAACCGATATGTTAAAGGATGAACCGATGAGCTTTGGTGAATATGAGCCGAGCAATTACAACCATGAATACGCTGGGGAAGTTCCTATGTATGAAGCAGTAAGGGATTCAAAAAATGTTGCAGCTGTCTGGTTATTGAACGAAATTGGGATTGAAAAGGGATTAGATTCGGCCGAACGTTTTGGAATACCACTAGAAAAGGGTGACCGCAATCTATCACTTGCACTTGGAGGAGTAGAAGAAGGAGTATCTCCGTTGATAATGGCTGAGGCCTATTCTGCCTTCTCAAATAATGGGGTTCGGATGAAAGCCCATGTTATTAAAAAGATTGTGGATGCAGAAGGGAATACAGTAGCAGAATGGAAGGAAAGAAAGGAAAGAGTCACTACAAAAGCTGTATCAGAGGACATAAACACAATGCTGCTTGGTGTTGTTGACCACGGGTCTGGAAAAAACGCTCAAATCCCTGGTAGAGAAATTGCCGGAAAAACAGGCTCAACGCAAGTACCAATTGAAGGAGTTAAAGGTGTCAAGGATCAATGGTTTGTAGGTTATACTCCACAATTAGTTGGAGCGGTCTGGGTCGGCTATGATAAAACAGATGAAAAACATTATTTGAAAACAACTAGCAGTGCAGGTGCAGCCATTGTATTTCGTGAAGTCATGAAGGAGGCATTAAAAGGCACGCCTTCAACCAGCTTTAATGTCCCATTCATCGATGGATTGATTCAAAAGAAGCAAGAGGAAGAAATAGAAATGGACCTAGATGCAATTGAAGAGCATATTAATAAAGGTGCAAGGAAATGGGAAGAAAAGTGGAGGAAACAAAAGGAAAAGTGGGAAAAGCGCTGGAAAAAAATTGGCCCTAATATGAATCACTAATGCGTAAGGCACGAAATTATTCGTGCCTTTTGTGTTAGAGATTTATATATTCAATAAAAATATTATAAAATATGAACGAAATTAATACTTTACCGTCTTATACATAAACAGAAAAAGAGGGATAGATGGGGGAAAGAGAGGACAAGTGTGATGGATCCGTTAATAAAAAGTGCAAAAGAAGGGGATCATCTTGCATTTGCCATGTTGTTTAAAGAAAATTATCCGTTCCTTGTAAAGTACTTAATGAAAATTACAATGAATCCAGATATTGCAGAGGAACTTGCACAGGAAACAATGGCAAAATGTATTCAAAAAATTCATCTCTATAATGGTCAAAGCAAATTTTCCACTTGGCTGATTTCCATTGCTACCAATGCTTATATTGACCAATGCAGAAAACAAAAAAGAGAAAACCAATGGAAAGGACAAGAAGAAGTTTATCGAAAGCTGAAATGGCATTTTGAAAGCCGGAATGAGGAATGGAACGATGCGCTAGAGGCATTAGGTAAATTACCTGTTGACGTTAGGGTTCCCATTGTACTGAAGCATTATTATGGTTACTCCTATGATGAGATTGGTGCATGGATGAAAATATCCTCTGGAACGGTGAAATCAAGAGTTCATAATGGAATTTTGGCGGTAAGAAGGGAGCTGAAACTAGGTGAAGAAACAGAAGGTCGTCATACTCGACAACGAACAACAAAATAAACATGACTTGGATGCTATTCACAAAATGCAAGAAGGGTGGAGCAAGGTTGATCAATTCCCTGTATATACTCCGGATCTCCAGTGGTTTGAAAACATGGTACGAACTGAGAAGGAAAATAGCAGAAAAAAATTAAGGAAAGAACTATCCATATTTCTGATAATTGCCTTATTTATCTTAAGTGGAATCATTGTTTCTTTTTATCAGATGCCAGTAGTTTTTATTTTCATTCAAATCATTACTCCGGTATTTATTGCATACTATACAATTTCTAGGTTTCGTAAGAAGGTGAAAAATCAATGAATAATGATTACTCACCAACTCTTATCGTTATTGTTGCTGCTATTCTTTTTCTCCAAAGTATCTATTTATTCTTAGATGCTAGGAAACGAAATCACAACTATTGGTTATGGGGAATCGTCGGCCTCATTCAAGCTCCGATGCCAACTCTTTTTTACTTAGTATTTATTCGTAAGATATTTCGAAAAAGGACAGATTAATCAAATAGGAAAATTCTGAAAAATGGGAATTGACATTTAAATGAACTGGTGATAATCTAACAAAGGATGAAAAAAAAGGAAATGGAGGGTTACGAAATGATTGTATTACACAGCACTTTATCAGCAACTGAATACTTGAATGTAACCTGGTCCATTATGATCTCTTTTTAATGATTCCATATTTTAATTAGATGAAAATCAAAACACAGGTTGCGTTTTTTATCGTACGTAACGTGTGTTTTTTTGTCTCTTTTTTTAGTTTTGAGGCATACTGCACTTTTGCGGTATGCCTTTTTCTTTTTGCATAGGGGGGAATCAGTATGTTTTCGGTTTTAAAGAAATTAAGTTGGTTTTTTAAAGAATATTGGAAGCGTTATGTCATTGCCATTTCCTTATTAATTCTAGTTGGAATCTTGGATGTTGTGCCGCCAAAATTAATTGGAATGGCCATTGATGATATTCAGGTTGGCGAAATGAGTAATGGAAAAATAGTAAAATATGTGGGTTTTCTTTTATTAATAATGGTTTTTTCATATGGAATTACCTATGTTTGGATGTATAAGTTATTCGGCGGGGCTTTTCTTGTAGAAAGAAAGTTGAGGTCGAGATTTATGAAACATTTATTAAAAATGTCTCCAACCTTTTATGAAAAAAATAGAACGGGCGATTTAATGGCGAGAGCAACAAATGACCTAAAGGCAATTTCCATCACCGCAGGGTTTGGGATATTGACGCTAGTCGATTCAAGTGTCTGGATGCTTACGCTTATCATCACCATGGGGCTATTAATTAGTTGGAAGCTAACGATTGCAGCAATCCTGCCTCTTCCGATTATGGCTTACATCATGCAAATTTACGGGAAAAGAATTCATAAGCGCTTTATGGATGCACAGGATGCGTTCGGGGAGTTAAATGACCGCGTTTTGGAATCTGTTGCAGGTGTAAGAGTTATTCGTGCCTATGTTCAGGAAGAAGCAGATGGGAGAAGGTTCCACCAGTTAACAGAGGATGTCTTTGAAAAAAATATCAAAGTTGCAAGGATTGACTCGTTATTTGATCCAACTGTAAAAATACTAGTCGGATTAAGCTATATGATTGGTCTTGGTTATGGTGCCTACTTAGTCTTTAATCAGGCTATTACCTTAGGTGACCTTGTTGCCTTTAATGTCTATTTAGGGATGCTAATTTGGCCGATGTTTGCGATAGGCGAATTAATTAATATCATGCAGCGAGGAAATGCATCCTTAGATCGGGTAAATGAAACTCTTTCCTTTCAAGAGACCGTAGAGAATCCTGCTCAGCCTATTAAGGTCGAAAATCCAGAGCGAATTGATTTTGAAAAGGTAACGTTTCGATACCCTTCATCTAAGGAAGATAATTTAACGAATATTTCTGTACAATTGCTTCAAGGGCAGACATTAGGTATTGTTGGAAAAACCGGTAGTGGAAAAACAACATTTATCAAACAGCTATTAAGACAATATCCGCTTGGAAGTGGTGAACTATCCATCTCAGGTGTTCACCTTAAAGAGCAGACTCTGAATCAAGTTCGTAAATGGATTGGTTATGTGCCTCAGGACCATGTCCTTTTTTCAAAAAGTGTAAAAGAAAATATTCTTTTCGGGAACAGTGAAGCAACTGAAGGAGAATTGGAGAAAGCCATCGACCTATCTGCATTTAGAAAGGATTTAGAATTGCTCCCGGAAGGGTTAGAAACTCTTGTGGGTGAAAAAGGAGTAGCACTTTCTGGCGGTCAAAAGCAAAGAATTTCAATCGCACGTGCGCTAATAAGAAATCCTGAAATTCTTATTCTTGATGATTCCTTGTCTGCAGTTGATGCAAAAACAGAAAAGAGAATCATTGACAATATTCGTGAAATAAGAAATGACAAAACAACCATTATCACCACTCACAGAATGTCAGCCGTTCAGCATGCAGACCAAATCCTTGTTCTTGATGAAGGCCGGATCATTGAAGAAGGGACCCATGAACAGCTCCTTGCTGCTGATGGCTGGTATAAAGAACAATATTTACGACAACAAGTTGAAAATAATCTTGAAGAGGAGGTGACGACATGAGTACAGGCTGGCGATTAACCCAGTATGCCTTAAACTATAAAAAAATCATTATTGCTGCATTATTCATGCTGAGTATTTCCGTAGCTACTGATTTGGCAGGGCCATTCATTGCAAAAAATATTATCGATGAACACATTTTAGGCATCGAGTCCATTTGGTATCAAACAACAGAAGGAAAAAACACAGCTGAATATAACGAGCAATTTTATAAAAAAGAAAAGAATTTCTCCAATGGTGAAGAACAGGGGAAAGAAATTAGAATTTTGCAGGTTGGAGCAAAGTTTGTCATGGTGGAAGACAAGCTTGAATTCGATGGGAAAAGAACATTTGAAAATGGGGTCATAACCCTTCAAAAAGGAACAGAGAAGGTTGAATATGACGCAAAGGAACTTACCACTAGGGAGTTAATGGCGTTCTATCAACTTGAAATTCCAGGGATTATGAAACTGCTGATTATATATTTCTGTCTTTTAGTGATATCTGCTATTTTTCAGTATGGACAACGGTTTCTGCTGCAGAAGTCAGCAAATCGAATCATACAAAAAATGCGGGAGGATGTATACGGACAAATCCAACGGCTTCCAATTCAATACTTTGATAACCTTCCAGCAGGAAAAGTGGTTGCAAGGGTTACCAATGATACTGAAGCAATACGCGAATTATATGTGACTGTATTAGCCCAATTTTTTACTAGTGCTATATATATCACAGGAATATATGCGGCACTATTTATCTTAGATGTGAAGCTGGCAGCCATTTGTTTATTACTTTTGCCAATTCTTTATGGGTGGATGTTATTATATCGAAAGTTTGCTTCAAAATATAATCATGTTATTCGTTCTCGAATAAGTGACATTAATGCCACTATTAATGAATCGATTGGCGGTATGAGTATTATTCAAGCCTTTCGAAGGGAAAAAGAGACTGAAAAGGAATTCGAAAAGCTTAATACTGAACATTTTACATTTCAAAATAAATTATTAAGCTTGAATGCTTTAACTTCACACAATTTAGTGGGGGTACTTAGAAATCTCGTTTTTGTTGCATTCATTTGGTACTTTGGGGGTCAGTCGTTGAATCCTTCTTCTGTCATTTCTCTCGGTGTACTTTATGCTTTTGTTGATTACATTAATCGTCTTTTTCAGCCCGTACAGGGGATTGTCAATCAATTAGCCAATTTGGAGACAGCGCTCGTTGCAGGTGAAAGAGTGTTTAAGCTTATGGATGAACAGGGAGAGAATGTAAGTACTGAACGAATCGAAAGATTTCAAGGCAATGTAGAATTTGATCATGTGTACTTTGGATACAAAGAGGGTGAATATGTACTTAAAGATATTCACTTTGAAGCTAAACAGGGTCAGACAGTTGCACTCGTCGGACACACTGGTTCAGGAAAAAGCTCGATTATGAATCTGCTTTTCCGTTTCTATGATTGTCAAAAAGGGAAGATTCTAATTGATGGCAAGGATATTGTCAGTATACCTCGCCAAACGATTCGAAATCATATGGGGATAGTGTTACAGGACCCATACTTGTTTACTGGCACGATTGCCTCAAATGTAAGTCTTAACGAGCAATCCATAACAAGAGAAATGGTGGAAAAGGCTTTAAAGGATGTTGGGGCAGACCAAGTCTTTAAAAACTTGGAAAATGGATACGATGAACCTGTGATCGAAAAAGGAAGCACCCTATCAAGCGGACAGCGCCAGTTAATCTCCTTTGCCAGAGCGCTTGCATTTAACCCGGCAATCTTAATTCTTGATGAAGCTACATCGAGTATTGATACCGAAACAGAGGCCATTATTCAAGAGGCGATGGATGTCTTGAAAAAAGGAAGAACCACCTTTATTATTGCGCACAGATTATCCACCATTCGCAACGCTGATCTAATTCTGGTTCTAGACCGCGGAAAGATTGTCGAGCGCGGCACACATGAAGAATTGATGTTAGTAAACGGAAAGTATTATCAATTGTATGAACTTCAAAAAGGATGCGCTGAGTTGACTGGGTAAAGATTCACAGAAATTTCACAGTTATACCGATAACTTGTTATTTTTATCACATATAAACTCCCTTTATTATGATAACTTAAATGTGTTTAAGCTTTTCCATAAAAAAGGGGTGGATTAGATGGCAGATTATTCAATCGTTAATGTTATTGGCAGTCTCTTAATTCTTTCGTACTTTATCGGATATATCGTTGTTAAAAATTAAACTGCAGACATTTGTCTGTAGTTTTTTTCTATTTATTGGGTATATATGATAGTGAGGTGAAATCATTTATGGAAAACTTTAGAATAGAAAGAGATACACTCGGTGAGGTTCAGGTTCCGTCTAATAAATTTTGGGGTGCACAAACACAGAGGAGCTTGAACAACTTCGATATAGGTACCGAAAAAATGCCGATTGAAGTAGTTTATGCGTTAACCTTAATTAAAAAAGCTGGTGCAATTGTCAATCATCAATTAGGAAAATTAACTGAAAGTAAAATGAAGGCAATTGCTGCTGCCTGCGACCCAATCCTTGCCGGGAAATATAACAGCCATTTTCCACTTGCAGTCTGGCAAACCGGAAGCGGCACCCAAACCAATATGAATGTGAATGAGGTCATAGCAAATCGAGCTAATGATTTATTAATGAGTCAAGGAAGTAAAGAACGGATTCATCCAAATGATGACGTCAATATGTCGCAGAGTTCGAATGATACATTTCCGACGGCCATGCATATTGCTGCCTACATAAAATTAACGGAGAATTTGCTTCCCGTAATTGGGGAGCTAAAAGCTACCTTGATAAAAAAGGAAAAGACATTTAGAGATGTGGTGAAGATTGGCCGAACTCATTTGCAGGATGCCACGCCATTGACTTTTGGTCAAGAAATAAGCGGCTGGAGAGTTATGCTCGAAAAGGCTGAAAAGATGGCTGCCGATTCAAGCAGGTATTTACTGAACCTTGCTATTGGCGGAACTGCAGTTGGCACAGGAATAAACGCTCATCCTGAATTTGGGGAGAAAATGGCGGAACAGTTCTCAACATTGACGGGTTACTCCTTTCAGACTTCGTCGAATAAATTTCATGCGTTAACGAGTCATGATGAAATCGTCTTTGTGCACGGTGCCCTAAAGGCACTAGCAGCAGATTTAATGAAAATTGCCAATGATGTCAGGTGGCTGGCAAGCGGGCCGCGCAGCGGGATAGGAGAGTTAACGATACCGGCAAATGAGCCTGGAAGCTCCATTATGCCCGGTAAGGTAAATCCTACCCAAAGCGAAGCGTTAACGATGGTTGCCTGCCAGGTTTTTGGGAATGATGCCACCATCGGGTTTGCGGCAAGCCAGGGGAATTTTGAATTAAATGTTTTTAAGCCTGTCATTATTTACAATCTCATTCAATCTATCGCCCTTTTAACGGACAGCATCCGTTCCTTTAATGAAAAATGTGCGATTGGTATTGAAGTTAACGAAGAAGTGGTCAAAAAGCATGTAGAGCGATCATTAATGCTGGTTACAGCGTTAAATCCTTATATTGGTTATGAAAAAGCCGCCGAGATTGCCAAGCTGGCCTATAAGGAAAATAGCACGTTAAGAGAAGCGGCTGTCAAAACAGGATATGTTTCCCCACAGCAATTTGATGTGTGGGTTAAACCAGAGAATATGTTCTAGATCATTGAAAGCCCCCTCCGTAATGGAGGGGGCTTAAGCCATGTTATTTATTTGTTGTACTGTGCTTTTTGAAAATTAGCGTTGGAATCCGCCGCCAAGTTGTGATTCTGCCATTGCAACTAGACGCTTAGTGATTTCTCCACCGACAGAACCATTTGCACGTGAAGTAGTGTCTCCACCAAGTTGTACACCAAATTCTGTTGCAATTTCATACTTCATTTGTTGAAGTGCTTGCTCCACTCCAGGTACTAAAAGTTGATTAGAGTTGTTGTTACTAGCCATAGTTGAATAACACTCCTCTTAATAATTTTGGGGTCAGTATGGAATTGAACCATATGGTTAAGATTAACCATTGCCACCTTGGCCTAACCCATCTTAAAAGTTATTAGATGTTGGAGATGCTTCATACTTTCTTTTGTGTTGCTGGGTTGTTGCTTGCTTTGTAATATTATTATGATTAAAAATGGGCAACTTATTCACTAGATTTTACTGGTAATTTATTCCGTTACATAGTGCCGAAATAGTAACGCAAACTAAGCGTATACAATAACTTAGAGGGTGAATGGGAATGTCGATATGCCCAATTTGCAATGGTTTACGTGAAGTATCTCTATTATGCACACATTGTGGCGAACAAATGTTAGATAGAGGAAGGTTAATGGATTTCTATGATGATTACAGTCCGTATATGGAAATTGATTTAATGAAGATAGAAGACGGTTATCCGGACAGTAACACAGGGGGAAAATGCCCTCACTTATATCAATGTCCATCCTGTCAAATGGATGAAGTGATCTTTATTAAAGAATAAATGCAAAAGGTCCCGAAAATTCGGGACCTTTTGGTTCTTTTCTATTCGTTAGCCACGCGGATGCGGGACTCTGTTTCAGCGTCAAAGAAATGACCTTTGTTTAAATCAAAAGCTAGATCAAGTGAATCTCCTGGGTGAATGTCAGCTCTTGAATCAAGGCGGGCCACGAAGTCCTGACCATCAATACTAGAGTAAACCATTAATTCTGCACCAGTTAACTCAGCTACATCCACATTAGTTGTAATTTTTGTACCAGCAGATGCTTCGATAAATACTGGCTCATCATGGATATCTTCTGGACGAACACCAAGGATAATTTCTTTTCCTACATATCCCTGCTCACGAAGAACTTTCATCTTACCTTCTGGAACGGCGATAGAAGTTTTGCCAGCTACAAACTTGCCATCTTCAAGTTTACCATTGAAGAAGTTCATTGCAGGTGAACCGATAAATCCGCCAACAAAAACGTTTTCAGGCTTTTCATATACTTCTTTTGGTGTTCCCACTTGTTGAATAAGACCATCCTTCATAACTACAAGTCTTGAAGCCATTGTCATTGCTTCTGTTTGGTCATGTGTTACATAAATAGTTGTTGTGTTTAAACGACGGTGAAGCTTAGCGATTTCAGCACGCATCGCTACACGAAGTTTTGCATCAAGGTTTGAAAGTGGCTCGTCCATTAAGAATACCTTTGCGTCACGGACAATTGCACGTCCTAGTGCAACACGCTGACGTTGACCACCGGATAATGCCTTCGGCTTTCTCTTTAAATAAGCTTCTAATCCAAGAATTTTTGCTGCTTCATTTACACGACGATCAATTTCATCCTTCGGAAACTTACGAAGTTTTAAACCGAAAGCCATATTATCATATACCGTCATATGCGGATATAGGGCATAGTTTTGGAATACCATCGCGATATCACGATCTTTAGGAGCTACATCATTCACTCTTTTTCCATCAATATAAAAGTCACCTTTTGAAATTTCTTCAAGACCAGCAACCATACGTAAAGTTGTTGATTTTCCGCAGCCAGAAGGACCGACAAATACGATAAACTCCTTATCTTGAATATGTAGATTAAAGTCTGTAACCGCTGTAACCTTATTATCGTAAATTTTATAAATATGATCTAATTTTAATTCAGCCATTGTGTAAACCCTCCCTGATTTGATTAATTTCAGTTTACATGAAAAGGTTTACAAACAATATGGACACAATGCACAAAGTTCCTAAAATGAATTTTGTGCACTGTGTCCTATTTATTTTTGTTCAAATAGTAAACATGCTAAAAAGACGGTAAAGGCTCCATAAAAGTCTTTTAATTGTACTCCAGTCTTATCAATAAATTTATCAAGTCGGTATTGGAGTGTATTACGATGAATAAATAATTTTTTAGCCGTTAAGCTGGCATTTAAATTATTTTCTAAGAATACTTTTATGGTTGTATATAACTCGGGATCCTCTAAGAATACCGAAGAAAGTTCCTTATTAACTTTATCTTTAATGTCATTAGGCAAATTAAATGCAACAAAAGCTGGAAATATCTTTTCAAAGGAAATGACATTTGTGCTTGTTAGATTTTTCTTAGCAAATTCAAAATACTCCTTTTCTTGTTGAAAATGGCTTCGCAATTGATTGGAAGCAGGGTAGAGCCTGCCAATATAAAAGGACACTTTTACATAAAAGTCACTTTCTAAAGTATCAGCTATGGAAGATAACTCACTTTCGGTGAGAGATAATTGTCTTCTTTCTTCGATGACAATCCCATTATGGTCATCTTGCCAAATAATTTGTACTTCATCAGAAAAAAAACCTTTAATGGCTGACTCGATTTCTGTTGGGTCAACGCCATGACCTTTGATATGGAACTGGATGAAGCGAAAATTACTTTCACTACTTAGAGTAGGGATTGATCCATCTAACAGCAAAAAATCATGCCATTTTCTAGAAAGTGAGCTCAGCGGCATGGAAGAAGACATTTTAACTTGTTCATACAGAACGTTTAGAAGGTTTAGTTCGTTTTCTGTTAAATTTGTTTTCGGAATGGAAAGCCAGTTCTTTTCAGATTGGTCATAAAATATGTAATATTGGTCAGAAGTGTATGTTGGCTGCACAGAAGACAGTACGGAATTTTTGTATAAGGACATGATTTTTTTTAGCAAGATCAACTTCTCCAAACTGATAATTTTAAGAATAATACACTAATTATAGCATTAATTTAGAGATCAGATAAAAAGGCTAACTCGTGATCATTTCAACGAGTTAGCCTTTTTTAATTATTATGTTGATTGTAAAGGAGGTTCTTCTTCGGTAAGGTTACGTGCTTCTTCAATATTGGCAGTATCATGACGAGAATGGACGGAACCTCCTGACAATCCTTCGTTAATTATTCTGTCAATATCAAGGTAAACCTTGTCTTTTCCTTCATACTGCAAGTCTTTTTTTCCTTCTTTCACAGCAATCATTTCCTTTCCTAGTTTTTCTTTAGTTTACGGAAAGGGTATTTTTTCATTCATAATCATTATTCATATACATGGAAGAGCATTAACTCGTGGATTTGGCTGGTTAGTGCGTCAATGTCATCCTGTTCGGGAGTATTGGCTGACCATTCAATTTTTCCGGTTTGATGATAGATACCAGAATATCTTTGTTTTTTATAGTAAAAGGAAAAATTCCAACCAGGAATATTTTTATTTTCAAATAGGGGCTTAAATTGAAAATGTGTCAACATTATTATCCATCTCCCTTAATCAACTAGTGGTTACTTCTAGCTTAAGGGAAATAATAAATACATTCCAGTACATTTTTCAGTAGTTGTTATGAACCGTAAGCTGTAGGAACAACTGACAGAGGTGTTCAATTTTTTTTGTTTCTATTTCACTTTCATCAAAACTCATTGGTTTTGAGTTGACTTCGTAAATATAATAGTGTCCAGTCTCACTTATACCAGCATCTATGGAAAATTCACCAAAAAAGCCAAACTTCTGTGAGAGTGCAATCCCAATTTGTTCAACAACACTTTCAATAAAAAAATCGAGCTCCTTCGTTTTGAATAGAGTATATGGTAAAAGCTTTCCTCCTGATGGAATATGAGTGGTTATATCCTGCTTTTGCGATTGTCTTATTCCAACACCTGTAACAATATATTTGTCATTTTCAGCATGAGCGAGAATTCGTAAATCGAACCGTTTACCATTATACGTTTTAGACTGTATTTCCTCTTGAGCCAAGTAATTTTTCTCCCTAAGTATGTTTTCCCACTCGTTCCAAAAATGATCAAAAGTAATGAATTCCTCGCTCTTTCTTATTCCATTTAACATAAGCTTTTTCTCTGTAGCTAGTTCTAATCTAAAAATGCCATTTCCCCTTGCAGATTGAGAAGGTTTTAAGTAAATGGTTTGGTATTGAGACAAAAATGCAGAAAGTTTTTGTTTTTGAAAAGCCGGGATGGTAGCAGGCATATAAGTTTGAAGAATGGGGTGTTCTTTAAAGAGTTGATATAGTTCATATTTATCAATAAAGCCAGGATTAAAAAAAGGGATATTTTTATCATTTAAGTGAGAAAAAAACGCACTATTTTTTATTTCTTCTTCTGACTTTCGAAAGGGTATTCGGTTGTATACAAGGTCCGGGTAGGGGGAAATAATCCTTTCCCATTCATTCTTCTCTGGGATAAATGTGAACCCATCTATTGAATCATCTTGAACCCCGTCAAGTGTAAAGATAAAGCTTATTCCATTAAGTGAAATAAGCTTCTTTTGCAGCTCAATAAATAGGGATCCATTCCCGCCAATTGTTCCATCCTTTTTCTTTGCAGTCAAAATTCCAATGACAGGCTGCATTCTTTTACTCCATGGATTGATGACTACCATTTGAAATCGTCCTCAGGGTGCAAAATGGTTTGTTCCGTTAAAAAAACCGCAAAAGCTAGTGATAGTTTACACGTGAGTTTATCGAAATCCTTTAGTTCCGGGTGACTGAAAATAGATCTGCCTGGTTTAGAGTTTGCTTCAAATAACCAGACATCACCATGTTTATCAATACCTAAATCAAATCCAATTTCGCCAATAATTCCTTCCATGTTGTTTGAGAGGCTGTTACTTAATAACAGAGCAGCATGAACCAGCTTTTCTGTATAAAGTTGACTTTCTTCCTGCTGAAAAAGTTCTGACACTGTTTTGACTTCTCCCCCGCTTCGGGCATGAGTAGTTACGCTGCCTCGGCCTGCTAATTTTGCAGCTAATGCTGTAACATGCCATACACCAGCATCATCTTTATTACTGTGTATGCGAAAATCAATCGGGCGCTGTTCTTGTCTGAGGAGGTGTATTCCTTGCTGAACAAGCATCTTTTCTAAATTACGATTAGCAAAAACAGTTTGAAACAAGCCCTCTAAGGAAGTGAATTTTCGCAGAAGGTTCACACCATCACGATCTTGATAGCGGCAATAATATTCATCTTGGATTTTATCGTAGAGAATTTGATGGACACCTAAACCTAGACTTCCATTTATTGGTTTAAGATAGACATGACCATATTTAGAGAGCATGTCTTCAATCAATGAAAAGGACGTAAAAGGATGGGTTTCTGGAAGATAGACAGCCGCAGATTTGTCCTGCTGTAATCTTTCATAAATATCTAACTTACTAAAGAATCCTGGGTTATACCAAGGAATCAGGTAGTCCTTTTGTAGTGTTTCCTTCACCTTAACTAGTTTGGGATTTCTTTCACTTTTCCGATTCGGAATCCGATCATAAATAACATGAGGAAAGGGAACCTCCATATTCTGCCAATGGTTATCATGATAAAAATAACCACTAATCGTACCCATTTCCCAGTTAATATGCTGTTCTCCAAAAACAAATGGTATAGCTCCAACATTGGTTTTTACCGATAACAATTTGGAGAAAAAGTTCGTTCTCTCACCAATTGGACGGTGAGGGAATGGGGTGAAGCCTGCTGTAAATATTCCAACAAGCGGTCCAATATGGAGAACTTGATGTTGAACAAATACATGCATCTTTATAGAAAAGTCTGGAAAAAGTAAGAGCTTTTGAATCTCGTTGCTTATCACTATATGATTATTTTTCTTAGGATGAGGTCTTAAGTCAGCTTCAATTGCTTTAGACCCAAAGGCAATTTTTTTTAACACATTATCTTTTAAGAGCTCTTGAGGACAGTAAACAACTAAATGGCTGTTATCAGCAATCTCAATGGTATAACGATTTCTCATCGTAGCTCTTCCTTTCTTTACGATCAGCCTGAGTAAGGTGTTTCCCATAAAGAAGAGGGGCTAGGAATAAGGTTTCTTCTAAATCTGGCTGAGTTTGTAAGATTACCTTTCTCCCTGGCTTTGAATTTATATCGAGAATCCAAAGGGCACCATCCTTTGCCATTCCAATATCAATGCCAATTTCAAATAACGGAAGAATTTCACTTTCGAGAATATGTGGGAGGTTTTTGGTAATAAAATTTAATTCTGATAAAATATAATCTTTGCTGGCTAAAGCGAGGGAAGAGGACCAGTCAGTAAAGTCAACGCTTGAGCCTCCTGCACTTAAGTTTGAAAGAATACCTCCAGTATTGCCTTGACGAATAGCCTTTCCACGTTCAACCCATAGCCCTTGTTCATCTTTTTGAAGTAAAATTCGAATATCAAATGGCTGTGAAGCAGCATTAGATAATTCAAGATAGGGCTGAAGAAGGTATGGCCGGAAGTTTAGTAAGGGTTGGAGCCATTGAAATAACTTTTTCTCATTAGGAAAGATCCTCGAGATAATTTTCTTATTTTTTTCGGTTTTGACATGGATGGTTTTATCGTTTTTCTTTAAATAATAGATACCATATCCTTGAGAACCATTTATTGGTTTAATAATGACTTTTTTCTGTTTTCGTAAGGAATTTCCTACTTGTGAGCAATCTTTAATAGGCTGTGAGTAAGGTAAATAAGGAACTAATCGAGAATTGCGTAGGGTATCATATAATTCTAGTTTATTTGGAAGCCCAAATCCTAAAAAAGTAATATCCTCTCTACTTTTTAGCCAAGAAACAATGGGGATACATTGCTTTGAATGTTCGTCATCACCGTAAAAACAACGGTCATAGATGATGGTAGGGATGATAAATTCATCTTCTACCCAGCATTGTTTTACTGTATCAAAACGTCTCCCTAGAACCTGTGTGGTACGAGGATTAATATTAGAAGGAAGAAAGTGGTAACATTCCATGCCGCAAGAATGACCGCGGGCAGCAATTTCATGAAGATAGGCTGCTTCACTTTCTAAATTTAAGGTCATAATTCCAAAGGTAATCATCTATGAATCCTCCATTTCTGAGGTTGTATCTAATGCTAGCTTGGTGCAAAACTGAATAATTGCTTTGGCAGATGGTCTTATTTTCATTTGACCATCTTCAAAGTTTTTAGATGGCTTTGAATTGACTTCAATTAGCCAGGGGTTACCTTCTTGGTCAATTCCAATATCGATTCCGAGTTCTCCAATAATTCCGGTTGACTTCCTTTCAATAATCATTGCAGTTTCAATGGCCAAATCTTTCACTTGTGCGATAAGCCGCTTTGCATCATTTAAACTCATACTATCTTTTAATGCATTTATGGGAGTCATTATTTCTCCGCCTCTGGCAATATTGGAAACAATCTCATCCTCTGCTGATATTCTGGCCACCAACGAGGTAGCTTTCCAGTTGTTTCGTTGATTTTTATGACACAATACTCTAAAGTCCATCCCTCTATTTTGATAGGTAAGGAGGGGAATTCCTTGCTGGATAATATAGATTCTATTGTTCAATAATGGTTTAATATGCTGATATATCTCTTCAAAGGACAATAGGACCTGCTTATTTGCTGGGTGCAATTTAACAGAGGAGTCCAATATCAAGTTGGTATTCTCTTTTTTTAGTTTGAATATGTTTCTCCCTTGACTTCCATGTACAGGTTTAATAAAAACAGTCTCATATTTGTTTGCAAATGCGGCTAAATGATCCTTAGTAAACAAATTTGTCTCAGGTATATAGGAATGAAGATGATTTTCATGGATTAAGTGCTCGTGAACCTCCCATTTTGAAAGAAAGCGATCATTAAAAATAGGAATACTTAACTCAGTAAGTCTTTGACGAAATAAATGGTATTTCTTGCCGAATTCAATTTTACGAGAATGGATACGATTATAAATGACATCAGGAAGAGGGAGTTCTGCAGATTTCCATTTCCCGACTTCAAAATAATAACCTTGAACAGAAAATTCTGGATATGAAAATATATATAAGAAACCGCCATTCTCCGTTAAACCATGATGAAGTTCTTCACAAAAACTATGGATTGAGCGAAAATAGGGTTCTTCATTTCCATTATTCTTAAAGTCTGTTACCAGACCAATGACTGGGCCCAAGAAAAGTGAATGGCTATCTTCCTTATAAATGGAATGAAATTTATAACATTGAATGGGTAAACAAAAAAGTTGAAATAGATTTTCAGGGAAATGAATCTCGTTAGGAGACATCTCAACCATACTTATTTTTACTTTCACCATTTTCTTTCCAACAGAGATCTTGATTTCATTTGTTTCAAGCTGTAACTGTATAAAAAGTTTTGAGGACATCTGAACAAAATGATCTGTCCTGTTAACTGATTTCATCGGAACAATTGTGATTAGGGGCATAGTCACTCCTCATTTATCGGCGAATATGTGTTTAAATAGGCATTCTTTGATATGGTATCGTATGTTACCGCCCAATAGTTGGTGATACATAATTGTGGCGTAGTTGAACATCCTCGCATTTACAAACATAGTTTGTTATAGTTATTAAGATTATTTTCTTAAGAGGAGTGGAATCAATGTCCGTTAATTTATACGATGCAGCTTATGCCTTAGAAAAAGCGATTCGTCAAAGTGATGAATATAAACACTTACAGCAAATGTATAATGAAGTCAATGCTGATCCAACAGCAAAAAATATGTTTGATAACTTTCGCCAAATTCAAATGAATTTACAACAAAAACAAATGATGGGTCAGGAAATATCCGAACAAGAGGTCCAGCATGCGCAATCAACGGTAGCTCTTGTCCAGCAAAATGAAAGAATATCTCGACTTATGCAGGCAGAACAGCGGATGAGCATGATTATTGGTGAGTTAAACCAAGTTATTATGAAGCCGCTAGAGGAGCTTTACGGAAATTTATAATAGGATTTAAACGCTTCCGATTTTTTCGGAAGTTTTTTCTTTTCTAATCAGCCCTTGTTCTATCTTTCGGTGAAAAATCATAAAAGTGTTATAAGGGTAACTTCACCAAGAACAGGGGGCAGCATAATGATTTATCGTTTGCTTGCATTAAATATTGATGGAACTCTCTTACAGAGTAATGGAAAAATCCATAAGTCAACGAAGGAAGCCATTGAGTATGTTCAGCAAAAGGGAATTTATGTAACGCTTATGACATCACGGAGTTTTCCCTCAGCCAAGAAGGTGGCAAGGGCATTAAAAATAAAGAACCCGCTAATCACTCATCAAGGTGCCTATATTGCAAACATTCAAGATAAACAAAATCTTGTCCAAAGAATACACGAAAATATCACGTATGATACAGTCCGTTTCCTCGAGGGTATGCCTTGTCAAATTAGATTGGTTCATGAACAATATTCGTTAGCAAATAGGTTGAAGTTAAACACCAATTTGTTAGCTAAAACTGTATTTACATCAGGAGATCCAGTATTTTATTCACAGCAATTTGTTTCGTCACTTAGTGAATACTTGCATGATCAACCGGTTACTCCACCGAAAATAGAGGTTTATTTTGAAGAGGAAAGTGATCTTCAGGATGCAAAAAAGGCAATCGAAAAGATGTTTACAGAAATTGAGACGATACAGCTTGACGCTTTGCGATTAGATATTGTCCCAGCAGGTGTCTCAAAGTTAAAGGGGCTTGCGTATCTTGGCAGCCACCTTGGGATTCAGTTAAAGGAAATGGTTGTCATTGGAGAAGGATTAGATGATATTCCAGCTATTGAGGCTGCTGGATTAGGTGTGGCTATGTGGAATGCCGCATTTAATGTAAAAAGAGCAGCTGACTGGGTAACCAGATCGAAAAATGAGCACGGCGTTGCCTATATGGTTAAGGAACACTTTAGAAAGCAGCAGCCAATTGAGTTTTTACGGAAAATGAATATTATTAAAAAGTAATAAAAGAGACATCATCATATACGATGATGTCTCTTTATCTTTGTCAATGCTTTCCATTATATTGACCTTATATTCTTGATTCTGTAAACTTAAAGAAGTTTTTCTATAGGAAAAGGTGATTTATAGTGCGTATTTGTATTTTAGGTTTAGACGATGAACGATTTAATCGGATGTTGCAGTTAATTGGAAATTTATTTTTTGAAGAAACAGAGATTTTGAAAGTTAAAGATGAAGCTGCTGATTTAATTATAAATTTTTCTTTAGTAGAAAATGACTTTATTAATGTTTCTGCTGATTATAAAGATCAAGACGGAAATTCTTTTACAGATAGCTATGAAAAGGAATTCCTCCAATCCCAATCAGAAAAGGAAAAGTTCAAACAAATAAAAAATGCAGTTGCTCATGTTTATTTAAAACTTCTGCAGAATTGGACAGGAATCATCCAAAAGTGGGGGATTCTAACCGGAATCAGACCCACAAAGCTATTACATCGTAAGGTCCAAGAGGGGATTCCTCAAGAAATCGCCCACCAACAATTAAAAGAGGATTACCTTATTACGGATGAAAAGATAAATCTGATGCAGCAAATCGTCGACAGACAGCTTGCCATTGTTCCGGACCTCTATTCACTTCAAAAGGAGGTTAGCATCTATATTGGTATTCCTTTTTGTCCAACAAAATGTGCATATTGTACATTCCCGGCATATGCAATCAACGGTCGACAAGGTTCAGTTGATTCGTTCTTAGGCGGGCTGCATTATGAAATAAAGAAAATCGGAGAATGGCTGAAAGCAAAGGGTGTAAGGATCACCACCGTTTACTATGGCGGCGGTACACCAACGAGTATTACAGCTGAAGAAATGGATATGCTTTACGAAGAAATGTATGCTTCATTCCCAGAGGTTGAAAAGATACGTGAGATCACAGTCGAAGCAGGACGTCCTGATACGATTACCTCTGAAAAGTTAGAAGTGTTAAAGAAATGGAAGATCGACCGGATTAGTATTAACCCACAATCCTATACACAAGAAACCTTAAAGGCCATTGGGCGTCATCACACGGTTACAGAAACAATCGATAAATATCACTTAGCTAGAGAAATGGGCATGAATAATATCAATATGGATCTCATTATTGGCCTGCCAGGCGAAGGTATAGCTGAATTTACACATTCACTTGCTGAAACGGAAAAGTTAATGCCCGAATCTCTAACCGTTCATACTTTATCATTTAAGCGTGCCTCAGAAATGACGAGAAACAAAGATAAATACAAAGTGGCAGGTCGTGAAGAAGTAGAACAAATGATGAATCTAGCAACAGAGTGGACAGACAGCCACGGCTATGTTCCCTATTATCTCTACCGTCAAAAAAACATTCTTGGTAATCTCGAAAATGTCGGCTATGCATTTCCAAATCAAGAAAGCATTTATAATATCATGATTATGGAAGAACAGCAGACCATTATTGGACTTGGATGCGGAGCAGCAAGTAAATTTATTGACCCGGAGACAGGGAAAATCACGCAGTTTGCTAATCCGAAAGATCCAAAAACATATAATGAAAGCTTTGAAGCTTACACGGAAGAAAAGATAAAAATATTAGATGAACTATTCACTGAAAAAGGATCTCATGCTTAATAGGCAGGAGATTTTTTTTTTTTTTGATTCTCGTTCTTAATAGAGGAATTGTCATAATTATGGAGAATATTTTATATGATTTGAAAACGCTTTCAGTTATGGAGGGGATTTAGTAATGATGCAGACGCCTTTAACAATGACACAGATGATTGAAAGAGCAGAGAAGTATTTTCCAAAGAAACAGGTTGTTTCGAGAACATCTAGCGGCATTCATCGTTTTACGTATAAACAAATCGGAGATAGAACGAGAAGACTCGCAGATAGTCTAAAAAGACTAGGAGTAGAAAAAGGTGACAGGGTAGGAACACTTGCGTGGAATCATCACCGTCATCTAGAAGCCTATTTTGCGATTCCATGTATCGGTGCTGTTCTTCATACGATTAACATCCGTCTTTCTCCACATCATATTTCCTATATTATTAATCATGCAGAAGATAGTGTCCTCTTAGTAGACCCAGACATAATTCCATTACTTGAAAAATGTGCATCAGAGCTAAAAAGCGTGAAGGCTTATGTAATCATGACGGATGATAAGGAACTTCCTGAAACCAGCCTTTCACCTATTTATCATTACGAAGATCTGCTAGCTGAAGCGAATCCTAATTTTAACTATCCTGAAGATATCGAAGAAAATGATCCAGCAGGTATGTGTTATACCTCTGCGACCACAGGAAATCCAAAAGGAGTCGTATACTCGCATAGAGGGATTTTTCTCCATAGTATGGCGTTAGGTCTTGCGGATAGTGCGGCGATGAGTGAAAAAGACATTGCATTGCCAGTTGTGCCAATGTTCCATGCCAATGCTTGGGGGATGCCATTTGCAGCTGTATGGTTTGGGACCTCCTTAGTGCTGCCAGGACCATATTTTACTCCGAAACTACTAGCAGAGCTCATAGAAAATGAAAAAGTAACCATTACCGCGGGTGTTCCAACCATATGGCTCGGGTTGTTAAAAGAACTTGACGAGGGTTCTTACGACCTTAGTAGTTTAAGAGGAGTACTTTGCGGCGGATCAGCAGCTCCAAAAGGAATGATTAGGGCATTTGAACAACGTCACAAAGTGCCGTTCTTACATGCATATGGTATGACTGAAACAAGTCCGCTGGTGGTTATTTCCACACTAAAAAGCTATCAAGAAAATTTAGATTATGAGGAAAGACTCGAAATAAGAGCAAAGCAAGGAGTTCTTGTTCCAGGCTTGAGCATAAAAGTTGTCGGCAAGAACGGAGAAGTGGCTTGGGATGGTCAGGAAATGGGTGAACTATGCATCAAGGGCCCATGGATTGCCTCTGAGTATTATAAGGATGAGAGAACACTAGATGCCTTCCATGATGGCTGGCTTCACACTGGAGATGTTGTAACAATCGACGAGGAAGGCTTTGTGAAAATTGTCGATCGGACAAAGGATTTAATTAAAAGCGGCGGAGAATGGATTTCTTCCGTTGATTTGGAAAATGCTTTGATGGCCCATGAATCGGTGTTTGAAGCGGCAGTTGTTGCTGTACCGCACGAACAATGGCAGGAAAGACCGGTTGCTTGTGTGGTTTTAAAAGATGTCTATAAAGATAAGGTGACGAAAGAAGAATTAATTGAATTTTTAACACCACAGTTTGCTAAGTGGTGGTTACCTGATGAAATCTTGTTCTTAGAGGAAATTCCGAAGACCTCTGTAGGGAAGTTTTTAAAGATGACACTTAGAGAGCAGGTACAAAAGGAAGTACTAAGGAAGTAAGTAGGTTTGTAAAAGGACAAAGGGGCTGCTCTTTGTCCTTTTTGCTGTAAAAAATAGTTTTAGTAAATAGTGGCAGTGAAAATTCCATATATTATGAAAATTTATTTTTTATCAAACCAATTCAAGCTATAATAGAAATGAATAAAGTGAATGGGAGGCGTTTGGGGTGAGTATTAATTTTGTAACAGATAAGGTAAAGGTGAGGGTTAACGGCCGGGTTGCAACGGTAGAAATGAATAGACCGGAAGCATTAAATGCACTCGATGTGGAAATGATAAAAGGGTTAGCCTCTAAATTAAAAGAAATATCTGATTCGGATGATATTGATATTGTCATATTAACTGGTAGTGGCAAAGCCTTCTCCGCAGGGGGGGATATTAAAACGATGCTTTCTGACTTGAATGAAAGCGAATTCTTCCCAGTGATGGACTGCATTAGCGAATTAATCATTACTTTATACAGTATTCCTAAATTAACCATTAGCGCCGTAAATGGTGCTGCAGCAGGGCTTGGATTCAGTCTAGCATTGGCTACCGATCATATCATAGCCGACAATAGAAGCAAACTGGCAATGAATTTTATTGGAATCGGGTTAATACCAGATGGTGGTTCCCACTTCTTTTTAGAAAAGAGATTAGGCGAAATAAAAGCGAAGCAGGTCATCTGGGATGGAAAAATGATGAATGCACAAGTAGCCTTAGAATTAGGGCTGGTCCAGGAAGTGGCCGAAGGAAATCTAGAAGAAACGTTAGAAGCAAGAATATCTGATTGGCTGAGCCGCCCAGTTCAGGCAATGATAAAAACGAAAAAAATATTAGCAGATAGTAACCGCCCGCAATTACTTAAGATATTAGAACTAGAAAAACAAGGGCAATTAAATATGCGTCGAACTTTTGATCACCAAGAAGGAATTAGAGCATTTATAGAAAAGAGACCAGCGAAATTTATAGGAAAATAATTAAGAGAAAAAGAAGCATTTGCTGCTTCTTTTTTCTTTCTAAAGACTAGGAATGGAATAATAAAAGCTTTCCACTTGGTGATGTGCAGCGATGTGTTTTATCTAGTAAATTCTTTTCAGCTAAAAGTTTTTCAGCTAATTCTTTTGCTGCCTCATCATGATCAGCCTGGAACGCCTCATCTACTATTTTTTCCCCATTTGCTTCAAAGGCAGTTAATTTGTAAGTCTTCATCCTGTATCCTCCCTGATAATATTGATATTATAATATTTGCATAATTAGCGATATATTGTAAAGGTGAAACTTTTTATATGGAAATACGTAGTAATTTTGGAGAGGAGGAATTCGTATGGTTTTGAAACTTGAACATGTAACAAAACGGTTTGGTGATTTTATCGCGGTTAAGGATTTATCCATTGAAATACCTGAAAAAGAAATGTTTGGCTTTTTAGGCGCAAATGGTGCAGGGAAGACAACAACATTTAGAATGATCCTAGGACTGCTCGATTCTAGTGATGGCAGAATTACCTGGGACGAGAAACCTATCAATTATTCAACCAGCCATTTAGTTGGCTATCTGCCTGAAGAAAGAGGTTTATACCCAAAATTAAAGGTCAGCGAACAAATTGTCTACCTTGCGAGATTAAGAGGCATGGCTAAAAGTGAAGCACTTTCTGAATTAAAATATTGGCTGGAAAGATTTAAAGTGCCAGAATATGAAAATAAAAAAGTAGAAGAGCTTTCAAAAGGAAACCAACAGAAAATACAATTTATTGCAGCAGTCATACATAAACCAAAATTATTAATTCTCGATGAACCATTCAGCGGTTTGGATCCGGTTAATGTTGAAATGCTTAAAGAGGCTGTCCTCTCTTTAAAGGAAAAAGGAACGACCATTGTTTTTTCAAGCCACCAAATGCACCATGTAGAAGAGATGTGTGAGCATCTTTGTATTATGCATAAAGGAACTCAGGTTGTACATGGTTCATTAAAAGAAATAAAACGTGCTTTTGGTAAAAAGAACCTTGTTATTCATGCAGATTTTCCATTGGATTCTCTGAAGGATTATCCAGGAGTGGTTAAGACTAAATCGACAACAGAGGGAATCCATTTGCAAATCGAGGGAGAATATATTGCAGAAAAGATACTTAAAGATATTGTAAACAAAGGATTCATCAGAAAATTTGATCTTGAAGAGCCTTCTTTAAATGATATTTTTATCGAGAAAGTAGGTGATTCCTATGAATAAATTTTGGATTATTTTAATTCATACATATGTAAATAAATTTAAGACAAAATCATTTCTAATCACAACATTGATGACTTTAATCATCACCTTAGCCTTGACCAATATGAATAGTATCATAGAAGTTTTTGATAAAGGCGGTGGTAAAGAAAAGGTTGCTGTTCTAGATGAAACAGGTCAGCTATATGCACCGCTTAAAGAACAAATGAGTGCTTTAAATAAAAACCTTCAACTGACAGAGTTCGACGGCACAGAAAAAGAGGCTGAAAAGGCAGTAGAAGAAGGAGAATATGCAGGATTTGTCCAGCTGCGTTATGATGCAGAGGATTTACCAGAAGCTACATATAAAGCAATGAGTGTAGCGGATTCATCATTATTTACTGATCTTCAGGCAGGACTTCAACAAATGAAAACCATGTTTGCGGCTTCGAAAATTAATCTAACTCCAGAGCAGCTTCAGCAGCTTTATGAACCAGTTTCTTTTGAGAAAATTGCTCTTGAAGAAAATGCGAAAACGGAGGAAGAATTGAATCAAGCTAGAGGACTTGTTTATGTTCTCCTGTTTGTCATCTATTTTGCTGTTATTATGTATGCCAGCATGATTGCCATGGAAGTTGCTACAGAGAAGTCTTCAAGGGTGATGGAAATCCTGATTTCCAGTGTATCACCAATCAAGCAGATGTTTGCAAAAATACTGGGTATTGGTCTGTTAAGCTTAACTCAGCTTGCAGTACTTTTATCAGTAGGTTATTTTTCAATTAAACGGAATATGTCCTCATTAGAAGGTGGTTTTTTTGACGACTTTGGATTTGGTAATATTTCGTTATCAACCATCGCTTATGCGGTTATCTTCTTTATCTTAGGGTATTTCCTCTATGCTACCCTTGCCGCCTTTCTAGGATCATTGGTCAGCAGGATTGAAGATGTGCAGCAAATGATTACACCTATGACATTACTCGTTGTAGCAGGATTTATGATTGCGATGTTTGGTCTTGGTAAACCGGATTCGCCTTTTATTGTCATTACATCCTATATACCATTCTTCACCCCAATGATTATGTTTTTACGTGTTGGTATGCTGAATATTCCAGTCTGGGAAACAGCATTAGGGATTGCGATCCTGCTTTCAACTATAGCTTTCTTAGCCGTATTTGGTGCCCGAGTCTACCGCGGCGGAGTATTAATGTACGGAAAATCAAATTCCTTTAAGGATATAAAAAAGGCACTGCAATTAACCAAAAAAGAATAAAAAGTGTAGGCTTTGTCAAAACTGGCAAAGCTTTTTTAAAATTTCTATTCAGAACGTGCATTCGTATTTTCGGGATGTTACAATAAAGAAAAACTCACTGAAAGGAGCTTTATTATGAAACAGATATCATTTATACACGCTGCTGACCTGCATTTGGACAGCCCAATGGTTGGCTTAAAGCATTTGCCTGCTAACATACTTTCAAGAGTGAGAGAGAGTACCTTTACAGCTTTAGGAAAGCTCACAGCAGCAGCAATTGATAACAACGTTGATTTTGTTATTTTAGCTGGAGACTTATATGATGGTGAAGACAGGAGCTTACGTGCACAATCACGTTTCCGGAATGAAATGCAAAAACTCTCACAAAAGGATATTCCTGTTTATGTTATTCATGGAAACCATGATCATTTAAATGGCTCATGGGTACACCTAGATATGCCCTCGAATGTACATGTATTTAGCAGTGATGTCGAAATGAAAATATTCCATTCAAAACGTGGTGAAAAGGTCCATTTATACGGCTTCAGTTATCTACAAAGACATATTCTTGATAAAAGAATTGATGACTATCATAAACAAGAGCGTGCAGATTTTCATATCGGGATACTCCATGGAAATGAAGGCGGCGGTACTGACCACGATAATTACGCCCCATTTTCTATCAAGGACCTGAATGAGAAAGAATTTGATTATTGGGCTTTAGGACATATCCATAAACGAACGATATTATCTGAAACGCCGCCAATCGTTTATCCAGGAAACCTCCAAGGACGTAATAAAAAGGAAGTCGGAGTAAAAGGCTGCTATTGTATTACGTTGAATGAATTCGAGGCAAAAAAGGAATTTGTTGCAACTTCAGATGTGGTTTGGGAAGAAGTTACTGTCGATGCTGCTTTGGCACAAAGCTTTCAAGAAATCTTTCAATTATGTCAAATTACCATGGAACGTTTTCGTAAAGCCGGTATTGGAACTCTGCTTACCTTGAACCTAAAAAATGTTCAATTGGATGATTACCAAGAGAAAAGAGCTTTAGATACTGAACTTCTAGAATTACTATTAGATTATGAAAATGATGAAGAATCATTTGTTTGGATTGTTAATTTATCCCTAGAGGATAACCAGCAGCTTGATAGAAAAAATTTAAGGAAAGAAGCAGATTTTTTTTCTGAGTTGTTTGCAACTATTGATGACTATCAGAATCCTGATGCTGCAATAGCCCCATTATACGATCATCAAATGGGCAGAAAATATTTAAATAGTTTATCAGAAAGCGAACAGAAAGAATTATTGGAAAAAGCTGAGAAGCTTTTAATTGGGTTATTGTATCAATAAAGAAGGGAGATGATGGGCCTGAAAATCCAGGAGATACATATATACGGCTATGGTCAATTAAATAATACGGTCATAAAAGACCTATCTGATTATCAAGTATTTTATGGTGAAAATGAAGCAGGAAAATCCACGATTATGGCATTTATTCATGGAATACTATTTGGGTTCCCAACGAAGCAATCTTCAGAACTTCACTATGTGCCAAAAAACGGTTCGAATTATGGCGGGAAGCTAAGAATTTTATTTGATGAGATTGGAATTGTCACCATTGAGAGAGTTAGAGGAAAAGCTTCTGGGGATGTTACGGTAACGCTTGCGGACGGAACAACAGGCGATGAGACTCTACTTAAGCAATTACTTGGAAACATGGATAAAGGGTTATTCCAAGCCATTTTTTCATTCAATATACATGGGCTGCAAAATATCCACCAAATGAAAGGGGAGGAATTGGGCAAGTTTTTATTTTCTACTGGTACACTCGGAACAGAACGTCTGCAAAAGTCAGAGGCAGAGCTCCAGAAGGAATTAGAAGCCCGTTTTAAACCAAGCGGAAAGAAGCCTGTGGTCAATGAAAAACTAAAAGCCATTCACGAACTTAATGGCGAGCTAAAAAAGGCTGCAGCTAAAAATCAAGAATACGAAGCTCTAATTTCAAATAAAGAAAATTTACAAAAGGAAATAGAGAGGATAAATAATTCTCTGCAGGAAGTAAAAGGCGAGGTTGAAAAATTAAATGAATGGCAAAGGATTCATTCACTTGTCAAAGAGGAAAGATGGATCACTACTGAAATCAAGTTAATAGGGGATAGTTCATTCCCTGTTAGAGGGGTCGAACGGCTGGAAAAAGTAAATCAGCTAATCTACCCTTATAATGCTCAGATTTCAAGTTTAATGGAAAGAATCACTCATTTAAAAAAAGAAATTGCCACGATACAACCTGAAGCCCAATTTCTTGCTGATGAATCCCAGCTTCTTGCTTCATTAGAACAAATACCCATATATGAACAGCTGACCATAGAAAAACAACAATGTGAATTGAAATTGGTTGATTTGGAAGAGAAAATCTCCATCATAACCGAAAAACTGCACCTTCCTTTAAAGGAAGAAGAGGTCCTAACGATAAACACCAATATCTATATGAAAAATCAAGTGGAGCAGACAGCAGGTAAAAAGCAAAAGCTTTTAGAAGTAAAGCAGGATCTTGAAGAGAAATTTCGTGAAGAAAAAAGCACTCTTGAGGAGCTTGAAGGAAAAGTTCGCATTGCAGTGACACAAATAATCCCAGCTCATGAAAGATCAAGGCTTGAAAAGTTAGTTGATGAGGAAGGTGAAAAAAGGGAAGTAGAATATGAACTTAAGGCAGTCCAAGATAAAATAGAGTATTATCAACATACACATGAGCAAGACAAAAAAACATTTGCAAAGATAAACAAGCAAAAACAAATTCAATTTCTAACCATTGGAGCGATAATGCTGGTTCTATCACTTTATGGTTTGGTTACAAAGCAATGGACACTGTTATTTGTTGGGGTATTAGGAAGTTTACTAATTGGGTTTTATCTTAGTAAAAGCTTTACCCGAAAAAATGAAACAAAGATCCATCAGGCTCTAAGTCAGTTGTTAGAAAATGAAAAAAAGTTAATTCAAAAACTTGAGGAATATAAAAATAGTAACATCCCAGCCATTCAAGAAAAATTGAATCAAGATAATCTTCGGAAAGAGCAGTATCAGTTATTAAAAATTAAGCTCGAACAGCAGCAATCACAATATGAAAAAGTAATCAGGAAATTTGAGGATTGGGAAATCGAAGCCGCAGAAAATAAGGAAATGTTATTGAAACTGAGCAGTGAACTTCATATACCTGAATATATTGCCCAAGCATTTTTCCTGGAAGCATTTCAGCTAATTGAACAATATAAACTTGTAGGAAGAGAAAAAAAGTATTTGCTGGCAAGGTTGGAAAAGATTAATCTGGAGCAGGCAAACATTACAGAAATACTCACATATTATTCAAAACAATATATAGCCGATGAGGGTAGTGATTTTTCAAAAATTGCCTATTTATTGCGGAACAAATTAAAGGAAGAACATGGAAAATTAATAAAAATTCAAGAAAAGCAAGGAAAGCTTGATGACCTTGAAGCAGACCTAAATCAAATAAAACAGGAGCAAGCACATCTCATTTCGGAAAAGAAAAAGCTCCTTGAAGAAGCCCATGTAGAGGAAGAAGAGGCATACTATGAGCTTGGTAAAAAAGTAGAAAAAAAGAGTAAGCTGATCGAAAGGCTTGCAGATTTAAGTAAGCAGGTCCAATATTCTTTCCTAAAGGAAGACGAGATAGAAAGACTCATTCAAATTCATAATGTCGAAGAACTATTAATCCATTATCATGGGGAGAAAGAAACCTTATCCTCTAGATTAAATGAACTGCAAGAAAAACAAGCAGCAACTAACTACCAGATTCAAATTCTTGAAGAGGGCGGATCTTACTCTGAGATCCTTCACCACTATAAACAGCAAAAGTTTGAGTTAGAAGAAGCAGCAAAGGAATGGTCCGTTTTTTCTTTAGCTCAAAACATCCTATCCAAAACGGTTGAAAAATATAAAACCGTCCATTTGCCTAGGATGCTGGCTAAAGCAGAGGAATACCTGCTTTTTCTTACTGAGGAACAATATGAGCGTATACATCTGCAGCAGTCCGGATCTGGTTTTCTGATTGAAAGAAGTGATCACACTTTATTTGAAGCAAATGAATTAAGTCAAGCTACTGCAGAGCAAGTATACGTTTCAATTAGACTTGCGCTTGCCACTACACTATATGAAAAGTATCACTTTCCGATCATTATCGATGATAGCTTTGTAAATTTTGATGCAAGCCGTACAAAAAAGGTGATGGAGCTATTAACAACACTCGAACATAATCAAATTTTATTCTTTACCTGTCATACACATTTACTTCAATACGTTCAACCTGAGAAAGTTCTGTATCTTCATAAAGGTGCAGTCGAAGTAATTTGATAGAGAATGTTATACTTGTACTAATGGGAAGGAGCGAGCAAGATGAATAAAGGAATTCTAAATTATGATTTTGGCGTACAGGTTGATCTGTATTTACTTATTAAAAGCGCCACAAAAGGGATAGCGAGTAATGGAAAGCCATTCTTAACCCTTATTCTTCAAGATCAAAGCGGAGAGATAGAAGCAAAACTTTGGGACGCTAATGAAGAGGATGAAAAGAATTACATTGCACAAAAAATTGTTAAAATTATCGGGGATACTCATAACTATCGAGGTAAAAGCCAGCTGAAAATTCGCCAGATTCGAAGAACAGGACCTAGTGATACAGTAAAGTTGGAAGATTTTTTAGCTACGGCTCCATTAAGCCAAGAGGAAATGACAAGTAAACTGACACAATATATTTTTGACATGAAAAACCCAAATATCCAAAGAATTACCCGTCATCTATTGAAAAAGCACCAGCAGGCTTTTTTAGAATATCCAGCAGCTACGAAGAATCATCACGAGTTTGTATCAGGACTAGTCTATCATGTTGTAAGTATGCTTGATTTGGCGAAATCCATTGCAACACTATATCCTAGTCTCGATAAGGATTTACTTTATGCAGGCGTGATTTTGCATGATATGGGAAAGGTCGTGGAATTATCAGGACCCATTTCTACTGTTTATACAGTCGAAGGAAATTTACTTGGTCACATTACGATAATGGTAAATGAAATCGGCAAAGCCGCTGAGGAGCTAGGAATAGTTGGTGAGGAAGTTTTAATTCTTCAGCACCTTGTTTTAAGCCACCATGGAAAAGCGGAGTGGGGAAGTCCTAAGCCGCCGTTAATTAAGGAAGCTGAAATTCTTCATTATATTGATAATCTTGACGCAAAAATGAACATGCTCGATCGTGCCTTAGAAAGAGTGAAACCTGGAGAATTTACAGAAAGAGTATATGCCTTAGATAACCGCTCTTTTTATAAGCCAATCTTTCATAAATAAAATAACCCAATTGGGTTATTTTTTTTGAGCACACAGAATATTTATTTATTACTCGAATATGTTGTATAAAAAGTGGACAACCACTAACGAAGGGAGCAATAATAAATGACTATTCCTATTTGGGTATATGCAGTCGTGGTTGGTATTGTAATAAGTGCGTTGATGGCAATCAAAACAGGCAGAGAAGAACGTTTGTTAGAAATGGAGAATATCGAAAAAGAGGGAGAAATTTATTTAACCCGTCTAGAACAAGAAAAGGAAAGACGTGAAGGAGATAGAGCCACTGCGGAATAAAAAAAGAAGGGACTCGATTAATCAGAGTTCCTTCTTTTTGCTAAATTATTGTGCTGGTACAGCAGCTTGTGGATCAAGAGCGTTTTCTAAGTCTTTATCACTTATTTTCACTTTTGCATCCTTAATTTCTTTTTGCATGATTTCGTTAATCTTTTCGGTGGTTAATTTTGAAGATTTTAATTCTTTTTCCATTTGTTCTTTCATTTCTTCATAGGATTTCTTCTCTTTTTTGTCCGTTAATTGAATAACATGATATCCAAATGAAGTTTTAACAGGTGCACTGATTTCATCCTTTTTAAGGGCATATGCTGCCTCTTCAAAAACAGGATCCATTGCTCCCGGACCAAACCATCCTAAGTCTCCGCCAGCTGCTTTAGCCGCCTCATCCGTAGAATATGTATTGCTTACATCTTCAAATTTCTCTCCAGCATCAAGCTTTTGTTTCACTTCTAGTGCTGTCTTTTCATCCGCAACTAGAATATGACGAGCCTTAATTTCAGGCTTATAGTTATCGTAGTATTCCTTTACTTCTTTATCAGTTACTTTGATTGACTTCATAGCAGCTTTTTCTTGCATCATGCCAAGTTTCATCGTTTCTTTAAAGTCTTCTTCATCCGCATAGCCGTATTGTGCTAGTGCAGCTTCAAAGTTTTCTCCAAGCTGTTCTTTTAATTCAGCAACCTTGGCATCTAATTCTTTGTCGGTTACTTCGTATTTCTCGGAAAGGACTTTTTCATAGACAAGCTGTTGTAATGCTTGTGCCCCCACCTTTTCCTTCATTGCTTCATAAAGCTCTTCCTGTGTAACATCTCCAGCACTGCTTTCTGCCACAGTAGAACCACTTTGATTACATGCGCTTAAGGCAATAACCCCGCCAGCTAATGTAAGGGCTAACATCCATTTTTTCATGAGGAACCTCTCCTAAACAGTAAATTCTTGTGGGTTTTTGTCCACAAACTATACTATAACATAAATGGTAACCACTGCAAAAATATTTCCTGTGTTGTTTACAGAATTTTGGGCATATACCTATCGCGATTTCGGAATTTGTACATACGATACAATGTAAGAAAAAAGAATACTATTCAACTGCCCAGTGACTAAGCAGAAATTTCTCAATGGATGATTACCCATTATGAAAAAGGTGGACTTTTTCATAAGAAAATAAGGTAAGAGTCTAGTCGAAATGAATACAGCTTGAATAGTATATCGTAGAAAATCATAAAGGAGGTATTACGATGAGTGGTGGACACGGATACGGAGCAGGATTTGCATTGATTGTAGTCCTATTCATTCTATTGATTATTGTTGGAGCATCTTGGTTTTAATAAAGGGTAACACCTGATGCAGACAACAGCTTTACCATTTAAGAAAGGGGAGAATTGTGTGTCTGGTACTGGATTCCACGGTGGAGGATTTGCGTTAATCGTTGTTCTTTTCATCCTGTTAATAATTATTGGGGCTTCTTGGCTATAACCTGAAGACAAAATAAAAAGCGATGAGAAAATTTCTCATCGCTTCTATTTTTCTGTTACAATATAAAACTGAATGAATTAAGCCTATGTATACAGTATTTCTACATAGGATGAAATCAGTAATATCGTGACAAGTACATTTATTGTGCGAAATACTTTGTGCTGACGTTCCTCTGGAATATCCTTTTGAATACAAAGGGAATTGGTCATTTTGTTTACATAATATAAAATAAAAATGGCCAAGACAATAAAAGTGGGGATCATCAACGATTCCCTCCCTGATGTTCATTTATGTTAATACATTATCAAAAATTTACAAAAAAAGATAGTTAAAAGGATTGGTAGAAAAGTAGGAAATAAATTGAAATAGCTGCCTATAAAGTTTACCACTGGTGTTTACCAAGGAACAAAACCATTTAAGAAAAAGGTTTACCTCTGACCTAATAAGGTAAATAATGAATATAAGAAATGTATAGAATGTTCGGAGGTCGAAGTGTATGGATAAGTTTGTCGAATTACAATCTAGAGTGAATCTTCTTGAATACCATCAAAGGTTGCTTTTAAAAATGTTATCTGCCCCAAATCTCGAATTCTATAGATTGGTCATTGAAAATGGAATATCAGAACAGGAAGTACAAGCCTTCAATAAACTTTGTGAGGAAATGAACAAAAAAATGGAAGAACAAAAAGCGGAAGGGTTTATTAATTTTCATCCGCTTTTCAATGAGTTTCAATATTCGTTGCCAGCAAAATTTGACGCGAAGGAAGTCATTCAAACTTGTTTAAATCAACGACTTTTCGAACATCTTTTTAGAGAGTTCCATAAATGCCTTTAAACATTAAAGTAGTTCTTTTTCAGTTTTTTCGGACTTCCTGAGTTTACCAGCATCTTCGTTAAATTCTGTTTCGATGTTATGGAAAGAACGCTCAAAGATCTCCATAAAATCATCACCATAGATATTGCGTACAATGGCCATCATTTCAATAATATCGGGAAACTTCCCATATAGGTCTCTTAACGGTAAAGCTCCAGCAAATGCAGCATTGCCGGTTGGCTGATAGGATTCCATTATACGAAGAAAAATCTCTTCACCTTCAGGGGTGAGTTGAATATACGTATTCCTTTTATCGTTCTCTTTCTTTGAAAATTGAAGCAATCCTCTTTCTTCTAACTTTTTTGAAAAATTAAACGCTGTTGAGACATGCATGACCCCAAACTTCGCCACATCGGAAATGGAAGCCCCATTTAAATGGTATGCAATCCAAAGGATATGATGTTCATTAATATTTAAATCAAAAGGCTTTATCCATTGCTGCCAATCTTTCTCAATTGATTTCCACAAGGCTTTGCTTAACTGTGCAATACGTTGGCTAAATAGCATTGCTTCTTTCATTGAATACTGTTTCTCCGACATCCCCAATTTCACCTACTTTTTTATTTCTCTATTAACATTATGCCAATAAAATAAAAATTAATAAAGTGTAAATTCACAAAATTTTTAGAAATTACGTATTTTTCTACTTGAAAATTTTATTTTTATAAAATCTATAACAATTATTTCTCTTTTTATTTCGTTTTTCCTCCTAATAATTTCAACCTTTTGAATATTCTACATAGAGATGGTCACTAAAACATATGAATGAAAGTATCAACTCTTGGGTCTTCAATAGGGGGTAGGATATGAAAAGCGTAAGTACGATTCTTTTTTTACTAAGTGTATTGCTCTTTGTTGGTGCTATTTGGAATACGTTAGCCTTAAAAAGACCAGGGTTTTACCCACCTAAGCAAGTCTTAAAGAAAAGAGCTTCAGCATTAGCAGGAGGTGGAGGTGTTTTTTTGATAGTGGCTATTATACTATCAAGTTTTTAATTAATTATTGTCAGGATTTATAGAAAGAAAAGAACCTTTCTTAGGTTCTTTTCTCTCTGTATTATTTGGAAATGATAATAGATGATGACGACTTCGTTCTTTTGGCAACTGAAAGTGCAACTGGATACAAAATAACCATAATAATTGTATTCAGGGCAATTGCAGGTAAGACACCTGCAGCAAAAAGTGCAGCGAAAGAACTTGGCAGGCCAACAATGAAATGGGCTGCTCCTAAAAAGACAGAGCCTGAAACCAATGTCCCAATAGCAGTTAAAACTGCAACACTTATGATAGAATTACGGTATTGCTTTAATGCCAAAAATAAACCAAAAAAGACCAATGCTGTAATGGGCTTATCAATGATATTTGGAATCTGGCCTCCTGGAAAACCAGTAGTTAGTGCAGATAATGCTCCGGTCACAATGGACAACAGCATAACACTCTTAATATCTGGAATCAGAATAATTCCTAAAAACATCATTGCAAGCATCATATCTGGTTTAATGGTAAGAAAGGCTGGCATAACCGTGTGCAAGACTACCCCAATTCCCGCCAAAAGTGATAGGACTACTAGATTCTTTGTATTCATTTCTCATCTCTCCTCTGCTGAACTCAGCTATTTGTTCCTCCTGTAGTGCGCTAATGCCTACAGCGAAAAACTTTATATCATTATAGCACAGGTATATAAAAATAATAAAGATATAATTTTCAGATAATTTATTCTTTCTTTTAGAAATGCTTACTGATATTTGCCGCCATCTCTTTTAGCATTTGTGGAGTATAATCGCTTGTATTTGATTTCCAAACGGCTCCAAATCCATCTCCTTGACCGTAGCGTGGAATTAAATGCACGTGGAAATGAAATACCGTTTGACCCGCTTGTTCACCATTGTTATTAACTAAGTTTAAGCCGAGTGGCTTATATTCTTCTTTTAATGCATTTGCAATCGCTGGAACAGATTCGAAAAGGTTTTTAGCGATGTCGGGAGTTAGTTCAAACAAATTTTCCTTATGTACTTTAGGAATGACCAGTGTATGTCCTTTTGTTACCTGACTGATATCCAGAAAGGCCAAAACATGATCATTTTCAAATACTTTTGCCGCTGGAATTTCACCATTAACTATTTTACAAAAAATGCAATCACTCATTTTATAGACAACCCCTTTATTGGTTTTGATATCCGTATTTTACCATATGTATCAGCAATAAAAAAAGAAAGAGACAGGATCCGCATGGAATCCTGTCCTCTCGAAGGGGCATTGCTTCATTTTATACGTTCATTCAGGAATTACGTTTGATAAACACCTCATTTGACAATTTAGTGTTTTTTATAAACAGTAATCATTGTTCAAGCTGACCATCCCCTATGTGTTTTTATAGTTTTCCCAACTTATAAAAACGGATGATAATCTGCAGTAAACACCTCATTTATTTTTTTGATAAATAGCTGGTGTTATTTGAACTCTAAATGGTTACAAGGCAACTTGTGCAAAACAACCATCCCCTTATTTGAAACGTTTAGAAGCTACTTGTTTGAAAAGTTAAATGTCTTTGACAGACACCTCATTTCAAATTTTTGATGAATCACTTCATCGAGTAGTAGGTGTTTCCCCTTCGAATATTATGATAACCCGTTTGAGTTGAAATATACAAAAAAAATATCAAAAATTTGAATTCCTATTTTTATTAACTGCGATTTGGTAAAATGTAAGGAAATCATGATATAGGAAGGACGGAAATCATGTCTTTATTATCAATTGAAGGCCTAACTGGCGGTTATACAAGAAACCCAGTTCTAAAAGATGTATCCTTTGAAGTAAAAGAAAAAGAATTGGTTGGATTAATTGGACTAAATGGTGCTGGTAAAAGTACAACGATTAAACATATTATTGGGTTAATGGAACCGCATAGCGGAAAAGTGAAAATAAATGGACGTACAATAACCGAAGATAAAGAAGCTTATCGAAAAATGTTTACTTTTGTTCCAGAAACGCCTGTTTTATACGAAGAACTCACCCTCGAGGAACATTTAAGATTAACGGCAATGGCATATGGATTAGATGAGACTACATATAAAACAAGAATTGAGAAATTATTAGCTGAATTTCGAATGGAAAAAAGACTGAAATGGTTTCCAGCTCATTTTTCCAAAGGAATGAAACAAAAAGTGATGATTATGTGTGCCTTTTTGGTGCAGCCATCTCTTTATATCGTGGATGAGCCATTTGTTGGTCTTGACCCGCTAGGGATTCAATCATTGCTTGATCTAATGAAAAAAATGAAGGAAAACGGTGCAGGTATACTAATGTCAACCCATATTCTTACCACTGCCGAAAAATACTGTGACTCATTTATCATTCTGCATGAAGGAAAAGTTCGTGCCAAAGGGACACTTGTTGATCTCAGAAAGGAATTTTCAATGCCCACAGCTTCATTAGATGATTTATATATCCAATTAACAAAGGAAGAAAAATATGTTTGATGAGAAAAAGCTGTGGAAAGAAAGATCTGTCCAACGTTTAAAAGAATTTGGGGTTTATCTTCGTTATATATTAAATGGTCATCTGGTTGTTGTCCTGCTATTTCTAATTGGTACGGCTGCCTTTTATTATCAAGAGTGGATAAGTTATTTATCAACTGAGTTTCCTGCGGAGATTATTATTGCTTTTATTATAGGGCTTTTTTTAACACATAGCCCTGTATATACTTTTTTACTTGAAGCTGATCAGGTATTTTTGATACCACTTGAAACTAGGTTAAAGGGATATTTCTTGCGCTCTGGGTTAATAAGTTTAGTTTTTCAAGGATATATCTTATTAATGGTGTTAGCCATTTTGATGCCAATGTATGCACACGTGAGTTCAAATGGTTTTCAATCATTTTTTATTTTTTTATTGGTACTGTTAATAATAAAAGCATGGAATCTTGCCGTTAATTGGAGAATTCACTATTATGTTCAGCCCTCGGTTTATATGTGGGACATGTTCGTCCGTTATTTCATTAATGTAATCTTTACCTTTTTATTATTTAGCAGCGCCAATATACTTTTCTTACTGATATTTGCCTTCATTTTGGCATTTTACTATCATTCCTTCTATGTTAGAACGAAAAGAATGGGGTTGAAGTGGGATTTACTTATTGCTCAAGAAGAGAAGCGAATGGCTTCCTTTTATCGACTAGCTAATTTATTCACAGATGTACCGAAATTAAAGGATACTGTTAAGAGAAGAAAATGGCTGGACGTATTTATTCAATCCATTTCTTTTTTACAGAATAAAACCTATCATTACTTATTTGCACGAACATTTATGAGAGCATCTGATTATCTAGGTCTATTTATTCGTCTAACCGTAATTGGCGCTTTAGCACTGTACTTTATTTCCTTTGGGTGGGGGCAAATAGTTCTGTCACTCTTGTTTATATATTTAACTGGATTTCAACTGCTGCCCTTATGGAATCATCACCAAAACAAGCTTTGGATTGAATTATATCCTGTTTCAAAAAAGCACAAAATGGCTGCATTCCAATCTATTCTAAAAACTATTCTCTATATTCAATCTACCGTTTTTACCTTGATTGTTTTGATAAAAGGGGAATGGGTCTATTCGTTAGCAGTTCTACTCTCAGGATTATTGTTTAGTTTTTTATTTGTAAATGTTTATAGTAAGAAAAGACTAAAAGCATGAATGGATTCGGAAACTATCTAATATTCTTTTGCTGAGGGGAGTGAGGGTATGAATGAATATGAGTTAAAGGTATACGGTGAAGTGGTTGAATGGAAAAGAAAATTAACAAGACGTTCAGGGATGATGAATCGAATATCCAAAAAGGCTCAAGGGAAAATTAATGAAATGATCCCAGAAAAGGTCCACGAGGTCATGACAGAAAGCATAAAGGGAATGGTCAAAACCACCTTATTTGGGTCCCAACTCACGACTAACAAAAATCAAGCTGCAGGTCTTACCCTAGAAGAACGTGATGAATTAATGAGAAAAAAGTGTGCTGTATTTCAGAAAACTGCTCTCATAGAGGGGGCAGGGACGGGCGCAGGGGGAATACTGCTGGGTCTAGCCGATTTTCCATTACTGCTTTCCATAAAAATGAAATTTCTTTTTGAAGCAGCTGCTATTTACGGATTTAACACAAAGGAATTTGAAGAACGGCTATTTTTACTGCATATCTTCCAGCTTGCTTTCTCAAGTGATGATATTCGCCGAGAAACCTTGTCTGACATTGAAAACTGGGAAGAGAGAAAGCAGACACTGGTGGAAATGGATTGGCGCAAATTTCAACAGGAATATAGGGATTATATTGACCTTGTTAAGATGTTCCAGTTAGTGCCGGGCATTGGTGCATTTGTGGGTGCATATGCCAATAACAACTTGTTGAAACAATTAGGTGAGACGGCTATGAACGTTTATCGATTAAGAATTCTAAAAAAAGCCCCTGAACTTTAATCACGTTCAGGGGCTTTTGCATTAATCTTCTTGGTGTATTTTAATTGCTGCAGTACCTAGTGTTTTTGCAGCTATTAACATCGCATTCTCATCGATATCAAATTTCGGATGGTGATGAGGGTAGCCTGGTGCGGCACCAGGAGGTTTAGCACCTGTGAAAAAGAAGGTGCCTGGTATCTTCTTTAAGTAATAAGCAAAATCCTCTCCACCCATTTGCGGTTCAGATTCTTCGATGGTAAGAACTTCAGGAACTTCCTTAGCTGCTGAAATAAGAAAATCTGTTTCTTTTGTATGGTTGACTACTGCTGGATAACCTCTTTCGTACAAAAATTTATAGGTGCTGTCTGATAAGAAACAAGTTCCTTTAATAGTTCTCTCCATTTCTTCTTCAATGTATTGACGAACATCATCATTAAAGGTTCGGACGGTCCCAACAAGCTTTGCTTTATCTGCTATTACGTTAAACGCATTTTCAGACATAAATGTTCCTACTGTAACAACCGCGGACTCAACTGGATTCACCTTCCGGCTTACAATTTGTTGTAAATTTAAAACTAGCTGTGAAGCGGTGACAATGGCATCCTTTGTCTTATGAGGCTGTGCTCCATGTCCGCCTTTGCCCTGAATATCAATTTCAAAACGATCAGCTGCCGCCATAATCGGACCTGTTCGATATTGGATGGTGCCGGTTGGCTCACTTGCCCATAAATGAGTTCCAAATATAACATCAACACCTTCTAAGCAGCCATCTTCAATCATTGTAATGGCTCCGCCTGGTGCAAATTCCTCGGCATGCTGATGGATAAAGACATAATTACCTTCCAGCTCATCTTTCAATTCATCTAGTACCTTCGCGAGTACAAGAAGCGTGGCTGTATGTCCATCATGGCCGCAGGCATGCATGACCCCCGGAACTAATGATTTATAAGGAACTTCCTTTTCATCATGGATAGGGAGCGCATCGAAATCCGCTCTTAATGCTACCGTTTTACCAGGCTTTTTGCCGTATATTTTCGCAACAACCCCGTTACCACCAACATTTCCTTTTACTTCTATTCCAAGCTTTTCATAAAATGTCTTGATAAACTGTGCAGTATTATATTCTTGAAAGGACAATTCAGGATGCTGGTGCATAAACCTGCGAATGGCTACCATTTCATCATAGTAACCTTCTAATTTAGAAAACAATTGATTAATCATTAAAATTCCCCCCCAACAACATAGTAGTAGTAGTTACAAACTATTTTAACACTTTTACACTATTATATAGATTTTTAAGTTTGTTTTCTTTATAATTTTATAGAGTTTTGACAGAGAGAAAGGATAATGTACACGATGAAAAAAGGAAATAGTTATACATACTTACTTTTAGGTTTTGCTATTCTCATAGCAATCTATACTTCTATTAAAGTAGCTGCTAAACAAACCTTTTGGTTGGATGATAAACTTGCGGACATATTTGCCTATGTACCCGACGCTCTAAACCCTTTTTTTCTTTTGCTAACTGAATTGGGAGATAAGAAGGGCATTGGTATAGTCGCGTTGATTGTTTTAGTGTGGTTATTATTGATAAAACGGCACTTCTTGGGAGCAGCCGCTATTGCCTTATCAACAGCACTGGGAAATGAAGTGAATAAGCTATTAAAAGACTGGATTGCACGTCCAAGGCCAGAACTCGAACATTTGGCACATGTTGATAGTTTAAGTTTTCCTAGTGGACATGCGATGGTTGGATTGACGTTTTACTTTTTTATTGCCTATCTCGTTATAGAAGGGATGAATTCAGCGTTAGCGAAAAGAATCGTCATGACTGTAACTGTATTGTTACTATTGCTGATTGGTGCAAGCCGTGTCATTCTTCAAGTCCATTACCCTACTGATGTTATTGGCGGCTTTGCATTTGGCTATATTTGGGTGTTGGCATCTATATTTATTTACAGCTTCTTTAAAAAGAAATTAAGAAAGTAACAAAAAAAGAGGCTATTGCCTCTTTTTTATATTAGAAACATTGCCACGATCGTTGTGACAACAAGACCGATTACGACTGGAAGTAAATTTCGCCTTGCTAACTCAAATGGGTCAACGTTACAAATAGCGGCAGCAGGGATTAATGCCCAAGGGACCAAAGTTCCGCCCCCAACCCAGATGGCTGCAATTTGACCAAGTGCAGTTAGAGTGGCGACACCTTTACCGATTGCAACCGCAAACAAGCCGGCGACAGACCCTGCGAGGGAGATTCCTGAAAATCCAGAGCCGTCTAAACCTGTAATCGCTCCTACGGTGGTTAGCGTCACTGCTCCGACCACTTTACTTAATGGAACGATATTGGCTAACGCAATACCAAGATCATTCACGATACCTTGAGACCCATCTGGTAAAAAGTCACCGATAATCTTTCCAAAACCGGCATCACCTAAATAGAAGAAGGCTGCGATTGGGATAACTGGGCCAAAGACCTTAAACCCGAAGGTAAATCCTTCAATTAAATAGGTTGTTGTTTTCTCAAGACCCTTATTTTTATGGCTGACCATGGTGATTAGGAGAAGGATGAAAATCGATGTCCCACCAACTAATGCTGTTGCGTCACCGCCAGTCAGGTCAAGGATAAACATAGCTGCAACGTCAATGACGAATAATATCGGAACAAGAATGGCAAAGAATCGTTTTTGGCCAATAGTAAGGAGATTTTTCTCGGCTGCGGTTTCTTCATTTGTCTCCATAGGTACATATGGAGTTGGCTTTAATACTCCGTTTTTCATATCTCTCCTTAGGAAATAGAAGGCAGCAATCGTTGTTACAATCCCCATTACAAATACTAAGGGTATACTAGCACTGATGACATCACCGATTGGAATTCCAGCAGCATCTGAAGTTAATTTCGGGGCAGCCTGTATGACAAAGTCACCTGATAAAGCTATACCGTGTCCAAACAAGTTCATTGCCATCGCAACACCCAAGGCTGGAAGTCCCGCCCGTAAGGCAACCGGAAGAAGCACTGCTCCTAGAAGGGCAACTGCTGGGGATGGCCAGAAGAACCAGGAAATGACCATCATTAAGATACCAATGGTCCAATATGCGAGTGCAGGGTTACGGATTAATTTTGTAAAAGGTGAAATCATTACATCGTTTATCCCGGTAGAAGTTAAAGTTTTGCTCATAGCCACAATGATGGAAATGACTAGGATGGTTGATAACAGCTCTGTAATCGCATATATAAAACTGTTGAAAATACTGCTAACTGAACTGCTTAATGATCCCGTTGCCGTAATCGCAATCAGGAATATCCCGACGATACAGATAAGCGTGGTATCTCTTCGCTTGACCATAAATCCGATAATAAGAGCAATAAAGACAACATATATCCAATGGAGAGCTGAAAGCTCAATAAGCATAAAATGACCCCCTTTCACCTTCATCAAAAGGACAAATATAGGTATTCGCCCGCAGATGTATTACAGAATATGAATCTGCATTAAAGTGGTGAAAGGGTTTTGAATAAATATTAAACGTAAAAACGACTTTTTTTTGACACTTTTCATCGTAAGCTATACACAAATAGGATTAATCGATATAGTGAGAACTGTGTTATGTACACTATGAAGTTTTTAATTTTATGCTACATATATTAGAATATAATTAGACATGTCTTTCGAAAGGTGGATTTATTTAGATGACGAAGCAAATCAATGAAACATTTTTAAAAGCAGCAAGAGGGGAACAAACAGACCATGTACCTGTTTGGTTTATGCGTCAGGCAGGACGTTCGCAGCCAGAATATAGAGAGATTAAAGAAAAATACTCTTTGTTTGAAATTACTCACCAGCCTGAACTGTGTGCGTATGTTACCCGTCTTCCAGTTGAGCAGTACAATGTTGACGCGGCTATTTTATATAAAGATATCATGACTCCGCTTCCAGCGATTGGAATGCAGGTGGAAATAAAGTCTGGGATTGGACCTGTTATTGATAACCCAATCACATCATTAGCAGATGTTGAAAAACTTGGTGAAATTTATCCTGAGCAGGACGTACCATATGTTTTAGATACGATTAAATTATTAACTCAAGAACAATTGTCTGTTCCGTTAATTGGATTTTCTGGGGCTCCTTTTACACTTGCAAGTTACATGATCGAAGGCGGACCTTCTAAAAACTATAATAAGACAAAAGCTTTTATGTACTCTGAGCCTAAAGCATGGTTTGCTTTAATGGAAAAACTTGCTGATATGATTATTACATATGTGAAATCACAAATTAAGGCTGGAGCTAAAGCGATTCAAATCTTTGATTCTTGGGTTGGTGCCTTGAATGTTGAGGACTACCGCTACTTTATTAAGCCGGTCATGAATAGAATTTTCACAGAACTGAAAGAAGAGAATGCTCCACTTATTATGTTTGGCGTAGGTGCGAGCCATCTTGCTTTAGAGTGGAATGACCTTCCGCTTGATGTCGTTGGATTAGACTGGCGTTTGCCGATTCAACAAGCTAGAGAATTAGGAATTCAAAAAACCGTTCAAGGTAATCTTGACCCAGCAATCCTGTTAGCACCTTGGGAAGTGATTGAAGAAAGAGCTAAAGTCATTCTAGATCAAGGCATGGCTCAGGGAGGCTATATCTTTAATCTTGGCCATGGCGTATTCCCGTCCGTTAACCCTGAAACGTTAAAAAGATTAACCTCATTTGTTCATGAGTATTCCGCAGCAAAACGCAGCAGATAAAACCGCTATTTGAGTGCTAATATTGGTAAGAAAGCTGTTTTTTTGGCACAATATAATATGCATGAAAAAAGAGGGCCCTAAACACTTAGCGGCCCTCTAAATCCGAATGAGGCCATTTTAAGGTCTTAAGATTTGGGATAGGGCAACGAGACTTAAAAACGAGGTGCGAATGATGACTAAAAAGAAAATGGGATTACTCGTAATGGCATACGGAACCCCATATCAATTAGATGACTTAGAACGATACTATACACATATACGGCATGGCAGAAAGCCCACTCCAGAAATGATTGAAGAGTTACGAAGCCGCTACGAAGCAATAGGCGGTATATCACCTCTTGCAAAGATTACAATAGAGCAGGCTGAAAAACTAGAAGAACATTTAAATCAGATCCAGGATGATATAGAGTTTAAAATGTACCTTGGCTTAAAGCATATAGAACCATTTATCGAAGATGCTGTTAAGGAAATGCATGCAGATGGGATTAACGAGGCTGTTAGTATTGTCTTAGCACCGCATTTTTCAACATTTAGTATTAAATCTTATAATAACAGAGCAAAGGAAGAAGCCGAAAAACTCGGTGGCATTAACATCACATCCATTGACAGCTGGTATGATGAACCTAAGTTTATTACCTACTGGGTAGAAAAGTTAAAAGGAATTTATGAGCAAATGCCTCAAGAAGAAAAAGATAACGCTATGATGATTGTCTCCGCTCATAGTCTTCCTGAGAAGATTTTGCAATTTGGAGACCCATATCCAAGTCAGCTTCAAGAAACAGCTGATTTAATTGCAAAGCAAGCTGGAATAAGTAAGTATGCGATTGGCTGGCAAAGTGCGGGAAATACACCAGATCCTTGGTTGGGACCAGATGTTCAGGATTTAACTCGGGACTTGGCGAAAGAACACCCATACAAAGCATTTGTTTATGCACCTGTCGGCTTTGTTTGTGAACATTTAGAAGTACTCTATGATAACGACTATGAATGCAAAATAGCAGCTGAGGAAGTTGGGGCGAGTTATTATCGTCCTGCAATGCCAAACGCACATGATGATCTAATTGATGCAATGTCTACTGTTATTTTAAAAAGATTAGCCAACTGATCAGAATCGTAAAAAGAAAGAAGGTCGATATCCGTGGCGGAAGAAAAACAGAAGGTAGCCATCATTGGGGGAGGAATTGCCGGGCTTACTGCAGCATACTACCTTCAAAAAATTATCAATGAAAAAAAGCTGCCTATCGAAATCAAACTTATTGAAGCATCTCACCGTCTCGGAGGTAAAATGCAAACCGTGATAAGGGACGGTTTTACCATTGAAAGAGGTCCTGATTCCTTCCTTGCTAGAAAAGTGAGCATGATTAGACTTGCAAAGGAAGTAGGAATGGAGGAACAATTAGTTTCTAATTCAACAGGGAAATCTTATGTCCTTGTTGATGACAAGCTTCATTCAATGCCTGGGGGTTCAATAATGGGAATCCCAACTGAAATAGGGCCTTTTATTACAACAGGGTTATTCTCGATTCCAGGGAAGGTCAGAGCAGCTGCAGATTTTATATTACCGAGATCACCAGGTAATAGGGACCAGTCTTTAGGAGAATTCTTTCGAAGAAGGTTAGGCGATGAGGTGGTTGAGAATCTAATTGAACCGTTATTATCAGGAATTTACGCCGGTGATATCGATCAAATGAGCTTAATGTCGACCTTCCCACAATTCTATGAGGTGGAACAAAAGCACCGGAGCCTCATTTTAGGGATGAAAAAGGTCTCACCTGCAAAACCGAAAACCCAAGAACCTGCCGAGAAGAATAAGGGTGTTTTTTTAACCTTTAAATCTGGCCTGCAGTCCTTTGCTGAGGCGATTGAAGCGAAGCTAGACCCTAATTCCATCCTGAAAGGGCATCGGGTTGATAAAATAACAAAGCCAAATAAGCAGTATGAGCTTTATCTAAATAACGGTGAAACATTAGCTGCTGATTGTGTTGTTGCAGCAACACCACATAAAATTACGCAATCGATGTTCTCAGACTATCATTTTTTTGATCCATTTAAGTCAGTCCCGTCCACATCTGTTGCCACGGTGGCCCTTGCATTTCCTGAAGAAGCCATAAAAAAGGATATTGATGGAACAGGATTTGTTGTTTCTAGGAATGGTGATTATTCTATTACTGCCTGTACTTGGACACATAAAAAGTGGGAACACTCTACTCCGAAGGGTAAAGTGCTGCTGCGCTGTTATGTAGGAAGAGCCGGGGACGAAACAATCGTTGAACTTTCTGATGATAGGATTATTAAGATTGTACTTGATGATTTAAGCAGGACAATGGAGATTGGAATGCAGCCTGATTTTGCCATCGTTTCACGCTGGAAAGATTCAATGCCGCAATACACTGTGGGTCATAAACAGCGCCTCGAGTCCATTAGAAACCATATTAAATCTGAACTGCCTGGAGTCTTTTTAGCCAGTGCATCCTTCGGCGGTGTCGGACTTCCTGATTGTATAGACCAGGGTGAGGAAGCTGTAAAAGGTGTATTAGAGTATCTTAACGTAAATCAATGAACCGGAAGCTGTTTTAATAATAGCTTCTTTTTTTATAAAAAGGAGGCACTTAGTTGAAGTTGACAATTATTGGTTTTTGGGGTGGATATCCGAAACAAAATGGTGCAAGTTCTGGATACTTACTTGAACATGAAGGTTTTAAACTATTAATGGATTGTGGCAGTGGTGTTCTTGCGAAAATGCAAAATATTGTTGAGCCTGAAGAGCTTGATGCGTTGTTAATCTCCCATTATCATCCAGATCATATTGCAGATATTGGTGTATTACAGCATGCCCGCTTAATTCAGGGCTTTTTAGGCAAGAGTTTTCCGACCCTGCCTATCTATGGACCTTCCTATGACCAAACAGAATTTGCAAAATTAACCTATAAAGAAATTACAAAGGGAATGGCCTATTCGCCTAATGAGGTTCTTACTGTCGGACCATTTCAGGTTTCCTTCTTAAAAACAGACCATCCAGTACCTTGCTATGCAATGAGAATAGAGGTGAATGGAAAATCAATCGTTTATACAGGTGACAGCTCCTTCAAAGAAGAATTTATTGAGTTTGGTAAAGATGCGGATTTATTATTATGTGAATGTAATTTCTATCAGCATCAAAATGGGAAGTCTGCAGGTCATATGAATAGCATGGATGCAGGGGGATTTGCAGCAAGAGCAGGAGTTAAACAATTAATTCTAACCCATCTTCCTCATTACGGAGATCTATCAAAGCTTATCAGTGAGGCAAGCTCTGAATATACTGGTATAATAAAACTTGCAGAAGAATTTCAAACCATTTCACTATAGGAAAGGGAAGGATAGTATGTTATTTATCGATAATAAAGGCATCACCGATCCACGTATAAATCTCGCCATTGAAGAGTATGCCTTGAAAAATCTTGATATCAATGAAACGTATTTATTATTTTACATAAATGAGCCGTCGATTATCATTGGGAAAAACCAGAATTCAATAGAAGAAATCAATACGGAGTATGTTGAAAGCAATGGGATACATGTGGTACGCAGATTGTCTGGCGGCGGAGCGGTATATCATGATCTTGGCAACCTAAATTATAGCTTTATTACAAAAGATGACGGAGACAGCTTTCACAATTTCCGCAAATTTACAGAACCGGTTATTGCAGCTCTTAAACAGATGGGGATAAATGCAGAATTAAGCGGCAGAAATGATATTTTAGCTGAAGGAAGGAAAATATCCGGGAATGCCCAATTCTCAACAAAGGGCCGAATGTTCACTCATGGAACGCTCCTTTTTAATTCGGAAATGGATCATATTGTCTCCGCTTTAAGGGTGAAAAAGGATAAAATTGAATCTAAGGGAATTAAATCAGTCCGCAGCAGAGTGGCTAATATTTCAGAATTTTTGACAGAGAAAATATCTGTTGAAGAGTTTCGTTCTGCCTTGTTGAAGTTTATTTTTCAAGGCGAAGAAGTAACGGAGTATGTGCTTACGGAAGAGGATTGGGAGAAAATTCACCAGCTTTCTAAGGAACGCTATCAAAATTGGGACTGGAACTATGGGAAATCGCCAAAGTTTAATCTCCAGCATTCCCACCGGTTCCCTGTGGGGCAAATTGATGTTCGATTAGATGTGGATAAAGGTATTATTGAAAACTGTAAAATATATGGTGACTTTTTTGGCGTTGGCGATGTAAGTGAGATTGAGAATAAACTGAAGCATGTTCGCTACGAAAAGGTAGAATTAGAAGCAGCACTTAACGATATTGACACATCCTATTATTTTGGAAATATTTCAAAAGAAGAATTCATCAACTTAATTTATTAAAGCAGAAAACACGGTGAGAATAAATCACCGTGTTTTCTTGCCTATTTTAGTGTTAATTGAATAACGTTTACTGTTCTTCTGTACAAATTATTTGAAATGTTGTGTATGGTCATAAACAAATCTATATATCCTTCATAACATATAGGGCATTAATCTTTTTCAGGGGAAATCGGAGTGAGGAGAATGAAAACAATCATTTTTATCGGATTAAATAAATCCGGGTCCAGCAGAGATGCTGTAAAAGCTGCAATGGATTTAGGATATTATACAGTTGTTTTTACTGATCAGGAAAAACAAATCGAGCAAAGAAGTGAATATCAGGAAGTTCATCAACTCACTCTTGTGAATCCCATTAATAGGGAAGAATTAATAGAACCAATAAGTTTATTGCAGGAGAGTGGAAATGAAATTGTCTTAATCACTAGTTTTGTAGATAGCTATGTTCGAATCGCTTCTGCACTCGCTGATAAATTTTGTGATAACCTTTTATCAACGGAGGCCATTGCGATTATGGAAAATAAGGAAAATACAAGAAATTTCTTCTCGAACCAATCCTTTACACCTAGATTTAAAGTAATTTCGCAGGGTATTCAGCTGCCATTTATGCTTTCCCATCGTAAAATAAAATTTCCAGTCGTAGTAAAGTGTGCTTCATCGACTGGATCAAAAGATGTTCTATTTGCATCAAACATGAGAAAATTAGAGAACTGTGTGGTCAGACTGCAAACGAAAAACCCTAATGAAACCATTCTTATTGAAGAATATATAGAAGGCGATCAATACTTAGTGGAGGTCCTAGTTTCCGAGGGGCAAATCCTAATAGGCGCTATAATAAAGCAGGAAATAACAAAGGGGAGACGATTTATTGTTACCGGGTACGGTGTATTGGCAGAAGTACCTTCGTATTTAGAAGAAAGTTTACGGGATGTGATTGATACCATTGTTTCATCCTTAAATCTTAAAACAGGTGCCTTTCATTTAGAGTTAAGATTAACGGACGAAGGCTGGAAACTTATTGAAATTAATCCGAGAATTTCTGGCGGAGCGATGAACAAGATGATCCAAACAGCTTTTGGTTATAGCTTAGTAGAAGAAACGCTAAAAATGTTAGTTGGAGAATCCCCATCACTAGACAAGCGCACAAATTATTTCGTTTATACTCAACACCTAATTCTTGAATCCAGCGGCATTTTAGAAAAGGTCACAGGTAAGGGAAGGGCAGCGGATACACCTGGAGTGGAAGAAGTATATGTAAAGCCAAAAATAGGAACCTACCTCACTCCGCCATTATCTATGGGGCACCGTTATGCATATGTTATTGCAAAAGGAACTACGATGGAAGAAGCCCAAATTATAGCGAAGCAAGCAGCCAATGAAATTACCTTTCACTTAAAACAAGAATAAAAAGGAACTCCATAATCAGTATGGGGTTCTTTTTTAGTGGAAGTGGGAAAGGAATGAAATCTCTAAAATTTTATGCTTGTATACTTAAATTTCTTTAAATATAATATATTTAGAAAATTATTATTATTAGGTGAATGAGTATTCATTCACAAAAGGAGGGAAATTATGAATATATCATCAAAACTTCAAGAAACTGCTAGAGAGTCAGCCAGCAAAACTGCTTATTATTTTATGGGACAAGGTACTACATACGCTGAATTGGATGGAGCGATTACAAAGTTTGCTTCTGGCTTAGAAAAATTAGGAGTAAAGCAAGGGGACCATATTGCTTTATTACTGGGAAACACACCGCATTTTGTTATTGGTTTATACGGGGCATTACGGTTAGGGGCTACAGTGATTCCTGTTAATCCTATATACACAGCAGATGAGATTGGATATATATTAAATAACGGTGATGTAAAGCTTGTAGTCGCGCTGGATATGGCCATCCCTCTAGCTGAAAAAGTACATGCCTTCTTGCCTAAGGTAGAGAATTTTGTATTCTGTGAAACTAGTGAAAATGGAATGGCTAAGCATAATATTGAATCACTTACCCTTTACCCTAAAATGAAATCGTTTACAAAAGTGGTTGCGTCAGGTGACCTCTCCTTTAAAGGACCTGAGCTGCTGGATGATGACACCGCCATTATTCTTTATACCTCTGGAACCACAGGGAAACCAAAAGGTGCAATGCTAACGCACAAAAATTTATACAGCAATGCCAGTGATGTCGGCGATTATTTAAAGATGAATGAACAAGACCGCGTCATCACGACTCTTCCTATGTTCCATGTATTCTGCTTAACGGTAGCTTTAAATGCACCATTGTTGAGTGGTGCAACCATCTTGATCGCACCAAGATTTAGTCCTAAGGAAATTTTTGATTTGGCAAGAGAGTATGAAGCAACTGTTTTTGCTGGAGTACCAACCATGTATAATTTCCTTTATCAATATCCAGAGGCTAATCCAGATGATTTCAAATCATTAAGGTTATGTATTTCTGGAGGTGCCTCCTTACCTGTTGCGCTGCTTACTAATTTTGAAAAGAAATTTAATGTCACGGTATCAGAGGGGTATGGTTTGTCGGAGGCTTCACCGGTTACCTGTTTTAATCCGCTAGATCGCCCGCGAAAGGCTGGTTCTATTGGAACGTCTATTCTTCATGTTGAAAACAAAATAGTTAATGAACTTGGGGAGGAACTTCCTGTTGGAGAAGTTGGTGAATTAATTGTTTCTGGTCCGAATGTCATGAAAGGCTATTATAAAATGCCGGAAGAATCTGCTGCAGCCATCCGTGAAGGCTGGCTATATACAGGGGACTTGGCAAGAATGGATGAAGAGGGCTATTTCTATATCGTTGATAGAAAGAAAGATTTGATAATAGTAGGCGGGTATAATGTTTATCCTCGTGAGGTCGAAGAAGTCCTTTATAACCATCCAGATGTAGTAGAAGTGGCCGTACTCGGGGAACCAGATTCGGATCTCGGTGAATCAGTAAAATGCTTTGTAGTAAGGAAAAATCCAAATACAACCGAAGAGTATTTACTTGAGTATTGTAGAAAACACTTAGCGAAGTATAAAGTTCCTTCTTCGATTGAGTTCTTAGAAGAACTTCCAAAAAACACAACCGGGAAAATTTTGCGAAGGGCACTAAAAACTCAAATTACTCAGACCGTATAAAGACATGATAGATATAAGGAAAATAACATGGCTGAATCCTGGCCATGTTTTTTTATTTCATTCTTTCTGAAAATTTGATAAAATTTATTTTTGAACTATGCAGAGAGAAGGGATAATAAAGTGTCTGAGTTTGCTATCGGAAAGGAATCATCTGAATTTAAAAAGGGTCTGCATGCAGGGATAAGCATTGGGATTGGATATTTTCCGATTGCATTGACGTTTGGCCTCCTTGCTAAAACAACTGGACTATCTATATATGAATCTGTGTTAATGAGTATGATAGTGTTTGCAGGCGCTTCACAGTATATTTCATTAAGCTTGATTGCCTATGGGACGGGGATACTTGAAATTGTTTTAACAACCTTTATCGTAAACATTCGCCATTTTCTAATGTCGACAACTTTAAATGAAAAATGTGAAGATGACCATCTTGGGAATAAAATGGTTTATTCATTTGGAATTACCGATGAGACATTTTCAGTCGTGGCTACCAAAGAAGGAACAGCTTCGACTGGATTCATGTTTGGGGTAAATTTATTGGCGTATTCAAGCTGGGTTATATTTACTGGGGTTGGTCATTTGATAGGGGCAAGTCTTCCTCAAACGTTACAAGAAAGTATGGGAATTGCCCTCTATGCGATGTTTGTGGGTCTCTTGGTACCATCTTTGAAAAAAAGTGGTAAGGTGTTATTTCTAGCTGCACTTGCCGCAATCTTTAATTCAATTTTTACGCTTGGCGGCATGATGGCACAAGGATGGTCAATTGTGACTTCAACGATTCTGTCTGCTGTTTTGATGGAGTTGATTGAGATGGTGAAGGCAAAGCATGGGGGTGTTAACGATGAAAAGTGAAATACTTTGGATGATTATTGGGATGGGTTTAGTTACATATATACCAAGGATGCTTCCATTTGTATTGTTTAAAGGTAAGGAGCTTCCTCCCTTTATCCAAGGTGTGCTAAAAAACGTCCCATATGCAACATTGGGAGCATTAATTTTCCCAGCAATCCTTTTGCTGCAAAAGGATGATATCTGGTATGGAATAGCAGGTGCTGCCGCCGCATTTGCTGCTGCTTTCTTAGGGGCAAATGTCATTATTGTGGTATTAGGTTCAATCACAGTCCTTGCCCTATATTCTTATTTTCTATAAGTCGGTAAATCCGGCTTTTTTTGTTCTAAAAATTATCTTTATAACTAAACTATGTATAGAGAGGTTGTACAAAAAGGAGGGACAACACATTAAATGGTTAGAAAAATGGGTTTTTATGCAGTCTTGGCCTATGTATTATATGGGGTATTTTTCTACTGGTATTTATTTCACTTCGCAGACACAAGCCTGCCTTTTGAATATCAAGGAACAAAAGCAGACCCAGCAACTTTTTTAAATGGCAGAGAGTTAATGTTGAGTGAAGAGTATTCGAGAATAAGGAATTTGTTATTCTTTCTTTCAACACCTTTTGAATGGCTTTTCTATTTTTTTATATTATTATTTGGATTTTCGAAGGCGTTTAAAAAATGGGCAGAGAGTTCGTCTAAGTACAAGCTTCTTCAAACGGCTATTTACCTTATATGGCTTTCGTTTTTTGCTTTTGTGGCGACATTCCCTTTAAGCTATATTAGTTATTCCTTATCAAAAACGTATAACATCTCAACTCAAAGCTTTGCGTTATGGATGAAGGAGGAACTAATCGACTTTTGGATCAATTACGGAACGTTACTGATCATTGTTCCGGTATTATATTGGCTGATGAAAAAAAGTGCTAAACGCTGGTGGCTCTATGCTTGGGCTTTATCGATACCTTTTACACTGTTCATGATGTTTTTACAGCCTGTTGTTATCGATCCGTTATATAATGATTTTTATCCTTTAAAAAATAAAGAATTAGAAACAAAGATATTAGAATTAGCAGACAAGGCTCAAATTCCAGCAGAACATGTCTTTGAAGTGAATATGTCTGCCGAAACCAATTCATTAAATGCCTATGTAACCGGTATTGGTGCAAATGCAAGAATCGTACTATGGGACACAACCTTAAATAAATTATCGGATGACCAAATTTTATTTATCATGGCACATGAAATCTGTCACTATGTTGAAAATCATATTTATATTGGAATAGCCTTGTATTTACTGTTATCACTGTTAGGTTTATATCTGACCTATCGAATTATGAATTGGGTGATTGTACGTTTTGGGAAAGAACTAAAAATCCCAGATCCAAGAGATATTCGATCCTTACCACTTTTTTTCATGATTCTTTCGATGTTACTGTTTACGACCAGTCCTTTTTCAAATTTAATTTCTCGGTATGAGGAAACACGGGCTGATAGATATGCAATAAATATGACTGGGAACCCTGAGGCTGCAATAACTTCTTTCCAGGAATTAACCCGCTCAGGCTTAAGTCAGGTCAATCCGCCATTATTGGTGAAGATTTTCCGTTACAGTCATCCTACTATGCTTGAACGAATTTCTATGCTGGAAGAATATGAAGTAAAACTGAAGAATAAATAACCAAAAAAAGGAATGGGACAGGAGAGAGTGATCTCCTTTCCCATTCCTTTTTTAAATGTGTCTTTACGTCCCAAATCGTTTATTTATCTCTATAAGCTGTTTGGATAAAAGGTAAAAGTCCTTTTTATCCCGATGGTCAATAGCACAATCAATTTTTTTTAGAAGTTTTTCTTTTTCAACCGTTAACTGAATTTCTGATAAGAGCATATCAATGTACAAATCCTGGACAAAATTCTCTTTTCGTTGACGTTTCATGGCACCAAGTTTCATTAATTCCGTGTATGATTTCTCATTCATCAAAATCACCTCTGATGCTTTTTAATATTATATGGATTTTTTTTGATAATATCAATGATTATTTATAATTTTCTGACATATATTTTTGTAATAACTTTGTGAATATATTCGCAACAATTCAGAAAAATAAATAAACCATAAATTAATCATGGTATGATGGGTAAAATTGCTAAATGGAGTTGAAGATTTTGAAGCTGAAGCAAATTGAAGAATATGAGGTAAACCCGTTTACGATGTTCATAAAACCAATCGTGTATGGCAGTAAAATTTATTCAGAGATTATTGAAGTAGAAGATGAATTTTTATCCCCTTTTAAACCGCTCGATATTATCAAAAATAGTTGTGAGTATTATGGATGTGATTATGAAGGCCGCCGGAATGGTACAAAACAGTTAGTTGGTTATGCACATAAAATTCCGATTGCGATTGATCCCACCAACCGCATTTTTTTCTTCCCTACCACATCACCAAACCGTCAAGAGTGTATTTGGATTTCTCATGAACACGTAAAAAAGCCGGTCCGAATTAATCCTCAAGAAACTTTAATCCTTTTTAATAATAATCAATCATTTGAATTACCTGTATCGTGCAGTTCGATTACTTCTCAACTGGAGAGGACATCGTATTTAAGGACAAAGTTAATGCAAAGAATTGAATATAATGAAAGAAAGTCATTTTATTTATTGCAGCGTCCAAAGTCTCTGGAAGCATCAGAAGAATCTTTCGAATATGGTAAAAAGAAGATTAAGGATAAACATTAACAGCTTATAAAGACGGGTGCTGTTTGAGATAATAAAATTCCATTAATTCTTGAACTTTATTGCGTATTCTTGGATTAAAGTAATTATGAGCTTCTTCATAGCCTTTATATAAAAACATATACATGGTAAAAGCATCGTCACGTTTGGTTTCGATTACTTTGAGGTTATTCTTCTTCATATATTGTTTAACTTCTGCTAATTCCTTTTGAATGATTTTCATTGTTTCTTCAATTAGTACTATATAGGGTTTTTTTAATTTAAATGGACTCTTTTCCACAACGGACAAATCCCGATTTAAGATAATTAATACCATTGGCAAATAGATGGCTTTTTCCATTATATTACGATCATCCTCTGGAATTCTGGTCATCCCATTATCGGCTCCTTTCTATCTGCAAGAACAAGTGTTCTCATCTATCATACAAAAATCTTGTTGAAAACGCAATGCTAAAAAAGCTTGCGTTTTTTATTTGCAAAATTTGGTACTTGTATGAGAAAGTTTTTGATAGAAGGATATGAACTCGGGGAAAATGAATTATATATAGACACATTAAATGATGTAAAATTCCATTAGGGATTAAAAATATTACATAGAAGGGTGAAGTTGAGAAGAGAATGGGTATAAAGATGCAAATATAAAAGGGGAAGGTGCTGTTTTGGTGTTAGATTTAGAGGAGAATAAAGAGGCCTTTCACCAATTCTTAACTCAATAAGAAAACAAACAGTACAAAGCATTAAATTAAGGAGCAATCATATGGACTTTGAAGCATTTAAGGCATGGTTCACACTAGAAAATATAATGGACTTAATTCAGGAGTATCGTTCCTTTGGGCCATTACCAGGGATCATGCTGCCCATGATTGAAGCATTTTTGCCGTTTCTGCCGCTGGTATTATTTGTAATGGCGAATGCAAGTGCTTTTGGGCTCTGGCTGGGTTTTTTGTATTCTTGGCTGGGGTCTTGTATAGGGGCATTAATACTTTTTTTACTTATAAGAAAATATGGACAAAAAAGGGTATTTTCATTTCTCTCAAAACACCCAAAGGTTAGAAAGTTGATGGATTGGGTTGATCGTCACGGTTTTGGTCCGCTCTTTTTGCTGCTATGTTTCCCGTTCACACCCTCAGTTATTGTAAATATTGTAGCGGCTCTTTCAAAAATCAGTATTTACCAATATATGCTTGCCGTGGCAATTGGCAAAATGGTGATGATTTTCACCATGAGTTTTGTGGGTTATGATCTTCATTCTTTGATTACTCAGCCTTACCGTACAGCAGTTGTTTTTCTAATTATTTTTATTCTTTGGTATGTTGGAAAAAGAATTGAAGTAAGATTGAATAAGAGCATGGAAAATGACCATAATGAGGAGATAAATAGAGGGAAAGAATGGAAGAAAAGGAGGAGCTGAAAATGATGAATATTGAATGGAAAAAAGAGGGGATTGAATGGATTAAAGCTTTTGCAATTGGAATTATCATTTTTGCTTTTATACGAACATTTTTCTTTTCTAACTATGTTGTTGAGGGAGAATCTATGATGCCTACTCTTCAGGATGGAAACAAATTAGTAGTCAATAAGCTAGGCTACCAAATTAGTGATTTGAGTCGTTTTGACGTCATTGTATTCCATGCCAATGAGAAAGAGGATTTTGTGAAACGCGTAATCGGTCTCCCAGGGGACAAAATTGAATTTAGAGACGATCAATTATATATCAACGGACAAAAGTACCAGGAACCGTTTTTATCTGTTTATAAGCAAGAAATACCTGGAATTAAACTTACAGGTGATTTTAGTTTGAAGGAGATTACGGGAGAAAGTACTGTACCAGAAGGAAAGTTATTTGTACTTGGGGATAACCGCTTAGGAAGCTGGGACAGCAGGCATTTTGGCTTCATCTCAGTCAGCCAGGTAGTTGGAAAAGTTGACCTCCGTTACTGGCCGCTTAACGAAATGGATGTACAATTCTAATTAGAATAGAAATCTGAGAGTACGATGATAGGATATCGTCTCTTTTTTTTGTTTAAAAATTACCATTACTGGTTTTAATCTCTATGAAGTGTTCCAAACGTTTGTGCTCTTTTTGTGATAAAATGAGTGTATTAAATGATAGAGAGGTAATCGGAAAGCGGGGGTGAAACATGTCTTTAAGAATGATAACTGGAAGGTCGGGAAGCGGTAAAACTCAATTGTGTATGAACGAAATACAAGACCGGCTGCTGGAAAATCCAGAGGGAGCACCAATTATTTATATCGTTCCAGAGCAGATGACGTTTTCAACAGAATATCGATTGGCGACGAATCCCATACTTGGTGGAATGATTCGTGCACAGGTGTACAGTTTCTCACGATTAGCTTGGAGAATACTGCAGGAGACTGGCGGTATTAGCCGTTATCATCTAAGCAGTGTTGGAATAAGCATGCTCATTCGGAGAATTATTGAAGAAAAGAAAGACCAATTAAGACTGTTTCAGCGTGCAGCTGATAAAAACGGCTTTGTTCAGCAAGTTGAACAGATGATTACTGAATTTAAACGGTATTGCATTACACCAGAAGAACTGACGCAAGAGGCTGAAAAGAATAATGGAAATGGTGAAACAGCTTCAAGAGCCTTGCAGGATAAGCTGAATGATTTAGAAATTATTTATCGACAATTTGAAGATGAGGTCTTTGGGAAATACATCGATTCCGAAGACTATTTTCGTTTGCTTGCAGAAAAGATCTCACTATCGACTTACTTGAAAGATGCAGAAATTTATATAGATGGTTTTAATAGCTTTACCCCACAGGAATTACTTGTTATGAAAGAATTAATGAAACATTGTCCTAGAGTGACAATTACAATGACGACAGATCGAGATTCCTTTACAGCACCTCCGGATGAATTAGATTTGTTTCGCTTGTCGACGGAGGCAAGTTACGCAATACAGGAATTGGCAAAATCTGAAGGAATCGAAATGGAGAATCCAACCTTCCTATCCCATCAACAAAAATGGAATAATCCATCTCTAGGTCATTTAGAGCGGAATTTCGATACTAGACCAGCTTCCCCTTATTATGGAAAAGCAGACATCCATATTGGTCAAGCAGCTAATCGTAGAGCGGAAATTGAGGGAATTGCACGTGAAATTCTCCAGTTAGTTCGGACTAAGAACCTTCGCTACAAGGATGTTGCGCTATTGATTAGAAATGGCAGTGATTATCATGAAATCGTAGAGCCTGTTTTCTCCGATTATCAAATTCCCTATTTTATTGACCAAAAAAGAACCATGCTGAATCATCCATTAATTGAATTAATTCGGTCAACCCTTGAAGTGATTCAGTCATTTTGGCGTTATGAGCCTGTTTTTAGGGTAATTAAAACAGAATTGTTATATCCACTTCAGGAAAATCCAGATAAAATGCGGGAGAAAATGGATAGGTTAGAAAACTATGTACTCGCATATGGAATTAAAGGGAGTAAATGGACGAAAAAAGAACGTTGGACGTATCGCCGTTTCAAGGGCTTAGAAATGGAAGCGAATGTCCAAACAGATGCTGAAAAAGAAATGGAACAGCAATTGAATGAATTGAAACTTATGATATCAGCCCCGATTCTGCGCTTGTCTAGAAGGCTGAAAAAAGCTGATTCAGGGAGAAAGCTTTGTGAAGCAATCTATTTATATTTAGAAGAATTAGATATTCCTTCAAAACTAGAAAATTTAAAAATAGAAGCTGAACAAAAAGGCAATCTAGTAAATATGCGTGAACATGAACAAGTATGGAATGCATGTATTGATCTCTTAGATCAGTATGTTGAAATATTAGGGGATGAAAATGTTTCTTTAAAGTCATTCTCCACTATATTAGAAGCAGGATTTGAATCTCTTTACTTTTCACTCATTCCACCGGCCCTGGATCAGGTAATAATCGGAGACTTAGAAAAATCTAGATTAACAGATATAAAGGCAGCCTTTGTTGTTGGTGTAAATGAGGGAATACTACCTGCTAAAATTGCCGATGAAGGGATATTATCTGATGAAGAGCGTGAAATGTTAATAGGCGCAGATTTAACAGTGGCACCCAGCAGCAGGACACGTTTATTGGATGAGAACTTTATTGCCTACAAAGCACTAACCACACCTTCAGAAGCTCTTTATGTCAGCTACCCGCTTGCAAATGATGAGGGAAAAGCATTAATACCTTCATCGTTTATTAAGAGATTGAAAGATATGTATCCAGAATTAGAAGAGCATTTTTATGGTACAGATCCTGCTGAGTTAACAGAAAAGGAGCAGTTGAACTTTGTTACTAACCACAAAACAACACTGTCCTTCTTGACCTCACAGCTTCAGTTGAAAAAGCGTAATTATCCCATTTCAGACCTGTGGTGGGATGTATATAACTTTTATATCACAAATGAGTGGAAGACAAGGGCAGAGAAGGTGTTCTCTTCTCTCTTTTATACCAACCAGACGGTTCAGTTATCTAAGGAAACTGCGGATGAATTGTATGGTGAAACCATACAGGCAAGTGTTTCAAGGATGGAACTATATAATGGCTGTGCCTTTTCTCATTTTGCACAACACGGGCTAAAGCTTCGTGAACGACAAGTCTATCGGCTGGAAGCTCCTGACATAGGTGAGCTATTTCACGCGGCCTTAAAGTATATATCTGATTTTGTCAATGAGCAAAAACTTAGCTGGGATTCTCTTTCTAAGAAGCAATGTGAAGAACTGGCCAAGGCGGCAGTGAATGCTTTAGCTCCAAAGCTCCAAAACGAAATACTCTTAAGCTCTGAGCGTCATCATTATATAAAGCGTAAATTAGAACAAATTATTACAAGGGCATCTGAAGTTTTAAGTGATCACGCAAAAGTAAGTGGCTTCTCGCCAATTGGATTAGAGCTGAGCTTTGGAAAGAATGGCAAGCTCCCGCCATTAACGTTTTCATTAAAAAATGGAAAACGAATGGAATTGGCTGGCCGAATTGATAGGGTCGATCAAGCAAAAGGTGAAAATAACAATACTTATTTACGTGTCATTGATTATAAATCGAGTGAAAAGGATGTTAATTTAAACGAGGTATATTATGGACTTGCCCTCCAAATGTTAACCTACTTAGATATCGTCATTACGCATTCGGACGAACTGATAGAAATGAAAGCAAGTCCCGCGGGAGTCCTTTATTTCCATGTTCACAACCCAATGATAAGCACGAACAAATTGCTCACGGTTGATGAAATAGAAAAGGAAATCATGAAAAAGTTTAAGATGAATGGGTTAATGGTCGGCGACCAAAATGTTCTTAAGTTAATGGACCAAACCCTTGAATCGGGTGACTCACAAATTATTTCTGCGGGTATTAAAAAGGATGGCAACCTTACGAAGAAATCAAAAGTAGCGAGCTTAAATGAATTTGATGATCTAAGGAATTATGTTCGAAAGCTCTATCAAACTACGGGAGACGCTATTATTGATGGTCAAGTTTCCATTTCTCCTTTTAAACTGAAGGACAAAACACCTTGTACATTTTGTTCCTACAAATCTGTTTGCCAATTTGATGAGTCAATTGAAAATCATTACCGAATTCTAACACCGCAGCCAAAGGAAACAATCTTTGAATTAATAAGAAAGGAGGCAGGAGTAAATGAGTAGTTTTGTAATACCGCCTAAACCAGAAGGGGCAACTTGGACAGATGACCAATGGAAAGCCATTATGGAAAAAAATAAAGATATCCTTGTCGCAGCAGCAGCAGGCTCTGGTAAAACGGCTGTCTTGGTAGAAAGGATTATCCAAAAAATTCTTTCGGAAGATAACCCGATTGATGTCGATGAATTATTAGTCGTAACATTTACGAACGCATCTGCAGCTGAAATGCGTCATCGAATCGGCGAAGCGTTGGAAAAGGCGATAAATAAAGACCCAAAATCAAGGCATTTACGAAAACAGCTAAGCTTACTAAATAAAGCATCCATTTCGACCTTGCACTCCTTTTGTATGGAGGTTATCCGAAAATACTATTATCTCATTGATGTAGATCCTGGTTTTAGAATTGCCGATGAGACAGAGGCACAATTGATTCGGGATGAAGTAATGGATGAGCTGTTTGAAGAGGAATATGGGTTAAAGGATAATGAGCCATTTTTTCGGTTAGTTGATTCTTTTACCAGCGATCGGAGCGATAGTGCTTTAATGGATATCGTCCGGGATATTTATGATTTTGCTGTGTCGAATCCTATGCCAAGTAACTATTTACAGTCCATGATTGATATGTATGATACTACTAAGGCAGCGAATCTAGAAGATTTACCATTTATTCAAGCACTGTTGTTTGATATTGAGCTTCAACTAGATGGTGCAAAGGAAATGATACAGCGTGGATTGGAAGTAACAAAGCTTCCAGGTGGTCCGGCACCAAGGGCAGAGAATTTTCTAGATGATCTAAATGTCATTAATACGCTTATACAGGCAAATCGCGATTCATGGTCAGCACTTTACAATGCCATGCAGACATGGTCTTTCTCAAGAGCAAAACAAGTAAAAGGGGATCATTATGATAAAGAGTTGACTGAGAAAGCTCAAAAACTCCGCGATAAAGCAAAAAAGAAGATTCAAGATATTAAAGAAGAACTTTTTTTAAGAAAGCCAGAAGGCTTCTTACGTGATATGGACCAAATGCGCCCTCTAATACAAACTCTTGTCCATTTGGTTACTGCTTTTTCTGAGCGCTTTGAGAAAGCGAAACGTGAAAAGGGTTTGGTTGATTATGCAGATTTGGAACACTATTGTCTAGCCATTTTAACCGGGGAATTCAGCTCTACTGGAGTGTTTCTCCCCTCAGAAGCTGCATTAACCTATAGAAACCATTTTAACGAAGTATTTGTTGATGAGTATCAGGACGTCAATATGGTTCAGGAAACCATCTTAAGGCTGGTTGCAAAAGAAGATGAGATAAATGGTAATCTGTTTATGGTCGGCGACGTAAAGCAATCTATCGTGCGCCCATAAGGGTATTGTGTATTTCACCATTGGGCGGTGAATAAACTACAGAAACGGTTTATATATCAGCCGACTTATCTTGGCGGGAAACCAAAGAGGGAGTGTAGCATGTCGGTTAAAGTCATAAGTTAACCTAAACGGAAAGGTTACGACTGAATGGCGAGATATCAAAGATTCGTATAAGGAAGAAGGCTAAACTGCTTGAAGAACAATCCGAGCGGGGGCATGCTGACCGTCTAGGAAACCGTTTGAAACCTAGAATCCATTCTTACTTTATCCTATATATGGAGGGATGAAGTATGGGCGAGTGTACTAGATTGATGCACAAACCTAGTTTCTGAAATGTAAAGAATGGACGCGTCTCAAGATTGAGAAAAAGGATGAGTGTTCCTTCCGGCAACGAATCGCAGCCTATATACAATATACTAAATGGGGATTACCTAAGTTGGAATGCCACCTGGCTATGTACAAAGGTACTGAATATCCAATATGGTAACGGAGCTCCCGTAGTAGTCCGAAATAGGGAAAGCCTATTACATGGCAAAGGGGAGCAGCTTACAATGTATAAACAATGAAGAAGGGAGCGAAATGCTCTATGCAAAGTTCAGATATTGTATTATACAATCTATCGAAACAAGCAACGAAAGAAAATTATCAATATGACCGCTTATACCGAAATCTTTATAATGAAGGTTTCTATCTAAAAGCTTATTCTAAGATATACAAAAATAAAGGCAGTGCAACAAAAGGAATCGATGATGAAACAGCTGATGGATTCGGTGAGGAAAAGATAAAAGCAATTATTGACTCACTAAAAGATGAGAGCTATCAACCGAAGCCAGTCCGTAGAATAAATATCCCAAAGAAAAACGGTAAGACAAGACCATTAGGAATCCCAACATTTTCAGATCGAATAGTTCAAGAAGTTTGTCGCATGATTTTAGAAGCTATCTACGAGCCAACATTCTCACAACACTCACATGGGTTTCGGGAAAAAAGAAGTTGTCACACCGCTTTAATCGAAGTTAAAAATACATTTTCGGGCGTAAACTGGTTTTTAGAAGGGGATATTAAAGGATTCTTTGACAATATTAATCATCAAGTGCTTATCAACATTTTGAGAAAGCGAATTAATGATGAGAAATTCATTCGGCTTATGTGGAAATTCCTAAAAGCAGGTTTCGTAGAAAATTGGAGATTCGAAAACACCTATAGTGGAACACCACAAGGCGGAATCATTAGCCCGCTATTAGCTAATATCTATTTGAATGAATTCGATATGTTTATTGAAAATGAACTGAAACCATCCTTTGATATCGGAACTCCTAAGAAACGCAAAAGAAATACAGAATACCGAAAATACGATATGCGAAATCAACGATTAAAGAAGAAAATTAAGGAGACCACCGAAGAAAAACTTCGCGAGACTCTAATTAAAGAGTACAAAGAGAACAAAAAGATTCTTTTAAACTTACCCTATTATGAGTTGAGTAATGAAGGCTATAAAAGCATGAAATACGTAAGATACGCCGATGATTTTATTATCGGTGTCAATGGCAGTAAAGAGGATTGCGAGCAACTAAAAAAATGTGTAGGGGAATTTCTAAAAGAACATCTTCAGCTAGAAATGTCGGAAGAAAAAACGCTTATTACACACAGTACCAATCCTGCAAGATTTTTGGGTTATGACATTTTAATTAGCCATGACTTAAGTGCAGCAAAAGATAAAAACGGTGTGGTTAAGCGAAAATATCGTGGCTATGTACAGCTGCGAATTCCTAATGGAACGATTGAAAAAGTGATTATCAATCGTAAAATGGTCAAAGATATAGATGCGAAGCAATGGGATATGCTTCACAGACCTGCATTAATCGGTCTATCTGACTTAGAAATCATCGAAACGTATAACGCTGAACTCCGTGGATTATATAATTTTTATTGTCTAGCGGAAAACGTCAATCAAAAAATGTGGCAATTACGATACGTCATGGAATACAGTTGTTTAAAAACACTTGCGAATAAATTCAAATCCACAGTTGGTAAGATGAAAGTAAAAAACAAGCAAGGTAAGGACTGGGGAGTAAAGTACGAAACAAAGCATGGTGAAAAAATAGCGTATTTCTATAAAGACGGATTCGATAAGAAAAAAGAATTCTACAAATTTGATATTGATGAAAAACCTAACCTTTATGTATATCAAGGAAGAAACGACTTAGAAAAACGGTTGAGTGCAAAACAATGTGAACTATGTGGAGATAATCATCCTGACACGAAATTTGAGATTCATCATATCAACAAAGTGAAGAATCTTAAAGGAAAGAAATATTGGGAATGGGCGATGATTGCAAAACAACGGAAAACATTGGTTGTATGTAAAAAATGTCATATTGAAATTCATAAATAAAGATAGATATTTGTAAGTGGAGAGCCGTATACTCTGAGAGGAGTACGTACGGTTCGGGGGGGAGTTTCTAGAAACCTACTGCAGAAATGTAGCAAGGCGCTGGATTCTTACCCTACTATCGGTTTCGTTTAGCAGAACCAAATCTATTTTTGGGAAAATATAATCGTTTCAGGCAGGACGGTAATGGGACTGGATTACGAATTGATCTTGCCCGTAATTTTAGAAGCCGGAAAGAGGTCCTTGAAGGAACAAACTATTTATTTAAACAAATCATGGGTGTACGGGTTGGAGAAATAGAATACGATGAAGCCGCTGAACTCCGGCTCGGTGCGCCATACCCTGAGGATGAACCATTTCCAATCGAGCTATTGTTGATAAATCAAAATAATGATGGTAAAGAATTGCCACCAGAGGCTGCTGAATCAGAAACAGAGACCGTACCTTCTGAATTTGATGAGGTGGATTTAGAAAAGTCGCAGCTTGAAGCTAGAGTGATGGCTTCAAAGATTAAACAATTAATTACAAATGAAACGAAAGTTTATAATCCAAAAACAGCATCATACCGTCCAGTAATGTATCGGGATATGGTGATTCTGCTCCGTTCCATGACTTGGGCACCTCAAATAATCGAAGAGTTCAAACAACAAGGAATCCCGATTTATGCTAACCTTTCCTCTGGATATTTTGAGGCAACTGAAGTTGCGATTATGATGTCGTTGTTAAGGGTAATTGATAACCCATTCCAAGATATTCCGTTGGCTTCTGTCTTGCGCTCTCCTATCGTCGGGCTAAACGAGGAGGAACTTGCACAAATACGACTGCACAATAAGGGAACTTTTTGGGAGTCTCTTAAGAGGTTCTGTCAAAGCACACCTACCGAAAAGAATGAGCAGGTATACGAAAAGGTCCGGCATTTTTATGATAATTTGGACGAATGGCGTTCCATGGCGCGCCAGGGATCACTTTCAGAACTAATTTGGCAGCTGTACCGGGATACACAGTTTTATGACTTTGTAGGAGGGCTGCCAGGCGGGAAACAGCGGCAGGCAAACTTACGTGCTTTGTACGATAGGGCTAGGCAATATGAGCAGACTTCATTTCGAGGGTTATTCCGCTTTTTACGTTTTGTTGAGAGAATGATTGAAAGAGGAGACGACCTGGGAGCAGCAAGAGCGCTTGGCGAGCAGGAAGATGTTGTTCGGATCATGACCATTCATAGCAGTAAAGGGCTTGAATTTCCAGTTGTATTTATTGCAGGATTGTCGCGGAACTTTAATATGTCTGATATCCGTAAACCATATATGCTTGATAAAGAGTACGGCATAGCAGCAAAATATGTAAATATTGAAAAGAGAATTTCTTATCCATCTTTACCTCAAATCGCATTTAAGCGTCGAAAGAAAATGGAAATGCTGGCAGAAGAAATGCGGGTTCTATACGTGGCCTTGACTCGGGCGAAAGAAAAGCTTTATTTAATAGGCACCTTGAAGGATGCAGATAAAAAAATAGAACAGTGGAATGATGTAACTGCGAATACAGATTGGCTTCTTAAGGATTATGAAAGAGCAGCGGCAGGCTGTTATATGGATTGGGTTGGGCCAGCGCTTATTCGGCATCAGGATAGCCAAGAATTCAGAAAATCTGATAATACGCTTATTCCAACCGAGATTACCTGTCACCCTTCGGCATGGAAAATGACAGTAATGAGTGCTGAAGAAGTAAAAAGTCAGGAAATCATTAAGAATATGGAAACAGACACTATACTAGAGCGGGTAGAAAAAAAGGAAATTATTCCAAAAACTTCTCCCTTTGGGCAAGAAATTAAGTCTCGATTAACATGGGAATATTCCTTTGCCAATGCCTCGACACATCGCTCGAAGCAATCCGTTTCAGAAATGAAGCGTCAGCGGGAAATGTCTGATGAGCAAAGCGGTACCGAATTGCTAAGTAAGTTTAAAAAATCAATCACGAAACGTCCTAAGTTTATGCAGGAAAAGTCCTTGAGCCCTGCTGAGAGAGGGACAGCCCTCCATATGGTCATGCAGCATGTCGATTTGACAAGACCTGTTACGTTAGAGAACATTGAGGATCAAGTAGAGCGGATGGTTAACGATGAACTGTTAACGGTTGAGCAGGCAGAGGCCATTAATACCCAGCTAATTGTAGAATTTTTCGAGTCAGATTTAGGCAAAAGGATTATGAATGCAAAAGTGGTCAATCGAGAAATACCCTTTACTCTTTCATTGCCTGCATCAGAAGTCTATCCAGCATGGAAAGATGAAGATGAATCTGTTTTTGTCCAAGGGATAATCGACTGTGTTTTTGAGGATGAGAATGGACTTGTACTTATTGACTTTAAATCAGATGGCATTTCTGATCGTTACAAGGGTGGATTTATTCAAGCAAAACCAATACTAGAAGAGCGATACCGATTGCAAATCAATTTATATACAAAAGCATTGGAACAAATCTGGAAGCGAAAAGTCAATGAAAGATATTTATTCTTCTTTGATGGAGCTCATATTTTAAATCTAGAAAAATAAAATAGACGACATAAACCTATTGTGGTTTATGTCGTTTATTGTTTAGCTACAGCGCCTATCCCCTCGAGGCATAAGTCAATCACTTCGGAAGGCAAAAAACGCCTTCTGTCAGCGCTTGTCTTATGCTTGTCGGGGCTGGTCAAGGCGCTTCCGCTTTTCTATTTAATTATTCCCGCCAATTGGCTGGTCGATCAAATCAGCATCTAGTACATTTGTACCACTTATGCCGCTGGCTGTGAAAATAATCCCTCCGGTATTAAAGCCTCCTGAACCTGCATTAGTCTTTGAGGCACTTTTTGGAGAGATATAGACGGTATCCCCGAACTGTACAACTCCACCGCTTACATTAACAATCTGAACTGGACCAATTATCGCTGGCATTTTTAATACATCCTTTTCATTATTAACACTTACAAATTATGTGATATCCTATTCAAAAGTCAATTGCCTTGTTCATTGTCTTTATGGAATAGCTGCCTGATATGTTTAACCCTGGCTTCCATTGAGACGATTTCACTGTTTCCGACATGAAGAATGGCAGCGGAAGACATTGCGAGGATGGAGATATTATTGACCTTAATGACAGGAAGAGTATTATGAGTCGACATTGTTATTTTTTCGTTGATTGGCAGTAAAGGAATTGGTTCTGAAAAAACAGGATATCTTGAAAAATTTCCTTCTTTGGCATAGAATACATCAGCTTCCCGTTGAACAGCTAAGGCTCGTGAAAAACCATTAATGATTCGGGAATCTCCGAGTTGAATGGTAGAGGCAAAGGAAGCCGAGTTCACTTTAATGGCATTTACTACAGAAGTTCTCTGGAGCATATTCTTAAGCCTGCCTAAAATAACGGCACAAATGGTCCGATTATAAGTGATTCTGCAGGAGTGTCAAAAGTGGAAGCTAATTGAATGGTTTGGGTGTCGCCAACAAATACGAGTGAAGAACTTGCTACTCCCATAATTCTTATGGTATCTACATTGAGTTCACGATTATATACTTCAAAGTTCATTCTGTGTATTCATTCCTTTCACGTTCTCTGGTAAATGATTTATAAATATTAAAATACCTTTTCTGATTTCCTGTTTAATTAATTCAACAATACTTTCCTCTGTATGAACTTCACCTTCACGGTTAGAGGCTGAAGAATTTTGTATATGATAATCTATCCTAGCTGGAAGCTGCTTCAAGATATCTTGTTTGATAAAGTCTAAATAGGAGTCGTCTAAACTTACATTTAATTGATTTTGGGTTTCCTTAAATAGTGCTGGCAGGTCGGTTTCTAAATAATGATAAATAGATTCTTCTATTTTCATAGACCGCTGCATTTGTGCCTTAGGATGTATGGGTGTATTTATCGATTGATTTTGAACAGCGAAATCTTCAATATTTGCCAAATCCGATGGGTTTAGCCCAATGTTTAATGTTCCGTCAAGAGTTTCAACCTTCAATTGATCGAATTTATATTCAATCTTATCAACCTTAATGCTAGGCTTATCCTTTAATTGCTTCATTTCTTCCTGTAGTTTTTGAATGGTCTGTTCCAGTATGGCAATTCTCTTTTCCTGTGTTTGTAAAGTCATTTGGACCCATTGAAGAAGTTGTGAATAATCCTGATACATACCATCACCTCACTGTTTAGCTTCTTCTCTTCCCGCGCCGCCCAAAGGTACTGCAACACTGCTAGTTTGCCCGTTTGTTGTTTGAGGGCCTCCTGCTGTCGGGGCTGGAGCTTTAAAACCGCCAGTGTTATATAGATAAGAAGCAGGTTTAATAATTCCCGCGCTGCCAATTTGCAGAACAGAGGAATTTGTAATACTGTTAATTTTAATGAAATTTATTTGAATGGATTGCTGGATATAAAAATTCATTTAAAAACCAACCTTTCCTTAGGCATTAAGGAAGATTCCTTGATCAATACCGTCTGAATCATTTGTGTTCGTATTACTTAAATTATTATTATGAACATTTAAACTTTCACCCGTATTAAAGGACCCAGCCCCGGAGAAAGTTCTTGCAGATGAAAATGGCATGATTTTATAGACATCTCCAATATGAAAAACTGAACTGCTGCCAAGTGAAATGACTTGAGCAACTCCTACAATCGCTGGCATAAACAACACCCTTCACCTTTTTTTCTCCTAATATCGTATGTATGGGTTGGTGTAATGTGATTCATTCGCCCAATAAAAGTAAAAAGTGTTCCTTTTGAAAATCTTACCGTTGTATGTTGGGAAAATAATAGGATTAGGTATAAATACCTATACAATTATCAAAAATGGTATATTAGTAGGATATAAGATAAAGAGAAAAGGACTTATGATGTGTTTAAGAGGTCAGTCGGAAAATAAAAACACTGATTCTCGATAAAGGCAAAACTGGTGAAAATCAGTGACGCAAAGCTAAAGGGGCTAAGGTGCATTTGCACTACGCCAGCCAGTTACCGAAAGAACAGGGTGTTTTACTATGCTGCAGCAATATATACATAGGGATGTCTATGTGGATTGTTGTACTACATTGTTAACCCCCCTTTCGGTAAAGGCGGGGTTATTTCTATTCTAATTCACCAACCCTGCCAAACCGATCGTTTCTTCTTTATGTTTTGTGATCAAAGCGGTTTTCAAAAAAACTAGAATAAGGCGGGTGGCATTGTATGGGACTATTAAAACAGGTTCAACAAAATAATCAGGGACAAGGTGCAGAGCACAAATTGTACCAGTCGAAAAGGCTGACTAATAGAAGGAATTCATGGAAACCTTTAGAGTTGCAGGATCTAATTCGTAACGGGACAATGTCAAAAGAAATGGCTCTCTACCTCTGTACATGTGTAAAAGCTAGATTAAATATTCTAGTTAGCGGGGGAACAGGGGCTGGTAAAACAACCCTTGTCAATGCTCTTTCCACTTTCATCCCAAAAGCGGAAAGGAATATGATTGGAGATGTTCGTGAAAAGGCAGGACGTGAAATACTCCGGACAGAAAATAAAGGACTTGATGGTTTTCTTGCAACAGGACACTCCAGCAGTCCAAGTAATATGATTGATCGCTTGGAAATCATTGCCTATCTTGAAGGGATGAATTTGCCTATCAAAGCGATTAGGGAAAAAATCGCCAGTACTATTGACATCATTGTCCACCTTTCACGAATAAATGATGGAACAAGAAAAATCACGAAGATAACAGAGGTTCAGGGAATCGAAGGGGAAAATATTGTGCTTAGAGATATTTTTTCTGTTAATCTTCTCGAAGGTTCTTATTATTAGAACCTTCTTTTTTTTAGGATTTTAGGGATGCCTATGGTATGATAGTGTTGCTATAAGCATTGCATACATAGGAGGAAGAATAAATGATTCATGGTCACGTAACAGCTTGGGTTTTGGCATTAATTTTATTTATTGTAGCTATATTTTTACTAAAAGGCGGAAAAGAAAAGGGCGCTAAAATTGTCCAAATGATACTGCGAGTTCTTTATTTATTGATAATTGCAACAGGTGTTGGACTACTATTCATGCTTTCCAATATTGATTTGTTGTATATACTAAAAGCAGTCGTAGGGATTTGGGTAATTGGCCTTTTTGAAATGATCCTTAGTAAGGTTGCACAAAACAGAAAAACTTCCGTTTTGTGGATACAGTTTGCTATCGCGTTCTTGCTTGTACTCTACTTAGGTTTTGATAAATTACCAATGTCCATTTTTTATGTATAATATCTGTTTATTTAACTGAGCTGTCCGGTTTCTTGGCAGCTCCTTTTTTATGCACAAAAAAGGATGACAAGAATTGCAAATAGTTTTACTATTTAAGTAAGGGGAGAGGAGTGTTTCATATGCTAGTTAGAGTTTTTGCTAATCTCCGGGAAATTTGCGGCGGAGTTGGAGTAGAGGTTAACCCGGATGGTCAACGTGTTATTGATGTACTAGATAAAATGGTTGAAATGTTTCCTGATTTAAAGAATGAAATATTTACACTTGAAAAACAACTGCTTCCATTTGTTCATGTTTTTATAAACGGAAGAAATATTATTCATTTGGAGGGTCTTGAAACCATTGTAAAAGAAACCGATCAATTTGCGTTATTTCCTCCAGTTGCAGGTGGTTAATATGCCAGAGCAGGAATTGGAGTTTCGTGGAATCAATCGGAAGCATCTTGGAATGTATTTTGAAGAGTTAGGCGGAAAACAAATGACAGATGATTTCCCCTATGTTTATAAATCTAATGAATGGTGCGGAGCAATAGTTAGGGAAGAAGAGCTTTCAATTACTTCTACATTTAAAGTCAATTCTGTACATATTCGCTTTAATGCTTCAGATGATATGACGCTTAAAGAGCTTATCAAAAATTATCGGGTGAAAACTAGAAGGATAGGCGGATAGTTAAATTTCTAAAACAAAAGGCTTCTGCAAAATATGCAGAAGCCTCCGAATATTTTATTATACTAGCTGATTTTCCGGATCGATGATTTCAAGCTCCCGAAGTTTTGCATCGGTAACTTTTCCGTTTTCCCAGCCGCGTACTTGATAGTACTCTCCAAGCATGATATCCATTCTGCTAACTTCCCCAGCACTATTACCAGAGGCAGGCTCTTCGGTGAACCGTTTTGGAAGATAGTCATCTTCTTCCTTATCGAACCCGGCGAGGTTATTATAATAACGCTCTAGGTTATAAATTCTTTCTCCAGCCTTCATCACATCATCAGCTGTCATCGAAATACCAGTCATCGCACTATATTGTTCTGCATAATGCTCCGCGTTTTCAGAAAAGGAGGAAAACTTACAAATATTCATAGAATCAGAGAATGCAAGCATATCTTGGAATACTTTTAATAACTCACCTTTTCCTTCAGGCTTAAGACGATCTGTTGGTTCTGGAATACCAGCAATCTCACTCGCAACCGTATATCCGCGTAAATGGCAGGCACCGCGGTTACTTGTTGCATAACCAAGACCAATACCTTGAATTCCACGTGGATCATAGGCAGGAATCGACTGTCCTTTTACAGACATAGAAAGCTCAGGTGCACCCCAAGAAGCTGTTGCTTTTGCAGGACCCTCTGCAAGGATGCCGCCAAAGCCTTCACGGAATGCAATTTTCTTTGTTAAATCAATCATGGAATCGGCATCGCCCCAGATGAGTTCTTCTGTGATTAACCCTTTTTCATAGGCTTCCATTGTAACAGAGAAGCAATGGCCGAGCTCAATAGTATCAAGTCCATACTCATTACACTGGTCAATCAAATAAGAGATAGCTTCCGCATCACTTAATAAGCAGTTCGAGCCAAGTGACCAGGAGGATTCAAATTCAAAGCTTTCGACTCTTGTTTTATACTTGCCATCCTTTACTTCAACCTCGATTTTGCAGCCTACAGGGCAAGCATGGCATGTATTGTTTTTAACAAGCAAATGCTGGTTTACATATTCACCACTGTGCTTTTCTGCTTCTTCCCAATGTGTGAACTGAGAATTCTTGGTAGGAAGTGCACCGACTTCATTGATAATGTTGGTTAAAACATTCGTGCCATATACGGAAAGGCCGCCTTTATTGGGTGCTGTTAATCCTCCGTCAAGGATTGCCTTTACCGCCTTTTTGTTCGCTTCTTTATATTCAGTTTCTAATTTAGGCTGTGGCATATTCCCTTTTTGAGGTGCCTTAATTACAACCGCTTTCAATTTTTTATATCCTGCAACTGCGGCTGTTCCGCCACGTCCAGCAGCTCGGTCATGCTCGTTAATAAAAGAGGCGAACTTAACTGTGTTTTCACCGGCTTGACCAATCGTCATGACACTAAGATCTTGTTCACCGTATCTTGCCTGCATCGTTTTTACTGTTTCTCTTGTTCCTTTGCCCCAAAGCTCTGACGCATCACGCAGTTCCGCCTTACCATCCTCGATATAAAGATAAACAGGCTTGTCGCTTTTACCTGTAAGGATGATATTATCGACCCCTGCCCACTTTAAGCGTGCTGCGGTCCATCCTCCCATATGAGAATCAGTGACAGTACCTGTTAACGGAGACTTCGTAACAACACAAAGACGTCCACTCATAGAAGAACGTGAGCCCGTTACAGGACCAGTCATGATACAAAGCATGTTTTCAGGCGATAATGGCTCCACTTCAGGACCGTTATCAAGTACATACTTAACTCCAAGACCTCGGCCGCCAATGTACTTTGTTGCATCTTCTTCGTTAATAGGTCTGTAATTAATCGTACCTGCTGTTAAATCAACTACCACTTCTTTGTTTAAGAAACCACCTAAATTCAATGTTTTTCCCTCTCTTTCATTAATAAATTGAAGCTTATCTCCTATTCATAGTAAAAAATATAAATAGGATATTCCTCTCAAAATTAATAAATAAACCCAATTCCTATTATACAATTATTTTTATATATTTAATATTTAAAGTTTTCTAAATTTCAATTAAAATTAACGTAGATTACGTGACTCGTTAGTATGTATTACTAATCTAGAAAAGAGGATCACATATGGACGATTTAGGACGATACGGAAGACAAATTCTTTTTTCAGGAATAGGGAAAGAGGGACAGGTGAAATTGCTGAAAAGCAAGGTGGCTATTGTCGGTGTTGGAGCACTCGGAACAGTATGTGCCAATCATTTGGTCCGATCGGGTGTGGGATACATAAGGTTAATTGATAGAGATGTAGTTGACCTTTCTAATCTGCAGCGTCAATCACTTTTTAACGAAGAAGATGTTAATCTAAATCTTCCAAAGGCAGTTGCAGCGGGGAAGAGGCTGCAAACGATTAACTCTACTGTTACTGTTGACGCCGTTATCACAGATTTAAACCTTGATAATGCAGAGGAATTATTAGAAGGATTTGATGTCATTGTTGATGGTACGGATAATTTTATGACCCGTTACTTAATCAATGATGTTGCTGTTAAGTATGGGATTCCTTGGGTCCATGGGGCAGCCGTCAGCTCAAGAGGAATGTTTGCCGTTATTAAACCTGGAATTACTCCGTGCTATCGCTGTCTATTTCCACAAGTGCCAGCTGGCAGGGGTGAAACCTGTGACACGATTGGTGTTCTGTCACCAATAACAGATATAATTGGTTCCTTTCAAGCAATGGAAGCAATTAAACTATTAATAGGAGCCTCCACAAGTTCTAACCTTGAGCAAATTGATATATGGGATACTACCTTTTTTTCAATGGATATAAGTGCAGGGAAAAATCCACAATGTCCTGCATGTGTACACCATCAATATGACTTTCTAGATCGTTCGTCAGCCCTTCAAGAAGCTTATAGTTCTCTTTGCGGTCGAGATACCGTGCAAATCTATTTTAGAGAAAAGCGCGAACGAGACTTAACAAAACTTAGTGAACACTTAAAAAAGAATGGAAAAGTTACCGGAAACCAATTTTTACTTCGGTTCTCACCTGATCCAGAAACAATCATTGTAGTATTCAAGGATGGTAGAGTTCTTGTCCATGGAACAAATGACATCGTAAAAGTAAAATCCCTCTATTCAAAATATATAGGAAACTAAAAAATAGAAAAAGGGTGTGTTTTTCTTTTTAAAGGCAATGATAAAACACATTGTTGATTGGAGTGGAAGGCGCGAGACTCCTGCAGGAGGACGGGACAGGGGAGACCCCGCAGGCGCTTTAGCGCCGAGGAGGCTTCCCGAACCGCCTGCGGAAAGCGAAGCGCCTGGAACGTAAATCAACAGACGTTATAATATAGCCTTTATGAAAAAACACACCTTTTGTCATTATGAAATCATCTTTTCGATAACCAATCGTTTTCCGGTATTTAAGGTGAATTCAAAGCGATCATTGACTTTTTCAAAATAACAAAAATGATGCTGCACATTACAGATTTGTTCCTGGTTATCGAAAACAATAAAATTTACCCCATCTCTACTTTTTTCATCTGATAAGAAAGATAGGTGATTGTAACAATAGATACAATCATATATAGAAAAATCTAACGAGTTTAATGTTGTGACAAATTGAAAAAAGGCGTCATCATTCATTCCCTCTAAAAGTCTTTCCAACGAGTAGATTAAATGCTTCCTTATTCTAACCAAATCATGGTCACGAAGCATAATGACCTCATTTCCACTTCGTATCTTCCCAGTTTCAATTAAAATTCCTTTCTTCCATCGATTAACGCGAAATATTTCAATCTCTTGTTGAAGAAAGTCATCCAGCATTGCTGCTTCTTCTGTTTCTTGATCAAAAAATATCCATTGATCACTTATTTGTTCAACTGTTCCTTCGTTATAGGCCCTCAGTTGAAAATCCAAAAGTTTCGTTCTTTGTTGTCGATTCATGTTTAACCTCCGTGCCTAATACTTCATTTTCTTTGTAGACATCTTTATGAGATTTTATAACTTGTTTATCTTTAATTTGGACAATTTACCAAATAAATTGGGCTGAATACTATAAAACATGTAACGTTTATCCAGCTTATAAACTGGAGAGAGGAGAGTATATTATGTGCGGAGTAACAGGGTGGGTTGATTTTACAATTGATATTAAGAGTGAAAAAGATACATTGGAAAAAATGGCAAATACCCTTGCGAAAAGGGGGCCAGATGAGACTAACCTTTGGCTGAAAACTCATGTTGGCTTTGGTCATAAGCGGCTGATAGTTGTGGACCCTGAAGGGGGAAGACAGCCAATGACTAAACAAAAAGATGGTATACAATATACGATTTGTTACAATGGGGAGTTGTACAATACTGAAGATATCCGCAAAATTCTCCTTACTAAAGGATATTCTTTCAAAGGTCATTCTGATACAGAAGTTCTGTTAAATGCCTATATAGAATGGGCAGAAGAGTGCGTAAATCATTTAAATGGTATCTATGCTTTTGCTATTTGGGACCAAAAGAGAGAGCAGCTTTTTATTGGACGGGATCGATTAGGAGTTAAACCATTGTTTTTTACAGAATTAAATAATGGGATTGTATTTGCTTCGGAAATAAAGGCAATTCTTGCGAACCCTGGAATGAAAACAGAGCTAGAATATGAGGGGCTTGCTGAAATTTTTGGTTTAGGACCTTCAAGGACTCCAGGATCTGGAATTTTTAAAGGCATTAAGGAGCTGCGGCCGGCACACGCCATGACATTTTCAAAAAAGGGCTTAAAGATTTGGCGCTATTGGAATGTAAAGAGTGATGTGCACAGGGATAGTGTAGAAGAAACAGCTGAAAAAGTACGTTATTTGGTAACAGATGCTGTAACAAGACAGCTTGTATCCGATGTTCCGCTTTCTACCTTCTTATCAGGCGGGCTTGATTCAAGTATTATTACCGCTATTGCTGCACAAGGCTTTAAGAACCAAGGTAAAGGTCAGCTTCATACGTATTCTATTGACTATGAAGGAAACGACCGCTTTTTCAAAGCAAACGAATTCCAGCCAAATGCGGATGAGAAGTGGATTAAAATTGTGACAAGCGAGTTTGATACAAGACACCATTTTAAAACCATTTCTCAGGAGCAATTAGTGAAAGACTTAACAGAAGCGGTTCATGTTCGTGACTGTCCTGGTATGGCTGACATTGATTCTTCCTTGCTTTGGTTTTGTAAGGAAATAAAAAAGGACTTTGTTGTTAGTCTTTCTGGGGAATGTGCGGATGAGATTTTTGGCGGTTACCCTTGGTTTCACCGCAAGGAAGATTTAGAGAGACCAGGTTTCCCTTGGATGCGTTCGGTTAATGAAAGAAATAACTTATTAAGAGCGGATTGGCAGCAAAGACTTAAATTAACGGATTACGTGATTGAAAAGTATAAGCAAGCCGTACAGGAAACTCCTAAATTGGATGGAGAAAGCATCGAAGAAGCAAAACGGCGGGAGCTTTTTTATATTAATATGACACATTTTATGACAACGCTCCTTGACCGTAAAGATAGAATGAGTATGGGAGCAAGTCTAGAAGTCAGAGTCCCTTTTGCGGACCATCGTCTTGTGGAATACGTCTGGAACATACCGTGGGATATAAAAATGGTTCATGGCAGGGAAAAGGGGATTTTAAGAAAAGCATTTGAAGGAATTATTCCTGATGAAGTACTCTATCGTAAGAAAAGTCCGTATCCAAAAACCCATAATCCAGAATATACACGTGCTGTTCAACATCAATTGAAGGAGATATTAACAGATAAGTCCTCGGTACTATACGAATTATTCAATCGAACTTTACTAAATGAACTGGTGGAATCCGGAGGTAATTCCTTCAAAGAGCCATGGTTTGGTCAGTTAATGTCAGGACCACAGCTATTGGCCTATTTTATTCAATTAGATATTTGGTTTAAAGATTACAATATTAATATAGTAAATGCCTAGACGTTTATAGTTGGATTCACAACTTTATTAGATTAAAATGAGTGTATGGAAGGGGATTGAAGATGAAAAAAACCTTGATTACACTCATTTTATTTTGTATTTTTATTTTTTCAAGCGTGCCAGCTTACGGGGCCGCAGTGGGGAAGACCCGGGAATGGCAGGATGAAACTGTATATTCCATAATGGTGGATCGTTTTTTTAATGCTAATACGAAGAATGATATTGATGTTAATACTTTAGACCCTTTAGCCTATAATGGCGGAGATTTTCAGGGAGTCATTGATAAGCTCGATTATCTTAAGGACATGGGATTCACAGCAATCCGGCTGACATCCATATTCGATAATACTGCTGGTGGGTATCATGGCTATTGGGTAAATGACTTTTATCAGCCTGATGAGCATTTTGGCTCTCTAAAGACATTTAAGAAACTTGTGCAAGAAGCACATCAACGAGATATGAAGGTACTCATTGATTTTGTAACCAATAATGTCTCCACAGAACACCCCTGGGTGAAAGATGAAACAAAGCAAAATTGGTTTAATGAGAAAAGTGATAGTAGTAATTCTAATGCTTTGCCTGATCTTAATCAGGACAACCCTGAGGTAAAAGCTTATTTAATCGATGCGGCTAAGTGGTGGATAAATGAGACGGATATAGACGGGTATAGTCTCCCTGAGGTAAATCATGTACCCGAAGCCTTTTGGAGTGATTTTTCAAATGAAGTAAAAAAGGAAAAGGATAACTTTTTTCTATTAGGGATTACTTCTCTTAACAGTAATGTTGATCCTGATAAATATAAGAATGCAGGCATTGACAGTCTTACCGCTTATCAACATAGTGAACAGTTAAGGAATGTTTTCGCTACGACCAATCGAGCTTTTAGCGAGCTGAATGAAAATAAGGTTCAAAAGCCTGAATTACAACCACAATTTTTTGATAATGAAATGACTACGAGGTTTACGAATGATATCGTAAAGAATAAACATTTTCCAGGAGCTCGCTGGAGGACTGCATTAACCTATATTTATTCTACTCCTGGTATCCCTGTTGTCTTTTATGGCAGTGAGATTGCTTTAAACGGCGGAGAAATTCCAGATAATCGGCAGCCAATGAATTTTAGGACAGAAAAGGAACTAATTGATTATATTACGAAGCTCGGCGAAGTAAGAAATCAGCTTCCTTCCTTGACGAGGGGAAGTATGGAGATGCTTTATGAAAAAAATGGAATGGCTGTTTATAAACGCGTCTACCAAGATGAAACCGCGATTATAGCCATTAATAATACAAGTGAATCTCAAAATGTAACGTTAAACAAGGAACATATTGAAGGTGGAAAAGAACTGCGCGGTATGCTTAATGGAGACCTGGTCCGGAGTAATGATGATAACCAATATGATCTCATTATTGACCGGGATGAGGCAGAGATTTATGTGTTAGCCAATAAGAGCGGAATTAATCTGACACTAATAGGTTCACTAGTAGTTGTCTACATCTTATTCACTATATTCATAATAAAAGTAAGGAAAAGAAGAAAAGAATAACGAAAAAACGCGATGCTCCTAAATGGAAGCATCGCATTTTTTCTAAGGGAATCCCCTATCCATTAATGATTTTTCCACCGTTAACATGGATGATTTGGCCGCTTACATAGGAAGAATCATCAGACGCCAGATATACATAACTTGGGGCAAGTTCATAGGGTTGCCCTGCTCTGCCCATTGGGGTATCGGTTCCAAAGCTTACGACTTGGTCTTCAGTGAATGTTGAGGGAATGAGCGGTGTCCATATCGGACCCGGTGCGACACCGTTAACTCTAATTCCTTGTGGTGCAAGTGATTTTGCCAGTGAACGTGTAAAGGTCACGATGGCACCTTTTGTAGCAGAGTAATCTAATAATTGTTCATGTCCAGCATAGGCAGTGATAGAGGTTGTATTGATAATAGCGGCACCTTGTTTCAGGTAAGGCAGTACCATTTTAGACATATAGAAATAGGAAAAAATATTGGTTCGGAAGGTTTTTTCAAGCTGAGCAGAAGTGATATTTAGCAGACTCTGTTGAGGATGCTGCTCTGCTGCATTGTTGACTAAAATATCAATTTTTCCAAATTGGTCTTTTGTTTGATTAACAATATCCTTACAAAAATCTTCATTGCCAATATCGCCGGAAAAGAGCAGGCATTTACGGCCTTCTGCTTCAACTAGTGCTTTTGTTTCTTCTGCATCCTGGTGCTCCTCTAAGTAGGAGATGGCAACATCTGCCCCTTCTTTTGCAAAATAAATGGCTACTGATTTACCAATTCCACTATCCCCGCCAGTAATAATGGCTGTTTTACCAGCTAGTTTCCCAGCACTTTTATAGTTCGAATCAACTGAAATTGGACGAGGATTCATTTCACTTTCAATGCCAGGCTGATGATTCTGATGCTGTGGTGGGAAAGCCTTCTTTTGATGTTGTTGATTATTGTTGGTCATTTATTTTACCTCCAAGGATATTTACCATTTTAGTTTGAGATATATGCACAAAAATATGAGCAAAATAAAAAAGGGTGAAAGGAATATTTCCTTTTCACCTAGTGAAAAGAGATCTCCTTTTCACCTTTTAGAGAGTTATTATCTGTAATTAAGAAATTGAACATCGACCGTTAAATCTGCTTCTCGTACCAATGAAATAATCTTTTGTAAATCATCACGGTTTTTACCGCTAACTCTGACTTGATCGTCTTGAATTTGGCTTTTTACCTTAAGACCGCTATTTTTAATAATTGTATTAATTTTTTTTGCATTTTCTTTATCAATTCCTTGAACCAGCTTTGCTCTTTGACGAACAGTCCCGCCAGACGCTTTTTCCATTTTACCATAATCAAGATTCTTCACAGGAACCCCTCTTTTGATTAACCTGCCAAGCAAGACGTCTTTTAACTGGTCCATCTTAAATTCATCATCTGAAACTAGAACAAGTTCTTCTTTATCTAGTGTAACCTCACTTTTGCTGCCTTTAAAATCATAACGGGTTTTAATTTCCTTCATTGTTGCGGTAATTGCATTATTGACTTCAGTAAATTCTACTTTGGATACAATATCAAATGATTCATCTTTGGCCATAGTAATAATACCTCCAATATATTTTTAATAACGGTATGTAATCCTGCTAAAGTTTCCCTTTATGGCTACATTATAGTAAAATATAGCAAGTCAAACAACCCTATGGACAACTATAGGAGAGAAAAGGTGAGTTAAGATGTCTTTACAAGAACTTATAGGTCAAACCGTTACTTTAACGGTAGCACGAAAAGCCGACTTCGGCTATTTTTTAACAGATGGAAATGAAGATGTTTTGCTGCATATAAATGAGGCTGACCGAGAATATGAAGAAGATGAATCCGTTGAGGTTTTTCTTTATGTTGACTCCGAAGGCAGGACGTCTGCTTCTACAACCATACCTGAAGTAGCGATTGGCAAATACGCTTGGCTTAAAGTAGTAGATTCCAACCCTCATGTTGGGGTGTTTTTGGATATTGGGATTAAAAAAGATTTATTATTAGGGATTGATGATCTTCCAGTCCATAAATCAGTCTGGCCTATGGCAGGGGATTTGGTTTATGTTACCTTAAGGGTAAATAACAATTATCTTTTATATGCAAAGCTAGCAACTGACCCTGTCATTGAATCAATTTCAACAAAGGCGACTAGGGCTGATTTTAACAAAAATATTCAAGGGCATATCTATCGGACAGCAAAGGTTGGCAGCTGGATCTATACCATTGAAGGCTATAAAGGCTTTATTCATGAGTCTCAAAGACAAAAAGAGCCGCGGTTAGGGCAAATGGCAGAAGGGCGAATTATTGATGTTAAGGAAGATGGGACAGTGAATGTTTCTTTACTGCCGAGGAAACAGGAATCACAGGATCTCGAAGCTGAACGTGTCTATGAGTATTTAATGAGCAGAAATGGTGCCATGCCATTTAATGATAAAAGTATGCCAGAGGAGATACAAGAACGTTTTCAGTTAAGTAAAGGTGCTTTTAAGCGTGCACTTGGAAAACTAATGAAAGACGGTCGAGTATATCAAGAAGGAAGCTGGACTTACTTGAAAAAAGATTAGTATATGATACATACTCTAATTCAAAATGACGGAAACTAACTATTGAAGGAATTTTGAAAGGGGTATTTATATGCCGCATACATCAGATAATGATAAAAAAGCACAAGACAATGATGCATTAAGACATGAGAAAAACATGATGCGAGAAAAAAATCGCCAAGCAGGTAAAAATCAATATTCGAAAAAAACGGACCATAAATAAGAAATAAGCGGGAGTTTTCCCGCTTATTTCTATTATGATGGCAGTTTGTTTAAAAAGAAAATGGCAATTGTGCCTGGACCTGTGTGGGCACCAACTGCTGAGCCGATAGAAGAGATGAAAACCTCTTTTGGATTTAATTCCTCCTCAATCATTGCTTTCACTTCGGAGGCTGTCTCTACAGTATCAGCGTGACTTATTCCGACAACTTGATCATTAAAGTTGTCACTGCGTTCTCTCATGATATCAAGTATTCGACGAAAAACCTTCTTTTTTCCTCGTATTTTTTCAATTGGAACGAGTTTTCCATCGTCTACATTCAAAATAGGTTTTATATTCAGTAATCCACCCAAAAAAGCCGAAGCTTTCGATACACGACCGCCTTTAGCTAAATAATCTAAGTCCTCTACTGTAAACAAATGCTCCATATGCTGACTGCGAAATAACACATCATTTAAAATTTTTTCCTTTGAGACATTTTCGGCTGCAAGCCTTGCTGCTTCTTTTACGACAAGGCCAAAACCCAGAGAAGCACATTTTGTATCGACAATCGTTAAATTAAAGTTTGGATATTTTTCTTTTACTTGGTCAAGAATCATAACAGATGTCTGATATGTACCAGATAATGCTGAAGAAAAAGCAATATATATTCCATCTTCATTATTTTCAGCCATATTAGTAAAAACTTCCTCAAATAATAAAGGAGAAACCTGAGACGTTTTCGGAACATCGCCCGCTCGTATGGCGTCATACACAGTTTTCGGATCAATTGTTTTAACATCCTCATATTCTTGCCCATTAACCTGTACCTTAAGTGGGAATAATGTGACGTTATGTGCAGAGTAAAAATCTTTTGGTAAATCGCATGCGCTGTCAGCTAGTATTTTTACCGGCATGAAGCTCACCTGCTTTCAAGCTAATATAGTTAGTTTCAGTTTATCGGTTTCACCTCAAAAATACAATTATCTGCATAGAGATAATACCTCAAAAGTTGAAGGAGATGGTGCTTTTGTTATGGCAGCAAACCAAAAAATCAATCATTGTTATTGTGGGTGCATTACTAAATGCCCTGGCAATAAATTTATTTTTAATTCCAGCAAATGTTTATTCTAGCGGATTTACTGGAATAGCACAATTATTATCGAAGGTATTAAGTGAACAAACCCCCTTGAATATTTCAATGGGATTTTTATTACTATTGCTGAATATACCAGTAGCCATTTTAGGGTGGTTGAAGGTAGGTAAATCCTTTACCATTTATAGTTTTTTAAGTGTGGCTTTATCGTCACTATTCTTAGAATTAATTCCCATTACACAAGTTTCAAAAGATATTCTCCTTAATGCGGTATTTGGCGGGGTAATACTAGCAGTTGGTGTTGGAATCACCTTGAAATGGGGGGCTTCAACTGGGGGCTTAGATATTATTGCGATGGTTTTATCAAGGATGAAAGATAAACCGATTGGCAGTTATATGTTTATTTTAAACGCATTTATTATTATTACTGCTGGATTTTTATATGGATGGGAAAAAGCCCTCTATACGATTGTTTCCTTATATGCTTCAACAAGAGTAGTGGATGCTATCCATACGAGGTATGCTAAGCTTACAGCAATGATTATTACAAAAAAGGCAGATGAGCTAAAGGCAGCTATCCATTCGAAGTTAGTAAGAGGAATTACAATGATTCCTGCAAAAGGTGCCTTTTCAAATGAATCTAGAGACATGCTGATGATTGTTATTACCCGTTATGAGCTATATGATTTGGAACGTATCCTTGCTGAGGTTGATCCAAATGCATTTACCAATATCATTCAGACAACTGGAATTTATGGATTCTTTAGGCGTGAATAAGGAGGGGGTAAAACATGAGAAGTATTTTATGTGTGATTTTGTTTCTATTTCCCTTTAGTTTAAAAGGAGAAGCAAATTATGGTGAAGACAATCATTCATTTCAATTTTCAGTAACTCCTATTGCTGGACATGAGAAGGTGGAATTCGAGATACTAATCAAAAATCCATGGGATCACCCAATTAGCTTTGAGTTTCCTACCTCTCAATATGTTGAGATTTCTGTGGCAGATGCATCTGGGCATGAGGTATATCGATATTCAAAAGGCAGATTTTTTTTACAGGCCTGGCAAACCCTTAAGATTGACCCGCATCAAACCTTTAGAAAGGTAGAAAAATGGAATTACCAAGTAAATGGAAAAAGAGTTCCTGAAGGACAATATACAGTTACTGCCACTCTCTTACCAAGAAAACTAAATGACCAACCGTTAAGTAACAACCAAAAATTAGTCAGTAAGGTAAATTTTAATATTCCAGCAGAAAATCCTGAACCATAAAGCCTTCATGATGACCGAAATTAGAAGAATTATGAAAAAGTGGTAACCATGAACAGTTCATGACACGGCCTGATGAGAAATGAAAAGCTGGCACACAAGTAATGTGCCAGCTTTTCTATTATTTCAATTGCTCAAGCTCATTTTGCATTTCTTGGAGCTGACTTTGTTCTGCGACTGTTGAATTAGCGTATGCTGAACTTAATGCATTTTTCGCTTTCGAAACCACAGAATTACGTTCAGCAGGGTCGGCCGTTTTCGCCATCTCAACAAATCTTCTTGCTTCTTGGAATAACTGGTTTCCCATCGTTATATCCCTCCAAGCGAGGAGTCACGCACATTGGACATTTTCTGGGCTTCCGCTTCAGCGTAGGTCATGTGGTAGGGAATACGTTCATCGTGTTTACTGACAGTATCCACTCCTTGCTGGACAAAGCGTTTTGATTTGTTTCGTTTACCCATTGCAATCCCTCCAATTTGGTGAGCTTGGTGTGAAGCAGTGTAAACTGCCTCACAAAAATAGTATGCTCAAATCAAAGCTTTTCATTTAGGTAAACAATGGTGAACTACTTAAATTATTTTATATTTAACAAATCTGACAAATATACTCCGATACCATCTTCCTCATTCGTAAGGGTCACTTCATTTGCAATAGATTTGACTTTATCAATCCCATTTCCCATCGCTACGCCACGGCCAGCATACTCAAGCATTTCTAAATCATTATCTTCATCGCCAAAAGCAATAATTCTTTCAGGAGGAATGTTGAAGTATTCTGAAGCCTTTTTTAATCCAACAGCCTTGCTTAAGCCTGTTTTAATAATTTCAATGACATGCCATGGTGCCGCCCAGCTGCGATGATCGATGACCTCAGCGTGAACATCTGACAAATGTTGGCGGATTTGTTTTAATTCATCTTCCTCCGTATGGATTAACAAACTAGTTGGGGAGTCTTTTAAATAATTTCGCAAATCACCAGTTGTTACATTTGGATTCCCCATACCGAATATATCTAACAGTTTTTCGTCATGATAGTGGAAATAAACATCATCAATGACTTCGGCAATAATATTGTGAAAGTTGAATGAACGGCATGCTTCTACAATGTCTTTGGCTACTTTTAAATCCAGAGGATCATGATAAAAACCCCAGCTTGAATCTAGCGGGTGATGCATAAAGGCTCCATTGAAATTCACAATGGGAGTATCAAGCTTAAGTTCGTGGTAGTAGGGTTCACTCGAACGATAGGGTCTTCCAGTTGCAATCATAACCACGTGACCTAATTCTCGAGCTTTACTTAAAACGTTTTTTGTTTTCTTAGAAATCGTTTTATCATCTTTTAATAAAGTTCCATCTAAGTCCAATGCAATTAAATGTTTTTCAGCCATAGTGACTCCTCTTTAATTGTTTTTTTATTCCATAAGTCTAAGCTTTAGATAAATAGCAAATGAAATGTTACACTACAAATGTATATAAGTACTATGTTAACAATTTTATACCTTACCTGTAAAAAAATTCACTTCATTTGAATCGGATTTCCGATATAATTAATTTACCCAGGAGGTTCTTCCTAAGTGATTATCGTAGAAAAAAGTTTGCTGAAAAATAATCCTCATTTACATATAGTAAATAACAGTGAACAACAAAGAAGGCTTCCTCTCATTATTTTTAACCATGGATTTACCAGTGCAAAGGAGCACAACCTTCATTACGCCTATTTATTAGCGGAAAAGGGATTTCGGGTCATCTTACCAGAGGCGATATACCATGGTGAAAGAGAGCAAGGTTTAACTGAGAAAAATCTATACAGTCAATTTTGGGAAATTGTCATTAAGACTATCCATGAATTAAACGATTATAAGGAATACTATGTTAATGAGGGATTAGCAGACCAGGAGCAAATTGGACTTGCTGGAACTTCAATGGGCGGGATTGTTACCTTGGGTGCTTTAACCAAATATAAATGGATTAAAGCTGCAGTCAGCTTAATGGGAATGCCTGCATATGAAGAATATTTACATTGGCAATTAGAACAAATGAAAAGCCTTGGGATTCCTCTTTCTTTTACGGAGGAACAAATTGAAGAGCAATTATCGTTCCTTCGTCCATATGATTTAAGTCTTCAACCTGAAAAGCTTGAAAATCGCCCGTTATTATTTTGGCATGGACAAAAGGATCCAATCGTACCCTTTCACTTAACGTATCAATTTTATCAATCGATAAAGGATAATTATGAGAAAACACCATCTAATATTCACTTTATAAGTGATGCACAAGCTGATCACAAAGTTAGCAGAGAAGGTTTAAAAGCCACTGTTGCATGGTTTGAGAAACATTTATTAAAATAAAAGGAGTGTTTTAAAATGAATGAAGAATTAAAAGAAAATATCATGGGTGCATTAGAATTGGTAATAGATCCAGAATTAGGTGTGGATATTGTAAATTTAGGTTTAGTATATGATGCTGAGATGGACGATGAAGGAAACACTACGATTACCATGACGTTAACTTCAATGGGCTGCCCGCTTGCAGGAACAATAGTAGACCAAGTAAAAAGAGCGTTAGCAGATATTCCTGAAATAAAAGAGGTTGAGGTTAATATCGTGTTTAACCCGCCATGGAACAAGGAAATGATGTCCCGCTATGCAAAAATCGCTTTAGGAATTCGATAAGAAAAGATGAAAAACAAGATCATTTTAGTTAGTTCCAACCAACTGGGCCGCGGCGATCAATTTCTTGGAGAGAACGTACTTGAAACCTATTTCACCTTAATGAAGCAAAGAGAAGAACTTCCTGCTGCTGTATTTTGTATGAACAGTGGTGTCCTAACCATGACAGAGGATTCCTTCGTTTCTGTTCACTTGAAAGAAATGGAAGAAAAAGGTGTGGAGATTTTGGCATGTAAAACCTGCGTTGATCATTACAAAGTGGAGGAAAAATTAACAGTTGGTAAAATTAGTGGTATGGCTGATTTTATTGAGTTATCGGCAAGATATGAAGTAATAACCATATCTTAAACAGCAGATTTTCTGCTGTTTTTTATTTTTTCACTTCACAAAGTAGACATATTATTTTAAATGTAATGTGAGGTAGTTCACTTATCCATAGTGGAATCCCCTATATAATACAGGTAATTAGGCTGTTTGGTTTTGTTGAAATGGCCGCTTTAGGAGGCGTTTCATATGGCTTTTGGCCGAGATTTTAATAAAGATCCATTTATCGTAATTTGGGAACTAACACGCGCATGTCAACTTGCTTGTTTACATTGTCGTGCAGAGGCTCAATTAAAAAGAGACCCACGTGAACTATCATTTGAAGAAGGTAAGAATCTAATTGATCAAATATACGAAATGAATAATCCGATGCTAGTATTTACAGGTGGAGACCCATTAATGAGACAAGATGTTTTTGATATTGCAAAATATGCAGTTGAAAAAGGCGTTAGAGTTTCTATGACACCAAGTGCGACACCAAATGTTACAAAAGAGGCAATTGAAAAGGCGAAAGAAGTTGGTCTTTCTCGCTGGGCATTTAGTATCGATGGTCCAACAGCTGAGGTTCACGATCACTTCCGTGGAACAGCGGGATCCTTCGATCTTACAATGGAAAGAATTAAATACCTGCATGAACTCGAAATTCCAATTCAAATCAATACCGTAATATCAAGATATAATATAGAGTACCTCGATGAAATGGCAAAAATGGTTGAGGATTTAGGCTGTGTACTTTGGAGTGTCTTTTTCCTTGTCCCAACAGGCAGAGGTCAAGAATCTGATATGATCTCACCTGTGGAGCATGAGAAAGTGTTCAGATGGCTATATGACCTTAGTAAGCGCGTTTCCTTTGATATTAAGACAACAGCTGCTCAGCATTACCGACGTGTTGTTATTCAGCAAAAGATGCGTGAGGCAAAAGACCAAACAGAGGAAATTAATTATTTGAGTGCGTTAACAGAACAGGGGTTAACAGGTTCGATTGACGGACTTGGACGAGCACCTAAGGGGGTCAATGACGGAAATGGATTTGTCTTCATCTCACATATTGGGGATGTATACCCAAGCGGCTTATTACCCGTCAAAGCAGGAAATGTCAGAGAGACGCCGCTAGCGGAGATTTATCGCGAGTCACCAATTTTTAAATCACTAAGAAACCCTGATCTCTATAAAGGAAAATGTGGTGTTTGTGAGTTCCGCCATGTATGCGGCGGTTCTAGGTCAAGAGCCTATGCGATGACCGGAGATTACCTAGAAAGCGAACCATTCTGTGTTTATATTCCAAAAGCGATGAGAGAAAAACAGGTTCAATCATAAAAAAAAATGGAAGCAATCATTCATTCATGATTGCTTCCATCTATTATTCAATACTGCAATATACGGCTGGGCAATTTTCACAGCCAATCTCGTCTTTTAAATATTGAAGATCTAAAATAGAAATTTTTCCTTTTTTAATACTGATTTTTTTATCTTTTTTCAATTCGCTTAGGATACGGTTTGTACTCTCTCTTGAAGTTCCGCAAAAATTTGCAAGTTCCTGGTTCGTTAATGGTAAATCAATTAATATTTCATTTTCTTTATGAATACCATAGCTATTAGACATTCGAATTAATGTTGAAAAAAGTGCTCCTCGTTTTCCATTTAAGACAAGATCACGAAACTTTGTCTGGGTTTTCCGGAAATGGTCACTCATCCATTTCATAAACTCGAAGGCAAGCTTACTATTTTGGAATATTTCACTTTCGATGACATCTTTTTTGATGGCAACGATTTCACCTTCCTCTAAAACTCTGGCACTTAGTAAATACCTTGGATTGTCGGTAAACAGCGTTAATTCCCCGCAGATATCGTTTTCACCACAAATTCTTAAAGAGAGTTCACGTCCATCTGAAGTTATTTTACTGATTTGAATTTTTCCAGATATAATAATATAAAGTTCTTCTGCAAGCATACCTTCTTGAAATAAATAGGTTCCTCGTTCACTTCTAAATTTCCGATCGGCAAATCGTAGTAATTCTTTAATTTCTATGGAATGGGTTGGTTTAATTTTAGTCAACATGTATTCTCACCTCAGAGGTATTGTTTATCCTTAGTACTTTTCTTCTATTTTCGTTAGTCTTATTTTATCGTAAGTTTTGAAGTTTTAACGGAGTAAACAATGACAATATAGTGAAAACTCTCGGATTTTATTTTCAACTGTTAATAAATCTTCAATGAAAGCGTTAATAAATAGAAAAAGAAATGTTATGATAGTGAATAAAGTAACAGTATTTTTTGTTAGTAGCAGGTACACTTGTATTATATTATTCGCTTTTAAAATAATGGAGTTGATACGAATGGAAAAGACCATTATTAAAGATAAATTAGATCGACCATTACGTGATTTAAGAATCTCAGTAATCGATCGTTGTAACTTCCGCTGTCAATATTGCATGCCAGCCGATCAATTTGGCGATGATTTTGAATTTCTGCCAAAAAGTGCGCTGCTGACATACGAGGAAATCGAGCGGATTGCAAAGGCCTTCATAAGTGTTGGTGTGGAAAAAATACGTCTAACTGGCGGTGAACCACTTCTTCGAAGAGATCTTCCGATATTGGTAGAAAAGCTTGCAAAGATCGAGGGTTTAAAAGATATAGCTTTAACGACAAATGGAGTTCTACTTCCCAAACTTGCTGATAAATTAAAAAAGGCTGGTCTTCAAAGAGTCAATATTAGCCTTGATACTTTAAATGATGAGCTGTTTGGAAAAATTAACGGTCGTGGTGTTGCCACACAGCCAGTTTTAGATGGGATTGAGGCAGCTAAGAAGGCTGGTCTCAAAATTAAAATCAATATGGTCGTTAAAAAAGGCCTCAACGATTCGGAAATTATCCCAATGGCTGATTTTTGTTTAAAGAATGGCCTGGAGCTCCGCTTTATTGAGTATATGGATGTAGGCTCATCTAATGGCTGGAAAATGGATGATGTCATCACCAAAAAGCAAATTTATGACCTATTAAAAGAACACTATCAATTAGAGTCTCTTGACCCTGCCTATTTTGGCGAAGTCGCAAAATTATATAATTATCAAAACACAGATGTAAATGTTGGATTTATTTCTTCTGTTTCAGAATCATTCTGCAGCAGCTGTACGCGTTCTCGACTTTCTGCAAATGGACAAATTTTCACTTGTTTATTTAATGGGAATGGTCATGATATTCGAAACTTTATGAGAAACGGTGCTACAGATGAGGAATTGAAAAACCGAATCTCTGCTATTTGGAATAATCGAAATGACAGGTATTCAGATGAAAGAACAGAAGAGACAGCAAAGAACCGCAAGAAAATTGAAATGTCATATATAGGCGGCTAAACCTCTCTACTCACAAGAGAGGTTTTTTACATAAAAAAAGAGGCTGATTGTTCAGCCCCTTTAAACATCTAATTAATATATCTAGGGAACAAGATATTATTTTCTAAATGTACATGCATAAATGTTAGTCCTTCTAGTTCTTCTAGTCGCTTGTATACTAATGTGTACGTTCCACAAGCATCAGCTGGAAGCGCATAGTCAGATGTAATAGCACGAATCTGTCTAAGTATTTCACCAGCATGATCATGTTCTTTTTCAAGCTCTACAATCATATTAATAGCTTCTTCACGATTTTCAACCGTACCATCGGCAAGTTGTTTGATTAACGGAAATACAATTGCTTCCTCTTTTTCCATATGTTCCATTAATTCTTTTTTGAATTCATAAAATAGCTCATTAACCTTTAAAAGTTCTGGGTGACTATCGCCATGAACACGTGAAACCTTGGTAACATAAGGGCTAAGCAATGTTAATTCTTCTTCCGATGTACGGTGATAATGGTTGATAACATGATCAATGATGGTAGTAGAATCTGATTTCGTCCAAACTTCTAAGTCCGTTTCAGTTGAACTGTACTTTTCAAATACTGCTTTTAATTCATCCATTAGTGCTTCTTCATTTAATCCATTTGCTGCAATAGCCTCGGATAGTGGAATATTGCCTCCACAGCAAAAGTCAATGCGGAATTTCTTGAAAACATCGCTCGTTTTTGGCAGTTCATTTACGATATCTTTAACCAATGTATTTGTAGAAAAAGGGAAAGTAATCATATTTTCCTCCTAATATTTTGTTTGTTATTATTTAGTTCTACCTTAAGGATAAGGTATTTCTTTGAAAAAATAGGTGACCTGAATCACACATACAAAAGTATTTACTATTTTTTTGTTTAATGGTGTGATGTTTGCTATATTAGAGACTTTTCGATAGGCTTATAATGAAATATGTATAAAAAATTTAGTTATAAAGTATTTGTTTCCTGCAGGAGTTGATGGAATTGTTAGAGAGAAGAAAGCCTATCCCGATTGGGGATGCAGTTAAAAAAATAATGGAATTTCAGCTAAGTGGTAAAACAGAATTTGTTTCTATCGATGAAAGTTATGGACGGTTTTTATCAGAAGACTTAATTGCAACAAGTGATGTCCCTCATTTTGATCGAGCACCTTATGATGGTTTCGCAGTCCGTTCTATAGATACTAAGGAAGCTTCTATAATTAATCCTGTAGAATTTAAAGTTGTCGACCATCTTGGTGCGGGAATGACTTCTTCTAAGACAATTAAAGAATATGAAGCCGTTCGAATTATGACCGGAGCGATGATGCCTGAGGGTACAGATGCAGTTGTCATGTTTGAAGTTGCAAAAGACTATGACAAAAATGGGACACCATATATGTCGATAAAACGAAGCTTTAATAAGGGGGATAATGTATCTTTTCGAGGAGAAGATGCCAAAGAAGGTGAAGTCCTGGTAAAAAAGGGAACATTAATAAACCCTGGTGTTCAAGCAATGCTGGCTACGTTTGGCTACAACTTAGTGCCTGTTGCTAAAAAACCGATTATTGGGTTGTTTGCGACTGGAACGGAATTGCTGGAAGTGGATGAGGATTTGGTGCCTGGTAAAATCCGAAATAGTAATTCACATATGATAGCGGCTCAAATTCAAAGAACTGGGGCAATCGTTCATTATTATGGTAAGCTTCCTGATGTATTTGATACTTGTTTTACAGCAGTAAAAGTGGCTTTAGAAAAAGTAGATATACTCGTCACAACGGGTGGCGTTTCTGTTGGCGATTTTGATTATCTCCCTGCGATTTATGAAAAGCTTGGTGCTGAGGTGTTATTTAATAAAGTAGCTATGAGACCGGGAAGTGTAACAACAGTTGCTCAATTTCAAGGAAAACTACTGTTTGGTTTATCAGGTAATCCTTCTGCCTGTTATGTGGGGTTTGAGTTATTTGCTCGACCAATTATTCGGACAATGCTGTTTGCTACTAGACCACATCTAAGAAAAGAAAAAGCGGTTCTGGAGGTTGACTTTCCAAAAGCTAACCCATTCACAAGATTTGTCCGCAGTGCATTTTCTGTGAAAAATGGCAGATTAAGTGCGACACCGAGTGGTTTAGATAAGTCCAATATTATCATGAGCCTTTCAGGAGCTAATTCCCTAATGATTCTTCCAGGAGGTACTAGAAGCTTTCAAGCTGGAGATGAGGTTGATATCCTGTTGCTTGAAGACCAAGATGGCAGTGAATGGCCTTGGTAAAACCAATCATTTATCAAGTAGCAGGATACCAAAATAGTGGTAAAACCACTTTTATATTAAAACTAATTGAAGCATTAAAAAATGAGGGAATAAAAAGTGTCACCATTAAGCATCATGGACATGGCGGAAGGCCAGATGTAATTCCTCAAAAGGACTCATCCCGGCATCTAGAAGCGGGAGCACTTGCTGCATTGGTTGAAGGCGATGGGAGACTAGTCCTGCAAGCAGATGCATCCTTTTTGTCTCTGGATGAACAAATTAGATTTATGGATTTTTTTCACCCAGATATTATCTTAATTGAGGGTCATAAGAAACAATCGTACCCAAAATTACTTATTCTTAGAAACGAGAACGACCTTTCACTGATTACTTGTATAACGAATATTAAAGCAGTCATTGTCTGGACTCATGCTTTAATAGAAGTGGTCAAGGAACATTTGACGGTTCCAGTTTTTCATATACTTGAGGAAAGTGCAGTGACAGAGATTTCAAAAGAATTAATAAAACTTGTTCATAAAGTAGAAGAAAATGGTAAATAAAAAAATCGGTCGATTAGACCGATTTTTTATTTTAATCTATTTTACAAATTTCTGTAGAACAGTCCTCACAATCAATTTCATTTTTTAAATAATCCAAATCATGAATGGTAATGGACCCTTTATCGATTGAAATGATGCCTGCTTTTCTTAAATCACCTAGTAACCGATTGACTACTTCCCGTGATGTTCCACAAAAATTAGCCAATTCTTGATTGGTTAATGGAAGTTCAATTAAGATTCCTTGATTAGTTTTTATGCCATAACTATTAGTAATTCGAATGAGTGTCGAATATAACGCACCTTTTTTACCATGCAGGACAAGGTCTCTAAATCTGGTTTGGGTTTTCCGATACTGCATACTCATCCATTTCATAAATTCAAGCGAGAGAGCATTGTTGTTTGCAAGCTTCGCCTCAAGGACATCCTTCATAATAACAGCTACTTCGCCGCTTTCAGCAACGCGTGCACTTAATAAATACTTAGGTGCAGGAGAAAATAAATCAAGTTCTCCAATAAAGTCTCCCCTTGAACACATTCTTAGTGTAAGTTCGCGCCCATCAGGGATAATCTTGCTGATTTGAATGATTCCACTTTGAACGATATATAATTCAGTTCCTGTGGAACCTTCCTGGAACAGAAAAGTGCCTTTTTCAATTTTCTTCATATGGTGAACCGTATCAAACAGTTGTGTTAACTTTACAGGAATTTCTTTTATTGACTGCATAAGAATAACCACCTTTAAAGGGGTAGATAATACTATAATTATATTGAAAACTAAGCTTATATATCAATGATTGTGGCATAAGTTCATACAATCGTCAAAATTAGCCGTACATTACATAATAATTCCTTTAATGACCCTGGATTAAATGGAAATAATAAAGATGTACATGAAAAGGAGGGACAAAAATGGGTCAAAACCGACAGTTTAAATCAGGAAAAAAGGCACCTAATAATGGCGTATATATAGAAGTGGGTGACACAGGAGATAATGTCAATAATCCTAAGATGATAAAGCTTAAAGCAGGAGACAGGTTTCCAGAAACATCAAATGACGACCGTGTTTGGACTTACCAGCGTAAACCTTAAATCATTCGAAAAAAGTCATCCCAGCGGATGGCTTTTATTTTATATTTAAATACATATTCGTATATAATAAATTTATAAAGGTCAGTAATGGTCAAAGGAGTGGAAATGATGGATTTAAATCGTATGACAGAGCGGTTACAAAATGGAATTATTGATGCCCAGTCCTTAGCTATAAAAAGCTGCCATCAAGAGGTAGATGAACTTCATTTATTCTTAATACTTCTTCGTCAAGAGGATAGTTTATTAAAAGCAATTCTAGAAAAAGCAGATATCCCAACGGTAAGCGTAGAAAAAGCATTACAGACCGCCCTAAATAAAAAGCCGCAGGTTACAGGCAGCGGTGCAGAGCATGGAAAGCTCTACATTACCTCCAAGCTGCAACGACTTTTTGTTTCCGCAGAGGAATTTGCTTCGAAGTTTTCTGATGACTTTATTTCTATCGAACATATTTTATTAGCTTCTTGCTACGATAAAGACGCTGAAATGGGGAAAATAGTTAAATCAAATGGAAAAACGGCGGAATACATCCTGTCCGCAATTAAGGAAATAAGGGGGAACCAAAGAGTGACATCACAAAATCCTGAAGCTGTTTACGATGCGCTTAATAAATATGGAAGAGACCTTGTGGCCGAAGTAAAGGCAGGCAAACTTGATCCTGTTATTGGAAGGGACGCAGAAATACGTCATGTTATCAGAATATTGTCTAGAAAGACAAAAAATAATCCTGTTTTGATTGGGGAGCCTGGAGTGGGAAAAACAGCCATTGTTGAGGGGCTGGCCCAGCGAATAGTCAGAAAAGACGTTCCTGAGGGGTTAAAAGATAAAACTATTTTTTCATTAGATATGAGCGCACTTATTGCAGGGGCAAAGTTTAGAGGTGAATTTGAGGAAAGATTAAAAGCTGTTTTAAATGAAGTTAAAAAAAGCGAAGGACAAATTTTGTTATTTATTGATGAACTGCACACCATTGTCGGTGCAGGAAAAACAGATGGGGCTATGGATGCTGGGAACATGTTAAAACCGATGTTAGCTCGTGGTGAGCTTCATTGTATTGGGGCAACCACCCTTGATGAACACCGAAAATATATTGAAAAAGATCCTGCGCTTGAACGTAGATTTCAACAAGTACTTGTTCAAGAACCTAATGTGGAGGACACAATCTCCATTTTACGTGGTTTAAAAGAAAGATTCGAGGTACACCATGGCGTCAAAATCCATGACCATGCTCTTGTTGCAGCTGCTACATTATCAGACAGGTATATAACCGACCGCTTTCTGCCAGATAAAGCGATAGATTTAGTAGATGAGGCATGTGCATTAATCAGGACTGAGATTGATTCTATGCCAACAGAACTAGATGAGGTAACGCGTAGAGTTATGCAGTTGGAAATAGAAGAAGCAGCCTTAAGGAAAGAGCAGGATGACGCAAGTAAAAAAAGACTTGATTCCCTGTTAAAGGAGCTTGCTGAGTTAAAGGATCAGGCAAACAGCATGAAAGCCCAATGGCTCCATGAAAAACAAGGGATACAAAAATTGCAGGAAAAAAGGGAACAACTTGAGAAGCTGCGAAGAGAACTGCAGCAAGCTGAGGACAAATATGATTTAAATCGTGCCGCTGAGCTTCGTCATGGTCAGATTCCTTTAGCAGAAAAAGAATTATTGGCGCTTGAATCAGACACAGCAAATAATGAGCGGCTGCTTCGCGAGGAAGTTACCGGAGAAGAGATATCAAATATCGTATCAAGATGGACAGGAATCCCGCTTTCAAAATTGGTCGAAGGTGAGAGAGAAAAACTACTAAGATTAGAATCCATCTTACATGAAAGAGTAATCGGACAAAATGAAGCGGTACAATTGGTTTCAGATGCCGTTTTACGGGCACGTGCCGGCATTAAGGACCCAAACAGACCGATAGGGTCATTTCTCTTCTTAGGGCCAACGGGTGTTGGGAAGACAGAGCTTGCTAAAGCACTTGCGGAAGCCTTATTTGATAGTGAAGAGCAGATTATTAGAATAGATATGTCTGAGTACATGGAAAAACATGCTGTCTCGAGGCTAATCGGAGCACCGCCTGGGTATGTAGGGTACGAAGAAGGTGGACAGTTGACGGAAGCTGTTAGAAGAAGACCTTATTCCGTTATCCTCATGGATGAGATTGAAAAGGCTCATCCAGAGGTATTTAACATTCTCCTGCAGGCACTTGATGATGGGAGAATAACGGATTCACAAGGAAGAACAGTGGATTTTAAAAATACCGTCATCATCATGACCTCCAATATTGGATCTCATTTTCTACTGGAACGAAATGAAAATGAAGTTGAAATATCAGAGGCAACGAGGGAAAAGGTTCTTGCTCAATTAAAGAGCCATTTTCGGCCGGAATTTTTAAATAGGGTAGATGAAACGATACTATTTAAACCTTTATCGTTAACTGAAATAAAAGATATTGTAGTCAAAATGATGAAGGAACTTCAAAGCAGGTTAAAGGAACAGGATATTGAAATAACGATTTCTGACAGTGCCAAAGAGTACATTGCTGTAAATGGCTTTGATCCTATATATGGAGCAAGACCATTAAAGCGATTTATCCAAAGGAATATCGAAACAAAACTTGCAAGGGCCATCATAGCTGGTAAAGTTCTAAATCATTCGGTGGTAAGTGTAACAACTGAAAATGGAGAATTAACAATAACCATTAGATAAGGAAAATAAAAAGGTCATCCAGATTATGGATGACCTTTCAATACTAATTAATGTTTTTCTACAGGTTCATTTGGAAGTACAGCTGTTGCAATAACGATTAAAATGAAAACACCAACAGAAATAATTGCCCCTGACTTGAAGTCGAAAACTCCACCTTCTGTCATTGAACTAACTACATATGAAAGCATTTGCACTAAAACAAACGCCCAGAAAAAAGTCCAAAAGTATCGCACTATCTTTCACCTCTACCCTATTTATCATCTCTAATAATATTACCATATGCTTTTCAAATAATAAACGCAAAAATTGACATTCACATATTCGCTTAAAATTTATGATAAAAACAGTGATGGTATCTGTTTTTGCTAGGCTATATTCCCTTTCATCTAATGTGAAATCACATACAATATTTTGAGGAAATATGTAAAAGGAGATTTAGCGATGGAGAACCGGAATTTTCAGATGGATACCCAGTGGAATATCATCCATTACCCTGAAAAGCCCACAGGTTTTGGAATTTTAATAATTGGAGATGAAAGACATTTTGTTGACGAAAGCAAATGCTTTTGGACTCAAAATGAAGGAAAACTGGCCATTATCAACCAAATGAAAGAATCAGGATATACTATTTTTTCCTCAAATTTGTATGGGCGAAACTGGGGAAGTGATCAAGCAGTAGACCTAGCACAAAGGCTGTATCAACAAGTAATTAGAAGTGAGATCCTTAATAATAAAGTTCACCTGATAGCCGAGGGAATGGGAGCACTTGTTGCTGTGAAATTAATGGAAAAGATGAAGGGGCAATTAAGATCAGTAGTTTTATTAAATCCAATACTTTCCTTAAAAAAACATATTGAACTTGAAAAGGAACATAAGTTTTTTTATAAAAAATTAATGCGGGAAGTAACTGCTGCCCATAAGATTGATCCACATTTGCTTGTTAAGGAACTAGAAAGTATGGATGATGAAGTGAAATTACAATTTGGTGTACCAATTAAGATTATCCATGTTATGTCGAGTGGAAAATCATATAATCAATCAAAACAGTTACAACAATTACTTGCTAACACAGATATTAGCCCAACTTATATAGTTCCTGAAAAAAAACAACAGCTTGGAAATATGATGAAAAAGTTTTTTAATCAGTTTGAGAAAGTACTATGACACTTCCTCCCCGGATGAGAAATATTTCTGAATGAAGCCGCATAGGATTCAATAATGAAGCTCGGGGAGGCATGAATAGTAATGGACAAGGTCGTTATGGCTGGAGTATTTGACTTTGTGAATTTTCATGTATGCAAAGCATTACTGGATAAAGGCATAGAAGTTAGGGGAGTACAAATTGAAACAGGAGACGATCGTGATATTCTAGATGAAAAGAGATTTGAAATCGGTCGAAATGCTAACTTTAATGAGGTTTCATTAGAGGAAATTTCAAATAATTCATTTGATAATGAGAGTATTGTACTTTCTGCTTACGATCTATTTATGCGATATAAGGAAGATTACTTACTTAATGAAGAGAAGTTATTCAATTTAATAAGTCAGAACACTTGGGAACAAATTGTTATTCTTGTCCATAGCCAAATGTTAGCAAATGAATTTGGATCAAAGGCTGAAATTGTTATCGATGATTTCATAAATAGAGCAAAAGGTAATAAAAAAGATATCCAGTTACTCTACCTGCCAACTATATTTGGTACATGGCAGCCAGATACCTTTATGTTTCAAAACTCAATATTGACTGAAATGAATAGGGGAAAACCGTTTAGAGGACTGCGTGAAGAGACAAGTGACGCAATATTTGTTGATGATGCTGTGCAGTCTATAATAGAAATAATCGAAAACAAGCAGCCTGGGCGATACTTACTCCAAAGTGGGAAGAACGATCAATGGAATTTATGTGCTTCCTTCCTGCGTATCAATGAACAAGCTTCAATCGAAAGAAAAGCGGAAACCATGGAAGATAATATAACCATATTTACTGTTAAAAGTACCGTTTCGATTGCAAAAGGATTGACTGAGCAAATTGACCATGCACACCGCTTAAATAGCAAATAAATTAAAAGCTGCCGTATATAACGGCAGCTTATTTTTTCTTCAAAAATCCTTGTACAAAAGGATAAACCATTTGAAATAAAGGTTTTAAGTTTTGCGAGGAATCCCTCAATTTGCTTATGTTTTCGATTATTGATTCAATATCAAGTGAAGATGGATTCGAATCAGGAACACTATGGTGACTGCCTCGTATACTCTCTCTTCTATCGCCAAACATCATCCTTGAAAATCGGTCATCCTTATGACTTTCTTTCCCCATATTTTAAGCCCCTCCTGGTTGTAATCATTCTCCTTTTAGATTATGAAGTTTATGAACAAATGGTATGGACGTAAGCGGGGCTGGTGATTTAATTGTTGCTTAAATACACTTTTATTTGATAAAATTAGTACCAAGTCATAATAATTGATAATAACTAAAGATTAATTATATAAGGAGATGATTCCTTGAACGCTGGAATTGTTGGGATTGGTAGGTATTTGCCAGAAAAGATAGTAACAAATACAGATTTAGAAAAAATAATGGATACATCAGATGAATGGATTCGATCACGAACAGGCATTGAAGAACGCCGTATCGCAGATGATAATACTAACACTTCTGATATGGGGTTTGCAGCTGCACAAAAGGCAATTAAAGATGCAGGAATCACGCCAGAAGATATCGATTTAATTCTGGTCGCAACCGTAACACCAGATCAGCCATTCCCTTCGGTTGCATGTATGCTTCAAGAACGGTTAGGTGCGAAAAAAGCTGCAGCGATGGATGTTAGTGCAGCCTGTGCAGGTTTTATGTACGGTATTATTACCGGAAAACAGTTTGTTGAATCAGGAGCTTATAAGTATGTTCTGGTAGTGGGTGTTGAAAAACTTTCAAAGATAACCGACTGGAATGATCGAAACACTGCAGTACTATTTGGAGACGGTGCTGGAGCTGTAATTGTTGGAGAGGTTTCTGAAAATAGAGGAATTCTTTCTTTCGAACTTGGTGCAGATGGTACTGGTGCTAAGCATTTATATCAAGATGAGTATATTATTATGAATGGACGGGAAGTCTTTAAATTTGCGGTGCGTCAGATGGGGGAAAGCTGTGTTCATGTTCTTGAAAAGGCTGGACTGACAAAAGATGATGTTGATTTCTTAATCCCTCACCAAGCCAATATCCGGATTATGGAGGCCTCAAGACAAAGGCTGGAGCTGCCGGTTGAAAAAATGTCAAAGACAGTTCATAAATACGGAAATACTTCGTCTGCGTCTATTCCGATTTCTCTCGTTGAGGAAATAGAGGCTGGAAAAATCAAAGACGATGATCTTATTGTTATGGTAGGATTTGGCGGTGGATTAACTTGGGGTGCAATTGCATTTAGATGGGGTAAATAAAAGGGTAGGTAAATATACCATGAAGTGTATTAAAGGAGATGTCACAAATGGAAAAGCGCAGAGTTGTGGTTACAGGTGTTGGGGCGGTTACTCCGCTTGGAAATGATGTTGAAACAACATGGAAAGGGATTATTGAGGGGAAGTCCGGCATTGGACCATTAACAAGAGTGAATGCTGATGAGTATCCTGCAAAGGTTGCTGCACAGATTAATGACTTTAATCCGGAAACCTATATGGATAGAAAAGACGCAAGAAAAATGGATCGTTTTACTCAGTATGCGGTTGCATCAGCACAGATGGCTGTTGAAGATGCAAATCTAACGATTACTGATGAAAATGCAGACCGTATTGGAGTGTGGATTGGTTCCGGTATTGGTGGAATGGAAACATTTGAAGAACAATATGAAATCTTTCAAAAAAGAGGTTATCGCAGGGTAAGTCCATTCTTTGTACCAATGCTGATTCCTGATATGGCAACTGGTCAAGTTTCAATATCACTTGGAGCAAAAGGATTTAATTCTTGTACAGTAACTGCATGTGCAACAGGAACCAATTCAATTGGTGACGCCTTTAAAGTCATTCAGCGTGGTGACGCTGATGCCATGATTACTGGTGGAGCAGAAGCGCCGATTACAAAAATGTCAGTAGCTGGCTTCTGTGCGAATACGGCTCTTTCTACAAATCCAGACCCCAAAAGTGCAAGCAGACCTTTTGATAAAAATCGTGATGGCTTTGTTATCGGTGAGGGTGCTGGTATCATTGTTCTTGAAGAATTAGAGCACGCATTAGCCCGCGGTGCAAAAATATATGCTGAGATTGTGGGCTATGGTGCAACTGGTGACGCCTATCATATAACAGCACCAGCCCCTGGTGGTGAAGGCGGCGCGCGCGCGATGAAAATGGCGATAAATGATGCCGGACTAAATATTGAAGAGATCGATTATATTAATGCTCATGGAACTAGTACGGAGTATAATGATAAATTCGAGACACTTGCAGTGAAGGAAGTTTTTGGAGTCCATGCATACAATCTGGCAATCAGTTCTACTAAATCAATGACAGGTCATCTTCTTGGAGCAGCAGGTGGTGTTGAAGCAATCTTTACCGTACTGGCAATGAAAGAGAGCATTCTGCCTCCAACCATTAATTATGAAACAGCAGATCCAGAATGTGATTTAGATTATGTTCCAAATAAGGCACGTCAAAAAGAAATTAAAGCAGCAATGAGTAACTCGTTAGGCTTTGGCGGACACAATGCAACGATAGTCTTCAAAAAATATGAAAAATAAGCAGCCTGACCAGGAAAGGATCCTGGTCGGCTTTTTATATTTTATGAGGACAACCATCCCGAACCACTTTTCATATCATTCATAAAATGTAAAAAATGGTATGTGTGGAGTGAGGAAATGGGTATCATTCGAACAGATAATTGGCTGGAGGAGGAGTTTAATCGTCCAACTAAAATATGCGAAAAGCTGCTCCCTGCTTTCAAAGGGCTAAGTTCTTCAAAAATTTATAATCAATTAATAGAATTTGGGATGTATCGGCCATCAAGAACGACCAAGGAAATTTTCACTTCGTTGAAAGAAAATAACGTTTGGAAAGAAGTGGAACTTATTTTCCGGGATTATAAAAAGAAATGGGGAGGACCAGATATCCCCATCTATCTGTTTCCAATCGGCCAAGATAGAAGTTTCTTTTCTAGACAAACAGAAAAAGTGAAGGGTGGAGTCTCCTACCCGGATAAAATGTTTTTATTTCTTTCGAACCGTATAACTTCTAAAGAGTTAGAGGCGCTATTTGTTCATGAATACCATCATGTTTGCAGATTAAATAAACAAACTAAAAGATTCGAAGAGTATACCTTACTGGATTCAATCATAATTGAAGGGCTTGCAGAGTACTCCGTTTTAGTTCATTGTGGGAGAAACTATTTAGCTGATTGGTGTACCTTGTATTCGGACACTGAATTGGAAAATTGGTGGAAGGATTATTTGCATGAAAATTTGGATTTAAAAAAAAGTTCAAGAAAACACGATGAGTTATTATTTGGAGAAGGAAGATTTCCTAAATTACTTGGATACGCAGCCGGTTTTAAAATTGTGGAAGATTATTATCAAGTCCATTCTTACACTACAAAATTATCCTTTACTTTACCAGCAAAGAAATATTTACCCGCTGAAGATATTCTTTCTAAAAAAAGCCGAAAAAAATAGGCTTTTTTTTTATACATTCCAACTCAGGAATAAATTAACTTATGTCTGCCCATACTGATTGACAAACAGTTTCTTGAAGTGAGGGGTTGTACAATGTTGTATCTTCATGATGTTTGGGTTAATTGGTTTGAAGGTGAAGAAAACGGATATAATGTGTGCCACTTTCATGAATGGCGCAAAGATGACGGTGTTGAGCTGTTAGACCAAGCTCCTTTGTTAAAAGTTGAACCGATTCTCTTTAATTATATTGAGAACGATCTCTCAGAGCTACCTCAACAGCTTCTAGATGATATTTTTCAAAAGGCCTATTTAAGAAAAAACCATGAAAGAGTTCAACTGGAGTATTGCTTTGTGGTGACAGATGGAGTGGGGATTTTAGCTGTCGATACAATTGGTTATTCGATACCGATTAGAAAGAGCAGGTTAATTCCAAGGCAAGAGCAGTTAGTGTATGAGATGATTGCAGCCCACGATGCAAAACAATATCATTTCCAAAAGATTTCAGTGGATAAGGATTTTCATATTTTATCACCAGAGCCTGTATTGATGACTGGCCTTACGCGAAAAGAGCGACAACTAAAACAGCTTTTATTTATGGCACTAGATCAATTACATACATCAAAGAATGAAGCAGAAGTTCGATATTGGTTTACTGAATGGTGTCCTGAGCGATATTCAGCCATTCAAGAATTGAATTTTGAATGTGCTTGGCAGCAGTTGTTTGAGGAAACAAAATACGGCTGGACTAGACGACATGAAACATTTTGTGAAAATCTAATAAAAGGTCAGCCATTTTTTGAAAAGCTATGGGAAATGGAGCATGGACCTAAAGTAAATTAAAAACACGGCCGCGATAGATTCGCGGCCGTGCATTTTTTTATCTTCTCTTTCTTCCTAGTCCCATTGCATTTTCCATTTTCTTAAGGGTTTTGCTGGCAACTTGGTTTGCCTTTTCAGCACCTTCGTCTAAAATCCTGTCGAGTTCGCTGGATTCCATTAAATGATTATATTTTTCTTGAATCGGTTTAAATACATTTACGACTACATCAGCTAAATCACCTTTGAAATCCCCATAGCCCTTCCCGTGATACATTTCCTCTAGCTCTGGGATTGTCTTATTACCTAGAATGGAATAAATAGATAGCAAATTAGATATTCCAGCCTTATTAATCTTATCAAATTTAACAATTCCCTCAGAGTCTGTTACAGCACTTTTAATTTTCTTCGTAATTTGGTTTGGTTCATCTAATGGGGTAATAAAAGCTTTCTTATTTGGATCAGATTTGCTCATTTTCTTGTTTGGTTCCTGTAACGACATAATTCGTGCGCCAACTTCAGGAAGACGAATATCTGGGATGGTCAAAATCTCCCCATATTTTTTATTGAATCTTTCCGCTAAGTCGCGCGTTAATTCCATATGCTGCTTCTGGTCATTTCCAACAGGAACTAGGTCGGTATTGTATAAAAGGATGTCAGCAGCCATTAATGGCGGATAGGTTAATAAACTTGCCGAAACCGCATCTTTACCCGCTGACTTATCCTTAAATTGAGTCATTCTCTCTAATTCACCGATATAAGAAATACATTGCATCATCCATCCAGCCTGCGCATGTGCTGGAACCTCTGATTGGATAAACAAGGTTGCTTTATCTGGATCAATACCAACAGCCAGGTAAAGTGCAGCCAAACTGCGAATATTTTTTCGAAGTTCTAAACGATCCTGTGGTACAGTTATCGCATGTTGATCGACGATGCAAAAGTAACAATTATAATCATTTTGCAATTCAACAAACTGCATCATAGCCCCAATATAATTTCCAAGTGTAATCGTACCACTTGGCTGAATTCCTGAAAAAATTGTTTTCATGACCGATTTCCTCCTAATTTATATATAAATAAAAAAAACCATTCGTCCCACAACGATAGGGACGAATGGTTCGCGGTACCACCCTAAATTACTCAAAAGAGTCACTCAATTCCAGAACCATCCTGATGATAGTCTGGTATCCTTTTAACGCAAGGAAAACGTCTTTTCCTACTATTTAAATAGAAGTTCGGAAAAGAAGCTCAAAAGTCCATTCGGTATTTTTCCGTGTTTGTTCTCACCAGCCACAAACTCTCTGAATCGGTTGAAAATACGTACTACTCTTCATCATCGCTAAAGCTAATAATTTTATTTATATCTATTATAAATAAATATATACTGGTAATCAAGTCAGTTAAGTGTTACTTCTTTTTCCCGCCGACGTTTTTCCACTGTGTTTGGAACCTTGCACTTTGTTCAACGAATTCAGATCGTTTTTTTCCTCCGAAGACCTTTTCGCCGAAACCATTCGTTATTACACCCATAAAGGCAGTAATACCAATAATAAGAATTGCAACCATTGATAAATCAGCTATGTACCCACCCATGATATAACCTCCATTTTTCGAATTCAAAAATTATGATTAACACTGTGTATTGTAAAACCCCTCATATTCATTTTAAAAGAACTTGACCGTTATTAAAAGAGGGAAAAGAATAAAAAACGATATAGTTACAATAAAATGAATGCGTTTTCAATCCAAGGGTATTAATTGAGAAAATTATTCTTGTATTTCGTTTCACCATTATCTGTGAATACCTACATAAAAGTAATGATGAAAGCGAAGAAGATATAAGTTTTTTTTTAGTATGATAAGATAAAAACCTTTTGAAATTATGAAACCTTTTTGCGTTATATTCGTCTAATATATTGGAAACTAATAATAAACGCTACTTATTGGACATTCAATAAATTTTGAAAAAAGGATACCTTTTTTAGTGACAGTGGTGTATAATTAATGATATAAATTACTTATTTATAATAATTTTAAATTAAGAACTAGATGGATATACTATAGATTTGAGTTGGAATAAAAAGAGGAGTGTGGAGACGAATGGTAACATTATACACTTCACCAAGTTGTACATCATGCAGAAAAGCAAAATCATGGTTAGAAGAACATGAAATTCCATATACTGAACGAAATATTTTCTCTGAGCCATTGTCAATTGAAGAAATTAAAGAAATTCTTCGAATGACAGAAGATGGTACTGACGAAATTATTTCTACACGATCTAAGACCTTTCAAAAGTTAGATGTGAACTTAGACACTATGCCATTGCAAGATTTATTCGAATTAATTAAAGCTAACCCTGGGCTATTACGTCGTCCTATTATTATCGATGAAAAGCGTTTGCAGGTTGGCTATAACGAAGATGAAATTAGACGGTTTCTACCGCGGAGGGTTCGAACTTTCCAATTAAGAGAAGCCCAGCGTATGGTGAATTAAATTAAATTGATTAAGCCTTCATTCTGAGGGCTTTTTTTCTGTTCTTGATGCCATTTAATTTGAGATTTCTCTGTCATTTTGTTACAATGTAAGGAATATCTAATTAATAGGCAAATTAATGGTTTTTGCAATTAAAGGTAATTTTATTTCCCAAATTAATTCTTTTGTCATAAAATGAAAGTACAAGGATTATATTCTTTTTTACATTACTATAATTCTTTGGGAAATTGCTAAAAGCATTGTCTGCTGGGGGTATTTTGTCCCTTCAATATGGAAACGGAAGGGAGAGGTAAAGATGGAAATCGAAAGAATTAATGAGAATACAGTAAAGTTTTACATCTCTTATGGTGATATAGAAGAACGAGGCTTTGATCGTGAAGAAATTTGGTACAATCGGGAGCGAAGTGAAGAACTCTTTTGGGAGATGATGGATGAAGTCCATCATGAAGAAGAGTTTGTTGTGGAAGGACCTTTATGGATTCAAGTGCAGGCATTAGAAAAAGGGCTGGAGATTCTTGTAACAAAAGCACAGGTTTCAAAGGATGGACAAAAGTTTGAGCTTCCAATTCCAAATGATAAATTAAAGGATTTGCCTGTTGATGGCAATATTGAAGATATCTTGGATCATCATTTCAATCCAGGACATCGCGATGATGATGATGACCTTATACTTGAAGAAGAGGCTTTAGAGTTCTTAATTGCATTCAAAGATTTTGAAGACGTCATTATGTTGTCAAATCGAGGCGGACTTGATGATTTAATCACTGTATTGTACAACTTTGATAATAAATATTATTTATATACTGAGTTTCCTGAAGATTTGTTTGAAGAGGACGAAATTGATGATATCCTAAGTATCCTGTTAGAATATGGTTATGAAACACAGTTAACCATTCATCGTATTCAAGAGTATGGTAAAGAGATAATTGCTAAGAATGTGTTTGCTGAAATAAGAAAGCATTTCAAATAAACGTACCGATTTCGATTATTGAAATCGGTATTTTTTACATAGGTTAATTTCTTTTTGAGGGTGATGAGACTGAAAAACACAGTAAGGGTTGTATTGTTTGTACTTGTTCTATCCGTACTTATGTTTTTCCTTAAGGAGTATATACATGATGGGATATTTGGTTTTCTGAGTCTTTTAATAACGTTGTCTGTTATATTTATTTCATTCGTTATTTTTTTAGAGAATCGACATCCAACACAAACGATTACCTGGTTAGTTGTTTTGGGAAGCTTCCCACTAGTGGGTTTCTTTTTCTATTTACTTTTCGGAAGAAATTATCGTAAGGAGAAAATGTATCGGAAGAAATATTTTCTTGATAAACAAGCTTTTTTGAACGTGGAGGGTGAAAATGATCCGCGAAGTGAAGAAAAACTGGGATTAATGGCCGAGCACCAAGCAAGGCTATTTACTTTGGCACAAAAATTGGGGAACAGTCCAATTTCCTTTGATACCTCTACGAAGGTACTAACCAACGGTGAGGAAACCTTTCATCACATTATTGAGCAATTAAATAGAGCCAGGCATCACATCCATATCGAGTATTATATTGTCCGGGATGATCGGATTGGACAAGAAATTAAAGAAATATTAATTGAAAAGGCGGCAGAAGGGGTTGAAGTCCGATTCCTATACGACGCAGTAGGTTCTTGGAAATTATCCAAAAAGTATATCAACGATCTGAAAAACGCTGGAATAGAAACGGTGTGTTTCGGTCCTGTTAAACTGCCATTTTTAAATAATAAATTTAACTTCAGAAATCATCGAAAAATTATTGTAATTGATGGAATGATTGGGTTTGTCGGCGGACTAAATATCGGTGATGAATACTTAGGCAGGAATCAAACCTATGGCTACTGGCGAGACACCCATTTAATGTTAAGAGGGGAAGCCGTTCGCTCACTGCAGCTAATTTTTTTACAAGATTGGTATTATATGACCAATCATAGCTTCCTAACGGCAGAATATTTGTCTCCGCAAATAGATGAAAAAAATCATGGTGGAGTTCAGCTGATTGCCGGGGGTCCGGATAATGAATGGAGTGTTATAAAAAATATTTTTTTCTCGATGATTACATCAGCAAAAGAGTCCGTTTGGATTGCCTCACCATACTTTATCCCTGATGAGGATATTTTTTCAGCGATTAAAGTGGCTGCCCTGAGTGGGATTGATGTGAGATTGCTTGTACCTAACCGGCCTGACAAACGAATTGTCTTTCATGCCTCACGTTCCTATTTTCCAGAGCTATTGGAAGCAGGTGTAAAGGTTTATGAATATGGACGCGGGTTTATGCATAGTAAAATCGTAATTGTTGATCATGAACTTGCCTCGATAGGGACTTCAAATATGGATATGCGGAGCTTTCATTTGAATTTCGAGGTTAATGCTTTTTTATTTCGGACAAAAAGTACGCAAAAGCTAGTGGCAGAATATATTAACGACTTAGAATATGCAAAGGAGCTTGAATTAACCTCATTTAGGAAAAGGCATATTGGTTTGCGGATAATTGAGTCAACAGCAAGGTTACTATCACCGCTTCTTTAAGTTCACAAACTCGTCAAATTGGCGAGTTTTCTTTTTGGTTAAAACAGGATTTTTTGTAAGATACAACGAATGTAAGAAACAGAAGGAGGTTGAAATTATTTGTTAAATGCTAAAACAAGTTCAGGAACAACATTTAGTTTAGGTAATAATTATAGGAAGGAGTATCTTATGTCTCTTCGGAACATGGAAAAGTTTTTTTGTCCAGTCTGTGGAGAAGCAGTTTCTCTTAAATTAGGCAATCAACGAATTTACCATTTTTCTCATCGAAGCGGTACGGTTTGCAGGGATATCTATGAAAGTGAAACGATTTATCATATGGAAGGAAAGCTCCAGCTATACCAATGGCTTAAAGGTCAGCAAATCACTGCAGAATTAGAATATTTTGATCCGATCATCGGGCAGCGCCCGGATATCATGTTCCATTATGATGGAAACAAATATGCGTTGGAATATCAATGTTCACCCATAACGGAAGAAATATTTATCAAACGAACGGATTCCTACTATCAACAAAATTATATCCCCCTTTGGATTTTAGGCAGTAAGCATATAAAAGCAAAAAGGAGTAATATTTTCTCTTTATCAAACTTCCAATATTTCTTTTTAAGAGAAACTAAGGGCAGACAGGTGATACTTCCTTCTTATTGCCCCGAAGAAAAACAGTTTCAAATCCTCACTTCAATTCTTCCTTATTCAATAAAAAATACAATCGCAAATTCCCTCCATTTTTCTATCCAAAATGCCAGAATTGAAGAGATTTTAACACCCAGCTGGATAGCTTACCCAAGATTCTCTAAATGGTTAATTGAAAATGAGAGATCTACTATGAATTGGTCACTTCATCCTAGTCCCGACCAAAATCGTTTTCTTCGCGAGATTTATCTTCATAACCTCAACTTATATTTGCTTCCCCCAGAAATCGGTTTACCTGTTAATCATTCTCTTCTAATTCAAACACCTGCAATTGTCTGGCAAACCTATTTGTTTTTAGACGCCTTGGACAAATCACCCAATGATCTTATTAATCTGAAAGAGGTTGAAAGAAATTTTAACGATAGAATTAAAACCAAGGAGATCGTGTTAAGGGAATTGCCTCAGATTCCAAGAGAAACATTCTTTTTAGCGGTCAAAGAGTATTTTAATATATTAGAGAGACTTGGAGTCGTCATTAAAAGAAACGAAACGACGTATCAACTACAAAATAGGATTTACATCCCCAAATCAAATCGGGAAAAGGAAGAACGAAGGAGCGAATTTTTGCAAAAAAATAAGACCATCCTGGCAAAAACATAAATGAAATAGTACTTTAGGGCATAATATAATGGGTAAATCTTATTTATATTAAAGGAAATCGCATGAATAAAGGAGAATATTAAAAAGGGTAAATTTCTTTTCGTGATCCGAAGAAAATTGAATGGAGGAAGAAATATGGCAAATGAAGCTGCAGTAAAAGCATTGCCTGCAAGAAGCGAAATACCTGTTGAAGATACATGGAAATTAGAAGATATCTTTTCAAGTGACAAAGTATGGGAACAAGAGTTTCAAGAAGTTAAGAACCAGATTTCTGGGATTAAGGAGTTCGAAGGGAAACTTGGAGAGAGTGCTGATACACTATATAATGCCCTTCAATTTCAAGATAAGCTTCTTGAGAGAATTGGCAAGCTTTATACATACGCCCATATGCGCTATGACCAGGATACGACCAATTCCTTTTACCAGGGATTAGATGACAGAATGAAAAACCTTTACTCACAAGCGGGTAGTCAATTAGCATTCATTGTCCCTGAAATTCTCGCACTTGAAGAAAGTAAGGTGAATGGATTTTTAAATGAGAAAGCTGAATTAAAGCTTTATGAGCATTCTATTGAGGAAATTAACCTTCAAAGACCACATGTTTTGTCTGCCGAGCAGGAAGCCTTGTTAGCAGAAGCAAGTGAAGTGATGGATGCATCTAGTAATACCTTCGGGATGTTAAATAACGCTGATTTAAAATTCCCTACTGTTAAAGATGATAATGGTGAAGAGGTTGAAATTACTCATGGACGTTACATCCGGTTCCTTGAAAGTGGAAATCAAAGTGTCCGTCGAGACGCCTTTAAAGCCGTTTACGAAACTTATGGAAAGTTCCGAAATACCTTTGCCAGCACGATTAGCGGTAATGTGAAAAAAGATAATTTTAATGCAAGAATCAGAAAATATGACTCTGCAAGACATGCGGCACTTTCAGCCAATAATATTCCAGAAAGCGTCTATGATAATTTAGTTAACACCATAAACGATAATTTACATTTATTGCATCGCTACGTTAAACTACGGAAAAAAGTATTAGGTGTTAACGAATTGCATATGTACGATTTATATACACCCCTAGTAAAAGACGTTAAAATGGAGATCCCTTACAGACAGGCAGAAGAGCTAGTTGTAAAAGGGCTTGCTCCATTAGGGGAGGAGTATTCTCAAATCTTAAAAGAAGGATTTGAAAACCGCTGGGTAGATGTTCATGAGAATAAAGGAAAGCGCAGCGGAGCTTATTCTTCTGGAGCTTATGGCACCAATCCATATATTCTAATGAACTGGCAGGATAATGTAAATAACTTATTTACATTGGCGCATGAATTTGGCCATTCCGTTCACAGCTACTATACAAGAAAGAATCAGCCATACCCGTATGGAAACTATTCTATTTTTGTTGCTGAGGTAGCTTCAACCTGTAATGAAGCACTTTTAAATGATTACTTATTGAAAACGATTGATGATGAACAAAAAAGAATTTATTTATTAAATCATTATTTAGAAGGATTTAGAGGCACTGTATTCCGTCAAACCATGTTTGCTGAGTATGAGCATTTAATCCATCAAAAAGCCCAAAATAATGAGGCGCTGACAGCAGATTTATTAACGAGTGAATATTATGCATTAAACAAGAAGTATTTTGGTGAAGAGGATATTGTGATTGACGAAGAAATCGGCTTAGAATGGGCTAGAATTCCTCATTTCTATTACAATTATTATGTATATCAATATGCTACCGGGTTTAGTGCAGCTACTGCATTAAGTAAGCAAATATTAGAGGAAGGTGAGCCTGCTGTTAAACGCTATATCGATTTCTTAAGTTCTGGAAGCTCTGACTACCCAATTGAAGTTCTTAAGAAAGCCGGTGTAGATATGACTAGCGCTGACCCAATCAAAGATGCTTGTAAAGTATTTGAAGAGAAATTAAACGAATTAGAGCAGTTATTATCTTAATGGGGAAAGGGATGGTACCAAAAAGTACCATCCCTTTAAAAACCTCTAAATCTTTTTCTGTCATTCAAATAGAAAAGAAGAGTAAAGATCCCAATGAAAAATAGCGGAATGCTAATTAATAATGGGAATACCTTCATTAAGGCTAAAATGTGAAGAGAAAATCCACAAAAAATAAAAAGTATCATGAGGATAATAGGTAAACTTTTCATAATGCATTCCACCTTTTTGGGAAATAAACTTTCGAATTTAGGAATTGTCTAGCTACAGCGCCTAGGGACTCGGGGTCATAAGCCCCTGTGCAAGGCGCTTCCGCTTTTCTATATAGTTTATTGTCCAATTTAAGTTAATATGATTTTGACAATTATGTGAAATAACACACAATCACATTGTCAATGGGTTCTGCCACATGGTATATTCTATACGTGAAGTTAGTCACAACAAACATATACCCCTTTGTTTGACCGTGAAAAATTTCTCCCATCCCCTTTGTTCGTATAAATAGAAAAAGACCTTGCAGTTTGGCTGCAAGGTCTTTTCACATTCAAGAAGTCACTGCGATTGAATTAGTCTTCAACATACCGCCAAAATGTCCCATACTTTGCTGGAAGCTGTTCCACCTTTTGAAGTAAAAGCAGTTGTTTCATTTCCCGCTCTACTTGAGTGATTGTCATATTATAAACTACTGCGATTTCTTTAGAAGCTACCAGTTTAAAATACTCTAGAAATTTCTCTATAGGGGGCGGCTGATTTTTTTCAGGCTCTTCAGAGAGCATTTCTTCAAGAATTTGCACATAGACTTCATACGGGTATGGCCCAGTAATTTTAATACCTTCATCCTCGGCATTCTCGTTAAAAAATACCAGCGTTGGTATTTCTTGTACCTCCATCTCGGTGGTGATTTTTAAGTCACACTGGAATGCTTTAGCCGCGCTTTCAGAATGAAAATCAGATATGAACTCCTCTACATCTAATCCTGCATTTTTAGCACAGGATGTTAACACTTCAATATGGGAGATGTTTTGTTTATCAATAAAAAGTTTTTCTTGAAGCTTGCGAAGAAACCGTATACCCGCTCGCCTGCCCTGCAGCTCAGCTGCCTTTATTGCCACTGATGCTATATAAGGGGAAGCGACTGGATTTTCTAACCAAAGGCTTCCATCACAGGACATCCCTGACCTGCTTGCTGTCTTTTCCCATAATTCCGCAATTACTTCATAATTTTTCTTTTTGCTGACATTTAAATTTGCGATACGACCACTTAAAACATGTTTTATGGAAAAATATCTGCCATATTCAATGTGCAATTTTTTTAAGATAGGCTCAAGTGCCCAACACTCTGGGCATAAAGGATCAATGAACATATATATTTCAAGCGGCTTCTTGTCATAACTGGAGGAGTTTGGCTTTGAAGTGAACCCGGGATTACTCACGAATTTTCACCCGGTATCTCACTGTCATCAGGCATATTAATCATGTGCTGAGCAGTAAGATAGAGCCTAGAATAAAAATCATCCCTAAAAGGACCCTCTAAACCAGTCTTGTCCATCGCTTGGGCCATGCATGAAAGCCATGCTTTTGCACGAGCAGGAGTAATGGGAAAAGGCAAATGTCGTGCACGCATCATCGGATGACCATGCTCCTCTGTATAAAAAGGTGGTCCTCCCAAATATTGTGTTAGAAATTGCTTTTGTTTTCGGGCAATTTCTGAAAAATCATTTGGAAAGATTGGAGCAAGATCAGGATGTTGTGCAACTAGACCATAAAAAGTATCCACGAGGCGATGTAAAGTATCTTCGCCAAGGGCCTCATATGGAGTAGGCTTTTTCTCATTCATGTTGACAACTCCTTTAAATATGTTTGTATCTTTATTTTATCAATGCCAATTTCATATCTCAAATAAACCGCTTATAATTTTGCTGATAAAACCGAGCAATCTTATTTTGAGTTTTTCGTATAGGTATATCATATTGCTTGAGTAGTTCTTGGAATACAAGTTGCCCAGTTTGAAAATCTTCCACTTCATATTCAACCTCATAGTCTTCTTTTTTTAAATAAAAGCTATGATCCAATACAAGTAAACCTTCTTTGTAGGGGAATTCAGCCCTTTTGGTTGTGAGAGATCCAAAATATACAATTGTGTTAAAAGCTATTTTTAATTGTTCTATTCGTTCTTGAACGATTCCCTTAGGGAATATCTGGTGTTGAGTGGCGGCCTTGAACTCAATTGTTGATAACTGTTGTGTAGTTTCTAAAAGTCCAACAGCAGCCGGTTGTTTTAACGTTAATTCAAAGCGATTATTCTTTTCTCTGATTCTTAAGGCAGAACCTAAATTCTTTAATGCAAAATCAGGTGTGTCAAAGTAATGGTTTGATTGCTTGACAATATCTTTTCCCTCTACATTAAATGTCTTAAGAAGATTTTCATATTCGACTTTTGTAAGTAAATTCTTAAATTCAATTTCGATTGTCTCTGACATCAGGTCCATTCCTTTCCTAACATATATTTATTGTATCTTAGCTTTAAGATAAACCGCAATCTTGGGAGAAATGGATAGATTATGCTAAAATAAGGGAGTGAATAGTGGAGGTAAAAAGGATGAATAAAAGAATAACAATTACTAAAGCAAACTTTTCGGATAGTAAGTTATATTTACAAGCAAGTGAGTCCATTAGTGGGTTAAGCCCTGCAGAACAAATTCTTGTTGATTCTAAAGAATTTTCTTTTGTTTATTTAATGGAAAATCAAGAGGTTTATACATATATCGACATGAAAGAACCAATTTGGCCATTGTTAAAAAAAGTATTGGAACAACCAATTCCCGTGTGGATTCTTTTTGAGGATGAACAATTGGAATTAACTAATTTCTATGAGGAATTAACTGAACTAATAAACAACATAAGAGGCAATAGTAATTATGGTGCAGAAATGGTCACGAAAGTAGAAGAGATTTTTTAAACATATAATAGTTGTCATTGGGGTGGAATGATGAAGCATTGGGACCAGTTTTTAGCTCCATATAAACAGGCAGTGTCAGAGCTGAAAATAAAATTAAAAGGGATGAGAGGACAATTTGAGCTAGATTCCAGCCATTCACCTATTGAATTTGTGACGGGGAGAGTTAAGCCAATTGCAAGTATCCTTGATAAAGCAAATCAAAAAGGTATTCCACTAGATAGATTGGAAGAAGAAATGCAGGATATTGCTGGAATGAGAATCATGTGTCAATTTGTGGACGACATTCATCATGTTGTTAGCTTATTAAGAAATCGAAATGATCTTCAAATTGTTGAGGAAAGGGATTATATTTCACACAAAAAGACCAGTGGATATCGCTCTTACCATGTAGTTATCATGTATCCTGTCCAAACGATTCATGGAGAAAAAAGGATTCTTGCTGAAATACAAATAAGAACACTTGCGATGAACTTTTGGGCAACAATTGAACACACTTTAAGTTATAAATATAAAGGGATTTTCCCCACTGATATTCAAATGAGACTGCAGCGAGCTGCGGAAGCAGCATTTAGATTAGATGAAGAAATGTCATTAATTCGTGGTGAAATCCAAGAGGCACAAGCGTTTTTCACTAGAAATAAAGAGTTTAAACAAGAGGAGAAAAGCTGATAAAGCTTTTGTAAATCTCAGTACAAGGAGTATACGATGATGAAATTTGCCATTACATCCAAAGGAGATCAAAAGTCGAATATCTTAATGCACAAGATGAGAACGTATTTACTTGACTTTGATCTTGTTTACGACGAGGACCAGCCAGATATTGTCGTCTCAATAGGGGGCGACGGGACACTTCTATATGCTTTTCACCGCTACAGCAGCCGCTTGGATAAGACCGCTTTCGTAGGGATTCATACTGGCCATCTGGGTTTTTATGCAGACTGGACACCTGATGAAATTGAGAAGCTTGTCATTGCGATTGCCAAAACACCTTATCAGGTTGTTGAATATCCGTTAATTGAAGTAATCATCCGTTACCAGCATGCAGGTAAAGAATCCAGATATCTTGCACTAAATGAATCAACTGTCAAAAGTGTTGAAGGGACATTGGTTATGGATGTGGAAATACGCGGCCAGCACTTTGAACGGTTTCGAGGTGATGGTTTATGTGTTTCGACACCATCTGGCAGTACTGCTTATAATAAAGCACTTGGAGGCGCTATTATCCATCCATCGATATCGGCATTACAGGTTGCAGAGATGGCTTCAATAAATAATCGCGTGTTTCGAACGGTTGGATCACCGCTAATCCTGCCATCCCATCATACTTGTATGCTGAAACCGGTTAATAGGGTAGATTTCCAAGTAACGGTTGATCATCTTACTTTACTTCATAAGGATGTAAAATCAATTCAATTTAGGGTGCCAGATGAAAAAATTCGCTTTGCTCGGTTTCGTCCATTTCCTTTTTGGAAGAGGGTCCATGATTCATTTATATCGGATTCCGATTAATCCTATTAGCTGGAGGAAATAACATCATGATATCAGGTTTTCAACTTCAGTGGGAAGTGAGTAAACAGCAAGCAGGCCGAATGATTAGGGAATTCTTGAAAGAAGAAGAGATATCTCGAATTGCTCTAACGGATATAAAATATAATGGCGGGAAAATTCTGGTGAATGACATTGAAGTGAATGTTCGCTATATATTAAAAGAGGGTGAATTCTTAACCGTTATTTTTCCTCCTGAGAACCCAAGTGAAGGATCAGCAGGGGAAAAAATACCATTGGAGATTCTTTTTGAAGACCAATATTTACTGGTTGTTAACAAACCTGCTGGTATGAGCACCATTCCATCGAGAGAACATCCCACAGGAAGCCTTGCAAACGCTTTGGTAGGATACTATGAAGAAATTGGAATTAGAGCTACCTCTCATATTGTCACCCGTTTGGACCGAGATACTTCCGGGATAGTCTTAATTGCAAAGCATCGGCATGTTCATCATCTCCTTAGCAAACAACAGCAAAATGGTAATGTTAAAAGAACATATGAAGCACTTGCTGAGGGTAATCTTGCACTCGAAAAGGGTTCAATCGAGGAGCCGATTGGAAGAAAGCTAGACAGTATTATTGAAAGAGAGGTACGGAGTGACGGGCAATATTCATGCACCCATTACAAGGTACTTAAAAGGTATAAAGAGTTTACACACGTTGAATTACAGCTAAAGACTGGGCGGACACATCAAATTAGGGTTCACATGTCTTTTATTGGGCACCCTTTATTAGGAGATGACCTATACGGGGGGATTCAAACGCTCATTAATCGGCAGGCACTACATTGTAAAAAGATTCAATTCCCTCATCCATTTAGTGGCAAGGATATGAATTTCACGTCAAACCTTCCATTAGATATGTATGAATTAGTAAAGGCTGACTCCTAAAAAAGTCAGCCTTTTTGCGTTTTTTGGTGATTTCCTAGGAAATTTGTCGATGCTAATAGGATTATTTACCCTATTTTTAAGCAAAGTCTTTAAATTTTTCTTCTATGTATGGCATAGTAGAATCTACAGAAACTATTTCCAACTCCGGGTACCGAAGGGCAGTTAATTTACCGCCAAAAACAGCTCCAGTATCAATATTATAGGTATTATTAATAACTCTTGGTTCTCTTACGGGTGTGTGACCGTAAACGATTATAGATTTACCAGCATACTGCTTAGCCCAGTCTCTTCTTACAGGAGAACCATCAGGGTGTTTTTCACCAGTAATATCACCATAAAGGACAAACGTCTTCACTTTAGAGTTTGTTTTACCGATAAATTCTTCTTTTATCCCAGCGTGTGCAATAACTAGCTTATTTTCATCTAATACTAAGTGAAGAGGCGATGTATCATAAAGTTCAATGAACTTCCTTTTAATGGATTGCTGTTCTTTTCGTGGCAGTGATTTGAATTCTGCTGCCGTTGTTTCGAGTCCGTGGGTTTCTTGAACTTTGTTCCCTAGAAAGTAACGATATAGTTTATTGCAATGGTTTCCGGGTGTGTAAAATGCCCTTTTCTGCTCTATTACAAGTCGCCATACTATTTCGGCAACCTTGAGAGAAGAGGGACCGCGATCAGTTAAATCGCCAACAAAACCTAACTGTCTGTTTTCGGGATGAGACGGGATTCCATCACTCCAGTGGTAACCCAATTTCTTAGTTAATGCTTCAAATTCTGGCAAGCAGCCATGTATATCTCCTATGATATCAATTTTCATGGAATATTCCCCCTTATATTTATTTTTTGTTTGTTTCGTGATTTTTATAAATAGAAATGAAGGAGGCCATTTATGGAACAGCATGCTTCTGTAATATCTTTACTGGTGGTAGTGACGGTTGCTTTTGTAACCCCCATTATACTGCACCGATTAAAATTAAATTATATCCCCGTTGTAGTTGCAGAAATTATTATGGGACTTGTGATTGGGAAAAGCGGCTTCAATGTAGTTCATGAAGATATGTGGTTATCAACACTCTCGACACTTGGCTTTATTTTTCTCATGTTTCTTAGTGGATTAGAAATTGATTTTACTGCCTTCACAGGAGGGAAGAAACAAAATACACTGCCAAATGGTAAAAAGGAACCGAACACTTTCTTGGTCTCAGCTATCATCTTTATTGGCATATTTATTTTTTCACTTGTTTTGTCCTATTTGTTCGTATTTGCAGGTTTTATAGACAATGCCTTTTTAATGACACTTATTATATCAACCATATCTCTAGGTGTCGTTGTACCAACATTAAAAGAAGCACATTTAATGAAATCAAACATTGGACAAATCATTTTGTTAGTTGCAGTCGTGGCTGATTTAGTTACCATGATCCTTTTGGCCATTTTTGTGTCTATTTATGATCCAGGTCAGGGGAATACATGGCTTCTGCTTATATTGTTTGCTGCTGGTGTTGTTTTGTATTTTGTTGGTAAACGTTTTAAAAATCGTCCCTTGCTTGAATCAATGTCAAAAGGGACTGTACAAATCGGCACCCGTGCTGTATTTACGCTCATAATAGTATTAGTGGGACTTTCAGAGACTGTTGGGGCAGAGAACATTTTAGGGGCTTTCCTAGCAGGGGTACTTGTCTCTCTCCTTTCTCCAAATCAGGAGCTAGTCCATAAACTAGATTCCTTCGGCTATGGATTCTTAATACCAATCTTTTTTGTAATGGTTGGGGTTGAGTTAGATATATGGTCTCTCTTTGCGAATAAAAAACTATTGCTATTAATTCCATTATTATTATTGGGACTTTTACTTTCAAAGCTTGTCCCGGTTTATTTACTGAAAATCTGGTACGATAAAAAGACTGTACTTGCTTCGGGTTTTTTACTTACATCCACTCTATCCTTAGTAATAGCTGCAGCAACGATTGGAGAGCGTATGAAGGTTATTACACCGGAGATGAGTGGAACCCTTATTCTCGTTGCCGTTATCACCTCCATTTTTACGCCAATAGCCTTTAAGAAATTGTTCCCAAAAGAAGTGGCTGCAGATCCAAAGGTAAGGATTGCATTTTTAGGTGCAAACCAAGTTACACTACCTGTTTCAAGGGAATTAAAATCAGGTTTATATGAACCAACTCTATATCATACAAAAATGGAGAAATCAGATAAACTAATCTCTAATTCATTATTTGATATCGTTGAGATTTTTGATTATTCTTTGGAGACAATTGAAAAGAATAAGATTTTTCAAACGGAAATTGTCGTCATTTCTACAGGCAAGGATCAGACAAATGCTAATTTGGCTTTGAAGGCTAAGGAAATGGGTGTTTCCAGGGTAATTGCTCGAATTGAAAGTCCCGAATTTGAGCAAAGTCTGAGAGAAAATGAAATTGAAGTTTTCTCATCCTTTATGTCAACAAAAACTTTGTTGCGGGCATTAATTGAAGCACCAAGTGTAATGAACATTTTAACCAATCAAGAAACCTCACTATTTGAAATTAGAATGCAAAATGAACAGTACGACGGGATGACTCTAAGGAGGTTCCCATTTACTGGGGATGTTATTTTTGTTCGAATATTTCGGGGGAAGGACTCTATTGTACCCCATGGTGATACTGAGTTGCTCTTAAATGATCGTTTAATTGTGACTGGGTCAAAAGAGTATGTTGATGAGCTAAAGAGGGAATTAGAATTCTAAGGATGAATAGCCTTATGAAAGCTGATACTTTTCATTTGTTCGTAAATAGTGTAAACTTAGTACCAAGTACTAGTAACTAATATAATGCATGGAGTGGGAGGACTTTTTCTATATGAATCTTTCTTTAACTGGAAAAACATATGTAGTAATGGGGGTAGCAAATAAACGTAGTATCGCATGGGGAATTGCACGTTCGCTTCATAATGCTGGCGCACGGTTAGTTTTTACTTATGCAGGGGAAAGACTTGAAGGGAATGTCCGAGAACTAGCGGAATCGTTAGAAGCGGAAGGGACCTTAGTTCTTCCATGTGATGTAACAAATGATGAAGAAGTAGCGAAATGCTTTGCTGCAATTAAAGAAACAGTAGGGACGATACATGGAGTTGCACATTGTATTGCTTTTGCGAACAAAGAAGAGCTAAAAGGCGAATATTTAAATACTACAAGAGAAGGTTTCTTATTAGCGCATAATATCAGTTCCTATTCTTTAACTGCTGTGGCTAAGGAAGCAAGAGGGTTAATGGCAGAAGGCGGCAGTATTGTTACCTTAACATACCTTGGAGGAGAGCGTGCATTACCAAACTATAATGTTATGGGTGTAGCTAAAGCTTCTCTAGATGCCAGCGTTCGCTATCTTGCAGCTGATTTAGGGAAAGATGGAATTCGTGTGAATTCAGTCTCAGCTGGTCCAATTCGAACGTTATCAGCTAAAGGTGTAGGCGATTTTAACGAAATTACAAGAGTTGTCGAAGAAAGAGCTCCGCTAAGAAGAGCCACAACAACTGAAGAAGTTGGCGATACTGCTTTATTCCTTTTTAGTGATCTTTCACGAGGAATCACCGGGGAAAATATACATGTGGATTCAGGTTATCACATTTTATAATTGTAATGCCCGCTAATTTAATTAGCGGGCTTTTCTATGTATATTTTTTAAGAACGGCAATAGGCAAACTGCATACATATAGAGTGTAGGGCTAGGTAAATGGAGGTGAATTGGATGGAGAAAAAGACAAAGCGTGGACCGTTACTTTACGTCTCACAGACTTTTCTAGATACACCTGTAAAAAATATGCAGGAAGTTTTTACAAACAGGCAGGAGGTTCAGCTGCCAATTGAAGAACCAGAGCTTGAGGAAGAAAGCAACAAGAAAAAGTTCTTTGAGGTTTCACTGGCTAAGACAGAAATACCTAAAGAGTCAAAAGAAAAAGAAGTGAAACAGGACCACAATATTCAAAAAGAAAAACCCCGTACATTTAACAAAGTAAAAGGCTTTAGAGAAATGGACCTTATGGAGCGGTTAGAATACCTAGAAAACTTCCCTAAAGCATTGCCGTCAGTTCCTTGCGTCTTTTATACCGAAGAAAAAAATTTACAAGGATATTTAGTTGCATACAATGAACAGGATGTAACGATTCGCTTTCCAAATCAAACAACTGAGACTATATCTTTAAAAAATTTAAAAGATGTCATGATGATAGGCATAAAGAGGTAAACAAAAAAAGCCAGCCGGGTTATCGACTGGCTCATTTTATTACAAAGAATTAGTCACATAGACCAAGGTCTACATCAGCAATACATTGTATTGCACAGAAACAATTTAAATCAACTGTTATACAGTCATTGCTTGCGCGGAAGCGATCCACTTGACAGACTCTTTCAAGGTTAATACAGCATCTGTCTCCGCCGGCAACTAGGTTAATTGGGATAAAGTTCCCGCCTTCTCTACGCCCTGGAATGAGAACACGAAGTGTTGCACAACAATTATCAAATACATCTTCTACGCGGAAGAAAATTGAAACGCATGCATTGCCTTCGGGGCTAAAGAACGCGTGGAATGGTGAACCATCAGCGTTTTTTAATACAAATACACGAGTATCAGCACGATCTCTTCTTGCTGGCGACACCAATGAACCAAGCGGTTCTAAGAAACAACTTGGACAATCTACACAATCATCATCTAGTACAGCATTATCCTGGATGTCTTTTATAGCACGAACAACATCACATACACAGCCATTGCTGCTGCTCCGTGAGTCACTATTTCTGCCACAACCCATTAATTACTCCTCCTATCCGAGATATATATCTTACACTACTAACATATTTAAAAAGGACCAATTGGGTAACGGACAAACGCCTTTTTGACTAAAATTAGGCTGATTAAATGGAAAGGATAGAAAAAATGAACATTGATCTTTTAACTTTTATTATATTGGGATTAGCCTGTTTCCGATTAACTAGGCTTATTGTTTTTGACAAAATTACTGAATTTCTAAGGCAGCCGTTTTTTGATGAAATTGAAGAAGAAAACGAAGAAGGTATTGTAGAGTTGTATTATCTTCCGAAGAGTACACCCATTAAAAAATTTATTGGAGAGCTGTTAAGCTGTTATTGGTGTACGGGCGTGTGGATTTCAGCAGCAGTTATAACTGGATACCTTTTTTTACCGTCCTTATTTGTACCCATTATTGTCGTTTTTGCAGTTGCGGGTTTGGCGGCAATTATAGAATCTTTTGTTCAGCTTTGGATATAAGAGAAATAAGCTAAAATGGTTGTACGCCCGAGACAAGTTATATATTTCTAACATATCTTATTAGTAGTAGAAATAACGATATGGGAGTGGGAATAGGGTGAATATAGATAATAAGAAAACGCAATCAACAAAAACTACTCAAACGAAGAAAACGACTAAGAAAAAAGGGTGCGGCTGCGGTAAAAAAACTCAAAGATAAATGTTAACTGCCAGAATATAATGGCAGTTTTTTTTGCCCTCTAGAAGCTAAAAAATAAAAGTTACCACAATCAAGTCATAATTTTTGTTAACTTCGAAAAAACTATATTGGAGTGGTATTTCTATAATTCGGATAAGGGAAGGAAAATAAATGGTCTACATAATTCGGCTTATGTTATTTGTATCTATATTTATAATGAGCTCTTGTAGTCAGGGGCCAAATGAGAAGGAGAGCCAACTGGCTCTCATGAAAACGACCAATCCTACCCCAACTGTTACAGAGAAAAATAAGGGCCAGGACAAAGTAGAAAAAATTGAGAAGGAAGTAGAAAGTTTCGATGAGATTTATGATGTTGCAGTTGTAAAAGGGAAAAAGGATACACTTGTTGTATATAAAGTGAAACATATGCAACGATTCAATATGAAAGAAATTGAAAAGGATTTAAACAAAACCCTAGAAAAAAAATATCCGAAGGAAAATTTCACAGTGTCGAGTGACTATAAGATATTTTTAGAAGCTGTGCGCCTAGTTGAGAGGAAGAATAATGGAAGCCTTTCTGATAAGCAGGCGGAAAAACGTTTTAACGAGATTGTTAAAATGTCATCAGATATGAAGTAAGAAGGGATGAATATCAATGGCGAGCAAGCAGAAAAATATGACGCCCCAGCAGCAAAAATATCAGCAGCTTCAGCAGAAGCATGAGCTTAAAAGACCTGTCCTAAAAAATTGTATAAAGGCGTTTTGGGTAGGTGGATTAATTTGTGCTGTGGGGCAAGCAATAAGTTATTTTTACATATACTTTTTCCATTTCACAGAACAGAATGTTGGTAATCCGACAGTAGCAACAATGGTTTTCTTGTCAATGCTGCTAACCGGATTTGGTGTCTATGATCGCCTTGGACAGTATGCTGGCGCCGGAAGTGCTGTGCCTGTCACTGGATTTGGGAATGCAGTTATTTCTGCTGCAATCGAGCACCGAACAGAAGGCTTTGTATTGGGCGTTGGCGGAAATATGTTTAAACTTGCTGGCTCAGTTATTCTATTCGGAGTGTTCTCTGCGTTTGTTGTTGCGCTAATTAAAACGCTGCTGGGAATGTGGGGGGTTTTGTAATTGTTAAAAGGGCATCAATCTTGGGTTTTTAATAACCGGCCAATGATAGCGGCAACAGGTGTTTCCGGAGGTCCCTTTGAGGCAAATGGAAACCTCGCTAATGACTTTGATATCCTTCATGAGGATTTATGGATGGGGATGGATTCCTATGAAAAGGCACAAAGAGTTCTGTTGGAAGAGGCAGTAAGAACCACTTTAGCAAAAGCAAAATTAGAGAAAGAACAAGTTGAATTTTTATTTGCTGGAGATTTAATTAATCAAATAACTCCCACTAGCTTTGCGGCAAGAACCATGCAAATTCCTTATTTCGGACTTTTTGGTGCATGCTCGACTTCTATGGAAGGATTGGCATTAGCATCTTTTGTTGTCAATTACCAAGGGGCGAGAAACGTGTTAACTGGAGCCTCGAGCCATAATGCTGCTACTGAAAAACAATTTCGTTATCCAACTGAGTATGGAGGTCAGAAGCCTCCGACGGCCCAATGGACGGTTACAGGTGCTGGGGTTGGCTTGATTACACAAAATAGCCCTGGACAACAGCTGCCTGTTACCACCTCGGCAACGATTGGAAAGGTTATCGATATGGGATTGTCAGATCCTTTTAATATGGGAGGGGCCATGGCGCCTGCGGCTGCAGATACCATCATGGCTCATTTTCGCGATATGGAACTAGACCCATCTTACTATGATTTAATTATTACAGGTGACTTGGGCAGAATTGGACATGACACCGCCTTTGAACTACTTGGGAAGAGTGGGCTTAAATTAGAACGGAAACAATTTCAAGATTGTGGTCTATTACTTTATAAGGATGATCAGCCGGTTCAAGCCGGGGGGAGCGGTGCGGGTTGTTCAGCTGTTGTTTTATATGGCCATATACTAAACCAGTTGCAAAAGGGAAGGTATAAGCGGATATTGGTGGTTGCAACTGGGGCACTTTTGTCACCGCTTAGTTTTCAGCAAAAAGAATCGATTCCATGTATCGCACATGCGGTGGCCATTGAAATGAATGAAGAGGGAAGGTAATACGCATGTTAGCGATGTTTTTTTGGGCATTTGTAGTTGGAGGATTGATTTGTGTGATCGGACAGCTTCTATTTGACGTTGCTAAGCTTACACCCGGCCATACACTAAGTTTACTAGTAGTGGCAGGCGCCGTATTAGATGGTTTTGGGCTGTATGAACCACTAATGAATTTTGCCGGTGCGGGTGCAACGATCCCTATCACAAGCTTTGGAAATTCTTTAGTCCATGGTGCCTTGCAGGACGCAGAAAAGCATGGGCTGATTGGAGTTTTAACTGGCATGTTTCAGGTTACCAGTTCTGGTATCTCAGCGGCAATTATTTTTGGATTTATTGGTGCATTAATCTTTAAACCAAAGGGTTAAGAAAATTTCAGAGGTTGTCTGCAGCGTGTCGCCTAGTACACTTTGAAGCTTTATCTCATATGTTATTAGTGAGACTTACAAAGTGAGGTGACACTTTATGTTCTATGGATATGGCGGCTGTGGCTACGGTGGTGGATATGGCGGCGGTTCAACTTTTGTTTTAATCGTCGTATTATTCATTCTTTTAATCATTGTCGGTGCTAGCTTTTATTAAAAAACAGCATAAGCAAAGCATCGAAAGAATAGGTTGGCCCATATCAGTTGGCCAGCCTTTTTCTTTTAGTTAATCTTTTTCACGTTTTTATCACTCCTTCATACAATAACAGTAGCCTATAAAGGAGCGTGATTTTTACCATGGATAATGGTTTCTTTAAAAATGTTGAAAAGAAAACAGGCGTTAATATGAAAGATATTCTAGAATTAGCGAATTCCTTACAAAATGCAAATTTTAAAGATGAAAAAACCGTTCGCAATGTTATCCGCCGAGTTTCGCAAATTGCAAATAAACCAGTAAATAAGGAAACGGAAGATAAAATTGTGCAATCTATCGTTAGTGATGGAAAACAACTTGATTTTAATACGATTTCAAAAATGATTAATAAGAAATAAGTAAAAAAGACCTCTTTCCATGTTGTGGAAACAGGTCTTTTCATTATTTTTTCCTTTTTTTCATTAAAGGTGTTAAGAAACGGGAAGGGTTAGCCTTTTTACCTCTTCGATTCTGGGGAACAGAGATAAAAAGTCCATGCTTTGCCCGTGTCATCGCCACATAAAAAAGTCTTCGTTCTTCTTCCAGTGCTGCAAAGTCGCCATTTCTTAAGCTTTCCAATGCGTAATCATGCGGCAGGCTGCCATCGACCGCTCCTATGATATATACATTTTTGTATTCTAATCCCTTTGCCCGATGGATAGTGCTTAGACTTATGGCATCAGGAAAATGCTTGCTTAAATTTTTGATTTCCTTGTTCATTGCAGACATATGCTCCGTATGTGACAGGAAGAATTGAATACTCGAAAAGCTTTTTGCTGCAACTTTTAAATCCTTTAAATCATCAGAGCCTTTATCTTGTTGATTCGATTCATTTCCTCGTTTCTTCAAAAAGTCAAGAAAACCCAATTCCTTTTCGATCGTTTCAATTGACTTAAGCGGTGATGCAAATTTCAACGAGCGAATGAGCTGTACGGCCTTTTTTAATTTTTTTTCTTGAAAAGCATGTTTTGTTTTTAAATGCGATAGGGCCTCTAGATAGGTACAATCTTTAAGAATGCTTTCAGCCTTTAAATCCTTAAGGGCAGTCTGACTCAAAAAAAGAGCAGGTAAAATATCAGCTAATGCCTGATTGTCATCTTCATCTAAGCTTATTTTCAGAAAAGAAAGAACGCTTTTTACAATTCGCCGTTCATAAAAAGCCTCTGAATCCAAATCAATTTTAAAAGGCAGGTTCGAACTTGCTAAACGTTCAAATACAGCCCGAGAACCAGCGTTGGTCCGATATAAAACGGCAAAATCAGATGGTTTTGCTCCTTGCACGATTTTCTCTTGGATGTCGGTTACAATCATCGTTGCTTCTTCTTCCTCATTAAAAGGGAAGAAGAGGAAAGGATAGGTACCGAATTCAAATTGTGCCTTCATATTCTTTACTCTTCGAACTTTATTCTTCGCAATCATCTCATTGGCAGTTGAGACAATTTCATGAGAGGAGCGGTAGTTTTGCTCAAGTGAAACCAATTTTGCATAAGGAAAGTCCTTTTCAAACTCTAACAGATAACTAGGGTCACTGCCTCGGAAGGAATAGATAGCCTGATCGTCATCCCCAACAGCACAAACATTTTTATGCTTGCCTGAGAGCAGTTTTATCAGTTCATATTGGACTTTATTAATATCCTGAAATTCATCAATCAGAAAATACTGAAAGCGATTTTGATATAGGTCGAGAAGAGAAGAATTAGACCTCAGCAGCTGATAGCATCCTATCAACATGTCGTCAAAATCAAATAAGCCTTTTTGAGCTTTATATTCCTCATATTTCTTATAAAGGAAGGCAGCTTTTTCTTCCCAATCAGTCAGCGGCTTCACTTCATGAGGAAATACAAGTGAATTCTTCCAAAAGCCAATTTGCTGAAGGGCTAAATCATAGGCAAATTCCTTTTCAGATAAATCGATTTCCTTACCAGCCTCTTTCAAAATCTTATCACGCTGCCATTCCTTTTTTAACAGACGCTCTCCGGACCAAGTACTCCCCTCATGAAACATAAGGATACGGTAAAAAATACTATGGAAGGTGCCTGTCACCAAGTTATTTATTTGTCCCTTATTAATCTTCGGATAGGACATCAATCGATTTTTCATTTCGCCAGCAGCTTTTGAGGTAAATGTGACGAGCATGATGGTACGCGGGTCAATTTTTTCCACATTTAGCATATAAGCAGTACGCGTTGTGAGTACTCGTGTTTTTCCGCTGCCGGCACCTGCAAGGACTAATAATGAGCCTTCAGTTTCCATAACAGCTGCTGCTTGACTTTTATCAAGTATAACTCCATTTGCTGCCAGCTCTCTTAGATAGGAGTCTTGTTCAATATGGTTTAAACCTTCCGTTTTTTTAAATGGCAGTGAGCATTCGATCGTTGTTGCTGGACGGAATGTGCTGGTACTTTTAGTTGTTTCAATAATGGTTCTTCCTTGGGGGATACGAAATCCATTCCGCTCTACCATAATTGGTTCCATTTCTTCCATTACGGGTTCTGGGCATGAATGTTCCGGAGATTTTATATGATAAAAATAAGGTTCTTCCAGTATACCAAGAAATAAACGTACCTTTTCATTACATACAGGGCAGGATAATTCATTGTTTTTTCCCTGCAAATATATTATTTGATATTGTTCTCTAGCTACTTGTTCAAGAACAATCCTTTGATTTTGATGCATAGCAGTTTTCATTATTTAGCCTCTTTTTTCAAAAATACGACAAACTCTATCATATCAAAACCAGGGAATAACGAAAAGTGTCCGTCTATTCAAGAAATGAAAAAAGCACTTGCCACTTAAGGGCAAGCGCTTGAAATTAAATTTTTTTTATCATGGTTTTATGAGGAATACCAGCGTCTAAAAATTCTTCGGAAACAACCTCATAACCTAGACCAGCGTAAAATGGGATAGCATGTGTTTGAGCATTCAATTTTAATTTATGTAAATCCTTTTTGAGAGCATAAGCTTCAATTTCTCTCATAATGGCTTTTCCAGAGCCAGTATTTCTAGCTTCTTTTAATACACAAATTCGTTCTACCTTACCGTAGCCATCGACGACACGGAACCTGCCGGCTGCAATTGGTGAACCCTCATGATAGGCAACAAAATGGGTACATTCATCCTCATGCTGATCAATTTCTTCTTCGGCAGGAACATTTTGCTCGTCAATAAAGACCGTTCTTCTGACAGAAAAAGAATCTTCAAGTTCTATTTCATTTTCTACAACTTTTACATTCACAGGTGATTATTCCTTTCCTAGGCGAAATGTTTCATAAACCGTCCAAGAACCATTTTCTAACTGATAGAGTAAATGGAATCGGTCAACAGTTTCTTCATGATCGAATCTTTTCATTCTTAATGAGCCATAAACATCTGAATGCTCATCATTTGATAGCTCTTGACCAATCGTAATATGTGGAACGAAGGCGTATTCTAAATTTTGCTCACTAAATTCTTGATTGATTTCATGATGTAATAGATTTAACTCTACAGTTGGCTCTACTTTAAAATAGATCACATTATTTACTGGCTGAAAAGAGCTAATTTTAGTTGTTTTTAATGTAAACGCATTGGTATTGCTTGCAATTTGCCTTAATTTATCAGTAAAGTGAACAACATCCTCTTCACTGGCTTCAAATGCATTTTTCAACGTTAGGTGTGGAGTAATGAGTGAATAATGCGGGTCATAACGCTTACGATAGGAATTAGCTAAATCCTGTAGTTTTTTTGATGGAAAAATAACAACCCCAAATTTCATTTGTGTAACCTCCATATAAACAAGAATTTTTCTTTAATCAGTGCAGCCATGGACCTTCTTGATATTATAGCAAATATTCAAAAAATATGAAATGACCTTAAATCAGCTAAAACATCATCTTTAAGGCTCTTTTTAAATCGGGCTGCCAATATGTCCATGTGTGGTCTCCATCGAATTCCTCATAAAAGTATGTAATGGACTTGCTTGTCAGAAGAGTTGAAAGCTCACGATTTGGTTTAAGAAAGTCACTTGTTTTACCGTTAGTAGTTTGGACTTCAGTTTCCTGATTACCAACGATGTGATAGATTTCTAAAAGTCCAGTTTCTGTGAAGTTTTTGACAGAATCCTTTACCGGTTCATCAATATATGGTGATTGTAGTAGCACTTTACCAAAGGTGTGCGGGTATTGGAGAGCGGTCATTAATGATACAGTTGCTCCAAGTGAATCCCCGATCAGCGCCCTTGTTGAGCCCATCTGATAAGTTGGAAACTCGTTATCTAGGAATGGAACTAGTTCATGTGCTAAAAAGCGAATGTATTGTTGATTTTGTGCTCCAGCAGGGTGGTATTTCCTACGGCGATCATCCACATCCTTATAGGGTATCCCAACGATTATTAAATTTTCAATTTCTCGCTCAAAAAGATACTCATCTGCTAATCGTCCAATTCTGCCAAGTTGAAAATAATCTCTGCCATCCTGGGCGATTAACAGTGAGTATTTATATAATGGTGAGAAATTTGCTGGTAAATAAATGAGAAGCTGTATGTCTTCTTCGAGCTCATGACTTTTAATTGTATGTTCTTTTATCGTGCCTCTTGGTATCTCCATGCGACAATTCCCCCAATGTTCGATTGATACAACTGCATTTTATCATAACATTGTTAGAATTGCTCAAGTGGAAAGTGAAGTTTATTTTTGAGTGAATATTAGTGTAGGAAGTGTTCTTTAGAGTGGGGATTTGGCATGATAGATAATATATTTTCCTTGCGAAAGGTACGAATCTGTTTCCGTAAAAGACAGTAAGCGCGAATGTACTCATCATTCACTTCTTTCACAAGTAATTTACGTTGTGAAATCTGCTGGTTTTCTGATAGATAAATCATCTCCAACGGAACTTTTTCCTCTATAGAACGTAATAAAAGCCCATTCATGTTGATCCCGCCTTTCTGATATCATATACTATTATATCCGAACAACTGTTCTTTATTCAAATAATATTAGAGCGTGTGTTCTTTTTAAAAACTATTGACTTTTTATTCATTTTTACTATAATTATATTTGTAGCTTAATACGACTTGTTAGCTCAGTGGGAGAGCACTTCCTTGACAGGGAAGGGGTCGTGGGTTCGAATCCCTCACAGGTCATAATCAAAATCCTATCATCTATTTGATGTTAGGATTTTTTTTTGTAATTTTTATTTGTAAAATTGATATTAATGGTTACTATGTTAAAAATGTGGATAGCGGCTGGAAAACCTATTCGTCTGTTTTTGGAAGCAATACAAACAATAGAAATAAGATAACAAGTATGAATTAGAACAATTATTGACATTATACCTATACGGGTATAATATTAATCGTGTCATTTATATTTGTTCGATGGAGGTAAGGTCATGGAGTATAATGATCAAATTAAAAATAGGGTAAAACGTATTGAAGGGCAGTTAAGAGGCATATTACGATTGATGGAAGAAGATAAGGATTGTAAAGATGTTATTACTCAGTTATCTGCAGCTAGAACAGCGATTGATCGAACAATAGGGGTAATTGTAAGTTCAAATTTAGTCGAGTGTGTTAAAAAAGCAGAGGAAACGCATGAAAGAAGTGCAGAAGAATTAATCAAAGAAGCAGTAGACCTATTAGTAAAAAGTCGATAAAAAAGGGTTGACACCCTCTTTTATTTTCGTTACTATGATACCCATAGGGGTAATGGTAATAAAAAATTTTACATGAATTTATACCCATATAGGTAATCACAATATAGGAGGTCATTAAAATGACAGAGAAGAAAAAAACAACAATCGTCTTATTGAGCGGTGATTATGATAAAGCAATGGCAGCTTATATTATAGCAAACGGTGCTGCAGCCTATGATCATGAAGTAACGATCTTTCACACTTTCTGGGGATTAAATGCTCTACGCAAAGATGAAAGTATTGCTGTTGAAAAGGGATTTTTGGAGAAAATGTTTGCAAAAATGATGCCTAGAGGCGCTGATAACATGGGACTTTCAAGAATGAATTTTGCAGGTTTCGGACCAAAGCTGATTAAGAATGTAATGAAGAAACACAATGCTCTTCCCCTTCCTCAACTAATCGAAATGGCTCAAGAGCAGGATGTAAAATTAATTGCATGTACCATGACGATGGATTTACTAGGTCTTCAAAAAGAAGAGCTTTTAGATAATATCGAATATGCAGGAGTTGCAGCATATTTAGCGGAAGCTGAAGATGGGAATGTCAATCTGTTCATTTAATTAATATGGGGGGAATATTATCCCCTAAACTATAGGAGGGACTATACTTGGAATATATAAATTACGTATTGATTGCACTCTTCATATTTTTTATAAGTTATCGTTTCATCCCAATTAAAGGTGTACAAATTATTTCAACTGCAGAATTGAAAAATGAGTTAAAGGATACAAATAAATTGTTTGTAGATGTAAGAACACCTGGAGAATTTAAAGGAAAACACATTAGAGAATTTAAGAATATTCCACTCAATCTACTTGCACAAAAAGCGGAGAAAGAACTTGCGAAAGATAAAGAAGTCATTATTATTTGTCAAAGTGGTATGAGAAGCGGGCAAGCAAGTAAGCTATTAAAAAAATTAGGCTATACGAAAGTAACAAACGTAAAAGGCGGCATGAATGCTTGGTCATAAAAGAAATAAGAGGAGGATTTTAAAATGAAAGCAATAACTGCAAAGGAAGTTGAACAATTACTAAATGAAGGAAAAGAATTAAATATTATTGATGTTCGTGAAGTAGATGAAGCAGCGAGTGGAAAGATACCTGGCGCTGTAAATATTAGGTTAGGATTATTGGAGTTCCGTATGCATGAATTAGATAAATCAAAAGAATATATCATGGTTTGCCGGTCTGGAGCTAGAAGTGGCCAGGCATCACAATTTCTTGAGTATCAAGGATTTAATGTGATTAATATGACAGGTGGAATGATGTCCTGGGAAGGAAAAGTAGAATAAATTTTTTTAACCACAATAATACCCGTATAGGTATATAATCAGGAGGATATTAAATGGATAACATGAAAGCTAATGTAATTTTAGACGCAAAGGGATTAGCATGTCCAATGCCAATTGTTAAAACAAAGAAGACAATGAGTGGATTAGAGGCTGGTCAGGTATTGGAAGTCCAAGCAACAGATAAGGGGTCCAAAGCTGATATCAAGGCTTGGTCTGAAAGAACAGGTCATCAGTATTTAGGCACGTTGGAGGATGGAGAAGTATTAAAGCATTATATAAGAAAGTCTTCTAATGATGAAATAATGGAAAGAAAACATCCGAATGTCGTTAATAATAACGAACTCGAAATGAAATTTGCTGCAAGTGAAAATATTGTGGTTCTGGATGTTAGAGAAACAGCAGAATATGCGTTTAATCATATACCTAATGCTATCTCGATTCCTTTAGGTGAACTAGAACAACGTTTAGGTGATTTAGATAAAGAAGGAGAAATATATGTTGTATGCCGTACAGGAAGCCGCAGTGACCTTGCTGCACAAAAGCTAGCAGAAAAGGGATTTACTAAAGTTATTAACGTAATACCAGGAATGAGTCAATGGTCAGGGAAAACAACTACACTATAGGATATTATCGTAAATTAGGTATATTTTTTTAAAATAAAATATACCATAGGGGGTAAAATGGCATGACTGTTAATGTAATGAGTTCTAAAGAGGTAACGAGAAAGGTACTTAATAAAGAAGAATTATTTATTCTAGATGTCCGAAATGAGAGTGACTTTCAGGATTGGAAAATTGAAGGAGAAAACTTCAAGTATTTTAATATCCCTTATTTTGAATTGCTAGATGGTGTTGAAGGGATTATGGATAAGATTCCTTCTGATAAAGAAGTTTTGGTGGTGTGTGCAAAGGAAGGTTCATCTATTATGATTGCTGAAATGCTCTCTGCCGAAGGTATTACTGTTTCTTACCTAAAGGGTGGTATGAAAGCCTGGAGTGAACATTTAGAACCTGTAAAAGTCGGTGATTTGAAAGATGGTGGCGAAATTTATCAGTTTGTACGCATTGGTAAAGGCTGTTTATCTTACATGGTCGTATCGAACGGAGATGCAGCGATTATTGATGCCACTCGTATGACTGACATTTATTTGGAATTTGCTGAAAGTATTGCTGCAAAAATTACTCATGTTTTTGACACACATTTACATGCTGACCACATTTCCGGTGGCAGAAACATTGCAGAAAAAACAGGTGCAACCTATTGGCTGCCTCCAAAGGATGCAACTGAAGTAACTTTTTCTTATCAGCCATTAGAAGACGGTAATGACATAGAAATCGGGAACGTGAAAATCAATATTCATGCCCTATATTCTCCAGGTCATACTATTGGGTCTACTTCATTTATTGTGGATGAAAAGTTTTTACTATCTGGAGATATCTTGTTTATTGACTCAATCGGGAGACCTGATTTAGCCGGCTTGGCACAAGATTGGGTTGGAGATTTGAGAGAAAGTCTTTATAAACGCTACAGAGAATTATCAGAGGGTTTAATCGTCCTCCCAGCTCACTTTATGATCATTGAAGAATTGAATGATGATGGTAGTGTATCAGAAAAATTAGGAACACTGTATGCTAAAAACCATGGCTTGAACATTGAAGACGAAAATGAGTTTAGAAAATTGGTAACGGAAAATTTACCACCACAACCTAATGCGTATCAAGAAATTCGTGAAACGAATATGGGAAAAATAAATCCTGATGAAGAAATGCAACGTGAAATGGAAATTGGACCAAATCGCTGTGCCGTTCGATAAAACACAATATCTAGGAGGTAAAAGAAATGGAAGCAAATAAGATTATAGATGCAAAAGGGTTGGCATGTCCGATGCCGATTGTAAAGACAAAAAAGGGAATGAATGATTTAGAAAGTGGTCAAGTGTTAGAAATCCATGCGACGGATAAAGGGGCAAAAAATGACCTTGCGGCATGGGCAAAATCAGGCGGTCACGAGGTAGTGAAACACGAAGTGGAGAACGACGTTTTAAAGTTCTGGATAAAAAAAGGTTAAGAAATAGGGAACCGATTTGGGTTCCCTTTTCTTAAGGGGGGAGGCAGCAGCATGGATATTGGCTTTATTATTACTATTTTCTTAATTGGTTTTATTGGTTCATATATATCTGGAATGTTAGGAATAGGCGGTTCTATTATTAAATATCCGATGCTTTTATATATTCCGCCTATATTTGGTTTAGCAGCATTTAGTGCCCACGAGGTATCAGGGATAAGCGCTGTTCAGGTGTTTTTTGCGACGATCGGTGGTGTTTGGGCGTACCGTAAAGGCGGCTATTTAAATAAAACATTAATTGGCTATATGGGAGTAAGCATTTTAATTGGTAGTTTTGTTGGCGGTTTTGGTTCAAAGTTAATGACTGAGGGTGGAATCAATTTAGTTTATGGGATTTTAGCATTAATCGCAGCTGTCATGATGTTTGTTCCGAAAAAAGGAATTGATGATATTCCACTGGATCAAGTTACGTTTAATAAATGGCTTGCAGCATCTCTAGCATTAATTGTTGGAATTGGTTCTGGAATTGTTGGAGCGGCAGGAGCATTTTTATTAGTTCCAATCATGCTAGTTGTATTAAAAATACCAACACGTATGACGATTGCTTCTTCATTAGCTATTACGTTTTTATCTTCAATTGGTGCCACTGTAGGGAAAATTACCACGGGACAAGTAGAATTTTTACCTTCCGTAATTATGATTTTTGCCAGTTTAATTGCCTCACCATTAGGTGCGATGGCTGGTAAAAAGGTAAACACCAAGGTTTTACAAGTGGTATTAGCCTTTTTAATTTTAGCAACAGCTATAAAGATTTGGATGGATATTCTATAGAAAAAAAGAACCCATCATTGCTGGGTTCTTTTACTTATCTCTAATATATTTAATTTTCAATTTCATATGACCAGTTATTCATACCGCCGGTCATGTTATTAATATTAGTAAATTTATTATTTATTAATATTTCACTAGCTTGAGTAGAGCGATTTCCGCTGCGGCAAACCACTATATAGGTTTCTTCTTTATCTAAATCGTTCAATTTATTTTCTAATTCTTGTAATGGCAGCAATATTGCATTAGGGATGTGCCCTTCTTGATACTCTTCAGGGGTTCTGACATCTAGCACAACTACTTCCTTGTTGTCGATGAGTTGCTTTGCTTCCTCTGAAGATACATTTCTATATCCTTCGGAACTAATTCCACATGAAGTAAGAGTTACTACTAATAATATTATTAATAAGTGCTTGAATCGATTCATTTTATGTCCTCCATTAAGTGCTAGTTTTTCTTATTATACCTTATAGGGTAAAGGTGTTCTTAACCTAAATTTGAATAAAAAACAAACATTCTGTAGCAAAAAAAATCCTAACATCTAAATAGTGCTAGGATTTTTCCATTTTATTGTTAGTATTTTTTGGTGGCTGACCCTTTCTACGTCTCTAGACCTATTCGAAAATCAAGCTCAGGCTCAATTATATGCAGCCTCGAAAAAAGGTAAGATGATATCAAGAAAGCAAAGGAGGAAAACAAATTGAAAAAATTTGGTTTATGTTTAGCAGGAGGAATTGCAGCCATCATCTTACTTTCAACACTTGGTCCGATGGTGGGGTTACTAATAAGTCTGGCAGCTTTATATTTCATCTACAAACAGTTTTTAAAAGCAGAATCAACAGGTGGAAAAATTGTGCTAGGTATTATTGGAGTCATCTTTCTAATGGCTTCTATCTCAAATGCACCTGCCATTATCGGTGTAGTTGCTGCTTACATTCTTTACCTAGTCTATAAAAATTGGAATTCCAGCAAACACTCTGTAGTTAAAGAAGAATCTGATCCTTTTGTGAATTTTGAAAAGCAATGGAATGAAATCAAAAACTATTAAACGCATGGATATAATTACTCCATGCGTTTTTACAATTAATGACTTTGTTTATTTATCCACTTTATGTAGTTATCCATAACCGTATCAATGAATTGAACAGTTGGCTCGTGAATGAGTTTTCCAGATTCATCAAGCTTTTCATGAACAGCTCCTATAAATACTTCATTTCCTGGTAAAGTCACCGCAGATATACCAGGAGAATTTAAAATCTGTCGTAAATGCATTTGTGCACGGGCGGTTCCTAATACGCCAGGGGAACTGCCGACAATCATGACAGGTTTGTTCACCATAACTTTATCAACACGGGAAAACCAATCAATCGCATTTTTTAAAAAAGCAGGAATAGAATGGTTGTACTCAGGTGTAACAAATAGGACTCCGTCACTTTCAGCCACCTTTTGCTTAATCTCCGTTACGATTTCTGGCGGTGTAAGCTCATCATCTTGATTATACATCGGCAGTTTTTCTATAGGCAGAATTTCAATCTCTGCAGTCATCTGATAACGATTTTGCATGTATAATGCTAATTTTTTGTTAAATGATTCCTTCCGATTACTACCTACAAGTGCTACGACTTTCATACATATCTCTCCTTTCATGTCAGTATAAATATTATCACTAAAATGATTGTAATTCATATTCAGAGGCTCGTGGAAAACGCAATGGTGCCAAAGTATTAGAAAAAATGAAACCTTGTTCCTAATTTAACGTATAATTAAAAGGAAGATTTTACATAATTTGAGACTGGGGTGTTATGGATGGAAAATCAAACAGCCATCATTACAAAAGAACAAAAGCCTTCATTATTAGGAATGTTTACGAGTCCGGGTGAACAATTTGAGAGAATTAAGCAGTCTCCAAAAATCTGGATGCCGCTGCTAATAGTAAGCATCCTTTACGCAATTGGGATGACTTTGTTGGCATTATCGATGGATGCCTCAACCTTTATTGAACAGGGGATTCCAGAAGATCAAGTTGACCTGGTATTAGGTATTACAAAAGTTACCGTTGCCATAACAGGCATCCTTACACCCATAATCGGTGTTCTGATTAGTAGTACAATCCACTTAATTATTACCAAGATTGCTAGTTCACCAGTAACATTTAAACAATTATTTTCAATGAATACGTATATAGCGATAATCGGTGCCGCGGGAATCATTCTAAATACAGCGATTCGATATGCCATTGGCGGTAACCCAGAAATATATGTTACTAGTTTAGCAGGGTTGCTAAATCAAGAAAAAGTTGGAATTTTAGATTCATTTGAGGTTTTTGCAATCGGACTATGATTGTAACAGCTATCGGACTTCATAAAACAGGACAATTATCTAAGGGACTGGCATGGACCATTGCAATTGTCTTCTTCTTAATTGGTATTGGCTTTACATTAATCAGCAGTCTGCTGCAAGGAGCGCCGATGCAATAATGAAAAAGAAAACATGGATTATGATTAGTGTAATCAGCCTGGTCATCATCATGATTTCCGTCAGTGTTTACCGTGAGGTTTTTGCAAAAGGACCTTCCGTTGAAACTACTGAAATGAAGAAGGAGGAAATTTCCTCCCTATTAATGATTCCAGGTACAGTAAAACTCGAAGAGGAACAAATCATTTATGCTTCTCCTGAAAAAGGAGAACTTAAAGAGCTTCTTGTAGTAGAGGGGCAGGAAGTAAAGAAAGGCACGGTAGTAGCAAGGCTTCAAAATCCTCAGCTGGATTTGGAAATGGAGCAAAATCAGCTTTCTATCGAATCTGCTAATCTAAAAATAAATCAACTTGATAAACAATTGAAGCTTTTAAAGGATAAAGAAAAAACACTTGCGGATCAGGTGGGAAAAGCAGAAGCAAAAAAACAGCTTGACCCCGAATATCAGCAAATAGAGATGGAAAAGAAGCTGGCCAATTTAGAATTAAAGCAAACAAATCTTCAAAAGGAAATGATTGATAAACGTCTAAGTGAATTGGAGATTAACAGTACAATAGACGGTGTCGCCCTATCCGTTCATAAACCAGATTCATCCTCTCTTGAAAAAAGTATGGCTGAGCCTATTCTACATATTGGTAAACTTGATGCAAAGATAGCAACTGGTTTGTTATCTGAATATGACACTATGAAAGTAAACAGCGGACAGAAAGTAGTTCTCCGCTCCGATGCTGTACCTGATCAAGAGTGGCAGGGTGAAATAATCAAGATTTCTCTTCTTCCTGAACAAAATCAAACGGCTCTCCAAAGCGGAAGTCAGGCTGTACAATATCCGGTAACGATGAAGATTACAGGTGATAGTGAAGCATTAAAACCAGGATTCCAAATTATCATGGAAATTGAAACTGATAAAAAACAAGCAAATGTACTTTCCATAGATGCCCTGCATGATGATGGAGAACAGCCTTATGTTTTCATCGTTATGGATGACAAGGCAGTTAAGAAAAAAGTTAAAACAGGCATCACCTCGGGAGCAAAAATTGAAATTTTAGAAGGTTTATCAAAAGAAGACGAAATTATCATTTACGGCCCAGAATCAATTAAGGACGGTATGGAAGTGACCGTAAAATGATCGAGCTAGATTCAATTACCAAAACTTATTTGCTTGGCAAAGAAAGCGTTAAAGTATTAGATAAGATTAGTTTGAAAATAGAACAAGGTGAATTTGTTGCCATCATGGGTCCCTCAGGTTCAGGAAAATCAACTTTAATGAATATGATAGGCTGTTTGGATAAACCAACTACTGGGATCTACACTCTAAGTGGAGAAAATGTTTCTCATTATAATGACAATGGACTTGCAAGGGTAAGGAATCAATCAATTGGATTTGTGTTCCAGCAATTTCATTTATTGCCTCGTTTATCAGCATTGAAAAATGTAGAGCTTCCGATGATTTATGCAGGTGTCTCCAAATCTGAACGTCAGACAAGAGCAGTAGAAGCATTGGGTAAAGTGGGATTATCTGACCGTATGGGTCACCTCCCAAATGCCTTATCCGGTGGACAAAAGCAGCGTGTCGCAATCGCGAGAGCCATTGTGAATAAACCAAAAATCATTCTAGCCGATGAGCCGACGGGTGCACTAGATTCAAAGACAAGCATCGACATTATGGAGCAATTCAGGGAACTAAATGAGGATGAAGGCGTTACGGTAATCGTTGTTACCCATGAATCAGAAGTGGCAGCATATGCGAATCGTACGATATTTGTTCGAGATGGTATGATTCAGCAGCCTCCTGCTGCCATTAGGGGGGCGTCTGAATGAGTTTTATGGAAAACCTGTTAATGGCGTTAAGCTCGCTAAAGGCACATAAAATGCGAAGTATATTAACCATGCTCGGTATTATTATTGGTGTTGGAGCAGTAATCATTGTAGTGGCTATTGGTCAGGGAGGAGAGGCGATGCTTAAAACACAAATAACCGGTCCAGGAAACACGGTAGAATTGTTTTATCAGCCTTCTGATGAAGAAATCCGATCAAATCCAAACATTTTCCTGCAGGCTCCGTTTAAACAGGAGGATATTCGGGCTCTTGACCAAATACAAGAGATTAAAAGCATTGTCGCTTCTAGCACTCAAATGTCATCTGTTAGATTTCAGCAGGAAACCACTGATGTGTCTTCCACAGGAATTAATCAGGCATATTTAAAATTGAATGAAATGAATGTTGAAAAAGGCAGAAGTTTTTCCACTTCAGATTTTCTAGGCGGCCGTCGAGTAGGGTTAGTCAGCCATGTCATCCAGGAAGAATTATTTAAAGGTGATAATCCTGTTGGAAAAGTTATCAAAGTGGCAAATCAGCCGATAGAAATTATCGGTGTTTTAGAAAAACCGACAGGTCTTCTATCATTTAGTTCAATGGAGGTTTATCTGCCCTTTCAAACATGGCGGACAATTTATGGCAGTAGTGACTATACACAGGTTACTCTGCAAGCTGACTCGTCTGACGAGTTGCAAATTGCAGGAAAAAAGGCAGCAAGACTATTAAACAATATGCATAATACAGAAGATTCCTATCAGGTCCTTAATATGGAAGAAATCGCAGCAGGGATCGGGCAGATTACAAGAATCATGACCTTAATTATAGGAAGCATTGCGGGTATTTCGTTGTTCGTTGGCGGTATTGGTGTTATGAATATCATGCTTGTTTCCGTAACAGAGCGTACTAGAGAAATCGGAATTCGAATGGCGCTAGGTGCTACAAGAGGACAGGTTTTAACTCAATTTCTTATTGAATCGATGACGCTGACATTAATCGGTGGCATCCTCGGGATTTTTCTTGGCTGGGGAACGGCAAGTATTGTCAGTTTCTTTGCGGGATGGCCATCCTTGATATCGTGGCAGGTAGTGTTGGGCGGTGTGGTCTTTTCGATGGTGATTGGGGTTGTATTTGGACTCCTTCCAGCAAATAAGGCTTCAAAATTAGACCCTATCGAATCACTAAGGTATGAATGAATATTTAATTTGAATACTCAGTAAACTTATACTATAATAATTTCAACTCAAGGTATGAGTAAATTAATAGTAGTAGGGAGACGAGCTGAGAATGGAAAAAGTTAGTGTAGATAGTAGAGGCTATTTTGGTGAGTTTGGAGGTAGTTTTGTTCCTGAGGAGCTTCAGCTGGTACTAAACGAGATAGAAGCACAATTTTTACAGTATAAGGATGATCCGGATTTTATCGAGGAATTCAACTATTACCTCAAGGAATATGTTGGGCGTGAAAACCCGCTGACCTATGCAGAAAATTTAACGAAACAAATGGGTGGAGCTAAAATCTATCTAAAACGAGAAGATTTAAACCATACTGGTGCTCACAAGATCAATAATGCAATCGGTCAAATTTTATTGGCAAAAAGAATGGGTGCAAAACGAATCATTGCTGAAACGGGTGCTGGCCAGCATGGTGTTGCAACCGCAACTGCATGTGCCATGTTTGGAATGGAATGTATTATTTATATGGGGAAACTCGATACGGAGCGCCAAGCTCTAAACGTCTTTAGAATGGAACTATTAGGGGCAAAAGTTATTCCAGTCGAGAAAGGGCAGGGACGTTTGAAGGACGCCGTGGATGAAGCATTGGCTGACTTAGTTCAAAACTATGAAACTACCTTTTATTTATTGGGTTCAGCTGTTGGACCGCATCCATATCCATCTATGGTTAAACATTTTCAGAGCATTATTAGTGAAGAATCAAAGCGTCAAATCATTGAAAAAGAAGGAAGGCTGCCAACTGCGGTTATTGCCTGCACAGGCGGTGGCAGTAATGCTATTGGTGCCTTTGCCCATTATATTGATGAAAAATTTGTACGTTTAATTGGAGTAGAGCCGGAAGAAGCACCAACCTTAACAAAAGGAACCCCGGCAGTTATTCATGGTTTTAAATGTTTGACGTTATTAGATGAAGAAGGTAATCCACAGCCAACCTATTCAATTGCTGCCGGATTAGATTACCCAGGAGTTGGTCCAGAGCATAGTCAATTGAAAACAAGCGGAAGAGCTGAATATGTTACGGTTACAGGGCAGGAAGCATTAGACGCATTTCTGCTGCTAAGTAAAACGGAGGGGATTATCCCCGCGTTAGAAAGCTCCCACGCCGTTGCTTATGCTATAAAACTAGCAAAGGAATTACCGAAAGATGATGTCTTAATTGTCAACCTGTCAGGTCGCGGTGACAAAGATGTCGAGCAAGTATTTAAAATGTTAAATAAGTAATTATGGTGAAGAGACGTATCGATAATGATGCGTCTTTTTGTTTTTTAATCGAACAATAGCAGGATGAGCTTGTAAATCCCTCGTGAAAGTGAGAATCTTGATTCGAGGAAATAGATATTTAAAATACTCCCAACAGGAGTGGAGAGAATGATTAAGAAAAAAATTCGCCATATTCACCGTTATCGAGATATCGTTTATGCTTTTACTAAGTATGGTTTTGGGTTTGTTATGAAAGAGTTAGGGCTTCTTGATTTGTTATCAGTTCCAAAGAGAGTATTTGTTGAAGGAAACCAATCACGAAATAGCAGAACAACAGGTGAACGAATTCGGATGTTCCTCGAGGAACTTGGTCCAACTTTTGTGAAAATTGGCCAAATTGCCAGCACTAGACCTGATATTATCCCAGCCGATATCCTTCAAGAACTAGTAAAGCTTCAGGACAATGTTTCTCTTTTTTCATTTGATGAGGTGAAAAGAATAGTAGAAGAGGAATTGGCTGATTCTCTCGAAAATTCTTTTGCAGAATTTTGTGAGACTCCATTAGCTGCAGCATCTATTGGGCAAGTCCACCATGCAGTTTTGCTATCAGGAGAGCGTGTTGCTGTTAAAATTCAACGTCCCAATATTATGAGTGTAATTGATACAGATTTAGAAATCCTTCAGGATCTTGCCAGATTAGCGGAAAGTAGAATCGAATGGATTGAAAGGTATCAAATTCGGACAATTATAGAAGAATTATCAAGGTCGCTTCGTGAAGAATTGGATTATGAAAATGAAGGCAGAAACGCTGAAAAGATTGCTAAACAATTTATTCATGATTCCAAGGTCCATATTCCCAAGGTATATTGGGAATACAGTACTAAGAGGATTCTGACGATGGAGTTTATTGATGGGGTTAAACTAAATGAGATTGAAAAGCTGCAGCAAGAGGGATACGACACAAAAGTATTAGGTGAGAAAATAGTAAATGCTATTTTTCATCAAATCCTAATTAATGGATTTTTCCATGGGGATCCTCATCCAGGAAATATCGTTGCCCTGCCAGGACAAGTGATTGCATTTATGGATTTCGGTATGGTGGGTCGAATAACTCATGAAATGAGATCGCACATTGCCTCTTTTGTCATTGCATTAATGCGGAAAAACACTTCAGAAGTAGTAAAGGCAATCACGAACATGGGGCTTGTTCCAGATGAAGTAAATGCAAAACAATTACATTCAGATGTAGATAAGCTTCGGGAAAAGTACCTCGATGTTCCTTTTAGTCAGATGAGTATTGGAAATGCTGTTAATGAACTCTTTTCTGTTGCTTACCGTCATAAAATTATGATTCCGACAGATTTAACGATATTAGGTAAAACGCTGCTGACATTAGAGGGGACCGTTGAAAAGCTAAACCACGAAATAAGTATTTTAGCAGTTGCCGAACCATTTGGTAAGCAATTACTTATTGATCGCTTTAAGCCAAAAAACGTGGCAGAATTTGCATGGTCAAATTTCACAGAATATGGGGATATCCTTCATGAATTCCCAAAAACGATTAAAGATTTTACATCCGTTATGAAAAAAGGGAAAATGAAGATTGAAATATCCACTTCTGAAATGGAGCCAGTCCTTCATAAACTTAATCGTATAAGTAACAGGCTGTCCTTTAGTCTTGTATTGCTGTCCTTTAGTATTATTTTGGTAGGTGTAATTATTGGTGCCTCGTTATCAGGACAAACATCCATACTGTTAGACAGCCTGCCAGTAATAGAAATAGGTTTTGGTATTGCTACAACATTGTTCCTATTGCTTTTATATTCTATCTTTAAATCAGGAAGGTTTTGACAAAGAAATTTCAAATTAATCCTAGTAGAATACCTGACCAATTGGCCGGGTATTTTTCTTATGAAGAAGAATATAATAAACCGTACACTGGAGAGATAATTGAAACAAAAGGGGCGGAATATGTATAAGAGGAGAGTAAATTATTATCTGAGTTATTACAGATCTGCTAATATATCTATCAACAAAAGATTATTATATATCTTCTGCGGCGCTTCGCTCGTTGCTATTTCACTGCAGTTGTTTTTAGTGGAAAATAATGTAATTGATGGCGGAATCGTAGGAGTAAGCATCATTCTCTCGCATATTACTAGTATGGAGATTGGCCTGTCTCTTTTACTGCTGAATACTCCCTTTTTCTTTTTAGGTTATTCTTATCTGGGAAAAAGATTTCTAATTCTAAGTCTTTTTGCTATTTCTGTGCTTTCAATAGGTACCCATGTTCTAGAACCATTTCCTTCCGTTACAAATAATCCATTTCTGGTAATTGTCTTAGGAGGCGTAATTTTAGGATTGGGTGTAGGAATAGTCATTCGATATGGAGGGTCCTTAGATGGTACGGAGGTTTTGGCCATTTTATTAAGTAAACGGACCCCTTTTTCAATTGGACAAATTGTTATGTTTTTTAACCTATTTATTTTTAGCAGTTCCATTTTTATATTTGGCTTTAAGGAGGCTGTTTTTTCATTAGCTGCGTTTTTCATAGCCTATAAAACAATTGATCTTTTAATTAAGTAATATAGCGAAGGAATCCATATCAGTGGGTTCCTTATTTGATATAATATTTTTGATTCTTAACATTTTTGTGAATATTATTATAGATTCATGTTTTAATAAATTTAAATGTATTAAGATTCAAATAGGTAATATCATTTTTTCGGGGGAATGAAGATGAATACTAGAGATCTATTTAGCTTGCAGGGGAAAACAGCTATTGTAACAGGTGGGGGAAGAGGACTTGGTGAACAAATTGCAGAGGCCTATGGTGATGCGGGAGCAAATGTAGTCATTTGCTCAAGAAATCTAGAAGCTTGCCAGCAAATTAGTGATGTCCTAACGGCAAAAGGTGTTCGTTCACTTGCCTTAAAATGTGATGTTTCTAACCCAGAAGAAATTCAATATGTAGTAGACCAGACCATGAAAGAGTTTGGAAGGATTGATATTTTAGTCAATAATAGTGGTGTAAGCTGGGGGGCTCCTGCACTAGAAATGCCAGAAGATAAATGGGATAAGGTTATGAGTATTAACCTTAAAGCCGTATTTTTATTTTCGCAGGCAGTCGGAAAGATTATGAAGGAGCAGCGTTCTGGTAAGATCATAAATATTGCTTCCATAGCTGGATTTGGCGGACAAGATCCAACTGTGATGGATGCAATTGGCTATTCAACTAGCAAAGGAGCAGTCATTACATTTACAAAGGATTTGGCTGTAAAACTAGCACCCTATAACATTCATGTCAATGCCATTGCTCCCGGATTTTTCCCAACAAAGATGGCAAAAGTGGTCATCGATTATTCAGGAGAAAAAATTCTCGAGAGAACCCCTGCAGGAAGATTCGGGTCAGATGATGATATGAAAGGACCGGCATTATTTTTAGCTTCTGACGCTTCTAATTATGTATACGGTCATGTTCTTGTTGTAGATGGCGGGACAAGTGCTAGTGTTCAATAACATAAAAAATGCCCAGTTTTTAATTGGGCATTCTTTATGAATTTTATAGGTTGTTTAAAAACTCAAGTACTCGATTATTCACTATATCATTCGCTTCAGTAACATAAATGTGACCTGCGCCATTAATGGTAAGGAATTCGGCATTTGGTATTTTTTCAGCCAAAGTTACACCATTATCATATGGAACTAATTTATCCGCATCACCGTGAATCACCAAAACAGGTACCTTTATTTCGTCAATTTCATCATAGGTGTCATGAGCAAGACACGCTTGAAGCTGCAGCATATAGGCATATGGAAGGACAGGTATCTCGATTCTCTTTTGAATATCTTCACCGACTTGGTCCCTATGATTTTCAATGAAAGATTGACTATAAAGGATTGGAGCAGTTGCCCAAGCGATTTGTTCCGGTGTGGCTGTAGAAGAGGCTCTAGACAGCATCTGCATGGACACATCAGCACTAGGTTGAACATGTTTTTCCCCGCCTGATGTTGTACAGCCGAGGATGAGGGACTTAATCCGTTCTGGATATTTCAACGCAAGTCTTTGGGCGATCATTCCCCCCATTGAAATACCGTATATATGTGCAGACTCTACACCGGCTGAATCGAGAACGGCTCTTGCATCTTCAGCCATTAATTCAATTGAATAGGAAGAATTTGGTTTACCGCTTAGTCCAACACCACGATTATCAAATACTATTACTTTATATTGTTCACTTAAAGCCGGGATTGTTCGAAACCACGATTTAGAAGTAAGTGATAATCCCATGATTAATAGCAGTGGTTCACCCTCACCATGGACTTCATAATATAAATCAATTCCATTTGCCTTCGTTATAGGCATTCTCAACAACTCCCTTTTTACTAGATATTGCCATTTATATGATTATTAATAAAACTAAAGAACTTAAAGATTCACCCAAAAATGTCCAACTCTTATATATGAAAATATTATTTATTTTGATTAAATGGAAAAGTCGAATAATAAACTAGTAAATTGTCGTTACAAATTGCTATAATATAATGGACAAGGATTAAAGTAGTTACAGATAGATTCTAACATACTATCCGGTTAGATAAAGGGGCATTTATGGAATCAAGACATCAGGATCCTGGATCTTTTTACAAATACCTAGAAAAAGAGTGTAATAAGCGGATTCATTCATATACCAATTGTCTAACCTTTACACATGCTTTTGGAAAAGCAATCGAAAACCACTTAGATCTTGTTGTGATTCAACAAAAGGTAATCAACAATTGCTTAACTTTACTTGATATTCCACTGAAAGATGATTTTGCTATTCTAGCACAAAGAAAAGTAGAGTGTGAGGATAAGTTAGATCAACTGGATGAAACGCTTTTTATGTTAAACAGGGGAATGAAAAAGGACAATTTCGAGTTAAAAGAGCTTAATAAATCTTTAAGTGACTTGCTTTGTTTAATTGAAAATGAAGTGAAGGACTTAAAGGCTAACAAAATAAAAACATTAAATACCGAACTAGAAGATTTAAAAAAGTTATTTAATAACTAAACATTTGGAGGAGAAAAAATATGTCTATTAGAAATGAATCAAAAGTGGAAAATCAATCTAACCAGGATAATCAGCTTTCAAGTTTTGAATTAATGTGGAAAGCTGCCTTTGAAGAAGTAGATGAATGGGCAGGGCGCTTAAACCATCATGATGATTTATTCTTAAATGCTACTAAACAATATGTTGAGAGTATTAAAAGAAATCAGGAAAATAGTAAAGCCATTACGGAGCAATTTAAGAAAGAGCTACTTGAGTGGGAAAAATATGCTCGTGAGGAATTACTCATGACCACAACCACCATTCAACATTTTTTCCCTGTTAAATCTTTTGAAGAGATCAACCAAGTTGTTGATGACATACAGAATAAAACTACCTCTCTATTATCTACACCAATTCGTGCACTAACGACTGGGCAAGGTCTTGATAATTACTTAGACAGTGTCCAACAATATATTTCTATTAGAAAGAAAGGTAGAGAGAAATATATTGAAGGTGTTAAGAGTACCTCCAATGTCTTATATGAAAATCAAAAAATATTCGTGAATCTTTTTGAAAATCAGTTCAAGTCTGCACTTTTACCCTTTCAGCAATATATGAAGAATACTACGGAGTCAAATAAATCATAACTTTATTGAGGTGAACAAGATGTCGACAAAAAAACCGTACGACCCATTTGATTCTTTCAAAAAGTACAGTGAAGTTTTGGAAAAACAGATAAATGATTTTATTTTTCTTTGGTCAAATAACAATGAATTTGTCAAAATGGCAAATACAGGATCAGAGGCAAACTCCCGATACCTTGAAGCATTTAGAAAGAATCAAGAGGCACTTGCAGGTGTACTCAATATTCCAACTAAAAATGACTTGGCTAATATAGCTTCTTTAACCATTCAAACGGAAGAAAAAGTTGTATCCCTTGAGGAACAAATTTGGGATTTACAGGATTCATTGAAGTCTCAAAGCACGGAAATTGAAACTGTTGTTGAGATTTCAAAAGAAATAATCAAATTAACCAAACAACTTAAAACAGAGTTAGTGAAAACGAAAAAGGAACTAGCAGATTCCAAGAATCTACAAAGTGAACTACAAGAGATTAGGTTCGAGCTAAATAAATTAAATAATCTTAAAGATGAAATAGAGATACTTAAAGGTCACGTCCAAAAAGACGATCAAAAAGACGTCCAAAAAGACGATCAAAAAGACGATCAAAAAGACGATCAAAAAGAACCCGTCTTAACAGGTGCTGATCCAACAAAATAATTAAAAAAGGGGGGCTAGAGAAGTGGCAGTCGAATCACCTTTTACGGATCTAATTCCACCGTTAGATTATGAGAAAGAAATGAAACGTTGGAAGCACGTTTTTCAAGTATTAAATGAGCCGGAGCCGGAGATTGGTCATACACCTAGGACAGAGGTTTGGAGAAAAAATAAATCAGTTTTATGGCATTACCCGGCAAAACAAAAAAAGTATGGTATTCCTTTATTTTTCGTTTATTCTTTATTTAACAAACCTTATATACTTGATATCGCCCCAAAGGCAAGTGTAATTGAGGGACTTACAAACCGTGGTTATGATGTGTATTTGCTAGACTGGGGTACTCCAGGTTACGAAGATAAGAATATTGGTCTGGATACATATATTCAAAAGTATTTAAGAACAGCTGTTAAGCGTGCTATTCGCCATTCTGGTGCGGAGGAGTTAACACTTATCGGTTATTGCCTAGGTGGGACGATCGCTTCTATATACGCTGCGATTGCTGAAGAGAACATTAAAAACTTGATTGTGGCAACAGTACCAATAGACTTTTCTACACTTGTTGGGCCGGATAAATGGGCGGAAGGTCTTAAGAATGGAGATTTTAATGTTGATCGCTTTATAGATGTTTATGGGACTATCCCGTCAGCCTATGTGCAAGCAATGTTTCGTGCAGTATCTGCTCCAGTTTATTTTAGTCACTATACGATGCTTTTAAATCGGGCACATGATCCTAAATATGTTGATAAATGGCGTCGGATGAACAAATGGACTACTGATCAGGTCCCATTTGCAGGTGAGGCATTTAGACAATTATCGAATGACCTTTTTAAGGGGAACAAGCTTGTTAAAGGCGAATTAATGATAGGAAATAAAAATGTAGATTTGAAAAATATTAAATCAAATTTGTTCGTTATTTCCTCAACGAATGATAATTTAGTTTTAGAACACCAAAGCTTGCCGATTATGAATTTAGTTTCGAGCGAGGATAAGACTTACAAGCTGGTTGAAGCAGGCCATGTTTCCTTAGCTTTAACAGGATTGTTCGCGGTAGTTGTCGATGAATGGGCTTCAGCTCGTTCGAATCCACTTTAAATTTTTGTACTAAAGGTGAGTACAAGATTATATAATAAGTAAAGGAAGAAAGGGAAGGTGTGTCCTTCCCTTAACTTGCCTTTTTGTGTTTATTTAAAAAACTGCGAAGTACCTCATTAAAGGATTCTTTTGCCTCGAGTTTAGCTACATGTCCTGTATTTCTAAAAATCACAAATTCAGAGTATCTAATCTGTTTATGCATCATTAATTGTATCCAAGGAGGAGTAACCGAGTCATATTGACCGCCAATAATTAGAGTTGGAACTTTTATCTTTGATAACAGACATATATTATTAACCTCTAAACATGCTTGCATTGAAGGAAGGTAAAATTCACGATTGGGATGATAGAATTTTTTGAAATTCTCAACGTTTTCTTCTGTCCATGAGTAGAGACAAACTCGTGCTGCGAAATTTTTTTGTTCCTCGAGTGACCGTGATTCTGATTTTATCTTGCGGAATTTTAAAAATACCTCTCCGAAATGTTTTGGTGCATAATGAAATGTGCTTACGAGCACGAGGGACCTGCACATGTCTGGTGCCTGACGATAGATTTCTTGTGCAACCATCCCGCCCATCGATAACCCACAGATATGTGCACTTTTAAACCCAAGACCCTTCAACAAGCAAATAACATCGTGTGCAAAGTTTGGAATGCTAATTTCCTCATTTGTAAGATACTCACCGTGTCCCCGTAAATCTGGAATAATCAAATCATATTTTTCTGCAAGCTCAAACTGGCTGGACCAGCCTTCCTTTATTTCACCAAGTCCATGAATAAAAACCAAAGGTTCACCAACACCCATTCGTAAATAGGGAATCCCAGAAAATAACTCACCCAAATAAACTACCTCCTATGGTTAGATTATAATAAACTTTTTTGCCATAATTCGGATAGTGTAAACAGGTATAATGTCGTATTTAACACATTATATAAAACTTTCTTGGTTATTATTACTAATAGGTGTAAATTACATATATGGGACATAAAAAAGGACAATCGACTAATCGATTGTCCTCTCTAATATTCTATCCATCAATTCCGCTGTCATCACTGCCTCTACCTTTGTCATCATCATCATCGTCATATCGATCATCTCTGCTGTCATTATCAAACTTTCCTCTTGTGATTTTTCCTGTTTCAGCGTCTACTCGAATGTCAACTTCTCCTTGGTCGGACTGAATCTCAAATTTATATTCAAGTCTGCCATGTTCCAATTCCTTTTCAACCTCTGTAATTTTGCCGTTAACTTCATTGGTTGCGATTTTTGCTGCTTCTTCAATGGATATGGTGGAAGTGGTTGTTGAGTGGGCAGATGAAGAATTACTGTCGTCATCATCTGATTCTACTTTGTAAAATGTTTGCCCATGCTCTGTTTCTAACTCAATTTCCTGCCCTGGTTTAATTTCAGGCAGGTTTTGTGTACCAAGATTAATGACTGAATTTTTATCCTCAACTTGAACGGGATTATCTTGAGGAGTATCATTTTTAGAGGCACCTACCGCAATTGCTCCTCCTAAAACTAGTAAAGATGATACGAGGCCTATTAATACTTTTTTTCTCATTTTGTCTTCCTCCTTTTTGTTATTACCTTTCTACACTTTCAGTATATCCAGTAAAAATGAGAGGATAGGGATAGAATCATTAGAATTTAATGAGAAAAATAATAGTTTCCTGCGAATCAATCATCGTCATCGTCGTTTTCTTTCTGTTTATTTTCATGGTCATCCCATGCTACCGTTACAGCTCCTGTAATAGCATGAATATGCACGGTTGCTTCACGATCATCATTTGTTTCTATTTTAATAAAGTAATAGGTTTGATTATTTTCAGTTTCCAGCCACATATCTTCAACCTCTCCCTGAACCTGTGTCCGTGCAATTTCTACAGCCTCTTTATCGGTCAATCTCTTTGGAGAGTCTTCTGAGATTTCACCTTGTTGAGGGGGTGGTTGGGAGGGCGTTGGCTCTGATGTTATTGTATCAGTTTGTGTGAAAGATAAAACTTTACCGCTAGAAGAATCCAGCTTAATGCTGTAAAGATGATTTTGTCTTTCTAGTTCTATATGATACTGTTGATTGGCTAGTTTTATTGATGAGATATTACCTTGATAGCGCTCTTTAACAAGCTTCTCGGCTTCCTCTTCTGTTAACATGTTAGCTGAAGGAGTAAGTTTTCCAAATTGCTGAAAGCTGACAAAGATAATAACAAGGATTATGGAGCAAATCGCCACCCAAAACCAAGATATCTTTTTCATTTACATTCACCACCTTATATACAATTATTTTCCTATATAAAAATGAGAAAGTGATGAGAATTCCTATAATTTTTCAACTTTTTTTATTAGAAGGGTGGCTGTAGTTCCAATACCAGCTGCACTGTCCAGTTGTACACCTATTCCAATTGCATCGGCAATTTCCTTGGCAAGCGATAACCCAAGACCAGAACCGCCTTGTTTTCTACTTCTTGCTTTATCCACACGATAAAACCTGTCAAACACTTTTGGGAGTTCGCTTTCTATGATGCCTATTCCACGATCGATAATTTTGATATAAATTTTATCATTCTCTTTCCCTAGTTCGACTGAAATCATGTCATCACTATATTTCCTTGCATTGTCTAAAAAAATAAATAACAGCTGCTTAAGCTTTTTATCATCACTTTCAATGAATATGGATGCTTCATTCAACGCTTCAAATTTAATTTCACGTTTATAGGCGTTCTTGAATGCATTTACTGTTTGGTCTATTAATTGATTAAGATTCACCTGATTAAGCTCGATATTCCACTGTTCATGGTGTCTTGCTAACATTAACAGCTGCTCAGTCATTTCCTTCATACGCAGTGCTTCAGAGTGGATGGCTTCAATCGATTCCGTGAATAACTCTGGCTCTGTTAAGCCCCTTCTTTTTAATAGGCTGGCGTAACTCTCTATTATGGTCAATGGGGTTTTAAGTTCATGTGAAGCATTTGAAACAAACTGCTCCTGTTTTTCAAAGTTCATTTCTAAAAGATCAATCATATGATTAAAGGTTTGACCCATTTGAAAGAGCTCATCCTTCGATTTACCTTCTAGTTTTATAGTTTTAAACGTTCCACTTTTCCTTATTTCTGTCATTGTCTTAATCATAGATGTGACAGGCTTGGTAATAAAGTTACTAAGTAACCGGCTGGAAATTATGACAGGAATCAGCGCAAGCAGTGTAACCAAGATTAAAACTAGACGAAGAATTGATAAAATCTCAGTTGCTGTCTCCATACTTTTGATTATTTGAAGATTGGCAACACTGCCATCTTGCATGATAATGGGCATTGATTCAAAGGTATAGGAACGTTCCTGATATTCTATCGTTTTGCTGACTTCACTTCTATAAAATACTGATTTTCTCTTACTTAGGTTTTGCTCGTCAGCGCTGGTAAACGCAGGGGGATTGTTGTTATCCTCAGTTACAATTTCAATCATACCGTTTACAGGAACGTAGGATCTAAGTAAGGAGTCACTGGGGATTTTGCCAAGAGATTCTCCAAAATTATCCGATATATTCTTCATCTCCTTATGCGCAGTGTTAAGCTCGCTGTCGAGAAGTAAAGTGCTGAATGTATAATACACCGTAATATTTAAGATCAGCAGCAGCAGGGCAAACAAAAAAGCTGTATAAAGGTTAATTTTATTTCTCAGCTTCATTTGGCATCCTTCATGACATACCCAATGCCACGAACAGTATGAATTAATGCGGGTAAGTGCGGGAGGTCTAATTTCTTTCGCACATAACGAATATAAACATCTACTACATTTGTATCTCCAAAAAAGTCATAACCCCATACTGCCTCTAAAATTTGATCTCTGCTCAACACCTGTCGTTTATGAACCATAAGATAGACTAGTAAATCAAATTCTCTTGGAGTTAATTCGATAGGTTCTCCAGCTCTTAACACTTCTCTAGATTTTTGATCAATACTAAGATCAGCAAAACATAACAGGATACTGTCTTCAACCTGGGGTTGTTCAACTTGCTTAATTCTTAATGCAGCTCGAATTCTTGCTAAAAGTTCTTCTATTTGAAAGGGCTTTGTAATATAATCATTCGCCCCTAGGTCGAGACCGGACACTTTGTCTTCAACAGAGCTTTTTGCTGTTAAGAGAATGACTGGCGTATTGAGGTCATTTTTACGAATCCGCCGAAGAAGTTCAATCCCGCTTAATCCTGGCAGCATGACATCCAATAAGATTAAATCCCAACTGCCGGTTCGATAAGCCTCTAATGCCTCGAGGCCGTCCATTACTTTTGTTACTGAATAGCCCTCATATTCAAGTTCAAGCTCTAAAACTCTCGCAATCTTTTCTTCATCCTCAACAACCAGAATGGTTCCTTTTTTAGTTGTCATTTCGACTCTCCTCTATTTTGATATCTTCATACTATTCGGCTCCCTATAGATAAAAACCTTTCGAACATATAGTTAATCTTTATTTCTAGTCTATCAAAAAAAAGATAATTTTTTGTGAACGAATACTCCTTATTAATCGTAATAAAGAGGGATGAAACTTTAGGGGGGATAAATTTTTGACAAATATAGTAGAGGTTAATCAAGTAAGCAAACAATTTAATAATCGTATGATATTAAGAGATGTCTCTTTTACAATTAAAGAAGGGACAATAAATGGACTGCTTGGACCAAATGGAGCAGGGAAAACCACCATTATCCGATTATTAAATGGAGTCATTGAGGCCGAAAATGGAACGATGAAAGTGATGGATTTTGACCCACAATTACATGGAGATGAAATAAGAAAAAGAGTTGGAATTGTAACCGAAAGTGCAAGTCTTTATCATGATATGACCGCATGGGACAATCTTGTCTTCTTTTCAAAAATATATGGAGGCTGCGATACAAAGAGAATTATACATTTGCTTGAGCAATTCGATATGCTGGGCTTTAAGGATCAAATAGTGGGGAGCTTTTCTACAGGAATGAAGAAAAGAATCTCACTGGCAAAAGCTTTATTGCATAATCCAAAACTTCTTTTTCTCGATGAACCGACCAATGGGTTAGATCCTGAAGGGATTAATGAAGTAATCCATTATTTACGTAAAGTAAATCAAGAGGAAGGGGTAACGATCTTAATTTGCTCACATGTTTTGCACCAGCTTGAAACAATTTGTGATTCCTATTTGTTCTTAAATGAGGGAAGAATCGTTGAAAAAGGAACGATGATGGAATTAGAAGAGAAATACTTAAAAGAAATTAAGTTAGTAGTAGAAACGGGTCTTAAGCCGCTTAATAGCCAAACCTATAAGGAGCATAGATATATAAGAAAAGGGACCAATCATTTGGAATTTATACTTACCTCGAAGGAAGAGATATCTCCTTTATTAGCCAAAATTCTTAGTGAATCTTGGGTTCATAATTGTGAAATAACCAATAGAAGTCTCGAGGCGATTTATTTTGATATTAGGGGAGCTCGAATCTGTTGAAGAAAAGTCATAATAAATACATCTAAATCATACCAAAATGGAACCCAATCATTCTTGTATGAAGCTGATTCGTGCTTTCAAGCCACAGTGAGTGTAGTTTCCTGAAAAGGAAATAGCACGATGAACTACGTTAGTGGATAAGGTAAAGTAACACCTCCGGATGTGACCCCCAGTCCGCTGCTCTGTTAGCTATGAGGAAGACCGTTTCCTAGGGTTTGGAAACCAAACACCAAAATAGCATGTTCTGTCCATTGACTTTGGCAAGGAGGAAAATTCCTGTAATGGAGGCTGGTCAGAAATGACCCATTGTTTTGTGTTAGATGCTCAAGGCAACAAGTTATCTCCAACAAAAGAAAATCGTGCATGGTATTTAATTCGTAAACAGAAAGCCACTTTGAAAAGTAAATTTCCAATGGTCATCCAACTTGAGAGGGAAATCCCTGAAAGCGCAATCGACTCTTCCTGTATTCAGTTGGGTATTGACGATGGTTCAAAGTTCGTTGGAATTGCTTTAGTACAAGAATGTAAAACCAAGAATAAACCTGTATTCAAAGGAACCATTGAGCTTCGAGCTGATGTAAAGGAAAAAATTGCGATAAGAAGAGGGTATCGTCGATACAGAAGGCAACATAAAAAATACAGACCCGCTCGATTTGATAATCGATCTTCTTCCAAACGAGATGGACGAATTCCACCAAGTATTAAACAAAAGAAGGATTCAATTTTAAGAGTGGTCAAACAACTCCAAAAATGGATTCGGATGGACCTTATTTTCTTGGAAGATGTCTTAATTGATATTCGAGCATTGGAAAAAGGCTTTAAACCATACAAATGGGAATATCAAAAAAGCAATCGCTTAGATGAAAATATTCGAAAAGCAGTAGTGCTTCGTGATCATAATACTTGCCAGAATTGTGGATTGACAAATATTCGAATGGAAGTCCACCACATTACCCCAAGACGAATGAACGGAAGTGATTCCATTCATAACTTAATCAGCCTTTGTTCCACTTGCCATGGAAAGGTAACAGGTAATGAGTTAAACCATTGTGAGAGATTCTATCAAAAAGTAAATGGCAGAAAGGTCTCTTACCGTGATGCTATGCATGTTATGCAGGGGAAAACCTATCTTCAAGATGAATTAAAGAAAATAGCCCCTTTATCCCTAACAACTGGAGGGGATACTGCAAACAAACGCATTGATTGGGGTATTGAGAAGACACACGCCAATGATGCAATTGTTATTTGTCATTCAAATGTTTGGCCTGAACAATGTAAAATCAAAAATTGGGCAATAAAACCAATGAGGAAGCACTCCAGAAAGAAAATAGAGTCCGTAAATGGTTATCATCACAGGGATTTTGTTAAATATACGAAACGCAATGGAGAAAAGTATTTAGCGTATATAACCGCTTTATATCCAGAAAAAAGTCAATGTAACATGACCACGATAAAGGGGAAGATTTTGAAAAGATACGGTCTTTTTAGGCTTACATTATTATGGCGATTTAACAAGGTCTATTGGTTATGAAGTCCAAAGAAGGAGGTGAAACCTGGTAATAAAAATAGAAATGTTACACTTTGTTACGTTTTTTGTTACCAGGTAAACGGGTTGAATAAACAGACGATTTTAACCATTGCCCAGAAAGATATGAAGGCTACTTTTTCTTCTAAAAAGGTGTGGGTTCCGATGATAATCCTGGCCTTCCTCTTATGTATTGTAGTTCCAGCTTGCATGGCATATTTTGGAATTCACTTTGATTTAGTTGGAACTTCGTCAAAAGAAATAGAGAAACCTATAAATGCATTTATTAAAGACTTTCCAAATGAGGAGATACGGAATAATCTAATCGCATTGCCGACACTTGGCTTAAAGTTTGTTTATTTTTTCTTAACCTTTATGATGATACCTTTTTTCTTAATGGTAGCCATTATTAACTCAATGGTTACTTCATCAAATAGTTTTGTAGGGGAGAAGGAAAGGAATACGTTAGAGACATTGTTGTTTGCACCTATTTCAATTAAAGACTTGTTTCTTGGTAAATTAGTTGCATCCATAATTCCAACTTTAGGTATTTCCTTTGCAGCTTTTATCATTAGTTTTATTGTTGTTAATGTAATCACGTATCCACATTTTAAAGTAATACTATATTTTAACTCCACCTGGATGATCTTAATGTTTTGGGTTATTCCAATATTAGTCCTGTTTAATATCATCTTGAATGTTTTGATCTCGTCCAAAGTCAAAAAGTTCCAGGAAGCCCAGCAATTCGGTGGACTGCTTGTGTTACCAATCGTTGGCATCCTCATAAGCCAAGCAAGTGGAATGTTCTTCTTAAGCACATTAACACTATTCCTAATAGGCGCTGCTTTACTAATAGGCAACCTTTTCTTAATAAAACTAGTCACAAAATTTAGTAACCGAAACACATTATTCCAAAGCCAAATCCACTAACACAAAAAGACAATGTCCGCCTGAGGTGGACATTGTCTTTTTGTGGTGCCTGTCACCAAGGTGACATCTAAAAGATGTTCCCAAGGTGACATCTAAAGGTGTTCACCAAATTAGTGAAAACGATAGCCCGATCCCCATACGGTTTCTATGTATTCAGGGTTGGAGGGGTCATGTTCGATTTTTTCTCTTATTTTGCGGATATGAACGGTGACGGTTGAAACGTCTCCATTGCTGTCGTAGCCCCATATTCTTTCAAATAGATGATCTTTGCTGAAAACCTGGTCTGGGTTTAGTGATAAAAAGGTGAGAACATCAAATTCTTTGGTGGTTAAGGTAATTTCTTTGTTATTTACAAAGACACGCCTTGAGGATCGATCAATGAATAAACCACGGATGTATATTCCTTGCGATTCAGTAGTTTGTTTCATTGATAATCTCTCATATCTGGATAGATGTGCTTTCACTCTCGCAACCATTTCATTCGGACTGAAGGGCTTGACTAAATAATCATCTGCTCCCAGCCCTAGCCCTCGAATCTTATCAATTTCTTCTTTTTTTGCTGTCACCATAATGATTGGAATATCTTTTATACTTCTTATTTTCTTGCAAATTTCAAAACCGTCAATGTTCGGAAGCATAACGTCTAGGAGAATTAAATCGTAATCTTGTGTTATTGCCTTTTGAAGACCAATATCTCCTGTATGGACTATTTCTGTAAGGAAGCCGTTGATTTCTAAATAATCCTGTTCTAGTTCGGCGATACTTTTTTCATCTTCAATAATCAGAATCTTTTTCATGATGTGGCCTCCTCTAAACAGGAATGGTGCGGCAAGATAATGGTGATTTTTGTTCCTACTGTTAAAGTACTTTCTAATTTTATCTTACCGTTATGTTCTTCGATAATCATTTTGGCGATCGAAAGTCCTAAACCGCTGCCCCCTGTTAATTTATTTCTGGATTGTTCAGCTCGGTAAAACTGATTAAAGATGAAGGGAATCGACTCTTCAGCTATACCTGGTCCATTATCTGCAATGGAAACCTCTATAGTTTCGTCGGTAGAATGCATAGATATTATTAATTCCTTTTTATCCTTATCCATGTACTTCAAGCTATTGTTAATAATATTTGCCAGTACTCGTTTAAACTTTTCACGATCAGCTAAAACATGATAATGTCCCTGAGGGGCAAATTGGAAATTTAACTCTACATTCTGTTTTCTAAGGTCAAAGCTTAATTCTTCGAAATAATCACTTAGATAATCTTTTATATCAATTTTTTCAAATTCAAAGGGAACCTTCCCTAAATCCAGCTTTGAGAATAAGAATAATTCATCAATTAAATGGTCCATGTCCACTGCGTTTGTATAGATGGTTTGAATATAGCGTGCTCTTCTTTCAGGTGTATCTGCCACTCCATCACGGATTCCTTCAATATATCCTTTAATGGAGGTAATCGGCGTTTTTAAATCATGAGAAATATGGGCAATTAATTCCTTCCGGTTATCCTCATATTGTTTTTGGATTTCGTGTGACTCCTTTAATTGAATCCGCATTTCTTCAAATGCTTGTGTTAACTGACCAATCTCATCATTCCTAGTCGCTGTAATGGAATGATGGAGGTTGCCGCTTTTTATAAAATGAGCTGCTTTTTTTAGTTGATTAATTGGGTTGATAATACTTTTAGACACAAAGTAGGTTAATAATCCATTGGTCGCAATTAATATCAATAAACATAAGCCGAATAGTATTGGGAAAAAGGTTCTCACAAACTGATTCCACGGGCTAGCGTCTCTCATTAAAAAGAGTGTGATTTCACTGCCATCCTGCAGGTAGAAATCATGCTGCTTCATGGCAAATGTCTGCTCACCAATTTCTTCTAAGCTGCGGAAGCTTTTTTCTGTTCCAAATTCCGGAAGCTCCTCTGTATCGACATTTTCTAGCTCTCTTGTAAGATAGAATATCTCATCATTTTTACGGATTATTAAACCAGAATCGATTTCACTAAGTTCAGAGTTTAGGGATTCCAAATACTTCTTACTCATCAATTCCATCGGGTTGGCGGCAGACTTTTCTTTTAATTCTAGAAACAGCAATGTATCCTCTTGTTTTGTTTTGTGGTAATTGTGGCTTTCTGGTAAGAAATTGGTCATTTCACGGATATCACCGAGAAACACCATCATTAACAGAAAGGAGGTAAGCATAAACATAATGATTGGTACGGTGATCATCGCAATATTTGATAATATCAGACGAAGTTTGATAGACATAGGATTAGCACCCTTCGGTTAGGCTTCTTTCCTATTAAACATATAATAGCCTACTGAAAAAAACAATGCGAAAGATGAGCACAAATACGTGACAGTTTGCAAAATCCATCGAAGTGAAACATCGCTAAGCCAATGCATATACCAATCTAAATATGTAGATGGCAGTAAGTATAAGGAAGAAGGGAAAACATAAGGAATAAACATCATGATTAGATAAAGAACAATCATGCTAGATATTGCAAGAACACTAGAATGGACCAGAAGTGCCAACATAATAGCAAATGCCGTCAGAGCGATTAGGGGAAACCAGGATACAATAAAAGCTCCAAGACTAGAAGGAATAGTAATCAGGTTGAAGGCTCTATCAAAAACTGCACTGCTAATCATCACGGCCAGCCATTCTAATAAAAGAACAATTAAGTTAAAAATACTAATAGCAATGACTTTAGAAAGGAAAAGCTCCATTCGACTGATGGGTCTTACTTGAAGTAAAGTTCCGCGTTCACCTTCTCCTGTAAATAAATCTGTTGCACTGATAAAAATAAATAAAGGAATGAAAATGGTGACAAATAAATCTAATAAGGTAAAATTTATATTTTCAGTCGGTAAAGCCATCCAATCAGTTAAAAAAAGATTATTTACAAGAAGCTTAGTCAAGACAGGAATAAGGACAGCAGCAATTAGAAACAGTTTGGTGCTTTTTTTTGTCAGCAGCTTTTGTATTTCATTTAAACTATTTGCTTGTATTGTGTTCATCTCCCTGCCACCTCCATCTTCTTGACATAAACATCCTCTAATGGCTCGCTGCCGGCTTCATAAAATGAGGCAGCACCCTGGATAAGAAAACAAAAACGATTACATAATTTTTCTAATTCTGAAATATGGTGACTGGAAATCACAAAGGTTACACTGTAATGGCTTGATATCTCCTGAATTGTCTTCCTTAACAAAAGCAATCCATCAATATCTAAGCCGTTCGTCGGTTCATCTAGAATGATTAATCGCGGCTTAGATATGAGTGCTGAGGCTATCCCAAAACGCTGCTTCATACCCATAGAAAAGGAGGATATTTTCTCGTCTTTAAAAGGAGTTAAACCGGTCTGTTGCAATACCAATTCAATATCTGTATCAGTAATACCAGAATACAAGCGAGAAATCATTTTCAGATTTTTATAGGGTGATATATTTTCATAAGCAACAACTGGCCCAATTAACGCACCCACAGGTCGTATTGCTTCTTTGTAATTACCTTGAAGGTCAACACCAAATAATTCAACTTTTCCACTATCTGGTGAAGTTAGACCGGTCATGCATTTTAATAAGGTTGTTTTACCCGCTCCATTTGGACCAAGGATCCCTACTATTTCCCCTTGGTCAATGGTTAGACCGATATTCTGTATTCCTCTGCCGTTTGAGTATTGCTTCGTCATTCCAGTAATAACCACTGCTTTTTCCAAAACTGTCACCTCTATCCATTTCTTATTTCAATTTACTTTTTACCATGATTGAATTCGACTACCTTGTCGGCTGGAATTTCAACGGGTGTCACCGTAGTTTGGTTGTAGGCAGAAGCATTTAAATGAATACCTATAACTAAATCATGGCTGGCATCCTGTTTATCTTTGCCTGTTACGACAACTTTGACAGTCTGTTGTTCAATATAATTTTCTTTGTTCACTTGAGCAGTAAGTTTGACTTGCTTGACCGTAATATCATGACCTAATTCAGGAACCTTTGCCTTAATGTGAAAGCCTGAGCTTTCAGATTCATTATTGTCTTGAATCATAGCAGCGTGTTTAATCATCAGCGTACTTAGAGCATTCGCAGTGAGAGGGATTTCTTTACCTGTTAAATCCAGTTCAATTACATGATTTCCATTTTGCTTATCAGCCACTGTAATTTGTTGTTGAAGATTTTTAGTCATGACATCAATTAGATTTTCTACATCATCTCTTAACTCAGCACTATTACTGTGATGTGGATTATTAGAGGTTTCCATTTTGTAAATTGTATCCAGTCCGTCCTTCATCAGAAACCAATTTCCATCCTGCTTGTACATATTCATATTGCTAACTTCAGTTTCATTAGCTAAACGAGTAGAGATGGAGTTTACCTGATTTACAGAATCAGACTTGAAAATGGATTCAGATGATAATATAGACTTTTTGTTATCCTCGATTTTAAGATTAAAATTTAACGTTGCACTCTCTGCCGAATGGGTTTTCTTTAAGGCTTCCTTGTATAGATCGTAACCAGATGTATTTGCTGAAATCGAATAAACACTGCCCAACATAAGCGTTCCACTTATCCCGATAACCGCAAAAAGCTTCTTATTCATATTCTTTTCCTCCATTCATTATTTTGTTACAAGCTTAGTGTAATCGGGAGTTATAAAAGCAATCTAAACAAACTATTAAATTTTTCTTAAATAAACGCAGTACAAAGGGAAGGAAAAAATTTCTTTTAATAATAACAAATAAAATGTTTGAATTTTTAGATAATTAACTGTATAATAAAAAAAAGCTCAAGGAGTTGATTTCCATGGAAAAGAGATTATTAAATTCACCACAACAAACAGATGAAAACAACGATTCTGCAATTGCTGAAATGTTTTTAAACCATGCCTTGATTGAATTTAGAAGAAATGTTCTCCGTAAGGAAATCGACCTCTCCTTACAAGAAAGAAATCAGGAAGCTTTCCTCAAGTTATCTGAGGAACTAAAGAAAATTTCATAGCAAAAGTTATCTAACAGACTTTATTGATATTGGAAGCCCTTTTCTCACTTGAAAGGGCTTCTTTTGTTTTTAAAATTCATGTATGATGGATAAAAAGCTGAAACTAATAAAGAAATGAATTGTCTGAAGGGAAATGGGTGAACATCAGTGATTTTCATGGTGGATAATTATGATTCTTTTACCTTTAACTTAGTTCAATACCTAGGGGAGTTAGGAGAGGAGTTAGTCGTAAAGCGTAACGACCAAACAACCTTAGATGAAATAAAAACGGCAGATCCTGAGTTTTTAATGATATCTCCAGGTCCAGGTAATCCTAATGAAGCAGGAATTAGTCTTGAGGCAATAAAGGCATTCTCAGGGGTTATTCCAATCTTGGGTGTCTGCCTTGGGCACCAAGCTATTGCTCAAGCTTATTTGGGTGATGTTGTTCCTGCTGAGCAATTAATGCATGGAAAAACCTCTGATATTTACCATGATGAAAAAACACTATTTAGAGGCTTGCCGAATCCATTTCAAGCAACGAGGTATCACTCCTTGATAGTGAAAAGGGGTACGCTGCCAGACTGTTTTGAGATATCCGCTTGGACGAAGAATGGGGAAATTATGGCGATACGTCATAAAGAACTTCCACTTGAAGGTGTTCAATTTCACCCCGAATCGATATTAACGACAGGTGGAAAAGAGATGCTAAATAACTTTGTCCAATACTATAGAAAAGTAAAAGCTTTTTAAGTTTAGAAATGGAACATAGAAAACCGGCGCCATTTTTTTATGGCACCGGGATCTACCTTTGTTTGTCTCCTTTTTTATTGTTCATTAAATAAAAGGTAATGGGCTGGTCTGTTCCGGTCATTAGATTATAGACATAAGAAGAGGTAATTTTATATCCTTCATCAATTTTTTCTGCAAGGTAGTTGGTCCGTTCAAAAAGGATTGAGCGAATATGATTTATTTGACGAAAGATTTTCTCAGTTAATGCTTCTTGCTGGTCCAGCCGGTTTAATACCCCAGTTTGAAACTCTTCTTGTTTACTAATTTTTTCAGATAATTGTTTTTGCAGTTCTTCTTGTGTTTTCAATAAATGGATTATTAATTCTTCATGTTCTGTGTGTTGTTGATTATTAGAACTAATTTCATTTAATTGATTTACTACTTTATCCCAATTTTTTGCTTGTACAACCTCTTGGTTAAGAAACTGATGTTTCATCTCATGGATTTCACGAAGTAATGAAACATTTGCGTGGTACTGTTCGTCTATTACTTCTGCAAGATAGTCCCTTCTCACCATCTTTTGGTGTGGTTCATGTATTTTCTTTTTATTTTTATATACTCTCGGATGTTTACCTTTGTTAATATATAATCCCATCTATTGCACCCCTAATCATCAATGAATATATTATTCTATGTATGAAATGTTAAAAATGGGAAATTTTTATAATAAAAACAGGAAAAATGTGTTTCTATGAGGAATTTAATTTAGTAAATTATAATATAAGAGCATAAAGTGGATAAGACTTAAGTCTTAGATAAAAATAATTCTCGGGATTGTGTAAGTCTGTAGACATACACGTTAAAATAAAATAAAAGATAATCATAAAGGGATATAGTAAGAGAAATCCCTTCCTATAGAAAATTTAAGGGGGAATATAGGATGAGGAAGGTTTACGTACTTCTTACTGATACTGGGACGGTATTAACAAAGATGATTAAACTATATACGAAGAAGCCGCATAATCATGCTTCCATCGCATTGGATGACCAATTATGGGACGTTTATAGTTTTGGAAGAAAAAGACCCCGCAATCCTTTCCTAGCTGGTTTTGTCAGAGAAAACATCCGTGGCGGCATATTTCGCAATGCTGATTGTGCTATCTATTCTTGTATAATATCAGAAAAACAGTATGATGCAATTTGTCGTAAAATTGAGGAGATCGAGAAAAATAAGGGTGAATATCGCTATAATCTTTTAGGTCTATTCGCTGTTATGTTCAATTGGGAATTAGATCGAAAAAATGCATTCTTTTGTTCCCATTTTGTTGCCGCTCTTCTTGAGGAATCAGGAGTGAAAATCAATAAACAAAAGCCGCTTTCACTTGTTACTCCAGATGATATAAAAGAATCAGCCTCATTGGAATTAGTCTATGAAGGAAAATTGTCCGCCTATTTTGAAGAGGAAAATGAACATGATATAAACGATTTATCTCATCAAAAATATTATCACGATTTCACTACTGAAAGAGTAGAAGTTATCTAGTTAAATTTAGAGAAGACGTGTCATAAATACACGTCTTCTCTAATTTGTTTATTCTTATTTTTTAACAATTCAATTAAGCTATTAAAAAGGCTTAAAGACCGTTGGAATACTGGACTTTGGATAAATGTATAGAGGAAGGTCGCAATAAATACAGGTCCTCCTAATATAAAACCAATAATCAAGATAAAACTCTCAACAAGGATACGTGCTTGACTTACGGATAATTTAGTTTTATTTGAAATGGAAAGCATAAAACCATCTCGTGGTCCGGCACCAAGACCTGCCGCAACATACATCCCCCCGCCAATACCAGCAATGACGATGGCACAGAATAATATAAGATAATCAACCCAAGAATTTGTTGACTCGGGTAAAAAATCTAACCAAAGAAAAAAGTCCATAATGGGCCCAATTAAAAGGGCATTTAAGAAAGTCCCGATTCTAATATACTTTCTTGCTGTAAAAAAAGAGATGATAACCAGTAATAGCCCGCATACTACTCCCCAAGTCCCTATAGTAAGTCCAAAATGTTGATATAAAGCCACATTTAAGACCTCCCAGGGATGTAAACCAACATGTTGCACTTTAACTGCTATCGCATTACCCAAGCCAAAGAAGGTCAATCCCAATAAAAATATTACATATTGAATCGCTTTCACCTGCACGTTACCTCCGAATAATAAACTGTCGATTATCCTAAATCTTAAAAGATGTAGATTTGATAATCAACCATTTTTAGAATTTTATAGTTAAAAGAATTTTATTAATAGATGAAATTTTGCTAAAATGTATCAATAAAATAAATATATTTGAGTTATGTAAATGATTGAGGGGGTTAAATCTATGAATCTTGTTGCTTCGAATAAAGTTCAAAAATTAACAGCCAGTATTTTTCAAGAGGTAGCTGATCTTAAGCGGCAAGCACTAAACAGAGGTCTTGATGTTATAGATTTAAGTGTAGGCAGTCCTGATTTACCGCCTTCTGCATTTGTTGTTGAAGAACTTGTAAAATATGCAAGTAACCCTGCCAATTATGGATACACCTTAAAGGGAATACCAGAATTTCATGAGGCTGTATCTTTCTTTTATCAGCAGCGTTATGCAGCAGACATTGATCCAGAGAAAGAAGTACTCCAATTAATGGGGTCACAGGATGGTCTTGCTCATCTAGCAACTGCGATGATCAACCCAGGGGATTATGTCTTAGTACCAGACCCAGGTTACCCTATTTACGAAGCGAGTGTTACCATTGCTGGTGGTGTCCTGTACACTATGCCTTTATTAGCAGAAAATAACTTTTTGCCAGTTCTAGATGATATTCCGCTGCCTGTCTTGGAAAAGACAAGGATGATGATTCTTAGTTATCCAGGTAATCCTGTAACAGCACTAGCTGACAAAAGCTTTTTCGAAAAGGTGATTGATTTTGCAAAACGTCATAATATTTTGGTCGTTCATGATTTCGCTTACTCTGAATTAATCTATGATAACCATCCACAAATTAGCTTCATGTCAGTTCCAGGTGCTAAGGAGGTTGGGATTGAATTTAATTCTTTATCAAAAACCTTCAATTTAGCAGGCTGCCGAATTGGATACGCTGTCGGTAATGAACAAGCGTTAAATATCCTAGGGACCTTTAAATCACAAATTGATTATGGGGTATTTTATCCTATTCAAAAAGCAGCTGTTGCTGCGCTTACATCGGATTTCGCGATACTGCAAGAGCAGGTGAAAGAGTACGAGTTTCGCAGAGATACCCTTATAGCTGGACTAGAAAAAAGCGGGTGGCAGCTGTCTAGTTCCCCTGCAACTATGTTTCTTTGGGCCAAAATCCCTGCCGGATGGAAATCAAGACAATTCGCCTTTGAATTAATCAATCACACTGGCGTAGCTGTAATCCCTGGTGACGCGTTCGGAAAACAAGGAGAAGGATATGTTCGAATTGCATTAGTACAGCCCGCAGAGAGACTGTCAGAAGCAGCAGGGAGGATACATGAATTCCTAATGGAATATGCTCGTTAGGGACATTCCAGCAAATTAATTTCATTCTTCTATAAAGACACAATTAATCATATAAATTAAAAAAAGACCTTCAGCACCTTGAAGGTCTTTTACATTTTATATGAAAGAGGGATACCAATGCCTAGCGAAATGCAACAAATAGAATTAGCTATCCCCATAAATGTAATTTGGGACTTCATTAGAGATGCAAATAATTGGGCGCCACTTGTGCCTGGTTATATACAGCATGAGCAAATTAATAACAGTATAATAACATGGGAATTTAAAAGTGACCTGGGCATAATGAAGAAAAAGGTAAATTTGGTTATTGATATTAAAGAGTGGAACGAACCGACTAGAGTAAGCTTTGAATTAAGGCGTATGAATGAAAAGTATATTGGTGAAGGTTATTTTGAAGCCCAAGCGCTTAATACGAATAAGACATTGTTAACAGGATTTCTTGAAATTAATGCGAGTGGGGCACTAGGTTCATTGGCAAATTCGCTTTTTAAAAATGCGATTCCGAAATCAACGGATGAAGTAGCCTCGGCCATCTCTTTAAAACTTGAAGAATTTAACAAAAGGTGATAAGTTTCACGAACAATCCGAAGAAAATTTGGGTTGTTTTTTTAATTATTTAAAAAATTTCTAACATGGGGCTAAAAGATATGTTATATTAATAAATAAAAAATTTAGTCAATTAACTAGTACAGGGAAGGTGAAAGCATGAATACAGAATTGAAGATGAATGATAGCAGTCTTCCACTTCGCCGCGATGTTAAATTACTTGGGCAAATACTTGGTGAAATCCTTGTCAATCATGGTGGAACTGAACTATTAGAAAAAGTGGAAAAAATAAGAATGACGTGTAAAACACTTAGAATCCATTTCGACCAAGACATTTATGCTGAATTAAAACATGAGATTACAAACCTCAGCAGTCCAATGAGAAAACAAGTTATTCGAGCATTTTCGATGTATTTTCATTTGATAAACATTGCGGAGCAAAATCACCGAATTCGCAGGAAAAGACAATATCATCTACAAGATGATTCTATTGTTCAACCCGATTCCATTGAGAGTGCAATTCTTTCTCTAAAGGAAAACAATATTGATGAAAAAATGATTCAGGAAGTCCTAAACAAATTGTCACTTGAGTTGGTTATTACAGCGCATCCTACAGAAGCAGCAAAGCGTTCCATATTAGAAATTCAACAACGTATTGCCGTTATATTAAAGAAGCTTGATCATCCATTATTAACAACAAGAGAACGTCGAAAGTTAGAAGAGAGTTTGTTTAACGAGGTAACAATTCTATGGCAGACCGATGAACTCCGCCATACTAAGCCGACGGTACTGGATGAGGTACGAAATGGACTTTATTATTTTGATCAGACATTATTTGAAGTTCTTCCAGAAATCCATCGGGAAGTAGAAGATTGTTTAGAGAAAAACTTTTCTACTAATAATTGGGATGTACCTAATTTCCTTAAATTTGGATCATGGATTGGCGGTGACAGGGATGGTAATCCAAACGTTACTCCAGAGGTTACATGGGAGACGTTACATAAGCAGCGGAAGCTTGTCTTAAAAAAATATAAAAATGTTCTTGTCGATTTAATGAAACGTTATAGTCATTCCACAACTAGAGTAGAAGTCAGTCAAGAACTAATCCAAACTTTAGAGGAAGAAGAAAACAAATACTTAACTGAAGATAAGAAATGGCCAATTACAACGGAAGTATATCGTCGGAAATTTGCTATTATAATCGAACGTTTAAAACAAGTTGGTAAATCTGATTTAGGTTATCGTTCCTCGGAAGAATTATTAGAAGAATTGTTTTTAGTTAAAAGAAGTTTAAATAAACATCATCCGGCCGCGCATGAGCTGAAAACGATCCAAAAGTTGATTCGTCAGGTACAACTTTTCGGGTTCCATCTAGCTACACTTGATATTCGCAATCATAGCGGTGAGCATGAGGCAGCCATTACAGAAATTTTACGTAAAGTTCGAATTTCTGATAATTATGCGGAACTATCTGAAGACGAAAAAGTAAGAATTTTAGAAAATTCTTTAATGGATCCTCGACCTCTTCTTCTGCTAAATGAAGATTATACACCTGAAACACAACAAATGATTCAGGTGTTTCAAATGATAAAAAATGCTCAAAAAGAATTTGGCGTACGTTCGATATCCGTTTATCTTGTCAGTATGACTAAATCGCCTAGTGACTTACTTGAAGTACTTGTTTTGGCAAAAGAAGCTGGGATATATCGATTACATGCTGATGGGACGATTGAAAATCAATTAAATGTCGCACCATTACTTGAAACGATTGAAGACTTAACTGCCGGACCTAAAATAATGGAAACCTTGTTTAAAATGCCTGTATATCGTAATCATTTGGAAGTAATGAATGATCAACAGGAAATTATGCTTGGGTACTCAGACGGCAGTAAAGACGGCGGTACGTTAACAGCGAATTGGAAGCTATATAAAGCTCAGCTCGAAATTCATGAAATGGCAAACAAGTACCACATTGGATTGAAGTTTTTCCATGGACGAGGAGGATCTCTAGGACGTGGAGGCGGCCCATTAAACAAAAGTCTGCTTTCACAGCCGGCAGAAACGATTGGTGATGGAGTGAAAATTACCGAGCAGGGTGAAGTGTTATCATCTCGATATTTGCTTGAAGATATCGCTTATCGGAGTTTAGAACAGGCAACTTCTACACTAATGCTGTCAACAGCCCGTGTATCAAAAGAAGCAGAGCATGGAAACTTGAGGGATGAATCGTGGGAGTTAGCTATTGAAGAGATTTCCAGCATATCACTAAAGAAGTATCAATCGCTTGTTTTTGGAGATTCAGACTTTTTAACCTATTTTAATGAAGCAACCCCATTAAGAGAACTTGGTGATTTAAATATAGGTTCAAGACCAATGAGTAGAAAGAATCGTGGTCGATTTGAGGATTTGAGAGCCATTCCTTGGGTTTTTGCTTGGACACAAAGCCGGCAGCTGCTTCCAGCATGGTATGCTGCAGGAACTGGTTTAGAAAGTTTTGCTTCACAAAGTGACAAAAATTTACAACAATTACAGGAAATGTATGAAAAATGGCCATTTTTCCGATCAACGATTGATAATCTCCAAATGGCTCTTATGAAAGCAGATATCACAACTGCCAAGGAATATTTATCACTGGTAGAGGATCAGAAAATCGCTGAGCGAATTTTTTCGAATATCCTTGAAGAATATGAAAGAACGAAAGCTATTCTTCTCAAAATAACAGGAGATAAAGAATTGCTTGATCATACACCAAACATTAAAGACTCTGTCTATCGTCGAAATCCTTATGTTGATCCATTAAACTTTTTACAGGTTGAATTAATTAAACAATTAAGGAAGCAGGACGAGCCTACTGAAGAATTAATCACCGAAGTACTTCTTACCATAAGTGGAATATCAGCTGGATTACGTAATACTGGTTGATTTAATTGCAGGCCGCACCCCAAATAAAGGGGGTGCGGTTTTTATTTTCATAAGAGTAGGGTGAAGTTACTATTGAACAATTTGTGAATTTTTCAAAAATGAATGGTTACTCATTCATTTTTTAGCGCAATTCGACAAATTATGCATTGTTCAACATGATATATTTTAGCCAGAATAGGTTAAGGGGGAAATTTGGAGTAGAAAACATTCCCACTTGAAAAGATTGATTTGGAGGGATATGCAATGGCAGTTGAAGAAAAAGTAGTTCAGGAAAAACAAAATGTTGAAGCGGGGATTGATATCTTAGCAAGAAATGGTGCAAAGGCATTAGCTGAATTTCGCTGCTACAACCAACAAATGGTCGATGAAATCGTTAAGCAAATGGCATATACTGCACTTGAACATCACAAAGACCTGGCAAAGCTTGCGGTTGAAGAAACAAGAAGAGGCGTATATGAGGATAAGGTTTTCAAAAATATGTTCGCGACAGAATTTATTTACAACAACATAAGAGAAATGAAAACAGTGGGAGTCATAAGTGAAAATGAGCATGAGGGCATGGTAGAGATGGCTGAGCCAGTGGGGGTCATAGCTGGTATCATACCTATCACGAATCCAACATCCACTGTCATTTTTAAATCATTGATTTCCCTTAAAACCAGAAATCCAATTATCTTTGCTTTTCCTAAATATGCACAAAAATGCTGTGTGGAAACTGCAAAACTCCTTCGGGCAGCTGCATTAAAGGCAGGGGCATCTGAGAATTGCATCCAATGGATTGATACTCCCTCTCATGAAGCATTTCAGACTTTGATGAAACATCCAAAAATTTCTCTCATATTGGCTACTGGGGGACCTAATTTGGTGAAAGCTGCGTACAGTTCAGGTAAACCAGCACTTGGTGTAGGGGCAGGAAATGTTCCTTGTTATATTGAAAAAAGCGCCAATATTAAACGTGCAGTAAACGACATTATTCTATCCAAAACCTTCGATAACGGAATGATTTGTGCCTCTGAACAAGCACTTATTATCGACAATGAGATTTATGATGAAGTTAAAAGGGAAATGATCGATAACCATTGTTATTTCTTAAATAATGAAGAAAAACTAATGATCGAAAAGGCAGTAATAGACGAAAAGAATGCCACTTTAAATCCAATGATTGTTGGATTGCCGGCATTTATGATTGCAAAAATGGCAGGAGTGAATGTGCCTGTAAATACTAAAATTTTAATTGCAGAATTAAAAGGTGTAGGAGCTAAATTCCCGCTTTCATGTGAAAAATTAAGTCCTATTCTTGCCTGTTATAAAGTAAATAGTCTAGCTGAAGGGCTGCTAATCGCTGAAGAAACACTTGAATACGGAGGGCTTGGCCACTCTGCGGCAATTCATACAGCAGACCAAAATGTCATCGATACCTTTGCCCTTCGAATGAAGGCTGGAAGAATTATGGTTAATACACCATCTACTCATGGTGCCATTGGTGATATCTATAACACATCTTTACCGTCATTAACAATAGGGTGCGGAACATATGGAGGGAACTCGGTGTCTCAGAATGTCGGAGCAGCTAATCTAATTAATATTAAAAAAGTTGCAAAAAGGAGAAACATGACACAATGGTTTAAAGTTCCATCACAAATATTTTTTGAAAGAAACTCCATTCAAGTACTCTCTTCGATTCCAGGGATTTCAAAAGTATTTATTGTAACAAGTTCAAGTCAAATGAAAAATGGATCGGTTGATAAAGTACTTTATCAGTTGAAAAGGAATCCTGCCAATATCCAATATGAAGTGTTGTATGATATTGAAGCTGAACCAGACATTGATGTGGTTCACAGAGGTGCAGAAAGGATGAGAAAATTCCAGCCTGACTGTTTGGTCGCTCTTGGAGGAGGCTCTGTCATGGACGCTGTAAAAGCGATGTGGCTATTCTATGAGCACCCAGAAGCAGATTTTAATAGCTTAAAGCAAAAATTCTTCGATCCTAGTAAAAGAGTGGTGAAATTCCCATCACTTCGTGGGAAGGCTATTCTTGTTGCAATCCCGACCACATCCGGAACAGGTTCTGAGGTAACCTCCTTCTCGGTTATTTCGGATAAAAAGGCCAATATCAAATATCCGCTGGCAGACTTTCAATTAACACCAGATTTGGCTATTGTCGACCCCCAGTTTGTTATGACCGTTCCTAAGCATGTTACGGCAGATACGGGGATAGATGTTTTAACACATGCAATTGAGGCATATGTTTCTGTGTTAGCCAATGATTTTACAGATGGATTGGCTTTAAAAGCAATTCAATTAGTTTTTGAGTACCTGCCAAAGGCTTACCGTGATGGTAGGGATGAGCTTGCCCGAGAAAAAATGCACAATGCGTCAACCATTGCCGGCATGGCATTTGCTAACTCATTTTTAGGGATTAACCATAGCCTGGCACATGCACTTGGTGCAGAATTTAACATCGCTCATGGTCGTGCTAACGCAATCATGCTGCCGCATGTGATTCGGTACAATGCACAAAAGCCGAATAAATTCATGACATATCCAAAATATGAACACTTTATAGCAGATCAACGCTATGCTGAAATTGCCAAAATGCTTGGTCTTCCTGCGAAGACAACAGAAGAAGGGGTAGAGAGTCTAGTACAAGCAATCATGAAGCTTATTGTTGAGTTGGAATTGCCAATGAGCATAGAAGAGGCGGGCGTAAGCAAAAGTGTATTCGAAGAAAAAGTTAATAGTTTAGCAGAACATGCTTTTGATGATCAAGATACGATTGCTAATCCAAAACAACCTCTTGTAACGGAGCTGGCGAATATCTATCGACAGGCATTTAAAGGCTTCTAAAAATTGGTATTCATTTCGAAAATTGTGTGAACAAGAGTGAATATTTCGACAAAATCCATCAATCTTCTCTATGTATTTTGGCTAAAACCTTTGTATACACTTTGTTAATACCAGTCACCACTTGGAAAATGTGGAAAAATGTCGATTTGGGTACGTTTACAAAAACCTTTTTTAAAACAATAATTTAATTGGTTAATAACTTGATTGAATTAGGAGAGGATTGTATGGTTTATTCGCAAATGCCGTGGTTAAAGTTTTATGATCCAAGAATTAATAAAGAGGTATCAGTGGACTATGATTCGTTATTTGATCTTTTGCAGCAGGCAGCCAATATTCACGGGGAAAAACCAGCTCTTACTTTTTATGAAAGGTCATGGAGTTACAAAGAAACAAGAGCTATTTCAGAATGGCTAGCTGCTTCCTTGTACCGCATTGGTTTCAAAAAAGGAGATAGACTAGGAATCATGCTGCCTAACTGTCCTCATTATATTTTTAGCTTATTTGCAGTATTCCGCCTGGGTGGCATTGCTGTACAAGTCAATCCCATGTATGTAGAAAGAGAAATTGAATATGCCCTAAATGATTCTGAGGCAAACTATATGGTGGTATTTGAAGCATTTTATCAAAAGGTAAAAGAAGTTCAGCCAAAAACTTCTTTGAAAAAAATTATAGTTGTTGGTTTTGGTGAAAGCAGGGTTAGTCTTGCAGATGATGATATTTACTTTGATGACTTTCTTACACATGATAATGCGATTCCTGATATCCCAATAAACATAGAAGAAGATGTGGCCATTCTACAATATACTGGCGGAACAACGGGTGTATCCAAAGGTGTAATGCTTACCCATCAGAATCTTCTTGCTAATATTATTCAAGTTTGTGATTTTACCTATAATGCCGTTGATGAGAAACCAGAAAATTTTAAAATCATCAGTGTCCTCCCAATGTTTCACGTCTATGGATTATCTTGCAATGCTCTCTCAGCGATCCGAATTGGTTGTAACCAATTAATTCTTCCTCGTTTCGATGTGAATGAATTAATTGAAATAATTAATAGAGAGAAACCATTCCAGGTGACTGCAGTTCCAACGATGATATTTGCATTAAACAGTCATCCGCAATTGGAAGAAAGTGCAATTAAGGATATATTCTACTTTAGCAGCGGTGGTGCACCACTCCCTGTAGAACAAGTAAAATATTTTGAAAAACGTGTGGGGATAAGACTTGCAGATGGCTATGGACTCTCAGAAACAGCTCCTTCAGCTATTTCTACGCCGCCGTTTCTTCCTCGTAAACTAGGAAGTGTAGGAATTCCTATCCCAGGGACAGAAGCACGGATTGTTAAGGAAACTGAAGAGGGATATGTTAATGTACCGGTCGGTGAAGCGGGTGAATTAATTCTACGCGGGCCACAAGTAATGAAGGGTTACTGGAAACGTCCTAGTGACACTCAATTAGTAATTAGAGATGGCTGGCTCTTTACAGATGATATCGCCAAAATGGATGAAGATGGTTATTTCTATATATTAGATCGCAAAAAGGACATGATTATTGCAAGCGGATACAATGTATACCCTCGTGAAATTGAGGAAATTATCTACCAGCATGCTGCTGTTGAAGAAGCAATTGTAGTTGGAAAACCCGACTCCTATCGAGGAGAAACAGTCAAGGCATATGTAAAAGTAAAAGCCGGTGTAAATGTTACACCAGAGCAATTGATAGAATATCTAAAGCAAAATCTAGCTCCATATAAAGTACCAAAAGAGATTGAATTTCTTGCAGAGCTTCCTAAATCATCTGTTGGAAAGCTTTTAAGGAGAATGCTTCGTCAAGAAGAAAATGAAAAGATTCATTCTTAAGAAATTTTACAATAAAAAGGGGGAGAAATAAATGTCTGAAAAAAAAGAAACCAAACCAAAGGATACTGAAACACCAAAAACGACTAAAAGGAGACGAAACTCTGTGGATGATCTAACAGTTGAAAATGAAGTCATAGAAACCGAATTACCTGAACCTGTCTTAGAATCAAAGGAACAAGAAACAATACTGACTAAGGAAGATGTTCAGGAACAATTTTCATCCCTGGACCTTCTCTGGAACCATGCATTTCGTGAGTTAGACCAATGGGCAAAGAAAGCAGATTTTCGTGATGATGTGTTTTTGAAAGAAGCCATGTTTTTTTCTGAAAGTATAAAACGAAATCAGGAGAATATTAAATCTGTCAGAGAACAGTTCAACAAAGAATTTGGTAATTGGGAGAGAACCGCCAGAGAGGAATTTTTAATGTCAACTACAGTCCTTCAGCATATTTTCCCAAAAAGATCCTATGAAGAAATTAATCAGCAGATTGACCAAATTCAAAGTAGAACAGCTTCGATTTTAAATGCACCACTGAAGATGGTGGTAAATATTCAAATGATGGATCAATATTTTCAAATGATTGAACAATATATTGATCTTAGGAAGAATGCACGATTGCAATATATAAAAACCTTAAAACAAGCTGCCTCTCTTATTTATGAGAGTCAAAAAGGTTTCGTTAACCTTTTGACAGGTCAATTAAAAACGTTCATATTCCCTTTAAATAAATACATGGAACAAGCTGAAGAAGTCACAAAATCATAACAATAAGGATGATGAAGGATGACAAAAGAAAAGATGTATGATCCGTACGAGGGCTTTAAACAGATTAGTGAGATGTGGGAAAAACAAATAAATGGACTATTGTTTATGGCTGCAGATAATAATGAATTTGTTCGTTTAGCCAATACCGGCCTAGGTGTTCACTCACGGTACATGGAACTTTTAAGGAAAAATCAAGAGCTTATGCTTGGTATTATGAATATTCCTACCAAAAAAGATGTTGCTAATGTGGCCAATCTTTCAATACAAGCTGAAGGGAAAATCGATATCTTAGAAGAACAGATTTGGAAATTACAGGATGGTCTTAGTGAAATAAATAAAGAAAATCTAGCATTGTTTCAAGAAATGGTTATGATGATTAAACAAATGCAGGTTGAATTCCAAAGCATCGTTCAAGAAGTATCTGAAATGAAAAGAATGAAGGATGACATTCAGGAAATACGTAAGGATCTTGTAGACATTAAAATTATTCAAGTTAACCTTCGTGATGTTAGAGAGGAACTTGAGGAAATAAAAGAAACACAGAAGGAAATTTTGAAAAAGAAAGAACATGATCAGGAAAAAAACATTCACACCGATTTAGAGGAAGTGAAACTGGGATTAGGTCAATTAACTGAAATAAAAAATGAATTAGCTTCTATAAAAGGTATTGTGGGTAAAGAAAGTCCAAAAGGAAAGGCGAAAGAAAAGGAATTAGTGCCAACTGTTTAACCGAAAACGTGTTATAAGTGGGAAGGACCCCCATCCTTCCCACTTATATAAATTAAGCAGCAGCTTTTTGCCGGTTTAAGAACTTTCTTAGCAGAAGATTAAACCGGTTTGTTGCTTCTAATTTTGCTAAATGCCCCGAATTTCGCATAATGATAAATTCTGAATGAGGAATCAGCTTGTGCATACAATATTGTATCCAAACTGGTAAAACAGAGTCATATTGACAGCCAATAATAAGAGTTGGAACTTTTATCGTCGGTAATAAAGAAATATTATCAACCTGGAAACAAGCTTTTAGAGATTTTAAAAAGATGTTACGTTTCGGCTGAAAATATTGTTTAAAGTGATTCATATTCTCCTCTGACCATGAATAAAGGCTCATATGTGCAGCTGTTTCTTTAAGGTCATTATCCGTTGCAGCAACACCTAATCTCATTTTCTTAAAATTCAGTAATGGTTTTCTGAGTTTATTTGGGAAAAAGTGGAATGTACTTATCAACATGAGAGAGCGTACTAGGTGGGGGGCTTGACGATAAATTTCTTGAGCGACAGCACCGCCCATTGACAAGCCTAAAATGTTAGCGTTTTCAATTTTTAATTCGTTTAATAAAGCAATAACATCTGAAGCAAAATGTGGAATAGAAATCCCTTCTGTTTTGGTACATTCACCATGACCGCGCAAATCAGGAATTATTAACTCATACTGATCAGCTAGTTCAAATTGTGATTGCCACCCTTCCTTTACTTCACCTAATCCATGAATGAGAACTAATGGTTCACCCTTGCCAAAATGTAAATATGGCATCCCTAACATACTTACCTTCGATTGTTTCAATTTGACACCACCTTCAATTTTTTATTAAACTTTATTACCAACATACGAAAATTGTAAACGTGTTGATACACCGTATAATAACATTTATTTGTCGAGTTGACAAAATATTACTCATAGGTGTAAAATACATATAGGTGAGGTGATATAAAAATGGTAAATCAAGAGAATCAATCTGTCAATCCATCAAAAAACTTTGTTCTGCCATTTATTCTATTGCTTCTTAGCAGAATGTCTCTTCACGGATATGAGCTAAGCCAGAAATTACAAACATTTGGGTTTAAAACGATTGATCAGGGAAATCTTTACAGACTGTTAAGACAGCTGGAAAAGGAAGAACTAGTGTCATCTGAGTGGGATACAAATGGCAGTGGTCCTGCCAAAAGAAGATATTCCATAACAAAAGCTGGTATTACATACTTAAAAGGCTATGCCAATCAACTAGAGTCGTACCAATCGATGCTAGACCAATTCTTTAAAATGTATTCAAGTTTCCTTGAGCTCTATATTCCTTCATTTCAAAAGAAGGATTCGATAGAGAAAGTAAACAGTAAAAAGAGGAGGAAGGACGATGGCACAGAAAAAGAGTGAAAGTGTTCTTGCTGTTGAAGAAAAAATGATACCAGCAGCCGAAGAACCTAAGAATGAAGGTTTATTTGTGGATACACTATGGAATCAGTATGAACAATCACTGGAACGTGCAAGACAATTGCGTGAAAGCCGTGAAGATGCTTATATGAACGCTCTAAAAGAAGTTATTAAGTTCAACAAGCAATATAGAAAGTCAATTGGTAACCTCTTTGAGCAATCTAAAAAAACAAACAAAGAAGTTGTCTCTGGATTGATGCAGCAAATGAATGCACGCAGGGAACAGCTTATCAAAGACGAAGAAAAAATTGAAGCAGAAATGATGAATGAAAGGGTAGAGCTTAAAGAGCAGCTTAAAGAGGTTTCTAATCAATTAGAAAACCTAGCTCTCACTCCTATCAAATCTGTATTCCAAATTATTGACCAGTTAGAAGATAATTTTGAAAAGAGTACTGAAGCTAACATTGACTACGCACGTGAGCGCAGAAATGCTTGGCAGCAAGTTACGAATGAGTATGTAAAAATGGCTAGAAGTACTCATAATGAAATTGTAAATCGTGGAACAAATAGTGTTAAAGAACTTTTTAAAACAAATTAAGGAGTTCAATGTAATTGATTAGCAGACCAACTGGATTGGTCTGCTTCTTTATGTTTATCATTGAACATTTGATATAGTCATTCCTTGAAACATAAATTTAATATTACTATTATTGATTTGACAAGATTTCATGCTATACTTCTAGTTGCAACTGAATAGGATAAAAATGGGTATATAGGTTTATTTTTAGTAATTTAATAAATTGATAAATATCTAGTTTTACATAGCTGAAAAAATTTACTGTGTTGCGATTTGCGATGAAGGAAAGCAGGGGAAAAGAATTGAAAAAGAAGATTATAGCTTTTTGTTCAATAATCACGTTTGGAAGTCCAACTGTATTACTTCAAGTAGAAGCCGAGGAAAATGAAAACCAGCAAGTTGAAACAGAGGAAAATAAAAACCATGAGGTTATAGACGAACAACGTTCAAGAATTCAATTAGAAATTATAAAAGGGAATGTAGAGCTTAATCAAGTAAAAGAAGAAATTAAACAAATTAATGAACAAATCAGCCGGGTAGAGCAAGCAATCATTGATAATAATAATATCATTATCGATACAGAGAACAAAATAAAAGTTTCTCAAATGGAAATACAGAAACTAGAGTCCGAGATTGAATCGTTAAACGAAAAAGTAAAAAAGCGTAATGAAATCTTAAAAAAACGTGCTCTTACTTTTCAGGAAACGGGTGGAAAGGTAAATTATCTTGATGTTTTGCTGGGTGCCTCAAGTTTTAAGGATTTTGTGGGACGCGTTGGTGCTGTAGCATCGTTTGTTGAAGCGGATCAATCTCTTATAGAGCAGCATGAAATCGACAAAGAGAGTATTAAGGAGAAGCAAGATCAGGTACAAGATAAATTATTTGAGCTCCAGAGTATGAAAGTAGAATTAGAAGGAATGCAGGCACAAATTCTAGAACAAAAACAACAAAATGAATGGTTAAGATTAGAATTAAAGAAAAAAGAGCAAGTTACACTTGCAGAACAGGCAGGGTTATTGCAGCAGGATTCTGCACTTACAACTATGTATAACCTTACCGATATGGATCCAAACCAAATTCTAACTGATTCAATGTTGTTAACGAATGAAACCGTTAAAGGTCTAATTTCTGAAGGGATTACGTATATTGGGAATTCGGTTTATGTATTTGGCGGAGGTCGAAACGAACATGATATTGCAAATGGAAGATTTGATTGTTCAGCTTTTGTCAGTTGGGCGTACGCTCAGGTAGATATTAAAATCGGTGCTAGTACCGAAGTCTTGAAAAATACTGGTACACCTGTCAAGGTAGAGGAAATGCTTCCAGGAGACCTTGTATTTTTTGATACCTATAAAAAAGATGGTCATGTCGGAATTTATCTAGGTGCAGGTAAGTTCTTGGGATCACAAAGTTCTACAGGCGTTGCCATTGCAGATATGACAACTGGTTACTGGTTAGAGAAATTCAATGGGCGTGTTAATCGCATTATTTTATAATTAAAAAGCGAGGCTAGCTTAGCCTCGCTTCTATTTTTGTTAGATATTATTTGCTAAAGACAATGGAAATTGAGTACAATTATAAAGTTATTCCATATCCTTGAATTTAAAACAGAAGATAAAGTTAGGAGTAGTTATGTAAATGGAATTATTATTGATTATTAAAGCAATTATTTTAGGGTTAGTTGAGGGGTTAACAGAATTTGCTCCCGTATCTTCAACGGGGCATATGATTATCGTTGATGATATGTGGCTGCAATCAGAAGATTTCTTAGGAAAGTATGGAGCGAATACCTTTAAAGTAGTCATCCAGCTAGGTTCCATTTTAGCGGTTGTGGTGACATTTAAGGATAGATTTATCGATTTATTAGGAATGGGTAGAATAAAAAGTAACCTATCTAACCAAAGTGGCGGTCGTTTAAAATTAACACAAGTAATTGTTGGGTTAATTCCTGCTGGAATCTTTGGGGTACTACTTGAAGACTATATAGATGAGTATTTATTTTCGACTGAAACTGTTTTAATAGGTTTAGTGATTGGTGCTATTTTCATGATAATTGCAGATCGCTTTGGCCCAAAAATACCAAAAATCCAAACCGTTGATCAAATTACATATAAACAAGCACTAATGATTGGTCTTATTCAATGTTTATCATTGTGGCCAGGTTTCTCACGTTCCGGTTCGACTATATCAGGTGGCGTTCTTTTAGGATTGAGCCATCGAGCAGCCGCTGATTTTACTTTTATTATGGCAGTGCCTATTATGGCGGGTGCTAGTTTCCTTTCCTTATTGAAAAATTGGCAGTATATGACGATGGATGCACTCCCGTTTTTTATTGCAGGATTTATTAGTGCCTTTGTTTTTGCATTAATTTCTATTAGCTTTTTCTTAAAATTAATAGATAAAATTAAACTTGTACCATTTGCGATATATCGAATCCTGTTAGCTTTCATAATTTTTCTTGTGTATTTTTAATTAAATTAAATTAAATTTCAAACAGCTGTACCGGTATGGTGAGCTGTTTTTTTGTATTGGCTGTGTTAAATTAGGCTGTTGATTTGTGCTCCAGGCGCTTCGCTTTCCGCAGGCGGTTCGGGAAGCCTCCTCGGCGCTAAAAAGCGCCTGCGGGGTCTCCCCTGTCCCGTCCTCCTGCAGGAGTCTCGCGCCTTCCACACAAATCAACAGAGTTCTAAGATCAACGGTTTACCATTAACACATCCATTTGATTAAAACTTTTTATGTTTGTGTCTAAAATGTGACATATTTAATAGTAAGTTTTTTTAGTAGGCTCTAAACTAGAGAGAGTAGGGACAGGGGGAATGCTAATTGTTAATAATACCATCATATCTAGGCTTATGGCTACTGCAGATTTTCTGCATTTTATTGCCGATATTAATTTATCAATCTTATTTTCGGAATAGGTTTCAAAATAAAATAGTATTAAGTGCCTTATGTGGTCTTTCAATCATTATATGTATGACCTTTCCTGTATCCATAAATGAGGAAACAATGTTGGATTTTCGCTTTATTCCCTTAATCTTGGCATTCCTCTATGGGGGATTTAGAAGTGGGGTAATACTATCTATTATCCTGATTATTTATCGTCTCAGGATGGGGGGAACAGGCATTTATCTCGGAGGACTTTGGATGACGACCTTTTTCGTCACCGTATTTTATTTTACGCTCCCTCGTTTAGAACGTTGGGGTGAAAAGTTTCGCCAAAAATATCCCTATATGCTGTTGACCTTTTCCCTGCTCTTTTTTGCACTGGGGACTCAATTTTTAGATGATTATACGTTTACACTTTCAGAAATCAATCTTTGGTTTTGGTTTTCAATATTAAACTATATTACTCTCTGGATGGTGCTTCATCTTCAATATTCTATAAGTGAAATCCAGTTAATGAATGAAAAGGTTATTCAATTTGAGAAAGACCATACTAAAAATCATTTGCTGGTTTTTATATCGCAGCAAATGTTAGCACCGATTAGAACATCTCAGTGTTATCTTCAACTTATTGAGGAGGGGACTTTAAGAAGCAACAGGCATTTAATCTGCTACAAACGAAAAACGAATTAACTCAGGCCGAGCGCAGCTTAGATAACTATTTGGCTTTTATGGATACGAAAGGTAACGAGCAAAAGGAGATGAGTTTTGTTAGGGAATTAGATGAGGTAGTTGAATTAATGAGACCATATGCTGAATTGCATAAAGTGGAACTTTTTTTTACTACTACTGCTCAAGAGGATATATTTATTAAAGGGGAACCGTCCATGTTGAGGTTTGCTCTCTTGAATATCATAAAAAATGGGATTGAAGCATGTTCACCTAAAGGACAAGTAAATGTTTGCCTCCATGAAATGTTAAAAGAGGTTTATATTGTGATAGAGGATAATGGGATGGGAATACCGCGACATATTCTAGAACAGTTAGGTAAACCACTTACTTCGGGAAAAGTAAATGGAACAGGTCTGGGACTAGCTTCAACCTTTAAAATAGCTGAGTCGATGGGTGGCAGGGTGGAAGTAGAATCAAAACCGAATATGGGAACAGTTTTTAGCGTCTATTTCCCAAAATGGGCAGTATCGGGAAGTAATCAAATGTATTAAACCAAAAACAAAAAGTTGTTGGTTTTTTTTGTTGGATAAAAACGGATAATTTGGAAACATAAGGTAAAGACAGTGATAGGGTTTTCCAAATATGGTAACATTGGCCTACTTTTTACTCATACTTCTATTAACTATACTTATTGCACTTTTTGATATGAGCCTATTTGAATTCACCTTTTTTGAGGCAATGATAAATATTATATATTCTGAAATTGCAATTGGCAGATATATAGCCTTGTTTGGCGCTGCTTTGGGTTTGATTTCAAGTGTAATCATCGATTTTCGTATACATCGTTCCAAAAAAGAAAGCAATGCAGATGAGAGGACACTAGGATGAAGATGGAAAAGGAGAATATATCATTAAGCCAGCTGTTAACACTGTTAATTAACTTTTTACTTGGCAGTGCGATTGTCGTTGGAGTGGGGGGAGATGCGAAAAATGATTCCTGGATAGCCATATTACTTGGCGGATTAATTGGAATAGTTATCATTTCATTAGTTCATTTCTTTGTACTCCGCTTTCCAGATAAAAATATCTATCAAGTTTTTGAATTTTGCATAGGTAGAAAGATAACGATTGTTTGTACCCTAATGTACATTATTTATTTTCTATATATATCCAGCCGAGTCATTAGAGATTTTGGAGAATTAATGGCAACTGCCATTTTACCGAATACACCTATTGAAATGATGTCCTTAACCTTTTGCCTTTTAATGGGATATATTATGTATTTGGGAATTGAAGTCCTAGCTCGGACATCTGAAATTTTTAATCCCTATCTCCTAGGTTTTTTTTTATTGTTGGCTATCTTCTTATTTGCCAGTGGCAGCGTACAGCTTACTCAAATCCAGCCCATCCTTGGCGAGGGAATGAAGCCTGTCATTAAAACAGCTTTTACGCAGCTAGTTTTTTTTCCATTTGGAGAAATTATTGCCTTTAGTGTCATTTATGCGAGTTTAACCAATAAGAAATATAGTCTTCGGGTTTCAATTGCAGGTGTGGGTTTGGCATCGCTCATTCTTAGCGTTTCGGCACTACTGATGATTGTTTCCCTTGGTGTTGATTCCGTTGCCCGCTCTAACTTCCCGCTGTTAAGTACTGCAAGATTAGTCTCAATTGGGAATTTTATTGAGAGAATTGATGCATTGGTTGTATTTATGATCATGTTAGGTGTTTTTATCAAAGGTTCAATGTTTTTCTATGCTGGTTTAAAAGGGTTGGAGTTTATTTTTAATCTGCCTTATCGGTATTTTGCCCTGCCGGTTTCAATGATTATCTCTTTATTTTCAATCTTAGTGTCCGTAGATTTTGCTGACCACATTCAAGAGGGCATAAAAATGGTTCCTTATTACCTGCACTTTCCATTTCAAGTTATACTTCCGTTTCTACTATTTCTATTGGTGATGTGGAAACAACGTAGAAGCAAGTCGAAAAGTAGAGGGGATCAGGATGGCACCAAGCAGAGTAAATCGTCGTTTATTAAAGAAACCAATAAAAATTGAAGATAAATTAAGGACAATTGAAAAAAAAGTGGGAGAGAAAAAGGAAAGCTTTGATTCTATCATGAAACGCTGCAATCAGAAATAGTTAATGCTTTTGGAAATTCAGTTGATTTAAAGGTAATCGAAGGTAGAAGATCTGAAAGAAACGTCATCACCATTTTTTTAGAAAGTATGGTTGATTCAACAAGTTTAAAGGAAACAACATCTAAATTTTTATCCTCCATCTCTCCAAATGATGAACATTTGAATAATATTGATGAATTATCAGCATATTGTAAAGGTATTTTTGGTGGAGCAAGCTATAAAATTGTCAGGTCAAAGGATGAAACCATCCATGAAATTATTAATGGCAGCATTGTCATTGCTGTTGAGCGTATAGACAAAGCGCTAACCGTTAACTTAATGAATGGAGAAAAAAGGTTGGTAACAGAGCCAACTTCTCAAACGGTAATAAGAGGACCGAAGGATGCTTTTATTGAATCCATTTCGACTAATGTCAGCCTAATCAGAAGAAGGATTCGCAACAAGAATCTTCAATTTGAACATTATACAATCGGAGAAGATACACAAACAACTGTTTATTTAGGATTTTTTAAAGGAATCGCTAACGAGGCAATCCTGCAAGAAGTTCGAAATAGGTTAAAGAAAATAAAGGTTAGTGCCATTTTTGAGAGTGGCAATATTGAGGAGTTAATAGCTGATAAGACATTCACCTTGTTTCCGTTGGCACTAAATACAGAACGTCCAGACACCGTAGCAGCCAATTTAATGGAAGGGAAAATGGTCATTCTCATAGATGGCACGCCATTTGCCTTAATTGTGCCTGCCGTTTTTGTAAACTTCTTTGAAAGTTCAGAGGACTACTATCAGTCATTTTTCTTAGGGAGTTTCTTGAGAATGATTCGATATCTTTCTTTCATGATTGCACTGCTAACCCCGTCTATTTATGTAGGTGTATTAACGTATCATCATGAATTATTGCCAACTACTTTACTATTAAGTGTTATTTCACAGCGTGAAGGGATACCATTCCCAGCCGTTGTTGAAGTATTAGTAATGGAAATTACTTTTGAGATATTAAGAGAAGCTGGGGTCAGGATGCCAAGAGTTGTCGGCCAAATGGTTTCGATTGTGGGAGCATTGGTAATTGGTCAAGCAGCGGCAGAAGCTGGGATTATTTCAAACATTATGATTATTATTGTTTCCGTTACGGCAATTGCTAATTTTGTATCCCCGATATACAGTTTTGCAACAGCCTCTAGATTATTACGTTTTCTACTAATCTTTTTTGCAGCTATTTTAGGCTTATATGGGGTATTACTTGTTATTGTGGCTATGGTTGCCCATTTAGCAGCATTACGTTTTTTTGGGGTGCCTTATTTAGCACCGATAGCACCTTTTATTATTGAGGACCAAAAGGATGTGTTTATCAGATTTCCATTTTGGGCCATGAAAAAAAGGCCCAAATATTTAAGAACTGAATCAGAACAAAAAATATTTTCAACTTCGCCTCCGTCACCCCCTCCAATGAAGGGTGGGAACTCAAGTTGAGATTCAAATGCATTGTAATAGTAATCGCAATGGTAATGATATTAAGAGGGTGCTGGGATCATCGAGAAATAGCGGAAATAACAGTTGTCGTTGGCATGGCAGTTGATAAGGATGATGATGATAAATTCACTTTAACTGTAGAAGGAATAAACGCCAAAGAATTGAGTGGTAAAACGGCTACTGGATTTGCTCCATCTGTTGTTTTTTCGCTTGAAGGGGATACTTTGGCAGAATTATCCCAAAAAATGAATATTGGTATTTCCAAACATTTAATATTCTCACATATGAAGGTACTTGTCATTGGGGAAAGTGTTCTAAAAGAAGGTATATTAGATTTTATAGATTTTTTGGAAAGAAATCGTGAAATTAGGGATGACTTTAACATTGTAACAGCTAGGAATGTAAAAGCAGCAGATGTCTTAAAGGTAACTTATCATGTGCAAAAATCATCTTCTCTCAAACTTCATACACAATTAAACTCTTTTGTTGAAAGTTGGGGGGGAGACCCGGATATTCGTTTAAACGATTTCATTCAAGCCTTTACCTCAGCTGGAAGAAGAGGAGTGATGGCGGCATTAACTATAAAAGGTGACCCTGAAAAAGGGATCAGTGTTGATAATATGAAAAAGGGTGCTCCAGATGCTATGGTAGTGGTTGATTCATTGGCCATTATTAAAGAGGATAGGCTCCAAGATTTCCTGCCGCTTAAGGATGCACGAAGTTATTTGTGGATTATAAATAAATTAGATAAAACGGTAGTAACCGTAGGCTGTAGTAAAGATAAATTCCTTGGTGTTCGTATATTCAATACGTGACAAAATCAAAAGCAAGACTCGTTAAGGGCAGAGCAGTAATTAATCTTAAGGTAAGGGCTGAAGCCTATTTAGACAGCTCCCAATGTAAAGATGATCTTATAAAAATCAATACCTTTAAGAAATTCGGAAAGTTAACGGGAAAAAAATCAAAAAGGATCTTGAAGCAACCATAAAAAAGCTTCAACAAAAATATGAGGCCGATATATTTGGTTTTGGAGAAATACTTTACCGCCAAGATTATAGTAATTTCAAACGAATTGAAAAGCAGTGGGATGAATATTTTAAGGATGCCATCGTCAATGTCGATGTAGATGTCAAAATAAGAAGATCCGGAATCCGGACAAAGAGCCCTTTTAGTGAAAAAAAGTAATGATATTAAACCATACTTTAAGGATTAAAACCTTAAGGAATGGTTTTTTTCCCCTTTCTAAACACTTGTCCATGATTTTTTTTGCAGGCATCTGTAACACTTTAAATTTACTGGTCAAATAACTGCTCATACATAATGAACTAGCCTGCACCAACTATCAGTAAAAGAATATTTTATTGTAACAGGTAAACTTTCTGAAAAAGGTGATGAAAATCTTTGGTGGGTGCACATAATGAAATCAATTGTTTTTTTAGGGACCAACAAAACAGGGTCAAGTTATGAAGGAATAAGAGCAGCAAAAAGCCTAGGTTACGAGACAATCCTTTTAACGAATCGCACTATTTTTATAGAGGAAAAGGAGGGTTATAAAGAAATAGATGATGCACGGCTCATTGATATGTCAGATACTGATGAAATATTCTTAGCGATAACAGACCTTATGAATGAGGGGAAAATTGTCGACTGTTTTATTAGCTTTTTAGATGAGTATGTTTATTTGGCTGCCTTGCTCACAAATGTTATTTGTAATACGCCACTCACGTATGAACCATTGGAAATTATGACTGATAAAATTTTAACCAGGGAATTCTTGAGTGGAAAGAATTATACCCCTTTTTTTAAGGTGCTGAGTTCACCCGAAACTATCGAAAATGAGGTAAATGAGTTAAATGACCAATTTCCACTAATTATTAAATCACCTCAATCAAATGGTTCAAAGGATGTATTATTGGTCGGAAATATTTGGGAATGTAAAAGGGGTGTGAAACAACTTCTTAGAAAAAACTCTGAGCTTCCTATTTTAGTAGAGGAATATCTTGAGGGGCCACAATATTTAATTGAAGTGATGGTTTATCATTCAACCATTACAATTGTGGCAATTGTTGAACAGGAAGTAACAAAGGGCGAACGTTTTATTATTACAGGTTATTCTATCTGTCCTAAGTTGTTATTGGAACAACTTCCGGGACTAAAAGAAACTGTCTATTCTATTATAGAGGATTTTCAATTTAGAAATGGTACTTGCCATTTGGAAATGAAATTAACAAATAAAGGCTGGAAGCTGATCGAGATTAATCCGAGAATGGCAGGGGGAGCTATGAATCGGATGATTGAGGAAGCGTTTGGTGTTAATCTTGCAGAACAGACGATAAGATTGTATGCAGGCAATGAGCCAGATTTAATTAGAAGGCAAGAAAAAGCTATCTATGCACAATATTTAATCGTTAGCTCTATTGGGAAATTACTTAAAGTATCGGGGTGTGACTCTGCTGAAGAACAAGCTGGTGTAATAGAGGTTTACACGAAAGCAGCAACCGGTCAAATTGTCACACCACCGCGCTCCATGGGACAACGTTACGGATATGTATTAGCAGCAGCTGATTCAAAAAGCCAAGCAAGGAAGTGCGCCATAAATGGTGCACAACAAATTCAATTTTACCTACTGCCTATATAAATAATTGAAAGGAGGTTTGAATTATGGGGGAACATCAGAAGAAAACATGTGTTTGTCACGACCTGGGGCAACTGTTAGAAGAACAAAAAAAACTATCGTTTGAGGATTTTCGCTTTGTAAATGGTGATTTTGGGTATGACACGATTCCGTTTATACTTTCAACCGGGAAATGTCAATTTGAGGCTTGGGGTTGGACAAATAATGGAGATTTTTTTATGACAAATGTTTTTAGATTGGAGGCAATAGATGAAAAGAGATGTTGTGCAACAATATCTCTTCTTGAACCGGTAGACATAGACGGCTATCCAGTAGAAATGTGCGAAAATATCTTTTCGTTAAGAACTACAACAAATTGTATTATTGTAGACCTCTCCTGCTTTACTTCATTACAGCCGTTATCACCAAGATTAGTAAATCGTTTACTGCCGATTATTGATCCAAAGAGTTAATAAGCCCATATAGAATGGGCTTATTCTTTTTTTGAAATGCGGTTTATTTATACATGTCGCTATCGCACATTTTTAGAGATATGAATAGGATATATGGAATTTAAAAAGGAGGTAATGTAAATGTCTGGTTCACATGGCGGGTATGGCGGCGGCTTTGCCCTTCTAGTTGTATTGTTCATTTTGTTAATTATTATCGGGGCTTCTTGGTGCTGAGAATACTATTAAATTAAAAAGGGGGTTATAAATATGCCTTATGGATATGGTTACGGCGGCGGATTTGGTCATGGGGGCTGTGGCTGTGGTACTGGATTTGGCGGCGGCTTTGCGCTAATCGTAGTATTATTTATCCTATTGATCATCGTAGGAGCAGCTTGTTTTAGATAAAACGAAAAGCGGAAGCGCCTTGCACAGGGAAAAATGCAGTTCAATTTTTCCTAGGGGCGACAGGCAGAAGACGAGCAGGCTGGAAGGTTGCTATTTAACCTTCTAGACTGATTGGCTTATGACCCCGAGCCCCTAGGCGCTGCAGCTAGACAAAACGAAAAGCGGAAGCCCTCTTGTTAATCAAGAGGGCTTTCTGTTGCTGTTTTCCAAACTTTAAATTCATCAATTTCTACAGATAATTTTTTTAACGTAAAGGTAATCACGGCGGCGTCATCGAGTATCCCTAGTCCTACAAGGAAATCAGGGACTACGTCTAATGGAGAAACGAAATATAAGATTGCCCCAATAATCGTTAAAATTGTAGCAGGAGAAACGTTTCGATATTCGCCTTTTGAATAAGATTGAACTAAATCAATAAATAGTTGTAGTTTTTCCCAGGCTTCTCCTAAAGTACCTTTGTTATTTCTCGCCTTAAGGATAGCCTTCTTGAGTAAGCCCTCGGTCTTTTTGGGGTTATCGAGGTATCCTAGTGCACCTTCTTGGTGTTTTTTCGCTTCAAAATCTATTTTTGAGTCGATCATTTACATACACTTCCTTATGTGAAATACATAAAGTTAGTGTACCTCAGAAACATCCATTTCATTTATGCAGAAACATCATCATTTATTTTTGAATTCTTCCCACAGACAATTTCTTCAACCTCAAAGCCTTCAAGTGTTTCTTTTTTTAATAAGTTTTCAACTAAATGTTGATACTGATGATAATGACCCTTAATAAGATTCTCTGCTTTTTCTATCCCTTTTTCAAACAGTTCTTGCATCTTTACTTCCTTGTCCTGTTTGTTAAATGTGAGGGTGAAACCTCCTTGAAGCATACCGGTATCTACCATTTGTTCGATAATCTGCTTAGCTTGCTGTACGTCGCCACTGACACCAATACTATGTTCGCCAAGAAGCATTCTTTCCGCGACGCCGCCAGCTAGCACCATGGCGACTCTGTCTAATAAGTCACTTGTTGTTGATAAATGAAGTTCTTTTGGTATTGGTGCCACATAACCGAGTGCCTCACCACGTGGGATAATGGTAGCTTTTCTTACAGAACCTGGCTTTGTTAACGAAGCGACAATAGCATGTCCCGCTTCATGGATGGCCACCCGACGCTTCGTGTCTAGGTCCTGTAAAGAACGAGAAGTACTTCCTAAAATGGTTCGGTCAAGAGCATAATCAAGATCCCCTTTTGTTAATGCATCCTGCCCGTTTCGTACGGCACGTCTGCTGGCAGTTTCAAATAATGACTGCAGCTCCGCTCCAGAAAAGCCGGAGGTACTTTCAGCAAGTTCATCTAAAGAGGCTAATACTTTATTGCTGAGTGCTTTCCCTTTTGTATGAATATCAATAATTTCTCTTCTGCCTTTTGTATCAGGGAGTGGGATCTGGAAGGTGAAATCTATTCTCCCTGGCCTTAAAAATGCTTCATCCAGCATATCTTTTCTGTTTGTGGCGGCAATAAACAATATTCCATCATTTGAATGCCCGCCATCAAGCTGAACGAGCAGTTCTGTTAACGTTTTTTCTGCTTCTTCACCGCCATGTGCTTTTCTTCTGCCGGCTAAGGCATCTACTTCATCAATGAAAATGACAGCAGGACCTTGTTTTCTTGCTGTCTGGAATAAAGAGCGTACCCTGCTCGCACCAACACCAACGAATAATTCATTAAAAGCAGAACCGCTGGCTGAGAAGAAAGCTGCATTTAGTTCACGGGCAATGGCTTGAGCAAGTAATGTTTTTCCTGTACCTGGAGGTCCATATAAAAGAATTCCTTTTGGTGGTTTAATCCCCAGTTTTATAGCCCTTTCAGGTTCTTTAAGCGTTGAAAGTGTTTGTAGTATTTCTTCCTTCATTTCTTCACCAATCCCACCAACGTCTTCTAAACTAATGGAAGGAAGCGGGCGTGCCTGTGAAACACTGCTCTTCATCGAGTTTGAAAGCCCGAAACCACCTTTTGTTTTTTGAAGTACTAAAGCTGCTGCAACAAGGGCAAGTAAAATACCAGCCATTATCCACTTTCCAAAGGTGCTGCTATTTGAAAATGAGTAATTTATATTATATTTTTCAACCAGTTTGTCAACCATTTGGCTATTTGGAGGGACATTTGATACGTATTTTTGGTCACCAGCTTCAAGTTGAAGGCTGCCATCTGAATACTCAGTTAGTGTAACTAATTTGCCATTTTGGTTTTGAATTGTATTTTCTACTGAAGAAAAAGGAATTTCTATTTTTTCTTTTGTAGTTTGGATAACCCAAGTAATACCTACCATTAATATTAGTATCGCTGCGATGAGCGGAATGATCTTTGAAACTAGTTTTTTACTTTGATTCAATTCTAGTCATCTCCTTATAAAGAGTCTAACTCTATTATAAAAGGAAAATAACAAAAGAGGATGTGGGAATGGGTGGAAATGGATTTCCAGATGAGCAGCATTAAAGGATTGCAAATTTTACCGCGAGACTATAAGATTAAGGGTACGAGAAAAATTTTTTGATTGTTAAAAGAGAGGAATTTGAAATGAGTAACAAACTTAAAGAAGAAGTACTATCACGCAGAACCTTTGCGATTATTTCTCACCCGGATGCCGGGAAAACAACACTTACAGAAAAATTATTATTGTTTGGCGGAGCTATACGCGACGCTGGAACAGTAAAAGCAAAAAAAACTGGTAAGTTTGCGACAAGTGACTGGATGGAAATTGAAAAACAACGTGGAATCTCAGTAACATCCAGCGTTATGCAATTTGACTATAATGATTTTCGTGTCAACATTTTGGATACACCAGGACACCAGGATTTTAGTGAAGATACCTATCGTACCCTAATGGCTGTAGATAGTGCGGTAATGATTATCGACTCTGCAAAAGGGATTGAGGAGCAAACCTTAAAGCTATTTAAAGTGTGCCGGATGCGTGGTATTCCTATCTTCACATTTATTAATAAGCTGGACCGTCAAGGGAAAGCACCATTAGAGCTGCTTGCTGAATTAGAGGAAGTGCTGGGTATTGAGACCTATCCCATGAACTGGCCAATCGGGATGGGTAAAGAATTTTTGGGTATCTACGACCGATATTACAAACGAATCGAACAATTTAGAGTAAATGAGGAAGATCGTTTCATTCCATTGAATGGTGATGGGGAAATAGAAGGTGACCATCCTTTAAAGGTTTCTGGATTGTATGACCAAACGCTGGAAGAGATAATGCTGTTAAACGAAGCTGGTAATGATTTCTCTGCTGAAAAAGTAGCTGATGGAAAGATTATCCCCGTTTTCTTTGGCAGTGCATTAACAACTTTTGGGGTCCAAACCTTTTTAGAGACGTACCTGCAATTTGCTCCAGCTCCTATGGCTCGAAATTCATCCATTGGGGAAATTAATCCACTCGCTGAGCAATTTTCGGGTTTCGTCTTTAAAATTCAAGCAAATATGAATCCAGCCCATCGTGACAGGATTGCGTTTGTTCGAATTTGTTCGGGTAAATTTGAGCGGGGAATGACCGTTAATATTCCACGATTAAGTAAACAAATAAAGCTTTCTCAATCCACTTCCTTTATGGCGGAGGAAAGAAGCACGGTTGATGAAGCTGTCAGCGGGGACATTATCGGCCTTTACGATACGGGTACTTACCAAATTGGGGATACCATTACATCCGGTAAAGAAAATTTCCAATTTGAAAGGCTACCGCAATTTACACCTGAGCTCTTTGTTAGGGTTTCTGCTAAGAATGTAATGAAACAAAAATCTTTTTATAAAGGAATCCAGCAGCTAGTTCAGGAAGGCGCCATTCAGCTTTATAAAACAGTGAAAACAGATGATTACTTGTTAGGTGCTGTTGGGCAGTTACAATTCGAGGTTTTTGAACATCGGATGAGAAATGAATACAATGCTGAGGTATTGATGGAACGTATGGGATCTAAAATAGGAAGATGGGTTGAAGGAGATATCGTAGATGAAAATCTCTCAAGCTCTAGAAGTCTCCTTGTTAAGGATCGCTTTGATCAGTATGTCTTTTTATTTGAAAATGATTTTGCACTTCGCTGGTTCCAAGAAAAAAATCCAAGTGTGAAGCTTTATAACCCAATGGATCAGCAGGACTAAAAATGACGGGACTAATTCCCGTCATTTTTTTTAAAATAAATTACTGAAAATTCAGACTAATAACTTGACTATATTTTTGGGAACGACATACAATTAGTACAAATGTATTTAACATTTTTTAGGAGGGATTAAGATGGTAAATGGGTACTTTTTTACAGGGTTTCCGGGTTTTATCTGCAACCAATTAATTCGAGAAGTTTTAAAAAAGAATGATTTAAAAGGAGTCATATATGTTCTTGTCCTTCAAGGGATGATGGATAAGGCAAGGAAAGAACGTCAAGCTATTATGACAGAGCTAGGTCTAAAGAATGAAGCATTTGTCATTATAGAAGGTGATATCACCCAGCCATCACTCATGATTTCTACCGATAACCATGAAATCCTAAATGGAAAGATAACACATGTATTTCATCTTGCAGCCATTTATGATTTGGCAGTACCAAGGGATACTGCCTGCAAAATCAATGTAAATGGCACAGAAAATGTGAATAACTGGGTAAGAGGATTGCCGCAATTGAAACGTTATGTATATTTTAGTACGGCATATGTTGTAGGTGACCGTGAAGGAACTCTATACGAGACAGAGCTTATTCGACCGACAAGTTTTAAAAATCATTATGAGGAAACAAAGTATGAGGCTGAAGTTTTGGTGGAAAAACTAAAAAGGGAAATTCCAATTACGATTATTCGCCCTGGAATCGTCAAAGGTCATTCTCAAACCGGTGAGACGATTAAATTTGATGGCCCCTATTTTATGATGAATTTTTTAGATCGATTAAAATTTCTTCCTCTGCTGCCGAAATTGGGTAAGGGAGAAGCATATGTAAATTTAGTTCCAATAGACTATATCATTCAGGCAGCTGCTTATCTTAGCTTTTTGGAAAAAGGGATTGGTAAAACCTATCATTTAACGGATCCTCAACCCTATCGTGCTTCTGAAATTTACACCTTTATGATGGAGGAATTGATAAACAAGAAACCAATGGGTACCCTCCCATTAACAGTGGGAAAATGGTTTCTTTCCATAAAGCCGATGAGAAAGTATCTGAGGGTTGAAAAAGAAGCCCTAGATTATTTTACTTGGATGGGTCATTTTGATTGCACGCAGGCAGAGAAAGATTTGAAGGAATCAGGAATCATATGTCCGGACTTTAAAGATGGTCTAAAGCCAATGACTGCCTTTTACCTAAAACAAAAGGATAATCCTAATTATCAAATTCCCATTTTATGATAGTAGCATGAGTTAAAATATTTCTTCATAACTCGTTTATTCAGTCTGTTACTGGTAAAACTAATTTGGAAGTAACTTACATCAGAAGCGAGATAGAGAAATGAAAAAAATAAGTAAATTAGAAGCAGTCTTATGGAGTATAGCCTTTCCGGGATTTAGTCAGCTATTAAGCGGCCAGTACATCAAAGGTATTTTGTTTGTGATACTAGAATTTATTATAAATGTGAACAGTCATTTTAATAGTGCAATCATGTACAGTTTCCTGGGTGAAATTAAAAGGGCTGAATCGGTCGTAAATTATCAGTGGCTGATGTTTTATCCGTGTGTTTATATGTTTTCAATGTGGGATGGATATCGTCATGCAATGCCGCTTGAGGAAAAGTATTCTTATTTACCATTTGTATTTTCTGCCTATTTTGTCACAGTTGGATTAATGATTTCACCAAAGGTTACCATTTTTAATGTTCATCCAGGTCCTGTCTTTTTACCCATGATATTTGTCATTCCGGGGTTACTTATTGGATTTTTGATAAAGTGGATATTAAAATCTCGAAATTAGCTGCCTATCAGAATCTGATTAGTAGCTTTTTTTGTTGAGAATTTTCTGTATGCCCCCATAAAAGGATGCTAATTAAACGTACATCTTTAGTGGAAAAAGGGTGTTAAAAAACAATGAGGTGAATGAATTGGAGAAAAAAACAGATCATAAGTCAGTAAACAAAATCACAAAAGGTGCGCTAGCAATTATTCTTGCAAGTACAGTAGTATTTCCAGGTGCAAATGTTTTCGCTGATGAAACAACTAGTGAGACAGCTATAATAGATCTTCAAGAAGATTCAAACTCTGAAAGTGATAAAGTAGAAACACCATCATTATTACCAGGGGACTTCTTCTATTTTTCGAAGATATTAATAGAAAAAATACGCCTTGCTTTAACGATAGATGATGTTAAAGAAGCAAAGTTAATTGCAGATTATGCAGCGGAGCGCCTTGTAGAGGCGGAAGCGCTGTTTGCTGATGGAGATGAAGAAGCAGCCATAGAAACAATGGAAAAAGCAATTGAGAATATGGAAAGTGCAGATGATCAAGTGACCGCTGTAGATGATGGTGCATCTGATGAAATAGGTGAAGAGAATAAAGAAATTGGAGATGTAAAAGAAGTTTTATCCCAAAATATCATCGCCCTTACCGCAGCCATGAAAAAGGTGAAAAACCCCGTTGCGAAAGCTTCATTACAAAAGAATATAGAAAAAAGCTATGTAAAGGTCTCGAAGAAAATAAAAAAATGGGAAAAGAAAAATGAAAAAATAACAAAAAAAAATAAACTAGAAGACACGGAAGCTTCTCCAGAGACACTTGTAGAGTCTAGTTCAGACAAAGTTATTCCTGAAGTAACTGAATCAGCAGCACCACAACCAACTAAGAAGGAAATTCAACAATCGGCGGTACAGGAGAAAAAACAAGCAAAACAGGCAATTCTACAAAATAAGCAGGAAGCAAAGGCGGCAGCAAAAGAAGCAAAGGCAGAATCAAAGAATTCTACTAAGGAAAAGAAAAAAGAGAATAACGGAAAAGGAAATTAATAGAATCTAGGATTATAAACAGGAAAAGATAGCCTTTCTTGGGGCTAATTTTTCTCATGCGCTTTACCCCCATAAAATCCAAGGCGTGCGCCGTATGGTATAATTGGGTTATTGTGAGGTGAGGCAATGCTAGGTTTATTGTTTTTAACCAAGAATAAAAAACGAACGTTAGAAGAGTCGGTTCTTTTAATTCAACAAGGGGACCGCTTACTACTAAATGAAATAATAGATTCTTATAAACCCTTTATTGCGAAAAATGTTTCTACAGTTTGTAAACGATATATTTATGAAACCGATGATGAATTTAGTATTGGTCTGATTGCCTTTAATGAGGCTATTGAAAAATATTTACCTGAGAGAGGAAGCTCTCTGCTTAGTTTTGCTGAAGTCATAATTAAGAGGAGAGTTATTGATTATATTCGGAAACAAACGAAAAATCAACACGTCAGTATCGACTTAACCTATTCATCACTTGAGGATGAGTCAGCAGGTATGGTAATTGTGAACGAGCTGTCCCTCGAGGAATATAAGAAAAAATCTGATGAAGAGTTAAGAAAAGACGAAATTATACAATTTCAAGCATTATTAACTTCATTCGATTTAAGCTTTAGCGATTTAGTTGAGAATTCACCTAAACATGCAGATGCAAGGGAGAATGCCATATTAGTAGCTAAACTTTTAGTGGATGATAAGGAATTAAAAAGTTCTCTATTTGAAAAAAAACGCCTTCCGATAAAACAGTTAGAAAAAAAAGTGAATGTCAGTAGAAAGACGATTGAGCGAAACCGAAAATATATTATTGCGATTGCACTTATATTATCGAATGATTATGTATATTTAAATGATTATTTAAGGGGGGTGCTTGAGACATGAGAAAGGGAATTGTCATGGAAGTTGATGATCCTTATTTGACACTATTAACTTCAGACGGAGAATTCTTACGTGCCCGTAAAATGGATAGGCTTTATTCAATAGGTGAAGAAATAGATTTTTATCCTGTTACTGATTATCAAAAAAGGAAAGAAAAAATTGTATTTAAAAACTTTTTAACTTTAAAAACGGTTTGGATGTCAATGGCTGTTCTAATCATATCTTTAGGATCTATTATTCCAGTATATCAAAATAATAAGGCATATGCCTATATGTCTATTGACGCTAACACTAGTATTGAAATGGGACTAAATAAAAACATGCAGGTAGTTGAACTCAACGGGTTTAACAAAGAAGCAGAACAAATCATTTCTCAGTTGGATGATTGGGAGAAAAAAGATGCTTCGGAATTAACTGCAATTATTATTGAAGAATTAAAAGATGAAGGATATATTTCCCAATCAGAAACAGTTGTGATTTCAACAGTAAAGACACATCAACTTAAAGATAAAGCGGCAATAAAACTGCAGGAGAATATTGCTGAAATTAAACAAACCGTTCATAAACATCTAGTTGAAATAAAAATGTATACAACCACTGAAGCAGAATTAGAGAAAGCACAGGCCTTAGGTGTTCCAGTTGGGGTATATTATAAAAATAAAAATAACTCGGTACAAAACAAGGAAAAAATAAAGCAAAAAGATAATGCTCCCCCTGTACCTGCAACAAATTCAACCATGCCGCCGGGTCAGGTCAAAAAGCTAGAGCAGAATAATAGTAATATACATCAAAATCAAAGTGAAGATAACAATCAAGCTGCACAAGATGGGGATGGTTTGCAAAATTCACCATCAGATAAAAATAACCATGGTAATGAACATCGAACTAATAATCAAGGTAAACCAAAAGAGAATAAAAATGTCAATAAACATGAAAAACCAAAGACAAATAATGAAAATAAAGCAATAAAACACGAGAATAATGGGAAAAAGTAAGTCCGGCAAATTTGCCGGACTTTTTCCATGTTTATTTAGTTAAAATTATTGTTGCTGACCAGCCATTTGTGCTTGTGCTTGTTGTACTAGCCTTTTTGTAATTTCGCCGCCAACAGACCCATTTGCTCGGGAAACTGTATCGGAGCCTAAATTCACACCAAACTCTTGTGCAATTTCATATTTAACCTGATCAAGATATTGCTCTATTCCTGGAACTAATAATTTATTGCTGCTGTTAGCCATTTTTTTCAACTCCTTAGTATCTATACAGAGATAAATTTCTTTTCTCTGTAATTGTATTATGATTCAATTCTGTTTTTTAATAAGTGGTAATGTTTTGCGGAAATGGATACAAATTTGTTTTAATCACTGCCCTTACTAACATCCTTGTCAGGGTGCATGAAGGGATAGGCTTGTGGTTTTTTCTTGCTCTCTAGCAATTCACGGTTTTCTGCTGTATTCCAGCCAATATCATTTGTTGGGTGAACCCATTCGTCCCCGGCCATAATTTCAGGGTCGGTATTCGCAGTCCAATTTTCTAAAGGAGAGTTTGGTGAAGAATATAAGCTATCTCCGATTACAACGCCATGTTCATTTATGAATGGAGGCTGCATTTTAATTCCTGTTCCTTCGAAACTTGGTGCATTAATTTGATGTGGGATTGTTTGATTCATCGTTGGATTATCTAGTTTTTGCTTTTTCTTATTGGTCATCATACTCACTCCTATTTTTCTTTATTTTTCACTTAATGAACAAATTTATTTATGAAAAATAAGGAAGTGATTGAATCCCTGATTTTGAAGAAACTAAAGATGTAACATAAAGATGGGAGGACGAAAAAATGGCTAAACGAAAAGCAGAATTTGATGCAGTAAAAAAATATTCTAAAACGCCGCATAAGAATGTACAGGAAAGTGAATTCTCAGCAGAATTTACCGATAATAACAACGCAATCAGATTTGCAAACCGTAATTCAAAGCTTGGGAAAAAAGGAAGAAGTTAATGAAAGATAAGAAAAGCGTGCAAAACACACGTGAAGAATTTAGCATTGAATTTGGTGACGTGAATGGAATTAAGCTATATGAAGTACTTCAGAATAATCAGGATAATAAAAAGTCATCGAAAAAGAAATAAGTCGGCTTTATGCCGGCTACAGATTGTCGAGAAAGGGTATTTTTCTCGGCAATTTTATATTTTATCAGAGTCTAACCTACGATTTTAAAAAAAATTCGTGACTGCTCAATGGCCTGTTGATTTCCACTCCAGCTGCTTCGCTTTCCGCGGGCGTGCCGGGAAGGCTCCTCCGCACAGCGTCGAGGAGGCTCGACTTCCTCCCCGCGGAAAGCAAGCACCTGTAGCGGAAAGGAACGGTCCGTTTGTATACAAAAAACAACATTCTATTAGAGAAGAGCCAAAATAAAAGACTGTCGAGAGTTTCTCGACAGCCTAAAGCCAGCTTTATGCCGGCTACATTTATCCTTTATATGAAAAGATTAGTGTTCCTTTGTTTGCAGGATCAAAATAAGCGATTAAATTAGAAGACTGCTTTAAGATTTTTCCAGATGATAAGTATTCATCAAGATTAAAGGAAAGCTCCTCAATCATTGTATGCTTATATAAATCTTTCTCATCAAGTTCTAGTTCCACATAGATTTGCCCTAGCAGCGATGGGGTATCGACTATTTGTTTATAAATTTCGGTTCTTGTTTGTTTATTGAAGCTTTGTTCCCACCATGGCTTTCGCGGCTTGTACTTATGGTTTATTAAATAATCATATTTCATCAGGCCTTCAATAATGTCAAGGTCACTCAGCTTCCGGTATTGAAGAAACGAGAACAATCTTTGAAATAAATCCTCTAACTGGTGACCAATCCTTGACCAGCCTTGCTCGTCCCAATAGGTCCCAAACTCCTGGAAAAAGTCGAAAGGTGAAGGAAACACGTTTGTAACCAAATACTCTATTGTGTGATTCATGCGATGGTCATTCCAATATTTTTCTAACACATCCTCCACCTGTTTAATTCTGAGAATATCATCAAAGGGAAGGACATTATTCCCCAAAATTTCATATGGAGAATGATCCATATAAACATACTCATGTTCAGCAGCGCGAAGTCTTAGCCCAGTTCCCCGAAGCATTTTCAAAAAGCCTAACTGCAGTTCTTCAGGACGAAGTTCAAAAACATCATTAAACGTTTTCCGAAAGGATGCGTAATCTTCCTCAGGCAGACCGGCGATTAAATCAAGGTGCTGGTCGATTTTCCCGCCATCCTTCACCATGGTAACGGTTCTTGTTAGTTTTGCAAAATTCTGTTTCCGCATGACAAGCTCATTTGTATAATCATTTGTCGATTGAACGCCGATTTCAAAGCGAAATAAGCCTTTAGGTGCTTCATTATTTAAAAATTCAATAACCTCAGGTCTCATGATGTCAGCAGTAATTTCAAACTGAAAAACTGTTCCTGGTAGATGCTCATCAATTAAAAATCTGAACATTTCCATTGCATAGCTTCTGCTAATATTAAATGTACGGTCAACAAATTTAATCGTCTTTGCCCCATTAGCCATAAGATAACGAATATCTTCCTTAATTTTCTCCCTATCGAAATAACGTACCCCTACTTCAATGGAAGAAAGGCAAAATTGACAGCTGAATGGACAGCCTCTGCTTGTTTCAATATAGGTGACACGTTTACCCAAATGAGCTTTATCTTCAGGAAATCGATAGGGTGATGGGAGTTCCTTTAGGTCAAGCTTATTCATTTGGGGTGTCACTTTTACTTTTCCATTTTCGCGATAGGCAATTCCATGTACATTTTTATAGCTGCCCTCTCCGTTCAATTCAGAAAGCAGCTGCTTAAATGAATGTTCACCTTCACCCATCACTATAAAGTCGACACTTGGGAGTTTTTCCATCCATTCTACCGTATCATAAGATACTTCAGGACCACCAAATACAATCTTAATAGAAGGATCAATTTTTTTAATCATGTTGACAACCTTAATGGTTTCTTCAATGTTCCAGATGTAACAACTAAATCCAATAATTGTTGGTTTTTGCTGATAGAGGTCTGACACGATATTCATAACCGGATCCTTTATCGTATATTCCTTTAATTGGATGTTAAATTCCGGAGCAGCGAAAGCCTTTAAGCAGCGAATCGCTAAATTTGTATGTATATATTTAGCATTTAAGGTACAGCAAATAACGTTCATCGTAAAACTCCTTCGGCAAATTAAAAACAATAGTATATTATATCCTACTTTTGAAAAAATCCAAAATCGAAATAAAAAAACCCTGTTATATTACAGTAGGGAAACTGTTATATACATAAAATGCTAAATAAAAACCATTTAAATTAACGTTTTAAATAAATTTTTAAAAGGTGTTATAGAATTTTTTTGCTGATGTTTGATTTTTGTCACAGCGTAATAAAAAGATCTATCCTACAATGAATTTGGGGAATTTATATTTTTGTGTTTTTTTGTACAAGAAGGGGAGGGACATTATGTCAATATTGCCAAAGAAAAATGAGCTTGGTTTCTTTGAGATTCGTCTTGAATCAATTGGGGGTCTTGGTGCAAATTTAGCTGGAAAAATGTTAGCTGAAGCCGGAGTACTAGGTCTAGGTTTGAACGGATCTAATTTCTCATCATATGGCTCAGAAAAGAAAGGTTCACCTGTTAAAAGTTTTATCCGTTATTGTGATCCAGATGTAGAAATAAGAGATCACAGCCCAATAGAGCAGCCACATATTGTGGCGGTTTTTCATGAAGCACTATATAGAACAGTCGATGTCGTAAGCGGATTAAATGCTGATGGAATCGCACTTGTAAATACAGCTAGAGAGTTTGATGAAGTGAGAAAGGATCTAAAGTTAGAATATGGCACACTTGCTATTGTTGACGCTTTAACGATCGCAGTTGAAGAAAAAACAAAAGTCAATACAGCGATGCTCGGTGCGTTATATCGTATTTGTGAATTCCTAGATCCAGATTCTATGAGAAACGTTATTCGTAAAACATTTGAAAAAAAATACCCGCATTTAGTGGAGCCAAATATTCGCACGTTTGACCGTGGTTATAATGAAGTTCAATTTAAAACCTATGATGTGCCAGAAGGGGCAGAAGGTAAAGGTTTTTCGCGGGCATTGCCGCAATTAGGTTACATGACCCAGGAAATCGGCGGGGTAATGACCACTCAAGGTAATAGTATATTAAAAGATTTAAGTGGTTCACGACAAGGATTTCTTCCACAGTTTGAACAGGATAAATGTATCCACTGTGCTGCCTGCGATAATGTCTGTCCAGATTATTGCTTCGTATGGGAAGCTGGCGAAGATAAGAAGGGCAGAAAACAAATGTTCCTTAAAGGGATTGATTATCAATATTGTAAGGGCTGTTTAAAATGTGTTGAAGCTTGTCCAACAGATGCGTTAGGTGATCTTCGTGAAATGATTGGATATGCAGATGCTAACCGTGTAAAACAGAACTTTCCGTATTTAGCAGGGGGGATTTCATAATGGCAATGTTAGAAGAAAAGTTAAAGAGTCAAGGGGTCGCTGAGCAGCTTTCAACCTTTGAATCCGGAAATGAAATGGCTGCTATGGCAGCTGCACAAATTAATTATCATATTATGGGGTATTTCCCAATTACACCTTCTACAGAAGTAGCACAATTTTTGGACCAAATGAAAGCCCGCGGTGAGCATGATATTAAGCTGATTCCAGCTGATGGTGAACATGGTTCTGCAGGTATTTGCTACGGTGCTTCTGCTACTGGTGCTAGAGTATTCAATGCAACAAGTGCAAATGGCCTTCTTTATATGATAGAACAGCTGCCAGTTCAATCTGGAACCCGCTTTCCAATGGTCATGAATCTTGTAACACGTGCAGTCAGTGGACCACTTGATATAAGAGGTGATCACTCTGACCTTTACTTTGCGTTAAATACTGGCTGGGTTATCTTAACAGCTAGTACGCCGCAAGCTGTTTATGATATGAATATTATGGCTCTGAAAATTGCTGAACATTCTAAGGTCCGTCTGCCGGTTATCGTTGCCTACGATGGATTCTTCACTTCACATCAAAAGCGAAGAGTTGAGTATTTCAAGGACCGTAGTGTTGTGCAGAAATTTGTAGGTGAATGTCCAACAGACTATCATTTTGCGAGAGATCCAAAGTATCCAGTAACAATTGGTGCGCATATGAATGGTGATGACCTAATCAATAACAATTTCCAGCAATCTGAAGCCATTTACGCCGCGGGTGAGGTTTATAAAGAGGTTGCAGCAGAATATGCCCGTATTTCCGGCCGTGAGTATTCAGTACTTGATTTATATAAAATGGAAGATGCTGATGTTGCATTATTCCTCTTAAACTCTGCTGGTGAATCAGCGAAAGATGTAGTTGATGATTTACGTGCTAAAGGAATTAAAGCTGGAGTAATCAGTCCAAATGTTATCCGTCCATTCCCAGCGAAGGAAATTCGTGAAGCCCTTAAAAATGTAAAAGCATTATTAGTTGGTGAACGTGCAGATTCCTATGGAGCAAATGGACCGAATTTAACCCATGAAGTGAAATCTGCCCTTCAAGAAGACCGGGAAAATCAAACAATCGTTTTAAGTCGAGTTTTCGGTTTAGGGGGTAAAGATTTCTACGCTTCCGATGCACAAAAATTCTTTGAAATGACGATCGAGGCGATGGAAAAAGGATTTGCCGAAAAGCCATTTGATTATTATGGTCATGTACCAGGCAACCCGGAAAAAGTTCTTAAGCCGGTTATCACACCACAGCATGGTGATGTATACAAATCTGGTTTAATTGATGTGAAAATGGATGAAGAAACAAATAAACTTAAGGTTAAAATCCCGCCTCTTCGTGCACTAACTGGTAAACCTAAGCGAATTGCTTCAGGACACGGAGCATGTCCAGGCTGTGGGATTTTTGCAGGATTGGAACTTTTCTTTAAAGGGATTGAAGGTGATATCGTCACATTATTCCAAACAGGATGTGCCTATGTTACGACAACTTCATATCCGCATAGCTCTCATAAACAAACCATGATTCATAACCTTTTCCAAAATGGTGCTGCTACAATATCAGGAACACTTGAAGCATTCCTTGAATTAAAACGCCGTGGTGAAGTAGAAGTAGCTGATGATGCGACGTTTGTCATGATTACCGGAGATGGCGGTATGGACATTGGTATGGGTTCTGCTATTGGTACAGCTCTTCGTGGACATAAGCTCATTATGCTTGAATATGATAATGAAGGTTATATGAATACAGGCTCACAAATGTCTTATTCTACTCCGTTAGGTCATATGACTAGCACATCGGGAGTTGGTAAGGCACAGAAAGGAAAAGGATTCCACCATAAAGACACTGCGCAAATTATGGCGGCAACCAATATTCCTTATGTATTTACAGGGGCTGAAGCTTTCCCTCAAGACTTAATTAAAAAGGGTGCAAAAGCTCAATGGTATGCACAAAACGTTGGAACGGTTTATGGGAAAATCCTTATTACCTGTCCGCTTAACTGGAAATCCGAGGACCGCTATGGGGCAACGATTTTGGAGCAAGCTGTAAATTCTTGTTTCTTCCCTCTATATGAGGTAGAGCAAGGTGTTACCAACATTACCTATAACCCAGAAGATAAAAACAAACGTGTGACTATTTCTGAGTGGCTTAAATACATGGGTAAAACAAAACACCTTCTTAAAGAAGAAAACAAATCAATCTTAGAGGAATTTGAAGCAGAAGTTGAAAAAAGATGGCAGCGTCTAAAAGCAAAGCACGAAAATCCATTCCTTTAAATGGTATAGGTAAAGCGGGAATTTTGCGCTTTACCTTTTTTATGTTTTTCATTGTAATAAATTTGTCAAGTAAAAAAGGATTTTATTTAATAATGTAGAATATAGGTATAGTATGATATTACCTTATTTTGGGTTTCGTGAGGCGGGTGAGTTAGTGGAAAATACAGCGAAACAGAACGAGGCATTGCCTAGTGAACAAAAATTCCAAAGAATTTTTGAAGATTCGATGGACGGACTAATATTATGGAATGACAAGTATCAAATTGTCGATATCAATTACTCTGGAGAAAGAATCTTTGGTCTTTCAAAAGATAGACTGTTAGGAAAGTCCCTATTAGATTTATTTAATACTGTAGAAGAGAAAAAGCGGGAAATTATGAATCATATCGAACAAGCTACGCAGATTGGCAGGCAATGTTCCACAATGGTAATGGAAATGATTGACGGGACAGTTAAACATTTTGATTACTCGACCAAGCGCCGAATTATTGATGGTCTAAATCTAACTGTAATTATTGATGTAACGGAAAAAGCTAAAATGCAGGAACAGTTGAGAATGTCTGATCGATTAAGTATTGTTGGTGAGCTTGCTGCTGGAATTGCACACGAAATAAGAAATCCAATGACTGCATTAAAGGGGTTTATTCAATTACTAAAGCCTAGTATTAAACCTGAACATTCTATGTATTACGATGTCATTACCTCCGAGTTAGCAAGAATTGATTCGATTATTAATGAGTTTCTAATCCTAGCAAAACCTCAGGAAATTAGATTTCAGGAGAAGGACGTCTGTCAAATTATGAGGGAGACAGTTGATTTATTAAGTGCTCAAGCGGTGCTTTACAATGTTCAATTTAATACAGACTATGAAGCCAATTTGCCATTCGTTTACTGCGAGCCCAATCAACTGAAAAAGGTTTTTATTAATCTAATAAAAAATGCCATTGAAGTCATGCCGAACGGTGGACAAATTACAATTACGATAAATAAAACAGAGGAACAAAATGTACAAATATGTATTCAAGATGAAGGAATGGGGATTCCAAAGGATAAAATAAAAAAACTTGGAGAACCCTTTTATACCACAAAAGAAAAAGGTACGGGTTTAGGTTTAATGGTCAGTTACCGAATTATTGAGGAACATAATGGGAATATTCAAGTTGAAAGTGAAGAGAGAAAGGGAACAATATTTAAGATTACATTACCAATAAATCATTTATTAAATAAATAGAAAAACCACTTTCTATATAAGGAAGTGGTTTTTTAGATTAGTACAAATCAGGTCTTCTATCTTCAAAAATTGGTATTTGTTTACGAATATCTTTCACTAAATCTAACTCAATTACCGAAGACAGTATTTCCTCAGTCGCTCCTGCTTCTGCTATTACGTCTCCCCATGGGTCGATAATCATAGAATGACCTGCAAATTCATTATTTGGATCATTGCCTGAGCGATTACATGCAATAACGAAACATTGGTTTTCGATTGCTCTGGCAATGAGCAGCGACCTCCAATGCGTTAAACGGGGGGCAGGCCATTCTGCAACAACGAAAAGGGCTTCAGCTCCTTTAGAGGAATGTGCACGAATCCACTCTGGAAAACGAATATCATAACAGATTACTCCGCCAAAAGTGTTATTATCCAAATCGAATAACCCTATCTCCTCTCCAGCTTCGAGGTAAAGATGTTCGTCCATCAATTTGAAAAGATGTAGTTTGCTATATGAATGGACGAGGTGCCCTTTATTATTGATGATAAGAAGGGTATTCTTTACTCCCTGTTCACCCTGATTTGCCACAGAACCGCCTACAAAGTGAACCTGATATTTTATTGCTGCCCTTTTTAAAAAATCAATGGTATTGGCTGCACCCTTATCAGCGATCGTTTCAAGTCGTGTCAAATCATAGCCTGTTGTCCACAGCTCTGGAAAAACAATGATATCAGGATTTTCTTTCATTGCTTCTTTAATTAATCTTTCTGCCTTTTGATAGTTTTCAGTTGGATTACCAAAGGCAATGTCCATCTGCAAACAAGATATTTTAAATTTCACTAATATTCACCTCATTTTAATTTTTTAGAATTTTTTCTTTACAAGATGTATTAAAAGTTATATCATTTGTGACTAGAATTCAACAACAAAATGAAATAAATTAAGCAGGTGACAAGATGAAACAATTTCCAACATCGCAAATATTAAATAATCTTCCAAAGCAGTTTTTTGCTTCTTTAGTAAAAAAGGTAGGGAAATACATTGAAGAGGGCTATGATGTTATTAATTTAGGTCAAGGGAACCCTGATCAGGCCACCCCGCATCATATTGTAAAAAAAATGCAGGAAGCAGCGGATAATCCTGCGAATCATAAGTATTCTCCTTTTCAAGGTCATACCTACTTAAAACAGGCTGCAGCTGACTTTTATCAAAGAGAGTATGGTGTTACCCTTAATCCTGATAACGAAGTGGCGATTTTGTTTGGCGGTAAGGCTGGATTGGTGGAAATACCACAATGCCTTTTAAATCCTGGTGATACAATTCTTGTACCAGATCCAGGATATCCAGATTACTTATCTGGGGTAGCGCTCGCAAAGGCGGAAATGGTAACGATGCCTCTCCGTGAAACAAATAATTTTCTGCCTGACTTTAGTGAATTACCTTCTGAGGCAATAGAAAAGGCAAAATTAATGTTCCTTAATTATCCTAACAACCCAACAGGGGCAGCAGCAACTAAGGAGTTCTTTGAGGAAACTGTTCATCTTGCAAACCAGCATGATATTTGTGTTGTTCATGATTTTGCTTACGGTGCAATAGGATTTGATGAGGAAAAGCCATTGAGCTTTTTACAAATTGATGGGGCAAAAGAAGTTGGTATTGAAATATATACTCTGTCTAAAACCTATAACATGGCAGGCTGGCGTGTCGGCTTCGCTGTAGGCAATAGCAGTGTTATTTCAGCGATTGAGCTTATTCAAGACCATCTCTATTGCAGTATTTTTGGCGGTATTCAGGAAGCTGCCGCTGAAGCATTAACAGGTCCGCAGGATTGTGTTCGAGATTTAAATAATCTTTATGAGCGCAGAAGAAATGTCTTGATTGAGGGGCTCCGTTCGCTGGGCTGGGATGTTACGGCTCCAAAGGGATCGTTTTTTGCTTGGCTAAAAGTTCCTGAGGGACTAACCTCTACTGAATTTACTGACATCCTGCTAGAACAAGCACATATTGCTGTGGCACCTGGGATTGCATTTGGTGAACTAGGTGAAGGCTATGTCCGAGTCGGTTTACTCACAAGTGAGGAACGTTTAGAAGAAGCAGTGAGAAGAATTAGTAAGTTGGAAATTTTTAAAAAATAGATTGACAAAAAATATAATTCTTGGGATAATCCAAAATATAGTTTATTAACGTGATAATAGTAAATAATACGATCGTTTTCTTATCAAGAGCAGGCGGAGGGAAAAGCCCGATGAAGCCCGGCAACCGACTTAACACAATGTTAAGCACGGTGCTAAATCTTGCAGCAAAAAGGCTGAAAGATGAGAAGATGTTAGTTTGCGATGCTAACCTCTTCTTTTGCGAAGAGGTTTTTTTATGTTTTTCGAAGAAAGGAAGATTAAAATTGTCTGAAATAATTGCCACATATCTAGTACACGGTGAAAAAAATCTTGAAAAAAAAGCAGAGGAAATAGCTTTAGGTTTGACTGTCGGTTCATGGACGAACTTGCCAGAACTAGAACAGAGTCAATTACGTAAGCACAAAGGCAGGGTTGTGTCGACTGAAGGTTTAACAGAGGAACAGTCACTCATACATATTGCCTATCCAGCCATCAATTTTTCAGATGATATTCCTGCGATTCTGACCACTGTTTTTGGAAAACTTTCATTAGATGGAAAAATAAAATTACTTGACTTACAGTTTAAGGATGAACTAAAAAATAAATTTCCTGGTCCTAGATTTGGTATTGGAGGATTAAGAGAAAAGCTCGGTATTTATAATCGTCCGTTATTAATGAGCATCTTTAAAGGGGTACTTGGTAAGGACTTGAATTTCCTAACTGAACAGCTAAAGCAACAAGCTCTAGGCGGTGTTGATTTTGTTAAGGATGATGAAATTCTCTTTGAAAATGAATTAACCCCTTTTGAAAAAAGAATAGTGGCAGGCAATAAAATATTACAGGAAGTCTATGAACAAACAGGACATCGTACTTTGTACGCAGTAAACCTAACAGGCCGAACATCCCAGCTAAAGGACAAAGCGAGGAAAGCGATGGAGCTTGGAGCGGACCTGTTATTATTTAATGTGTTTGCTTATGGATTGGATGTATTACAGGAGCTGCGTGAAGACGACCAAATTGCTTTACCATTAATGGCTCATCCTGCTGTAAGTGGTGCATTAACATCCTCTGCGTTTTATGGTTTTTCACATTCTTTGTTATTAGGTAAACTGCTCCGGCTTGCTGGTGCGGACTTGTCATTATTTCCATCACCATATGGAACTGTGGCATTGGAGAAATCATCAGCTATATCAATCGCAGAAGAATTAACAAAAAAAGATACAATAAAAAATTCATTTCCTGTCCCTTCTGCAGGAATACATCCAGGGTTGGTACCACTCCTGATTCGGGATTTCGGTATAGACTCAGTGATCAACGCTGGAGGCGGAGTTCACGGTCATCCTAATGGTGCGCGTGGCGGCGGTCTAGCATTCCGACAAGCTATTGAAGTGAATCTTCAAGGAAAGACATTAGTGGAAGGGGCAGAAATGTATCCTGAGCTAAAGACTGCACTGCAGTTATGGGGAAATGCTGAGGTGTCAGTATAAATGATGAGGCCAGTCATTTACTGTGATTTTGATGGAACGATTACTGAAAGTGATAATATCATCGCAATCATGAAAAAATTTGCACCTGCTAATTGGATTGAAATTAAAGACCAAATTTTATCGCAGAAAATTTCAATTAGTGAGGGTGTAGGGAAATTATTCTCGGAATTACCAAGTAACCAAAGAGATGAAATTACAAAATTTGCGATCGAAAATGCTAAGATTCGTGATGGATTTTCTGAATTTGTTGAATTTGCTAGAACCGAAGATATACCCCTTTATGTTGTCAGTGGTGGAATTGATTTCTTTGTATATCCCATTCTTGAAAAGTTCGGCCCTTTTGAAGGGATTTATTGTAACCACAGTGACTTTTCAGGGGAAAACATAAAAATACTTTGGCCATATACTTGTGATTCTTACTGTCAAAACGAATGCGGCTGCTGCAAACCTAGTATTATTCGGAAGATAAACCAGGATGAAGAATGCTTTACGATCGTAATTGGTGACTCGGTCACCGATCTTGAGGCAGCTAAACATGCTGATTTTGTGTTGGCTAGAGATCTCCTAGAGGAAAAATGTTCTGAATGGGGTTTAAATTATAAAGGATTTACTACTTTTCATGACTGTATAGAAGAAATTAAAAATCGAATTGAGGTGCAGAGGACATCATGTTAAAGGAAAAATGGCTGGAGTTAGCTGACATAAAAGATGAACTGGCTGAGCGGGATTGGTTTATGGGAACTAGCGGCAACCTTGCTATTAAGGTTAGTGATGATCCTCTACAGTTTCTGGTAACTGCAAGTGGTAAGGATAAACGCAAACGAACAGAAGAGGACTTTTTGCTGGTTAATGAATTTGGGCATGCAGTTGAAGAAACACACTTGAGACCATCTGCAGAAACGCTGCTTCACGTCGAAATATACCGAAGAACGAATGCAGGCTGTAGTCTCCATGTACACACTATTGATAATAACGTGATTTCTGAGCTATATGGGAACCAGGGGGAGGTAACATTTAAGGGTCAGGAACTGATTAAGGCTTTTAATATGTGGGAAGAGGACGCAGTGTTGAAGATTCCAATCATCAAAAACTATGCTCATATTCCTACCCTCGCAGATGCATTTTCGGAGCATATTAATGAAGATTCAGGCGCTGTATTAATTCGTAATCACGGAATAACTGTTTGGGGAAGAAATGCTTTCGAGGCAAAAAAATTTCTAGAAGCTTCTGAGTTCTTATTTAAATATCAATTACGTCTATTAGAACATAAGCAATTCCAATTAAATAAAGTAGTTTAAATTTCTTAGGAGAGGATGGATTTATAATGGCATACATTACATTTCAAAGTAGAGAAGAACAAATTCTTAATAAAGAAGAAGTAGCGAGTTTTTTAGCATCACAAGAGGTTATTTATGAATATTGGGATATTACAAAACTTCCTCAATCACTAGTGGAGAAGTATCTTTTGAGTGATGAAGAGAAAGAAGAAATCCTAAAGGTATTTTCAGTAGAAATTTCAGATATTTCAGCACGCCGAGGATATAAAGCTCAAGATGTTATTTCATTATCTGATAATACTCCAAATCTTGATACACTGCTAACAAACTTCAAAAATGAACATCACCATACAGACGATGAAGTTCGTTTTATTGTGAGCGGCCACGGAGTTTTTGTTATTCAAGGCAAGGACGGAGAATTTTTCGAAGTTCATCTAAATCCAGGAGACTTAATTTCTGTACCTGAAAATACAAGACATTATTTTACATTAGAAGAAGATCGTAAAGTAGTAGCGCTTCGAATTTTTGTTACAACAGAGGGCTGGGTACCAATTTACGAGAAAGAAGAAATTCATCAATAATATATTTAAACTGGCTGATAGACAGCCAGTTTTTTTAGTGGAGTTTTAGTAAATATATTTACTAAAACTCCACTAAAAGGGTATGAAAATTGTCGTAAAAGCAGAAAAATAGACATGAATTTTGTCGAAAAATAGGGTAAAATGCTTGTTTTGTCTACTTTTGCGAAAGTGTTTACTTTTGCCTTAAATCTTGTCATAATTCATCAAGTAACCAATTTTTTTAGCGGTTTAGTGCAAAAGAGTAGGAGTAGGTGGAGAAATTGTATATGTCAGGTAATAGCCCTTCTGAGATGCTTAATGCAATAAAAATTAAGCGTGCAATGATGATAAATTGTGCGAATACAAAAGGTTTTACAAGTGAAGAAACAATTAAATACAGCCAGGAGCTTGATATCTTAATAAATGAGTATCAAAAAGCTTCCCAGCATTTCTCAAGACCAAATGAAGAAATAAAGCTGGCTTTTAATCAAATGATTATGATTTGGCCGAAGGTATGTGTTTAAGGAAATCACCTGAATAAAGTCTTAGAAGATATCAATGATGAGAACCATCACTAAAAGACCGGTAATAAAAGCATACGTAGAGACCCTCTCATTGCCATCACCATGGCTTTCTGGGATTAACTCTTTATAAATAATAAACAACATCGCACCGGCCGCAAATGAAAGACCATATGGGACAAGCCCTTGAACAAATGAGGTTAAATAAAATCCCATGAAGGATGTAACAATCTCAATTGCACCTGTTAGGGTTGAAAGCAAGAAGGCCTTAAATTTGCTGATTTTTTGATTAACTAAAAAGAGAGCAACAAGAAGGCCTTCTGGCGCATTCTGAAAACCAATTGCCAGCGCGATCAAATTCCCCGTATCCTCTGTTTGTGAAGCATAGCTGACACCGACTGACAAGCCTTCAGGAATATTATGCAGAGTAATGGCTGCAATGATCAACAATGCCTTTTCATCAAATTGAATTCCATATTGATTATGTTCCAAGTCTATATGAGGAATCCTTTTTTCCAGAGTTGTTAATGCCAAAACCCCCAAGAATACTCCCATTGCAAGTGAGACAAAACCACCCAATTTTAATGCCTCAGGGATTAGCCCAATTGTTGAGGCAGCCATCATAATTCCAGCACTAAATGCTAATAACATATCCATCCACCGGTGTGTGACTGATTGATTAATAAAAAGAATGATTAGTGCTCCTACACCTGTTGATAAAGCAGAAAGTACGCTTCCTACAAACACTTCCACCATTCTCTAGCCTCAACTTTCATCTGTATGAATAGTGTAAATTAAATTATCTACATGATTAGACAGAAACTGTGATTTTTATCATTGTTTATTTTTGAATATTTCTTATAGTTAAATTAACACTATTTTTTAAAAAAACTCACTCACATCACGATATCCATCAAATCTTATACTTCTAGAATTTACCTCAATCCTATAATTTATCAATTTTGAAAAAAAGAAATCTATCATTGTTTGGTAATATGCTTGTGTTACGAGTCATATATCGTAATATGGCATTTTTTATAACCAAGGAAGGCAAACGCTTTCAAACAAACATAGCCAATATGGGGGAGGGAATGTCCTACATGCACATTGTCGTATGTGTCAAACAAGTACCAGATACAAAAATCATAAAGATTAATCCTAAAACAAACACACTCGACCGCCGCAGCGCACCAGCCATTTTAAATCCTTACGATGCTCATGCTGTACAAGAAGCAGTAAGCATAAGGGATAAGAATGGAGGTACAATCTCAGTTTTGTCGATGGGGCCACCGCAGGCAACAGCTGTTATTAAAAAAAGTATTGAGATTGGTGCAGATCGCGGATATTTGATTACCGATCGTGCCTTTGCAGGTGCTGATACACTTGCGACGAGTTATGCCCTATCTAAAGCATTAGAAAAAATCAATAAGGAACTCCCAGTCGATATGGTCATTTGCGGTAAGCACGCAATCGATGGAGATACAGGCCAAGTTGGACCAGGTATTGCTAGAAGGTTGGATATTCCGCCTATAACGAATGTAATTGAAGTCTCAGAAGTCAATTTAAAAGAAAAAACAGTCTTAATCAAAAGGAAATTATCGAGCGGCTATGAACTAATACAGGCTGAATTACCTTGTTTGTTAACGGTTGAAAAAGAAATTAATCACATCGAATATTCACCAATGCCAAATATGATACAAGCAGCTAGATATGAACCAGTAATCTGGACTGTAAATGATTTTGAAAATGTTGATCGTTCCCAGCTTGGCCTTAAAGGCTCGCCAACAATTGTTGGAAAAATGTTTACACCTCCACGTCCTGAAGGCGGGAAAAAAATCGAAGGTTCTGCGGATGAGCAAGTTAAACAACTCGTGGATATCTTGATGGAGAAAAAAGAGGTATTAACATTACAGGCATCTAAACAATAAAGATTATTTTTTTTGACGTGGGAGGGGTTTACATGAATTTTGATGAATACCGTGGTGTCTGGATTTTCATTGAGCAAAATGACGGAAAAATTGAGGGAGTTTCTTTAGAGCTCCTTGGAGCAGGACGAAAGCTTGCTGACAAATTACAAGTTCCACTGGCAGGTTTTTTACTAGGAAGTGAAGTTAAACCATTAGCAAAGCAAGTGATTGCTTACGGTGCAGATGAAGTTTACATGGTAGACCATCCTGTGTTAAAGCAATATCGGACAGAATCGTATATGCAGGGGGTTATGCTGCTAGTAGAAAAATATAAGCCGGAAATTATTTTATACGGAGCAACACCCAATGGTAAAGATTTAGCAAGTGCTGTGGCGACAGATTTAGTCACCGGTTTGACAGCTGATACAACTATGCTCGATGTGGATGTAGATAGCCGTTTGCTAGAAGCGAGCCGTCCAGCATTTGGCGGTAATATCATGGCAACGATTCTCTGTAAAAAGCATCGCCCGCAAATGGCAACCGTTAGACCGAAAGTAATGAAGGCACTTGAGCCAGATTCAGGCAAAGCAGGGAAGATTATCGAAGAAAGCATAGATCTCAAAGAAGAAAATATGCGGACAAAAGTGCTGCAAATTGTGAATGACGTAACAAAAAAGGCGAATTTGGCTGATGCACATGTGATTGTCTGCGGAGGAAAAGGGATGGGAGACGTGCAGAATTTCCAGATCCTCTATGAACTTGCAGATACAATTGGTGCAACAGTTGGAGGTACACGTGATGTGGTTGAAGCAGGCTGGCTGCCTCACGAGCTTCAAATTGGTCAGACAGGTGAGACGGTAACGCCTAAAATTTATTTCGCGATTGCCTTGTCAGGAGCAATCCAGCATGTGGTCGGTATGAAAAACTCTGATTTAATCATCGCCATTAACAAGGATCCAAATGCTCCAATTTTTGATGTGGCAACATATGGAATAGTAGGAGATGCATTGGAAATTGTACCTAAACTTATCGAGCAATTTAAACAGCTACGGAATGAAAAGGGCGGTGAAATGAGCTATGCCAGAAAAATTTGATGTTATTGTCGTAGGGGCAGGTCCTGCTGGGACTTCATGTGCACTTGTTTGCGCCCAAAAAGGCTTAAACGTATTGCTTATTGAAAGAGGAGAATATCCTGGAAGCAAAAACGTAATGGGCGGTGTACTATATCGGAAGCAAATGGAAGAGTTGATTCCAGAGTTTTGGAAAGAAGCCCCACTTGAGAGACCAGTTATTGAGCAGCGTTTTTGGATGATGGATAAGGAATCTGTCGTTCAATTTGGATACAAAGGTCTTGAATGGGGTGTTGAACCATATAATAACTTTACGGTATTACGAGCGCAATTTGACCAATGGTTTGCGAAAAAAGCCGTTGAAGCAGGTGCTCTATTAATCAATGAAACCGTTGTAACGGAGTGTATTGTTGAGAACGGAAAGGTAATTGGCATTCGCACTGACCGTCCAAATGGCGAAGTTTATGCAGATGTTGTTGTCCTTGCGGATGGAGTAAACTCCCTGCTCTCCAAGCAGTTGGGCTTCCATAAAGAATTCCGTCCCGATGAAGTGGCCTTAACGGTAATGGAAGTAATCAATTTACCAAAAGAAAAAATTAATGATCGTTTTAACTTAGAAGATAATCAAGGTTGTACAATTGAGATTTTTGGTGATTCAACAAAAGGAAATCTTGGGACAGCGTTCCTATACACGAATAAGGACAGTTTGAATATCGGGGTAGGTACAACCCTATCCAGTATGATAAAAGCAAAATTGAAGCCTTATGACCTATTAGACTACTTAAAAACACACCCAATGGTAAAACCAATGCTCGCAGGTGGAGAGTCCGCAGAGTATCTAGCACATCTGATTCCTGAAGGTGGATATCGTTCGGTACCAAAAGTAGCTGGTAATGGTGTAGTGGTTGTAGGAGACGCTGCACAGCTTGTTAATGCAATTCATCGTGAAGGTTCGAACATGGCGATGCACTCCGGCTTATTGGCTGCTGAAACTGTAATTGAGGCGAAGTACCGCGGAGATTTCTCGGAATCTAGCTTAAATCTCTACCGTCAAAAGCTTTATGATAGCTTCATCATCAAAGATTTAGAGAAATATAAAGATGCAACACATACATTTGAGAATAACCCGCAATATTTTAAAGAGTATGTTCCGATGATGAATAAAGCGATGAGCAAATTCTTCACTGTAGATGGAACACCGAAACGGGATAAACAAAAGGAAATTATGAAGAGTGTAACATCAGAAAGAGGAACGATTAAGGTAATTCAAGATATTTATCGAGCTTGGAAGGCGGTGAAATAATGTCAACTAAGAATATCGAAGAAAAACAGTACCTTCTTCGTTTTAAAGCTGATACGAAGTCACATTTAACCGTAATGGACGATGATATTTGTGCCACAAAATGCCCAGATAAAATTTGTACCATTTTCTGTCCAGCTGAAGTATACAAGTGGGAAGGTTTAAGGATGCAGGTTGGTTATGAGGGCTGTCACGAATGCGGCAGCTGCCGTATAGGCTGCCCGTACCAAAATATCAAATGGGAATATCCAAAGGGTGGACATGGAATTGTGTTCCGTCTAGCATAATATTAAAGGTGTTGCTTGCGGTTGTGAGCAGCACCTATTTTTATTCATATGTAATTTGATTTCACTATTTGTGGGTTTATTCACAAGTGAGGGTAAAAAGAAGGTGAAGCAGAAGGGGATATTTTTTTGAGGTTTAACTTATTTTTTCTTGTAGGTTTAAGGTGGAAAGCTGATCTAGTTTACTTGTTGCAGCCAATGAGCAGGCAAGCTCATGTGCACGATCCATAGAATTCATAATTGGAGAACAATAGAAAGGTTTCTTCCAATTAAAATCACCATCATAATTAGAGTGATAGATACTTACCTTCCAATGGAAGTATATCTTTGCCTGTGGGAGCTGCACTCCTTCAACAGCAATGAGCCAATGTGTAGAAGGTGAATCAATGTCATAAGATTCGTATTCCTTTATTGCCAGTAGGTCATTGAAACCGATTGGTATCAACGCCTTTTGATAAAAGTCATGATAATTAGGGGTTTTCATGTTTTTGCCCTCCCTTTTTAGTTCTAACTATATTATATGCTAGTTTATGAGATTTTTTGATGGTAAATGTTAAAATTTTTTGAAAATTAAAAGCGCCTTCATATCATTTTCCTTAATTTGTATAGATGTGACCGGTGTCACAACATTTTAAATGACTTACTTTTATACTAAAAACAAGTTAATGAATAAGAGGTGTATGCAGATGAGTGGTTGTATGAGCAGTTTTGGAGGAATGGCTCCTGTCGAACTAAGTAAAGGACTAAATCAATTAAAGTCAGAGCATCCTCCGTTATTAGCACAATTAGAGGGATTATTCAAATTAACCAAGGAAATCGAAGAGGATTCTACTAGTGATAATACCTTTGCAGAATTGATCATGAAGGTTAATGAATTTAAGGCAGCACTCGATCCACATTCAGAACGTGAAGAAGGAGTTCTATTTCCAATGATGGGTGTATATATAGGCACAACCTCTGGACCGATTGCTGTTATGGAATATGAACATGATCAAGCGAAGGCAAAAATTCACGAATTTCTAGAAAAAGCTGATAGCACCCAAACAGTGGAGGAAAAGAAAAACTTAGCTGAATTAGTTAAGAATGCTTACTACATTTTAACGGAGCACTTTGCTAAAGAAGAAAATGTCCTCTTCCCTATGGCAGAGCGTATGCTATCAGATGATGAAAAAGAAGAGCTTTACCAAAAAATTCAAGAAATAAAATAAGGATGGGGCCAATCCATCCTTTTTCTAATTCTCATGATTCCATGTTTGGACCATTTGATCACTTGGAAGAAGGAAGGCCAATAATCCAAGCAATGGCAGAAAACCAATCGAAGAAACCATGGCAGACATACTAAATAAATCTGCTATAAATCCAAGTCCTACGGAACCGATAGCCCCCATACCAAAGGCGAGTCCGACGGTTAGTCCAGACATTGTCCCGATTTTCCCAGGTACAAGCTCTTGTGCAAACACCACCGTAACTGAAAAATTGGTCATTAAAATAAATCCTGTAAGCGTAAGAAAGATAAATGCAATAAAAGATGGTACAAAAGGAATAAGAATAGAAAATGGTATAGTCAGTAACATGGAAATAGATATTAATTTTTTCTTCCCGAATCGGTCAGCCAGCGGGCCGCCAAAAAAAGTACCAAAGGCGCCAGCAATTAAAAACGCAAATAGGAAAAGCTGTGATTCCTTAATCGTCAGGGAGTATTTTTCTATAGCAAAAAAAGCGTAAAAATTAGTCATTCCCGATATATACCATGACCTTGCAAATATCAGTAATAGAATTAAAAATAGTGATTGTTTAACCTTTTTTGAAAGACCAGTTTTATTAGTTGACATTGAATTTTTCTTTTTTATTAACGGCAGGTTTTCAACTAATCTCTGTTTATACCAATTAGCGATGTAGATTAATAACAATACTGCCAATGCAGCAACAAGCGAAAACCATGAAGCACCTTGCTGTCCGAGTGGGACAAGGATGAGTGCTGTGATTAGTGGAGCTAATGCCTGCCCCGTATTACCGCCTACTTGATAAATGGATTGTGCCAGTCCTCTTCTCTTCCCTGCGGCCATATAGGCTACCCTTGATCCTTCAGGATGGAAAACAGCTGACCCAAGTCCAATAAAAATGACTGAAAGAACGATCATACCGAAGGAAGGGGCAAACGCCATTCCAAGAACACCACCCAATGTTAAGGTAAGTCCTATTGGTAGTACGAAGGGCATTGGTCTTTTATCTGTGACGAATCCAACTACTGGCTGTAGCACAGACGAAACCATATTTAAGGAAAAGGCAATAATTCCAAGCTGAGTAAAGGATAACCCCATTGATTTTTCTAGAATTGGAAACATAGCTGGGACAACAGCTTGTATGGCATCATTAAGTAAATGACAAAGCCCGATGATAAAAAGAATATTAAACATTGTTGCGTCTGATGTTTTTGGTGCTTTTGCTGTAACTGCTGCTGGTTGACTCATATTTCACCTCGTTTATATTATATCAATCTTTTAATAACCTTATCTTACATAAAATCTGTAAAAATGAGAAACGGATTGTTTCAAAGTTCAGAATAATTAAATATAATTAAATGGACAGTACCGATTGTAAGAATAGGTTAAATTGACATCAACTCAAAATTTTCTTATAATAATCTTGAAGTCGAGATAATAAGAAAAGCGAAAGCGCCTTGCCCAGGGGCGACAGGCATAAGACGAGCCGGCTGGAAGGTTGTCTTTTTACCTTCTTGACGGATTGGCTTATGACCCCGAGCCCCTAGGCGCTGTAGCTAGACAATAAGAAAAGCGGAAGCTTAATAAAAAGGATGAGTTTTTATGGAAAATGATTCAGTATCTAAATCGTTGAAGCTATTTATTGTTCTCTCAAGAGCATATAAGGCGATTAATGAACATGTTAATAAAGTGATTCAAGCAAGTGGCTTGAACCCGACTGAATTTGCCGTATTAGAGCTTTTATATCACAAAGGTGATCAGCCAATGCAGCAGATTGGCGGGAAAATTTTACTTGCAAGCGGCAGTATCACCTATGTTGTTGATAAATTGGAACAAAAAGGACTGTTAATTAGGATAGCTTGTCCAAATGACCGACGTGTTACATTTGCACAAATTACAGATAAAGGGAAAGACTTTATTCAAGAGGTTTTCCCAGAACATGCGCAGCAGATCCATTCACTAATGTCTAGTTTGACAGATTCTGAAAAACAGGATGCGATTGAATTGTTGAAAAAACTTGGATTGCCAGCAGGGAAATTTTAATACGGCTCATGCCGTATTTTTTTCTTTTTAAAGGAATATTAATGGATAGTGTTGAATTGAATATAGTTGAAATTTATAGCTAAAGGGGATGTTTCAATGAGATTTGAAGAGTATACATATACCCGTCCCAACCTAGAAAGTATTACAGGGCGATTCGAGGGTGCAATAGAAAAATTTAAAAATGCAAATTCAGTAGAAGAGCAAAGCTTGGCGATGAACGAAGTAAATGAAATTAGAAATGATATTGGCACAATGTTCAATCTCTGCTATATTCGCCATTCCGTTGACACTAACGATGAATTTTATAAAGCAGAGCAAGATTATATGGATGAAATGCAGCCAGAAATTGAGGGACTGGTTACTAAATATTATCAGGCGCTTGTTCTGTCCAAGTTTCGCACCGAATTAGAAGCTAAATGGGGCAAACAATTATTTGCCTTAGCTGAAGGACAATTAAAGACCTTTAAACCGGAGATAGTTCCTTTATTACAAAAAGAAAATCGACTTTCAACACAGTATACAAAACTGATTGCATCAGCAAAAATTATTTTTGAAGGGGAAGAACGCACCCTTGCGCAATTAGAGCCTTTTACTGAATCAACTGATAGGGAAATGAGAAAGCGTGCAAATGAAGCGAAATTTGGATTTTTAGCTGAGCATGAGGCAGATTTCGACCGAATTTATGATGATCTTGTTAAAGTAAGAACGGAAATTGCCCATGCGTTGGGGTATGAAAATTTTGTTGAGCTTGGCTACTACCGAATGATGAGAACAGACTACAATTCTGAGATGGTGGCGAATTTCCGTCAGCAGGTGAAGGATTTTATTGTTCCAATTGCGACCTCTTTAAAAGCACGGCAACAGGAACGAATTGGGGTGGATAAATTAAAATATTATGATGAAGGCTTCAAATATCAAACAGGCAATGCAGTACCAAAGGGCAGTCCTGAATGGATTATTGAAAACGGACAAAAAATGTATGAAGATCTTTCAAAGGAAACAGGAGAGTTCTTCCAATTTATGCAGGATAACAACCTAATGGACCTTGTGGCAAAGAAGGGTAAAGCTGGTGGAGGTTATTGTACATTCATTGAAAACTACAAAGCTCCGTTTATCTTTTCAAATTTTAATGGGACTTCTGGGGATATTGATGTGCTTACACATGAAGCAGGGCATGCCTTCCAGGTTTATTCAAGCAGGAATTTTGAAATCCCTGAATATTATTGGCCAACTTACGAGGCTTGTGAAATTCATTCGATGAGTATGGAATTTTTTACTTGGCCATGGATGGATTTATTCTTTAAGGAAGATACCGATAAATATAAATTTTCACATTTAAGTGATGCTTTATTATTCTTGCCGTATGGTGTTTCTGTTGACGAATTCCAACACTGGGTATATGAAAATTGGGAAGCGTCACCGCAGGAACGAAAGCAGCAATGGCGCGAAATTGAAAAGAAATATTTACCTCATAAAGAGTATGACGGGAATACGTATTTAGAGAATGGTGGTTTCTGGCAGCGGCAAGGACATATTTTCAACTCACCTTTCTATTATATTGATTATACCTTAGCACAAATCTGTGCCTTCCAATTTTGGAAACGTTCGAGAGAAAACCAAAAAGAGGCTTGGATTGATTATGTAAATCTTTGCAAGCTTGGTGGCAGTATGTCATTTACAAGACTTGTGAAAGAAGCTAATCTAATCTCACCTTTTGAGGATGGCTGTGTACAATCTGTTGTTGGCGAAATCGAGGTTTGGTTAAATTCTGTTGAGGACCAAAAGTTATAGTCATAAATGAAAAGCGAAGCCACAAAGGCTTCGCTTTCCTTATTAATAAACTTCTATATTTCCTGAAGTTACTTTCAGAAGACCATCTTCGACGATAGCGGATAAAAGATTTTCCTCAGGCTGATCTAGAATAAAGTCTGCGATTCTATCCTCTATATGCTCTTGAATCACTCTACGAAGCGGACGTGCACCAAATGCTGGATGATAGCCTAACTCTGCTAGTTTTTCTTTTGCTTCTAGGGTAATAGTAAATTCAATATTTTGTTCTTTTAGGGTTTCCTGTAAATCATTTATCATTAAATCAACTATTTGCATGATATTTTCTTTATTAAGGGAGTTAAATTCTATAATACTATCAAAACGGTTTAAAAACTCTGGCTTGAAGAAGCTGCCCAGTGAATCTAAGATAGAAGTTTCTGCTATTGCCTCATTCGTACCGAAACCAACATGAACGGTTTTGTGTCCTACCCCAGCATTGCTAGTCATGATAATAACAGAATCCTTAAAGCTAACGGTTCTTCCTTGACTGTCTGTTAGACGCCCGTCCTCGAGAATCTGCAAAAACATATGCTGGACATCTGGATGGGCTTTCTCAATTTCATCTAATAAAATAATACTGTATGGATTCCTTCGTACTTTTTCAGTTAGTTGCCCAGCTTCGTCATGACCTACATAGCCTGGCGGTGAACCGATTAGTTTCGAAATGCTGTGTTTTTCCATGTACTCACTCATATCGAGTCGAATCATTGCTTCAGTTGAACCAAACAATTCTTCGGCGAGTGTTTTGGAGAGCTCTGTTTTACCAACCCCCGTTGGACCGACAAAAAGGAAAGAGCCAATCGGACGATTCTTTGATTTCAAGCCGGCACGGCTTCTCCTTATGGCCTTTGCCACCTTTTCAACAGCTTTTTTCTGACCGATGACTTTTATATTTAGACTTTCTTCAAGGTATTTCATCTTTTGCTGCTCATCTTCTTGTAATTTACCAACAGGAATACCGGTCTTTTGTTCAATAATTTCTTGGATATGTGATATCTCGATAACCGGTCTACTGAATTCAGATGTTTCATTTAATGACTTTTCTAGCTTAGCTTCTTCGTCACGAAGTGTTGCAGCTAGTTCATAGTTTTCATTTTTAAGAGCCGATTCTTTTTGAAGGGATATTTCTTTTATTCGGTTCTCAATCTGCTCCTTGCCATTACCATCTGAAGATAGGTTTAATTTAGAACCTGCTTCATCTAGTAAGTCAATAGCTTTATCCGGCAGGAAACGATCTTGGATATAACGGTGTGACAACTGAACACATGCTTTTAGTGCAGCATCAGAATAGCTTACTTCATGAAAGTCCTCATATTTTTTCTTTATTCCTTTTAAAATTTCAATGGCTTCCTCGGCTGTTGGTTCTGCAACCTGAACGGGCTGGAAACGACGTTCTAAAGCAGCATCTTTTTCAATTTGACGATATTCCTTCAAAGTAGTTGCACCTACTAGCTGAAGTTCACCTCGTGCGAGAGCTGGTTTTAAGATATTACCGGCGTCCATAGACCCTTCAGCTGAACCAGCCCCCACTAGGAGATGAATTTCATCAATGAACAGGATAATATTTTTACGCTCCTGTAATTCAGCAATCAATTGCTTCATTCTTTCTTCAAACTGACCGCGAATACCAGTGTTGGTGACTAAAGAAGCAACATCTAGCAAATAAACTTCTTTATTTTTTAATTTAGCTGGCACTAGTCTATCGACAATTTTCATTGCTAGACCTTCGGCGATAGCGGTTTTCCCGACACCAGGTTCACCAATTAACACCGGATTATTTTTATTACGGCGATTCAATATTTCAATAATCCTTTTAACCTCTTCATCACGACCAATCACTGGGTCAATCAGACCGGCTTTGGCCATATGGGTTAGATTTCTCCCGAATTGATCAATAAAGCCACCTCCCTTACGCTCGCCAGCCTGCTGCTGGCTATTTGGCTGGATCATTTCATTAGGCTTCATATTCAAAAATAAATCTTCTAAAGGAAAACCAGGGAAGTAACTCATTTTAGGTACAAACCCAGAATTGATTTTATTTTTATTAGCAGCATAACATTCATGACACAGCTTCATATCACTATGAGATCCGTTAAAGTTTAGTTTTAATTGAACAGTGGCTTGGTTTTCTTTACACAATTGACAAAGCATAAAATAAACCCTCCTAAAATAAAATAGTTATTTTTTGACTTTGACTATATTTGACCTTATGCAAATAGTATACTTTGACCTTTTTTGACTTTCAAGTAGTCTGCTTATGGTAATATCTTCAAAGGAGAATTTGTATTCATTATAAAAAAGCTCGTCTTTGTTTGTCCCTTCGCTCATATATTGTATTTAAGGGGGAGATGAGGTGAAAAGAAATTGGTCAGCAGCTTTCCAAATCGCCGCAGTCTACGTTGGTACAGTTGTCGGTGCGGGATTTGCTACAGGAAGAGAAATCGTTGAGTTTTTCTCACGGTTTGGCTTCATTGGGTTTTTAAGTATTTTATTGAGCGGCTACTTCCTTATCGTATTAGGGTCAAAGTTGATGAGAATTGCTGCTCGGATTAATGCCGTTTCGTATCAGGAATTTAATGTACACTTGTTTGGGAAATGGGCAGGCAGGGGTATTAATATAATCATGCTTTTTATGTTATTAGGAGTAAGTGCAGTAATGCTTGCAGGTGCAGGAGCCGTGTTTGAGGAACAATTAGGTTTCTCTAAGAATTTAGGAGTGTTTATAACTATTTTTTTATCTTTTTTAGTTATGCTTGTTGGTACAAAGGGGCTATTTGCAGTCAATTCATTTGTGGTTCCCATTATGATTTGCTTCAGTCTTATGTTAATGACACTTTCTATTAAACAGCCAGATTTTTTAAATCACTTATTATTTGTACCCCATGCAGAAGATGGTTGGAAAAGTATCTTAGCACCTTTTTCTTATACAGCTTTAAACCTTGCTTTGGCACAAGCTGTGCTAGTTCCGATTGCAAATGAAATTAAGGATGATTGGACCATCAAATGGGGAGGGATTTTAGGAGGGACAGCATTAACTGTCATTTTAATTTCAAGCCATTTCACCTTGATTATGCTGCCAAACTTAGAGATTTATGAGATACCGATGGCGATAATTATGAAGCAGATAGCACCATTTTTTTATTGGATATTTGTCCTTGTTATTTATGGGGAAATTTTCACTTCAGTCATTGGAAATGTGTTTGGACTCGATCGTCAGTTAAAACAATTTGTTAATGTCCCTACTTTCGTAACGATTTCTTTTATCTTTATCGTTTCTTATATCATCAGTCTTATTGACTATAGTAAACTTTTGTCTAATCTTTACCCATTGTTTGGCTATATTAGTCTTATCTTTTTTATCCTTTTATGGATGAAGCCTCTAAACGATAAAGTAAATAAATCATAAAAATAGGAAAAGCATTGTCCATTACTTTAGACAGGTGCTTTTCCTATTTTAACGGTAAAATAATAAAAATCATAATGTCAAAAACAATATGGGAAACAATGACTAAAGGCATACTTCTCTTCCATAAATATAGTGCACCCCACATAAGCCCTGACAGGAATGCTGCAAGCATTAACATTAGTGTACCTGAATAAACATGAACGGAAGCATAAAGCAGTGAACCAATAAAAATACTCGTTAATGGTCCGAAGTAATGAAGCAGTCTTTTTTGAACAAACCCGCGCCAAAAGAGTTCTTCACCAGGAGCTGCCACTAAAATTAGTGCGAGGTATTGCCAAAATAATTCAGGAGCAAACCAGCGATAAAGTTTATTAACACTATTTCCAAAAGGCAGATTTAGAAGGTCAAAGGCTTGAATCCCCATCCAAAAAACAAAATAGAGGATTAATCCTGTTACTGTACCAATAGAGAGATATTTAAAAAATGATGCTTCATCATCCACAGCTTCTTGAAACATCGCATAAGTGATTAAAACAAGGAGTGAGCCAGTGAATATATACCAGAATATTGCCCGGTCATAAAAAGTGAAATACATAAGAGCGTGGGAAATGATTAACCCAGTAATCAGCCGAGGATCAAAATAACGATTCATCAAGTATCGATTACCTCCTTTCTAACAATAAAATTTATTTTAACAAAAAAGAATTATGAAAGGAAATGATTACATTCACACTTTTGAATGATTTCACTAATAAGAATGAAGAAATTGAAAAAAATAGTAAGGTGAATGGAAAGGAGGCAGGACGATGAGCAAATCTAAAAGTCAACAAGAGCGGGAATGGACTGTTCGTAAACAAGACCAAAATCCTCATGGAAAAGTAAAATCAAAAGACCAGTTACTAAAAGAAGCTGGACAGGATAAGTAAATAAAAGGCAGCCATTGGCTGCCTAATCTACAAAGTTATGAAATTAATAAGCGCTTTCTTTTACTATCTTATAATTTTTATGGTTGACAACTGTCCGCTGATCCAATTCTAGATCACGATAATTATCCATTAATGTCAGGTCGACTATGACAGAATTTTCATTTACCTTTTCTACAATCCCTTTTAATCCGCCACGGAATTCAATGATATTTCCAACTTCTGCTTTTTTCATAAGTCTCTCTCCCTTTACTTGACAAATTGTATATACTTATTTACATAACAGTTTGCACTACTTTCATAGTTTCGTAAAGGATTTTATTTGACAATTTAGTTAATTATTTGTAAAAATTGCAATCGTTTTCATTTATAGCCTTATTTTCATGGGAATAAGGGGCAATTGTTGACTATTATCATGAATCTTACTATAAAATGTTAAAAGAGGTGATGAAGAATATGCAGGAACAATATGTGATCGATATTTTAGAAAAACTTAAATCAGGTGAAATTTCAGAATACTATGTTAAGAAGGAAGACTTTATGGAATTTCGTCAGTTCCTTGTTAAAAGGGATGACTTTAAACATTTTCGCGGCATAGGCCAGCGGGGTGGAGACGTATTATTTCAATATTTGGAAGAGCCTAGAAGCTAAAATTAGAATTACCCATCTAGTTTTATTAATAGAAAATAAACCATATAGTGAATAGGGGGATTTCTTTGGAGACATTTATTCTCTCTATAGACCAAGGTACAACAAGCTCGAGAGCTATTCTATTCAATAAGCAGGGGAAAATTGTTTTTTCTGCACAAAAAGAGTTCACTCAGTATTTTCCTAGACCTGGCTGGGTGGAACACAATGCTAATGAAATTTGGGGTTCCGTACTATCTGTTATCGCTGAAGTTTTGTCTGAATCGGGAATAAAACCAGAGCATATCGCTAGTATCGGCATCACCAATCAAAGGGAAACTACTGTGATTTGGGATAAGGAAACAGGAGAACCGATATATAATGCAATCGTTTGGCAATCAAGGCAAACAAGTGATATTTGCGAGGAATTGAAAACAAATGGATTTAGTGATCTTTTTCGCTCGAAAACGGGTCTTCTTATAGATGCCTATTTTTCAGGAACAAAAGTAAAATGGATTTTGGATCATGTCGATGGAGCGCGTGAAAGAGCAATGCAAGGCAGGCTTTTATTTGGAACGATTGATACTTGGATTGTTTGGAAGCTATCCGGAGGCCGTGCACATGTAACCGATTATTCCAATGCATCAAGGACACTAATGTTTAATATATATGACCTCCAATGGGACGATGAATTATTGAAGATATTGGATGTTCCCAAATGTATGCTTCCAGAAGTGATGCCCTCCTCTCAAGTTTATGCGAAGACCGTGGATTATCATTTTTTTGGCAGGGAAACACCAATCTCCGGGATTGCTGGAGATCAGCAGGCAGCACTTTTCGGGCAAGCATGTTTTGAGCCGGGTATGGCTAAGAATACGTATGGAACAGGTTGTTTTATGTTGATGAATACTGGAAATAAAGCAGTTCGGTCAGAAAACGGCTTATTGACAACTATCGCCTGGGGGCTGAACGGGAAGGTCGAATATGGTCTTGAAGGAAGTATCTTTGTTGCAGGATCTGCTATACAATGGCTCCGTGATGGTTTGAGGATGTTTAAGGAAGCTAAGGATAGTGAGTCCTATGCTGGCAGAGTGGATTCCACGGATGGTGTATATGTTGTTCCTGCATTTGTTGGCTTGGGGACACCCTACTGGGATAGTGATGTACGAGGTGCTGTTTTTGGCTTAACAAGAGGCACAACGAAGGAGCATTTTATCAGGGCCACTCTTGAATCATTAGCCTATCAAACCAAAGACGTACTTTCAGCTATGGAATCAGATTCCTTAATACAACTGAAAACACTTCGCGTAGACGGTGGTGCTGTAAAAAATAATTTGTTAATGCAATTCCAAAGTGATATTTTAAATGTACCAGTTGAAAGGACGAAAGTAAGTGAAACAACAGCGCTTGGAGCAGCCTATTTAGCTGGCCTTGCAGTAGGATTCTGGGAAAGTCAGGAAGAAATATCAAAGCAATGGGAAATCGATAGAAAATTCATACCGAAAATGGCAGTAGACCAGCGTGACGGCCTATACAATGGCTGGAGAAAGGCCGTGAAGGCTGCGATTACATTTAAATAAAATTGGTAGTCTTTTTCTATTTAGGAGGAAAAGTGATGAAATTTTCTAACATAAATAGAAATGAAATGATTGATAACTTGAAAAATATGGAATTTGATGTTCTAGTTATTGGCGGGGGGATTACTGGTGCAGGGATTACACTAGATGCTGCAACTAGAGGTATGAAAACAGCACTAGTTGAAATGCAGGATTTTGCTGCTGGTACATCAAGCCGTTCAACCAAATTGATTCATGGCGGACTTCGTTATTTAAAACAATTTGAAGTGAAAATGGTAGCTGAAGTTGGTAAAGAAAGAGCAATTGTTTATGAAAACGGTCCTCATGTAACAGAACCTGTATGGATGTTACTTCCGATTTATAGAGGAGGAACCTTTGGAAGGCTGAGCACATCGATAGGGTTAAGACTTTATGATTTTTTAGCAGGGGTAAAAAGTATTGAGCGAAGAACCATGTTAACAAAAGAACAAACATTAGAAAAAGCACCATTATTGAAGAAGGAAGGCTTAATGGGGAGCGGCTGTTATGTTGAATATCGTACGGATGACGCTCGTTTGACAGTGGAAATAATAAAAGAGGCATATCGATTCGGCGCAGCTCCAATAAATTATACAAAAGTCGTTAACTTTGTTTATAAAAATCAAATGGTTGCCGGTGTCATTGTTGAGGATCAGTTAACAGGAGAAAAATATCAGATTTGTGCTAAAAAAATTATTAATGCTGCGGGTCCATGGGTGGAAGAAGTGCGTGAACTCGATCATTCTAAAAATGGGAAAACCCTGCAATTAACCAAAGGTGTCCATCTTGTAATAGATCAAAGCCGTTTTCCCTTGAAGCAATCCATTTATTTTGACACCCCTGATGGAAGGATGGTATTCGCTATCCCTCGTGAAGGAAAAACGTATGTTGGCACAACGGATACTTTTTATAATCAAGATAAGCTCCAGCCTTTCATTACTAATAACGATCGAGAATACTTAATCAAATCAATTCAATATATGTTTCCTAAGGTGGCAATCACCGAAGATGACATTGAGTCAAGCTGGGCTGGGTTACGACCGCTCATTTATGAGGAAGGAAAGGCTGCATCGGAAATATCACGTAAGGATGAAATTTGGGAGTCTAAAACTGGTTTGCTTACGATAGCTGGAGGAAAATTAACGGGTTATCGAAAAATGGCAGAGGCCATTGTTGATCGAATATCAGTAAGTCTAGGGAAGGAAAAAAGTATCAGTTATCAAAACTGTAAAACAAAGAATTTGCCTATCTCTGGTGGCCATGTAGGAGGATCGGATAATTATCCTGCTTATACCATTGAAAAAACAGCTAAGGGTATCGAAAAAGGACTTACTTCATTAGAGTCAGAACAGTTAGCTCTCATGTATGGTTCCAATGTTGATGAGGTTTATGATTTACTATTGGAGAATAAAAATGATGCGTTAAAATACGGCATTCCAAACCAGTTGTTTGCAAAGCTAGTGTATTCCATTCAATGTGAAATGGCTGCAACACCAATAGATTTCTTTACAAGGAGAACGGGTTCGGTTCTTTTCAATATTAGTGATGTCCACGGCTATAAAAAACAAGTAATAGAATATATGACCGAAAAATTAAAATGGGATGATACAGCCAAAGAAAAATACACAGAAGAATTAGAAACAGCCCTGAAAATTGCAACTGGTACTGTCGATTGATAGCAGGACAAAAAATTAAAAAGCTAAACGAAGACAATGAGCTGCCTAAAAGGTCAGCTTATTTCTTTTTTTACAAAATTAGGCTATTATTTATGGCAAAATAGTGAACTTTTTCAAAAAAACAAGATGTCGATTTTTAAATGCGCTTACATAAATGGTTTTATGTTGTCTGTATTGTTCGAAAATGTTATCCTAGCAATTGTATGAATTTCAAAAAATAAATGGGACGTGCTGTTTACATACTTCATATTCTCTTGGAGATAATATAACAATTAGTTCAGTTAAACTTATCTGACTAAATGTTGTTAGATATGTAATAGCGAGTGTCATTTTACATTAACGAGAAGGAGTTTGATTTAACATGGCAGAAAAACAATTTAAAGTAACAGCTGATACAGGGATCCACGCAAGACCTGCAACCCTGCTTGTACAAACCGCGAGCAAATTTGATTCAGAAATCAATTTAGAATATAAGGGTAAAAAAGTTAACTTAAAATCTATTATGGGTGTCATGTCTCTTGGAATTGGCCAAGGAGCAGATATCTCAATTAGTGCAGAGGGCAGTGACAGTGAAGAAGCAATAAGAAGCCTTAATGAATTATTGAAAAAAGAAGGACTGGCTGAGTAATGACATTTTTACAGGGAATCGCTGCTTCCAATGGCATTGCCATTGCAAAAGCATATCGGCTAGTGGAACCAAATTTATCATTTGAGAAACAGACAATAGAGGATGCAGATTCAGAGGTATCTCGTTTTAAGGAAGCTATAGAGAAATCTAAAGCAGAACTTGAGGCAATTCGAGATCGCGCTCAGGTTGAACTTGGTGCAGATAAAGCAGCTATCTTTGAGGCACATTTACTTGTGCTAACTGACCCAGAACTAAATGGACCAATTGAAGATAAGATTAAGTCAGAAAAAGTAAATGCAGAAGCTGCATTAAAAGATACAGCAGACATGTTTGTTATGATGTTTGAACAAATGGACAATGAGTACATGAAGGAACGTGCTGCTGATATTCGTGATGTTACAAAGCGCGTTCTATCACATTTACTAGGTGTACAATTAGTAAATCCAAGTATGATCGCTGAAGAAGTAATTATTGTAGCCGAGGATTTAACACCATCCGATACTGCTCAACTAAACCGACAATACGTATTAGGGTTTACAACTGATATTGGCGGACGTACTTCTCATTCTGCGATTATGGCTCGATCCATGGAAATTCCAGCAGTAGTAGGAACAAAAAGTGCTACAGAAGATATTAACAATGGTGATTTAGTCATTGTTGATGGTCTTAAAGGTGAAGTACATATTAATCCTACTCCTGAACTAGTGGAGGAATACCGTAACATTCATCAGCAATATGAAGCTCAGAAGACAGAATGGGCAAAGCTTGTAAATGAAAAAACGGTATCAGCGGACGATCATCATGTTGAATTAGCCGCTAATATTGGTACTCCTAATGACTTAAAGGGAGTAATCGAAAACGGTGGAGAAGGTGTAGGACTTTACAGAACTGAATTCCTTTATATGGGAAGGGACCAGCTTCCTACTGAAGAAGAACAATTTGAGGCTTATAAGGCTGTATTAGAAGGTATGAATGGTAAGCCAGTGGTTGTTCGTACATTAGATATCGGCGGCGATAAAGAGCTTCCATACCTTCAATTACCAAAGGAGCTTAATCCCTTTTTAGGATTCCGGGCAATTCGTTTATGCTTGGAGGAGCAGGATATTTTCCGTACCCAGCTTCGTGCACTTCTTCGTGCAAGCAGTTATGGTAATTTAAAAGTAATGTTCCCGATGATTGCAACCTTGGATGAATTCCGTGAAGCGAAGGCAATCCTTGAAGAGGAAAAACAAAAGCTTATTTCTGCTGGCCAAAAGGTTTCCGAAGATATTGAGCTAGGGATTATGGTTGAAATTCCTTCAACTGCTGTTTTAGCTGATCAATTCGCTAAAGAGGTTGACTTCTTTAGTATTGGAACGAATGATTTAATCCAATATACAATGGCGGCAGATAGGATGAATCAGCGTGTATCCTACCTTTACCAGCCATATAGTCCGTCTATTCTGCGATTGGTGAAGATGGTTATTGATGCTGCACATGCAGAAGGTAAATGGGCTGGGATGTGCGGTGAAATGGCTGGAGACGAAACAGCGATCCCACTTCTTCTAGGTCTAGGATTAGACGAATTTTCAATGAGTGCAACGTCTATCCTAAAAGCAAGGTCTCAAATTAAAAAGTTAAGTAAAGCCGAAATGGAGAAGCTTGCCACTCAGGTTTTAAATATGCAAACAACTTCACAAGTAATTGAAGCAGTTAATGCTGCAACAAAATAATACTTTATTTCAAAGAGGCAGAATGATTCTGTCTCTTTTTGTCGTACATGTTTTATGAATACGAGGAAATTTTTAGTATAATAGAAATAGACAAGTTAAAGGGGGATGTATGATGGATTTAAATCTTAGCGGGAAAACAGCGCTCGTAATTGCTTCCAGCCAAGGGCTGGGATATGCTATCGCACAAGCGTTAGTAAAAGAAGGAGCCAATGTAATGATTTCAGGCAGAGATGAGGAAAAACTTAAAAAGAAGGCTGAGGAATTAGCATCCATCGGGAAGGGCAGTGTTGAATTCCAAAAAGCAGATATTACAAAGACAGAAGATATTAAACTACTTGTATCAAAAACAATAGAAACATTTGGAGGTCTTCAACTACTTGTTAATAATGCAGGGGGGCCGCCTGCTGGAACTTTTGAGGACTTAACAGATGATGAGTGGCAAAGTGCATTTGAATTAAATTTATTATCATATGTACGTGTCATTCGTGAAGCATTGCCCTACCTAAAAAAGGATGGAGGAAAGATTCTTAACATCGCTTCATCTTCAATTAAAGAGCCAATACCAGGCTTAATACTCTCTAATACCTTTCGAACCGGTATTGTTGGACTATCTAAGTCATTAGCATCTGAATTTGCTTCCTACAATATCTTAATCAATACAATCGCGCCAGGTCGCATAGCAACTGATCGTGTTAAGCATTTAGATCAAATTAATGCGGATAAACAAGGAGTCGACATAAAAACGGTTGAATTATCAATGAAAGAGACAATTCCTCTTAAGAGATATGGAACACCTGAGGAATTTGCCAACGTAGCAGCTTTTCTTCTATCGGATGCTAACACCTATATGACAGGGAGTTCGTTTTTAGTTGATGGGGGCATGATTAAAGCTATTTAACCTCATAGTTATTATTCCAATAATCAACCTCATTTTACGTTTATTACCAAAAATATTTGGTTAAGGTAAAAACATAAAGGAGTGTTTAAACATGCGGAGAAGTAGAAAAATGGTTTTTGTTCTAGTGTGTATCATGTTTATTGGAACTATCCTTACTGGTTGTGGATTACCCCTATCAAAAGAACTAATTGTAAATCGTTACGCCGATGCCTTGTTAACGAAGAATAATGAACTTCAATTCCGTTTTAGAATTAATAATGAAATTTTAGATAGACATGAGTTATATAAAGTAAAGGTTACGATACATGATGATCAGCTTGTTGCTGCAATTGGTAAACGTGAAATCATATACGGAGAAGAGCAAGTTTTAAATGGGGAATATTTAGAGGTAAAGGGAAAAAGTGAAAAGTATATTTTTATGGATCCGCTCCCCCTTAAGGAAGACTTACACATTCATGAAATAGAGAATATGATTGAGAAAAACCAAGCAGTTTCGATTGAAATATACAATAATCAGGAAGTTTTTGGACGTGTCTACTTAACAAATTTTTCATCAGAGCTTTGAAATTTGTGTTTATCATGATTTGAACTAGGAGAAACTATGTAGGTGCATAAATTTGGAGATTGAGCACGATAACCGGAAAGTACTTAGTTCCGGTTTTTTTGCGTTATTCCATATATAATAAAAGGTGAAAATTCGTGATCGGAGGATTGATTTATTTTGTTAACTCCAGAAAATACTGTAATTGGTTTTATTGGGACAGGTGTTATGGGAAAAAGTATGGCTGGGCATTTAATGGCAGCTGGGTATCACTTAATTGTTTTTTCAAGAACTAAGGAAAAGTCAGATGAACTAGTAGAAAAAGGCGCTATTTGGGTAGATTCGCCAAAAGAAATGGCAGAGAAGGCTAATGTTATTATTACAATGGTTGGCTATCCTTCTGATGTGGAAGAAATCTATTTAGGTGAAAATGGCTTAGTTAATCATGCAAGACCAGATAGTTATCTCATCGATATGACGACTTCCGCTCCTTCACTTGCAAGGAGAATATATGAGGCTGCAAATGAAAAAGGTATTCATACTATTGATGCCCCTGTCTCTGGCGGTGATGTTGGTGCACAGGAAGCGAAACTGTCCATTATGGTAGGCGGAGAAGAATTAGACTTTAAAGCGATAAGACCACTTCTAAGTCTCCTGGGAACAAATATTGTTTATCAGGGAAAAGCAGGTGCAGGACAGCATACAAAAATGTGTAATCAAATTGCGATAGCTTCAAATATGATTGGTGTTTGTGAGGCCATCATTTATGCCGAAAAAGCAGGATTAAATCCAGAATCAGTGTTAAAAAGTATTACCACTGGCGCTGCTGGAAGCTGGTCATTAAGTAATCTTGCTCCAAGAATGCTGAACGGGAATTTTGAACCAGGATTTTACATAAAACATTTCATTAAGGATATGAAAATCGCCTTAGATGAAGCAGAGCAAATGGAAATGAAAGTTCCTGGTTTAGCATTGGCAAAATCGCTGTATGATCAACTTACTGTAATGGGCGAGGAGAATAGTGGAACACAGGCATTATATAAATATTGGAAGTCCTAATACGAGTTGTATAAATTCCTCCCATTTTCAAAAAATAAGCTAGAAGCTGAAATAGGAGGGAACTTTATATGGCTAAACGAACAAAGAAGAATGACCCGCAGCAAAAAAATAAAAAAGGATTTGATTCTGCTGTCTTAAATGAAGAATTTGCTCATGAAATGGGATCAGCAGCAACAAATAAAATTCATAAAGATAAAGCAAAAAAAGAAAAAGCATCCAAAAATAATGGACAATACAAAGGTCAATAACAGACGTACCCTCACTTTTTAGCAGTGAGGGTGTTTTAATTATTTGGCTATGTTAAAGCTTATTATATATTTTGGCACTCTGTTGATTTGTGCGGAAAGCGAAGCGCCTGGAGCACAAATCAACAGCCAAGTTTAAAAGAGCCGATTATTTAAAAATTGCTCCATTCGATTTAACCCAATTTCCAGCGTTTCAAGTGAACAGGCAAAAGAAAGTCTAAAATAACCTTCGCCGAATTCTGAGAATGCACTTCCAGGAACTACTGCTACCTTTGCTTGATGGACCATCTCAAGAGAAAAGTCAAAACTATTCAAAGGGATTGAATCAGGGATTTTAACAAAGAAATAAAATGCCCCATCTGGCTTAACTACACTTAGCCCCATTGCAGTAAGACGATTGTAAACATAGTCTCGTCTTTGGATATATTCCCTTTTCATCGGGATAGCATCATCCATTCCCGTGGTTAATGCTGCTAAAGCTGCTTTCTGAGCAATTGAATTAGCACAGGATACATTGTATTGATGTACCTTTAATATGTGCTTGGTAATATCTTTAGGAGCAAATAGGAAGCCAATTCTCCACCCGGTCATCGAATGAGATTTTGACAATCCATTAATTACGATTGTTTTCTCTTTTAAAAAGGATGCAATCGAAAGATGGTGCTGATCATAAGTGAGCTCGCTGTATATTTCGTCTGCGAGGACAAAGATTTCTCTCTCTTTCAAGTAATCAGCGATTTCTTTTAACTCAATCTCAGTGAGGCTTACTCCTGTTGGATTTGATGGGTATGGCAAAACAATGCAGCGTGTCTTGTCGGTAATATAAGGCTTAATCATTTCTAACGTAAATCGGAACTGATTCTTCCTTATATCAACATGAACTGGAAGTGCTCCACACATACGAACAATCGGTTCATATCCTGGATAAATAGGCCCTGGCAGGATGACTTCCGTACCTTCCGTTAGAATGGTTCTAAACGATATATCTATTGCCTCACTTGCACCCATTGTGACAATTACTTCAGAATCTGGTTCATAGGAAAGACGATATTTCTTATTAACAAAATCGCACGCGGCAGTTCGTAGTTCAGAGATTCCAGCATTAGGTGTATAGGAAGTGAAATTTTCCTCTATTGCATGGATGCCGGCTAGCTTGACATGCTCTGGTGTTTGAAAATCTGGCTGACCAATTGTAAATGAAATAACATCGTCTATGTGTGCTACCATATTATAAAATTTTCTAATTCCTGAAACTTCTATGCCTTGAACTTTGGTATTAATTAAATGCTCCACCCTTGTTCATCCTTCCATTGCTTTCATGAATACTCTGATTATAAACAGATTTATAGAAATATTCTACAATAATGGACAAGGGAGTGCAGTGAGAATATAAAAACAGCCTGAATGATAATCAGGCTGTTCTTAAAGGGGGGGGAGTTTATATCAAATTATAGAGTATTATTAATAACCATAGTCCCAATCAACTTCATCTTCATGCCAGAAAACGGGAGAGACGGAATCGAAAGTAACAATTTTATTATCTACCTTGCAGCTGCATTGAACACAGCCACATTGGTTTTTTATTTCTTCGAATACTGTCTGCTCAACATCTTCAATAAATGTAATCCTCTGCTCTTGAAAAAGAATCGCTGTCCCTTTCATGTCTAAGGCACCTCTTTATGATTTTTGTCTTCTTATGATTGTATTGTAAACCTGTTGGTTAAAAGGGTCTATGACTTGTGAGTGAGTTCACAAAATTATCAATAAGCTGTAGCGAAATTATGTACAAAATAAAAATACGTAAAAGAGCCAGTTAAATTTGGCTTTTTTACGTATATCGTTCTCCTAACTTTTTAAAAATCGGTTTTTGATATGGACGGTTTTTTCGATGATTTGAAGGTGGCTGTTCCATTTCTGTAATGCCGGTATATAGCTGTAATATGCCTTTTGCTTGGTTAAGAGAAAGTGAGGTTTTTGGATTTCTCACACTTCCATCTAATTTCCCCAAATGAGGAAGCTCAGCAAAATCAGACTTAGAAGGTGGAATATGAAAAGTATAATGGCCGCACTGAACGAGGACATCCGACTGCTGTTTGCTATTACGAGGATTTTCCGAAAAATGAAGTCCTATTTTTTTTGCCTTACCTTCATCTATTAATTTTTTTAATGATTCATGCTTTAGTTTATATAAATATTTGGGGTTTGGTGCTGTTTTTGCATGGCGATTAACAATAAAAAGAGCTTGTGAGAGGTTATCTATCGTTAGCTTTCCCTTTGGATGGGGGATTTCCCTTTCGTGAGTCAAGATATGTACTCCTTTCTAATTAAAAACAGAGTAAACCTATTTCCTATAATTTCCATATATTATTTTAGGTTTTTACGGTCAACTTAAGATATAATTGACAATTTAGAAGTTTTAGTGAAATAGTCTTTATTTTCTTTAAATTATTTATCTTTATTATGATTTAATTGTAAAATAGAAATACAAGAAAGTAAAAACATTATTGTAAAAAATGAGAACTTTTTACGTTTAAAGGATGAGAAAATGGATTTCAAAAAAGAATCTAATAAAGAATTAATAATGGATACTGTTAATAAGAAAATCCAAAAAATTATTTTTGATATAATATTTCAGCATCTCCAGGATATGGTTTATGTGATGAAGGTAGAAGAGGGTCCCTCTTTTCGTTATCTGTTTGTTAACGAGGCGGGTTTGAAAAAAGCAAACCTTCCATTAGATATTATTGGTAAAACGATGATAGAGGTTCTTCCCTATGAATTCGCCATCAATCTACAAAAAAATTACCTAAAATTATCACAAAAAAAAGAAATTATTTGCTTCGATGATGTTTTTTATTTTGAAGATGGCAGAAAAATTTATGGGGAAACCATCCTTACCCCAATATTTAATGAGGAAAAACGGATTAGCTATGTGGTAGCGGTTACAAGGGATGTTACAGCATGGTCGATTGAGAAAAATAAGATTATCGAGAGTGAACAACGATTCCGCTCCATTGTGGATAATAATTTAGATGCTATTTTTATGATAAGTCTTGATGGGCAAATTCTTGAGGCCAATCCCGCAGCAATTAAAATGACAGGCTATGCAGAACAGCAAATGATGAATAAGCCTATTTATAACCTTATAAATGAACGAGATATGGTTGAATTTAAAGCCCAATTAGAAAAAACATATACAGGGTATGCTTTAGAATCCTTAAATTATAAACTCTTACATAGTAATGGCCAATTACTCATTGTACATCTTAAAACGGTCCCCATTGTTATTCATGGTGAAATTAGTGGTGTTTACGTTATGTGTAAAGATGTTTCAGAGCAAGCAAAAAACATGGAAACAATTAAATTTATGGCCTTTCATGATCAGTTAACCGGATTGTTAAACAGACGAGCCTTGCTAGAACATCTAAATGACCTCATCAATCGTTCTGAAACAAAAAGGAGGGAATTTGCCTTACTTTCAATCGATTTGGATCGTTTTAAATTCTTAAATGATACACTTGGTCATATAGCTGGTGACGAAATTCTTAAAAGAGTTTCAGAACGCTTAGCACAATTTCAAAATGAGAACTGTTTTGTTTATCGACAAGGGGGAGATGAGTTTAGCATCCTTCTAGTCAATATAAACCGTGAGTCAACAGTTAAATTTGTTCAAAAGGTTTTTGCACAATTTGTCCAATCCTTTTACTACAATTCACAGGAGTATTACATTTCACCAAGCATTGGCATAAGCATGTATCCGAATGATGGAAAGGATGCAGAAATGCTCATCAAAAATGCGGATGAGGCAATGTTTAGGGTTAAAGAGAAAGGAAAAGCACATTATCAGTTTTATCGAAGTGATATGAATACTGTTTTCACAAATATAGTGACATTAGAGACAAATTTGCGTAAAGCAATTGATAAGGACGAACTGCATTTGGTATTTCAACCTCAAATTGATATAAATTCTGGTGAAACAGCTAGTTTTGAGGCACTTCTCAGGTGGAATAATGCAGAGTTCGGGTGGATCTCTCCAAGTTTCTTTATCCCATTAGCAGAGGATACCGGTTTAATTATTTCGATTGGCCATTGGGTAATTGAAAAAACATGCAAGCAGATTCAACATTGGAATAACCTTGGCTATCATGATATCAGGGTTGCTATAAATATTTCTGCAATCCAATTTCAACAGCATAATCTTGTTAATGTTATTCGTTCCATGATTAAGAAATATAGTATTACAGCCTCCTCACTCGAAATTGAGATTACAGAGGGTGCTATGCAGGATACAACTGAAACGATCCCCATTCTAAAGAGATTAAAGCAACTTGGAATTACCATTTCAGTAGATGATTTTGGAACTGGGTATTCCTCCTTGAACTATTTAAAATGCTTTCCGATAGATGTGCTGAAAATAGATCGTTCTTTCATTAGAGATATTCTTGATGATGAAAAAGCAGCAGCGATTACGTCTACGATTATCCACCTAGGGAGAAGCCTCGGATTAGAGGTAATTGCTGAAGGTGTAGAAAATAGCGATCAAGTGGAGTTCCTTAAGAATGCAAATTGCCATAAGATTCAGGGGTATTATTATTCAAAGCCAATCCCCGCAAAAGAGCTAGAGGAAAAGTTTTTATCAAGAAAAAATCTTAAAGGAAATAGCAGAAGCAATTAAAAAATCCTTGCCGATTATTGGGTAAGGATTTTTTAATCTGTTTCCGTTGAAATTAAGGTAAATACAGTTAGTTCTGGTTTTGCCATGAACCGAAATGGGAGTCGTGTTGTGCCGATACCCCGATTAACATATAACGACAATGGATTAATTTCACCAATGGAATAGTACCCTTCGGGATAATTTTGTGCAAAAGGTGGAATGACGAGAGCCCCCACAAAAGGGATTTTCACCTGACCTCCATGACTATGTCCACTTAACTGCCAATGTATTTGATAGGCGGAGGCTTCATCGGCAACATCAGGGGCGTGAGATAAAAGAAGTTTAAACGAGCTCTCTTGTACATTTTTCATTGCTAGTTGTAAATCAGGTCTGCCCAGCATTCGATCGTCTATACCTAATAGAGAAATATAACTTCCATCCATTTGCTTAATAGGGAGGGATTCGTTTAACAGGAGGGTGAAATTAGACATTTCCATAAGATTTTTATAAATTTCTGAACCATAGCCACCATGGTCATGGTTTCCATAAATACAATATTTACCGATTGTTGCTTTTAATTGCTGCAAAATTGGAGGAACTTTATTTATTTCATTATATTTATTTGGCTCGTCCAATAAGTCTCCTGTAAAAAAAATCAAATCAGGCTGTAGTTGATTTATTTTGTCAACTAATTTCTTTAATTGGTTTATATTGTAATGAAAACCTAAATGTGTGTCGCTAAATTGAACAATTTTTACTCCAGTAAAACTTGCAGGAATTAACGAGTGCTTGATTTCAAGGTGATTTATTTCAAGAAGTGAAGGTTCAATTCGATTGGCATAGAAGTAACCGCCTGAACCAAGACCGAAAACTGTAAGAAGTGTACCAAAGGTACTTTTCAGGAAAGATCTCCTTTTCATTTTTTTAGGCATAATTTAATTACCAACCTATCTCCAATTTTTTTCTGTGTAAAAATAGAGTCATTCGTATTTTCTTTAAAAATGGACAATTTTGCAAGCGAAAAGGTAGAATGAATTTTTTGATAAAAAGGTATACAATAGTTCATATTCTAAAATATATAAAAAATTCCTAATAAAAAGCAGCCTTTTGGCTGCTCAGATTGTCGAGAAAGGGTATTTTTCTCGGCAATTTTATATTTTATTAGAGTCTAACCTACGATTTTTAAAAAAATTCGTGCCTGCTAGATGGCCTGTTAATTTCCACTCCAGGTGCTTCGCTTTCCGCGGGCGTGCCGGGAAGCCTCCTCGGCGCTGAAGCGCCTGCGGGGTCTCCCCCTGCCCCGTACTCCCGCAGGAGTCTTCGCACCTTCCGCTCCAATCAACAGGGGAGCATTAAATTAGAATTGCCACACACTTTCTCTAGCCTCGTTAAGAGTGTGGCAATTTTTTTCATGTTTTGGCATGCTGCGGTGAGTAACACTTGTTCACTCGCATTATGCAACCCACGTAACCTACAATAGCGAAGCCCATGCAGTTCTTTCGAATCTGCGAAGCTTCGCTCTACTTTTTCTTTTCTAAATTTGTAAAGTATTTTACCGGACTTCGAAAGTCGGTTAAGTCGAACCTTCTCTTTATGTTCCTCCCAAACATGTCTGTAACCACTTTTGTTTTATTTTTAGACTCTGTCCACTCCTGTAGGAGTGGACAGTCGATACACTTTTTAGGATTAGATTTATATTCCTCTCAGAAGATGATCTTGTGGCACCAAATCATCAATAAAAACAAATTCTGCTTCATTTTGTATCTCTTTTTTTGGCTTAAACATTTAATCCACCGTTCAATTAATATTAATTATATTGTACTAAATTAACGCGGTGAGTCGTAAAAGTTGTTGATATAAAGTCTTCTTTTCTGAAAGATTGTGCCATTATCAATATTGATAGCAAGCACCTGTAGCGGAAAGGAACGGTCCGTTTGTATACAAAAAACGACATTCTATTATAGAAGAGCCAAAATAAAAGACTGTCGAGAGTTTCTCGACAGTCTGAGCAGCCTTTTGGATACTTTTCTATTTATAACTTACCGCCCTGCTTTGAAGTGCTTTCCAGGAAGAGATAAAATTTTCTTTTCCAACTCTTACTTGTTTTCTGCCAGAAAGAGGGTCATTCAAATAAACATAATTTGCATCATAACCCACTAGGACAACGGCATGCAAATCCAATGGTGTTTTAATAACTTGCTGTCCATGATACCAAGACTCCCAGCGATCGGGTAATCGATAATCTCCTGTTGTCCATACCACTACCGGATAACCAGCAGAGACATGCTCTAGAACTCGTTCAAAGGGCTGATTTGTTAAGTTAACAGCTCTGCCTGGGAGTTTTTGATTAACAAGTGCTTCCATTGGCTTATCAAATACTGCATAACCTGCCTGCTTACCGGTCATATCTCCTACAAAACCATCCGCAGGGTTGCCCCAATTTAATATATCACCATTAGAAGATCTTTTGATAGGGTCAGGATCTTTCTGAATAGAGCGATACAAATCCATTTTGTCTGTTTTCACACCAGCAAAGTTTAAAACCATCGCAAGGCTTGTTACTTCACATCCATATCGTAACTCAGGATTTTGTTTAATCAAGACAACATCCAGCATCATTGAATCCTTTTTAGCTGGTTGTGATACTGGCTGGTTTGTTTTTGTAATAGGCTTCGGTTTATTTTCACTATTAGTGGTGGTATTTCTAGTTTTTTGAATTTCAGGTCTTGGTACTTGTTCATAAATTTCTGTGTAGTTTTGCGAATCTGGCTGTTTAGAAACTGTTTCATATGCATTATTACATCCAAACAGTGGAAGGATTGATACTAACAAGCAAAGTTTTTTCAATTGTTATCCTCCATTCTATGGACTTGGTACTATCATTCGGCAGTTTCGAAATGCCTATGATGGTATTCTTTTGGAAAAGAACATGATGTGCAAGTTGAGCGTATTGTATATAAGGTTATGGTATAATGAGGAAAATCTTTTTTGCGGAGGGTGCATAAATGGATGCATTGGATATCCTAACGGATCTTGAAAATGTCATTCCTTATTTTCAACCAATTTTTAGTGCCGATGAGCAGCGTGTAATTGCTTATGAGGTTTTAGGTAGATATCAATCAGAGGGCAGCATCATCAGCTTGGGCAGCTTTTTCCATGATGATAGTATTCCAGACGAATACAAATTCGAAGTTGACCAATTATTAGTTCAAAAAGCGTTAGAACGTGCATTTGATCTTGAAGATGATGTTAGTATCTATTTGAATCGTGATGCCGATTTACTCATGTATCGACATGGAGAGCCATTTTTACAAGAACTGCTGGCTTTTGAAAAAAGAGGCTTGAATTTAAAGAGAATAGTCCTTGAAATTTCTGAAGGTAAATATAAGGGTGATTTTAGTCAGCTAGATCATTTATTACAATATTATCGAACGTATGGGATAAAAGTTGCTATTGCAAGTATAAATAGTGACACAAATTTCTTTGAACGTATTGGCCAATTAGGTCCTGAAATCATAAAAATAAATTTACGTGCTTTAAAATCAAATGCAACGGCTGCAAGCTTTACGGATGTCTTGTTTTCTTTATCATTATTAGCAAGGAAAATTGGAGCCACATTACTTTTTGAAAATATAGAAATGAGTTATCAGCTTCAATTTGCATGGAAAAATGGCGGGAGATATTATCAAGGATTTTATCTGCATCCCCCTGCCCGGGAGTTTATAGAGCGTGAATTACTAAAACAGCGTTTAAAAGGGAAATTCCATGAATTTATCGCATATGAGAAAAGGAAACTGGAAGCAATATATTCAGCAGCAGAATTTTTTCAAAATAAAGTACAAGATATATTAATTAAGAACAAAAAGGCTAATTATGAAGAGTTGTTTTCTTCGCTCATTAAAGAAATGGATCAAATTGCATTTCGGATGTATGTATGTGATGAAGATGGTTTTCAGAAATCCTCGAATATTTTTAAGGGTGAGAGCGGCTGGTATTCCCAAAAAGAATATATTGAAAAGAATTGGAGCTGGCGTCCCTATTTTTTAGAAAATATCATTAAAATGAGAAATGAACGTAAGGGGATATTATCTGATTTATACAGTGATATCGAGACTGGGGAGACGATCCGAACTTTCTCTATTCCTATAAACGGAAGTGATTACTTATTTATTGATATTACCTATCAGTATTTATTCGAGAATGACCAATTGTTATAACTTTACGAGTATAAAATAATTCATACGGTGGAATTTTAATAGAAACATTATTAAAGGAGAAATCGCTCATGAATCTGTTTGTTAATGCTCTTTCAATAGTTATTGTTGGAATTCTTGCGGTTTCGCTTATTTATACATTGTCAGTGGCCAGACAGAAAAAAGCAGTTGAAGGAGAACTGGATACAAAAATAGCTGAGCCAGTACAAAGACATATTTATTTGAGCAATCCGATTTTTTGGGCATATGGAATATTTTTTACCCTAGTTCTATTTATCATCCTTTTTGTTGCAATCACTTTTTTTCGATAGGGCCTCATTGAGGCCTATTTTTTATAAAGATTTTTCGGGGAGTTACCTTAGAAATTTTAATAATTTGTGGGTTAATGTCTATTTCTGATGTTTTTTTGCGATTTATTTTTGCAATTATCAGGAATATTTGTTGTTAAAATGAATAATAACCTAAATCTTTTACCGGGAGGAGGAAAAGGAAAATGAAGAAAACTTTACTATTACTTCTTGTCGTTTTATTATTAATACCTTTGTCTCCAACAGCAAAAGAAAATCTAAGTACTAAAAAAGAGATTTTTAGCATGCTTCAGGAAGCCTTTCAAGTTCAGGTCTCTTTGAGTGAACAGGTTAGAACAAAAGAAGAAATTAATGATTTATTACATCCCTACTTTTCTGAAGGTTATCAAAAGTTATTTTGGAAAGAGAACGTTTTTGAAGAAGAAGGGAAATTTGTTACATATGGTTCAGATTTTGCACTTTTTTATATTCCCTTTTTCCACTATTCTGATAAGACAAAAGTAATCTTTTCTCCTGATAGCATTTATGTTTTTGAATTTTTCCCTGCCGCTACAGATGGTCCAGTTGGCTATGAAGATCATTTAGAGGGGGTTTTATTAAGAAAAGTCGATGGAGGCTGGAAGGTGGATGAATTTTTGTATAATAATATACCTGATTCTATTTTGAAGAAAGCTAATTCAAATAAATAAAAAAAAGTTTCCACTTTTTTCACTTTTACATGGACAGATGCTGTCTGTTATTTTATTCTTTTAATATTGGCATATTCACCAGATGAAATTATGCTGGAAAAAATCCATAAGGATAGAAATATGCGAAAAGAGAAACATAACAGTAGAAAGTTTGCTTGTGTTTGAAAGGAGACGGAGCATATGTCACAGCTTCAAGGGATATTAACACGGTTAAAAAACCTTCAGGAACAGTCTAATGGGGGTGAGCCGGCACAACGCTATTTTGAAGTAAATGGCGAAAGAAAGTGTCAAGTAACATTTCATCCAAAAACAGAAACATTTGAATTAGAAATATATAATGAAAAGGAAAAGCCAAAACGCTATCAATTTGATAATGTAGACATGATTACAATTGAAATTTTTGATTTAATTCAATAGGAGCCGGCAACGGTTCCTAATTTTTTTCTTTTATATCGAAATTTCTTATTTATTACTTTTTCATAAAAAAAACCAGTTCTCCGAAAACTATGGTAGAATATACATGTGGTAAAACAAACATTGAGGAGTTTTCGGCGATGATTAGTCTTCACAGTGGTGAATTTTTAGAAATAGATATACGAAAATTAATGATACCTTCTGAGCGTGTTGCTCATGTACAGGTTGGAAATAATCTCGAGCATGCATTATTAGTCCTAACTAAAAGTGGATATACGGCTATACCCGTACTAGATCCGCATTATAAACTACATGGTCTTATTAGTACACCTATTATTATGGATTCAATTCTTGGACTTGAAAGGATTGAATTTGAACAATTAGAAAAAAAAAGAGTGGAAGAGGTTATGAATATATCTGTTCCACGAGTAAACATTACTGCTTCAATCAAAACCTGTCTGAGGCTCTTAGTAAACCATCCTTTTCTTTGTGTTGATACGGAAGATGGTTATTTTGAAGGAATATTGCCTCGAAGTACAGTGTTAATGCAGTTGAATTTGGACGTAAACAAGATGAATAAAAGTGAAAAATAAGGCTCCCATATGGGGGCTGTATTATTTTATTGAGAAACATGAGGTGTAGTGATGGCTAATCCATTTTCTAAATCAAAGAGTGGAAAGACGAATAGACCGCTTGTTTTGGCAGCCGTAATGCTAGCGATGTTTATGGGAGCGATTGAAGCAACGATCGTTTCAACGGCCATGCCAGCTATTGTTGCTGACTTAGGTGGCTTTACTCTTTACAGCTGGGTTTTTTCAGCGTATTTATTAATGAATGCGGTAACGGTCCTGATTTATGGGAAATTATCTGATTTATTCGGCAGAAAACCTATTCTCTTTATTGGAATCATTATCTTTTTAATTGGATCCATCCTCTGCGGTTTTGCAACATCGATGGAAGCACTTATTATTTTTCGATTAATCCAAGGGTTTGGTGCAGGTGCGGTTACTCCGATTGCAACCACTATTGTTGGTGATATTTACTCTGCTGAGGAAAGAGCAAAAGTTCAGGGGTATTTAGCAAGTGTATGGGGAATCTCTGCTGTTACAGGACCAGCAGTAGGTGGATTACTCGTCCAATACGTAAGCTGGAATTATATTTTTTGGATAAACATCCCACTTGGGATTCTTTCTTTGATTGGTATAGGATTTTACCTTCACGAGAACGTTGAAAAGAAAAAGCATAAAATTGATTACATAGGTGCATTCTTATTAACACTGTCTATTTCCTCATTAATGTTTTTGTTAGTGGAGGGTGGAGGACGTTGGTCATGGGGCTCCTGGCAAATTGTCAGCTTAATTGTCTTATTTATTATTACGATTAGTCTGTTTGTCTATCACGAAGGACGGGCAAAAGAACCTGTAATGCCCTTTAATATTTGGAAGGAAAGATCTATTTTTATTGCGAATGTAACCTCTTTAACAACCGGTATAATGTTGATAGGAATTTCAAGTTTTCTTCCTACATTTGTTCAAGGGGTAATGGAACAAACACCAATCGTTGCAGGATTTACATTAACAGCAATGTCCATTGGCTGGCCAATTGCTTCGACGCTTTCTGGAAGGATGCTTATTTCATTGGGATACCGTAAAACCTCCCTTATTGGAGGTGGCGCCTTAATTATCGGCAGTATAGTATTTGTCACGATGACAGGCTCCTCTGGGCCGCTCTGGGCTGCATTAGGGTCTCTTATTGTTGGCGTAGGTATGGGTTTAACCTCAACCGCTTTTATTGTCTCCATTCAAGCAACAGTAAGCTGGCAGCAAAGAGGAATCGCAACAGCAGCCAATATGTTTATGAGGAATTTAGGAAACACAATTGGTGCAGCCTTACTTGGTGGAATTCTCAATAATCGGCTGGGCAATTTTCTTAGTGATAACTCCAAACAATCTGAGGAAAAACTTACTGTGGATTCTGCAAACCTTTTATTAAAGGAAGATGAGGGCTCTACTTTATCTGGATCAGCTAGAGAACTACTTCAGGAAGGGCTGACTCAATCATTACATTGGGTATATTATGTGGTTCTTACCTTTGCAATAGTTAGTTTAATTCTGATTTCATTTATTCCTAAATATAAAAAAGGCTCTGTATAATGCTGCAGAGTATTTTTCTGAAAAAAAAGAAACCTTTACTAATGAAATGTTTTAATATTCACTATATAATAAGTAATGCGGTTGTTTAATAAAGCATAAAGGTGGATGGTTTTGTCCTCAATATCTGAATTTCATTTATTATCAATTTTAGCTCAAGAAATGAATATGCGAAAAGCTTCTGAAAGGCTATTCGTATCTCAGCCTGCGCTTTCGCAGCGTCTGCAAACGATAGAGAAAGAATGGGGAACGAGAATTTTTATCCGTTCTCAAAAAGGACTTTCACTTACTCCAGCTGGAGAACATGTCATTCAATTTGTCAATGAGGTGCTGGTTAAAGAAGAAAAGGTCCGGGAAAGTATACATTCTCTTCAATCGGGGGTATCAGGTACCTTAAAGATTGCAGTTGCTTCGATTGTAGGTCAAAATTGGCTGCCACCCGTTTTAAAAAAATATAGTGATACATATCCGCAAGCAAAAATTTCACTCATTACGGGGTGGAGCAGTGAAATACTGAAAAGTCTTTACGATGACCAAGTACATATCGGAATCATTCGAGGATTGCCAGATTGGAAAGGGGTTAAAATAAAACTTTTTAGCGACCCGCTTTTCTTGGTGGATCGAGATATTACCAGACCTGAACAGCTGTTAGAAACGGATAGACCTTTCATCCAGTTTAAAAGTGATTCTAATTATTATCAAGAAATCCAAGATTGGTGGATGCGTCAATTCAAAACTTCACCTAAAAGAACAATCATTGTTGATCAAATTGAGACATGTAAGCAATTAACCTTCAATGGTTTAGGATATTCCATCTTACCGGGCATTACGTTAAATAACACCGAAAAGGAAATTTACAAGATTCCGTTACTTGATGAAAATGGTGATTCCCTAATACGTGATACATGGTTATTAGCCTATGAGTCATCCTTTCAACTTAAACAGGTACAGGCATTTGTGGACCTTATTAAAGAACATAGCGGTCATTAGCAGCTAATACTTGTTAACATTTTTCTTGTTTTCCAAACCTTTGTTTGGTAAAGTAAATTTTAATTAAATTTGGAGGTACAAATATGAAAATGATGGATGCAAATGAAATTATTTCTTTTATTCAAAACAGCAAAAAATCAACGCCGATAAAGGTTTATGTAAAAGGTGATTTAGAAGGTATCGATTTTGGAAGCAATTCTAAAACTTTTATTAATGGAAACACTGGGGTTGTTTTTGGAGAATGGTCTGATATTAACCCTGCGTTAGAATCAAACCAGGAAAAAATAGAAGATTACGTAGTTGAAAATGATCGCCGCAATTCAGCGATTCCATTATTAAATACTAAAAATATTAATGCTCGTATCGAACCAGGTGTAACGATTCGAGACCAAGTTGAAATTGGTGATAATGCTGTTATCATGATGGGTGCTGTCATTAATATTGGCGCTGTTATTGGTGAAAAAACGATGATCGATATGGGTGTTGTACTTGGTGGCAGAGCAACTGTTGGGAAGAACTGTCATATTGGAGCAGGTACTGTCTTAGCTGGTGTTATCGAACCGCCATCCGCACAGCCTGTTATTATCGAAGATGATGTCCTAATTGGTGCAAATGCAGTAGTATTAGAAGGTGTCAGAGTGGGACAAGGCTCAGTAGTTGCTGCTGGTGCGGTAGTTACGAAGGATGTTCCTCCGTATACAGTTGTTGCCGGAACCCCTGCAAGAAAAATTAAGGATATTGATGAGAAGACAAAATCAAAAACCGAAATCATGCAAGAACTTCGCCAATTATAAATGTAAGAAAAAGTAAAGCGTGGACAGCATCCACGCTTTCTCTCTAGTAAAGGAGCAAAAATGAATGAACCCGTTTGTTAAAATAAGACGTGACCTGCATCTTATTCCTGAATTAGGATTTCAAGAATATAAAACACAAGCATATTTGTTATCATATTTAGAAACCTTATCACTAGAGCGAGTTACCATAAAAAAATGGAAAACAGGACTTTTTGTTAAGGTTAACGGTTTACATCCTAGAAAAATAATTGGCTATCGTGCCGATATTGATGGTCTGCCGATTGTTGAAGAAACAGGATTAGAATTCTCTTCAACCCATCAGGAACAAATGCATGCATGTGGTCACGACTTTCATATGAGTATCGCTCTTGGTGTTTTAACACACTTTGTACAAAATCCAATTGAGGATGATCTTTTATTTATCTTTCAACCTGCTGAAGAGGGGCCAGGCGGTGCAGAACCAATGCTAAAAACTGACACCATGCAGGAATGGAAGCCAGATATTATTTTTGCCCTGCATATCGCCCCAGAATATCCTGTCGGATCTATTGCCCTAAAAGAGGGGTTATTGTTTGCAAATACTTCAGAACTTTTTATCGATTTAATAGGGAAGGGTGGGCATGCTGCCTATCCACATTTAACAAATGATATGGTAATTGCAGCATGTTCACTTGTAGGTCAGCTGCAAACAATCATTTCCCGTAATGTAAATCCATTAGATAGTGCAGTGATTACAATTGGCAAAATTACTAGTGGCACAGTGCAAAATATTATTGCTGAAAAGGCAAGGCTTGAGGGAACGATTAGAACCCTTTCTGATGATTCAATGGATAAGGTCAAACAACGAATCAATGCTGTTGTAAAAGGGATAGAAACCAGCTTTGAATGTGAAGCCGTTATTGATTATGGATCGATGTACCACCAGGTATACAATGATGAGAATATTACAAGGAACTTCATTCAATTTATGAAGGAACAGACCACTATTGATGTTATTGAATGCAAAGAAGCCATGACAGGTGAAGATTTCGGTTACATGTTAAAGGAAATACCGGGTTTAATGTTTTGGCTGGGAGTGGATTCCCCGTATGGCCTCCACCATGCTAAATTAAATCCAAAGGAAGAAGCAATAGAAGTAGCTATAAAGATACTCACCAGTTATCTATCATATCAAGGAAATTGATAAATATTGATGATTAAAAGCGTATTATTTCATTCTTTTGTCTAAAAATGTTAAACTGAAAATTAGAAAAGATTGTTACATATCGTCGTTTATTCTTTATGAAAAAAGGGTAAACCAAAGAAGGAACTAATTAATCATTTGGAGGGATTAGACATGCCAGAACGTATGGTAGCTAAGCAAGCGCCTAGATTTGAAATGGACGCAGTCTTACCGAACAAAGAATTTGGAAAGGTAAGCCTTGAAGAGAACATGAAAAACGACAAATGGACTGTTTTGTTCTTCTATCCAATGGACTTTACTTTTGTTTGTCCAACAGAAATCACAGCAGTTTCAGATCGTTATGAAGAATTTGATGATCTTGATGCAGTTGTAATCGGTGCTTCTACTGATACCATTCATACTCACCTTGCTTGGATCAATACAGACCGCAAAAACAATGGTCTGGGTGAGCTAAACTATCCATTAGCAGCAGATACCAACCATGTGGTTGCACGCGATTACGGTGTGTTAATTGAAGAAGAAGGTATTGCACTTCGCGGCTTATTCATCATCAGCCCAGAAGGTGAATTAATGTATTCTGTAGTTAATCACAACAATATCGGCCGTGATGTAGATGAGACATTACGTGTACTACAAGCACTGCAAACTGGCGGACTTTGCCCAGCAAATTGGAAGCCAGGACAAGCAACTCTTAATGCTTAATCTTGAAAATTATTAAAAAGAAGAGACCTAACAATTTTAGTTAGGTCTTTTTTTAAAAAGGGGATACGTCATGAAATTACGTGAGGCAATGCCAGAATTATCTGGTGCAGTTGAATGGTTAAATGGGGAAGTTACAAGAGAGGATTTAGTTGGAGAGAAACCTACTCTTATCCATTTCTGGTCTGTCAGCTGTTACTTATGTAAAGAAGCTATGCCGCAAGTTAATCAATTCCGTGATCAATACAAAGACAAATTAAATGTAGTGGCGGTTCATATGCCAAGGTCGGAAGAAGACTTAAATATGGAGCAAATCAAGCAAGTTGCAGCAGAACATGGAATTAATCAGCCTATTTTTGTTGATAGTGAACATAAACTAGCTGATACATTTGAAAATCAATATGTTCCAGCTTATTATGTATTTGACCGTGAGGGTAAACTTCGCCATTTCCAAGCCGGCGGCAGCGGCATGAAAATGCTCGAAAAAAGAGTTAACCGGGTATTAGATGAATTAGAAAAAACAGAATAAGTGAGAAACAAGAGGTTGCTCGTTTTATCAACGAGCAGTCTTTTTTTTGTTTTTTTGTAACCATCCCTAAATTTTATCGTCGGTATTAATAATAGACAAAAGGGGGTAAGTTACATGAAAAAAACGGTGAGATTACTTGCTTTGATATCACTGTGTTTTTTACTAGCTGCTTGCAGTTCTAACAGTAAAAGTGAAGAAGCGAAGATGAGTAGTGACAAAAGTGCGGAATTGGATTCCGGACAGGCTGGTATGGAAGAAAAATCACAAGTAGCATTAGATAATAGTACAAAACAAGAGGCAGCAGCGCAGTCAGAATTAGAGGTCCCTAATCAAATGGTTATCTATCAAGCAGATTTACACCTCCGGGTTAAGAAATTTGAACAAACTTTACAGACCATAGAAGCTCAAGTAGTAAAATATGGCGGCTATATATCTGAGTCAAATGTATCAAAGGATGGGATAGAGCAAGTTAGTGGACAAATCACCGTACGGATACCCCAAAAGAATTTCCAAGCCTTTTTGCATGATACTGAGGGTCAGGCAGCAGAAGTCCTACAGAGAAATATTACTGGAACAGATGTAACCGAAGAGTATGTCGACCTTGAGTCAAGACTAAAGTCGAAAAGAGTTGTGGAAGAACGGTTAACTTCATTCATGAATTCCGCACAAAAGACAGAAGACCTTTTAAAAATTTCCGCTGACCTCGCTGCAGTACAAGAGGAAATTGAAACAATACAAGGGAGAATGAAATACCTAGAAAATCAGACCTCACTTTCAACGATCCATATTTCACTTTATGAAAATAAAGTCATAGTGCCTAATCTTGAAGATGAAGATCTTAATACCTGGGATAAAACAAAAAAACAATTTATGAAAAGTACAAACATGCTGTTAGCAGCTATTTCAGGTTTTATTGTTTTTATCGTTGGTAATTTACCTGTTTTAGTAATCCTGGCAATGGTTACAGTTTTTATTTATTTGTTTATCAAAAAAGTACAGAAAAGAAACGACAATCATTAAATTAGTATATTCAACTAAATTGGATATGCTAAAATGAAAATGGTTAATTGATTTTCCTGGGGGAGTTTTAATGAGAAAGAATTTTGCGGTAATAGGATTAGGACGATTTGGCGGGAGTATTTGCCGAACTCTTTCTGATGAAGGTTTTGAAGTGCTCGCAATTGATAAAAACGAAGAAAGAGTTAATGCATACGCGATGATAGCCTCGCACGCTGCTGTAGGTGATACTACAGATGAAGCAGTTCTGAAGAGCCTAGGTATTCGTAACTTCGACCATGTCATCGTTGCAATCGGTGATGATATTCAATCTAGCATTTTAACCACCCTGATATTAAAAGAGTTAGGGGTAAATCATATTACGGTTAAAGCACAAAATGATTATCATGAAAAGGTGCTTGTGAAAATTGGCGCAGACAAAGTTGTACATCCTGAAAGAGATATGGGAAGAAGAATTGCCCACAATATGGCTTCCAGCAGTGTGTTGGATTATCTAGAGTTATCCGATGAACATAGTATTGTGGAAATTGTAGCAAACAGTAAGATTAGCGGTCATACCATCATTGATTTAGACATTCGAAAGAAATATGGGTTAAATATTGTTGCAATTAAAAGGGGAATGGATATCATCGTTTCTCCAAAGGCAAATGAAGATATCCTTGCTAACGATGTGTTGATAGTCATTGGTACAGACGAAGATATTGATCGTTTTGAACGGAAGGTTATGCAATAAGAAAAGCGACAGCGCCTAGGTGCTGCCGCTAGACAATAAAAAAGGAAGCGCCTAGGCGCTTCCTTTTTTATACTTCCATAATGATTGGTAAAATCATTGGTCTGCGTTTTGTTTTTTCGTAAAGGAATGGTGCTAATGTATCAGTAATTTCGTTTTTAATTTCTGACCATTGACTTGTTTTGCGTTCCATTACTTTATTTAAATGCTTAGTAATTAGAGCTTGAGCATCGTTAATTAAATCACCAGATTCTCTCATATAGACAAACCCTCTAGAAATAAGGTCAGGTCCTGAAGCGATTTTAAAGTCTTTCATATTAATACTAACCACCACAACGACCAATCCTTCTTCTGAAAGGATTCTCCTGTCACGTAAAACAATATTCCCGATATCGCCAATACCGCTTCCATCAATATAAACAGAGCCGGATGGGATTTTCCCGGCTACTTGCGCACTGTTTTCAGAAAGTGCTAATACTTCACCATTATCCATGATAAAACAATTTTCTTCTTCCACACCGCAGTCGACAGCAAGTTTGGCGTGCATTCTTTGCATTCTATATTCTCCGTGAATCGGCATAAAGAATTTTGGCTTTATTAAGCGCAGCATTAATTTTTGTTCCTCTTGACCACCATGACCAGAAGTATGAATGTTGCTTAGTTTCCCGTGAACAACTTCAGCACCTGCTCTAAATAACATGTTGATCGTCCGATTTACACTAATTGTGTTCCCTGGAATAGGGGAAGATGAGAATACCACTGTATCGCCCGGGATAATTTGTATTTGTCTATGTGTTCCATTAGCAATTCTAGATAAAGCAGCCATAGCTTCGCCTTGGCTTCCAGTACATAGAATTGTAACTTTATCTGCAGGAAGTCGATTAATTTGGTTCGCTTCAATAAATGTCTCTTTTGGTGCAACGATATACCCTAATTCTTGACCTATATTAATGGCTGATTCCATACTTCGACCAAAAACGGCTACTTTTCTTCCGTTTGCAACGGCAGCCTCCACAACTTGTTGCAGTCTATAGATATTAGATGCAAAGGTTGCGAATATAATCCGGCCAGAGACCTTTCGGAAGATATCATCAATGCTTTCACCAACAAGACGTTCAGACATTGTGAATTCAGGAATTTCGCTGTTTGTACTATCTGAAAGTAAGCACAATACGCCTTCTTTACCGATTTCTGCCATCTTCGTTAAATTTGCCGGTTCACCAACAGGTGTAAAGTCAAATTTAAAGTCCCCTGTATGGACAACTTGACCTGGAGGAGTCTTCACGACAATTCCATAAGAATCAGGAATACTGTGTGTTGTTCGGAAAAAAGTAACAGACGTTTTGCGGAATTTTATCACATCGTCTTCTTGAATGGGAATTAGTTTTGCGGTCCTTAAGAGGCCATGCTCTTCTAATTTATTTTTAATTAACCCTAAAGCAAGTTTCCCGCCATAGATTGGAATATTTACTTCTCTTAATAAATAAGGAATGCCGCCAATGTGGTCTTCGTGTCCGTGAGTAATGAATAATCCTTTGATCTTGTCCTCGTTTTTAACTAAATAGGTGTAATCCGGGATGACATAATCAATTCCTAATAGCTCGTCCTCTGGGAATTTAATCCCGGCATCAATTAGTATTATTTCATCCTGAAATTGAACTGCATATGTGTTTTTTCCGATTTCACCCAAACCGCCTAAGGCAAAAACGGCAGTTTGGTCATTTTTTACAAATTTCATAAATTATCAAATCTCCAATACTTTATAATCTTCATTTTGTTTTTCGTATTCTAAAAATGCACCTGTCACTTCTTGTAAAAATTCAACGTTGTATCCACGATCTGCAATTTTCTTGCGAACATCTCTAACCGATTCTCCCTCCACATAGAGAACCTTAGTTTTTTCTCTAACAGGGACTTCAGTAACTCTTTCTTGAAAATAAACTTTAAATACCATAATAATTCGCTCCTTAATCGATCATGACTTTTTCTATTATATTAAATAATTACATTTTTTTCATTTAATTTCACTTTTCGCCTAAAAAGTAAGCATATGGACTTATAGAAAAATATGTAAATAAATACACTGATAATCAATTTACAATAAGGAATGAGCCCTTCGCAAGTTTGAAGGGCTCGAAAAAAGTTGTTGTTAAGCAATTGATTTTTTTCGTAGTAAATCTTTCCACTGTTTTAAGAGCTTCTTTCTTAGCTTCTTTAACATAGTGGATCATCTCCTTACTTCCTATTTTAAACGATCCTTGTCCAATGTAAAGCAAGCCATGGTAGATATTCTAGATTTTTTTTTATTTTAGGATTTTTATACTAATATTATATGGAATAATCAAGAAATCTTTCATGGATAAACATGGTAGAATGATGAAAGTTTTATGAATTGACAATTATTCTTGTTATGATTAATGTTTATAGAGAAATTATTGTAAAGCTTAATCATAATTGAAAAAGCAAAGAGGAGTTAGAATTATATGAAAAAAATTGTTTTCTTTGATATAGACGGAACATTGCTCGATCAAGAAAAGAAACTCCCAAGGAGCACAAAAAAAGCAATCCAATTATTAAAGGAAAATGGTGTATTTGTAGCGATTGCAACCGGAAGAGCGCCTTTTATGTTTACAAGCTTAAAAAAAGAACTGGATATTGATTCTTTTGTAAGTTTTAATGGGCAGTATGTTGTGTTTGAAAACGAAGCGATTTATAAGAATCCGCTAGAACAATCTGAGTTAGAAAGATTTCTGCTGGATACAAAGACTAACGAACACCCATTGATATTTATGAATGAGTTAACCATGAAGGCAACTACTCATTACCATCCATTTATTGAAACAAGTATGGGCAGCTTATTATTTCCACATCCCGATGAGGACAAATCTTTCTATGTCCAAAATGAGATTTATCAATCCTTACTTTTCTGTAAAGAGAACGAGGAGACGTTCTACTTTGAAAACTACCCTGAATTTGATTTTATCAGATGGCATCCCTACTCAGTTGATATTTTACCTAAAGGTGGATCTAAAGCTGAAGGGATAAAGAAAATGATTGACAGATTAGGGTTTGACTTGAAGGATGTTTATGCATTTGGTGATGGCTTAAATGATTTAGAAATGCTTAAAGCCGTTGGAACGGGTGTTGCAATGGGGAATGGTGTTCCCGAGGCTAAGGCACTTGCAAATTTCGTTACTACAGATGTATCGGAAGATGGAATCTGGAATGGATTGAAGGAAGTAAAACTGATATAAATAGTAAAAAGCGCAAGAGACAGAGCACTTGCGCCTTTTTTATCTTTCTATTGCGATTGCACCCTCAATTGGTTTAAAAGGGTCTTTTTTATTAATATGATCATAAAACATAATTCCGTTTAAATGGTCAATTTCATGTTGAAAGCAAATGGCTGGGAGACCCTTTAAGCGAAGCTTCACCTCTTCGCCTTCGTGCGAAATTCCTTTCACAGTAATTCGAGCAAACCTTTCTACGTATCCAGGAATGTCTTCATCTACAGAAAGACAGCCTTCCCCAGAAACTAAATAAGCTTTTTCGACTGAATGGCTGACAATTTTGGGATTATACAATGCATAGCTATACAAGCTTCCTTTGTCGTCGTGAAGGTGAATAGCAATCATGCGTTTGGAAACGTTAATTTGTGGTGCAGCTAAACCGATTCCAGGTCGTAATCCGTATTGTGAAGAAATTTCAGGATTTTGACTATTCTTTACATATTCTAATAGGCTTTCAAGTGTTTTTTTGTCTTTCTCCGATGGCGGCATAGGTACTTCAACTGCTACTTTTCTTAGTGTAGGATGGCCGTCTCGAATGATATCATCCATCATTAACATGATTGATTCACTCCTGTTTATAAACTAAAGATATTGATATTCATTAGTCTATCAGACTATTCCACAAAAGTTAATTGTAAGTATCAACAATTATTCTGATTAATGATAGAGAATTTTCAGGGGATATTGTCAAAAATAAGAAGTATGGATATAGTAGGAATTGTTATCAGTAAGGGGGTTGCGACTTGTCTATTTTTAGAATTACAGGCATTATTTTAGCGGTAGTAATTAGTGGTTTTTTATTATCCGGCTGCATTAGCAAGGAGTCTTCAGCTGAAAAGTTGTATCAAGTGTTAGAAAGAGTTGTGGATGCAGAGAAAGAATTTGAAGAGCAGCAAGAGCCGCTTGCAAAGTTAGAAAGGAAAGAAAAGGAAATATACAATGAAATTATGGCTTTAGGGATGAAGCAGCATGAAAAGATTGTCACGCTTTCTGATGAAGCACTTTCCATTATTGAAAAAAGGAAAAACCACTTACAGATGGAAATTAACAGTATAAATGCTTCTAAAACGGAATTTAAGAGAGCAGAAGAAATAATAAATACTATAAAAGAACCTGACCAAAAGAAAAAAGCAGAAGATTTATCAAAAATAATGAAGAATAGATACCAATTACATAGCAGGCTTTCAAAGGAATATTCAAGTGCGCTAGATTATGATAAAGAATTATATCTAATGCTTAAAGAAGAAAGTATTTCTTACGACAAGCTTGAAGCACATGTTGCGGATTTAAATACTACCTATCAAAAGGTATTTGAAGCTAATGAAGAATTCAATGTTTTAACCGCACATTATAATGAGAAAAAGCTTGAATATTATAAACTGGCAGGACTTAATCTTGAAGAAGAAAAGTAAGAAATTGGCTGTTATGGCTGATTTCTTTTTTTGTGAAAAAAAACGATAATATATTAATATAACAGGATGAAGTATAGAGTGATACAGGACTTTGTATTAATAGTGAGTTAATAATATTTGTATGTTGTAAATTTATGAAACATAGTATTTGACGAGCGAATTTAGATGATGTAAACTCAATATGGAATTATTTATTGTACCATTAATTTTTTTGAAAATAATAGTACAGAACAACGGGCGGTTAAAGTGAATAATCGTTTATGTTGTTTAAGGTTTTTGGGTAATCTAATATGAGTGAATTTATTTTTACATTTTTGTAATGAAAGAAAGGAAGATGTGACGAATGGCTTCTAAAACTCAGAACGCTCAAGTCGATGCTAAAAAAGTACTTGAAGTAGTAGAAGATCAATTTACAACGCTTCAAATTTTAAATGAAGAAGGCGAAGTTGTTAATGAAGCAGCAATGCCAAACCTAAGTGACGAGCAGCTGCAGGAATTAATGCGCAGAATGGTTTATACCCGAATTTTGGACCAACGTTCGATTTCATTGAATCGCCAAGGACGTCTTGGTTTTTATGCACCAACTGCAGGACAGGAAGCATCACAATTAGCTTCACAATTTGCGCTTGAAAAAGAGGATTTTATTTTACCTGGTTATCGAGATGTACCACCAATCGTATGGCATGGTCTTCCGTTATACCAAGCATTTTTATGGTCCAGAGGTCATTTCGAAGGTGGACAAATTCCTGATGGAGTAAATATTGCGATCCCTCAGATTATTATTGGTGCTCAGTACGTACAAACAGCAGGTGTTGCTTTAGGCTTTAAAAAACGTGGAGTTAAAGCTGTTGCTCTTACATATACAGGTGATGGCGGTACTTCGCAAGGTGATTTCTATGAAGGAATGAACTTTGCAGGTGCATACAAAGCGCCAGCCATCTTTATTGCACAAAATAACCGTTTTGCTATCTCGACTCCTGTTGAAAAGCAAACTGCAGCTAAAACACTTGCTCAAAAAGCGGTTGCAGCCGGTATTCCTGGTATCCAGGTAGACGGTATGGATCCATTAGCAGTGTATGCAGCAGTTAGAGAGGCACGTGAGCGTGCAGTTAACGGAGAAGGACCTACGTTTATTGAAACTTTAACATATAGATATGGTCCACATACAATGGCCGGAGATGATCCAACACGGTATCGTACAGCTGAGCTCGATAATGAATGGGAAAAGAAAGATCCACTTGTACGTTTCCGTAAATTCCTTGAAAAGAAAGGCCTTTGGAATGAGGAAAAAGAAAACGAAGTAATTGAGCAGGCAAAAGAAGATATTAAAGAAGCACTTAAAAAGGCAGATGCTGCCCCTAAACAAAAGGTGACTGATCTAATCTCAATTACAAATACAGACTTACCTTATAACTTAGAAGAACAATATGAAATATATAAAGCAAAGGAGTCGAAGTAAGCCATGGCTCAAATGACTATGATTCAAGCAATTACAGATGCAATGCGTGTAGAACTGAAAAATGATCCGAATGTATTAGTGTTCGGTGAAGATGTTGGGGTAAACGGTGGTGTTTTCCGTGCAACAGAAGGGCTGCAAAATGAATTTGGTGAAGATCGTGTTTTCGATACACCACTTGCAGAATCAGGTATTGGCGGTTTGGCAGTTGGTCTAAGCTTACAGGGCTTCCGTCCCGTACCGGAAATCCAGTTCTTTGGGTTTGTTTATGAAGTAATGGATTCTATTTCTGGTCAAGCGGCTCGTCTTCGTTATCGTACTGGAGGAAAATTTAATGCTCCAATAACATTCCGTTCACCATTCGGAGGAGGCGTACATACTCCAGATATGCACGCAGACAGTTTAGAAGGCTTAATGGCGCAGCAACCTGGCTTAAAGGTAGTTATTCCATCAACACCTTATGATGCGAAAGGTCTTCTGATTTCATCCATTCGCGATAATGATCCAGTTATTTTTCTTGAGCATATGAAATTATATCGTTCTTTCCGTCAAGAAGTTCCTGAAGGTGATTATACTATTCCACTAGGAAAAGCGGATGTGAAACGTGAAGGTACTGACATTTCAATTATTACTTATGGTGCGATGGTTCATGAGTCATTGAAAGCAGCTGAAGAATTAGAAAAAGAAGGTTTTTCTGCTGAAGTTATTGACTTGCGTACGGTTAGCCCAATCGATATTGAAACAATTATTGCTTCTGTTGAAAAGACCGGTCGTGCGATTGTGGTACAAGAAGCACAAAAGCAAGCTGGTGTTGGGGCAAATGTTGTGGCTGAAATTAGTGATCGTGCGATTTTAAGTTTAGAAGCACCTGTATTGCGTGTAGCAGCACCAGACACTATTTACCCATTCCCACAAGCTGAAGCAGCTTGGCTTCCAAACTACAAAGACGTAATTGAAACAGCAAAAAAAGTATTAACATTCTAATAAAGGCTCTTTTTGAGAAAACAGCCTTAATGAAAGATGGGGAATAGGATTCCTGTTTCCCGCTTTTTCTTTTGATTGAACGTTTGAAAATATGCATAATAGGAGGATGAATCGCAGTGAGCGCAACCGCAACCACATTCCAATTTAAAATGCCTGATATTGGTGAAGGTATTCATGAAGGCGAGATTGTTAAATGGTTCATAAAGCCAGGTGATAAAGTCCAAGAAGATGATATCCTTTGCGAAATCCAAAATGATAAAGCAGTCGTAGAAATACCATCTCCTGTTGAAGGAACTGTTATTGAAGTGAAAGTAGCAGAAGGAACGGTAGCTACAGTAGGACAGGTTCTTGTAACATTTGATGCTCCAGGATATGAAAACCTGCAATTTAAAGGTGATGAGCATGCTGCAGAAGCGCCGAAGCAAGAAACAGCTTCACCAGCAGCACCAGCAGCTGCTGCAGTGCAAGATGCTCCTGTAACACCACCGCCAGCACCACCTGCATATGGTATAGGTGAAACACAACCACAGGTACAAGTGGAAGTAGACCCTAATCGCAGAATTATTGCTATGCCATCTGTTCGGAAATATGCTCGTGATAAAGGTGTGGAAATTACACAAGTTCCTGGCTCTGGTAAAAATGGCCGCATCGTAAAAAATGATATTGATGCATTCTTAAGCGGCGGTGCAGCTGCAGGAGCACCACAAGCTGCAGTATTGGCAGAAACTCCAGCACCAGCAGCTGCTCAGGCGGAGGCCGCAGCTAAAGCTGCTCCAATTCCACAAGGTGAATATCCTGAAACCCGTGAGAAAATGAGCGGAATCAGAAAAGCAATTGCAAAAGCGATGGTAAATTCAAAACATACTGCCCCTCACGTAACGCTTATGGATGAAATCGATGTAACTAAACTTGTTGCACATCGTAAAAAGTTCAAAGAAGTGGCTGCAGCAAAGGGTATTAAGCTTACCTTCTTACCATACATCGTAAAAGCATTAACTAGTGCTTTACGCGAATTCCCTGCATTAAATACATCACTTGATGATGCAACAAGTGAAGTAATTCATAAGCATTACTATAATATTGGAATTGCAGCTGATACAGAAAAAGGTTTATTGGTACCTGTTGTTAAAGATGCAGACCGCAAATCCGTATTTACGATTTCTAATGAAATCAATGAATTAGCTGGTAAAGCACGTGATGGAAAACTGGCTCCTAATGAAATGAAAGGGGCATCTTGTACGATTTCTAATATTGGTTCTGCTGGCGGACAATGGTTTACACCTGTAATTAATCATCCTGAAGTAGCTATTCTTGGTGTAGGTAGAATTGCTGAAAAACCAATTGTACGTGATGGTGAAATCGTAGCTGCTCCTGTATTAGCATTGTCATTAAGCTTTGACCACAGAATGATTGATGGAGCGACTGCTCAAAATGCTTTAAATCACATTAAGAGATTATTAAACGATCCAGAACTATTGTTAATGGAGGCGTAACAAATGGTAGTAGGAGATTTTCCAATAGATACAGACACTATAGTCATTGGCGCTGGTCCCGGCGGATATGTGGCAGCTATTCGTGCAGCACAGTTAGGACAAAAAGTTACGATTGTTGAAAAGGAATATATTGGCGGAGTTTGTTTAAACGTAGGTTGTATTCCGTCAAAAGCAGTAATTGCTGCTGGACATCGATACGAAGTGGCGAAGCACTCTGATTCATTTGGAATTACAGCTGAAAATGTAAAAGTTGACTTTTCAAAGGTACAAGAATGGAAAGCTGGAATCGTAAAAAAATTAACTGGCGGTGTCGAGGGATTATTAAAAGGAAATAAAGTTGACATTGTTCGCGGCGAAGCTTACTTTGTTGATGGTAATTCATTACGAGTGATTGGCGAAAATTCTGCCCAAACATACAACTTCAAAAATGCAATTATTGCATCAGGCTCTCGTCCCATTGAGCTGCCAACTTTTAAATACTCAAAACGAGTACTTAATTCAACTGGTGCATTGAATCTGCAAGAAGTTCCTGAGAAAATCGTTGTAATCGGAGGCGGTGTTATTGGGATAGAACTTGGAGGTGCCTATGCAAATTTTGGTACTCAAGTTACAATCTTAGAGGGTGCGGATGATATCTTAGGTCTAGGAGTATTTGAAAAGCAAATGGCTGCCCTAGTTAAGAAAACAATGAAGAAAAAAGGTGCAGAATTCTATACGAAGGCTATGGCTAAAGGTGTAGAAGAAACTGAAAATGGTGTAGTAGTAACCTTTGAAGTTAAAGGTGAAGAAAAGAAAATTGAAGCAGATTACGTATTTGTTATGGTTGGCCGCCGTCCAAATACGGATGAAATGGGACTTGACCAAATTGGTGTTAAGGTCACTGACCGAGGATTGATTGAAATTGACAATCAATGCAGAACTAGTGTCTCTAATATTTATGCGATCGGTGATGTTGTTGCAGGTCCTCAATTAGCTCACAAAGCTTCCTATGAAGGGAAAATTGCTGCTGAGACGATAGCAGGTCATAATGCTGTAATTGACTACTTAGGTATCCCTGCAGTAGTATTCTCAGATCCAGAATTAGCTAGCGTAGGTTATACCGAAGCGCAGGCAAAAGAAGAGGGTATTGAAGTTAATTCAGCAAAATTCCCATTTGCAGCAAATGGCCGTGCTTTATCACTAGACAGTGGAGACGGTTTTGTTAAATTAGTTTCACGCAAAGAAGATGGTGTCTTGATCGGTGCGCAAATTGCCGGTGCAAGTGCATCTGATATGATTGCTGAACTAGGCTTGGCTCTTGAAGCAGGAATGACGGTAGAAGACTTAGCATTGACCATTCATGCTCATCCAACATTAGGAGAAATTACAATGGAAGCCGCTGAAGTAGCAATGGGTACTCCAATTCATGTTCTAAAATAGCTAAAAATAAAAGTCCTTTCCGAAACATAATGGAAAGGACCTTCTTATTTCAATCGAATGATAAATTATAACTTCCGAGCATATATTTAAAACACTACAATCTTTATTTAAGAGAAGATGTTGAGTGGTGATAAAAAATGCGAATGTATGTTGTAATTATAATGCAATTAATAATATGGAGTGCTTTTACTCTGATTGAATGGATGTCAAAGCATGATCAACTACTATACAAGGTGATTATGTTTTTTGTATTTTTTTATTTAGCCTTTGCCCTTTGTAACAGAGTTACCCAATCAACTGCCAAAACACTTTTTATTACCTCTTTAAGCCTTATGATATACACCTCCATACACTATACACTGGCACTTTTAACGCATTAAAAAAACTCCCGGATGGGAGTTAGTTCTTTTATTACTTCCTCGGATAATAGTACATGATTCGCTCATTAAAAAGGTGCAGCTCTCCTTGTAATTTCTTGGCAAGGAATTTGCAGAATTCATTTGCTTTCCCCTTATCACCAAACGTGGATTGTTCAGGAAGAGTAACTTGTATGTAAGTTTGGATTCTATCAGTACCGTCTTCATTCCGAATACTCTCTTGATCAACACCAATTAAGATTGCGTAATAGCGTTCGTTTGTAGAATGTAAGTAAAACCATTTCCCTTTTCCTTCATTTTTTTCCTTAATTTCATAAGGAAAGGCAGAGTCACCATATTCCCAATCAACTTGATTTCCTGTTTTACCAGTAATATCTTTATAATAATTTAAGAGTTCCTTTACTTCTTCTACAGTAATTGTTTGCTTTGCAGATGAAGGCACAAGTTTAATAAATGCGTTTTCAGCCATCTTCATCCCCCCTATGTCCCATTTGATATCTCCTTTATTCTAGCATTGAAAAAACCATGGTGACAACATTAAGACACATAAATGTCATTTGTTTTATATAAAAAAATAAATTATAATAATATTCTAAATATTAATTTGAAAAGGAGGATTCATATGGAATTATTTGATAAGCTCTATGATGAGCATGAAAATGTAAAAGTTAGGTTTATTGGTTTTACTACTGAACAAACTCGTTATGATTTTGGAATTATATACACAAACATGTTTTTTGGAAAACCCCTAGTTGTCTGTATGCAAACGGGCCGTTCAACTCTCCTCGATCCTAAAGAAATTGAAGATATTGAATACCTTCAAAATGTATTCCGGATTCCAGATAAACAACAAGCTGCAGATTTGGCAGAATTCTTCAGTGAAACCCTCCCGCAAATCCCATTTGTTACCCAATATGAATAGTTTGAAAGTAAAAGACCTATTTATAGGTCTTTTTTTGTGTATAAATAATTAAATGTGACATACAATTTAGGCTTGATATTTCTAATGTGTTATATTATTATTAAATTAACAACAATAAAACGTTTTCAATGTAATGAACATTTCATAATGAAAAGGGGATTGAAAAAGATGGGTACAATCGTATGCCAGGCTTGCGACTCAACAATTGATCATTTCGAAGATGAAAAAGTAACAGTTCTCTATTCTAGATGTAATTGTTGCGATGGTCACCATTCAGAAGAAGAAAGATAAAATATCTTTTCTAAAATAGAAACAGGATTCCTCGACGGAATCCTGTATTTTTATTTTATAGCTTTATATTCCTTTATCACACGTATGTTTTTTATTTCATCATCCTCGGGTCCTTGTACGGGTAATCCCGCTTCAAGGTTTTCCCGAATATAGTGAAGGTTCTCTTTCGTTATGATTTCACCAGGGATAAATATTGGAATTCCTGGTGGATAAACCATGATAAATTCGGCAATGATTCTCCCTTCTGATTCCTCAAAAGGAATTACCTCTGTATCTGCATAAAAAGCGTCTCTAGGAGTTAATGCTAGAATAGGGATGTCTGGAAGAAGAACTTGTATAGGCTCAAGTCTTTCTTTTCTATGTTCTCTTTCCTCTGCGAGTTCTTTTAAAGCTTTTACTAAAATGTCTGCTTCATAATCTGTATCGCCGAGTGTAATGATACAAAGAATGTTATAAAGGTCAGACATTTCTACTTCAATATTATGTCTTTCTCTTAACCACTTTTCAACCTCATACCCTGTTAAGCCTAATTCTTTTACTGAGATAATTAATTTTGTTGGATCATAATCAAAAGTTGCCTTTGACCCTAAAATTTCTTCACCAATACAACGCAAGTGATCAATTTCATTAATTCTGTTTCGAATTGATTGTGCCAAATTTATTGTCTTATCAATCAATTCTTTTCCTTTAGTAGCTAACTGCTTACGAGCTGCATCGAGGGAAGCAAGTAATAAATAGGATGTTGAAGTGGTTGTCAGCATACTAAGTATAGTTTGAACATGCTTGGCAGAAACAAGACCCTCTTTAACATTTAAAATAGAGCTTTGTGTCATCGATCCTCCAAGTTTATGGACGCTCGTTGCAGCCATATCAGCACCTGCTTGCATTGCTGAGAGAGGCAATTTGTCATGAAAATGAATATGAACCCCATGAGCTTCATCAACAAGGACGGGTACATTATACGAGTGAGCAATTTCTACTATTTTCTTTAAATCTGCAGATATCCCAAAATACGTTGGGTTAATTACTAAGATTGCTTTCGCATCAGGGTGCTGGTTAAGAGCCTTTTCGACGGAATCAATCGTTATACCATGGGATATACCTAAATCTTCATCAATTTCCGGATGAATAAAAACGGGAATAGCACCGGAGAAAACAATTGCTGACATAATGGATTTATGGACATTTCTTGGGACAATGATTTTATCCTCTGGTCCACAAACCGCCATAATCATAGCAATGATTGCGCCGCTCGTTCCTTGGACTGAAAAAAAGGTTCTATCTGCACCGAATGCCTCAGCTGCCAAGTCCTGTGCTTGTTTAATGATACCTTTTGGCTGATGAAGGTCGTCAAGAGGACCGATATTAATGAGGTCTATCGATAAGGCATTATCACCAATGAAATTTCTAAAATCAGGATCGATTCCAGCACCTTTTTTATGACCAGGGATATGAAATTGGACAGGATTTTTTTTTGCATGTTCTAATAAACCGCTAAATAACGGTGTTTGGTTTTGAGACAATTTATTTCCACACCTCTTTATATACAAATTGCTTTTGATAAATTCAAAACAAATGAATTATAGCACTAATACCAGTGCTTGCATAGAAATTTGTGTCGATGGTAAACCACTTTTTATAGTGTTACGTTAGTTTCTCAATTAAACAGGAAAATTAACCTTTAACAGCGAAATATGATGGTAACAATAATTAGGAGGGGTTTCATTGAATTGGCAGACGCGAGTAACTGAAATACTTAATATCCAATATCCTATTATACAAGGAGGTTTAGCCCATCTAGCTTATTCTGAACTAGCCGCAGCTGTTTCCAATGCAGGTGGACTTGGTCAAATTACGGCAATGTCTCTGGATAACCCGACTCAACTTCGGGAGGAGATTAGAAAAGTGAAGGGGCTGACTAATAAACCATTCGGAGTAAATTACGCAATTGGTCAGCATAATCGCCCCTTTGAGGATATGCTCCAAGTAGCCATTGATGAAGACGTACCGGTTATTTCTATGACTGGTGGAAATCCTTCACCGATATTTGAACAGTTAAAAGGAACTTCGATAAAAAAATTAGTTCTTGTTGCGGCTAGGAGGCAGGCTGAAAAGGCTGAAGAATTAGGCGCAGATGCTGTAATGGTAGTGGGGCAGGAAGGTGGCGGCCATCTAGGAAGGGATGATATAGGAACGATGGTATTAATCCCTCAAGTAGTTGATGCAGTTTCTATCCCTGTAATTGCCTCAGGTGGTATTGGAGATGGCAGAGGACTAATGGCAGCTCTCAGTCTAGGAGCAGAAGGAATTGAAATGGGGACGAGATTTATTGCTACAAAGGAATGTGTACATGCAAATGAACTATACAAAAAAAGACTTGTTGAGGGCTCAGAAGCTAATACAGTAATAATTAAACGCACACTAGGGGCACCTGCACGTGTTATTTCAAATAGTTGGACAAATAAAATTTTAGATATTGAAAAAGTAAACGGCGGTTATGAACAATTGAAGAATTATATTAGCGGACAGGCAAATAAACGATATATATATGATGGAGTTGAAGATGAGGGTTTTGCGTGGGCAGGTCAAGTGATGGGACTCATTAAGGATATACCAACCGTTGAAGAATTATTTGATCGAATGATTACTGATGCAGAGCAAATTCGTGGAAAATGGGCAAAATAGGGGTATTATACATATATGTAAATAAAGTAAGCAGGTGAAAACAACTTGGAATACCAATACCCAATTGATTACCATTGGACAACAGATGAAATTGTTGATGTCATTAAGTTTTATGAGGCTGTTGAACGGGCCTATGAAAAAGGAATTGAACGTGAAGAACTAATGAGTATTTACCGGAGGTTTAAAGAAATCGTACCGAGTAAAGCAGAAGAAAAAACACTTTGTGGTGAATTTGAAGAAATAAGTGGTTATTCTTCCTATCGGGCAATTAAAAAAGCCAAAGATGCCTCTCTAGGTGAAAGAATTTTAATGAAATAACGAGAAAAACTCCGAACTGGGTTCGGAGTTTTTTACTTGGCATTAAGAGCAATTTTATATAAGAGTGCAACCTTATTGAAAACATATTCAACGCGCTGTAGGAATTCTTCTTCACTTAATTTAAGAACGTCATCCCGTTTAATCTCATATCCGCATAATATTTCTGCCTTTTTCACCTGTTCCAGCCTGTCAAACATGCTCCGTAAATCTTCTTTTGAAATATTTCCATGTGACACCGATTCTGTTTTTGTATGGTCTAAAGACCAAACAAAGTCTTTTGGTGTTTCTTTATATATTTTGTTTAACCTTTTGGTAAATCTGTTCGCAAAGTCTTGTTTTTGGGGTGCTTCATAAATCACAGCAAACCAAATGAATACATGTGTATTCCATAGTCCGATTTGAAAATGTGGAAGCATTTTATATCCACGTGGATTATTAGCAAATGCAACCCATGTATCTTTTGGCGGATTAATCGTTCTCCTTGCATGTTTGGCAACGTGAACAAATAGTTCATCCCCAGTCAAAGTTGTTAACGCAGGTGCAAAATAGCGTCCAAGACTTTCTAATTTAGGGCGAATTCTCTCTTTAAGAGCGTCCATTCTTGCCTCTAATCCATCTATTTGAAAAACATCGAAATCTTCACTCGTAAAGTTTTTAAAGTCCATGTGGAACCTCCATATGCAGACATTTGTCATTCATTGTAGCATACTGGCGGAAATTCTTGAAACGAACTGCTTATATAGGTTAACGCACATATTTGTTGCAACCTTACATGGTGGCTCATATTATATTACTAAAAATAGTCTGAAAAATTAAATAACAGTTGAAAGGAGAAAGCTTAAATGAAACAATTAATGAATACCTCACTAAAAAAAGTTGGCGAAAAGGAAAGAATGGCATATTTACGATTAGAGATGGATTATGAGCTGGCAACATTATTTGAAGCTCTCGAAGAAAAAAATGAAAAAAAGATGAAGGAATGCAAACAAAAGTTAGAAAAAATCCGCATAGAGTTATTAAAACTAAAAGCTCTTTGATAATTTGTTTTCAAAGGGGATACAATTTAGAATGAAAATAAAGAAGTATATATTGAAATTATAAAACGAACTCTGTGTAGGAAAGAAGAGAGTTCGTTTATTGTTTTGCCCTAGTGTAAGAATGTTAAAAGTTGAAGGCTCAGTTAATTTTGATTAAGCTTAGGATATACATAAATGGGAGGGAAAATATGGACTGGGAATACATTGATCTTCAAGCTAAGCAATGGGTAAAGGAAGCTGGGGATAAAATTAGGGAATCTTTTTCTAAGACCTTAAATATCCAAACCAAATCAAATCCCAATGATTTAGTAACAAATATAGATAAAGAAATTGAACAATTTTTTATTAATAAAATCAGAAAGACTTTTGAAAACCATAGGATATTAGGTGAAGAAGGGTTTGGGGATGAGGTAAATAATCTTGATGGAGTAGTATGGATTATTGATCCAATAGATGGGACGATGAACTTTATCCATCAACAGCGAAATTTCGCCATATCCTTAGGTGTGTATGAAAATGGTATTGGTAAGATTGGGCTTATTTATGATGTTGCTCATGGTGAATTATATCATGCAATTAATGGTAAAGGAGCCTTTATGAATGACTCTCCGCTGCCTAAATTAAATAAAGTGGCAGTAAAAGAATCAATCATTGCGTTAAATGCAACTTGGGTAATGGAAAATCATCGGATTGACCATAACCTACTAATACCACTAGTAAGAGAGGCAAGAGGTACTAGGTCATATGGTACTGCTGCACTTGAAATGGTGTTTGTGGCAACAGGAAGAGTGGATGCCTATATTTCAATGAGGTTGTCACCGTGGGATGTTGCTGCAGGTGCTGTAATTATTGAAGAATTAGGTGGTATTGTTACCAATCTAAGAGGAAAAAAGCTTGATTTCCTTTCTAAAGATTCACTCTTGGTCGCAAAACCAGGATTACACCAAAGCATCATAAATGAATATTTAAATGAAGGTAAATGGTAAAAAGAAAAGCGGAAGCCCTAGTTTATAGACGCTTCCGCTATTCTTTTTTTACAATTCTCCATTAGCTCTAAATTTAGCTTTTGTTTTAAATCCAAATCCCATTACAAGTACTAATGTAATGATACTGCCAATGATTCCTAAAATACTTTCTTCTCCAATTGCCACGCCAATTCCCATAATACTTACGGTTGCAAGTATAGCGTAAAGAACAAAAATCCATTTAATTTGCTTCATTTTTTGCTAGTCCCCTTCGTCTCCTAAATAAAAAAAATCATTGTGATATTTATTATAGCTTATTCTACATAAAATGAAGTTAGCTTTCCACCATAAATGTGGTATAATACTTTAGTTGTATATGGGAAACTATAAATAGCTTAAAATTTTTTCAAATAGAAGTAGGAGTGAAGCACTTGAAATTAAGAGAAGATATTCGCAATATAGCTATTATCGCACACGTTGACCACGGGAAAACGACTTTGGTTGACCAATTATTAAAGCAATCAGGAACATTTCGTACAAACGAGCACGTTGAGGAACGTGCAATGGATTCAAATGATTTGGAAAGAGAACGTGGAATAACGATTCTCGCTAAAAACACAGCGATACAATATAAAGATAAACGAATCAACATTTTGGACACACCGGGACATGCCGATTTTGGCGGCGAGGTTGAACGTATCATGAAAATGGTTGATGGTGTTTTACTTGTCGTTGATGCCTATGAAGGAACAATGCCACAAACACGCTTCGTATTAAAAAAGGCGTTAGAACAAAATCTAACTCCAATTGTTGTCGTTAATAAAATTGACCGTGATTTTGCTCGTCCTTTGGAAGTAATTGATGAGGTAATTGATTTATTTATTGAACTAGGTGCGAATGAAGATCAGCTTGAGTTCCCAGTCATTTTCGCTTCAGCGATAAATGGAACTGCAAGTACCGATCATGATAAACAGGATGAAAACATGCAATGCTTATATGATTCAATTGTTGAACACATTCCAGCACCAATTGACAATCGTGAAGAGCCTTTACAATTCCAAGTTGCCCTTCTTGACTACAATGATTATGTAGGACGAATTGGGATTGGCCGAGTTTTCCGCGGTACAATGAAGGTTGGCCAACAGGTTTCATTAATGAAAATAGACGGTACTGTTAAACAATTCCGTGTAACGAAAATCTTTGGTTTCTTTGGATTAAAACGTCAGGAAATTCAAGAAGCAGTAGCGGGAGACTTAATTGCTGTTTCTGGTATGGAAGATATTAATGTGGGCGAAACCGTTTGTCCGGTTGAGCACCAAGAAGCATTACCAATTCTAAGAATTGATGAACCAACATTACAGATGACTTTTGTTGTTAATAACAGTCCATTTGCTGGCAGAGAAGGTAAGTACCTAACTTCAAGAAAAATCGAAGAAAGACTACACGCTCAGCTGCAAACAGATGTTAGCTTACGTGTTGAAAATACGGATTCGCCAGATGCCTGGATTGTATCAGGCCGTGGTGAGCTTCACTTATCTATTTTAATTGAAAACATGCGTCGTGAAGGGTATGAGCTACAAGTTTCTAAGCCTGAAGTAATTGTAAAAGAAATAGATGGTGTTCGTAGCGAGCCGATTGAAAGAGTACAAATTGATGTACCAGAAGAACATACAGGTTCTGTAATGGAATCAATTGGTGCCCGTAAAGGCGAAATGATTGATATGATCAATAACGGATCAGGTCAAGTACGCTTAATCTTTAATGTTCCAGCACGTGGATTAATTGGTTATACAACAGAGTTCTTAACTATGACACGCGGGTATGGAATTATTAATCACACATTTGACAGCTACCAGCCAATGGTACAAGGTCAAGTTGGTGGAAGACGTCAAGGTGTACTAGTATCCATGGAGTCTGGAAAAGCTTCGACATATGGTATTATGGGAGTTGAAGACCGTGGTACTATCTTTGTTGAGCCAGGTACTGAAATTTATGAGGGTATGATTGTTGGTGAACATACACGTGAAAACGATATTACTGTTAATATCACAAAAGTGAAACAAGCGACCAATATTCGTTCTGCCAATAAGGATCAGACTTCTGTCATAAAGAAACCAAGAATTATGACACTAGAAGAGTCATTAGAATACCTAAACGATGATGAATATTGTGAAGTTACACCAGAATCAATTCGTTTACGTAAGAAGATTCTAGATAAAAATGAACGTGAAAGAATGGCCAAAAAGAAAAAGGTTGCAGAATTAAGTTAATATCTCTTCGGGGGAGGTAATATGCGTGAATGTAGCGGACCGGTTATCTTTTTTTCCAGCCCTCTATAACGTAACTGAACAACCAAAATTGGGAATGTGGCTTCTTTATATTACAATTGTAGCTCTCTCAATTTTGGTTTATAAACTTGGCTTTGCACAAAAGCAGAAGCTGCCGTTAATAAAATCAATATTGATTTATATCTTTTTAGCTGCAGGGTGTACGATTCTTACTGCACTCGGAATCTTCTTGCCAATAACAGAGGGGCTTGTTGTAGCAGCTTTGATTTTAATCATTTACAAAATTCGCTTACATCAGTCGAAAAAACAGCAGGTTGAGGCAAAGTAACGGGGGATATTTACATGAGATCGGTACAGGATGCGCTCTATAATTGGCTATCGATAAAGGTTGTATGCGACGCTCGCCCCGAAGATACTGCAGCAAGAGAGACGTTAGACCTTTTTGATGAAATTATTAAGAATGAACAACATTTATTAAACATCGAAGTGACAACAGATGATGTGATGTATTATGTTACTTATATTCATGAGGGTGAATCGAAGAAGACGAGATTTCCTCGTGAACTTATCGAAGTAATGCTTAAGCAAATTAACCAAGAGCCAGATAAATATTGCAACTTTCCATTTGAAGATGAATAAAAAAACATGCCAATTCCGCAATGGAATTGGCATGTTTTTTACCAGTCATCCTTCTCAGACTGTGCTCGATAAAATCTAAAGTTACCTGTATCAATTCTTGCTTTTGTTTTATCGGAGATTCTACTACTACAGTCTTGACACATATATGTATGGATAGGACGATTTCGAAGTCGTTTAGCTATAAATGATTCATCTTCAATCGATTCAATTTTGTCGCAGATCACGCATTTTACCCTCATAAAGCACCTCACTGAGTCCATTCTTGTCTTGCTTTTCTTATACTATAGTATATCATGCAAAGATGATAGCAAGTAAATCTATTGTGATTAAGTTGCTGAAAAAAACAGATAATAGTACTATAAGAATGTCTGTTTTTTTGACATAAGGATATAAGGAATTGAATGAAGGGGTTGTATGTATGCCAAATCAAGTAGAACCAAGGCTCATTAAGCCGTTATATGATGAGCTGCAGAAGGAAAGGTTTGTAACGTTAGCAACGGTAGATTATGAAACAGGTGGTCCAAATGTTAGCGCGATATCTTGGATTTTAGCAAAAGATGAAGAAACAATCTATTTTGCTGTAGATAATAAATCTAGAATTATTCAAAATATCAATCAAAATAAGAAAGTGGTTGTCAATTTAATTGCTAATGAATCTACATATTCCATACAAGGTGAAGCATCTTTGAAAGAAGAGCGGCTCCAGGACGTTCCATTAAAGCTTGCGCTGATTGAAATACGTATTCACGAGGTTAGGGATGTCATGTTTTATGGTTCAAAAATTGTTACAGAGCCACAGTATGATAAAACATATGACAAAAATGCAGCTGCTCGACTAGATACGCAAGTAATGGAAGCAATCAAAAAAGCTTAGTCAAATTGACTAAGCTTCAGATTGTCGAGAAAGGGTATCTTTCTCGGCAATTTTTTATTTTATCAGAGTCTAACCTACGATTTTTCAAAAAATTCGTGCCTGCTCAATGGCCTGTTGATTTCCACTCCAGGTGCTTCGCTTTCCGCGGGCGTGCCGGG
>NZ_JABWSY010000007.1 GCF_013396335.1 Bacillus sp. EB106-08-02-XG196
ATTATATCAAATTAACGCGGTGAATCATTAAAGTTTATGAAAAAATAAAAGGCTGTCGAGAGTTTCTCGACAGCCTGGAAAGAGCTAGAATTAGCTCTTTCTTTATTTGTTTAGTTTCTTATCCCTTTTTAACAGATTCAATGTACGCCTTTCTAGCATTTTCAATATGAATTTTTGTAAGAAATTCTGCCATTTCTGTTTCTTGATTCACAATGGCTTCCATAATTTTAATATGCTCTTCCATTGCCTGTTCTGCTCTTCCGGTTTTTTTATGGCCAAGCTTTGCAAATGCTTTTATATAATCCGACAATCCACTTAGAATCTCAAATAATTTAGTGTTCTTAGCAGAACTATATAATAAATGATTTATTTCAAAGTGGATATCTGCGTAATCCGATTCTCTCTTATCCTGCAAGGCGGCTTCCACTTTTTTAATACATTCATTGAATTTACTTTTTGATACGTCATCTAACTTCTGAACAGCTAATTTTGCTGCCAAGACTTCAAGGGATGCAAGAATTGTAAATACCTCAATGATTTCTTTCTCAGAGATATCTGCAACAATTACACCTTTTCTAGGTACGGTTTTCACAAACCCTTGTGATTCTAAACGAAATAATGCTTCACGAATAGGAGTCCGACTAATATTCAGTCTTTCTGCCAGCTCTCTTTCCACCAATCGATCGCCTGCTTTGAACTCTCCTTCTAAAATAAGATCTTTAATGTGGATATAAACCCTCTCTCGAATCGAGATTAAATTATCCTCCGTCCAGTTACTTACCATTTTGACTCCCTCTTCCTACTCGGTATTCTTTATACCAATTATAACATTTTCTTGGAATTTTTCCCTAGCAGGAAGAATTTCAGATACACTTCTTTACGTTACTCGGTCATTTTGAAGGTTCTTACCATCAAATGCAGCCTTGATGATAATCTCCGTTACTATTTCTGCAAGAATCTTAACGGTATACAAACGAGTGCTATTTAAAGATTGTACCGGTGAGAGTGGGTCTAGATAATTGACGATTGCCTTCAAATGATAATTACCCACACTTGGTAATACGTTATTTACTGCGTTTCCAGGGATAAAGGCTCCCTCTTTAATAAAAACGGAACCTATTTTCCCTTCATCCCCCAAACAAGCGTCAATGCCAAAAATAAAAGGTTCATCATATGTTTTATGGATATCCTTGATAATTTTCTTTATATTTAGTGCATGAACGGGCTGTTCTAGTGTTCCATAAACTGGAAAAGGAATATTCTTTTCCTTCAGCATTGTGCCCACCATTGGACCGAGTGAATCGCCTGTGGACCGATCTGTTCCAACACATAAAAAGACTATTTCCTTAGAAGTTTGGCAAAGTACTTCCTTAAGAGTATTGGAAATTTTTTCAATTTCAGCTTCTTTCGTAGCTTTTCGTAGGGACATAATATTCGAACTTTCTATCCTGTCTTTATTTTTCCTTTTGAAAATATATGACCACATCTACATCCAACTCCTAAATTTTAGGATAGAGTGTCGATAAATACATTCTAAGGTAATTTTAGCTGAAAAATAAAAATATTTCATATGAAAAATATATTTTTTACTAAAGAATAATTTATTTTCTGGATTAATTAATATAATTGCCTAAAGTAATTTTTCAGTTCTTTTTCAGAAAGAATGATTTTCCCGTCTAATTTCATGGTTTGTAATACAAATTCTTTAACACCGATAAACTCTGATTCTGCTATAAGAAAGAAAATAGTGCCTTTCTTGTGAATACCTCTGTAGTTTTTAATTAATTTGTATCTTTTCATTAAATACCTCAATCAGTTTGATTGTAGTTATTTTACAATCTGTCGTTGAATCATACAAGGGATAGAGGCTGTATTTCTCGTTTGATATCCTTTGATGTAAATACCAAGTAACAAATGATTGGTATTCATGATATTTCCATGAATATATGTTAAAATAATACTAATATCTTCCATTCAGTAAAGGGGCTATAGTCCTCTCTATTGTACAGAAACAGCTGTGCCAATATTACTGTTGGCCTATCTGCTTTCTTTTTTGGAAGGTTTCATTTTTTTATTTAGGAGGATTTTATAATGAAAAATTTAATGAAGTTTTGCAAAAGGTTAAATCCTAGCTTGGGGGTTATCTACTATGAACCATAGTGCATATCAAGGTAGAGACTACTTCATTCAACAGTTAGTTTATATTGATGAAAACATCAAGGAGCTAACGAACCTTTACCTCTCATCCACCCCTATACCTGACCGTTTAAAACACTTTTTTAATTTATATGTATTAGAAGTTGAGGACTTATTAAAAGTACATCAAAAAAATAATCATATTTCATTTTTCCCTAAGGTATTAATTGGGACAAAGGTTACGGTACTGTATAACGAGGATAACGAAGCAGAGGATTATGTCATTTGTTACCCAGAACAATCGGATCCGGATACTGGTTATATTTCCTTCTTATCTCCAGTGGGCAGACAGCTTCTTTTTAAAAACATTGGTGAAAAGATTTCGTTAAAAATTCCAACCGGAGAACTTTCAGTAACGATTCAAGAAATTTCGTTTGTTGGCCACCTTTTAGATCAAGAAATACGAACCAAAGAGGCTTAAAAAATCGAAAGCGCTTCCAAATCACTAAAAACACAAACCTTCCACCTGTGCTAGGGGAAGGTTTGTTTTTATCGTTTGTTAAGCTTTAGTCAGACTAGCCTCAAACATATCAATGATTTCTAGGAATCTCGAAGCTTCCCTAAATGTATGGTCAGCTAAGAGCGGGTGAATGTTGCTCTTAATCCGACATTCTTCTATTAAGTCTCTTGCTGTTTTCTTGAAATCCCTTAATGAAGCAACAGATACTTTATTTTGGTTTAAAAATTGACTCAGTAATGGTTGGGTTTCAGATTGTGGCCGCATATAATCTAAATCAACTGCTTGGAACAACAATTTATCAAAATCATTACTAAACTCTCTCGCCTGCTCCACTAACTTTCTTTCAGAAGGATCTAAAAGGTGCCCGATAAACTTTGCATGGTCTGCCATAATCTTTAAGAAAAATACATTTTCTTCAATAATTGAATCAGGTGTCGGGGCTAATATACCTTCATTTAATTCTTTTAACCGATTCGCAAAATATGCCGCTTCTCTGCTAATATGGTCAATTAATAAAGGAAAATTGTTATGCCTGATTTGACAGCGAAGTGTTAAATCTAATATCTTCCTTTTATAGCCGTAAATTGATGCCGCGGCTTGATAAACCTCGGTATTAAAAGCTTGAACTTGACGTAAATCCGAATTGACCGTAAATCTAGAGAGCTTCTCCTCAATTCTTTCGAATAAGGCCATAAATTGCTGGGCTTCTTCAATTAATTGCTTCTGTTCATAGGTAAATCCAAGACTTAAAAATAAAGAATGTTCCTTCATAATCCTAGACCAAAATTTGATTTCGTCTAATGATCTAGCAACAATCGGATTTGCTGCCATTTTGTCCCTCCTCTTAAATACACTTCCTTCCCATATATATGAAATGAATGTTAGTCCTTATTCCCTAAGATCCCAACGGTAAAATTTTCCTTATGTTTATCCCTAATCAATCTGGCAAATAAAAAAGCTAAGGCAAGAAACCCTAGCTAGATTTTTTCCATTAATATTATTTATATGTTAAGCCATGACCAAGTTTATAAACATTACCATCACTGTCTTTATAAGCATAGGAAAGTCCTTCAGGCATAAATTTGTCCTTGTCATAGCCAGGTACATCATTTGGCGACACACAATCACCATTTTCATCGACAGCAATGACCTCTTCACTTGCTGGCAATGATAGTGGTAATACGCCCACTGGTTTGAATTGGCCAGCGATAACCTCAAATTGTGGCTTAAAGAAGGTATCATAACCCGCAATTAATGCATCTGCTAACGGTTCTGCATTTCCAACAATCCATGGCAATGTAACATTCACACTAATCACCACTTTACCGCCACTATTATGAAGGCTATCACACACTTCTTTTAGATGTTCGATTCCACTCAAAGTTGTTTCTTGATACTCACTACCATCTAAAGCTTTAATGGTTTTATCCTCGCATAATTCAAGTTCTAAAAGTCCAGGTGTTGCATTGAAATAGGATCCGGATTTTGGCTGCAAGAATAATATAGCTACATCTGCTTCATCATGGTTCTCCGTTAAAGTAAAGGTTCCAAGTTCTTGACATTCTTTCCTTGCTTGTTCTGTATAAGTAGCTGCAAGTTTTTGATCCTTATGGAAAACTTCTACATAAACCTTCTTATTATTCAGCTTTTCAGCACTTAAAGGCAATGTCTCATTTGAATTTTTAAGAACGGTTACAGATTTTTTATGCGCTGCATAAGCTGCTTCCCAGTGCTTTGGATTACTAACAACTTCAGTGGCTTGGTCAGGATATACATAAGTACGATCATCAAATATTCCTAATATAAACATTTCAGTAAGTAGTCGTACATTCGCTTCATTAATACGCTTTTCACTAATCCAACCTTTTTCAATTGCAATTTTCAGGTTTTCAATATCATTGGTATCTGCAACAAGATCTGTTCCGGCATTGATTGCTTTTGCAAAACGCTCCGCTTCACTCTTATCTTCAACGCCCCAGCTCATTTTATTTGTGATGCCACTATCACTATTGATATAGCCTTTAAACCCTAGTCCTTCTCGAAGAATACGTTGTAAGAAATAATGATTAAACGTAAAGCCGACCTCTTCGAATGGAATGTCTTCAGCTTCGAATTCTTGTACCACACTCTTACTTATACTTGGTATTGAATAATATGGCATTATGGAGGAAGTTCCATGTTCGACCGCTGCTCTAAATGGCGGTAAATGATATTTATCTAAACTTCCTGGAGTTGGGTACAGATTCCACTTTCCTTCAGCATAGTGAGGGTCAAATCCATTTTCCCTTGCACCACCGCCAGGGAAATGCTTCGTTGTCATGGCAATACTGTGTTTCCCTAATTCTTTTCCTTGGAATCCGTCTATGATACGGCCAATTGCATCTGATATAAACTCGGGATCTTCCCCAAATGTACCATATGTCCGCTGCCATCTTGGATCTGTAGCAGTATCGGCCATATACATGTAACCTTTTCTAATTCCAACGGCATCCCACTCATCGTGTGCAATTTGAGCAAATTCGCTAATAAGAGATGCATCCCCGCCATTTTTGATATCACCTTTCGCTGCAGCAGCAAGCCCTAACGTTCCTGGCCATGTTGAAAAAATCCCAACTGCATCATTCATACCAAAGATGGATTCACCATTTTCATTTCGTGAATTGGATGTGATTAAGCAAGGAATACCAAGACGAGTTCCCTCAGCAACTTCATTCATTTTATTAATCCATTCTGCCATTTGTGCTGGACTATGATTGTCTCTATGAATAAAGTGACGTAAATGCATATTTTCAATCGTATGTGTCGTTCCATATATTTTGGAAACGGCAAAGATATTTTCACCTTTTTCAACGATTGCCTCATCAAGCACACCATCATGACTTGTCTTACTCTTATCTTCTTGAGATAAACCCATTTTACGAGTATTAATCAGCATCATACCGATCTTTTCATCAATATTCATCAATGAGACCAGGTTCTCCGCCCGTTCTTTCGGACTTAAACGCCAATCTTTATAAGGTTCTAATTTCCCACTATTATTCAAATCCTTAAATTTTAACCCATCAACTTCAATGATTTTTTTGACCCTGACTTCTAATTCAGGTTGTTTGTGGTTCTTTTCCACATTAACGCCTCCTAAAATGGATCCATGACTATTGATTCAACAAAAAATACCCTTTTAATAGGGTGCTCAATTTTGGAATTATCATTATATCAATTACCTTAACAATGTTATAATAACAACAAAAAATGATAAATAAATATCATTTATTGCTAAAAACATTGTAATTGTTGCTATTAGAGAGGGCGACCTAAATGAAGCAGTCGATACATATCCCAGTAGTCAATCAGGCTTTTGAAATTTATAACTTTAGTCAAAAAAATCAATCCTATGATTTACTCAAAAAATATAACGAATCCGCAGAAAGATTTTATCAATTGGATCCTTTATTTCGCTTACACACTCACGATTGTTTGGAGATTCTGGTATTTTTAGGAGGAGATTGTGACTTTTTTTGTGAAGGAAAGACCTACACCCTTAGGAGAGGAGATATAGTAGTGGTGCCTCCTAATGCGGTTCATCAAGCAATCGTTAAGAATATCGATCACTATGAACGTATCATCATAAACATTAGTAATCGGTTAATGGCAGATTTTGAAACAGTTTCACCAGCTATGAATGAGAATATTGTTTTTCAAAAGACCCAAGGTTCTTATGTGCTACATCTGAATGAACCGAATTTTCAAGATATCATATCTTTACTCCATGAAATAACTCATAGAATAAAAAATGGTGAAGAAAAAGTTTCCTTCACCTTACAATATCTATTATTTCAAGTGCTTCAAGTCATATTTAATCCTGCAAGCAGGTTGCCAAACCTTAGTGACAAGGAAGAGCACAATGAAAGGTTACTGTCGATACTAGATTTCATTGAAGGACATTTAACAGAGCCAGATCTAAGTTTAGACAAGGTATCGAGCTATTTTCATTTAAATAAATACTATTTTTCTCATTATTTTAAAAAACACATGAACCTGCCCTTTTACCGGTATGTATCATTAAAACGGTTATCATTTGCGGTAACGATGATCAAACAAAAGCAGATCCCAATAGAGAAAATTGCTTTAAAATGCGGTTTTCCTGATTATTCAAGTTTTTACAGACTCTTCAAGAAAGAATACAATCTTTCTCCTAAGAATTTGCAAAAGGAATATAAAAATTAGGAATACGTCAATCCCCCATTGCGTTTACGCAGTCATTCACTGGGGGACTGACCCGCTGCATTAGTGTATTTCTGATTCTAATCTGAATCCTTCAACGATCACATCATCTTCGATTTCCAACAGTAAGCACCGTTTTCCTTGGAACATAATATATTTTACATGTTTCAAATCCATCGGGCTAAGGGATAAATTTGCAACCTTTGTTTCAATTTTTATCGATTTAGGAACTAAGTTGTTCGCTTTTAGCTCATGTTTTTCATCATCTACGACCGCTTTAAATGCATGTTCCACTTTAGCAGTATCTACATTTTCAACGCCGCTGACTGTTAAAATCCGTTCGATATCCCGAGAATCCAACATAGGTGCTTCACTTTCTTCATTTTCTTTATTCTCCTGGACCACCCTGTCTATTTCCTCATAGACGTTAGAAATAACCTGGGAATCTACTGAATCTCCGATTACTTTATTCAAAATTAATTCAAAGCTATCCTTTTCTTCCAAAGCGGTAATGATTTCTTCGCAATTAAGTACCTGTTCGATAAATGTCTCATCTGGTTGATTCGCTTTTCCTGCACAATAAAGGATATGGTTCACATCTGCCGCATTGTCATTAAAGGCAGGGAACAAAAATCCTGACAATGGCTGTGCTAAATTAATAATCGGATCAAAGGCGTTATTTGATCTAAATTCTCTTTCAATATAATCAAAAACTAACGCTTTTTTCGGCTGATCGGTTTTATTAAGGCTGCAAAGGATAAACTGGTTGGAATAAACCTCGTCATCTCCGCCTTCTCCGGATTCTGGATCCCGTTTTTTTGTCGCTTTTCGATATTCACCTCGGATAAATGTCACCACGGTATCAAATTCATAAACCGTATGCGCAAACATTTTCCCAACGATTTGTTGCATATTTTCTATCCAATCATCGGTTGTATCACTTTGCAATCCATCAAAGAGGATCATTTGGGTACTATCTTCTACATCCCGATGAAATTTCAGCTCAAATAGCTTGGCATCGAGAGCCCCTGTCAAAACCTTTTTGAAATTCATTAAAAATAATTCTTGTGACTCCTGATCTACCATTTCAAATGGTGAAATGACGGAGTGGTAAATCTCACCTGACTCTTTCTGAACATAAACATTTAAGATTTCTCGAATTTTCATTAGATCATTGTTTAATTTAAACTGCTTTCGGATATTAGCTATATCTTTTGCATTCATTTTCTCAACTCCCATCCCTGATTATACTGTTCAAAAAGAAAAATAGGAATACTTGACAATTTCTACACTTAAAATCAGTGCAACTGTTCTAAAATAGCATCAGATTTCTTTGAAATTGGCAAACTGTTTACAGTTTCTGTTGTTATTACTGCAACAGGAGATTTTTCTGTTACTGCACTTGGTTTTTTTACAAAGAAAGAACCTATTAACCCAACTATTGAGATCCCTGTAATAAAGTAGAAAGCATATTTAATTCCAGCCGCTAAAATTTCAGGCTGCGATGCATTAGGGAAATCCATTACATAACTGTTTTGTCCGCTAGTAAAAACAGTGATTGCAATCGCTGTACCAGCTGCCCCAGCTACTTGATTCAACGTATTCATAGCTGCTGATCCGTCAGCATATAACTCATGTGGCAGTTGATTCATTGCATTTGTTTGGGCTGGCATCATGACCATCGTTAAACCAAAGAATAAAATCATAAACGCTACAACCACTTGCCATGCCGGTGTTTGACTTGAAATAGTGGTAAGAAAAACAATATTTCCTATCAAGACGAAGATAAAGCCAATAATAGTAAAACGGCGTGCTCCGACTTTATCGAATAATGCTCCTACAATCGGTGACAAAATAAAGTTGACTGCATTACCCGGAAGTAATAAAAAACCAGCCATCGCAGCACTAAATAATAATGCTCCTTTTAAATACATAGGTAATAAAATACCAGTTGATAAAATAATCAAAATACCAAGGAACATCGTCAACGTTCCTAATGTGAACATTGGATATTTAAAAACACGTAAATTAACCATAGGCTGAGCCATATGATTTTGTCGAATTCCAAATGATACTAGTGCGATAATACCTACTAGGAAAGGTACCCAAACTTTGGGTGATGAAATAGCTACTTCAGCCATTGTACTCAAGGCAAAAATTAATCCCCCAAAACCGATTGTTGATAAAAGAATAGACGAAACATCGATTTTAGGTTTCGTGATTTCCGAAACATTCTCAATTTTAACTACAGCAACCAAGATCAACAAAACATAAGCAATGGCACTAAACCAGAAAATATATGGCCAGCTCAACGTACTAATAATAACACCCGAAAGTGTTGGTCCTAAGGCTGGAGCTAATGTAATAACAAGACCCATAAGCCCCATTACCACTCCACGTTTCTGAATTGGGAAAATCAGCAGCATCACACTCAACATAACAGGTAATAAAAGACCAGTTCCGATTGCTTGTACGACACGACCAAGTAATAAAATACCAAAACTGAAATTTAACGCTGCTAAAATTGCTCCTAACAACGAAATAACAAGTCCCCCGATAACTAATTGTCTTGTCGTAAACCATTTCATTAATAGTGCTGAGACTGGCACTAAAATTGCTAATACCAATAAATAACCTGTTGTCAGCCACTGTGCAGTTGTTGCGGCGACTTCAAATTGTTCCATAATATTTGATAATGCCATATTCAACGCTGTTTCACCGAACAATCCTGCAAAAGCACCTAACATTAAGATAAATGCCATTGTTTTAGGATTTTTAACTTGAATTTGTGTACTCATAACTATCTCCTCTTTTATTTAATTTAAAACTCTACGAAATTGCGAACCTGCTAAATATATCAAATTTTTTCTTTCTATGTCAACCGAGTTGACAAAATATAATATTTACGTTATTATCAACTTAGTTGACGTTTTATATTAGGAGCGAACAAAAGTATAATCTTGGAGATTTGGTTATCTATTCCTCACATGGCATATGTAAAAAAAAACCACGCTCTGTTACACAAAGCGTGGGTTATCACATTATTAAATATTCCAATCTAGCTTTAATATTTCTTTTAGAATACTTACTTGATCAGCACCTATTTTTTCAGCAATTTTATTCTCAAGCTGAGCCTTCAGGGCCTCGTTTTTTTCGTAGCATTCCTCACCTAAAGCTGTTAATTGGATACACTTTTCTTTCTTATTGTTTTCGACATTTTCAACTTGTACTAATCCTTTTTCCGAAAGTTTATTGATAAACTTATGTATCGCCTGACGAGAGATTTCTACATTTTTTGTAATGTACGATATGTTCGGCTTTCTTTTATAAATCCTAGCCATGATATACCATTCAGAATTTGAAATATGGATCTCACTTTGATTATTCCATGATGTTTCTGAAATTTTCCGGACTAAACTATGCCGTTCACTCAATAGATCAATCAGATCTAAATTTTGTAATTCAGAGTTTGAAATCAAATGTTTCACTCCCATCCTATTCTACATCAACTACTATACAAAATCCCAAATAACATGTCAATTTGGTTGACATCTTAGAGGGTTTTCCACCAGGTTTTAGGAGCAAGCAGGATACCATTTAGAAGTACGGTTTCTCCTATAGTTGGAGCTATTATATTTACTTCTTTCTCTTCGGCCGCACGTATTGCACGTTCTACTGGATCTGTCCAGTTATGATACGCCAATGTAAAAGCTCCCCAGTGAATCAGCATCAAGTTTATACCTCTTACATCAAGATGAGCCTGAACGGATTCTTCTGGCTGCATATGGATTGCTGACCAGCGTTTATCATATTGGCCGCCTTCCATTAAAGTGAGGTCAAAAGGACCGTATTTTTCACCGATTTGCTTAAAGTGCGGTCCGTAGCCGCCATCTCCACTTGTATAAATTCTTTGATTTTCTCCAAGAATGACCCAGCCGTTCCATAAGGTACTATTTCGATTGAACAATCCCCTGCCGGAAAAATGCTGAGATGGAACGGACGCAATCGTTAAACCATCCCATTTAACTTCATCCCACCAATTGCATTCCTTTATTCGGTCTTCTTTTACTCCCCACTTCATTAAATGCGCAGCTACACCAAGCGGGACAATGAAATGACCCACTTTATTTTTTAACCTGATAACGGATGGATAGTCCAAATGATCATAATGGTCATGTGTGATTAACACAACATCGATATGTGGTAATTTCTCAATCACATATATGAGATCTTCACTATAACGCTTGCTTCCAACAAACGTGACGGGTGATGGTGACGGTCCAAACATCGGATCAATTAGGATTTTCATTTTGTCTAATGTAAGCAGCATCGTTGAATGTCCAAACCACGTCAAGCTGTCTTCATCACTGTGGATCTTGTTCCAATCAAAAGAGATCGGAATAGGAGTATTGGGACTTCGATCCATTTTTCCTGTTAAGGAATCTTTGATTAATGAAAGAATGGTAGATAGACCCATCTTCATTTCAGTAGGACTTTGATTGACAAATCTCCCATTTTTATTATGGTCGAAATAACGATAACGTTCACGATCCTGCTTACTAGGGCTGCCCCCAAACGTCGGGTGTAATGTAATAAAAAGTATGATACCAAATGCTAGTACTCCTAATATAACAAGTAGATATACCATTATGATTGTTGGTCTCCCTTCAAGAACACTTATCTCTTTTCCTAATGAATTTCAGATGCATCCTCTCCCATCATAACTAACGAGGTTTTATCTATCAAATTTATCAATAGTTCTTGTTTATATTAAAAAAATAAACACTGTCCATGTTTTAAGGACAGTGTTAGGTTATTAGTTACTTTTTTTCCACCGCAGCAAAAAATTATTTAACCATTCCTCTAGCGTCGACTTTCCATACGTCGATTACCTGTCCATTTTCATGAACCACATACTCTTCAAACTGATTGACGACAGGACAGGCATGGTTTGGAATGATTTGTACTTTATCATTTAACCTTAAATTGGTTTCTTCCTTGAAAACTCCTACACCGTGCTCTTCAGATAATCGGTCAATGGTTACTTCAGGGTGTCCAATGATCTGGCCGAACCCGCTAACAGTCTGATTACCATGTGCACCCTTGTCTAAACATAAAGACTTACTGCCTGTATCAAAAATAATCCGATCCTTATAGACACCCACCACGGATGCTAGTAGAGTTACTGCACAATTCTCTATGTTTGTCACACCAAGACCTACTTGAATGGCATCGAAAAACGCTGCATTACCTGGCCTGATTTCTGTTACGCCAGGTACCTTTCCTGCAATCTTGAATGTTGGTGTAGAACCAACACTGCGAACTGGTATCGGAATGCCAGCTTGTTCACATTCCTTTGCACTTTCAACCACTGCCAGCCCTTCCTGCAGGCCTATGTTTTCAATTTCCTCATAGGTTTTGGCCGCATACGAATGTCCAGCATGTGTAAAAATCCCTCCTAGTTTAAGCTTTGAATGAAGCATAATTGCCTTTGCTAAAAGAACTGCATCTTTCCCAGGTTCAACTCCACATCGATTGAGTCCAGCATTTACTTTGATCCATACTTCTAATGTAAAAGGTGTATGTTCTAGTCCTCTTTGTAAATAACATAACGATTCAGGATTGTCTACGGATACTTTCAGTTGGACTCCTTTTTGTAATAGCTTTATTAAGCTATTAATTTTGTCTGGACTTGAAATCGGATAGGCAATTAATATATCCTTAATCCCGCCTGCAGCCATTACTTCTGCTTCACTAATTTTAGCCGTTGTTATTCCCACTGCTCCTGCTGCTACCTGCAACTGGGCTATTTTCACAGATTTGTGTGTTTTAATATGAGGGCGATAAGATACACCCTGTTCATTTGCAAAATTAGCAATATCACTTATATTCTTTAACAGCTTTTGATGGTCTAGCAGCAAGGTTGGACTGTCTAATGTTTGAAAGTTGGTCATGACTTATACATCCTTTATTGTTTCCTTGATTTTAGGTTCTTCTATTTATTAAATAAATACTTTCTCCATTCGGATATCAAACCACATTTTATCCGCCCAATAAGTGAAATTTTCAATACGTCCGATTTCCTTATATCCTAACTTCTTATAGAGCTTTTGAGCCTGAGTATTAAATTCAAATACTCCTAACTCAATTCGCTTTAGTCCCTGCTTTTTTATCTCCGCCTCTAAATATTGGATTGCTTGATAACCAATCCCTTTTCCTCTGCCTTCAAGCTCTCCAATTGTAATACCAATCCAGGCTGTACCTCCTTCTTTTTTGAAGAGATACTTTGGATCAACTGTATAGTTCATTTCTCCGATTAATTGATCATCGAGGTAAATCAAATATATGTGATGGTGATCTAATCTTTGTTTTAAGTCATCCAAGGTCATGGTATCCCTGCGTTCCAATTCAGCCTTATTTTTATTGGGACGTGTTAACGGAATTAATACCTCATCATTATCCCAGCGGTTAAAAACGTCTACGAGCGTTTCGCTAGGTTCTATTACTTTGATAAATTTTAAGTTCATGATGGTCTCCCTTAATCGTTATAATTTGAATTTATCTTTGATGACTTTGGCCACTTCTTCTGCACTCATGTACGTATTGTTTATTTTTAAATATTCCTCTTTTTTGCTAATTCCTGACCAACCGTCATTTTCCCAACAGCCTGCGGACCAAATATCAAAACAAATTTCATATTTCCTCCTAAAAAAATTCAATATTACTATAATGATATTAAATTCTCTCTCTAAAATACAATTCCTTCTTTTTTTGATTATATATGACTTCCATTTGTTTTTTTACATAAAAAAAAGGCGCTACCCTAATGGATTTGCACCTGATGTTAATATTGTTTACAAACGGTGTTCACTTTGAACCATTTAATTTTAAAACATCTCATTAATTTCCCAAGATTCAACAGTTACATATGCGGTCTGCGGATCCATTCCATTACCCATTAAATAGGTTATTGCAGCTACTTCCTGTAATGCATGTGCAAATGACGTATGTTTTGCTTCATGCAATCCATATTTTACAAAAGGAGCAATACTATTTAACACATGTGATTTCATATGAGGGTATAAAGGTTTTATATCTTCCTGTAATTGCTCTGTTATTTGACGGCACAGTTTATCTAATTCCTCTAAGCTTTCATTGTCAACAAGGATAGATAACTTTGGTTTCATACTGTTCCAATTTGAATAAAGGTTATGACTCCATTCCAACAATTCTTCTCGGTATTGTTCTCGTTCCTCCATAACGATATTTCGTTCAGATTCAAGCTCACTCTCCTCTTGAAGAGCATCTGTTTCTAAACAATCTTCAGGTATTTGCTCTTCCCAGTCCAAACGATGGTCAGTTTCCATTTCTATCTCGTCTTGATACGCATTAGATTCACGGTAAAACAAATCTAATTGTTCATATAAATTTTTAGCTGTTTCATAATCATCGAGGTCCGCGTTTATGCTTCCCAGTAATTTGGCTTTTAATTGGCGGCAGGAGTCTTCCCAATCCTTTTTACTTTGGTAATTAAAAAGTTCTCGATTCCTTTGATTCATACTCTCCCAATTTAACTCAGCGATTTTACACCATTCCAACAAATCATCACGGTATTGTTTTGGCTCATTCATTTTGATACAATCCCCCACACTGTTTGTTTTTTATCATCCTACAAAGGAAATAGAAATATCTCACACCTTTGAATAACCACAATCTCATACTATGTACCGCGTTTGTCCCAAGATTAGACGTTAACCCATAGGCACAACGAATAACTTCAGTAATTTAAAGAACTGTAGTAATTATATATATATTAGCCGTTCCCTTTTGACTTATCACTGGTTCAATATTTCTTTTCAATCAGAAAAGTTGTTATGCCAACAGTGGTTATAGCGACACAAGAATAAAGGAAGCTGTCCGTTTTCAGTATACTAAAACCTGCTAAAACAATAATTCCATCGATTAGTATAATGACAAGTGCTAAATTTAAAGAAAACCTTCCAGAAATGATTTTTGCGAGTAAGTCCGTTCCCCCTGTACTCGACTTATACCGCAGCATCAAACCAACTCCTGTTCCAATGATGACTCCTCCTATTAACGCACTACCAAGCTTAGAAATGATAAATTGATGACGAAGAGGTGAGAGTAAATCAATAAATAAAGAAGAGACCAACAATCCCTGCAAACTGCTAAGAAAATAACTTTTCTCACTCAGTATTGACAATACACAGATTGGGGCACTCAAAGCGATCATGGTCATTCCTGTCTGAAAATGATAGAAATAATGAAGGATTAGTGCAATTCCTAGGATTCCACCATCAATTAAATGATTAGGCACAAGAAACCCGTTTACTCCAATTCCTAATAGCAAACTGCCAATAATAGTGGCTATAAATTTCTGAAAAATAAACATCACCTTGTCCTATCTTTTTAATCTATAATTATGTAACCAATTTGGAATTCAGAAGCATAGATAAATATAAGATTAGGGAGATTACTTCCAACGACCCAATGAAAAAGCGATGATCCTTTAAGCATCGACTTTTTTACCTTAATTTTACATTTTGCGTTCTTAGTACTTTTACAACCATTTCTCCGATTTGCCTGCCTAAATCTAATCCTTCATCGTTATCTACTTTAAAATGGACTCCTGCATATAGACGAGATTGAGCGCTTAATTCCATTCTTCCCTTTATTTCAGATACCTCTTCGGGAAAAAAATAACTTAATAGAACCTCTGCACAACCTGCCACAGTTGCGTGTGCAGAGGGATAGGACGGAAAACGAGGGGTGGACAAAAAAGGAGATAGGTCTTTGCTATATTGGTTTGGACGTGCCACGTCCCAAAGGTATTTAGTATTTTGCTCGCATACATCATCCCCCCTTTTTAAAGGTTTCTTAGTTATTTATGAAAAATGACCCATATTTCCACATATCACAACGGAAATTTCAAACCTATCAATTTCTTGGACTATGCCTGCAATCAAAATGTAAATATTCTGTCACTGTAATAGAGTTGATGTTAGGAGATTGAAAGTATAAACTTTACCTACTAATTAAGGAGTGATTAAGTTGAATACAATAACCGTAGATAAGCTGACATTTAAGAAAAAATTATCGATGATTGAGCAATTTGCAATCAAAGATTTCCTTTTTAAATGGGTTGGCAGACCAGCAGAAGGTATAGATGAATATCTACCACTTGAATACACAGAATGTGTCTTTGCGAAGATGGAGGCAATACAGGAAAAAGCTTTTGTGATAAATGGGAATGAGCATTTCCGATATGCGACCATTACAGAGGCTAATCAAATGGTAATCGGATTTTTAGATTGGAATAATGAGTTAAAGCATAGAGTCCTTTCTCTAGATGAGGTTTTAATTGGTAAGCACTTTTAGTTGCTTACCTTCTTAAACACTACGCTTCCCACAACGCCCAGATACCCATATTATGTCCTCCCCCTTCAGTCCCTTCCATCGTATAAATTCTTGAATTGGTTTCAACAATCTACCAGTGTTTAAATCAGCAGGAATCAAAACATATGATTTAATGGCAGATCAAAATGGAATTAATCCCAATGATATAACTGCATTGTATAAAAAACATAGAATCCGAATGATTTTTTTAAACCCTATTTTTCAAAATCCAACCGGTACATTAATGTCTGAAGAAAGGCGCAAAAAGGTTATTGAATTATCATCTGAATATGGAATTCCCGATGTTGAGGATGATCCTTACAGTCTAACCTCTTTTACAGGAGAAAAATTCAATTACTTGAAGAGTCTATTAAACGGGGAGTCATTTATGTACCTGGATCAACAATGGGTTCAGAAAAAGGATTTGTCCGTTTTACCTTTTCTCGGGAAAAAGAAGTAGATATTAAAGAAGGAGTAAGAAGGTTTGCGGATGCTTTAAAAGCTGTTTACAAGAAATGAAAAGGATCAGGATTTATTCTGATCCTTTTAAACATTGTCTAACTCATCCAAATGTAGATTCCTAGGGAAACTAATGCTATAAAAATAATCACCACATATATTAATGTTAAATTGGTTGTATTCCTTTTTGTGGAATCGCTATAGTTATCATCAGGCTTCCCCGTTAACGCCAGGGTTAAAACCACAGCAACAATTAAGATTAAAACGACTAAAATAGATAATATCTCCATGATACACCTCGTATATTTTTGTTCTATTTACTATATAATCATACCGCAACTGGAACTATTCTTAACCATCCAATTCCTACAAATTTATCTGTATACAAAAAAGCGTAATGGAAGTAACTAATCCATTACGCATGAGTTATTTTTAGATACTTACTGATTCAGGTTGAGGCTGTAACGCTTTTTTTAACGCTTGAACATATTCATTTCTTGCTTGTTTCCCTATTTCTGAAGTGGGATTTAATAGTTCAAAACCATGGTAAGCACCAGGATAGAGATGGAATTCCACAGCTACTCCTGCTTGCGCTAATTTTGCCACATATTCAATCGTTTCATCACGGAACGGATCTAATTGACCAACACAAGTAAATGTTGGCGGCAGGTTAGACAGATTTTTTGCACGAGCAGGTGCCGCATATGGTGAAATTTCTCCGTTTGCATGTTCGCCTAAATACATCCTCCAGCCTGCTAAATTGTTGCCACGATTCCAGATGGCACGTTCGTCTGTAATTTCATAGCTAGAAGGTGTCACATTACGGTCATCTATCATCGGGTACAGTGGCATTTGGAATGAGATGGCTGGCCCCTTGCGATCACGAGCTAGCAGACTTAGAGCGGCGGTCAATCCACCCCCTGCACTTTGACCCGCGACGGCAACACGCGATCCATCAATCTTCAGATCATCCGCTGCATTTGTCATCCATACCAAAGCCGCATAACAGTCCTCTAGTGGCGCCGGAAATGGATGCTCAGGAGCAAGGCGGTAATCCACGGATACGACAACACACTGTGCTTCCTCAGCAAAGAGTTGGCAGTCGCCATCAGAGCCATCCGCATCCCCTAACACGTATCCACCACCATGGATGAACAACAGTGCTGGAAGTTTTTCCGTCTTTACCGATGCAGGTTCATAAATCTTAACCTTCATATCCTGGCCATCACCACCAGGTATAGTGCGCGTTGAAATGTTAACGCTTTCAAGTTTTTCGATTGGAATGGCGGGAGCTTGTCTAGCTGCCTCCAATCCCTCGGGAAGATTTAGCGGTGGGAAAACAGTAAGTATTTCTTTTAATTCTGGTGCAACTCTACTAATAAAATCCATTCAAAAACCTCCTATTAATACATAAAACTATTTTACTATGAATAATCATTGCTTGCACAGTAATAATATGCTGTTCCATATAAAGTTATAACTTACTAGAAGACTTTTTTACCTATTAATTTCTTACCTTCTTTAAATCAATAAAATCCAGTTTTTCCACCGAATGATTCTTTTCCTTCCAAATAATAAATAAGAGTAGTTTAGACTCCTTATCATAATAGGTACACTCATTTTTACATTCATAAATATAATATCCATTTTCATCTAATGATAGTAATCCACTTTCATAATGAGGATGAATGTTAAAATTGAAATTCTCGATTTTTTCGCTCCCTTTATACTTAACTTCAATCCGATAACTACTATTAAGTCCTTCTATTTTTGCATTTATCGTTATAAGCCAATTCTCATCCTCACCCATATAGGTAACAGTTTTCCCTCTTAGCATCACTTCATAGAAAGAAACTAACAGGACCAATATAATAATAGACCAAATAAGCTTTTTTCTCATAAAAAAACACCTCTTTATATGAGATGTAAAGTTAAATATATTTATGACTGAAAACGTGTTTGTTATACAATTATTGCTTGATATCCTTTTGCTTTCAACTCTTCCACTAAGCTTTTTGCGTTATCGATATCTGAAAATGCCCCCACTTGTATGCGATAAACCACATCAACTGTAGATGAAACTGCTGGTTTCTTTTTCAGTCCATACTGGGCAACAAGTCCATCCACTACCGATTTCGCTGCTTTTTTCTGATACTCTTCTGTCCTCATTTTTATAGCTTCGTTATGATTTGTCATAAATGCGAATTCTATTAATATTGCCGTCATTTTCGTTTCTCTTACCATTTGGAAATCCGCGGCTTTTATACCACGATTACGAAATCCTAATTCTTTCACTAGGTTAGTTTGTATTTTTTCAGCAAGAGCCGCAGCCTCTTTTGGCTTTGTTGTGTACGTATACGTTTCAGTACCACCAGCATTGTTCCATCCAGATCCGTATGCATTGAGATGGTAGTCTATATGAACATTTGCACCCCAGCCATTTATTAGTTCGCATCGTTTTTTTAACGGAATATCACTTTTCCCAGTTGAATCATCAATCCGTTTTTGAATGACTCTTTCATAATTTTCTAGTTCCAACATCACAAGCTTCACAATCTCACTTGTAACCTGCCATTCTTTATATCCATCAGGTGACTGCTTCCCTGGTGTGACAAGTGCATGTCCTGCGGCATGCGTTATTTTTATCATATAAATATCCTCCCTTTTACAAATCCTATTCTTCCACCTTTTATATATAGATAAAATACAAAAAAGGACAGGGACTGAGAAAATCTTTTATTAAACCTGTTATTTTTATCACACCTACAGCGATTCTATGAATGTAAAATTAAAGTGAAACATCAAAAATAGGCAGGAGGTTGTTTTTTGTTAAAAATATTTATTTTTGTTCTGATTCTAATTACTTTGGTCTTGTTGAGTATGTTTATTGATGGTGTGATGGAGTTACATAAGAAGGAAATGGAAGAGAAGAAAAATATCATAAGAGAAGGAATGGAAGGTTATTTGGATAGAACCTTTGGATTTGGCAATGTTACTATTTTCAAATCCATCTTTGATGCTGAAGGCAACACCAGGTACTTAGTGTATTTACCTAAATATGAATGGTTTAAAGCTCCTAAATACGAATGGTATGAAGTCTATTCAACAAACAGCGGATATAAGCATCAAGCAATAAAGGGATGATATCAAAAGCCCAATGCTCGAAATTCAACTCGAGTCATTGGGCTTTTGAGACGATTTGTCAGTATAAATAATACTATTCTCTTTTTAAAACCATTCATCCGCAATCGTGCTATTATCGGCGAGAGAGAATGCTGCATTCGTGATGGCTTTTGCTAACGTATCACCGTTTTCACAAACTGTATTAAAACAAACTTCATGTTCCCCTTTTGCTGTATAGGTATATCCGAAACTTTTTAATCTTTCAACGATTAACAGTGCATGGTCTAGGTTTTCCTCTGGGCTAAAGTCATATATGAAAACACCCTTTTCTGGATCATACCATCTATCCCATCGATTTAGTTTCCAACCTAGTATTCTACGTGCGATTACCTCAGTATTGTTCATGTGCCAATTACCTCTTTTACTCTAGATGATTATATTTTATCATTTCAAAACGTTACAAGCATCATGAGGATGTGACAATCAAAATAAAATGGCTCAGACAATAGAACTAAGCCATTTCAATCTATGAGAAAAAACAGCTTTTTCCTTAACGGGAATACATTGCTTTTCTGCTTTAATTTCAGTTTGGTAATCTTTTAGCTTTCCTTCATAAACTATTTGAAACGTAGAAACACATTGCAAATCATGTGGAGCTATTAGTGAAATAGGCTTTTGAAAATGAATGACAGTAGATTCCTTAAGTAAATAGGCAACAAATTGAGAACAGAAGAAAGCATTGTTTCTTTTTACTGGCTTATTAAACATAACACCGAATAATCCTAAAAAGTTATAACGATAATGTTTCTTTTTTGTCTCAATTTCTTGTAGGTAGTGATTCAACTTTTGGATTTGACTTTCTGTTACGGTAATCGAATAAATAGCACAGTCTGCTTGTTTAAATAAACCTTCCCTAACATCTTCCTTTACAAACCCTCCAATAAATGGATTTCGGGCTGTTTTTCTCCCAAAGCTGTATACCTCTGATAAATGATAATCAAAGGCTATTGAAGCATGATTATATGGTTTTTTCGTATATAGCTTGATTAATTTTGTTAATAAAGAACCCGTATCCGTTAAAAGAATATAAACCTCTTTTTGTACTATCATCATTAGCCTCCTTAAAAGATGCTCCAGAAAACTTCTCTATTTATACTATATATACAGAAACTTAAGAAATGTTTTATAGAATCCTTAAGATATTCTTAAACTTTTAAGAGGAATTATTTGAAATAGATTAAGTGTAGGACCTAAAAAGCCGATTGATTTTTAAGTAAATCAATCGGCAATATAAGATACATATAATTAAAACAGTTTAACAAAGACGCATTTATAAACCCACTCTATCGCTAGACACTGATTGATACATAATATCACGCTTATTACGTGTATTTCAATGCTTGTTTATTCCAGATTATTGATTAGATTATTTGAACCTCTTTCCATTTTCGGACACTATTGATAAACCAGACTCTTGTTGCCTTATTCAAATCTGATTTTGTGAGTGTTCTTTCATGTATTTCCCCAATTTGTATTAATCTATCACGAAAAGTTCCAGCCAATAATCCACTTATTACCGGAGGGGTCCACAAGATGCCTTCAATTTCTAAAACGATGTTGCCATTTGTAAATTCAGTTAATTCACCTTCTTGATTCCATAGCAGCACATCGAAAGCTTCTGCAGGCTTTTGTTTTTGAAAGTTTGTATAAATCTCGCGATTGGTTGTTTTATGATACAGAAATGGATTGGTTTTATCAACTGGTTCACCCGCTAGGGTTACCTTTAATAGGGCATTCCCTTGAGTGATTGTCTGACCTTCAATCGTCAAATCTCCATTTTTCGCTATCAGTACTCGAACCTTTAACAACCCGGTATGATTTTTATCCCCAAACTCTTTTAAGGATCTCTTTATTTTTTCACCTTGGTATCGAAACCCAAAATACCGAGCTGAATTCTCTAACCGTTTCAGATGCTCTTCAAACAAAAAATAATCTCCATTTTCAAGCAGCAAACTTTCCAATAATTGAAATTCAGTCGGTTTTTCTTCTAACAGCTTTGCTTTCGCAAGAATCTCATGGTATTCCCCTTCCGATGTCGAATCCCAAGTAATTCCTCCACCAACACCATAGACGGCATTTCCTGTTTGATGGTCAATTAGAACTGTTCTGATAGGTACGTTAAAAATGGCTTCCTTATTTGGGGTAATATAGCCAATCGCCCCGCAATATACTTCACGAGGTTCATTTTCCAAGTCTGCAATGATGTTCATTGTACTTATCTTTGGTGCTCCTGTAATCGATCCGCATGGAAAAAGAGCTTTAAAAATCTCAACAATGCTTGTCGTTTCCGAAACCTTAGCTGAAATCGTAGAAGTCATTTGATGGACTGTTGGATACTGTTCAATTTCGAAGATTTTTTCAACATTAACAGTGCCAGATTGAGCAATCATCCCAAGATCATTACGCAGTAAATCGACAATCATAAGATTTTCTGCACGATTTTTCTCCGATTGAACTAGCCAATCTGCGTTAGCGGTGTCCTCAGCAAAAGATGCTCCCCTCTTTATTGTCCCTTTCATTGGACGAGTCGTAACTTTTCCTTGATCCAAGTGAAAAAACAATTCTGGTGAAGCGGACAAAATACTTTGTTTGCCCGTATGTATATATGCACAATAATTAGAGTTTTGCGCGTGCCTCAACCTATTATAAAAAGCTAGCCCATCCCCATTAAATAGTGAATGGAGTCGGATGGTATAATTCGTCTGGTATGTATCACCAAACTGTATGGAATTTTTTATCGAGGTAATCCCTTGATTATACTCGTCCATCGATATAGATGGTTTCCACTCCGATACGGTAAATTCTCCTGAACTGCTTAGATGAGAACATTCAGGCTCTGAAAAAATACCAAACCAAAGCAAAGGAAACGAACCCCCACTATTGACCTTAAATGCTGGGTCAAAGGCGGGAGCACTTTCATAGGATAGGAATCCAGCAGCGTAATATCCTTTATCAACAGCTTCTTGAACAAGCTGGAAACTAGGTATAACATCTTCCACCTTGGAAGCGGTAATCACACTGACCGGGTTTTGAAAAATTAATGGTTTTATATTTCCGTTAGAGTCTGCAAATTCAAATGCTAATAGAGGTTCTTTTTGTTCCATGCTTTTTGCCTTCACCCTTAAGTTTTCTGATTTTTAAAAGAAAAGAAACCTCTTTCAGTTTATTTTTCCTTGGTACTATCGTCAACTGTTTCAACTAATTCCTCTGCAACACGGTAGCAAAGGTTGGTTGGACTTTACTTGGTGTAAGTGATAATGCTGGTCAGCCAACTATGAAATATCCTATAATTGACAAAAAATTTACAATTCAACAACTCTGTCTTAACAAATCTCTCCTATACTGAGTTTAATAGGAAGTTTTTGGAGGGAGGATGCAGCATGCGCGAGTTCATGTTTAGAATCGTCATTTTGATTCCGATTTGCACCTTTATGTGATAAATCCTAAAAACATTAATTAAACCTATTCCTCATAGAACCCACACTAATATACCTCTATGTTTATTCCATCGAACTTGGCAGCTGTTTATAAGCTAACTTCATGATGATTTCTTTATGTTGCGGATATTTTCCAAGAAGTTCTTCCTGTGTAAACATTTCAAAGTCTTGAAATTCAAATCCCGGTGAAACCATACATCCCACTAGAGAACATGTATCCTTTTCCGAAACGGATGAACCAAATATCGAATTTTTCCTTACTAATGCTTGTGGGACTTCGCCAGCATCAAGATTCATTCCTAACTTTATTTCCTGAAATATTCCAGCTTCATCAATAACGTGAATGCTTAAAGAACTGCCACCGTGATAGTACCAAAGTTCATCTGAAATGAGACGGTGAAAATGGGACACATCTTCAGAGGTTAAAAGAAAATAAATACTAGTATAAAGCTTACGGGAACCTTCGTAATTAACGGATAATTCGTTGTCACTAATATGTTCTTCCGACTTAAAAGTTTCTTTGTAATAACCGCCTTCAGGGTGTGGAGAAAGACCTAGTTTAGACACCCATTTATGTAAATCATTAATATGCATTGAATAAATCCCTTCATTTCGTAAGTTATTAAGTATACGCCTCAAAGTAAGGAGGCTTTCTTCAGTTGATTTTGATTCTATAATTTTGTTTAGAGCAGTCTTTTCAATTCCTCAATAAGGCTATTAACCTCTTCCTCTTTTGTTGCCCACGATGTTACGAAGCGAATCGCGGATGAATCAGAATCTACCTTCTCCCAAATATGAAAAGCATAGTTTTTTTGCAGCTCTGTAATGATTGAATTTGGCAGTATTGGGAATATTTGATTAGAAGGTGAGTGGGTCAGAAACTTGATATTCGCGCTGTTGAGTTCCTCTCTGATCAAGCCAGCCATCTTATTCGCATGGTTAGCCAAATCAAAGAACAAATTATCACGAAAAAGTTCAAGAAATTGTACGCCCATTAGCCTTCCTTTTGCTAGAAGTGCTCCTTTTTGCTTTATATGATAACGAAAATCTTCTTTTAAAGAATCCCGACAAATCACTAATGCTTCACCAATTAATGCCCCATTCTTGGTTCCTCCAATATAGAACGCGTCAACTAGTTTAGGAAGGTCACTCAATTGTAGATCATTTTCCTCCGAACACAATGCCGAACCAAGTCTCGCACCATCCATATACAATATAAGTTGGTTGCGTTGGCAGAATTCATGTAAATCCTGAAGTTCGCTTTTGGTATAAATGGAACCAATTTCAGTAGAATTTGATATATATACCAGCTTTGGCTTTACCATGTGCTCATCCGGATGACCGCCGAGTACTCCCTGCAAATCGGTTGGTGCAAGCTTTCCATCTTTCCCCTCTACAGATAGTATTTTATGACCGGTTGCCTCGATGGCGCCTGTTTCATGTCCGAGAATATGTCCGCTGCTAACGGCAATTGCCGCTTCATGTGGTCTAAGGAATGCAGAAATCGCGATTAGATTGGTCTGTGTTCCGCCTGAAATAAAATGAATATCTACGTTATTGCTCCCTATTTTCTCCTTTATTCGTTCCATTGCTTCCTTCGAATATCGATCCTCGCCGTACCCTTCATCTTGTACCAGGTTGTTTTCTAGTAATGCATTCAAAATTCTAGGATGTGCACCTTCACTGTAATCGTTCTTAAAGCTATACATTATATTGCCTCCATTTTCACAAATTATATCTATTGTAATCTATCATACCAAGATTGCAGACAGTATTTCAAAATAAAGACGCTTGTTTACCAATTGAAAACAACCAAAAAATGACTACCAGCTCAGCATTCTTTTTGGTATTATTACCAATATCAGTTCTTGACTATGGATTATAAAGGGAGACCAAAATAGTGGATATTTATAAAAGAAAAGGGAATTTGATTAAATTTCATCCTGCACAAATACTTGTATTGGGTTTTGGAGCTTTAATATTATTGGGGACTTTTCTTTTTATGCTGCCGATTGCTACTTATGAAGAGGGACGTGGGCTAAGCTTCATTGATGCTTTATTTGAGGCTACCTCAGCCGTTTGTGTAACCGGTTTGGCTGTTGTCGATACGGGAACAACCTTTACCTTGTTCGGTGAGATTGTTCTCCTTTGCTTAATTCAGATTGGCGGCTGGGGTTTTATGACCACCGGTATATTTATGTTCATTGTCCTAGGGAAAAAAATCGGATTAAAGGAACGCTTACTGCTGCAAGATTCATTAAATGTATTTTCTCTTGCGGGTGTTGTCAGCTTAGTCAAACGGATCATTCTTATTACATTTATTGTTGAATTCTTGGGGGCTGCTGCTTTAGCGATTCGCTGGTCTTTTGACATGCCGCTTGGGAAAGCCATTTATTATGGAATCTTCCATTCAATATCCGCATTTAATAATGCTGGTTTTGGTCTAGAACCTGATAGTTTAAGTAAATGGGTTGGTGACCCTGCGGTAAACATCGCCATCACTACTCTTTTCATTACAGGGGGGATCGGCTTTACCGTTATTCTAGATTTATGGGCTAAAAAATCATTTCGTAAACTATCCCTGCACTCTAAAGTGGCACTGCTCATGTCACTCTTTTTAAATATTGCAGGATTTCTAATTATCTTAATTTCCGAATATAGTAATTCGGCTACGATTGGAAACCTTGCGTTTGAAGATAAACTTTGGGCTTCCTATTTTCAAGGAGTCGTAACTAGGACTGCTGGTTTTAATACGATTGATATTGGGGCCATGAATCTATCGTCTCTTGTTTTTATGATGGCACTCATGTTTATAGGTGCATCATCTGGATCAACGGGTGGTGGAATTAAAGTAACAACCTTTGCCATTATCATTCTTGCCTTTTGGGCGGTCGTGACTAATCGGCACAACGTGAACCTGTTTAAAAGAAGAATATCATGGGAATTGGTGAATAAATCTTTATCAATCGTAGTAGCTGCTATATTTTTTATCTTTCTAATCTTCTTTTTACTAACTTTTACAGAAAAAGCTGATATGAGTAAACTCCTATTTGAAACCATTTCAGCCTTCGGAACGGTGGGATTGTCGGCAAATTTCACACCAGAACTATCCCCATTCGGAAGGGTTTTGATTACCATCATGATGTTTATAGGAAGACTCGGCCCCTTAACTATGGCATTTGCTTTATTAAACCCTCGAAAAGAAGCTAAGGTTAAATATGCAGAAGAGAAAATATTAATTGGATAATACGAAAAACACCGTTCATTTTGATTTGACGGTGTTTTTCGTATTTATTAATTATTTTCAAGGACTTCTTTAATTTTTTTTAAATCCTTCATGTTAGCTTTCCTCATCATTGTTGACATAAATGGGGAGAATAACTTACTAAAACCAGTCGAAATTCCTTTGTTTCTTAAGGTCATTTTCGTTCGATTGGCATCCATCTCTTCCCATGTATAGATTGTTTCCATCGGAAAAGGTCCTTGAGCCGTTTTCATTACTAGTTTCTTTCCTGGAATTAGTTCAACAATTTCATACACATAAGCAAGTTCTCGACCAAGAAACTTCGCTTTAAAAGCAACTTGAGAACCTATCGTGAGTGGTTTGGGTGTTCTCCACTCCGCTGATTGGATATTTACATACCATTCTGGAGCATGATCAGGGTTGGATGCATATGCAGATACATTTGAAATCGGACGGCTAATAATTATTTCTGTTATTACATCTACCATCTCAATTTACTCCACTTTGTTTTCTACGTAATTTTTAAGTAAGGTTCCAAGAAGATAGTTCCACCCTTTGGTATGTTCTTGTTCCCATTGTTCTTGGATTACTCCTGATGCCGTATGAGAAAGCTGAAGCACCGTTCCACCTTCTTTTTCTTGTAGACGATAGGTATAAGCACTATTTACCGCTCCTTGCATTCCAAGGTGACCAAATAGGCGAATTTCTGCAGGAGCGTTTACATAGTATACATTCCCCCATATGGCTCCTTCCTTTTCTCCCCATTTTTCAATAAATTGCCCACCTGGTACTGGGTCAAATGTAAAGTTAGAGTCTACACCTTTGGGAGCTATACGAAATTCCCACCAATCCTCTACATTTTCAGTTAATGCTTTAAAAACTTCTTCCCGAGATGCGTCTATAAATAACTCTTGCTCAATACGAAATTCACTCATTTTTTCTTTTCCTCCTTTTTGTTCTACTGCCGATCGTAACTTCATTAGAGAATTGGCTGTTGGCTGCATATATTTACCTACCCAGCGGTTGTGCATTTCCTGGAGAGGTACCGCGTTAAGAAAGTTACGTTTATACTTACCTTCACGCCTAACTAACACCAAATTGCCTTCCTCTAATATCTTTAAGTGCTTCATAATCGCATACCTAGTAACTTCAGGAAAATATTCGTCTAGTTCACCTGTTGTTCGTGGCGATTGCTTGAGGATATCGAGTATTTGCCTTCTGATTGGATGTCCCAATGCTTTAAATACGGTTGAAAGTTCTTCATCCATTCCAACAACCCTTTCATCAAGGTTAGGTGATTTTAAAAAACACGTTACTAAAAGGTCACATATCTTTCAAGTGACCTTATAGTAACATGTTTTAGAATAGCGGTCAAGAAATCCATAATATCCATATATACTTCTACTCGTATCAGACAAAAAAACAAACACCGACCATTTGACGGTGTTTGTTTATTCTATCATTTTTTCTATGTTTAATTACAAACTTGCTTTAGATGGGTTCTCTTAAGCAATAAAATCTTTACTAATTAAATTCACATGGGCTTTTTGTCTTAGTAATCTTAACTTCTGTTTTTTCGTTAATCTTCTCCAGAACTTTACTTTAAAATACATATAAAGACCTCCTAAAAGTACCTCTATTGTGGCCCTGACAAAGATAAGTCTAGACATTTTTCACACTTTTACTCTATCCAATTCTACATGATTTATAGTTTCGTTTAATTATTGTTGAATGTTCTTTCATTTTACCAAACAAAATATTTATAAGTAATTGAAAGATTCCGACTAAATAATACTGAATATTACAAAATTTACTGTAAACTTTATTATTAAAGGAAGATAAAAAAAGATATTATCAAAAACCACTCATTAAATGTCGAAATATACAATAAAAATTTTTGATAAAATATGTCAATACTGTGAACTATTAATTACAAAAAAAACAATCTTGTAGTACAAATATTTAACATACAAAAAAGAATCTATTTTACCCTAACAAGCTAGACCGCATGAACATTTATTTTTCCCAAAATACAAGGAATAGGTTGCAGGAAATTCTGAATTAACCCGCTGCACTTCTTTAGCAAATTCCTCTTCTGTTTTAGGCACAGCGGCTAATACATTTGCTTTTTCCTGTGTGTCGACGTTTGCACCGGGTGGTACAAAGCTATTTGGTTTAAGTTCCACACCATTGGTAACCACCGCACCGGACGAAATATAGCTTCCTTCCCCAATAATTGCATTATATACGATTGCTTTAAAGCCTATAAAAACATCGTCATCCACCCGGCATGGTCCATGTACCAAGGCACCATGAGCACAAGAAACTCGGTTCCCGATATATATGGAGTACATTTTGCTGTTCTTTTCAAAGTATTTATTTTTTAAACCATGGAGAATGACACCATCCTGAAGGTTACTATTCCTTCCAATATAAAATGGCGTCCCTTCATCTGCTCGTATACTTACAAACGGCCCGATATAAGTATTTTTCTGAATCGTAACATCCCCTGCCACAAACGTAAAGGGACTCAGGAATACATGATTATGAATACTCGGAAACTTTGGATGCGGATTCACCGAAGTCGGGGGATTATAGCCAATATAGTAACTATAAAGATTATATGGTCCATTATGATATCCAGATTGATTCCACAAAAGCTACCCTCTCCTTTATTTTCTAAATACTTAAAATGTATGTTTGTAAATAGCAGTCATACACAAAAAACTGCATAAAATGGAGAAAATGTATAAATGGTGCCTGTCACCGTAGAATCCCTTATTTACTAGGACTCTGGCTATTTTCATTTTTTTCATCAGTGTTTATTGGTTGCTGTTGATTGGTTTTGAAGATGTCTTTGGATATGGCGTTTAGTTTGTTTACGAAGCGGTTGAATCCAAATCCAACAAAGAAGGCAAAGCTTATTTGTGCGTAAGGGGTATCTTCGAAGTCGACAAATTCGATGAGTAAGATTCCACTTTGAATTAAGGTGACTGCCACAATCGCTGTTCCGGTTGCGAAGATTGGATAAAAGATATACATAATCCATAGTCTATAGTCATTCAATTCATCTTTCATATAGTGGGAACAGAACATGTACAAATGCCGTAATGAACCGCCAATGGATCCAGCGAAGAAATAATACAAGAAAATTTTGATATCATCAATAAAGGGAAACTTTTCGTCTAAAACTCCTGTCCAAACTACACCAATAGCTATAAAACTCCCGAAAAACAGTAGTGAAAGATATAGTAAAATACCGGCCTTTAACCAATTATTCACCCAAATCACCCCGCTAGTAATATTGCATCCTATGTAGTAATGAATACTGGCGTGACTAATTTGGCTTTCAAGAGCCCACTCATTGTTATTTTGCTAAATCCTAAATGAGCACAAAAAAATGACGTTTGTACAACGTCATTTTTTTCATATTGAATACTGGAGAGTACAGAATTACTTGCCTTCTACAACTTCTTTAAATATTTCATAAGAACGTTTTTGTTTTTCAGGATCATACATGTAAGACACTGCCATGATTTCATCCACAGCGTAGTGATCTTGAAAACTGGTTAGCTGCTGACGAATTGTTTCTTTACTTCCTAATAAAGTCACGCTGGACATGGACTTCGCCATTTCTTCTTCCATCGGGTTCCAAATACCGTCCATGCTTTCAACCGGCGGTTGTAATGGATTACGTGAACCACGGACCACATTTAGGAAAAACTGCTGCATGGTAGTTTGTTGATATTTCGCTTCTTCATCGCTTTCTGCTGCAATGACATTCAGACATACCATCATATATGGTTTATCTAGATACTCAGATGGCTGGAACCTCTCCCTATAAATCGAAATGGCTTCTCCCATGAATTTAGGTGCAAAATGTGAAGCAAATACATATGGCAGACCTAAGCTTGCTGCTAAATATGCCGAATCTGTGGAAGAACCCAGAATATAAATTGGAACATTGGTTTCAACTCCAGGATAGGCTCTCACATAACCTTGATGCTCTTCTGGTCCAAAATAGGTAAGTAACGCCTGAACATCCTCAGGGAATGTATAAACTGAATCATTTTTTGAACGCCTTAATGCACTGGCTGTCATCATATCGGTTCCAGGTGCACGTCCCAGTCCAAGTTCCACTCGATTTGGATAGATGGTTGCCATTGTACCAAATTGTTCCGCGACGACAAGTGGTGAATGGTTTGGCAGCATTATTCCGCCGGAACCTACCTTAATTGTTTTGGTATGTTCCAAGGTATGTTTGATTAATATCGGTGTTGCTGAACTGACAAGAGTCGGAGTGTTGTGGTGCTCGGCAATCCAGTACCGCTGATAGCCCATTTCTTCCGTTGCTTGTGCAAGTTGCACCATTTCCTCAATCGCTTGTTGCGAATTCTTTCCTTCACGGATTGGGGCTAGATTTAAGACTGATACAGGTATATTAATAGTTCCCATTATTTAAGTTAGTCCTTTCTTATTAAAGGGTATATTTCTATAGTAACAATAGAAATTCAGGAAACAAACTTATATGCTTTGGCCACATGGTTTACTTAGATTATCCTTTGTAACTTGTAAATAAATGATTCATATCGATATGTGAATTTCATGAGAACTACATTTTCATTACCATCACGAGTTTGTGCTTCATGAACCCTTTATGAGGACCACTTTTCCATTTCCATCACGAGTTTGGGCTTCATGAACTCTTCATGAGATCCACTTTTCCATTTCCTTCGAAACTTTGGGCTACATAAACAATCTTCCTACCTTCCACCCTATTAAATTCCAGTGCAAACTCTACCAATATGGTATTTACTACTAAACTCTAGAATTCAAATTGTCTTATCCATGTAACTTAACTGTAATACTATTCTATTTTTTAAACTCATAGAAATAGATTTAGATACATTAAACCAACTTGGAGGACTAGAATTATGAAAAAGTTAATTTCGTTAATTACTCTGACTGCTTTACTATTATTTGCTTCCCCTGCTTTTGCTTATGACGTAAAGTCTGGGGACACGATGTCAAGTATAGCAAGAGGTCATCATTTAACCTTACAAGAACTAGCAGACGCTAATCCACAAATTTCAAACTTAAATCTAATTTACATAGGTCAAAAAATTAATACTCCTGAAACTGCTAGGCAGAATGAACCTATCCAAGAAAAATCTTTGAACATCAGTCTCTCAGACTCTGAAATAGATTTACTAGCAAGATTGGTAAGAGCTGAGGCACAAACGGAACCATTAGAGGGGAAAATTGCGGTAGCTTGTGTAGTACTGAACAGAGTCGAAAGTCCTCAATTTCCCGATACCCTTAAAGAAGTCATTTATGCCCCAGGTCAATTTCAACCTGTAAAAAATGGTCAAATCGATATGCCCGCCGATGAGGAATCCATTCAAGCTGTAAAAGCAGCTCTTACTGATCAACGTCAATTAGCACCAGGTGCATTATTTTTTTACAATCCCGCTATCGCCACAAGCCGATGGCTCGATTCCAGAGCAACAACGCAAGTAATAGGACAACATGTCTTTAAAAAATAGCTCTGTTATTATTCATTGTTGATTTTCGTGTAGATTAGCAGAGCCTAAAAAATAAACAAAAGGGCCAGCATTGGTCCTTTTACCTTTAGAAGATAAATCCCATAATGAGTTCCGTAAAATTACTTTTCCATTAATTATGTATGAGTTACTACCAAAACTCGAATAATATAACCTAGTATCGTGTCAAAATAGAATGAAAGGAAGTGTGGATTTGTCGTCAAATGAAGTCATTATTGAGGAATTAAATACTTTATTAAGAGGTACCTATATGGGTATACGTTCTTTTGAACACTATATCCAAAAGGTTGAGGATGAAGAATTAAAGCGTGTCTTTCAATTCATGCAGCAGGACGTAAAGCTGAATGCGCAAAAACTCTCTGAGAGAATTCAAAATTTGGGCGGCATTCCTGCGGACGGTGAAGGGTTCTCGGGCTCTATGCATAGTTTTATGCACAATGCCATGCTCCCAAATGATTCAATTGAAATAATTGAGGATGCTTTGAAAGGCTTAGATCAATATGGAGTTCAATATTCTGAGGAACTTGTTCGTGGCGACCTTGATCCCAAAAGCAGGCAAATTGCGGAAGAAGTCATTGATACAAGTCGAAAGCAGATTGAGAAGTTGCGGCATTATCTACAATAAAATGACAAAAGAGGTTTTACAATACCTCTTTTTCTAACAACAAATGCCACTCCTAATGCAATACAGATGGACTTCGCCCAGCTTTTTATCTCATTTATTTCTTTTTTTCCAAAAAGAAAAGCCGTCTTAACGACAGCTCCGTTTAATATTAAGAACATGCATTCAGCATTTATGTCCTAAAACCAAATTCTTTTATTATAATCATATTCATAAAGATCCATATTATCATCACTTTCTTTATTTGGGGCACACTCTTCACAAGGTTCTTCCGACTGGTTATGTTCACATTGTGTTAATAAAAGTTCCATGGTTTGTTTCCCCTCTCCTAGTTCTTACTATTATTATAATGTAAACGTTTTCAATTGTCTGCTATTATTTTCTGGAAATTTTATCTTTTTATAATAGAATAGACTAAAATTACAGAGGGGCTAGGAACCCCCATTTTTATAATTTTACCTTATAGTAATCCTGGGAATGATAGCTTCTAAATCCGCATGATTCATAGAGTTTTAACGCATGCGCATTTTTAGCCTCTACCTCTAGAAATATAGACAACCCTTTTTCGTCCTCCACTTTTACCACTTTCGATAGTGCTTTTCTGCCGATCCCTTTCCCTTGGAGCTCTGGAAAAATGGAAAATCCATATATCCAAGACTCACCATTCATTTCGGAGAGACGCATTTTTCCAGCAATTCTACCTTCTGCTTCAATTATTAATCTTAGATCTGTATCAAGGTCTTTTGTTTCCTGCTTGTACTGGCGTGCTTCCTTTTCATTTAACCCAAAGCACTGGACATCGAGTTGTATTTCCGCTTCCAAATCTTCTTCCGAAAAAGACGGTCTTATCGTAACTGAAGGATTTTCAGGTAACTCTGTTTTTTGCCATTTCATTTGATACTCTACCATCGACAAGCTGCAAGGGATGTTCTTTAAAAACTCCTTCGCAGAATGGGATTCGGTTGGAGCATTTAACAAAATGGTTCTAGCTTCTCGTTTTTTTGCTTCCTCAAGTGCATCCTCTAACAGCTTTGAAAATATCCCTCTTCTGCGGTAATCCGGATGCACCATCCCGCATATTTCAACCTTATTACCAAAATAATAGCTTCCAAGAAAGCCAACAAGTTTGCCATCAGCATAATGAAAAAAGTCTTCCTTGCGATTTACAGCCCTGCTTTCCAGCATGTCAAAATTAAGCTTTAATTGAAGTCTGCCTTCTTTCTCGCAAATCTCCTGAAGCGTTTTTATTTCATTTAATTTTTCTTTCGATAACATCCACGAACACCTCTGTTTATTAATTGTGGCTTTCCACAATCAAACATTCTACCTTCAAGCCTCATTCACCTTTTTTTTAAAAATATTCAGATGCATATTATAAATAGACTAAATTAAGCTAGGCTTTCATTAGCCTAGCTTTTTTGCTGTATTCAATAGCTTTTTTATTTATCGTGATTTTTACTTTCAATGCCTTCCTTGTTTCCTTTGGATAGTGCTCTACGGTCTATTGCTTTTGGCGGCTCTTCCATCCAGCCATTTTCTATCATTAAATTCGCACCATCTTCTGCATATCTAACAAGTTCGCTTGCCATTACGATATATTTTTCAGCAATATCTGCTCTAGATGTGACGCTCAAAGCCGTCCCATAAAATGCAATCGCAATTTGGGAAGATAGCTGGACCTGATACATCATCCATTTATCTGAAAATGGCGATGTAGTGGAGCTTGTAACATGGGATTGCCAGGACATTGGTGAATTCAACATTTCTTCACGAAAGATTTTACCAAATGCTGCGATATGTTTATTGGATATCTCCGTACCCCTATTTATATATTGTCGAACTTTTTTAGAAGCTGCTACTTGGCTGAACCCAACCTTTAATGCCACATGCATATGCATTTTGTTCATATTAAAGGTAATATCTCCTATTTCAATCCCCGTTAAGGGACGCTTCTCCCCAAACCAGCCCGCTAAAAAGCTTTGATGTTTAATAAAGTCAATATCTTTAGCAGGAGTAAGGACAGCTGGTCTTGTATATAGCCCTTTCGTCAGCATCGTATCAATCGTTTTCTCAAAGAGCATCATGGTTTCAGTATTACAAGAAATATAGTATTTACGAAGATCTGCTCGGATGGAGGTTCCGACTGATAGAGCGTACCCTGTCAGCCCTTGAAGTACCATTATGTATATATAGTACAGATAAAATGGATCCTGAAACAGGCGGGGGGCATGAATGTTTACATCCTCTTCCGTAAAGCCTTTTGGGATGGAAATGCCTTCACCCACAAAATACTCTTTTACCTTTTCTACATGTCTTTCTGAAAGCACAAGTGAATCTTTATATATTTCAATGATATCTTCGTCTTCTAAGTGCTCAAGCGCATACTTAATAAAGCAAATGGACATAGAGTCAAACATGTATTGTGTCCATAAACTGGAAACCTCTGGAGCGGTTAGTGAAATTCGAGTTGAATCCATATCACTCTTCCTTTACATTTAAAAGATTTTCCAATATTCAAATAAAGCTACTTTGAAGACAAATTCTCACGATCAATTGCTTTTGGTGGTTGTTCCATCCAAGCGTGGTTAATCAAGATATTTACCCCATCTTCTTCTGTTGATGGGTTTCATTAAATCCATGTTAAATCCCCTTAACCTTCATTTTCTTTTAGTTTTTACATCCTAGCAAAATATATTCGATTGTCAATCAATAAATGGGAACTTTAAAGTAAATGACAAAGAATAATATGATTGGAATGGAGATGAGTAAAGCTGCAACTTGGTGTTTATAATGTAGAAGCAGCATGGAAAAAATGATTATATTGAATAAAACGGACCATCCCATTGCCCAACCGTGGTGATGAGAAACTAAGTCTAGGTAACGTAAATTTATGTATTCTACCAAAGAATATAACGTAACCCAGAAGAAGATCCACAAAACAACTCTAATTGGATCCTTAGGGACATTTCCTAGATAAATTATTACAGTGGCGGGATAAGCAACAAACATGATTAATAATGAAATAGCTAAATGGTTAGGCAGCAGATTTTGACCAAAGACCGTCTCCTTGTACTCCCACATTAGATAATCTTTACATAGAACATTATAAAGCAAATCACCAAACCAAAAGAATAAAATGGTGGAATGATATTTAATCCAGTTTTTCCAGTCCCCCCATTTCATACCAGCAAGGAGAAAAAGACTACTCAACAATAAATGCACCTTATCAACTCCGTTTTATATAACCATTAAATTATTTCGGCTAATTTATTATTAACTGGAAATAAATTGGATATTCATTCATTAGGTAATTGACTATGAAGGCAGACTTTTTAATAAAAAAAAACGTCTCTGCAATACAGAAACGCTTCCATACACTATTTTTCAATTAGCATGTTAAAGTTTCATTTACCCTCATTACAAAAGAAACTCTCTTTAAATTTGGGACTAAGTTCACTCCACACATCGAATTTATTTCCATCTGGATCATAGAAAACAAAGTTTCTCCCGCTATGTCCTCTGTCTTCGATTTCTCCAATTCTTATTTCATCTTCCTTAAACACCCTATGAATGTCTTCTAAAACATTTACTCCATCCACTTCAAATGTAATGGAAAAACATTCTTCACCGTATGTATTAATAAAGTTTGCGCTCTGATTTATCTCTGCCTTTACTAGAAATACACTTTGATTAGCAAAATTTAAAATGGCTTTGTCTTCATCTCTATAGTTTAAAATAGCTCCTAATTTGCTTACATACCATTCTGATGAAATTTCTACATTGCTTACTGGTAAATAGGTAGTACCAATCCTAAGTAATTTACCTTCCATGTCACACTCTCCTTTCATTAGAAAAAATTACTTGTCTATTCATCTTAAACCTTAATTTTCCTTTTTCAACCAATTAAACATTAGACAAATGGTATCTAAACTTGGTAAGATGACTAATAACATAATTACATTTATTATTGATAAAGGAGCTACACAAAATGTTTTTGACAAAGCTTCACCAAGAGGAGAAAGAAGCGTTTCTAGAGTTAGCCTATTTAATGGCAACCATTGATGGGAAATTTTCGGTATTTGAAAATCCAGTTATCGTTAAGTATCAAAAGGAAATGGAACTTGAGGATTATAAAATCAAAGGCTTAGCGATAGATGATATTCTTAAGGTTTTTAAAGAGGAACGCTCCAAACATATTGTACTAATTGAAATCCTCCGCATTGTTTATTCAGATGGAATCGTTCATGAAAATGAACAAAATTCTATTCGTTTAATTAAAGAACACTTTGGTTTCGACGCCAATAAGTATGCCACTTTCAAGGACTGGATCGTTGGAATAAAAGAATTAGCTAATTATCCTGAGCATGAAGCATAATGTTAATGACTAAGAGCAACGTTACTGACGTTGCTCTTTCGTATTAAACTTTTCGTCCTTTTCTTAAAAGATAGAGGTTCTTCTTCATTTCTTTTTCTAAGCTCTGAAAGAATTTCTCTATCCCCTTGTTTGCTCCGCCATTTAGGATACGTTCTGCTGCCCCAGAAAGAGTGCCCGTGACATTAACTTCCGCCTGGATGTTGAGCTGTGTACTTCCTTGGTGATCACTCAAGAATAAATCCGCTTTGCCACTGACCTCTCCTAAATTACCTTTTCCTTTCAGATTTATATGATAATAAGAAGGTGACTTTTCTTTCTCCAGTTTAACCTCGATTGTAAAAACATCCTTGAGCGGCCCAATGGTAATCTCCATTTCTACTTGATATAATCCCGGTGAGCTTTGAACAAAAGATTGACAGCTAGGGATTGCATTCCGAAGTACCTTTTCATCCTTGATGTATTTCCAAACAATTTTCCTCGGCAAACCAAAAATATGCTGGTACTCAATTTTCAGGAGTATCCCCTCCATCTTTCCAAACTCTTCAAGAAAATATATCTATTTTAACTAATATTCATGTCACAAATAAATATTCGAAGGGACAGCCCTGTTATCGCATATTTAACGATATTCAATTTCATCGTCCACCCGATACATAATATAAAATGGATACGATTCATCATAATAATAAGCGGCTTCCTCTTGAAATCTTGTCCGTTGTATAAACGAAGGAAACCCTCGATTACTCATTCGGTTTCTCAACCTATTCACAGATTGTATATAGGTGTTTGGCCGAATCGTATCGACAACAGAGAAGTCATGCCTTGTTGCAGGATGCTCTTCTGAACTTTTAATTAGGAAATAACTGAGCATGTATCCTTGATCCTGTGTAAGAGAAACTTCCTCGCCATTAAAGAGTGCAATAATCGTACGATCACTAAAATATAATAGTAATGTTTCAGGAGGGGGAGATGAAATTAACTTTTCACATTCCGCTTTTGAGCAAGTGTCTGTCACATCTCTACTAATCTTATAAAACGCATTCCGCAGCAAATATTTCTCATTTTCCAATAGTCTGCTAAAAAGTGGTGATAACTCCTGCTTCGGAATATCTTGTATTTTTGCAAACGGTAAATGTCTCATTTTTTTCATACGTTTCCTTCGCAATTTGCAATGCGCAATTGGTTAAATACAAATGGGCATTTAACTGCTGCTGTTCATTAAGTTGATAGAGATGCTGTTTATGGTATTGATCATGGTCTAATGCCTGTTGAAAGTACTGTATGGCTTTAATATAATCATTAAACTTATAGGACAAGAAACCTAGTCGATAAGCTGCCAAGGGATTTCCTTTATCATATTTTAAGGCTTCCTCCAGGCAGCTTCTTGCCAAATAGTCATCCTTTTGGTATTCCGTTTTTAAATAGGTACCATAATGAATGAGACAGTAAATCAATTTCCTTTTTACATAATCAAGCGAACTTTGAACATCCTCATTGTGCTGCCGGACAAGCTGGGAGAGTTTTCGGTACATTTCCTTATACAAATCAATTTTCATAGAATAATTAGAAAAGCCATGCTCCTCTTCCTGCTCATTCAATTCTTCTTCAATCTCTTCTAATTCTTCAATGGTTTTATCTCCTAAACTCATTTTCGTCCCTCCCCCTCAATGAAAGATTAGATCCACTCAAGAATCTCAATACGGTTACCAAAAGGGTCCGCTGTATAAAAACGATTTGCCCCCGGAAGGTTATCATCTTCAATCACTTCTATTCTGTTAACCAATAAATGTTTTTTCAAAGCTTCAATATTTTCTACTTTAAAAGCAGGATGTGCTTTTTTAGCTGGCACAAAAGGTTCCTCTACACCAATATGAATCTGCGTTTTTCCATATTGAAACCAAACACCGCCACGTTTTTTTAGTTCTTCTGGTTTTTCCATTTCCTCAAAACCTAAAATATCTATAAAAAACTTCCTTGCACTATCTTCACAGCCTTTTGGAGCGGCTAATTGAATATGATCAATGGCTTTAAAACGATACATAATGAAACTTCCTTTCAAAAAAAGTTTATTATATACAATTTTCGCCACAACTTGATAAATTCCTTCTACCATTTACCTACAACCTTTTTATAATAGAATGACCGAACTTATATCAAGTCCGGTCAAATATCATTAATATGGATCTGCTTCATGTCCCATTTGTTGTGCCTGGTCGGTCGCCTCATCTGCGTCAGCTGTGCTGGTATGAGTTGTTTCCTTCCTCATTTCCATTGCTTTATCTACGCCGTCTCTTACCCGTCTTCCATAATCCTCGTCGGCATTGGTAAAATAATCAATCATTTTATTTTGGATTTCTGGTCTACATACTTTGAGTGCTTCAACAAGATTGCTTATGAGCTCCTCTCTCTCCCAGTCCTCAAGGTTCCTGTACGTATCGCCTGCTTGACCAAAATCATTGGTACGGTCGATTGGTTCACGAACCAATTTGTCATTATAGTGCGGTTCATGAACTTTCCCTATTTGTTCAGCTTCCTTCAAGCCTCCGATAACAGAAGGCTCATAGTTTACGTGTGGATTTTGATCTGAATCCACATGATAAGACATTTGACCGCCGCGCTGATTAGTCGCAACCCGCTTCTTAGGAGCATTAATGGGAAGTTGTAAATAGTTTGTGCCTACGCGGTATCGCTGTGTATCGGAATAGGAAAAAGTTCTGCCTTGCAGCATTTTATCATCAGAAAAATCCAAGCCATCAACCAATACACCTGTACCAAACGCTGATTGCTCCACTTCATTAAAATAATTTTCGGGATTTTTGTTTAGAACCATTTTTCCTACTTTTAAGAAGGGAAACTTATCTGTTGGCCACAATTTAGTATCATCTAATGGATCAAAGTCCAATTCTGGGTGGTAATCATCACTCATGATTTGTACGCAAAGCTCCCACTCTGGATAATCACCATTCTCAATGGCTTCGTACAAATCCTGAGTAGCACAAAAAAGGACTGGTCTATTCTTTAGACCAGTCCTTCATTCACTTAGAGGAAATTATTCATCCTCATCCTCATCTTCGTCCTCATCTTCGTCTTCCTCTTCTTCATCTCTTTCTTTATCCTTATCCTTTTTCTCCTTATTTTTTTCCTTGCCCTTCCCCTTGCCTTTATTTCTCTCTTTATCTTTCTTTTCTTGTTCTTTCCTAGCTTTTTCCTCTTTTTCTTTTATCTTTTTCATTTCACTTTTATATTTTTTCTCAACGGTTGATAAATCAAATTTTTCATCAGAAAGCTCTGATTTTGATTTCGCTAAGATCTCTTTAAAAATAACTGGAGTGGTTCCACTGCTTGATGTGGCTAGGTAATGATTCTCGTCAGTTTGATCGTAGCCTAACCACACCGCTCCAACAATGCCGGGTGTATAACCGACAAACCAATGATCCTTAGTTCCTCCGTCATTCGCAAATGGCAGCTGGGTCGATCCTGTTTTTCCTGCGATATCAAGGCCCTCCAGGAATGCCTTTTCCCCAGTACCTTCTTTAACAACACCTCTTAGCATGTAGGTGATTTTTTGTACCACTTCTGGTTTGGTCACTTCAGTTGATTTGCTTTTCCATTTTGCAATGACCTTTCCATCAATATCTTCTATTTTTTGGATAGAATGTGCCTCTACCATCGTTCCATTATTGGTAAAGGTGGAATAGGCTTGTGCCATTGCCAGCGGAGAGGTCCCTTCGTGCATACCTCCGAGAGCAATCCCAAGTGCATTGTCTTTTTCATGTAAAGGAATACCGAATTCCTCCACTGCCTTCGTTCCCTGCTGTAAACCAATTTGATTTAACAACCAAACAGGGGGAATATTATACGAATTTACGACTGCGTCATACATTGTTACCTCGCCTCGATATTTTTTATCAAAATTCTTTGGCTGGTAACCTCCAAAATCTAGCGGTCTGTCTTGTAATAAATCAAAAACTTCATAGCCTTTTTCTAATGCAGGAGTATAAACAGCCAATGGTTTCATAGTTGAACCCGGTTGTCTAACTAATTGCGTCGCTCGATTAAATCCTAAAAACGTATGTTGGCCACGCCCGCCGACAAGTGCTTGAATTCCTCCACTTTTAGGATCAATGAAAATAGCTCCGCTTTGGAGCAATTGATCGTTTTGACTCGCCGGAAAAAAGTTATCATTCTGATATACTTCTTCTGTTCCCTTTTGAATCGTAGGATTTAATTCTGTAAAAATATGAAGTCCGCCCGATAGAATTTCATTTTTGGTAAGCTTATATTTCTCCATGGCTTCCTGGATAATATGGTCCACATAATAAGGATATTTGCCATCATACTCGTCTTCCACTTTTTCTTCATTTAACACAACTGGCTGTTCTTTGGCTTTTTCAACATCTGCTTGAGTAATATATCCTTCCTTTTCCATCAAGAATAAAACAAGGTCTCGTCTTTCAACTGACTTATCCATATTCTTAAATGGTGAAAGAATCGAAGGAGCCTTAATTAACCCAGCAAGCATCGCTGACTCACTTAAAGTTAATTCACTAGCATTTTTTCCAAAGTAAGTCTTGGCAGCACGCTGAATTCCCCATGCACCCTCTCCAAAATAAATCTGATTCAAATATCTCTCGATGATTTCATCTTTAGAGTAAGTACGTTCAATCTTTTTCGTAATGATCAACTCTTTGACCTTACGTGTATATGTCCGTTCATGTGTAAGGAATGCATTTTTTGCAAGTTGTTGCGTAACGGTACTCCCACCTGCAACAATGTCACCGCTCAACATATTTTTGAAGAATGCCTTCATAATCGCAAAGTAATTGATACCATTATGCTTATAAAAACGTTGGTCCTCCGTTGCAATCACAGCGTGTATGACTTCTTTTGGAATTTGTTTGAATCCTACGCCTTCAATACTTGAATTGGAAATCTTACTGGCAATTTCCCCATTTTGATCATAGATAATCGTTGGCTGAGGCGCCGGCTTATCTAATTTACTCACATCGCTAGTCCAAATAAAGATATTTACAAGGAGAAGACCACATAAACCAGCAACAATTCCTGCCACAAATAATTTCTTTACCATTCCTTTTGCAAGAAACTGTCTCCAATCCCATTTTGACGCTTTTCTTTGCTGTCTTCGTTCCATTCGTCCCACGTCTTATACCACCTTCAACTCTACTAACTCTAATATCATTTTACATATTGCTTCATTTTAAAACGAAATCCACCAAAGTTAATGAGAAAAAAGCCTTACATTTTATAGTTCCAAACGCTCAATATTCAAAAAGGTACACCATAGATACATATAATCATTAACTATGGAAATGATGGTATTAGGGATTCAATTTTTGGAGGTAGTGTATGGATAATGGTAAGAAAGTAAAGATCACATCCGCCGAATTAGCTCAGCTCTGGGCGCAATATATGAATGACAGTGGAAGTATTTGTGTCCTTAGTTATTTTTTAGAAAAGGCTGAGGATCAAGAAATATCATCTGTTATTGAATTCGCTTTACGTTTATCAGAGACACATATTGAAAAATTAACAGCCTTTTTTGATAAAGAGGATTATGCTGTTCCCTATGGTTTTAAAGTAGAAGAAGATGTTGATTTATCTGCTCCAAAATTATATTCAGACAGCTACGTCCTTCATTTTATCCATCAAATGTCGAAGATTGGGCTAACCAATTATTCCGCTAGTGTCGCCTCATCAACAAGAGCAGACATTACCGATTATTATATGGAATGCTTGTCTGAAACCATGCAATTATACAAAATATCAAGGGATGTATTATTAGCAAAAGGTCTTTACGTAAGGTCACCTTCTATCCCTAACGAGAAGGTTGAATTTGTAAAAAAACAAGCTTTTCTTTTTGATGTTATTGGTGAAAAAAGACCATTAATTGTCGCTGAAGTAGGCAATCTATATGCGAACACCCAGCGTAACATCTTAGGTGTGGCTACCCTGATTGGATTTAGTCAGGTTGCAAAAGACAAGGAAGTTACCAAGTTTTTTCTTAGAGGAATCGATATTGGCAAGAAACATGTAAAAGTATTTGGAGCAAAATTAGAGGAATGTAATCTCCCTGTTCCGGCATCTCTTTCTGCGGAAATAACGTCAAGTACTGACTACACATTTTCCGATAAACTGATGATGTTCTTTACGACTGGGTTAATTTCTTTAAGTATCGGTTATTACGGTACCGGTGTAGCTCAAAGTCCTCGGATGGATTTGGGCGTCATGTATAACAGATTATCTTTGGAAGTTCAATTGTATTCAGAGGATGGCTCCAATATCATGATACATAATAAATGGCTGGAGCAGCCACCTATGGCGACGGACCGGGGAGAATTAGGATCTACAAATACCTAATTCATTAGTGAAAAAGCCGGACTAAACAGCCGGCTTTTTCCTGTGTCTAAGTATACAGCTCATTATTGCAGCTGTTGGTTTTCTTGTTCCATCTTACCCTTAACTGGATTTGTTTCCGTATATTCATATTCCCTTTCAAGGTCACTTAAAGTCCATTCATACAGGTGTCGATCTTCTTTTTTGAACACACCGATTTTAAGCAGTTTATCTATAAGAAATTGCCTTCTTTGCTGTACAGCGTTTCTAAGTATATTTTTCATATACAGGCACCTCCAAAATATTTACATCCCTGACTCCACATCCGATTTTAAACCGTTGTTTATTCTGCGTCTGTCGAATATTGGAAGATTTACCCACTCTTAATTCAAATTTCATCTTTATTTAATAAACGATACAAAGATGTATTTATTTTAATGGATTAGCATAACACCTGAACAGAAAAAACCCACCTAAGTGAATAGGTGGGCCATACTATTTAAACACCGCGTTTATTACCCCAAAGCAGGGCATGAAGTTGTGGGAGTACTTTGACATTGTTTAATTGACTGTCTTCGACTACCCGATTAACCAGCCACTCATATTTATCCAGCAGCTTTGGGATCAATTCTTGATTATTACCATTCATGATATCATCATTCCCTGCTTGCAGATAAAAAGGAATGCCTTCGTACCTCTTATGAACCATTCTCGCATATTCCAGATCAGCTTCATCGAAAATAACGACCTTTAAACTAACATTATTTTCAAACTGATTTTCGTCAAGATTAATAAAAATCGAATCTAATATTTCAAAATTTGTTTCCATCATTGAACTTGGCGGTTTAGGGGAAATGGTAAGTTCATCGATTTTTAAAAACCAATCCTGCCATTTGCTTCCCTGAGTTTCAATTCCAATCTTAATCTGCTTTTCTTTTAATATATCAATCAGTGAATCTAGGTGTTTCAATAGTGCGGGGTTTCCCCCTGAGATGGTTACAAAGGAGAACTTGTCTCCACCAAGGGAATGTAATTCATCCCAAATTTCTTCCGCAGTCATTTGCCTTATATCGTCTTTGGCGCTGCCGTCCCAAGTAAAGGCAGAATCACACCAGCTGCAGGAATAATCGCAGCCCGCGGTTCGGACAAACATCGTTACTTGGCCAATGACCATCCCCTCGCCTTGAATTGTGGGGCCAAAAATCTCAAGAATTGGAAGTTTTCTCATTCTTCCATCCACTCCCTTCTTGCCTCTGCATAGCTGGCAGGCGTTTCAAAAAGGCGGACAAATTCTACTCTTGCGCCGTGGAATTGCTCCTTGTTCTCTTCTTTAGCTAATACTTCTTGCATTTTTTCATATATCCAAACCACGATATTTTCAGCGGTTGTATTCATCGGCGGCAGTGTTTCATTTAGGTAACGATGATCAAGGTGAATTTCTATTTCATTTTTCCAAATTTCCTTGATATCACCAAAATCCATCATCAATCCTCTGTCATCCACAAAACCGCTTATTCCAAAGATTACTTTGTACGTATGTCCATGGAGATTCTTACATTTTCCTTCATAACAATGTAAGTGGTGTGCTGCATCGAAGGTGAATTCTTTACTTACCAAAACACGCTTTGTATGATACTTTAATTCTTTACGCTGAATGTCTTCATCCATTTTCTGAAGTTTATCGACGATTCTAAAGCCGTACATTTTTAGTCCTCCCACTTAGAAAGTCATCGAGTCCGCGTTTTCTTAACACACAGGCTGGACATTCTCCACAGCCGTCAGAAATAACGCCATTGTAGCAGGTTAAGGTTTTTTCACGTACATATTCAAACGCATTTAATTTATCCGCTAATTCCCACGTTTCCGCTTTATTCAGCCACATTAATGGAGTGTGAATAACAAAGTTATCATCCATGGATAGATTCAAGGTAACATTAAGTGATTTGATAAAAATATCACGGCAATCTGGATAGCCGCTGAAATCTGTTTCACAAACACCCGTCACTAAATGCTTGGCACCAATCTGACGAGCTAACACTCCGGCAAAAGTAAGGAACAAAAGGTTTCTTCCTGGAACAAACGTTGAAGGTAGTTCACCATCTTCGCCGTCTTTGACTTCAATATCAGGGCGTGTTAACGCATTGGGTGCAAGCTGGTTCAATAAAGACATATCTAATATATGGTGTTTGACACCTAGTTCATTGGCAATATTTTTGGCACACTCTATTTCTAAACTATGCCTCTGATTATAATCAAATGTGACTGCTTCCACCTCTTTAAATTGTTGTATTGCCCAAAATAAACAGGTAGTACTGTCCTGCCCGCCGCTAAATACGACAATGGCTTTTTCATCTTTTAACATATTTAAGGAAACTCCTTCCAAAATAAAAAAAGCCGTACCCCAAGATAGAAGTACAGCTTCATCTTAGTTTTTTTAACGAGGGGTGCTAGAACCTCTATTCGTTTATGCTGTTAGTATAATACCATAAAAAAAATGAAAAAAGGAACCATAATTTTTTATTTGACGTTTTTGCTGATGTCCTATATCATATGGAGAAGATAATACCCGTACTTATACGGGAGAGGTTCATAGCTGATACCCTCTATAAAAAACTATGGATACATGACTCTATGCCATGTCCATACCGGACGTGGCTTTTTGTTTTTTATCCTTGTGGTTTGGTATAGAATGCTGGCTAGTACTCTCCTTCTTAAAAAGTGTTGGGATACATTTTAATGGGGGTTTTTTTATGTCTGGCCGCAGCCATGAAGAAGGTTTAAAGGATTTAACACTATTAGGTAATCAAAATACACAATACTCGTTTGAATATGCACCAGAGGTTTTGGAGGCAGTCGATAATCTTCATCCAGAGCGTGATTATTTCGTAAAATTTAACTGTCCTGAATTTACTAGTCTTTGTCCGCTTACGCATCAGCCAGATTTTGCTACGATGTATATTTCTTACATCCCGAATCAAAAAATCGTTGAGAGTAAATCTTTGAAACTCTATTTATTCAGCTTCAGAAATCATGGTGATTTCCATGAGGATTGCGTCAATATTATCATGAACGATTTAATCAAGCTTCTAGATCCTCGATATATTGAAGTTTGGGGGAAATTCACTCCACGCGGTGGAATTTCCATTGACCCATGGTGTAACTATGGGAAACCAGGTACCAAGTATGAAGAAATGGCGACTTTCCGTTTGATGAACCATGACCTGTATCCAGAAAAAGTAGATAATCGATAATTGAAAACTATTTTTAATACAAATTAAATAGTCTTGTAAACCTGTAACGTTTTCCATATGATACATTGAATTTAGTAGACACTAGATGATGGAAGAATGAGTTGATTATATGTTAAATGTTAAAGAAGTTACAGAACGGCTTAGGCTTGAGGGAATTACAAATAGTGAACAGGTTGTCATCCGCTGGATTCTTGATGGAAAAATCAAGGCTAGAAGAACCAAGCACCTTAATCTAGAATACTCGATAAATCCTGTTGATTTAGCATCTTTTATTTTGGAAAAGAAGATTGAGGACAAAACGAAGAAATATGGGATAGATTTTCATCAGTGGGAAAAAACATTCCACGAGAATCAAAAATTCAAAGAAGAAATTGAACAGTTAAAATCCTCGATTCGGATTGAACAAGCAAAAAATAGGTCTTTAAAAAGGATGCTAAAAGCTGAGTACGCTCTTTCCGACTCTCCACCTTTGACCCTTAACTCCTTATTGGGTTTAGAACCCAGGGCAGATATGGAGATTGTCAGGAAGGAATACAAGAAAATATTAAAGGCCCTCCATCCTGATAGAGGCGGCGACGAACGACTATTTAAAGTGTTTTATGACCACTATGAAAAGGTAAAGGATCCAGCTGCGCGCTGAATCCTTTTTATCTTTTTATAAAACTTGATTCCCTTTTGTTCCGTTAATTGAATAGCTTGCTACTATGTTTGCACTTAATGAGTGAGATACGGAGCAATATTTATCTTTCGATAATTGAATCGCGCGGACTACCTTTTCTTCCGGCAAATCCCCCTCTACTAAGTAATGAATATGAAAATCAGTAAATTTTTTCGGTTCGGTGTCTGCCCGCGTTCCTTCTACCTCCATTGTAAATCCAGTCAGTTCTAATCGCATTTTTTTCAAAATCATCACGATATCGATTCCTGTACAGCCTGCAAGCGAGTATAGGAGCAGTTCTGTTGGTCTAGGACCGCTATTTTGTCCGCCAACTTCTGGTGCTGCGTCCATCCTTAAATCATGCCCTGAAGGTGTTGTACCGGTAAAGGCCATATCCCCTGTCCAGTAAATAGTTGATTTCATTTCATCGTCCCTTCCACTTTGTACTTTCATCCTTATTTTACCTTAAAAAAAGGTTTTGAACTCATAATTGAGTCCAAAACCTTTTCTATTTTATTTAAGTAATGACAAATCGATAAGTCCTTTAATATCACTGCTTGGAATATATCCAGCTTCTTTACTGATATCTGCCATTTCTTGAATCACTTGTTCATTGACATCAGTTGTCACAGCTAAGCGTGAAAATGCTGCGTCCACTTCCTCTTTGTTTAACTCTTTACCAGTAAGGTCCTTTAAGTGCTTGATGACAATTTCTTTACTTTCATCTGGATTGTCCTGGATGAATTTTACCGATTTTTTGTGAGCTTCCAAATACTTCTTAGTTAAGTCCTTGTTTTTCAAAAAGTCTGCTCTAGCTGCAACTACGGTATTGGTTGATTCTTTACCCCAAGCGAACTCATCCCAGTCAAGAAGCAATTTTCCATTTGCTTGGTTTTCCAGTACATATCCCCATGGCTCCTGAGTCGCTGCCGCATCCACTTGTTTTTGGATGAAAAGAGAAACTGTATCAGCTGGAGCTGCAGCGAATAAATCTACAGTACCTCCACTTGTTTTTGCTGTTAAGTCTGCTTCTTTTAGCGCTTTTCGGAGCATGACATCCTGTGTGCTTCCGATAACTGGAATCGCAACTTTCTTACCATCTAAATCAGCTAATTTCTCAACACCGCTTCCTTCAGCTGCAACTAGAACAGCTCCACCATTCACAGCACCGGATATAAGGTGGTATTCCTTATTTTTCACATAAAAGTTAAGTAATGGACCAGGTCCAACAGTTCCAACGTCAATAGCCTTTGTTGCCATTGCTTCCATAAATAGTCCGCCGTTTGAAACTGTTTTTGTTTCAATCGTTACATCCTTACCGAAAGCTTCTTCAAAATAACCTTTTTCCAGTGCAACAATCGTTGCAATATGCGTTAAGTTTGGAAAATATCCAATTTTAACGTTTTTCACCTCTCCGCCTTCACTTTCGTTGGAAGATTGAGCACAACCACTAAGCAATCCAATAAACAATACAGTGATAAATAAATAAAGTATAGATTTTTTCATCATTTTTTCTCTCCTGGCTATTTTATATTTTTATTAAGATCTATTTCGAATTCCCCATTTTACTTCTACATTGCGTTCGAGCCTTGAAAAAACAACATTATCCACAATGGTCCCGATAATCGCAATGATAATCATTACAGAAATAACTAAATCCATTTGTCCAAGTGAACGGCCCATTTCAAGAAGTTGTCCAAGTCCTCCTCCTCCGCCGAGAAGTTCCCCCGCCATCAGTGCGCGCCATGAGAATGCCCATGCAATCCGCAGACCTGAGATAATCTGTGGAACAGAGGCAGGCAGGATTACGGTACGTAGAAAATGAAATCCACTTGAACCATACACCTTAGCAACACGCTGATAAAGCTGAGGGACATTCTTAAATCCACTTGTTGCGTTAACTGTCATGGTCCATGTTGCTCCGATAGTTACAATAAACAAAATGGAAAAATCGTTTAACCCAAACCAGATGATTGCTAATGGAAACCAGACAATACTTGGAATTGATTGGAGCGCAGTTACGACAAATCCAAGTGTATCCTCAACAAGTTTATAACGCCAGATGAAGTACCCTAATATTAATCCGACAATAATAGCAATCGTAAAGCCGAGTAATATCCGTCCAATACTTTTACCAATTGCTAGTGTAATTTGACCACTAAGTAAGCCGTTAAAAAGGGTTTCCAATACCTGACTCAGGCTGGGAAACATAAAATCGGGAAGGCTGGAAAATCTAGATGTGACTTCCCATATCACCGCTATCACCGCGATGAAGATGATCCGTCTTAAAGCTGTAGTCATCACCCATTTCCTCCTTCAATACTTTTTCAATTTCATCTTGTAATATTGATAAAATTCGTTGTTCCGTATTTAATGTAACACTGTCCGGTGTTACTCCATCCTTCATCGTTGGCACGGGAATGATTTCTTTAATCCTCCCTGGACGAGTGGCAAATACGACCACTTCCTCTGAGAGCAGCACCGCTTCTCTGATATTGTGTGTGATAAAAAAGATGGTTACTTTGGTCTTTCTCCAGATTTCAAGCAATTCTTTATGCAGCACCATTCTAGTTTGTTCATCCAATGCCGAGAAAGGCTCATCCATTAACAAGATATCAGGCTCCATTACTAACGCCCTAGCGATTGAAACCCGCTGCTTCATTCCACCTGATAATTCGTGAGGATATGAATTTACATAACGGCTGAGGTGAACCATTTTTAATACATCAAGCGCCTTGGCTTTCGCCTCTTCTTTTGGCATGTTTTTAAGATTCAAACCATAGGTTACATTTTCTAATACGGTCAGCCATGGAAACAAACCTGCTTCTTGGAAAACTACTACTCTTTCAGGTCCAGGTTTTGTAACCAAGTTCCCATCGACACGGATTTCGCCGCTATCGGCTTTGTCGAGACCAGCAACCAGGTAGAGCAACGTAGACTTCCCACAGCCAGATGGTCCCACAATCGAAACAAAACTACCTTTTTTAACATTTAAATTTATCCCATCTAGAACTTTCACGTTTTCTTTTCTATCATTAATAAAGCTTTTTTCGATAGAATCTATTGTTAAATACATCTAACGTCACCTCTTTTTTAATCCCAAGTAAATCTATTGGTTTTATTATATTACAAACAAAAGGTAAGTCAACTATTATTCTATTAATCCGCAAAATTTTTCCGGTATTTCTTACTAATTTACTGAATATTTAAATATTTTTCTACAATTGACAAGCAATCTAAATGGATTTCCGTCGTTATTTGCAAGAACTTTACTATTTCTAAAAGAATCTGGTGATTCATGTAGATAAGTTTTTTACAGTTCATGCAGGAGAAACTCATACGTTTCTAAAATTAGTAGAGTAGACGAAAGCTAGTCTAATGAATAAGTTGAAAGGTGGTCATTGCCATGAGCCAAGATATTACCCTACAACAAATTGCTGAAGGTGTACCAAAGACACTATTAAATGCATCTGATAGAGACATTGAAGGATTCCAAAAAATCATCGAAGAAACGATAAAATTAAGAGAAGCACATAGAAACCTTCAAAAGATGGTAAAAAGTTTTTCTACTTCTACGATTCAGCGAACGTAAGTATTTTTGAAAAGAAAAAAGACCCATCCTTGGCGAAGGGCTGGGTCTATACATACCTTATAAAGAAAATCATTCATCAATAGAATCTATTACCTTTATAAGGAGATATAAATTTGTAAGGTCTTGATACTAATTTGACAAAATACTGTATAACCGAAACAAAATCATCTAGAAAAAAGGTGGAATTTGACATACCCTGATTTAGGGTTAACCTTCTATGTTCATTAAGAAGGTTATCTAGTTCTTGACTGCAAATTATCGTTTCTTTATTAGACAGTCCCTTTGTCATACCAATTTTGATCATTTCGTCTCTCTTCTCATTTATTGCCTCTTCTAAATCTACTATCCTCATAACAAAAACACACCTCTAACTCTATTAATTACCAAGATGCTTTAATATATTAGTCACGAAAAGTATTATAGCATGTATTTAAATCTATTAAATCGTTTCGATAAAACAAGTTAAAATATGACAAAACTAGACGATTTTTAAAATTTCAGACTATTCTATAAAGTTATTTCCGATAAATTCTGGGTGTTTTTGTATGTTGAAAGCAAATCAGGCGAATACTTACCATATGGTTATTATTGGTTTAGTTTGATTTATTAGACAGTTTTTGTGAAGAAATCAGGAGGTATAGATCATGCTTTATGAAGAATATGAATTATTGCTGAAAAAGACTGTTGCTGTTGCACCTGAGTGGATTATAAGCGACATCCAGGACATTCTGAAAAAAGATGAAGGAAAACATATTGGGGTTAGTTATGTCATTTCACAGCTAAATGATAGATATTCTTTTAGTCTCAGACACATTTTGTCTGCAATGGATTTTTCAAGTGAATGGACTAAGGTTTCAAGAGAACGCCTTAGTTTTATTGATAATAATATTGATGTCGTTGTGGCATTGTATTATGACCTTAAAGACTAAACACGAGAAATTCTATATCAATACAAAAAGGAACACCAATTCCTTTGAATTGGTGTTCCTTTTATTTTTACTTTATTCATGAAAATTTGTGCCGTCGGTTGTAGCTTGGACTATGCCTGCACGAATGACGAAGTCTCCGAAGTGCTCTTCTTGCTCTCGTTCTTTAGCGTAACGGGAAAGTATGACACGCAGTTCGCTCAGGATTTCTTCTTCACCGATATTTTCTCGGTACATTTTGTTGAGTCGGCTGCCGTCAAAAGCCGCTCCTAGGTACATATTATATTTTCCTACAGCTTTACCCATAAAAGCTATTTCTCCCAGTCCAGGACGCGCACAGCCATTTGGACAACCTGTCATACGGATGGTAATTTCTTTATCCCTAAGACCATTTTCATCTAAAATGTCCTCAATTTTATCAATAAGTTTTGGTAAGTATCTCTCTGCTTCTGCCATTGCTAACCCACATGTAGGAAGTGCAACACATGCCATAGAACTGCGGCGAAGTGCAGAATAGTGACTGCCATCCGTTAAACCATATTGTTCAATAAGTTCATTAATTTTTTTCTTCTCTTGGTTTGAAACATCTGCAATAATTACGTTTTGATTAGCAGTTAAACGGAATTCACCTTTATGAACTTTTGCAATTTCTTTGAGAGCTGTTTTTAACTTATAATCATCCGAATCTGCCACTCGGCCGTTTTGGATATAAAGGGTATAATGCCATTTTCCTTGAACGCCTTTTACCCATCCGTAACGGTCGCCATTATCATCAAAATGATATGGTTTTGCTTCGCCAAGACTCCAGCCAAGACGAGCTTCTAATTCTTCCTTGACGGTTTCTAATCCTAGTCTGTCAACGGTGTACTTGAACCGGGCATTTTTTCGCTCGGAACGGTTTCCGTAATCGCGTTGAATGGTAATGACTTTTTCTGCTACATCTTGAACCTGCTCTGGTGTACAGAAGCCGATTACCTTAGCAAGCTGCGGGTAAGTCTCTTTATCTCCATGTGAACTTCCCATACCTCCGCCAATTGCCACGTTAAAACCAATAAGATTTCCGTCTTCTACAATCGCAATTAAACCAAGGTCTTGTGAAAAGACGTCAATATCATTTGAAGGCGGAACGGCAATGGCAATTTTGAATTTACGTGGTAAATATAGCGATCCATACATCGGTTCAACATCATCCACTTCAGGACTGCCAGCTACTTTTTCTTCATCAAGCCATACTTCATGATAGGCCCTTGTTCGCGGTAATAAATAATTACTTAAATGTTTTGCCCATTCGTATACTTCCATATGAATTTCAGATTGATAGGGATTTGAGGTACACAATACGTTACGATTGACATCGCCGCAAGCAGCAATGGTATCCAATAACGTAGAATGGATTTCCTGTATCGTATTTTTCATATTCCATTTTATTATCCCGTGCATTTGAAACGTTTGACGTGTTGTCAGTTTTAATGTTCCGTTACCATTTTTGTCAGCCAGCTCATCCATAACCAGCCATTGGGACGGTGTCGCAACACCGCCAGGCAGCCGAACACGTAACATAAACTGATAGGCAGGCTCAAGTTTTTGCTTTTGACGCTCATTGCGGAGATCTCGGTCGTCTTGCAAATAGCTGCCATGGTGTTTCATTAGACGATTATCATCGTCTGGAATTCCTGCACTGATTCGATCAAGCATGACTTCTTTTAGTGTTCCGCGTAAAAAGTTACTCTCTCTTTTTATTCGCTCTACATCACTTGGCGCGCCTTCAGGTGCCTTTAACTTTTGCTTCACCATTTATGAAAAATCTCCTTCCACTACTGTATCAATATACATCGCGCTGGTATCGTTTTTGCTGCTGCATGTCTGCTAGATAGGCTTCTGCCTCTTCTCGGCTCAAGCTGCCCTCTTTTTCAATTATTCCAATTAGCGTTTGGTGTACGTCATGTGCCATATGTTTCTCATCACCGCAAATATAAACCACAGCACCTTCTTGAAGCCACTGGAACAATTCCTTGCTTTGTTCTAGCATGCGGTGTTGAACATAGACTTTTTCTGCTGTGTCCCGGGAAAAAGCAACATCCATTCTGGTTAACACGCCATCTTTAAGCCATTTTTGCCATTCTGTTTGATATAGGAAATCTGTCACAAAATGCTGGTCTCCAAAAAACATCCAAGACTTACCCTCTGCTCCTATTTCCTCGCGCTCTTGCATAAAAGAACGGAATGGTGCCACCCCTGTTCCTGGTCCAACCATAATAATTGGAGTTTCAGGATTCACTGGGAGTTTGAAGTTTTCATTGTGCTGAATATAGATTGGTACACTATCTCCCGATTGCAAGCGATCTGCGGTGAAAATAGAACAGACACCTTTTCGGTCACGACCATGTGCATGGTAACGGACAGCCCCGATCGTTAAATGGACCTCGTCAGGATTTGCAGTTAAGCTGCTTGCAATGGAGTATAAGCGTCCAGGCATTTTTCTAAGAATCGAAACAAACTCTTGAGGAGAGCTATTTACTGGGCCAAATTCACGAACCACATCGAGTAAATCATGTCCTTCAAGATAGGCTTTTACTTTTTCACTATCTTTTAACAGCTCCTCTAAGTCGCTGTTTGCAGTGAGTTTTGCTGCTTTTTCAAGTAGCGGTTTTGTTAATGTAGTAATCTCATAATAGGTTGATAGTGCATCTTTTAATGAAAGAACTTCACCTTGTTTATTAATAGACACACTTTCTTCTGGGTTCCATTTCAATTCTTCAAGAAGCAGGCTAACCAGCTCTGGGTCATTTTCCGGATAGATTCCAAGACTATCACCTGGTTGGAAACTAATTCCAGAACCTTCAAGTGATAACTCCAGGTGTCTCGTTTCTTTGTTAGAGCCTCGTCCGTTTAAGTTTAGATTATCAAGCACTTCTGCTCTAAACGGATTGGTTCTAGAGTAGGTAGATTCTGCCGTTTGTGTAGATGCTGCCTGTGTTAGTGCAGGAATTCCATCCTTTGCTTCACCAAGGCTGTTAATGATTCCTTCAAGCCATTCTGCTGCCGGTTCATCATAATCGAGATCACAATCGAAACGTGGATAAAGTCGGGTGCCCCCTAGTTCCTCCAAACGAGCATCAAATTGTTTTCCTGTTTGACAGAAAAACTCATAAGAGCTATCGCCAAGGGATAAGACTGAAAAGTTGAGTTCCTCAAGCTTTGGAGCTCGTTTTCCATGTAAAAATTCGTGGAAAGTTAGCGCATTATCCGGTGGATCACCTTCCCCGTGTGTACTCACGATAATAAGTATATTTTTTACCTTTTTTATATTGTTAGGTTTAAAATCGCTCATAGCGGAAACAGTTACTTGGAACCCTTTCCCCTCAAGTGTCGAGCTGGCCTTTTTTGCTAAGCCTCTTGCATTACCTGTTTGTGATCCGTATAGAATGGTTACTTCTTTTGATGCTGTACCATCGGCTGTTTGCTGGCTTGGCACGCCTAGCACAGAAGGAATTGGCGCTTGTGCAGCACCAGCAAGATACCCACTCAACCAAACTTTTTGTGATTCAGTAAATGTCGGTAAAAGACGATTTAGGAGTTCCGTCTGCTCCTGATTAAACGGACTGTTCATTACCTGAAGTTGCAACGTTATCCACCTCACTATGGAATATAAACTTATCATACAGTATTTTTTAGAGGCTGTTAGATATTAATTGGTCTATTTCTTGACCCAGTTCTCTTTTTAAAAGTTATAGTTACCCAAATGCTTTTTGTAGTTAGCTTTCGGGCACTATAGAACCTCTAGATTGACCCAAAGCTCTTTTTTTAACAGGGTTCGGGCACTCCAGCATCTCTGCATTGACCCAAATTCCCTTTCATGACAGGGTTCGGGCACTCCAGCACCTCTGCATTGACCCAAATTCCCTTTCAGGTCAGGATTCGGGCACTCCAGCACCTCTGCATTGACCCAAATTCCCTTTCATGACAGGATTCGGTCACTCCCGCATTTCTGCATTGACCCAAATCCTTTCTGCACCCAGCTTTCGGTCACCCCAACCAATGATAGACACTACTCACCAACCGCACGTTCAAGTACGATATCTTCAATCACGGTATGCTTACTTAAAGCTGGAGTACAGAGAATCCTCTGACCTTCTTTTTGACGGGATCGAACGATTTTGTTTAATTCTGCAAGCAGGAGTCCGGTAAATAACATATAGGGAACAACAATTACCCGACCCGCAGCACCTTCCGAAATTTTCTCCAAACCCTCATTAAGCTTCGGCTCGGTTGCTGCTAGATAGCAAACAGATACCCTTTCAGGTCCAAGCCGTTCCCCAAGACCATCCGCAATCTTTCCAAAATTCACGTGGACATCAGGGTCACTGCTGCCTACACCGACAATCAATAACCTGTCTGTATTGGTCACCTCACCTGCAGAATCCCTAATTAACTCTGCCACACCATCAAGAATAACATCTTGTACCCCAAAAGGATTCTTTATTTTTACCGGAATAGTAGGATATTTGGCAATAAAGGGAGACAAAGCTTCTGGAATATCCCGTTTTATATGTCCCGCTGCCAAAAGAAACAGTGGAACAACGTCAATCTCCGTTGCACCCCGCTCGACACATGTTTCAAAGCCTTCTTCAATCAGCGGCTCTGTGAGCTCTAAGAAACTCAGTTCTTGTATTGGAACGTCAATTCGTGCCTTTACTCGTTCAATAAAAGCCTGTATCTCGACCGCCCCTTTTTTCGAACGAGTACCGTGGCCGATATAAAGAATTGCTTTCATATAAAAATGTGCTCCCTTCTGCTGTTACCGGTTGGCGGCTGGAATATTGGCTAAAATTTCTTCTTGAAACCAATTCAATTTTTTGTGTAAGGTTACTACCTCCCCAATCACGATCATACTTGGATTGGTAATCCCCTCTCTTTCTACCACTTCTTCAATCGTATCAAGTGTGCCAACTACTGTCCTCTGGTCGCTTAAAGTGCCCCAATGGATCAAGGCAATTGGGGTCTGCGGTGATTTCCCATTGAGCAATAATTGTTTGGTTATCACCTGAAGATGAGATACGCCCATGTAAACACAAATCGTATCGACTCCCTTTGCCAAGTGTGACCACTGGTGTTCTGCACAGACATCACCAGCCTGATGACCGGTAATAAAGGCGAAGCTTTTACTTAAGGTACGGTGGGTCACAGGAATTCCTGCATAAGCGGAAGCCGCTATTCCAGCCGTGATACCTGGAACAATTTCAAATGGCACGTTATGCCTAGCACATTCCTCTGCTTCTTCACCGCCGCGGCCGAAAACAAAAGGATCTCCACCTTTAAGCCGTACCACGTTATATCCCTTTTTGGCATATTTCACCAGGAAATGATTAATGGTTTCCTGCTTCATTGTATGATAATGTGGAAGCTTGCCGCAATAGACAAGTTGCGCTCCCTCTTTCGCATTCTCCAAAAGTTCAGGATTTACCAGCCGATCATAGAGGATGACATCAGCTTGCTTGAGGCAGCGTAACCCTTTTACTGTAATTAAATCTGGATCTCCGGGACCCGCACCTACTAAAAAAACCTTGCCAACCATTGATCAACCATCCTTTCTTATCGACTCATATTAGAGAATGTTCTTTTCTTGAAGGTAGCCAAAGATTTGATTAACTGCCTCTTCGACTGTTAATAGATCTGAGCGAACCGTAATTTCTGGGTTTTCCGGTGCTTCATATGGGGAATCAATCCCAGTAAAGTCCTTTATTTCTCCACGGCGAGCCTTAGCATATAGCTGCTTTGGATCACGTTTTTCACATTCTTCAATTGGACAGTCAACAAACACTTCAATAAACTCTCCTTCTTGGAAAATGGATCTGACCTGATCGCGATCGGAACGGAATGGAGAAATAAATGCTGTTGTTACAACTGCACCGCTATCTACAAACAAGTTTGCTACTTCGCCAATTCTTCTGATATTCTCTGTCCGGTCAAGGTCGGAAAAACCGAGATCCTTGTTTAATCCATGGCGGATATTATCACCATCTAGAACATATTCATTAATCCCCTGCCGGTACAAAGCGCTTGATACCGCGTTTGCTATTGTCGATTTTCCAGAGCCTGATAGACCTGTAAACCATAGCACACAGCTTCCATGGCCATTTTGAACATGACGGTCGGATTTGGTAACTGCACTAGCGTGCCATGTAATATTGGTTGCTTTAGTCATTATTTTCTCCTCCTTAAACCGTCGTTTCTTCTTTCATGCCTTCTATTAACACTTCAACAACCTCTTTACGGCTGAATGTGGATGGTGGAAGCTGACCAGCACGAAGCAATTCTCTTACTTTTGTTCCAGATAGAATGACTCGGTCTTCATTGCTATGCGGGCAGGTTTTGTCAGAAGCCATTCCTTCACATTTTGTGCAATAGAAGCTATGTTCAAAGAATAATGGCTTAATGCCAAGCTCCCCATCAGGGAATTCATTAAAAATTAATTGGGCATCGTAGGTACCATAATAATTACCAACACCTGCATGGTCACGGCCGACAATAAAATGCGTGCAGCCAAAGTTCTTACGGGCAATCGCATGGAAAATTGCTTCCCTTGGTCCTGCATATCTCATTGCCGCTGGGTGGACACCAAGCTGTACACGTTCTCGTGGGTAATAATTTTCAAGAAGGACACGATAGCTTTTTAGGCGAACATCAGCTGGGATGTCATCAGACTTTGTTTCACCAACAAGCGGATTCACGAAAAGTCCATCAACGGTTTCAAGTGCAGCTTTTTGAATATACTCATGGGCACGGTGAATTGGGTTTCTTGTTTGGAAGCCTACCACCGTTTTCCAGCCTTTTTCTTCAAACAATGCACGTGTTTCCTTTGGCTCAAACCATACATCACTAAAGACACCTTTTTCTGGTTTTTTAACAAGAGTTACGTCACCAGCTACATAAACAGGTCCTCTTTCATAAAGTCGCTTAACTCCTGGATGCGCCGTTTCAAGGGTTTTATATACCTCAACTGCTTCCCTGTCTAAGTTCGGTTCATACCATTCTGATACGGTAATTACCCCGTATACCTCTTTGTTAAAAACAAGCTTGATTTTCTCCCCTTCTTCAAGGGTTGCGGCTGTTTCATAGGAAACAGGGAGTGTAACGGGAATGGACCAGATGGTGTTATCTGCAAGACGCATATTCTCCACTACGTTTTCATAATCAGCTTTCCCAAGGAAACCCGTTAGCGGACTAAATAACCCAACACCGATTAACTCAAGGTCACTTAGAGCAATGGCGTCGATTTCAAGTTCTCTTACAATGGATGTTACATCATAATTTGGATCAAATGCTTGGATAAGTTTACCTCCATGAGGTGCTGGTAAAAATGACAATAGAATCAAACCTTTCTACATTTAAGTTAAGTTTTATTATTAAACTCTTTAAAAAAAGAGATTAAATCAGTGAACTATCAAGCTACTTTTCTACAGCTTCTGTTACAGGTTGATTCGATTTTTTCATAAGTGACAAAACACCGAATACGGAGATTAAGACACCTGCCATCGCAACAATTGGATAGAAGTTATGCTCTATCAGCATTTGGATAAGTGTGTAAGAAAGCACCATGGATAATACAGGTGATACGATCCACACAGTTAGCAGCTGAACCACTATACCCTTTTTTAGAACTGACTTGCCATGTTTGGCAAAGCCAATACCGATAATCGAAGATGTCGTGATTTGTGTCAGTGGCACAGGTATGCCGAAGACAGAGGCTGCCGTAACTATCGCTGCTCCTGTCCCAGAAATGACACAACCCTCTTCCAGCCGAAGCGTGGTAATTTTCTTTCCATTCGTTTCGAGAACACGATGGCCTAACAGAATCGCACCAGCTGCAACAAAAAGCCCGCCCCAGAAAATACCGTCACTTGTAGACATGATGTCAGCACCGACTAGCGGTCCTACAGCATTAGCGACATTGTTCATTCCCGCCGAAAAGGCTTCAAATAATCCCATACAAACGACAAGAACTGAAAGATACGGAACGGCTTTTGGCGCTTCCATCCAGCGTTTTAGCGTCCTGTTTTTTAATAGCTTAGTAGAAATGATGGCGATTATAAATGCTGCAACAGGAGTTAGCAGCCAAAAGACCATAATCCATGCCAAACTGCCGACAAATACTGATTGATAGACAATTCCGGCACCAACGACGGATCCTACTGCTACTTCACTTGTTGAAAGTGGAATCCCGAAAATATTTGCTAAAAATAACGCTAGCGCAGCAGATGCTAAAACAATAAGAGCTATGGGTACGGTAAAGGTACTACTCGGAACAATCCCGCTGCCAATCGTTTTCACCACTTCCCCGCCGCCAAGCCAGGCACCAAGAAAAACGGTAATACCGCATAAAATCAATGCCAGCCTTTTATTAACTACACCTGCTCCGTAGGAAATCCCCATCGAAGCTGCTGCACCACTAGCACCAATATTGAATGCAAAAAATAATCCTATGATAACCGCAATAATTGTGAGCAAACTATAAGCCCCCTTTTAGGATGTGTGCAAGCCACACTCCGTCTTGCCGCTTCCCGTCCAGCGTCCTGCACGTGAATCACCGTCTGCCGAAACAGGCTGTGTACAAGGAAAACAGCCGATACTAGGGTAATTTTGATCGTGCAAGGTATTGTAAGGGAGATCTTTTTCCTTGATATAGGACCAAACTTCATCCCAAGTCCAGTGAATCAACGGACAGATTTTAATGTTTTGAAACTTTTCATCTTTATTTAGGAATTCTGTGTTTGCTCTTGTCGGCGATTGTTCTCTGCGAAGTCCTGAAATCCACGCTTGTTTTGCCGTTAGTGTCTCCCTTAATGGAATCACTTTACGTATATTACAGCATTGGTTAGGCTCCCTCTTCCATAGCGCTGATCCATATTGTTCACGTTGTTCATCTAAGGTTAGCTTTGGAAGTTTCCGCTCAATTTTCAATGAAGGAAACCGTTGTTCCATTTTATTAATAACCTCATAGGTTTCCGGAAAGTGTAATCCTGTATCCAAGAAAACGATATGCGCATCTGGCTTCACCTGCTGGATGAGGTCGATTAATACGATCGCCTCTGCACCAAAGCTAGATGCATAGACAATTTGTTCTTCTGGATATGAGCTGTAAGCCCACTCCAGTACCGATTTTGCTCCCTTCGTTTTATTCTCGGTTGGGAAAGAACCTGATATTTGACTCCAATTTTCATACGTAACTGGTGTAGTCATGTCTATAAACCTCCTTTGTCCATCAAAAAGCCTTCCCAAAAAGGAAAGGCATCTCACGTTTGTTTAACGCCTTATCTTCCAAAATGAAGTTCATTTTGCTGGAATTAGCACCTTACACAGCAGGTTGCCGGGCTTCATCGGACCAGTCCCTCAGCCTCTCTTGATAAGTATTTGGTAATTGTTGAGATTAATCCTACCATACCAATAGGATTTGTGTAAATAAGAAAATATAAAATTTAGAAAAATTATTTTTCACACTTTTACTACATCAAAAAACAAAAAAACGTCCTGGACTCATGTACCCCCAGAACGGTTTATTTGCTACTACTTTAAGCCATGGTTGCATAGCTTTCTTTATTCACTTTTGCTCCTATTAAATTTATTTTTTCACGGAAGGTGACGACTTCTCCAACAACGATCATGGCAGGATTTTCAATTTCCTCTTTTTCAACTATGTCTACAATAGAACTCAACGTTCCTGTTACGGTACGCTGTGCACTTGTTGTCCCTTGCTGTATGATCGCAACAGGGGTCTCTGCTTTTTTACCATGCTTCATTAATTCCTCGCAGATATATGGGAGATTTGTCATTCCCATGTAGATAGCCAGAGTATCTACAGCTGTTGCTAGACTTTTCCAATTTATGTCGTCAGGTTTCCCCTTTGGCTTGTGACCCGTTACAATAGCAAAAGAGCTTCCTAATTCACGATGAGTGATCGGAATTCCAGCATAAGCAGGAGCGGCTACTCCTGCTGTTATCCCGGGAACTACTTCGACTGGCAGACACTGTTCAACCAAAGCTTCTACTTCCTCAGCTCCGCGTCCAAATACGAAAGGATCTCCACCTTTTAATCGAACAACATTTTTCCCCTGTTTTGTGTATTTGACTAAAAGATGATTAATGGTTTCTTGCTGAAGTGTATGGTAATTCGGTTTTTTCCCACAATAAATGAGATGGCAATCTCGTTTTGCTTCCTCTAAAAGCTCTGGATTAACCAGCCGGTCATAAAGAATCACGTCTGCTTTCTGAATACATCGTAACGCCTTAACTGTTATTAAATCAGGGTCACCAGGACCTGCTCCAACGATATATGCCTTTCCCATAATCATCCCTCCTTCTTATCGCTGTGTACTCGGTATCACCGCCTTCGTTTGTGGCAGTTCTAGAATATTTTGCGATTCTGTCTTTTTATGAGTGTAATAGAGCGCCATTCCTGTAAAAAGAACACCGCTGACTAAATTCCCAATTAGTACGGGGATTTGATTCCATACCCACCAATCTGTAATTGTGACATCCGCACCCAGTATCATACCAGCTGGAATGACAAACATATTCACCACTGCGTGCTCAAAGCCCTGGGCAAAAAAGATTAAGATTGGAAGCCACATTGCTGCAATTTTCCCAATGACAGACTTCGTGGTCATAGCCATTACCGCACCAAGAGTAACCATCCAATTACAGAGCATCGCTTTTACAAATACGACCATCAAGCCTTCAGAACCAAGACTTTTGTACCCTAACGTTTTGGCTTCGGCCACTGCGAGGATTTTTGCTGCAACAGCATGGTTGGTAACTTGACCAAACTGTGTGACTGCAATGATATATAGAATGGCATACATAACTGCTCCTAGAACATGCCCAATAATGACCCAAAACCAATTTTTCATCATTTGTGCAGCTGTAGCTTTTTTCGCCATCACCGCAACAGGAATTAGTGCGAAACTACCAGTAACTAATTCCAACCCAAGTAGAATGATAATGACAAAAGCAGCTGGAAAAAGTAATGCTCCGACAATTCCTAATCCTGTTTGGACCTCTGCAGTAAAAGCTAATGTCGTGCCAAATCCGAGCAATGCTCCACCTAGAGCTCCGCGGATTAGTAAATCCTTCACTGGTAATTTTGCCTTAACCTCACCTGCCTGAATCATACTTTCCACAACTTGATTTGGACTCACAATCGCCAAGGTATCACTCCCCATATTTTTTCAGATTCGTTCACTATGAATCTCTTATCAATCCCTTATTAAGATATAGACTTGATCCCCTTTGACTTCAACTGGATAGGACTGAACGCAGCCTACATCTGGCGCCTGGACTTTGCCGTCCTTTACGCTGATTTTCCAATCGTGCATCGGGCAAAATACATATTCACCGCTTAGTATCCCTTCGGCAAGGACGCCGCCTTTATGGGGACAGCGGTTCTCAATAGCTCGGATTTCCCCATTTTCCAATTTAAAAACAGCAATTTCCCTACTTCCGATGGTGACTGTTTTCCCTAACTTTTGCGGTAAGTCTGCAACTTCCCCGATGAACACGCTGCGTAATGTTTTTTCCATTATCCCCAACTCCCCCAATCGTCATATTTTTACAGTCTGATATAAGTCTCTTAAGAGATTTTTATTGTGAATCGCTTCTTTCCATGGATCTTGAACCACAGACAAAGCCTCATCAATTCGATTATTGTATTCCTTCACCATTAACTCATCGGATAGGACTTCTCTAATATGCTCTAACCCTAAGCGGTCCACCCAAGCGGAAGTTCTTTCTAAATATTTAGCACTTTCACGATAATATTGGAGGAATGCCCCAATCATTTCTACCAACTCATCTCCTGTTTTGAACTTGAACAACAGATCCGCTTCGCGTAAATGAGTCCCTCCATTGCCGCCAACATACATTTCCCATGCACCTTCTACACCGACAACCCCTACATCTTTAATTCCGCTTTCTGCACAGTTACGGGGACAGGCTGACACAGCCATTTTCACTTTATGAGGAGTGTTTAAGCCTTCAAATTTCCTTTCTAGTCTGATTCCCATCCCAATTGAATCCTGGGTGCCAAACCGGCAATAATTTTCCCCTACACAGGTTTTTACTGTGCGAAGTCCTTTAGAGTAAGCTGACCCCGATGGCATATCGAGTTCTTTCCAAATCTTTGGCAGGTCCTCTTTATTCACTCCTAGCAAATCGATTCGCTGACCACCGGTGACCTTAATCATGCCAACCTTATATTTATCCGCCACATCGGCAATTTTTCGTAAGTCCCCGGAGGTTGTAACGCCGCCATACATTCTTGGAACAACGGAATAGGTCCCATCCTTTTGGATATTCGCATGCATTCTTTCATTGACATACCTAGCTTCTTTTTCGTCTTGGTAATGCAGCGGATCAATCATTCCTAAATAATAATTAAGAGCTGGTTTACATTTCGAACAGCCATCTGTTTTCCACTCCAGCACGTTCATTACCTCGCGAATATGTGTCAGCCCTTTTTCACGTATTTCTGCCAAGACCTCATCTCTTGAGAATGTCGTACAGCCACAGATTGCTTCCTTTTGGTCTGCCTTATATTGATCACCAAGTGTACAAGCAAGTAAATCAGAAACAAGTGATTTACAACCTCCACATGAACGGGATGCGTTCGTACAGCCTTTTACCTGGTCTACTGTCGTTAATCCATTTGCTATAATTGCCTCTACAATGTTACCTTTTGTAACACCGTTACATCCGCAAATAAGCTCTTCATCGGACATACTTGCCACCAGATTTACTTCAGACTCAACACTTTGTGCAGATTCTAAATATTCCTCAATGTCCGCTTTATTTTTGATAAAATTAAATAATTTGTTCCCATCCTTCGTATCACCAAACAAGACTGCTCCGGCAATTTTTCCATCTTCAATTAAGACCTTTTTATAAGCACCATGCCAATCATCGTAGGTTTTATATACTTTTGTACCCTCATCCTCATTGATTTTCCCTGCTGAGAAAACATCTACACCGGAAACCTTTAATTGAGTGGACAGGACTGACCCTTGGTAGCCTTCATCCTGTATCCCACAGATTCTTTTTGCTAACACTTGTCCTTGTTGATATAACGGTGCCACTAATCCATAGGCAATCCCGCGGTGCTCGGCACATTCCCCAACAGCAAACACATTCGGGACTTCTGTTTCTAAATAATCATTCACTAGGATTCCGCGGTTAACGGGTATTCCAGCTTCTAGGGCCAAAGCGACATTCGGCTTAATTCCAACGGCCATTACTACTAAATCAGCTTTAATATTGCTGCCATCAGAAAACTTTAATCCTGTAACATGCTTTCTCCCGGTAATTTCTGCGGTATTTTTTTGTAAAATAAAGTTCATGCCCTGTTTCTCTAATTCTGCTTGCAGTAACTTCCCTGCCGTTCGATCTAATTGACGCTCCATTAAGTAATCATAAATATGAATGACATCTACCTCCATCCCGAGGTTAAGAAGCCCTCTTGCTGCTTCCAAGCCTAGTAACCCGCCGCCAATCACTGCCGCCTTTTTATATCTTTTTGAATATTCAATCATTTCTTCGCAGTCTTTTATATTCCGAAACGCCTTAACCCCTGCCTTATCTGCACCAGGAAGTGGAAGCATGAATGGGTTAGAACCTGTTGCAATAATTAATTGATCATAGGGCTCTATTCGTCCTTTTTCAGTGCTCACTCTTTGTGTTTTCGTATTAATGGATGTAACACTCTCTCCGGGATAAAATCTGATCTTATTATCTTCGTACCATTCCCAATCATTTAAAGTGATGTCACTCACCGAAGTACCACCCTGCAGCACCTTAGATAACTGAATTCGGTTATAATTCGGATAAGGCTCTGTGCCAAAAATCGTAATTTCAAAACCATCTGGGTTAATTTTCAACACTTCTTCTACAGCTCTAACCCCTGCCATACCATTCCCTATGAGGACGAGTTTTTGTTTTACCATGTGAACACCTTCCTTGTTTGATTTGAATCATCTGAATTATTTATAACATTGTGACAACTTCATTAACATGAGTTTGAAAGGTTATCTAACACATTATTTCAACGCTTTAACCTGATAAAGTGTGTTATAAACCCTTATTTCACAGTCGTGATAACGGATACATTTTTATAAAATTCCATAAAAAAATTGGACCTCAAAATTGAAGTCCAAAAACAAAATCACCACATGAAACGGGTGTATATAAAATCCGCAGCAATTAATCCAAAGCCAATAGAAATATTGATCCATCCTAATAATTTTGAAACTGTCTTTTCTTTTTTCAAGGAAGCATTTCGACATGCCTTTACATCAGTAAGAAGGATTAATCCCCCTGTCACCCAGCAGATTACGATTACATAATTTAAATATCCAATATACATCAAAGAAACTCCTTATTTAGATTTCATACCAACGCGGTGAATATGGGAATCAACCATTATATCAAACGTAACAGTCTGATAAATTTCATCCCATTTTTCCTTTGTTTTTACGTTTTTGTTCCAATATTGTGGAAATTTAGCTCGAAAGTGTTCACCAAACCCAAAAATATCAGATTTTGTTTTTTGCGTCTTAGCAATTAATTTTTCAATCGATTTTTTTGTGTTTTTTGATGCTTCCTTTTCAATTTTTTTCAGGATCGCAGAATTGGAGAGCTGGATTTTCGCACTTTCCTTTTCATCTATCTCACTTTCATACTGTATTTTAATAGAGACATGCGGTCTGCCATTATTAAGTGTGACTTTCGTTCTTGTTTTCCGGCTAACAGCCCTTACTAAAACAGATTCATTCCTGCCAGGCACCTCTACAAAGGCTCCATACCCACCTCTGCCGATTCCTCGTACTGCCATAAAAACACCTATTTCTAAAGGAGATGTCTTTCCCACCATCTTATCACCATGAAAATATGCAAGACCGTTAAGTTGGATGGTAGACTTTTCTTTTAGTGCTAGATAAGGCAGGTAAGTCTCCTGCCCTTTACTAGAGTAAAGGGTCCAAAATAGACCAATGAAATTGGGTGGAAATTTCCCTATTGCCGTTAAATTATCCACTATATCTGCTAAATATAGGGATGGAACACGTTCCAGTTCCGGAGTTAAATTCATATATTTTGAAGCTGATTCTTTCGATACCACTAGAGAAGCAGTTCTGCGAATTTCAGGATTACGTCTAAGAAAATCATTAAATTGGCTTGTTCCTCCACTGGCTATTTCCTCACTGAGGACAATAATCCGCAGATGTCCTAGAAAAACTTCATCCGCAACTTCCTGCTGCAAATTAAGCATGGCATCCTGAAAGGTATGACCCACGACTTCTAAAACCAAAACTGGTTTTACCGAACCCCCAGTCTGCTGCGGACCTAGAGGTATTCTACCAGGAATCGCAATTTGCGCCGTAACCTTGACCATATCTTCATCTGGAATCGGAAACTTTTTTCCCAAATGAGAGATTTCATCTTCCTTTTTTCGCTCTTCCTCACTCGCTTTATCAATTCCAATTGCCAACACCGTTGCCCTTTTTTCAATTTCTTTACTATCCCAACATCCAGAAAGTAAGGGAATAAGAATAAAAATGACGAACATAACTTTTCCTTCACGATGATTTTGCCACATTTTTTTTCCTCCTCCAACTCCTGAGGAAATCTATACATAGTAGTAGAGCTGGATACATAATGGTTATTAGCAAGCCTGCTCTTCCAATGTATTGAATAATCTCATACATATGTAAAACATTTTGCGGCAGCATCGCCAAAAAAAACACAAAAGGCAGGATAAAATAGGAAAGCATTTTATGGTCCATTAGTCCGAAAAGCTCTTTAATGGAATGGATGGTAAAATAGTAACTTGAGAATAAAGTAGTAAAGACTGCCAGTACCCATACGGCTAAAAAGATAATATCCAACCTTTGGAGGATATTCCCTGGTATTGCAGTCGTCCGAGCTAGTTCTAACGTAGGCCAAAAGATTTGTTTGATTTCTTCCGGACCAAAAATAGCCACCGTTGCAATGACAATTAATAGGTATAACCCCCCTGAAACCAAAATACTCCAAAAACTAGCTATCATTGCTTTCTTTGGCGATTTCATCGAGGGGATAATCATGGTAATAATAAATGACCCCTGAAATAATGCTGAAATAGTTAGCATTCCACCAGCCATACCTCTAAAATCATTTCCTAAAAATATAGGACGCAAATATAGTGGATTTGCATTTTTCAATGAAAATGCAACCACAATTAATACAGGGGCCAATATCATAGGTACATAAAAATTGTGTATGTAGGAAAAGACATTGATATTATTCCTACAACTAATGGAAGCCAGTAATAGCATGACTATTACTGTAACCTCCAGTGGCGTTTCTCTTAAAACAGCCGTTACCACAACTGCACCAAATTCCCGTGCTGCCAATCCGGTTAAGATAAGAAAGAAGAAAATGACAAAGATGCTAAAGATTTTGCCCAGCCATTTACCGATAATATCTTGACTGTACGTAATAATGGTTTTTTGAGGATGGCGAACCCCTAGATATGTTAGGATGAATAATCCAAAAGCAGCCAATGCAATTCCTGTTAGAGTTACAAACGGGGCACTCGTTTCACCTGCTCGGACTGCAAACAACGGTAAAGGAAGAACTCCTACCCCAATAATGGTACTAATTAAGATGGTTGTTGCCTGAAGTGTTGTTATCTCCTTTGGATCCCCCATTTGATGTATCCTCCCGTTGATCATTTCCAACTTTATTGTGTTCTAAAATCGTATTGTCATTTTGACCCAATCGATCTTGATTGGCAGGTTGAAGAAATCCAGGTCTTTTTGGCATCCACCACAAAGGACTGCGGATAATGACATCCTTCATCCCTTGATAATTCTCTGGGGAAACAGGTGCCATATACGGAACACCAAAAGATTTTAATGACAGCATGTGATTAAAAATAAAGATGACTCCAACCATTACACCGTATAATCCAAAAATCCCAGCTAAGATCATGATTGGGAATCTTAGCATTCGGAGGGCAAACGCAGCCGTATAGGTAGGTGTCGCAAACGAACCAATCGTGGTTAAGGCAATCACTACAACGGTTATCGGACTTGATAATCCCGCTTCCACTGCCGCCTGGCCTATTACCAGTACGCCAACAATCGATAATGCTCCCCCTACTTGTTTTGGAAGACGGACAGTGGCTTCTCTTAAAATTTCCATCGCAATTTCAATCGCTAATACCTCAATAACTGCTGGATATGGCACTCCAGCACGACCACCAGCAACCGCGACGGCAAATTCCGTTGGTAGCAGTTCGGGATTAAAGGAAATAAGGGATACATATAGGGATGGAAAGATAAGTGAAAATACCAAGGCCAAAATACGAGCTAGCCTTACAAAGCTACCCATCAGAAATCTTGAAGAATAATCCTCCGGTGTTTGATAGAATTGATTAAACACAACCGGAACCACCAAAGAAAATGGGGAACCGTCGACTAGGACGGCCACTCTACCCTCTACTAAATTGGCAACCGTTTTGTCTGGTCTTTCTGTCGTCTGGGTCTGGGGAAATGGTGAAAAAGGATTATCTTCAATAAATTGTTCTAGATACCCTACATCAAGGATCACATCAATATCAATCTCTGATAGTCTTTTTTCCACCTCTTTGATAACCGTCTCATTTGCAATCCCTTTCAGATAACAAATCGCAACCGTTGATTTGGTTAGGCGCCCAATTTTCATCGTCTTCACTTGGAAGTCTGGTGTTGGAAGTCGATACCTTAATAAGGAAATATTCGTTGCGATACTTTCGATAAATCCCTCCCGTGGCCCTAAGATAACCTGTTCCGTTTCCGGCTGGGCAATGGCTCTCTTTTCTACCTTTCGTGTTCCTATATGAATGGCTTCCTTTATTCCGTCAATAAAAATGACTGTTTCCCCACGCAGCATCAACTCTATTAATTGATCAAGACTTTCCCCAATTTTTGCCTGACTGTGATAAAGAGTTTCAGTTAAGATGAGATCGATTAATTGGTGCAGAGGTTTCTCTTTTCCCACTAAATGCTCAGGTTCATACATTAAGGGCCTTAGAATATCCTTATTGAGAACATCCTGATTAATCAAGCTTGAAAAATAAATACTGGCTGCAGGGAATTTGCCAAAAATCTTAAAATGTTTTATTTGTAAATCTACGTTATTACCTAGAATTTCTTTTACTTCCTTCTCTGTCTCCATTAACGAGGTAGAAGCTGGTGTGTCCCCCTTTTCCTCAACCAAATTACTCGGAGTCAACAATTGTGGTTTTTTGATGTTGCGTTTCTTTGTTCGAAATAAGGACACACTTCCACCTCCTACTTAATAATTTTTACCTTTTTACCAATTTTATTCCTCACTTCCCTTTAGTAAACAAAAATACCGAATAGCCCCATTTCGCGAATTGAAATTTCTGCATTTAAGACCAGAGACTTAGAAAAGGTTACGTCCGAGGCTCATTATTTAGCTTTCGTTTCATTGCTAAACTATTAATTGAAAATACTGTTGAAAGGGGAACATGATTTGAAGAAAGATGAGATTTCAACTAGAAATCGTATAGGCAGTATCAGTTTTGCATTGCTGTCGATTTTATTTTTAATTTGCATACTTGTTCAAGTTTTCTTTGCGGGTTTGGCCATCTTTGTTAACCCTGTAAATTGGACAAAGCACACAGGTTTTATCCATTTATTTGAATTTATTCCTATTCTTATGTTCATTATCGCCTTTGTTGGAAAATTACCACGCTGGGCAATTGGACATAGTGCAGCATTATTTGCTGTCATTTTCGTTATGTATTTCACCGCCAATATAACATCTGCTATCCCTTGGGTAGCTGCTCTTCATCCAGTTATCGCTTTCATTCTATTTTGGATGTCTGTTAAGAATGTCCCACGGGGATGGAAAATGGCTTATAAAAACAAGCAAAGTGAAGGGGTTGTCAGACTATGAGGACACTACTAATTTTCATTACTGGTTTTGTACTCGGTTTGATTCTAACTGAACTGATTAATATTTTTGGCTTCTTGTTGTATAACCAGACCATTGGGCTAAAGTTTTTCCCGATATTAATGGGGATCGGATTAGCTGGCATGGATTTTCAGCTTCGCTGGAAATCAAAACTTCCTAATTTTAAGAGCAGCCTCCGGTAAGAAAGCTGCTCTTATTGTATTATTTTTTCTCAAGGCTGAAGTTATTTTCTTTTTGTTTTTTACAAATATAATAGCCCTTCTTTGGTTCCACATAGAAAAATATCGGAAATCTTAGATTTTTAGAAATGGTTTCTTGAAGCTCAATAGCCTTATGACGTCTAGTGTTAAAGGCTCTTTCTGTCATATCAATTAAGATTGTGTGACCATAACTCGTTAATACTTCTGTCTGATTGACTCCAACACGCTTGGTTGTTTTCACATGAATAAGTGAAAACCAAATGCAGTTAGGGCACTTCATATTCTTTGTTGGAAACAATAAGATGCCCATTTGCGGATTGACACTAATAGGGTGCATCCTCATTGGTGAAAGTAAGTATTTAGAACTACGTCTTGCTCCTAGGAAATCCGAGCCCATATGTAATAATGTTTCCTCGATTACTGCTGTTGGTGTCTTTTTTACGAGGAAGGTTTCTTCCCCTTCGATTACTCTTGACCATAATTCTCCTCTATCACTGAACTCACCTGTAACTAGAACCGTCTTTTCATTAAGTAAATGCTTATCTCTAACATCCATAAATTAGTTACCCTCTTCTCTAATTGTGGTTATTGATTTTTTTTAGAATAAGAGTATACTAACGATAAAGTTGTATACTCAACTAGCTTTGCCCTTGGGTATCGTTCCGGGAAGATCATTACCCGAGGGTGATTCTTTTGTACACCGCTTACATCATACATTTCCACAAAATCCCTCCTCAAAATAAGTATATTTTACTAGTTTATATATGTAAATCTATTATAGAATAATTATTTTTATGTCTTTTATGCCTGCACTCCTATGATTGTTACCACATATTGACGTGCGTTTGTTTTATAAGTATAATGATTGATTCTTTATTAACAACTACTCAATTTCTCAGTATGACGTGGCTCTACAATTAATTTAATCACGTATATTTTAACTTTTCTCTCGTTTTAGATCTTCCTGAACACCTTTCAAAATGGCTTTATCGCGTGTTAACTGAAAATTCATTTATACACAAAAAATACTTATTTACTGTTTATCTGAAATAATCTTACACTTTAGCTGAAATAATCTTACACTTTAGCTGAAATAATCTTACCCTATTGATAGAGTAAGATTATTTCAGCTACTTTAGTTTACATAATAATTTTATGTGTTCCTTCAATTCTTCAAAATAAGATTCACTTAAATATCCAGTGCCGCCGCGAATGATTTCCTCAGAATAATGGACCGGTGGTGCTGTTTCTGCCTCCTTATTAACCACGATAAAGGTCAATACATCATTATATAAAGTTCCATTTATGGTGAGATCAACGAAAGCCGGCCGGTAAAGACGTGACCCTACCCCTTCTCTACTATAAAGATAGGAAACACAATTTACTGGAATCTCATACACCTTGCCTTCAACGATTCCACCTTCCTCTACAATGTCAGCTCGACCGCCATCATGCATATTTACAGAATAGCGTAATGTATAGCCATGTAGAATGCCGGTGCCTGTCACCTTTTGAAAATAGTGATCAACCTGTGCCTTTTTAAAACGTGCGTCATCCATGCAGCTTCCATAGGCAAAATAAAGGATTGAGTCTTGATTGAGGAAGTGATGCTCCTTCCAATCACCAGAGTTAATGGGAGTTTTCAACATATGCTCGTTGTGGTCTGCAATGATGTACACATATGCTTGGGATTTCCCCCTGTCAGAAGTGATAACCTTCTTCCTACGATTATATAAATTATCCATACAATCAGCACTGTACCCTTCCAACTCATCCAACCTCCGCAGCTGTTCCTCTGTAACAAAGTACAATTCTCCATAAACCACATCATTGCTTGATTGTTGTAAGGCTGGATAGCCAAAACCAGTATCAAATAACTTCCCTTCCGTCCATGCCTGCTCAGCAACAAGCTCCGCTTCCTTCAACAAATAATGATTCCGTTCATGCTTCCTCAACGTTCCATAAACAAAAACAGAATATTGCTCCATAATAGCCACTTCCTTCTATCTAAGATTAAGAATAATATCATTATCACATATCGACAATGACAACATTGTCATTTTTTTGTCAAGGTGACACCTAAAATGTGTTCACCGGCCGTGGACACTGTCCTCCGCAGGCGGACAATCGGACCAGAAAAGTCCTCATCACACTGAAGGGGTGATGAGGACTTTTCTGGAGGTTACTGTTGTATTATATTGTAAATGATTATACGGCTTCTAGTTTATGTGTGTCTATGAATTTTCGTTTTTGAATGTAGATGAGTCTCCATGATAAGGCGATTCCTGCGGCCAATAGACCTACAGTAAGTCCCAGCCAATATCCGGTTGCTCCTAGATTTGTAAAGTTCGCTAGTCCATATCCAACTGGCAGACAAATTAGCCAGTATGCAATTAAGGTCATGATAAAAGCAAGGTTTACATCTTTATAGCCCCGTAATGCTGCCTGTGCTGTGGCTTGAATGGCATCACTGATTTGGAAGAACAACGCAAAGATCAAAAAGTGTGCCGTTAAGTTGATGACTTCTGCTTCATTAGAGTAAAATCCAGCAACTTGATAGCGGAAAAGTACCACTAATACACCGGTAATAAGAGCAATTAATATAGCCAAATAGATTCCAAGCCAGCTATAGGTTTTCGCGTCCTTATACCTTCGGGCTCCTACTTCATACCCCACAAGGACCGTTTGTGCCATCGAAATGCTAATCGGAATCATATAGAGAAAAGAAACAATATTCAATGCGGATTGATAGGCCGCGATTGTCGTCACGTTAAATTTACTTAATAGAATGGTCACGACAGCAAACATACTTGTTTCAAAGAACGTTGATAATCCCATTGGGACACCAATTTTCAATATTTCCTTACACTCAGTCAATGAGAACTTTTTCAGATTCTGGAAAACATAAAAGCCTGAAAAAGGTTCCTGCTTTTTTACTATAAACAAAGTCATTCCTGTTATTACCCAATAAGTGATGGAGGTAGCGTAACCAGCACCTGCCCCGCCTAGTTCCGGGAATCCCCAATGTCCAAAGATTAACACATAGTTCAAAAAGAAATTAATGGGTAAAGACAGGAGCAGGATGTACATGACTACCCGTGTTTTTCCTAATGAATAGATAAAGGACCTAAGCACGTTAAAGATAAATAGAGGAAGAATTCCAAAGCTTAGTCCTACTAGATAGTCAAAAGCTGTTTTCTGTACTTCTCTCGGTAGATTCATTTTAGCTAATATTGGATTTAAAAAGAAAATTCCTAGTACAATCACCACAATAGCTATCATGAAGGACAGATAGAGACCATGCCTTACAACTGAAGCAACTTCCCTGCTTTTCTTTTCCCCAAAGCGCTGAGCTGCAATCGGCGAAACCGCAAGCAGTATTCCACTAATACCCATAAATATCGGACTCCAGATTGACGATCCAATCGCAACAGCGGCTAAATCGGAAGAATTGTATTTACCCGACATAATGGTGTTAAAGAAGACCATCGAAAACATTCCAAGCTGTGTGATTAAAATGGGAATTAACATGACAAAAATTTGTTTTGTCTTTTCCTTTAACGTAAAAGTCTGATTCATATATATTACTCCTAGAAAAACTGACATATACAAGCCAAATATTCATTATACTTTATTTTGGCTATATTTACATGAAAAATATTATGTATCACGAGGTTAATATTGTCGGTATTTTTTCAAAAGAATTATATAGAAATTTCGGATGCCGTAGTATAATATTATCGTAATTGATTAATAGAGAAAACTGGTGAAGATTCGTGCGCACATTTAATGAAAAGATTAGTATTTATCATGGCATGGTTTCTACCATTGCCATTAACCTTGCCGGGAACTTTTACCCCATCTTTGCTATCTCGATTCTTGGAGCATCCAATTATCAAGTTGGATTGATTAGTTCACTTCCTCCTTTCATTGCACTCCTGATGACAATTCCTGCAGCTATTCTCTTAAATCGTTTGGAGACGCAGAAAAAAACAGTTGCGATGGCAGTTTTATGGGCTCGACTATTATTTATACTCCTAATAGGAGTTGTTTATTTCTCCTCCACTTACCAAGCGTGGGCATTCTTGATCATTATCGCTTTCATGAATGTACCTGCAACAATATCTAACGTTGGCTGGCAAACATTAATTAGCGGTATGATAAAGGAAGAACGAAGAGGTGCTTTTTTTAGTGATCGTAACCGGCTATTAACCATTGCCGGCATGATTTCCACACTAGTCATTGGGATTATTATGAAAAACCAAACCAATAATGCAACCGCATACCAGTGGTTATTTTTCGCAGCCTTACTTTTTGGCTTACTCGAAGTATTTTTCTTAATGAAACATAAAGAAACAGTCCGGCCCGTCCCCAATACAAAAAAATCATCGATGGACTGGTCTATTTTTAAAGATCATGGTTATAAATGGTTCCTGATTGCGGCACTCTGCTTTAATTTCACTTGGCAGATGTCATGGGGAATATTCAATATTTACCATGTCAGAATCGCAGAAGCGACCATCCTTTGGATTAGCATCTTTTCAGTAGCTTGTCAATTGGTTCAAATCTTTTCGTTCCCCTTGTGGAAGAAATGGGCAGAGGAAAAATCTAATACCCTCATGCTGGTGTGGGCTGCGCTAGGGATGGGACTTGTTCCCTTCTTAACGATTCTGTCTACTAACCTATTCTATTTAACAGGTGTTCAAGCACTATCCGGATTTTTTATTTCCGGGGTTGTGCTCTTATTGTTCAACCTTTTGTTGGAACAATCCCCTGCCGAAACGAGAACGTATTGTATCACAACCTATAATGTACTCTTATCATTTGTCGCCTTTATAGCCCCTCAGATTGGTATTATGCTGTTAGAAGGTTTAGGCATACAAAAATCAATGGAGTTAAATTCCATTATGAGGATAGGCAGTGCATTTGTATTTCTACTCATGTATTCTCGTACTCGAAAATTCACAAAAACAATGTTATTAAAAAGCTAGTAAACTTTTCTAGCAATTGGCATTTTCCGTATCACTAACTTGAAATACTAGTCCGAACAGTATCCAAAAACCGAAAACAAAAACATAAACAAGAAAAAATGTAATGGAATCTTCGTCCATTACATTGGTGCCTGTCACCATTTATTCACTTATTCATATATTGACTGCATATCTCTTTTTCGCTTTAAAGTAAACCCATTCTTTGAAGCCTATTTCTTTGAGTCGAGCATGAACTTGTTCGAATTCGTCCCCGACTCGGTGTGGGTCGTGGGCGTCGGAGCCGAAGGTGACTTTTACTCCGTGATGGAGTGCCATCTCTAAAATGTCATGGGCTGGATACCAGCCTCCAACGTATTTCGTTTTTCCTGAGGTGTTGATTTCGATAGCGATATCACATTCTGCAATGACCTTTAAGGTGTGCTCAACTGCTGCAGTTTGAATGTTTGAAAAGTCAGGATAATAGCCCTTCATTGCGTCAATATGGCCCAGTATCTGAAACATACCGCTGCGAGCAGATTGCTCAATTAAAGAATAATAGGTTTCTTTCGTTCGTATTTGTTCTTTGGAGCTAAGGCCCTCCCAGCGGTTCTTATTAAAAATGCTTACTCCATCCACTTGATGAACAGATCCAATTATATAATCAAAAGGATATCTGTCAAAATAAGGTCGATAGTTTTCTACCTGCTCAGGAAAGAAATCTGCTTCGATTCCTAAAAGGACATCAATTTTACCAGAATACTCTTTTTTTAACCTTAAGACTTCTTCAACATATTCCGGAAATTGACTGGCTGCCATCGTTATATGTGGAAAAGGATGATCTTCTTCACTCGAGAAATAAGGTGTATGATCGGATATCCCGATGACATTTAAGCCCATTTCAATACCGGATTCAATATAATCACGAATGCCTCCCCTGGCATGCCCGCACCGGTCATGATGTGTATGTAAGTCAAATTTTACTCTTGTTTTGCTCATTTACTCTTCACCTCTAACTCATATTTACCCATATTAAGGAACTTTCATTCTTTTCCTTTTCCTTTTCTTCTTATCATCTCACATTATAAATAATTGACTTCCCCTTAAACATTCAATTCTCGCAGCTAAAACTCCTTTTTATTCACCCCTTGTCCAATCCAAAAGACAAGCTTTTTCATATATATAATTATTAAATAATAATGTGAGGTGTTTTATGGAAAGTTGTGATTGTCGTGCAACCTTATCCGCTACAGCCGTACCAGTTGAAACCTTAATTAATCGTTTTCCCTCCAGCGGCATGATTACGGTATCTGCACGAATTTGTACTGTTAATTGTTCAGTCAAAAACAGTTATATTTCCATTCTTTATGGTGACCATCAAGATCAAAACAAAAGCTTTGTTTTTAAATCAGTGGTATCTGGGTTACCCACATGTGAACCTGTTTCCGGTGGCGGTATTGGTATGATAGTGTCAGCTGAAGGAGAGGCCTCTGGAGTCCTCTTTAATGACAATGCAATACTATCCAACATACATTTTCTCCATGAAACTATTATTGGTAATGCCATTTGTTCTATTTCATTAACAGCTAACGGGCAGACCTTTGAGGTGCCGGGATGTATCTTTGGTCATGCTGAAAAACTAAATTGAGCAGCTCCCGTATCGGAGCTGCTCTTTTATCATTTTTTTAAATGATATGGCACGGTTGTGATGATAACGTTTCTTTTATATAGCAGGTATGCTTTAATTAGTAAGCTTGATTGATTATGCAGGATGTTATGCCAGCCTTTTTTAGGTATGAATTGTGGAATGATGACCGTGACCCTGTAGTTCGCTTCACTAGCTTTATGCTGTACCGTATCAACAAATTTAGTCAATGGCTGTATGATACTCCTGTAATGCGAGTGCAGGGTTACGAGCCTAATATCAGGCTGCCACTTATTCCATTTTTCTTCGAATTTCTTCTCATCATCTCGTTCAATGGAAACATAGACGGCGAGCACTTGATCCGCTCCTAGAGATTTTGCGTAATTAAGTGAATTTTCTACCACTAGTGTAATTCCTGCTACAGGAACAATAATTACGTTCCCTTTGATTGGAATTGCAGGTTCGTCGGCATTTATTCTTAGTTGTTCACCCATGGCCTCATAATGCTTTCTAATTCGGTAAAAAACGATAACAATGACGGGCAAAAATACCAATACCGGCCAAACCTGGGCGAACTTAGTTAAAAAGAACATAATGGTAACAATAAAGCAAATCACTGCACCTAAGGTATTAATAAATAGCTTAGCCTTCCAGCCCTGAGGCTTTTCACGAAGCCATTTTAACATCATTCCCGTCTGTGACAACGTAAAAGGAATGAATACTCCAACCGCATATAGTGGTATTAAGTGCTCAGTTTGACCTTTAAAAAATATAATTAAGAGGATGGAAGCTAAACCTAGGACTAAAATTCCATTTGAATATCCTAACCGGTCTCCTCTTATTTTGAACATTCTTGGGATAAACTTATCGTTTGCTAAATTTACTGCCAGCAAAGGAAAAGCTGTATACCCTGTGTTGGCGGCAAGTATTAAAATCAAAGCCGTAGTCCCTTGAATAAAGAAATACATAAAATTCCGCCCAAATGTTTGCTCTGCAATTTGTGAGACTACTGTAACCGTTTCATTTGGCCTAATTCCATAATAATAAGCTAAAAATACAATTCCAGAAAATAATACAGCAAGTAATCCGCCCATTGCTGCTAATGTTTTTGCAGCGTTATTTGGGGCTGGATCTTTAAAGTTCGGAATTGCATTCGAAATCGCCTCAACTCCTGTAAGTGCTGAACTTCCTGAAGCGAAAGCCCTCAAAAGCAGAAATAAAGAAATCCCAGCAATAGGTGTACCAACAGGTGTATGCAATTCCGCTGGAACCTGACCTGTTACGATATTGTACATACCTACACCAATCAAAATGAATAAAGCGAGGACGAATAAATATACAGGATATGCTAAAATAGAAGCAGACTCTGTTACACCCCTTAAGTTTAATGTTGTAATAAATAACACAAAGACAATCGCTATACCCACATTATGGTCGTGTAGTGCTGGAAAGGCTGATGTTATGGCATCCGTTCCAGCTGAAACACTAACTGCTACCGTTAAAATATAGTCAACAAGTAGTGAACCTCCCGATATCAGCCCATAATTCACACCCAAATTTTCCTTTGATACTACATAGGCTCCTCCGCCATGAGGGTAGGCAAAAATAATTTGTCGATAGGATAAAATTAACGCCAATAATAAGATTAAAACCCCGATTGCGATTGGAATGGAATACCAAAAGGCAGCCGCACTAATAGTCACCAACACAATCAGGATTTGTTCCGGTCCATACGCAACCGATGATAAAGCGTCAGAGGAAAGAATTGCCAACGCTTTTGTTTTATTGAGCTTTTGTTCCCCTAATTCTGTTGACTTTAAAGGTCTGCCGATTAAAAATCTTTTGACTGAAGAAACCACTTTTTCCACTCCCGAGAAACTATAAATTGTGAAAAACTTTCTATTACCTTACTAAATTGTCAAAAATGCACAAAAAAATGCCTACAAGTCAAAGTAAATAGACCTGTAGACATGTATGCTCTGTCAACAAGCTCCACCTTCCTTCTCATTAACGCTTACGAGGTTAGCTGTCGGATTCGGGCCATTGAGTAGCCCTACCTATTAAAGGATTCACCCCTTGGATATACTATCCATATGAATGGTTCCCCCGCACCAATTGGTCTCAGCGATTTAGAAATATGAAACTGTGATTATCATACTCCTGTGTTTATCAAATGTAAATTAAAATTTTTAAAATAAAAATATGATTGGAGAAATTTATGTCTAAAGAGAAAAAGCCGTTATTGACTGATGAATTTTTAGATGAACTTGCAAAAGAAATCAATGAAATATACGGTCCTCCAGATGAACAAAATGATAATACAAAGAATGATGAAAAAGATAATTAATCCACCATTCCATATTTCCGTATAACAATAGTACACTTGTCCAAATTGTTAGAATCCCTCCCATTTTAAAGACAAACTTGATGATTAGTACATATAATAACGTATCCAGGATTTATGGTTGGGAGGAATATAAATGGATAATGTTATTCTGCTATCGAGAAACACCACTAACAGTGGGATATTGACTCTTCATCCCAAATTAGCAGAATCAATGGGAATTACTCAAATTACAGCTAGAAAGATCAGATTTGGAGCAAAAACCTATCAATCTATTGTAGAAATTTCTGATGAGCTACCCTTGAATGGGGCAAGCCTATCTGAAGATATTTTGGACATGCTGAACATACCTCAGCATTGCAGTCTTGAAATCAAGCAGCATGGAAACGAAATACAAATAGGACCCTTTATAGGTTTACTTGCTGGTTATTATCAAAGCTCCATCAAGAAATACCTTGAACAACTACGAGATTATGTTTTCCTTTATCATGAGATTAAAGGTGCAATACTTGTCTTTTCTCTTGACCATGTTGATAAAATCAATCATACAGCGAAAGGATATCTTTATAATCCACGAACAAAACAATGGGAAGAAGGTACCTACCCCTATCCTTCAGCTATTTTTGTGATGACATCTTCTGTAAGCTCTGCGTGGATACAGCATTTCAAATCAGTCATTGGCGATGTCATTTTTAATGATTTCTTTCTATCTAGATTGAGTATTCACAAGAAATTAGCAAGTTCAATTGGTGTAAAATGTTACCTGCCCGATACGATTCTTTATGGTTCTCCTCAAGATCTGTACTACTTTTTAAAGAAATTCCCTAATTTAACAGTTAAACCACTTAATAACGCGAATCGTTCGGTCATAAGAGTATACTTAAAAAACTCGAACTCTCTCGTTATATCTAATCTGAGAACCTTGGAAACTAAGAGTTTCAAATTTAATAGTCGGGATCAAGCCTATTCCATTTTTAAACAATATTTTAAAGATGGAGAATATTTGATTCAGGAATCGATTGATGTAACAGGTTATCGAACGATGTCAATTCGAATCATTACTGTTAAAGATCAAACGGGTCAGTGGAAGGCTATAGGCTTGTTTACCCGAGGAGATCAATCTGGAGAGAATGAAGGTAAATTATTGCCTTTGGTTAAATTTCAAAAAGAGATGGTATCAGATTTCTTGCAGCAAAGTGATTTGTATGCATCCCTAACCTATCAGGAATTAACCCATATTGCTATTGACACAGTCAAAGAAATCGAGAGCATGGGGGTACATTTTGCGAATGCAGCTGTAGATATAATAATTGGAGAATTAGGCGATATCTGGATTTCAGAAATCGATTACTTCAATCCCTCACACGAAATAGCACTAGTCGCAGGTTATCCGAACCTATACTATGAAATCTTAAAAACCAATATGCTCTATGCGAAAAAGCTAGCAGGTTTTTAACAATAACAAAAGAGCTAACCAAAAATTAGCTCTTTTTTGCTATTTCCATTATTTCTTTCAGTTCGTTTGTAAAACCTTTTACAGCTTTATTTCCTAACACCGTTACCGGAACACCTAAAAAGCCATATTTCTCAACTTCTGTTTGAAAATCTGTGTTCGTTGAAATATCCCTCACCTCAAAAGGTATGCCTTCCTCCGTAAGGACTTTTTTGACCATTGTGCACTCTATACAGTCATTTGTGGTATAGACGATAATCCCTTCAGCCATTGTTTACCCTCTCCTTCCATTCGTAGTTACTCTTCATCAAAATATAAAAGTTCTGCTGCTATTTTATCACTTATGGTGATCACCCCGAAAGAATACTGCTTCTGTCTTCTCTTTTCAGTTGGCAATCCTGGGTTAAATACAATCTACTTTTTCACCTTTAAAGGCTTCAATGGCACGTTTTTCCGTTGTTTTTCCTTTACCATGTCCATGGGTAATACCAATTTTAATCCCACATACTTCTACTATTTTTTTAAAAGATAACAATTCTATTATTTCTTGGCCATCTACATTTCCATATACACCTTCAACTCTTGCATATGACTGTAGCGCTTTATATACATCAATCGTTGTCCAGTCACCTGCATGAATAATCAAATCAGCATCCTTCAGTTGTTCTAATAATCTAGTTGGTAGTCCCTTTTTTCTCTTTGGTAAATGCGTATCTGATATTACGACAATATTCATACTTTTTCCTCACTATTTTCAAAAACAGCAATATTTTATTAGACACAATACATGAATATCCTTATTTCAAATCTTTATTATGACAACATTAAATGACATAAGAACTCAGGAAATGTCTGTTCTTGCGCTTTCCCGAGAAATATAAAAAATTTCCCGAATTGTCAAATGAATCATTGATTCTCCAATTAAGTTTATTATCTCTCATCATAGAGAAACCGCTTACATAATAATTTCTTTTAAGGCAAAAATATTGTCAGCATAATAAAAGGAGGCATCATTTTGGACGACAAAATATTTAGAACACTAAATCAATTCACTGGCAGGAATCGTTTTGTTGATATATTTATGATTATAATTTCTAAGAAACTCCGATATTTTTTTGCGTATTTTTTGGTAATTATGTGGTTTCAAAATAACTTTCATAAAAGAATCACATCACTTGCAGGAATTTCTGCAATTATTACATTACTGCTCACTAGTGTTATTAAATTGGTTTATTTTAAGCCTCGACCATTTTCAAAGAAACGGGTAAATCTATTAGCTCCTGTTCCTTCAGAAAAGGATTCATCATTTCCAAGTAAACACACAACCCTAGCATTTGCCGTAGCAATTTCAGTTCTTTTTTACAAGCGCACATTTGGTTGTATCTTGTCCATTTTAGCTTTCCTAGCAGGTTTTTCTCGTATTTGGATGGGACAGCATTATCCTTCTGATATTATTGGCAGTGCTATCATTGGAAGTATAGTTGCTATAGGGGTAAACTTTTCATCAAACTTTTGGGATCCATTTATTAACCGAGTTATCTATACCTACAATCGTTTTTTTCTTTAAATTAACTTTAGCTTCCTTACGTATTTTTCTCGTTATGTAAGGACAAAATCGATAATCAATTTGTTTAATTCTCTCGCTGCTTTTGTAGGTATTTGATGTTTTTCCTTATCAATGAACCTTAAATCACTGCATGGCAATTTTTCTTTTAAGAGATTCGCATACCGATGAAATGATTTGTCTTTCTTCCCATAGACCATTAATATGGGAAGATCGATATTTCCTAATTGATTTGTACAATTATATTTTAAACTATATTGGTAATATTGATTAATATTTCTGGCATTACCTTTAACTGCTCCATTGTACAATTTTCTAAACGTCTCTTTTGTATCGGAATTGCCCCATGTAATCGCCTGCGCCAAAAAAGAAAATGTCCTAGGATTTGTAAGTTTAACCGCTAAAGAAATCCTTTTCCTCAAATAAAAATCGCTAACTTCCGACATTCCACTTACCAAAATACTTCCTAAGGATCTGTCGGAATAAGTCAGCATAAATTCTAAGGCAATAGAAGCTCCTGTCGAATACCCGCACAGAAATGCTTTTTCTATACCTAAATGATCCAGCAAACGTTTAATGTCTTCCACAATTAACGGATAAGTTATCGATTGAATTGAGAACTGACTTCTGCCATGGCCTCTTATATCAAAAGTAATAACTTTAAAATCCTGAGAAAGTCCATCCATTTGATAACTGAAATTTTCACTCGTAAGTAATGGAGGATGGATAAAAACGATGGGAGTTCCATTTCCTTTAACATGATAATATAGGCTGACACCTTTTCCAACCAGCTTTGGCATTAATTCGAACACCTCAACAACAATTATTAAACCACTAAACTTGAATCTAATTAAATTTCCTTTTGTTATTATGTATCTTTTCATAATAAAAAAAACTGTTCCTCTATAAAAAAGAAACAGTCACAACCCTATTATAGAATTAAGAAAGCTATAGGTGCTGTAAGAAGAATCGTGAATACTACCCTTTCGAACCAAATGACGACGAGTTTTCCAATCGTAAGTGGAATTTCTGTCGATAAAATACATGGTACTACAGCTGAGAAAAAAATAATCGATGATACCGAAACAACAGCGATAACAAACTTAGTAACAATGGCTGCCTTGGTAACTAATAGGGCCGGCAAGAACATTTCTGCGATTGAGACAGCGCTTGCTTTTGCGGCCAGCATTGGGTCTGGTAATTGAACGAGTGCAGTGAATGGATAAAAAAGATAACCCAGCCAATCAAAAACAGGTGTATATTCTACCAATATAAGTCCAAGTAACCCAACTGACATAATTGATGGCAAGATACCCATAGTCATGATAAAGCCATCCTTAAGGTTGTCCCAGATATTTTTACCTAAGCTCGAAGATTGATTAGCGGTGACCATCGCTTCTTTCCATGCTGTTTTAACACGGTCTTTCTTGATAATGACCTCTTCATCACCCTCCATATCCTGGTAATAAGAGTCACTAATTTTATTTAGCGGCCAGATTCTAACAGTAATAGCAGTTACGATGAAAGTCACCACAAAGGTAACCCAAAAATAGGCGTTCCAAACCTCCATTAGATTCAATGTCTTCGCGACAACGATCATAAAGGTTGCAGAAACAGTAGAAAAACCGGTTGCAATAATTGCTGCTTCTTTTATTGAATATTTACCTTCTTTAAAAACACGGTTGGTAATTAAAAGACCAATGGAATAGCTTCCTACAAAGGATGCTACAGCATCGATCGCTGATCTCCCCGGTGTTTTCCAAATTGGCCTCATGACAGGTTGCATGAATATTCCGATAAATTCAAGCAAACCATATCCTACTAATAAAGCCAGAAAAACAGAGCCAATTGGTACTAACAGTCCGACAGAAATTACCAGCTTGTTAAAAAGGAATGGTGCCATATTAGGATCAAAAAACCATTTTGGACCAAAATTAAATACAAGCATAATAGCAGCAACAAGTCCAAATATTTTCAGAAATGAAAACACTGTGGTGACTACATTTTTATTCCAGGACTTAGTCACAAAAGGATATACTGCACCTAACAATATGACCAGTAATGCATAATAAGGTAAAACATTTGGGACCGCAAGTTGAATATAAGAAACAAAATGATCCAGCATAATAGAAGACTTTCCATTCAAAGTAACAGGTACAAAAAATACAAAGATACCAATCGCACTAAAAACAAAAAACTTCATGACATTCAACATATTACTATTCTGTAATTCAGGCTGCTGCACCTGCTGTAACGGTCGATTTTCCATACCCAATCCCCCTTGTTCGAATAAATCCCCTTAGTTCCGTATTCGCACCCGACAACTGTCCACCTAGGGTGGACAGTTGTATTTTAGTGGTGCCTGTCACCAGAGCTAGCAAACGGATATAACCCGCTATCTATCTGCTAGCACTTTGTCGGAGCATGACTCCTGTTAGGAAAGTTAGGAATACGTGTGTTCCGAGTTTGACTGTTGGCTGGACGTGTGTGTCTTTTTGTGGATCCAAGCAGACGATGTCCATTGCTTTTGCTTTTGGATGACGACCAGCTGCTAGTACCCCTTCTAGCAGTTCTTCTGTTGTCATGCCCCCCGGCGTTGATGCCGGTACCCCTGGAGCATAGGCTATGTCTAACACATCCATATCTACAGTTAAATAAATGGTATCCACTTTAGAAGATAACTCCTCTAAGCAATGTAAAACGAGTTCTTCTATTCCCTTTTTCCGTGCTGTTCGAAGTGTGAAATAGTTGACTCCTTTTTCATCTGCATACTGTTTTAAATCCTTTGTATTAAAAAATCCATGGAGACCAATGTTGTACATATTGTTGCCTTCCACCACACCGCTCTCGATTAAATTGCGCATCGGTGTTCCGTTAGATGGCCCATTATCCGACATATCCCGCAAATCAAAATGGGTATCAAATTGCAGGATTCCTATTTTTTCTGATGGCTTGGCCTTGTGCATTCCTTTCACCATCATCGCTGTAATCGAATGGTCTCCGCCAATGGCACACACCTTCGAATTTTGGAAATGACCATGAATAGCAGCTGAGGCTTCGACAATTTTTTCATGACACTTAGAAATATCCGTAACATGCATAGGAACGTCCCCTGCATCAAGTGCAGTCATTTCAGACAATTCGACATCATCATCTAGATTATAAGTAGCAAAGCTACGCCATGAGCGTCTAAAGGCTTCGGGAAACTCAGATGCACCTGAAGCACTAATCGATGAACGGGACAAAGGAACACCGAGGATGACTACCTCGGCTTCCTTGCTCTTATTAGGGTCGGTCAAAGCAGTAATTGGCTGAATCCATTCATGAACCTTCAATCCTGTCCCATTTTCAGGAGGTACCCACATAAAACTAGAAGGATTAATTTTTGGATAGAGAAAGCTCTTCATGTAATTGACCTCCCCTAACAACTACCTTCCCAGACTTCACGACTGTTTGCGTATGATTAACCCCATAAGAGTATTGAAGCTTCATATAATTATCGACATTAAAAATCGTAATATCCGCCTTTTTTCCAACTTCTAAACTGCCAATTTCCCTGCCGCGATTAATCGCATGTGCAGCATTGATGGTTGCTGCAGTGATCACTTCTGCAGGTGTCATCCCCATTTTCAAACAGCCAAGATTCATAATAAATGGTAATGACACAGTCGGAGAGGAGCCAGGGTTACAATCGGTCGATAATGCAACAGGAACCCCAAGGTCAATCATTTTACGACCGTTTGCCGATTCCGCCATTAAAAAGTAGGCTGTCCCAGGCAGCAACACTGCGACCACACCTTTTTCAGCCATCGCTTTCATTCCCTTTTCAGACGCTCTTAATAAATGGTCTGCAGAAATCGCCCCTACCTCGGCAGCTAACTCTGCCCCTTCATAGGGCTCAATTTCATCCGCATGGATTTTCGGCATCAGACCATGCTGCTTCCCTGCCTCCAGGATTCGCCTTGATTGTTCAGGGGTAAATACACCATGCTCACAAAATACATCATTGAATTCTGCCAATCCCAGCTCCGCTACCTTTGGTATCATTTCATTAATGAGGAGCTCCACAAATTGATCAGGCTTCTCTTTATACTTTTTTGGAACGGCGTGAGCGCCCATAAAGGTAGGAACCACATCGATGACATGCTTTTCATTGAGCAATTTTGCGACTTCAAGCTGTTTAAGCTCCGTTTCCCATTCCATTCCATAACCACTTTTGGCTTCGACAGTTGTTACACCGTGACGCAGGAATTGATTTAAGCGTTCAAAGCTTTCTTCAAAAAGCTCTTCACGAGTGGCTGACTTAGTTCTTCTAGTTGTTGCGTGAATCCCGCCGCCGCTATTCATGATTTCCATGTAAGTGGCACCTTGCAGCCTCATATTAAACTCATTTTCCCTGCTTCCAGCAAAGACGAGATGAGTATGAGGGTCTACTAGTCCTGGTGTTACAAGCTTTCCACTTGCATCGACAATCTCCGCTTCACTAAGTCGGTCTTGATATTTTTCAAAAAGTACCTCATCTTTTCCTACAGCACAAATGACTCCGTTCTCAATCCAAACACTGCCATTTTCAATCATACCAAGCTCTGACATCGCTTCCTTTACAAGGGGAGCCTGTGAACTCCCCTGTAATGTCACGATCTGAGAAGCATTTCTTATAAAAATTGGCTTACCCAACTGTATCACCTCTTAATCTTGATTTAGCATTGGCATTTTAATGCCTTTTTCTTTCGCAGTCTTAATCGCAAGCTCATAGCCTGCATCGGCATGACGAACAACACCCATCCCAGGATCTGTTGTTAATACTCGTTGCAAACGGACTTCTGCATCCTTGGTTCCATCCGCAACAATGACCATTCCGGAATGCTGAGAATAACCCATTCCTACGCCTCCGCCATGGTGGAGGGAAACCCAGCTGGCACCGCCAACGGCATTGATCATCGCATTTAGGATTGGCCAGTCAGAAACGGCATCACTTCCGTCCTTCATTCCTTCTGTTTCTCGGTTAGGGGATGCCACTGAGCCTGCATCTAGGTGGTCACGACCAATAACAATCGGCGCCGATACTTCACCGGAGGCAACCAGGTCATTAATGATTTTTCCTAAGCGGGCACGATCTCCATATCCAAGCCAGCAAATACGAGCAGGCAGACCTTGAAAGCTAATCTTTTCCTGAGCCATTTTTACCCATTTATATAGGTGCTCATCATCCTTAAATTCACGCAGCAGGACTTCATCAATTTTTCGAATATCCTCAGGGTCTCCTGACAATGCTGCCCAGCGGAAAGGCCCTTTTCCTTCGCAGAATAATGGACGGATATAAGCAGGAACGAAGCCAGGGAAATTAAAGGCATTTTCTACTCCCTCATCCTTTGCCACCTGACGAATGTTATTTCCGTAGTCAAAGGTTATAGCACCTTTTTCCTGCATCTTCAGCATAGCTTTTACGTGGATGGCCATGCTTTGCTTCGAAAGTTTCACATATGTTACAGGGTCAGTTATTCTAAGAACCCTTGCTTCTTCTAAGCTATAACCAACTGGAACATAACCATTTAATGGATCATGAGCAGAAGTTTGATCTGTTAACACATCCGGGATAAACCCTTTTTCAATCATGATCGGCAGCAACTCAGCAGCGTTTCCTATCAAACCGATTGATAATGCCTTCCCAGCTTTCTTTGCCTCGATTGCAAGATTAATAGCCCCTTCTAAATCGCTCGTTTTCACGTCAAGGTAAGCGGTTTCAATTCTGCGATCCACTCTAGTTTCATCAACATCAATCGCAAGGCATACACCATCATTCATCGTTACCGCTAATGGCTGGGCGCCACCCATGCCGCCGAGACCAGCAGTTAATGTAATGGTATGTTTTAGTGATCCACTGAATTCTTGACGTGCAAGCTCTGCGAACGTTTCGTAGGTTCCTTGGACAATTCCCTGCGTTCCAATATAGATCCAGCTGCCTGCAGTCATTTGTCCGTACATCATTAACCCCTTTTTATCTAGCTCGTGGAAATGCTCCCAGTTCGCCCAGGCAGGAACTAAATTAGAGTTTGCCAGCAGCACACGAGGTGCGTCCTTATGTGATTTGAAAACGGCCACAGGTTTACCTGATTGAATTAACAATGTTTCATCACTTTCTAATTCAAGTAGAGATTTAACAATAGCATCGTAGGATTCCCAATTACGTGCTGCCTTCCCAATTCCACCGTAAACCACTAAATCCTCTGGTCGCTCTGCTACTTCTTGATCAAGATTGTTCATTAACATTCTTAGTGCAGCCTCTTGAATCCAGCCTTTAGCATGTAATTCTGTTCCTTTATAATTCTTAATTACTCTTGATTTAGATGTACTAGCTTCCATACTATTCACTCCTCTATGTCTTTTATCTCTCCTTTATTATAAAAATAAAATCTTCTGAAAAATACAAATCAATCATTAGAAAATTAGCACTATTTATCTGTATAACTAGTTTATTTTTAGCCTATAACTATATTATTTTTAGAAAAGTATAATTTTATTAGAAAAAATAAGACTCGCTATATTCTGAGTCTTATCCCTTTTCATTCATCCGATATTCTCTCGGTGATACTCCGACTACCTCTTTAAAGATTCTGCTAAAGTAATTGGGATTATGAAATCCCACCAACAGCGCTATTTCCTTTATTGGCTTACTGGATTCAAGCAAGTACCTTTTCGCTTCTTTCATTCTTATAGCTGACAGGATGTCCGTAAAGCCTCTGCCTGTTTTTGAAATTAGCAAATGACTGAAATAAGATGGATTTCGGTCGACATACCTTGCCACATCCTCTAGCTTTAGATCCCTGTTATTGAAATGGGACTCAATAAAGGCAATCCCCCGCTCTATGAGGTCTTGTTTGAACATCTGAGGATTAGAGCCTGCTGCTAAAAATAACTTTTGAACAAATAAGATTAAATTTTGTACTGACCGATAGAGCACACTATCATACAAAATGGAATGGAAGATATGGCGGTACTCTTTTTCGTAATTTTGCTGTTCATTTAAATCGTAGGTCTTCATAAATCGTCTTATTTGTGCTAAGATGCTCGTCAGCCTAATTCTTACCAATCCCGGATCCGGATATGGATCTTCCCATTGGAGAAATTCATCGTAAAGCCATTTTTTTATACCTTCTATATCATGATTTGCTAGCATGTCCACCCAAACCCTTTGTTCAGGGGGAGCCAAAAAAGGATCGATATGTATCCATTCGGGAGTATACTCAAACTCCATAATTTGCCGATAGCCACGATAATAGGTTAACTCCATCATGATTTGTGTTTCTAAAAATTTTTCATTGAGACTTACATGTGGTGATTTTTCGTTACGCACCACTACCGCGAGTGGGTCAGAGAATTCCTCTTCCCACTTTCTCATCGCCTTTTGACATTGTTCTTTGATATTTTGGCAAGTTTCTTTAAATAAAAGAACGACCTTATCGTTTAAAGGGAATATTCCATGAATTTCTCTAAAAGGATAATCTGTAAAAAAGGAATAAAGTACATCAAGGTTCTTTGTATTTTCAATTTTAAACGCAGCAATTTTATAGTCCGCAGAAACTGTGCGTTCAGAAATAAACAGTGCCTCATACGATAAGTCCTTATAAAACTGTGTAGGAGAAGTATTTTTCTTATCCTGTTTTTTATCAAGTGCTTTTGTTGCTTTTTGATAAGCAGCTTTCATCTTGGTGGCAGAAAACGGTTTAATCATTAAGTCTAGGGCTTGAAGGTCAATCGCTAAGTGAGCTTTTTCAAAGGTAGCCTCCGCACTTGTTAACAGCAAAATAGGTTGATAGATTTGCATTAATTCTCTAAAACCAGACCAATTATCACTGCTAACCATATCCAGTTCTAATAAAATGATATCCGGTGACTCTTTCTCAAAAGTAACAATAAAGTCTTGATAATTGGAGGCTAATAGTATTGTGGACACAGGTATGGAGGATGATTTTAACAGCCATTTTAATCCCTCTCGTTCATTTAAATCGCGGTCTGCAATCAGCCATTTCCCTTCCATTAAGATCGCTCCCATCTAAAAATAGTGCTACTAATATAATAAAAGTATACATCCTATGTGAAAATCTACAACTATTTTCCGTTTAAATATCTTATACCTAAAATGAAATAATTTTAATCGAATTCATAGGTTCATTATGCGCATAATAATTTTTGTGACTACTGAAAGAGAGGGGAAAAACTAGGGATGAAATGGCACAAAAATTTACTAAAAATCATACAGGATCGTCAAGGTAAAAAACTTGCATTGGTCGTCGATACCTCAACAAACGAAACGAAAATTGATCTTATCGCAAATATTGTAACTTTTTTCAAAGAACTAACTCCTGAAACCACACTCGTCCAAGCTGATTTTAAAATACGAACTACAGAGCCCATTACGGAAGGATCAGAAATAAAGTACTACACACACGGAAAAGCTTCCTATACCTTGGCACTGGAATGGGCAGAAGAGGAGAAAATCGAGACGGTTTTCTATATTACTGATTTAACCGGCTTTCTACCAGAAGACATGCAAGTTCCCTATGAAGTATATTGGCTAGTGCCGACGGAATTTGTTCCTAAAGCACCGTTTGGAAAGGTAATGAAAATCGTTTAGAAAAAAAGCACATTAAAAAGAGGAGTAAACCTCCTCTTTAACAATTTTTTGAATTATGATGAGCTCTCATCCAAGTGAACGGGGGATGAATTCTGAAAAGATGATGACGAGCTTTCTTCATTCAAAATGGCAATGGGTTGCTCCTTCATTGGAAGTGGTAATGTATTTTTCTCGACCAGCTGTTCTAATCGATTAATTCTTTCGTGTAATTGAGCACGCTCCTTTTCCGCCATTATCCCTTTTGAAGAATAGTATGGATCCTTTTCCCACCAGTCCATTCCTATCTCTCTAGCCTTGTCTACCGATGCAACCAGCAGCCGAATTTTTATGGTTAATAAATCGACATCGGCTAAAGATATTTTAATATCACCAGCGATGACAACTCCTTTATCGAGAATTTTTTCAAGAACATCGAGTAAATTCGATGATTGCGGCGGGTGATGAATGGGCATATGATCCCTCCTTATCGGAGATTAAAGCAGTTTTCCTAAAGGTCCCAATTCAATATTGAGATCCTCATTTTCTAACCCAAAAACCAGCTTTAATTCTTCCATTTTTTCTTCAAGCCTCATTAATGTTAACCCTAATTCTTCAATTTGCTCATCAGTTAATGAATCACTTTCCACTCTTCGCATCGCCTGCCTCTCCATAAGCTGACGGAGAAGTTCAATAATCGTAAGAACTAATTTCGCTAACCCTTGCTCGACCTGATTAGAATCAAGTGGTAATCTCTCCATCACCTATAGCCTCCCCAACAATTTTTCGCTCGTATGATCCAAAGGCACTCTCAATCGACGAAATTAGCAGCTTAAGATCCACAACAATTAAATCGATATTGGCAACCGAAATTAATATCTCACCACTAACCACAACACCAGTATCAATGATTCCATCCAGGAGATCCAACAGCGTCATTTCTTTATTTTGAAAAAGATGAACCTGTTCCATCGTTAATTCTCCTTTGAAAAATGATAAGGCGGCCAGGGTCCGCTAACTTGAAAGGTGCAGCCTGCCTTAGCAAATTCTTGTTCTAGATCATGAATTTGATATAGAAAATGTTCCGAATTCTTTTTATTAATAAGAAAATCACAGTTTACAATCATTTCATCCTTTCGTTCGGTTATTTCTCTTCCCCAGTTTTTCCGGAGCCTTGCCTCTTCGAAAAATGACTTTAACGTTTGCTCAATCTGGTGCCACCACTGGGATTGTTCTTTTTCTAGTTCATCTGTAATCAGCTGATTTAGCCTTTTCTTCATAATAAATTGCTTTCCCTTTGGCATAGTGGCGATATTTCCTTTTAACTCTAGTACCGTTTGATTATGATTTACCACATAGGAAAATGACTGCTCAGGGTTACAATATATTTTTAAGTTCCATTCTTGTTTTTCTTTCAATCGATTAAGCTTTTCGAGAATCACATCATATTGTTCATTAAGTAAACTTTTTAAATTTTCTTCTTTTTGAAAAATCGTACAAAATGACATTGGTAGGATGGTAAATTGGCTATGAATGGCTAATATACATTCATGATGATGAAATGCCTTCTCCTTTAACCACTCAGGGTTCTTTAATTGAAGGTCAATACGCTGCTGGGAAAAATTCAGGGGATTAACTGGGGTAATTACTGCACCAAGTTCTTTATAGGGAATGACTGAAGCTCTCTTTTGATCAATCCCAATAATGGATGGAACCTCTGTCTTTTGTAGTTCCTCCTTAAGGATGACACCATACAAATAGATAAAATCGGTTTCAACCGTTGTATGAGCCATAACTACCTCCTCCTTTAAAACTTAATACTCGTTCTTTTCACGTTCTTTGGCTATTCTGTATCTGTTAAGTAATTCCTGCTCTCGTTCCATATAGGCTTCTTCATCAATTTCTTCCATATCGTACATCATATGCAGTTCGATCAACTGTTGCTGTATATATGTGAGATCATACAGCTCTTGATCCACTTCTTCTTGAATTTTTTCACCTAGTTTAATGATCGAACGAATTGGCAGAGTAAATAATTTAAATATCATAATTTCCCTTCAATCCTTAAGCGGATATTCACAAAGTTGTAAGCAGGCCATGGTCCAGAATACTTAAACTCCGCTTTATCCTTCCATATTTCATAAAGATCATTTACCTTTTTATCAAAGGATTCTTCGTTTTTGGTATCAATTAGATAAGCTGCATTTAACAGTGTTTTTCCTGGTATGGTTTTATTTTGCTTACCAGCTTCTGCTAGCTCTAATAAGGATTCAAAAATATCCGTTGCTGCTTTCTCCTCCAAATTGAGAATAAAATTTTGGGCTTGCTCACCTAGTTGGATCTGTTCATAAAATGAAGCAGGATCAGCGTGGTCTTTCTTCTTGGTTTTCCACTCATTTAATATCGGGTTATTCCTCATCTCCTGCTCAAGCCATTCTTTCTTCGGAATTACTTTTAAGCCTACTTCCATTTTGTTTTCTAAATGCGAAAACAATTTTTCAAATTCCTCATTTAGATGTTCCATTATTAAGTGAACATCATTTTTGGAGTGAAATACATTTCCAAAACTGAATGGAATGACGCTATATTGTTTCATTACTTCAGTGATTGTTTGTTGATGGGCCATAAGATTCTTACGAGTGGGTAAAACCTCTTCCGATACTTTGGATACCACCATTGCCACATTTTCGAAATGAATGGTATAAACACCGCTTATTCTATCATTTACATTAACGGTTCCAAATTTCTTAGGCGTTTTTTCTCGTATCGCACAAAAAATGTACACACCCTCTTGTGTACTCATTTTTTTTCTTCCCTTCTTAGAATTTCCTTTAGTATGAGTTCCTTTATTTTCATAGGTGGCTGTTTCGGAAGGATTTGAGTCATTGGTCTTATTAATACATCCATACAAAGTACCTGATAGCGGATATTTTCAGCTATCATTTCAATCTTTGACTTTTTTGCAATAGCCGCAATCATTAGTGAAGCTCGTAAACTAGGACAAAATCCATTACCATACGACCTTAGGTTGGTAACAAGCCTAACCACTTCAGTTGCCTCATGCTGGTTTAGTCCTGTTTTTTGCTTAAGAATTTCTATCTCTGTTTCGTGATCGCAGGAATCTAACTGGATGGTAATCAGTCGATCTAAGAGGGCGTCCTGGGTATGAAAGGTACCAGCATACTCATCTGGATTGCTTGTAAAAATGATTGAAAAGTCAGGATGACATTTTATAAATGAGTCTTTTCCATTGCTATATAGAGGCAGAACTTTTTCCTCTAGTAATGATAAAAATATATTATTCGTTTCCGGGCGGGAACGTGAAAACTCATCATAAATCACCACATGTCCATTTTTTACTGCTTCAATAAGTTGACCTTGGACCCAAACAGGTTTAATTTCTTGCTCTTTCTTAAATACAGTGTGGATATAATTATCGATTATCTCTTTTTTTCTCACTCCAGAATAATGGCCTAATAGGTCTTTGTTGGACAATTCATGATGACCACGAATAATCGTAACCTTCCTCTTTAGTTGTTTCGCAATAAATAATGCTAAACTTGTTTTTCCAACACCTGTTGGTCCAACAAAATGGACAGGAAACCCTGCTTGCAAATATTGAAGAGTTCTTGTAATGATGTCTTCAAAAAAAGGTGTAGTTACAAACTCACAGGTTCCATTTATTTTATCTAACGGATTCAACATTTTTCCTCCTTAAGATTGAAGTTTCGTTAAAAAAGGAGCCAAGGCACAGTCTAGCCTTGGCTCCTTCGATTCTAATTCAAAACACGACTAGGACTCTTCTACAAAATGATGATGTTCATGATCTTTAAGAAGACCAACTGCCTTTGCATATCTTAACCATGTATCTACACTGGCAATAACAATACGGGCATCAATTGTCAAAAGCTCAATTCCTACTAAAGAAACACGAGCCCATAAATCAATGACAACACCCTTATCTAAAATACGGTCAATAACCTCTGCTAAGCTTGAAGAGTCTACACTTTTTTGAATAGCAGCCATCTAATCCCCTCCTTCCAATGACTGTAGCTAAAGAGGGAGTGTTATAAATTATTCTTATTTTCTATTCCATGTGACACTCTCTCATCTTTTTCACCATCAGCCGCCTTCGTTATAAAAAAACGATTACTATACTATATGAAAACCCTTTTATTTTGAGTGGACAAGTACTTTAATTTGACATCTTTTTTAAATAAAAATGAGCCTTCAACTTTTTGAGGACTCATTCTCATAAAGGTATTCTATTGTGGTCTATCCATTTTTTACAATTTTTGATGGATTGTTGACTTTATATAAGACTGCCGTATCGACGATGAACTCTTCTTCTACATCCTTACCTTTGGCCAGTTTCTTCTTTGTCACTTTTCCGTCAAATTCCAGCTGATCTCCTGGTACCAATTCGAATTTTTTTAGTGTTTTACTGTGGCTGCACCAGGCGAGTCCAATTTCAATGGGTGGCTCTTGTATAACTTGGACATTTTCGAGAACGACGACTTCATCATTTTCTTCATTAAACGGGTTGTATGTAAGGGCAAACTGTTTGACACTCGCTGTGAAATGGACCTTATCTGCTGGCAGTTCAATTTTCGGTTCTTTTTCTTTTTTAGGTTTTGTTGCCTTTGGTTTTTTGGATTCAGCTTGTATTGCTGGTTTTGGTTCAGGTAATTCTTCCTTAACCTGAGTCTCTGTAACTTGATCTGGTGTACTGAAATCCTTCTCCTCAACCATCAGCATACTCTCTCTGCCAAAACTGGATGCCTGCATTTCCTTTAGGAAGGCAGGGTTGATACAGCTCAAATTACCGTCCTGAAACTCTATTACAAGCGTGTTAAACTCGTCAGACTTTCCGTACGATTCGTACCCCTTAATCGTCACCACACGCTGATAATTCCTCTCCTTAAACCAAAACTCCCGCTTCGCCTCCTTCGCAGACGAAAGCCCCCACTCCTTCAACTTTTCACGGTAATGCTCATCATCACGAAACCCCTCAAAATCCCCTTTAGGAGGAACATAACGAGTCAAACTACTCCGCTCCAACTGCTCATGCTCAATAACCATCTTTCCACTCCTTTCAATGCTTACACTTCCAATGGTGACACTTTCAAGGGTGAACACCTTTCAGGTGTCACCTCGGTGACAGGCACCATTCATGTACAAATGTCCGTCTCCAGTGGACACTCTGCTATTAACAAGTAAATTCATTATGTATTTTTAGTTGCAACCTTTTTTATTGTATCAAAGTTTGCTGCTATTGAAAAAAGTTTAGGCATGATTTTTGCAGTCAAATATCTTCGCAAGAATCATGCCTGGTTATTATATAATGATTGGTGGTTTTCCTACTGGATAGTATTCTACTGAAATACATTCACGGATTTTCTCTTCCGAAAGACAGTTTCTGCCGTCGAAAATGATCGGTTCTTTCATATTCCATATCATTTCAGCTACATCTATACATCTAACCTCGTTCCACTCGGTGACAATAAATACGGCGTTCGCTTCTGAAATGGCTTCATGAATGGAACCAGCATATTTAATGGTATCTCCGATAATTTTTCTCGCATTTTCAGTGGCAACGGGGTCGTACGCAACGACTTCTGCTCCTAATTTTGTTAATTCCACCGCAATCGGAATAGACGGTCCTTCTCTCATATCATCTGTTTCTGGTTTAAAGGCTAGACCTAGCATCGCAATTTTTTTGCCTTTTAATTCTCCAAATCGCTTTAATGCCTTTGTTACCAACAATTCTCGCTGATATTCATTAATGGCAATGGTCTCTTTTAATAACGGAAATTCAACGCCATTTAACCCAGCGGTATGCAGCAATGCTTTGACATCCTTTGGAAAACAGGAGCCTCCATAGCCGATCCCAGCGTTCAAGAACGCTTCACCTATCCTCTTATCCTTGCCCATTCCTCTAGCAACATCTTGTACATCTGCACCGACTGCTTCGCATAAATTGGCAATTTCATTAATATAACTAATCTTCGTTGCTAGGAAAGCATTCGAAGCATATTTTATCATTTCAGCACTTCTGGTACTTGTTAAAAGCATTGGCACATTTAATGGTCGATACATCTCTTGAATTTTCCCTGCAGCCTCTGCACTTTCCGAACCAATAATGATACGATCAGCTTTCATCGTATCCTGAATAGCAGAACCCTGGCGGAGAAATTCAGGATTCGACACCATTTTCACCTTAAAACCACACAGGTCTTCCATCATTTTTTTGACAAAATCAGTCGTTCCAACTGGCACCGTACTCTTAATAACAATGATGTTCTCAGGAGTTATATGGGAGGAAATATCTTTTGCAGCTTGTACAAGAAAGGAAAGGTCTGCTGCACCTTTATCACCTTGAGGCGTTCCAACCGCAACAACAATGGTTTCTGCGTCAGCTAACGCGTCATTAAGAGAGGTTGTAAAGTGTAATCTGCCTGCAACCATATTAGAAGTTAGTATTTCTTCAAGACCAGGTTCATAAATGGGGGAAATCCCTTTACGTAATTGATTAATCTTTTGTTCATTAATATCTATGCATGTGACATGGTGACCGATTTGTGATAAACAAACACCTGTTGACAGCCCTACATAGCCTGTACCTAAAACGGCAATCTTCATATCAATCATCAATCTCTTTCTTATTATTTTGACCGGTTTCATTCTCTGTTACTTCTTGCAAATAAGCTAATACAGATTCTCGGATATCCTCCCGGCTTAATGCGAAATCAATGGTGGCCTTAATAAAACCAAGTTTATCTCCGATATCATAGCGGCTCCCCTCAAAGTTATAAGCAAAGACTGCCTGGTGTTTATTCAGTTCATTGATGGCGTCAGTCAGCTGTAATTCATCCCCTCGACCCATTGGAATTCGCTCTAAGATTTCAAATATCTTTGGACTTAATACATAGCGTCCCATAATCGCAAATCTCGAAGGAGCCTCTTCAATGCTGGGTTTCTCAATAAGAGAGTCAATATGAAATAAATCCGATTCAATCATCGTCCCCTTTGGCTTAATAATTCCGTATTTGCTGACATCTTCTTCTGATACCGTTTGAACGGCAACAACCGAACTATTATAATATTCGAAAACATCGATGACCTGCTTTAGACAGGGAATTTCCGACATAACGATATCATCACCAAGTAAAACCGCAAATGGTTCGTCGCCAATAACGCTTTTCGCACAAAGAATAGCATGTCCAAGCCCTTTTGGTTCTTTCTGGCGGACATAAACGATATTTACTAAGTTTGATATTTTTTGAACTTCCGCTAACATATCAAGTTTGTTCTTTCTAAAAAGTGTGTCTTCGAGTTCATACGATTTATCGAAATGATCCTCAATAGATCTTTTACCTCTGCCGATGATGATGATAATTTCTTCAATCCCAGAAGCGACAGCTTCTTCCACAATATATTGAATGGTTGGCTTATCAACTATCGGCAGCATTTCTTTTGGCTGTGCTTTCGTGGCTGGCAAAAATCGAGTTCCGAGGCCAGCTGCTGGAATAATGGCCTTACGGATTTTCATATGTTGCCTCCTTTCATTTTCTTCTTAATCCTTTATATGCAGATGGACAACCTCCGGTCACGTCAGGAACCTAGCAAAATCGTTTTAAAAGACCTTTTCTAAAAAATAAAACTCCCTTTACAAAATAGCCAAGGGAATCATTTATTTTGTTCATGTATTGGCCGATAAACTCTTTTTATAAACCTTTCCATCAGTTTTTTTAGTATTCTTTTACGACGTGTGTGCAGTGTACTAACAATCGCTTTTCTTTCTTCACTCGTAACCTGCCAATCTTCTGGAATAATCGCTACAATTTCTTCTATTAAATGAATGGGCAGCGTTTGAATGATTTCTAGCTGCTCGTTAAACTCCTCCTCATTCTCGATAAAACATGCCATTAATTGATGAGTTGCACTTTTTAAAATCGTAATCGGCAGTGATTCGATATCTTGCAGTGTCCAGTCATAGGAAGCGAACACTTCAGCATGATCGATAATCCACAAGCGATAGGAATTCGGGGTGTCATCGCATAGAATGATATTTTTCCTAGTTCGATCACGATTGCACAACCAGTAATCAAATAAAATAACACCTGCTAGGTTTTCTTTGTTTGAAATAGCAGGAACATTGGTCACTTGATGTCCATCATAACAGTCTGGTACGTAAAGACTAGCAAATTGAAACTGTGTTTGAGTCATTTGAGAAAGTTCAGGGTATTGTGAGGAAAACTCCTGGGGGATTTCTACTAATTGTGCAAAAGGGATGGGGAGACCAAGGTACCGTGCTAGGCAATAGGCGACCCATTCATTTGCCAACGTTTTTTCAAATCCAGGCTGGAAATACTTCACAACATAGTCTCGTCCATCATTAAATGTTATCAAGTGAGCATTTGACTTTCCTTCTAGTGTTTTCTTGTAGGCGACTGGTTTAATCATTCCCGGCCCTCCCCCCTCCTATTTTTTTCAATAAATCAACATATTGTTCTGCCACAACCTCTATCGCGAACTTTTCATGGACGCGCGCAATCGCAGCCTTTGACATTTGTTGATGGAGGCTTGGGTTATCCAAAATACCCGAAAGTTGATTGACAGCATCCTCTACATTTTGACCACGAAATAACATACCATGTTCACCGTGGATAACCAATTCTGTAACCGGCGCCATTTTTGAAGAAACTACTGGCACACCACAAACCATCGATTCAATAAAGGTATTTCCAAAGGATTCGGTCTTAGTAGTTGCCAGCGTACACCCGCCTGATTGGCGAATTTTCGCATATACCTGCGGCATTTGCTGATAAGGTATCACTGGAAACCATTTAACAATATCCGTGAGGTTTTCCTCCTCCCATTTGGCTCTAAATTCCTCCCGCTGCACACTTTGTGCACCGCCAATCACCCAAAATTCAACATCATCACGCTGACCTTTTATTAGCTTCGCCACTTCTATTAACATTTGCCAGTTTTTACGTTTATCCAATCTGCCAATCCAGCCAATAATTTTTTTACCGTTTGGAAGGACCGGTTGACTGTCATAATTTATCTCTTCGTCATTCAAAGCTCGGTAATATGACGTATCGATGCCATTATAAATCACATGTATCGGAATCTCATCTGTTAGAATGGATACCAATCGTTTTTGATACTGTGAAGGTACAATAATGGCTTTGGGATTTATCCCTCTGAATGATTTTAAATGAGGCTTAAGCTTAATCAGTTCTGGTGTGCGTGCCTCTACCAGTACTGGACCTTGATAGTTTGCTTTCTTAAGCCACTTAAAAGCAGCACCCGTGTCAACAACAATAATGGCATCATAATGATTGTCTTTAATAATCTTGATAATCTCAAGTTCATCCTTTGTCAAATAAACGGGAGCGACATCTTCCATAATGTGAAGCCCTCCATGATCGGTAGTGTATAAAAACTCTGTATCAATTCCATGTTTCTTAAAATAAATCGAGCGATTGCGCCAGCCGGCATTCACCCCGCCAACTGTCAGCAGACGCCAGATTACTAATACTTTCATAATGGTTTCTCCTCGTTTTCATTAGGCTCCTCCCCACCCCTGTTAGGTCACTAGGTTAAACCCTTAATGTCGTTTAACGACGTTTTTTATCCTTGCCTTTGTTCTTGCCTCGCTTATCGTCACGGCGGTTGCGATCATCGTATCTATCTCCCGAGTAGTATTTCCCTTTACCACCCTTAGCGCCTTTGCTGCGACGCCCTCTATCGCCCTCGAAGCTTTTCCATCTTCTGGCGTCACGATCCCCTTTGGAGTTTCTATCTCCTTCGAAACGTCTTTCACCCTTGTAACCTCTATCACCTTCTGGATACCTTGACTCAAAACTTTGTTCGAATTTGTCCCAATATTCATCGATTTTTTCCATTACTTTTTCTGGATCTGCCCCACGTGCCAGCATCGTTTTGATCCATTCTTCCTTGAAAACCTTATGAACGAGACCCTGGAGGAGCACCACATAGTTTTTCTCATCCGCTGTTGTCAATAAACTATTACTCAGATTTTTGACTTTATTCTTATCGGGTTTCTGCGGGAGAAGTAACGCCGTAATTTCCCTTGAGATTTCCTCCATTCGGATGTAATGGAGCCACTCTGCATATAATTCCGGTGCCATTTCTTGTACATGTGTCATAAAGATTGCTTTGTTTTCTTCCCCTAAGGATGTCAATAATTTACGTGGGTATGGATAGACCCTATCACGCCAAATGGTTCTCGCTACGTCGATTACCTTTAGACTGCCATCAGACTGTAGGTAAATTTGACGCTTATGGTGGTCAATTCTCTCATATCCAATTTCTTTAAATGTAATTAGCATTTCAATTAATTTTGCTGAAAGTGCCTCTGTTAATGGCTGGGATTGTAAATACTCGCGTAAATCAACACCCCGGATAATTTCCATCACAATATAGAGAGGACCTTTCCCATAGAGCTTAGGAAATAGAGAAGTCTGCTGTCCAAGGGATAGAGCATAATATTCGCGATCGCAATCCTCGGTATTCCCGAACACCTTTACGCAGATGTCATCCGATATTTGAAATACTGCACCTTGGCGTCCTTTTCCCATCATCACTAACGGTGTGTTATTAATCACTTCCACATCGGCATTAACAAGGTTTGTTACTTTAATGTTTTGCATCCATTGTTCTAAATTCTCAATATACATATATATTCACTCCTTTCTTTCCAAGTTGGCAGCTTGATTTCATATTTTGACAATATTCATTTTGATAACCAGCTTGTCTAATCCTAAACCCTATAAATTTACTGCCTATTATATTAAATTCAATTGATGTATAAAGTGTTAAGGCAATTGACTATAAAAAGAAAAATGTATAGTTAATTCTACCTTTCCAAAAACGAAGAAAGCCGGGTCCTCAAAAGGAACTGGCTTTTTTCAATAGCATTATTACCATAAGTGTTAAAATTATTGAAAAATTAACAATTAACCCCTCTAGTTATTGTACAATTGTTATAGAAGCTACACTCTTTAAACGGTGGTATAAATAAATGGATGGACTATTGTAAAAGTTGTGATAGCTCCGCATATATTTGTGTAAAAGAGGTGTACATTTAGTTGACAATTAAATAGGAGGTACTCACTATGAGTCGATTGACGAAGCAAGAAAAGAGCTGGGTTTTTTATGATTGGGCCAATTCTGCATACTCCATATTAATTACAACAGCCATCTTCCCTTTATATTTTAAAGCAGCAGCAGATGGTGCAGGTCTTGCGGGTTCTACCTCTACGGCGTATTTGGGATACGCAAATTCCTTTGGGACTCTCCTCGTTTCCATTTGTGCACCGATTTTAGGAACGATTGGAGATTTTAGGGGCTTAAAAAAGCGATTATTTACCTTTTTTGTTATTCTAGGGATTGCCTTTACGGCTCTATTGGCAGTTGTTCCCAGTAACCAGTGGCTCATCCTCTTAATCTGTTATATTGTTACCGTCATTGGTTTTGGAGGAGCCAATATCTTTTATGATGCCTTCCTTGTCGACGTAACAAGTGAAGAACGGATGAATAAGATTTCCGCCCGCGGGTTTGCGATGGGATATATCGGAAGTACCATTCCTTTCATCATCGGCATTGCTCTTATTCTATTATCACAACAAGGGATTCTGCCCTTATCTGTAACTGTCTCCACGCAAATAGCCTTTGCAATCACGGCGATTTGGTGGGGAACCTTTACGATTCCAATGTTAAAAAATGTGGAACAGGTCTATTACGTCGAGCGGGTAGCAAAACCGATTTCTACCAGCTTTAAAAAAGTATTTCAAACTCTTAAAAGGATAAAAGCTTACCGTCCATTATTTCTTTTCCTTATTGCTTATTTCTTTTATATTGATGGGGTTCACACGATTATAACTATGTCTACTGCCTATGGAACCGATCTTGGTATATCATCTACAAATCTATTAATCATTCTATTTGCCACACAAGTAATTGCAGCTCCATTCGCTATGTTGTATGGAAGACTGGCAGATAAATTCACAGGAAAAAGAATGTTATTAGTTGGAATTTTTATTTATATTATTATTTGTATCTATGCTTATTTCATGAAAACAACCTTAGATTTCTGGATTTTGGCGATGCTTGTAGGGTCCTCCCAAGGTGGAATCCAAGCACTTAGCCGCTCCTACTTTGCGAAGTTGGTTCCAAAGGAAAATGCAAACGAGTTCTTCGGATTCTATAATATTTTTTATAAATTTGCTTCCATCCTAGGACCAGCTTTGGTCGGTGTAACTGCCCAAATAACAGGTAATACAAACGCAGGAGTATTTAGCTTAGTTATTTTATTTATCCTTGGCGGCGCAGTTTTACTGCGCGTCCCAGAAACCACTGAAAAAATCGAGGTTATTAATAAATAATGACATAAACAAACAACGCCTTGGGAAATCACCCAAGGCGTTGTTTATGTTAAATGTTACGCAAAAAGATCTTTTTCAAGAATCATTTCCTTCTCTAGATGACTAGCCCGAATTCCAAATTTAGGCTTCAATTGACCGATTTCTTCACCTAGCAAGAGTTTTATCGCTAGGTACGGAAGGTTCAGGCCTGTTAAACAGCTAAAATGCATGCCGCCGCTCATTCGAGGATTGATTTCGAGCAGTTTAGGGACACCCTGATTATATTTAACCTGAATATTAAAGATGTACGGTATATGGTAGTGTTGATGAAACCGCTGGGCTAGTTGAATAAGCTCATGATGATCTAAGATTTCTCTTATCCTTCCTTCCCCTTTCATCCTTGGTATCGCAGCGTACAGCTGTTCATTGGATGCAACACAATCTATGCTGAATTCCGGACCTTCTAAATACTCCAGCACCATTAAATCTGGGAAAACCTCTTGCTGGCTTAAAATTTCACAAGCGTATTGATATGGAAGACGGCGGCTGCTTGCCCTTCTAAACAGCTGATCAATACTTTCAATCTTATCCTCAATAACGCGAAAACCAGTGGCGCCTTCACCCACAACAGGTTTAAAACACACTGTATGTCCCTTATCCTTCAAACATTGATAGGCAGATTTGAAATCATTTATATTATTAACCACATAAAAATCTGGTATCGAAACAAGTTTTGCCCCAGCCTCTTCCTTTTGCAGGATGGAATAGTAGGCAGCAGCTTTATTATCCAATGTCTCCATCAATTCCGAATCTGGACATACCAGCACCTTTACACCAATCGCCTCAAAATCAGTAACCCTTTTTGAGATTGTGACATTTTCTTTTCTTGGGATGAAAATATCAATCTGATGCTTCCGGCAAAACTCTAGACAAAACTCAATATATTCCTCACCTGAAACGGTGGGTTCTGTAAAGGCATAATCACAATACTGCAAATAGAGAGCGTCCTTATTTGAATGAGTGCCAAAAATCTCAAACCGCCGCCCCTCCTCATTTCCACGAATCAACTCCATAAAATGCGTAACCGTCGTAAACCACCTATTAAACCAAATTCTCATACGGAACCTCTTTCTCGTTGAATTCTTCAAACTAAAAACCTTAAACATTATTCGCCTATAATTTCCATTTTATACATTTTACTATATAATTCGATGAATAAATGGTGATACAATGTATAAATGGTGACAGGCACCGGACAACCAAAGGGGGTATTGTACATGTGTGGACGGTTTACGTTGACGGCTACGGTTGATCAGTTGATTGATAGGTTTGATGTGGAGTTTTTTCTTCAGGAGGAGGAGTATTTGCCTAGTTATAATGTGGCTCCTTCGCAATCGGTGTTAGCGGTGATTAATAATGGAACTCATAATAAGATGGGGTTTCTGCGTTGGGGATTAATTCCGCCATGGGCAAAGGATATGTCTATTGGATATAAAATGATTAATGCGCGTGCCGAAACTTTATCTGAAAAACCAAGCTTTCGGAATGCCTATCAGAAAAAACGCTGTTTGATTGTGGCCGATAGTTTTTATGAATGGAAAAGAATTGATAATAAGACTAAAATTCCGATGAGAATTAAGCTCAAATCAGATGAATTATTTGCTATGGCTGGTCTCTGGGAGAATTGGAAGTCCCCCGAAGGAAAATCAATTTATTCCTGTTCCGTGATCACCACAAGCCCGAACGAGCTGGTTCAAGATATCCATGACCGGATGCCTGTAATCTTAAAACCTGAAGATGAAAAATATTGGCTTGACCCTTCCATAACAGAGACTAATAAGCTTCATCACTTGCTTAAACCACTTGAGCATAATTTAATGGAAGCCTATGAAGTGAGTCCTCTTGTTAATTCACCCAAAAATAATTCAATCCAACTGATTCAAAAAATTTGTTAAGCCCCAAAAAAATACCTGACCCCACGGAGGGTCAGGTATTTTTTATACATGAGCAAAGGTTGCATTAATTTTCATTACAAAGGTCATGATTGCCGTTGTATCTAAATTCGAAGTATCCTCAGTAACACCACTCACTTTTTTAACAATTTGCCTTTCAATAAAATTCATTTTACTTACTAGGAATTCTCCCCCAAAAATACCGTTTGCGATTGAAACTTTCCTTAATTCCTCTGGAAAGGCGAGATCAAATTGCTCAATAGCTGTTTCGCCATCATGCCAGCAGCAAAGAAACAAGCCCAGTTTTTTGGTTAACAACTCATCATGATGCTTGCCGATAAAATGCTTTATTTTCCCTTGAATACTGCCGGCATGGATAGAGCCGCCGATGATTACGAAGTCATAATCGCTTACTTCAAATGCAATTCTATCCCTTTTTAAATCGACAGCTAAGACTTCTCCTTCCATCCACTCACTCAGTAATTGGACAGCTTTTTCTGTAGTGCCATGAGATGAGCCATAAACAATCAATGTCTTCATAAATCATCCTACCCTCCATGGAAAAATTTTCACCTTCAAATCACCCAAAACTGTCTGACCTTTTGATGTTACCTTAATTATAATGCAGCAATAATAAATATCCGGGATAAATATTGGCAATATTTCTACAATTCAATCCCAAAACAACTCAGTCCTAATGTGATGCGTATCATAAGGAATAAAAAAACTCTATAAATTATTATAATAGAAAACTTGAAAAATAGTGCCACCCTTTATAGGAGCACTATTTTTCGATGATATTCCCTTCTTCCGTAATAAAAACGACCTTAGCCTGTTCATTCAGTTCATTTTCATAATATCTTACCTCGATTAATACAGGGAAACGAGCCTCTTTTAAAAATTGACTAAGTTTCTTCATTTTCTTTAATTCGTTATTTTGGTTTATTTTTGACCAATTTGTTTTTATATCTATAGGAATAGAGGTAGAGAGGATCGATACATTTATTTCTTCATAGGTAGGAATTTTCGAACCAAAGATTTCTCCTTTGTCTTTGATTTGCAGTGCTTTAAACATTCCTCCGTCCAAATCCGGAAAAAGTTCTTTAATTTGAGCTTTAAGGTCGGTTGCTAACTCACTATCCCACATAACTTTCGGATAATTATCGGAGTAACCACGCGGAGAATCCACATCCTGCTCAATGATAAATAAGAGGTTTGAATGATTCTTAGGATAGGCATATCCTTGGTAGGTTTCGCTTAAAAAATTGTAATTAATTTTCGTAAGGACAAATTCAGCTTGATATTTTTTTGTTATATAGTTCTGCATATTTCCTTCATGATTCTCTTTTCCCCAAGGTGTCCCGTAAAATACTGTATAAGCATAAAAGCTAAAAGTCAGAATGAGTCCTGTAAATACCATTAGGATGATCTTTGTTGCCTTTATATTCCTCACCCCCCTAGAATTATCAGAATATTATAACTATAGTATTCTTCACCGGTTTTTCTTATTCCTTCTATTAAAAACAATAAAATGGAAAAAAAAAGACGTACAAAAAGTACGACCTGGAGGAGGAGCATTATTTCTTCATTAATTTGTGAATCGTAACCAGGACCTCATCTAAAACCTCATTGTCCCCTTCTTGAATTCTATCAAGAACACACGATTTTAGATGGCCTTCTAACAGTATTTTTGCAACGCTATTAAGTGCCGATTGCGTGGCTGAAATTTGCGTAATCACATCATCACAATAAGTATCCTTTTCAATTAATCCTTTAATTCCACGAATTTGCCCTTCAATTCGATTAAGTCTCGTAACAAGATTACTCTTCACCTTATCGGAATGATGGCTTTTTCGGTGGCTGCCCTCAGTAATGCAGCAGGAATCATTATTCATTTCTTCATCATTTTCATGTTCAAAAGACATTCCATCACCTCATTTTCAATTATTATATCATACCCCCCTATCGTAAGGCGATGCACAACTTTACTCCTGAAAAAGAAAAAAACTGACACGTGAATGTCAGTTTTCTTTTTGACCAAAAGCATCAGCCTGTTTTTTCAACTGATTCTTTTTCAGGATACTTATACTCATGTTCCCAGAAATCAGCATCTTTGATACCCAATTTAACAGGATCAAACACGGGATCTTTTCCATCCTTCAACTGAGCTTCATAGTCTTTAAGAACTTTTAGGGCAGGTTTGGTTAATAAGAGAATAGCGATAAGGTTTAGCCAGGCCATTGCCCCAACCCCAACATCCCCTAGTGCCCATGCGAGACCTGCTTCTTTTATACAGCCATAGTAAACCATTCCTAGGATAACAAATTTAAGGACATATTCCGTCCAACGATTCTTATTTTTGAAAATATAAGCAAGATTTGTTTCCGCCATATAATAGTAAGCCATGATGGTTGTAAAAGCGAAGAACAATAGAGCAATCGCTACAAACGGTGCACCAAACCCTGGTAATACGGATTCAACTGCCGCTTGTGTGTAGCCAGGACCGGCTTCAACTTCGGTAAGGTTTGTAACAATCGGTTCTTTTCCTTCTGGTGTGACATTATACATTCCAGTCATCAGAATCATAAAGGCAGTTGCCGTACAAACAAACCAAGTATCAATATATACAGAGAAGGCTTGCACAATTCCTTGCTTTGCAGGGTGTGATACTTCCGCTGCTGCAGCAGCATGAGGTCCAGTACCCTGACCTGCTTCATTGGAATAAATGCCTCGTTTCACTCCCCAAGATATAGCGGCACCTAAAATTCCCCCATAAGCTGCATTTCCGCCAAATGCACTAGAAAAAATTAAAGAAAGGACTTCTGGTATTTGAGAGAAATTTGCAAAAGTAATGATTAGAGCCACGATTATATAACCTGCAGCCATAAATGGTACAATAAATTCAGCTGTACGTGCGATCCGTTTTACACCACCGAAAATAATAATGGCTAACACTAAAATTAATACAATACCTGTAATACTTGTATTGATTCCAAAAGCATTATCAATACCGACGGCAATACTATTTGCCTGTACCCCTGGTAAAAGGGCACCAGTAGCAATAACTGTAACGATGGCAAATAATACAGCGTACCATTTTATCTTTAAGCCTTTTTCTATGTAATAGGCCGGACCCCCGCGAAATTGGCCGCCTTGTTTAGTCTTATATACCTGTCCGAGAGTGGATTCGATGAAGGCTGAACCTGCTCCTAAAAATGCAATTAACCACATCCAGAAAACTGCACCCGGACCCCCAAAAGCAATCGCAGTCGCAACACCAGCAATATTACCTGTTCCAACTCTTCCAGACAATGCAAGGTTTAGCGCCTGAAAGGACGATATTCCTGCTTCAGATTTTTGACCTTTAAACGTTAGCCTAAAAATATCCTTCATATGCCTGATTTGAAGAAACCTAGTTGATACTGTATAAAACAATCCTACCGCTAAACATAAATAAATTAGTGCCTGACTCCAAATAATTCCATTTAACCAATTCACAATTTGTTCCAAGTAAATCCCCCTTTTATCTTTGATGTTTTCTATTATATAACAGCTTATCTATAAAATAAAAGAATTTTTTGTTTTTTAAAAATATTTAGATTAATTTGTTTTTTAAACAAACAAAAAGCCTACTACAGTAAAAAATGTAATAGGCTTTCTCATTTTATTTGATTCCGAGTTTTTCTCCCATAAATGTCTCTATTAATTTTAATTTGTTGGTTCCGATCCCCATAGACTGTAGCATAACCTCAGCATCGTCAGCTTGTTTCATTTTCTTCATTTCCTTATGAAGATTTTCCATTTTATTATCTAAAAGTGCGGCCATTTCGGCTGTAGTTTTTAATTCATCAAGCATTTTTCGTGGAACTTCTTTATTATATTTATAATAAATTTTATGTTCTAAGCTTGCCCAAAAGTCCATGGCAATGGTACGAATTTGAATCTCAACACAGGTTAATTCCTCACGATCGGACATGAAAATCGGTATTTCCAGAATCATATGCAAGCTTTGATAACCATTGGGCTTTGGATTTTTTATATAATCCTTATATTCTAATATACGAATGTCTTTCTGATTCGCAATCATCCTGCTTATTTCATAAATATCGGAAATAAAGGAACAGGTTATTCTCATACCTGCTATATCTTTTATATTTTCCTTAATACTGTCTAGATTGAATTCGATACCTTTTCGCTGAACTTTTCTAAAGATGCTCTCAGGTGATTTTAATCGTGTTTTAACATGTTCTATTGGATTATAATCATGAATATAATTAAATTCATCTTTAAGTATATTAATTTTTGTCGTCATTTCATCTAAAGCAAATTTATAAGCCATCATAAAACGAGTCAATTCAATTTTGATTGCTTTTAAATCCTTCATATCAAGGGTCTTTTCCATAGCTATCGCTTACATCCTTTCGGAAATCGTTACTCTTCTTTTGTTACAGTTCCATTTGTCCGTAATTGTTTCATGACTTCTGGTGGAAAAATTATACGGCACATCACCTTAGCTACTTCACGATAATCTGTCTGATTCCCACAGTGTTTCATTTTCTCATGGGCATGCTCGGCCAAAATCATCACCGACCACGTAACGGTATTTAAATCTAAATCGTTCCAAGTTAGATCATTATCGTAAGCCCTTTTTAATCCAGAAAGAATCCTAGTAAAAATCTTTCGTTTTCCGGCTGCTAATACCTCTGCAAACTCTGTATCCTTAGCCAATAATTCAGGAAGCAATCGCTGCAAGCCAATTTCCTTCAGACGTTCATCATGTGATTCTAATAGGGAAGCTAACGTACTTTCTGGATCTGAAACCCCCCATTTTGGTTCAGGCGGCATTAACATCTCAATTTGATCCTCTAACAGAGACATTAACAGCTGTCGTTTATCCGAAAAGTACCGATAAAAAGTCCCGGTTGCCACCCCTGCATGTGCGGCGATTTCCTTTGCCGTTGTATGCTCAAAGCCTCTTGAAACAAATAATTCATGACCACTTTTCAATAATAAATCTCTTTTTATTTGCGCACGTTCCTGCTTAGGAATTAGGGGAAACTCACCAACCAGCTGTTCTTCTCGGTCTGACATTTTTCTCACCTCATACCTATTATACCACAAAAAATAAATATTGAACCATAGTTCATGTTTCCATTGACAGACTCTCTTTGACATGCAATACTTGAACTATAGTTCATGTTATTCCAATCTATGTTCACACCCCTTGGCAGTCGATTGAAATAACATGAACAAATTATTTATTTTTTGATTTTCTGAGTCTTTTTACTCGCTTTTTTTGGTTTTATTCATTTATAATATTCTATAATTAACTTTGGAAGGTGTTGATTAATATGGCAAACCAATCTGATAAAAAAGATATCTCAATCAACTCAAGCGTTTCACTAAAGGGAATTGTAAAAGCCATTTTCAACGATACCGTACACGTGCAAATTGGCGGCAAGATTATTACACTGCCAAAAGCTGATTTCATGTTAGATAAATCTATGAATTAAAAAGATTTTTATTCGCGACCCATTACAAGAAAGCCCATTGCTGCACATGCAATGGGCTTTCTTTTGCATGTATGACAACATTACAAGCTCTTATTGGGAGGATATGGCTTCTATTTTAAGAACGTAAGAGTTATATTCACGAGTATCCACCTCACGAAAGCTGACCGCCAGATATGCTGTTTTTTCGACTTTGTATGGAAATATTTGCAGTGCTATCATTGTAATTGTGTTACCCATAAAGCCGTTAAAACGGTAAAAACCGGAGGGATTCATTATCCATTATTTGAAACTAAAGTATACAAATGAAATGGAAAAAGCGATGTTGAGTGCACACGGGGTATGTTATGAAGACTATAAACGAAAATTAAATGTGAGAATGGAAGTTGAAAAGCGGCGTGAGCTGGATTATTTAATCAGCAAACGGCTTAGCGCCGATTTTGACGGAAGAATACACGGTTGATATATAAGAGGAGCTTCCATTTCGGAAGCTCCTTATTCTTTAACGTAATAGGTTAATCGTTCTATAATTTGGCCTTGTGATCATGCGCATAAGATAAGAAGATTCCGTAGAATTCTCTTTTCTCTTTCCATTTAAGAAGTTAATGATGGTCTTAGAATCTCTTATTCCAATTCCATGTCCAAAGAATTTATCATTACCAAAAAAGATTACATTTTCGGCCCTCCACCACGGCTGTTTTGGGTCAAAATCTGGATTTTTGAAATGTAAGACATCACCAATGATGAAATCCTCCCCATCTTTTTGATAAACAGGAAGATCCTCGTCAAATTGCCAATCCATTAAATAAAGACGCCTGAAGTACGTATTAAATGCCCTTGGACCAATTGTATAGAGTACAGCGATGTATAGGACGATTGCAATAGCTGTAGCGCATTCAAAAGCATATAACTTCCCATTTTTCACTATATCCTCAATTCCTTCTGAGGGATTGAACCCCTCACGCAAGAGAAAACCTCCGTTCGGCAATCGATACCAGTACTTCCTGTTCGGAAAGGAATATGTGAAAGTGGTAAACTTTGCACCGCTTTTATCTAAAGCGGTTGCGGCTTTTATCGTATTCTCTCGGAATAGTAATTCAAACTTCAGTTGTTGAAGAGACGTGTAATAATAAACCACAGGATAACTTGCCATTTGTTTCAAAATTGTCCTTTGATCACTATTAGTTATTTCTTTTTGAAGATCCTCAAGCTTTACAATTGCACCATTTAAACTTATCATTTGATACCTCCTTTCTACACCATATGACCCTATTCCTTGTTACATGCAGGAGGGAGACAAGAAAATAGCCAAATCCCGCACTAAGGACCTGACCGTTTACAGTTATAGGTTTACTTTTAATGCAATTTCTTCTGCTATACAACTGGAAACACAGATTCCACAGCCCGTACACTTTTCTAAAGAGACCACTGGAACTCCATTAACAACTTTTAGTGCACCTTCTATTGGACACGCGCGGACACAATAATCACAAATTACATTTTGATAGGCAAGACATTGGTCTGGACTGACATTTATTGATCCAATAGAAGGGCGAGCAGCGAAATCGGCAAAGTTTAATGATTTGGTCGGACATACTTCGATACACTTCGTGCAAAGTGTGCAAGGTGTTACATTTGGCTCAAGATAAGGAGTATTAACCAATTTCACTCCACTTTCAAGAGGAAATAACCTGATACTATTTTCCGGACATATCTCCTTGCATTTCCCACATCTAGAACAAGAAGTTAGAAATTCCAGTTCATTACAAGACCCCGGCGGGCGGAAAAAATCCCTTTCCACCTCTATTTGTGGTGCAATAAAATTCCCTAAGAAACCAATGGTAGATTCCCAGTTTAATGAAAGAAATTCTCTCCTTTTTAGCTTTTCTGTCATCTAGCACCAGCAGCCTCTTGATAATATGGCTCATCTTCAAAGTTTGTGTAAACTAGACAAATGGCAAGGACCCCGTCAATTTCCTTAAAGGTTTCTGCGGTTCTATAGCTTTGGTCTACCGTCTCCGTTTCTAATGTAAGGATTACTTTTTTTCCTTCATGGATATGGTGAACTTCAACACCGTTTATATAAGCAAATTTTTCTGCTGCATGATCTGCTTGGCCTGGGATTGTTTCAACATATATTCCCGAAATAACCATGCTCAACCCCTCCAGACTTTATTTGGTTGGCCTCCAGAATAAGAAAGAAGGCCAATCACGCTATACTACTCGTTGAACGCCGTTTTTGTATCAGTTTGTTGGGCGTGACATTGAACACAATTATCCCTGAAAACTTGACCTTTTGGATCATTATCATAAAAATGGTCATCTGGCGGCGTAGGTGCTCCAGTCCCCTCTTTTCCATGGCAGGCTAAACAGCTTTCATGGTGAAGCTCTCCATTCCATCGGTCTACATGGGTAACATGCTGCATCGGAGGTGCATTCAAAAGTCCCATAGTTGCAGCATCTTGTCTTCCTTCTTCGGACAACTGAATTAATCCTGCTGCTGGGCTATTCACTTCCAGATTAGTAGAGGCAGATTCTAATGATCCTTGCAATTTAGTCGAAGTAATTGCAACAACAATCACTAAGACAAACCCTAAAATATAAAGAAGTTCTTTTCCTCTCATACCATTCACACCTCCATTATGCTTTTACAATTTTAACCGCACATTTCTTAAAATCAGGCTGCTTTGATATTGGACAATAGCAATCTAAGGTTACTAGATTAATAAGTGTTTCTTCGGCAAAAAATGGCACATATATAAGTCCCTTAGGAGGATTTCCTCGACCTTTTGTTGTGGCCTTTACCTTTACTTCACCCCGTCGTGAAATTACTTTAACCATATCTCCTGTTTTGACTCCAAGTGACTTCGCGTCCTCTGGATGAATTTCACATAAAGCTTCCGGAACAGCCCGATGAAGTTCAGGTACTCTTCGTGTCATCGAACCGCTATGCCAATGTTCCAGCACCCGCCCTGTACACAACCAGAATGGAAATTCCTGATCCGGTACCTCTGCCGCTTCTTCAAAAGGGCGAAAATAGATATTCGGTTTGTGATCAACAGATTTATAGAAATCAATATCTTTGTATTTGCCTGTCTTTCCAAATTCCTCGACACCAAACTGATCGAAACCTTCCTCTTGTTTTCCATGTACATACCGCCAATTTGTCTCGATCCATTTGCCATTAACGTTTCGTACTGGCCAACACATTCCATGCTGTTTTAGATATTCATCATAAGGTGCCATTTGCTTTGCTTTAATCTTTAACTTAGCGCCCAATTCCTGGATTGCCAAACTTTTACTTTCATGAGGATTAGAAAACGCTCGATACTCCTCCCAGAGTCGGCCATTTACCTCATGCTGGTCTTCAAGTAAATCATTTTTATCTTTATCCCAAACTATACCAAAAAGGACATCAAAAGCAGGCTTGCTACCAATCATTTTTCCGTCTAGAACCCGTTTGGCCACTTGAACAATTGCCCATAAATCCCATTTTGCCTCACCTGGCGGCTCAATACATTTTTCAAATATCGAAGTCCTCCGTTCAGCATTTCCAAATTGACCTTCCCTCTCAACCCACATGGCCGCTGGAAAAACAACATCTGCCATCTCAGTAGACCTAGTTGGGTAGACCTCCGAAACGACAATAAATCCATCGATTACACCTTTTCCATTCGCATCTTTCCCTGTAAATCTATTAAGCTTAGGCATGGTTTGAGCCCAGTTATTCGACATACTCCATAGGAACTTTACTTTTCCATTTCCAAGCTCTCGGAACATTTTTACGGTATGGAACCCAGGAGTTTGAATAGGTTCTAAATACCCCACGGGCAGATTCCAAATTAATTCGGTATAACGACGGTGCTCCGGGTTCTTTACGACTAGGTCAGCCGGCAGTCGGTGAGAGAATACGCCCACTTCTCTTGCTGTTCCACAGGCACTCGGCTGGCCTGTTAATGAAAATGGACCATTCCCTGGCTTCGAAATTTTTCCCGTTAACAAGTGAATATTATAGATAAGATTATTCATCCACGTTCCGCGTGTATGTTGGTTTACACCCATTGTCCAAAGCGATAAAACCTTTTCCTTTGGATCAGCAAATTCTTTTGCAAGTGCTTCAATATCTTTTGCAGGCACACCTGAGATTTCTTCTGCTTTTTCCAATGTATACTGTGCAACCTTTGTTTTAAATTCATCAAATGTGATGGTCCATTCTTTTTCTGCCGCCTGGCCAATCTCGCTTGCTTCATAATTATCATCAAAGGTGTGTCCAAGGTTTTCAGTACCGGCTTTAAATTGTGTGTGGTCATCAATGAATTTTTGATCATAATGATTGTTTTGGACTAAATAATTTGCTATAGCATTAGCGATTGCTAAATCTGATTGTGGCCTAAATTCCATTACAACATCTGCAAGCTCTGAGGTTCTAGAACGTCTTGTCGTTAAGTCATAATGCTTAACTCCGCTTTCTTTAAGCTTACGGGCTGTAAGCCGGGAATATAAAACTGGGTGCATCTCAGCCATATTTGCTCCCCAGGTCACGTATACTTCTGCTTCATCCAAGTCACGATAGGATCCCATCGGTTCGTCAGATTGGAACGTTGTCATAAATCCTGTTACTGCACTTGCCATACATAACCTAGCATTAGGATCAATATTATTATTCAATAATCCAGCCTTCCAAAGCTTTACAGAGGCATACCCTTCCATAATCGTTTGTTGTCCAGACCCCCAGAAGGCAATCGACTTTGGATCAGCATTATGGGCTTCTTTCAATTTATCGGCTACCAAGTCTAGGGCTTCTTCCCATGTAGCTTCCCTGAAACCTTCCATTGTTCCCTTTTTGGATTTATCATCCCGGATCAGCGGTTTTGTTAAACGATCTTTGCCAAATAAGATTTTTCCTATGTAGTATCCTTTAATACAGTTAAGACCATTATTCGAACGATTATCCGGATCACCTTTTGTTGCAATTACCTTGCCATCCTTTATACCAACTAGAATTCCACAGCCTGTACCGCAAAAACGGCACACAGAGGTTTTCCATTCATCTGGTTCGATACTTGCTGCTTGAGCACTTTTCGTTTCGGAGTTTTCGTTTTTTTTACCGCATCCTGCTGCAGCCATCGTCATTGACACAGCTGTTGCTTTCAGTAAGGATCTCCTCGTTAGTTCCAAGCTCATCTTCCTCCCTTAAAAACCATGTTTATACTTAATGAATATACATTTCTATCGTAATCGAGGAGTGAGTTTAATAAAATTAGTTTTAAAATCGTTTTCAAAATGTTCATAGATTTCATGGGAGTTGTGACACAGATTTGCCTTTACTGTTTAATCAATGTAATAAAGAAAAAAACCTAAATTTACAGACAAAAAGAACCCCTCTTGCCGTTTATACAAGAGGGGTAGGTTTATGCTATAGATTCATGTTTCATTAATTTCACAATTTCTAATAATTTAATATGATAACCATCGATTTCAAGTACTTTAAATTCATAATCACCATATTTAACTTTATCACCTTCGACAACATCCATTTTCTCAGATAGAATCCAGCCGCCAATGGTATCCATTTCATCTTCCTGGATGTCTAATCCGAATAAATCATTTACTTCATCGATTAGAACCTTTCCATCCACTACGGTTTTATGTTCACTGATTTTGTTGATTTCTGGAACTTCGTCTTCGTCAAATTCATCTCGAATCTCTCCGACAATTTCTTCCAGAATATCTTCAACCGTAACCAAACCTGCCGTACCACCATATTCATCCATTAAAATAGCCATATGAACACGATCTTTTTGCATTTTAACTAATAAATCATGGATGGCAATTGATTCAATGACCTGAATTACAGGACGAGTATATTCATCAATGGGTGTGTCAAGATTTTTACCACTAATATAATCTGTCAGTACTTCTTTCATGTTCAACATACCAACAATGTTATCTTTTTCCCCATCAATGACTGGGTACCTTGTATAATTTTCTACCTTCACAATTTCTAGACATTCTGCAAGAGTTTGTGATCGATCAAATACCACGATCTCAGTACGAGGTACCATAATTTCCTTTGCAATACGATCGTCAAATTCAAATATATTGTTCACATATTTGTATTCTGACTGATTAATCTCACCGCTTTTGTAACTTTCAGAGATAATTAATTGAAGTTCTTCCTCTGAATGAGCCTCTTCATGTTCAGATGCAGGTTTTAAGCCAAAGATACCAACAATCAAACGAGCCGAACCATTTAAAGTTTTAATAAACGGATACATAATTTTATAAAAGAGAATCATTGGTTTTGCAAAAACGAGCGTAACCGCCTCAGCTTTATGGATCGCAATGGTTTTCGGAGCAAGTTCCCCGACTACAACGTGTATAAAAGTTACAGATGCAAAAGCAATAATAAAGGATAATATACTACTTGCAGATTCAGGTATGTTAAATTGAGTAAACAATGGATGAAGTAAGCGTTCCACTGTTGGTTCACCCAGCCACCCTAATCCTAAAGCAGTAACCGTAATACCTAACTGACAAGCTGATAAATATTCATCTAAATTTGATACGATTGTCTTAGCTGCAATTGCTTTTTTATTGCCTTCTGATACTAGCTGATCGATTCGTGTACTACGGATTTTTACAATGGCAAATTCGAAAGACACGAAGAATGCCGTAAAAGCAATTAAAATTGCAATTACAATCAAGTTTATAATGGTCAATGGTCTCCTTACCTTAATGAAAAAGTAAGGAATACACCTCCTGGGTTTTTTAAATGTATGTTTAACTAAGTAATAATAATAGTGTTTGGGCTAATGGAACACCTTGGGAAGAAAGTTTATTCACAACCATTTCTTTTTGATTGCCATTTAGTTTTTCAAGAATGGGTTCGATTGCTTCAATTTCTTCTTTAAGATGACGCATTAAAATTCCAATTTGTTCAAAATGCTTTTCTACTTTTTGTTTATCAACACAATCCTTCGTCTTAATTAATTCAATGGACGACTTAATCTCCTCAAGCGGCATATTAAGATTTTTATAGTGCTCAATTAAATGCATAATTTGAATGCTGTCTTCTCCATACAATCGATAATTGGAATCCGTCCGAATAGGGTTAAGTAAGCCTATTTGGGTGTAATAATCGATTGTTCTTTTGGAGAGATTCATTAACTTGGCGATTTCGCCTATACGATACAACTTCCCAACTTACTCACCCCTCTCTACAATACTATTAATATATCATGCGGAAAGTGTACAGTCAACGTAATAGTTTCTCTAAAAAAACAAACCGTTCCTATAATAAGAACGGTTTGTTTTATTAAACACCTTGATTAAAAATATCCGTTAAAACAGGTACGATTTGTTTCTTACGAGATACAACACCCTTTAAAACTGCAGTGTTATTCTCCAGGGTAACATTATATGCCTTTTCAACAGCGCTCGTTTTACTTCCTAACGCTAAACCGACAGAGTCATTTGTTAAGATATCCGTAACCACAAATAAGAATAAATCTAAGTTCTTATCTGCAATATTTTTTGAAATAGCAGCTTCTAATTCCTCTTGGCGTGCAAGTACCTCAGCTGTATCGACTGCATTTACTTGAGCAATTTCGACCTTACTAGAGCCCATTTCAAATTCTTTTGCGTCAAGTGAAATTAGTTGTTCAATAGTCTTGTCACTTAAATCTGCACCAGCTTTTAGCATTTCTAAGCCATAGCTCTCGGCATTAACACCAGCAATTTCTGCTAGTTCTTTCGCAGCTGCTACGTCCTCTGCTGTGCAAGTTGGCGATTTAAATAATAATGAATCAGAAATAATAGCGGACAGCATAAGTCCGGCAATTTCTTTTTTAATTTCTTTGCCGTTTTCTTTAAACATTTTATTTAAAATCGTTGCTGTACATCCTACTGGTTCACAACGGTAATACAATGGATCGCTTGTTTCGAAGTTCGCAATACGGTGATGATCGATAACTTCTAAGACACGAACATCAGCAATATCATTCGCACTTTGCTGGCGCTCATTATGGTCGACTAAAATAACAGAATTTACTTCAGCTGCAACTTTTTCAACTAAGCGTGGAACCTCCGAATTAAAATGGTCCAGCGCATATTGTGTTTCCCCATTTACACTTCCGAGGCGGACTGGTTCAACATCCATTCCAAGTTGTTTCTTCAAATCTGCGTAAGCAATCGCAGAACAAATCGTATCTGTGTCAGGGTTTTTGTGACCAAAGATAAGTACTTTTTCCATTATTAAAACTCCTAATCGTATTAAAATATGTAGACAAGCTCCATTACTGAGATTGACCCTAACGAAAATTATATATGAATCTTTACTACTATTCAAAAAAAAAATAAAAATGCGAATTAAAATAAGAACAGGGCACCATATCATTATGGTACCCTGTTCCCAGACTGAGACATTCTTATTTATTTTACTCCTAGTGGTACAACTCTTTGTCCAATGGCTGCAATCAATTCTTTAGGCATTGGGAAGCTTAGTGCTGCTGGATCTTTCATCACAGCAGGAATTGTCTGTGCGAGATTTTCTTCAGTAATATTGTACTGTTTGAAATCTGCAGGAAGCCCAACCTTATGCTGAAGTAAACGAATCTTTTCTACTACCTTCGCTAATGCCGTTTCAGCAGTATCACCTTTAACCTCAACATCCAAGGCGGCTGCAAGCTCATTCACTTTTGGCAGGTATAATGCAGGAACCATTTCCATGACCACCGGAAGGAAGACAGCATTGGCTAAGCCATGTGGAATGCGGAACAATGCACCGTATGCGTGGGCCAAATTATGCACTGGGATAGCATTCAATGCAAAGCTAAAGGCTGTTATACCCATCAGGCTTGCTTGTAATAAATCCATCCGGGCAGCGATATTCGTTCCTTCTGACACTGCTGCTGGAAGGTTTTTTTCAATTAAACGAATCGCATGCAGTGCATAAGCATCCGTCAGAGCCGTCGCCGTCGGCGAGGCAAATGCTTCAATGGCATGTGTTAAGGCGTCAAACCCAGTAAAGGCGGTGATAAAAGGCGGCAGTCCAACCGTTAAATCAGGATCGAGAATAGCCATATCCGCATTTATAAATGGATTTATGATATTTGTCTTCATTTGAATATCTTCATTGAAAATAACTGCAATCGGGGAAACCTCCGACCCTGTTCCTGCTGTAGTCGGAATCGCAATATGTGGAATCGGGATAAAGTTTGCTTTTGGAAATTGTTCATATAAAAGGCCGCCAGGAATCGCTTCCTTAATATCCGATAATCCTTTATGAAGTGCATATTTAACCCCTTTAACGGTATCTAAAACACTACCGCCGCCAACTGCCAGCAGGGCATCTCCGCCTACCTCTTTTACATAACGGACTGCATCATTTATGCATCGGCTTTCGGCATCCTGGGTAATATCAAGATATTGACCAATCAGCTGTGGTCCGCTGCCATGGCCAGTTAAATTAAATATTTCTGCCACCTTATCGACGACACCAGCTTTTTCTAACCCTCTGTCACTTAAAAGAACCACTCTTTTTGCACCCAGGCCGGCAAACAGGCTAGGTACCATTGCCCGTGAATTTGATCCACTGTAAATTCCTGTGCGAAGCATAAACTGTGATAAGGAAGTTTTCATAATTTCTTCACCTCTTCATTAGTTTTGGCCAAACAGAATTCCATACCAGTTACGTCTTTCAAGCTCTGGAGACATCGACGTGTGTACATGCTTTGTTTGTGTATAAGCATCAAGTGATTGCTGGCCCATTTCTCTGCCAATGCCGCTTTGTTTATAACCGCCAAATGGGGCATCGCTTCTAAGCATATGCCAGTCATTAATCCAAACGACACCAGCCTGCAGCTTTCTCGCAACCTCATACGCTTTATTGACATCACGCGTCCAAACACCTGCTGCCAATCCATAAATCGTATCATTTGCCATCTTAATGGCTTCGTCTAATTCGGAATAACGGATTACACATAATACAGGTCCAAAAATTTCTTCCTGAGCAATTTTCATATCATTGGTCACATTGGTGAAGATGGTTGGTTCAACAAAATATCCTTCCTCACAACCCGCAGCCTTGACTTCTTTTCCACCGCAGACAAGGGTGGCTCCTTCTTGCTTACCAGCTTCAATATAAGAAAGAATGGTTTCTTTTTGCTTTTTTGAAATGACAGGACCTACATCCGTCGAAGGATCTAGAGGGTTTCCGATCTTCAACTTACTTGTTAATTCGACTAGTCCGGCAACAACTTGATCATATAAGGAATCTGGAACAAATAAACGAGTTCCACTTTCACAAAGCTGTCCAGAATGTAAGAACACTCCAAAAAGACTTCCTGGAAGGGCAATGCTAAGGTCTGCATCCTCTAAAAGAATGTTTGGTGATTTTCCTCCAAGCTCTAAGGTAGTATTTTTAATACTTTCTGATGCCAAACTCATGATTCTCCTGCCCACTTCTGTTGATCCAGTGAAGGCTATCTTGTCAATCTTTGGATGGCGAACTAATGCTTCGCCAATTTCAGCCCCAGGACCTGTTACTACGTTAATCACTCCGGGTGGAACTACCTTTGAAATCAGCTCTGCCAGCTTTAAGGTGGATAATGGAGTATAACTTGCTGGCTTAATGACCACTGTATTTCCCATTGCTAGTGCCGGGGCGATTTTCCAAGTCGCAATGACCATCGGTAGATTCCATGGTGTAATGGCTGCACATACTCCAATTGGTTCCCGCCAGATAAAATTATGTGCCGGACCTGGAAATGGCGGTACTGGCAAGGTTTCGGAGAATGGATATTCTAATGTAAAGTTCGCCAGTGTTTGGAAAAGATCGACCATTTGCAAAATATCACTGTTGCCAATCCTGCGTACGGTACCGCCGGAACTAATCGCTTCTAAATACGCTAACTCTTCGGCATGCTCTGCAATTTGATAAGAAATAGCATATAAAACTTTAGCCCGGTCTTTCGGATTCATGTTTTTCCATTCGGTGTTGTCAAACGCCTCCCTTGCTGCCATAACTGCACGATCAACATCCGCCACGGTGCCTTTTGCAACTTTTGCAACAATCTCACCTGTTGACGGGTTAAAGACATCAAAGGTTTCTTGATTGCTTGCAGGTTCCCACTTTCCATTAATAAACAGCGGGAAACTTTGAACTTCAACTTTTACTGCCATTTTAATTCCTCCTTTTTATAAAACCCCTAATTCACTTTCTGAAAATCTATAAATCTCTTCGATTTTTTTGCCTTTTGCTCGTGCTAGAATTTCCATCCTTACTGACAGCTGTTTAAGCGTGAAATCCATGACCAATGCTGGATCACCGCCGAATGCACTTACCTCGTAACCAAAGAATGTAATAAAACAAACACATTCTTTTTCTTTTTACCAGAATCCACTCTACATCGCGTGTGCACCGCCATCAACAACTATAATGTCCCCTGTAATAAAATTAGAAGCAGGTGCCGCTAGGAATAAAGCAACTCCTTTTAGGTCAGTATCTGATCCGAACTTACGTAATGGAGTCCCTTCTAGAATTCCTTCACTGCCTTTCTCTAGCAGCCCCTTTGACATTTTCGTAGGGAAAAAACCTGGTGCAATCGCATTTACATAGATTCCATGTGGTCCCCATTTAACCGCTAAATCCTTTGTAAAGGTAATCACGGCGCCTTTAGAGGTATTGTAGCCAATGGTATTCATATATTTTGGGTTACTACCTTTGAGTCCAGCCACAGAGGCAATATTAATGATCTTTCCGGATTTTTGCTCGAGCATGACTTTGCCCACACTCTGTGACATGAGGAAGGTTCCGGTTACATTGACGTCCATTACTTTTTTCCAAGCCTCAAGCGGCATTTCTTCCACCAGTGCTCCCCAGGTAGCACCACTATTATTAACGAGGATGTCAATTTGTCCAAATCTCTCTATCGTACGTTCAACCACATTTTTTACATCCTCTGGGTTCGTAACATCACATTTTAATGCGATAGAATCGACTCCGATTTTCTTTAACCCTTCACTTACATCTTGACATGCCTCTAAATTCCTTGAACAAACCACTACATTTGCTCCAGCCTCAGCAAATCCTTCAGCAATTTGCTGACCAAGCCCCCTCCCTCCGCCTGTAACAATCGCGACTTTTCCTGTTAAATCAAATAATTCCTTCACATGCATCGATGTTTCCTCCCATTGACATATATTATCTATCTATATGAATTTTCTACATACTAACTAGTTGGTATGTTAATAAGGACATAATATACAAAATATTTATAATATTCAATATATATTTTTCACCAATTTTAGCAGAAAAAAAGGCAACAAATCGGATCGGTGTCGATTCATCACCTGGACATTTATCGGTAAATATTTAATATGTGGTAAACAAAACCTCACCTTTCAATACTTCATTCCCATTTTGGTTTACAGCCTGAACTTGGAAACGAAGATTTGGTTCATTTATCTCTTTCAATGTAGCTTTCAGTGTAATCACATCATTTAAAAAGACCATTCCTTTAAAGCGGATGGAATAATCCTTGACGAAACCTTCTTCAAAATACGGTGTAAAAAGCTTTGCGAGATTACCCATCGTCCACATACCATGTGCGATTATTCCTGGTAATCCTGCCTTTTTAGCTTCCTCATCAATAGTATGAATCGGATTAAAATCTCCAGAAGCACCTGCATATTTAATTAAATCGATTCTTGAGACAGGCTCTAACTGAATTTCTTTTACGGAATCACCAACTTGTAACTGTGTAAGAGTACTCATTTTGTCAGCACCTTCCTCACTGCTTCAGAAATTACAACGGTCGAGGTTGAACTGAAAATCGTATTACCTGCTAAATCCTCACCAAAGCTCTCTAGTATCAGAAAACCCATTTCGCCAAAATTCCCTTTTTTCTCAAAGTATTTTTTCACTTCGGAGTAACATAAAATCTCTTCTCCAACCAATAATGGTCGTTCGTAATGAAAAGTCTGTTCTCCGTGGATTAATCCTTTATTAGGAAGATTAAATCCCTCAATCACACCATAGTCAAACGTCCTTGGAAATGTTGGCGGTGCAATATTATTTCGAAATCTTGAATTTCTCCCTGTTTCTTCATCAAAATAAATGGGGTGAAGGTCTCCGATTGCTTCCGCAAATTTCTTCACTGCCCCTCTTTCCACAACGTTTTTCACTTTAGTGGAACGTTTACCAACTTGATCACTGAACAAATTATCCTCGCCTCACTTTAGTTATTAATTTTTTGGTCCACCAGCAACATAGATAACCTGACCATTAACAAAGGACGATTTTTCATCGGCAAAAAATGCCACAGCATTGGCAATATCTTCAGGCTTTCCACTTCTTCCAACAGGGATATTGGCTACACTAGCTTGGATTAATTGCTCAAATGGAACCCCAATTCTTGCTGCAGTTTCCTTTGTCATTTCCGTTTCAATAAACCCTGGTGCAACGGAGTTTGCAGTAATCCCATATCTTCCCAGCTCAATCGCAAGCGTTTTTGTGAAACCCTGTAACCCTGCTTTGGCGGCAGCATAATTGGCCTGACCCCGATTACCAAGGGCAGAAGTCGAAGAAATATTAATGATGCGTCCATATTTATTTTCAACCATATACCTCTGAGCAGCACGTGCAGCATTGAAGGATCCTTTTAAGTGAACATCCATGACCATTTGCCAGTCAGAGTCTGTCATTTTAAATAAAAGATTATCACGGATAACACCTGCATTATTGACTAGAATATCAATTGAGCCAAGTGCCTCATACGCCTCTTTAAAGGCACTCTCCACTTGCTCGGCATCGACTACGTTTGCGACCTTTGAAAAAACGTCATAACCCTTTTCTCTAAGTTCATTCGTTGTTTCTGCTAATGCTTCTTCATTTAAATCAATAAACGCTACCTTCGCGCCTTCCTCGGCAAAACGTTCCACAATCCCCTTACCAATCCCCCGGCTTCCTCCTGTTACAAACGCCACTCTTCCTAAAAATCTACCTGTCATTTCTAATCCTCCTGTAAAAAAATAGTAATCTATTCAATTTTAATAGACAACGCTTACAAATACTATTTAAACGTATTGCCCTACCTTTACATGTCCCTTAATCAAATTCCGCGCAATTATCATTCGCTGGATTTCATCGGTACCATCGTAAATTCTCCAAAGTCTTGCTTCACGGTACCAGCGCTCGATTGGCAGTTCTCTCGTATAGCCCATTCCTCCATGGATTTGAAGCACACGGTCTACCACATTATTTCCCATATTCGCGCCATAAAGCTTTGCCATTGAAGCTAGGTGACGATTATCTTCACCGTTATCAAGAGTGAATGCCGCATTTAAAACCAACCATTTAGCCGCTTCAATTTCTACTGCTGAGTCAGCTATTTGCCACTGAATTGCTTGTCTTTCTGCAATCGGTTTTCCAAAGGTAATCCGTTCTTTTGAATAGTCAATCGCCATCTGCAATAGTCGCTCTGCCGCTCCTACCGCTCTTGCGCCAACAACCCATCTAGCAAAACCAATCCATTCTAATCCAAGATTATAGCCCTTGTGTAACTCACCAAGAATATTCTCTTCCGGAACACGAACATTTTCGAATACTAGGCCGGCTGGACCCCATTCTCCCATCGTATGTATATACTCTGACTCCCAGCCCATATCACGATCAACAATAAAGCAGGTAACACCTTCCCGCCCATGGGTAGATTGGTGTAATTCTTTATCTGTAATCGCAATTGCCATAACAAAATCCGCTTCATTCCCACCGGTAATGAACGTCTTCTCCCCATTTAACACCCAGTCACTGCCATCTTTTACAGCTGTCATCTTAATGTTTCTCGTATCGGAACCAGCACCAGGCTCTGTCATCGCAAAGCATGACTTTTTCTCACCATTAATGGTAGGCAGCAGGTATTTTTTCTTTTGTTCTTCGTTCCCGTAATAAAGGATGTTATCTGCAGAACCGCCAAAGCTAAATGGAACAAACGTTTTGGAAACCTCCATTAATACAATAGCCATCATCATTTGCCCTAGATTAGCTCCACCATACTCTTCAGGTGTATTAATACCCCAGAAACCAGCTTCCTTTGCTTTTAATTGAAGCTCCTTTAGTATTTCTTTAGAAAGGCTCGGTTTCCCTTCCCTTTCATTTCTTAATACATCATTTTCTAGTGGAACCAATTCTTTTTCTACAAATTTTCTAATTGTCTTCTGGACCATTTTTTGTTCATCTGTCAGACGTAAATGCATACCTTTCACTCCATCCTTATTAGTAGAATTTAGTCATAAAGCCCGTAATAATATATGCAGGCAAAACCGGATACATACCTACCGGTTGGTATGTTATTTTAATTGTATTCTGAACTTTCAGATAAAACAAGTTATTTTTGTTTAAAATTTACTATTCTCTCTTTTTCAAAAATTGATTTATAAAAGTGGTTACCAATTTGTAATCTTTTTATTGTAGTTATGTAGATTTCCAGTTTTCTGATATTCCAAAACCCGTCAAACTTTAGTAATATAGTATATGTGACTCTATAAATTTGTAAAAACCTAGGAAAACTTTCCCTCCAAGAGAGGATAGGAGAAATAAATGAATAAACCGAAATTAGTATTCCTGTACCTAATTACCAGCTTAATTTGGATTTACGCAAGTAATTATTTACTGACTCATTATATCCCTTCGCACCTTAATAATTATTTTGAACGGGGGAAAGAAATATTCTATATTCTTGTAACAGGCGGAATTTTTTATTTTTTCATCCTTAAAAAGGAAGAACTAGTTTCTACAAAAGAACAAGAAAAACGTTTATCTACTCTCATCAACTCAATGGTAGATTTCGTAAACTTCAAAGATGGTGAAGGTCGCTGGATTCAATCCAATGACTTTGGACTGAAATTATTTCAGCTCGAGAATGTCGATTATTTTGGAAAAAAAGACTCCGAATTAGCAGAATACACTGAGTTCTATGGTGATGCGCTGAGATTCTGTGAAGTATCTGATGAGGAAACGTGGGAAAAGGGTACTATCACACGCTGTGAAGAGGTTGTGCCGCGTCCCGATGGAACATCGAAGATTTTTGATACGATAAAAGTTCCGTTGTTTCATGAGGATGGAACTAGAGAAGGATTAGTTATTATTGGGCGTGATATTACGACACTAAGACAAACAGAAGAACGGTTGAATCGAACTGAAAAATTATCCGTCGTCGGTGAGTTATCTGCTAGTGTCGCCCACGAGATAAGAAATCCACTCACCTCCTTAAAGGGTTTTGTACAATTGTTACAAATGGAAGATGATAAACACCAAGATTATTACCAAATTATGTTAGATGAATTAAATCGAATCAACCACATTGTTAGTGAACTATTGTTATTAGCAAAACCACAGCACTTAAAATATTCGAAATTGGCTATACAAAGGGTATTAAATGATGTTATTTCGTTACTAGCCGTTGAAGCATCCCTTTACAATGTACAGCTTGAGTCTAATTTCCCAAAAGAGGATATTATAATTGAATGTGAGCCAAATCAGTTAAAGCAATTATTTATTAATTTAATCAAAAATTCGATCGAAGCATCTAATCATGACAGTAAAATATTGATTAGTCTTGATCAAATAGAACAGGATAAAATAGCTATTACGGTGAAAGACAATGGATGCGGTATTTCTAAGGAACGTCTACAAAAAATCGGAGAACCCTTCTATTCCTCAAAGGAGAAAGGCACAGGCTTAGGCTTAACAGTCAGCTATAAAATTGTCCAATCCCATAATGGTCATATTATTTTTGACAGTGAGCAAGGCTGCGGAACAACGGTTAACATTACCTTACCAATGGTCCAGGATCCCTCGCTTACAAAAAGTCATTCTGTAGTGACTGCATAAAAAGATTGCCTTTCCTGTCGGAAAAGGCAATTTTTTGTATAAGGAAATTCCACTAATGGGAACTAACTTTACGGATATGTTTTTGTCGTATATCTTTTAAATGTAACCGGATTAAAAAGGTAATTCCCAATATGATTCGATTATTCCAAAGCCTTGCTTTTATTTTTGGTCCGTAAACATAACGATTCCAAAGTAGATATATTGACTCCTCAAGGATAATAAATAGGATGTATATTACTGCTGCCATACCAATCCAATACCACATATCAAGAACCCCCCTCTTCCATAATTATTTCTCTAAATATCTATTAACCTTATCTTTATTATACCTTCTACCCTTTAGACAATTGAGAAATTTCAATCCCCTTTTATTTACAATTTTCAACATAATGCTGTGTAAATGGGGCTGTTGATTTGTGCTCCAGGCGCTTCGCTTTCCGCAGGCGGTTCGGGAAGCCTCCTCGGCGCTAAAGCGCCTGCGGGGTCTCCCCTGTCCCGTCCTCCTGCAGGACACTGATTTTACATCCTCGAATCCGCCCACGCACGAAGAAAATGCGATAGCATTTTCGAGGAGTCTCGCGCCTTCCGCACAAATCAACAGTGTTCTAAGATCAACAGTTACCTTTAACACAGCCAACAAAATAAAAAACGGCTTAGCTTCCCTCTTGAGTGGGAAACTTAGCCCTTTTTTGTTTTTATTTTAGTTCGGTTCTTTGTAATTTTTTGCTCGTGCGCTGTCACTCATACCTTTTGTTGTTGGGTCTTGAATAAGCCCCATCATGGAAAGTAAAATAAATAATGCATTAACAAAAGTTAAAATGGATTGCTGAATGGCATCTGAAAGTTGAAAATCTGTTATCCCTAATGCATTTAATCCTCCCAAAAGCATTTGTGCAACAATCATTAACTGAGCAACAAAGGCCATAACCCAGCTTTTGTTTTTAAAGCGGACCTTCCAGTTGATCATTTTCCCATCTCCTTCCTATGTTATAGAAGTTCTTTCTACTAACATATGCTTGGACTGAAAATGGTTGTCCGCCATTATCACAGAATCTTATTTATATTTCTCTTCTCATTGCCTTTAAAACATCCACTTTCGTTGCTCTTTGGGCGGGGCGAAGACCTGATAGGATCGTAACGCCATAACAGATAGCCACACAGATAATAGGCAGACTAAGTGGAATTTCGCTAAATATAAGATCAGGAGGGGTTTCTTCACCAAAGGCCTGCTTAATGATTAAAGGAATGACAAAATTGACTGCGTAACTAATCCCGTAGGAAACAATAGTACCAATTAATGCCCCAATCAGACCAATATAACTACTTTCTAGCAGGAAAATTCGTTTTATTGTACGAGGAGTTGCTCCGATTGCTTTCATAATTCCAATATCGGGTGCGCGCTCTGTTACGGCCATCGTCATTGTATTGTAGATACCGATTGAAGCAATTAGAATCGCAATCGTACCTATAAAAATAAGTCCAACCTTTGCGATTGCAAACATCAAATTAACTTGCTTCAACTCATTTACTACTGAATAAGTTGCGTATTTCTCTTCTTTTAATTTGTCTGCTATGCCTTGGACCACTTCCATATTTTTCGCGTGAATTTTCACATCGTCAAAAGAATTCTTATTAGCTTCAAGTTCAGCTAACTCCACCTCATTATTTGAATCAAGGACAATCCCTTTTGGTGTTCCCGTAAATGCCTCAATTTCCTTCAGGATATCCCCTGAAATATATACACTTCTATCCTCCTGCCATTCCTTGGTTGGTTTTTTAGATATTCCCACAACGGTAACGGGTATGATTTTATCTACTGGTTTACCCTCCTCGACTTTTTGAACAGTAAGATTGATTTTTTCTCCAATCAGTTCTCCATTAAAACGAAACTCTTCTTTCAATTGACCTTTTTCGTCAAACCATTCCTTTTTCGTTTCCCCCTTTATAGCAAGATTGAGCGGGAAATGATAGCCAACTACTACTTCATCTTTTGCCTTAGCGAGACGGCCTTCTGACAATTCAAAACCAGCTTTTATTTCAGACGGAAAATTAGTAACCACGGTTTGTGTACTTAGCTGATAATCACCAATTGAATAGGACCCTTCCTGTTGCAGAATTTTCCGCGTCGTTATGGCTTTAACATCCTTAAGCTTTTCAAAAGCCTGTATATCTTTATCTTCTATCTGGCGATAACCGTTTTCATCATTTGTTTCTTGTCCATATACATCAATCTGTGTAACAATCCCACCTTCTAGTATTTCATTGACAACTGATTTTTGTAATCCAAACCCAACGGATGCAAGAACAATTAAGAATGCACAGCCCATTGCTGTAGCAAGTATGGTCATGTAAACTCTTGTTCTATTTTTCTTCATATTTTGACGAACGAAACGGAATTGGTCTCTCAGCTTCATACAAGCACCTCCTCATTCATTCGCCCATCAGTTAATTCAATGGTTCGATGACCGATTTCAGCTACCTTTTCATCATGGGTAATGATTAGAAAGGTAATCCCTAAATCTGCATTCAACTGCTTAATAAACTTCAATAAATCATCCTCGGTTTCACTATCAAGACTGCCAGTGGGTTCATCAGCTAGAATAATAGGAGGATTAACAATTAAAGCACGGGCAATACTCACCCTCTGCTGCTGTCCCCCCGATAATTCTCCTGGGTAGTGTTCCTGGTAATCTGCTAAACCAACTTTAGCCAGCATTTCATTTGTCTGTTTTTTTCTTTTATCTTCGTTGACTCCTTTTAAAATAAGTGGAAGTTCCACATTCTGAAAAGCTGTCATACTCGGTATCAATTGAAAGCTTTGAAAAATAAAACCGAGGTTCTTGATTCTAAATTCTGCAAATTTGGTCTCATTCAATTGTGAAACCTTCTGGCCATTGATCCATATTTCACCTTCTTTCGGGTGAATAAAACCACTTACCAGGTTTAGTAAAGTTGATTTACCAGAACCACTCCTGCCAACTATGGTTACGATTTCCCCTTTTTCAACTTCAAAAGATATATCTCTTAGTACTGGAATGACGGTTTGTCTTCCTTTTTTTCCTACAGCAAATTCATGACTTAAGTTTTTGATTGTAATCATAATATCCTCCTGTTTCCCTACTTCACCTTAATAGACGAAGTCCTCTCATCAAATCCCTACAGGTTATGGAATTATTTTTGTCATTCCCCAAAAAGGGCTATGATTGGTGTTTTTCTGCTAAAAAATTTATAATGAATAAAGCAAAAAATCCTTTTGAAGGAAAGGAGACATAATGGAAAAAATACGCCCCTATTGGGAAATGATTGTCCGTTTCTGGAAAAAGAAGCATCTCACTCAGCTATTATTATTAGTCATTCTGATTGTCATCCTCACAACCATCGTGTATTTTGGGTGGCTGGCAACAAGGGCAAATGTTCAAACCTTAAAGGAAGGACTTAGCCAACCGACTGTCATTTATGATCATAACGGGAAAATCGCAACGAATGTAGCCACCAATCGGACCGGTGGTGCAAAAATTGAGGAGCTGCCGAAATACGTTCCTGGTGCGGTTGTTGCCATTGAAGATGAACGTTTTTATGAACATAATGGTTTTGATATTAAAGGCATCACAAGAGCTTTTTTTAATAATATATTTGCAGGTGAAATTACTGGCGGAGGCAGTACGCTTACACAGCAATTAGCGAAGAATGCCTTACTCTCACCGGAACAAACCTATAAAAGAAAAGCGGAGGAGTTATTTTTAGCGGTTAAAATTGAAAAGGTATATAAAAAAGATGAAATTCTTCAAATGTACTTAAATCAAGTTTACTTTGGCAGCGGGGCATGGGGGATTAGTAATGCATCAAAAAGATATTTTAATAAAGAGATAAATGAGGTTACCATCAGTGAGGCAGCTTTGCTTGCTGGATTACTGCAATCTCCCAATTACCTCGACCCAACGGAAAACTATGACGCAGCAATGAAACGGAGAGATGTCGTTCTTAGTAAAATGAATGAACTTGGTATGATTACGAAAGACCAATACACTGTTGCAAAAGATGAAAAGATTAAGATTAATAGCGGCAGTGGAAGTTTAGTTGAGCGCAAATATCCCTATTATGTCGACGCTGTCCTAAATGAAGCGATTTCAAAATATGGATTAACCCAGGAAGAGATATTAACGAGGGGTTACCGAATTTATACTGAATTAGACCAAAACCTACAAACCGGTCTCGAAAAGGTAAACAATAATAAATCACTATTTCCAAAGGGAAAGGGAGATTCCATCGTTCAAAGTGGGTCTGTATTAATGGACCCAGCAAGTGGAGGTGTACGAGCACTCGTTGGCGGTCGTGGTGAGCATGTATTTAGAGGGTTTAACCGCGCTACCCAATTAAAAGCTCAGCCAGGTTCAACGATTAAGCCTCTAGCTGTTTATACACCTGCCCTTCTAGAAGGTTATACTTTCGACTCAGAGCTCATTGATGAGCCTACTTCTTATGGTGACTACAAACCTGAGAATTTTTCTAAAACCTATCAGGGCAAGGTTCAATTGTATAAAGGACTGGAAGAATCCTTAAATGTCCCAACAGTTTGGCTTTTAAATAAAATTGGACTTGAGAAAGGATTAGATTCCCTTAAAGCCTTTGGAGTGCCTGTCGAAAAAGAAGATAGAAATCTGGCCATTGCGCTAGGCGGAATGAATAAAGGAATTTCACCGCAGCAATTAGCGAATGCCTTCTCCGCTTTTCCAAATGGCGGTAAGCGCAATGACAGCCATCTGATCACAAAAATTGTCGGTCCAACTGGAAATATACTTGCAGAACGGGAGCCAAAATCAACAAAGGTAACTTCTAAGGAGATTGCCGATGAAATGACATCCATGCTTCTAAATGTTGTCGAATCAGGAACAGGCAAAAATGCTCATATTCCAGGTGTTCAAATTGCCGGTAAAACAGGTTCAACCCAGCTCCCCTATTCTGATATAAACGGGACGAAGGATCAATGGATGGTTGGTTATACCCCGAATCTAGTGGCAGCAATTTGGATTGGTTATGACCAAACCGACCGTAAGCATTATCTGCCGAGCAGTAGTTCTGGAAATGTTGTCCCGATTTTCAAGGAAATCATGAAGGAATCATTGCCACATATTCAAAAGGAAGAGTTTGATGTCGTCTCGATTAATGACCAGCTTGCCGGTAAAACGGCAACAAGAGAGAAAATTAAAAAACAGGCTGAGAAAATTAGCGAGGAATTAAACCAAAATGCTCAAAAACTGGGTGAAAAGATACAGGAGCAGGCACCAGTTTGGAAAAAAGATTTGGAGGATGCCATGTTTTCAATCGGAAAAGGCATTGATACCATCATCCAGAAACTGAAAGGTTTAACAGAATAAGCACGCCAAAAGGCGTGCTCTTTTATTTAACATCAATTGAGTGAAAATACTTATCTGCCAACCTTTTTAAATACTCTTCTTGATACTGTTCAAACGCAATAATAAAGCAAGTTGCGGGTCCAGATGATTTTAAAACATCTACGTTCGTATCAAGCATTTCTTTCGTAAATTCTTTAGTAGGAAACATCTGGTTGAACTCTGATAAGATACCTTTCGAACCGACGGGCAAAATCATGATATCTTGAAGGTTAGACACTTCCCGGAAAGTTGATAAAGGTACAACCTCGTGAGCAAGGTCAATCACTTCGTTCCCAACTAACGGCTTACCTATTATGGCAAATTTAAGATCATTAGAAAATATCTTCTCTGTCATTTTATCTAAAGGCTTTTTACCGAGAACTACTAAACCAACAGCAGATTGTTTTAGAGGAAAATTACTCTCCGTACTGCCAGTGATAGGTATATCCCCTAGTTTTAATTCTGCCAATCCTTTTCGGACTCCATTTACGAGCTCACTCCAAGAGTCATCTCCACAAAAATTATGGAGCACAACTGAAACCGGCTCTCCTCCTGCTGCGATACATTCCATTGCTGCAACTCTAAATGAATAATATGCTACTGTTTCGTATGAAACCTGTACAAGATCCTCTGCTTTCTTACCAATGCCGCCGCTATTATCACTTGCGATAATTAGCGATTCTTGACTATTTAACGGAATGGTAATGGTATCCCTCATATTTTCACATCTTTTTCAATCAAATCTTGTTTGACCAAAGCTTTTAGTCTTGGGATCGCCACTAAAGCAATGACTGTATTGACTATTGATCCTACTAATAATGATGGAACTAATGCGAAATAAAATGCTTTATTCATGATAAATATAAAAGGCAATGGTGCAGCAAATGCATTCGCAAGGACAAATAGAATACTAGCAGTGCCTTTTTTATTCTTTTTATAAAGAACACCAAAAATAAAGACAAGTAGGGCCATTTCGATTGCAATTAATATATGCAGTGGTCCTAATGGAAAACCTGCGATTAAGGCAGATAACAAATGCCCTAACGCACCAACAATTGCTCCGGCACCACTGCCTAACAAAGCGGCTGCAAGTAAAGCTGGAAAAACATCAAAAGCTACACTGCCTATGGGTGCAGGAATTTTAATCGCAGCGCCAACTGCGGATAAGGCTGTAAACAATGCCAGTAAAATTAACTTCCTATTTTTCATCTTTACGTTTCCCATCTCTGAAAACATTTGCACTTCGAACATATTCTACGTCTTTTACGTTGAGTCGATAATTTACTACTCTTGCTAAGGCAAAGAAATAGTCTGACAGTCGATTTAAATATTTCAATGCTAATTCAGGCGTTTTTTCATCATTCTTCATTAATGTTACCACTAATCGCTCTGCTCTTCTTGTCACCGTTCTGGCAATATGAATTGACGCAGACGGCTTTGTTCCCCCAGGCAAAATAAACCTTTCGAGCTCCGGAGCTTCTTGAATGTATTCATCAATTCTCTTTTCTAAGTACTCAATCGTTTCTTTCTCCAGCTTAAACTCAACTTTATCGGAAATATTGGCAAGATCCCCGCCACAATCAAATAATTCATGCTGAATTTTCTCAAGATCTACTAAGACATCCTTAAAAGTTACCTCATCTAGTTCAGTCATAACCTGCCCTACAAAACAATTTACTTCATCTACTGTTCCGTAAGCTTCCACTCGAATATCATCCTTGTCTACTCTTCCTCCAATAATACTAGTTTTTCCTTTATCGCCCGTTCTTGTATAAAGTTTCATTGCATCTCATCCCCCGTTTGTTTGATTGTTCGATTTAATCCATACCAAATGATATCTACTTTATCTGCTTTTGCAGCAAGATCTTGATAGGCCCATCCTGTTACATCCCGCCATAATCTATTTTCTTTCTCAATCGGGACAATTCCTTTCGTGATATCCGTACCAATTACCACTAGTTTTCGCTGAGGCTCTGCTTTTTCCCAAATTAGCCAATTGTTCATAGTGTGATTCCAGATATCACGCCATCTGTTAGAGTCGTAGTCTTCCGCTAACTCTTTCAACCAAATTTCAATACCTTCTAATACTAGTATTTCACTATTTACATGGTTAAAGCCTTCTGTCAGTGATGTGCCCTGATATGCTGAAAGCCAGCTGCAATTTAAACCGTACGTCTTCTTTACCCATGCTCTTTTGCCGTTAAAGGCACCTCCCGTAACAAAGTGCAACGATCACGCCTCCTTAATGCTTCTCTATCAAAAACAAGTTCAAATCCTTGATGATGTTGTACCTGCCACGACCAAAAATCTCTAGGTTGGGGTGCAAATTCAGATAATAAGTATCGAATGATCCCGCCATGCGTGATAATGGCACAGCGGCCGACATTTTTAGAGAGAATTTCTCCAGTAATCTCTTCCCACCCATTTTGAACCCTATGGGTGAATTTATCAAATGACTCTCCTTCTGGAGGACAATAAGATATTGGATTCGATAGCCAACGTTGATAAAGAGGGACTTCTTTTAAGTCTTCATAGGTTTTTCCTTCCCACCTGCCAAAATTCATTTCTCGTAAATTAGGTAAAAGAATCAACTCTTTATTAGGAAACAGTATAGTGGCAGTTGTAATGCATCTTGGCAGATCGCTAGAAAAATAGAGATTGTACCTGCTTTTTGTGCTCAGGTCAAAAGACTCTTTGCATAAAGGAGAATCGTTCCATCCTAAATAAGCTTTTCGTTTATTCTCCTCTGTTAGGCCATGGCGAAATAATGCAATAACCACACTGTCATCCATAAAAATAATTCAGTCCCTTCAACGGCAGCTCCTAAAACATCACCCGTAATTCCACCGAACCACTTTACAGCTTTTCTACTGCATACTAGCAAACTACCAAAGGCTATCAAAATCAATATCGAAACATGAAAGAATCCGTTAGCAGCCAATGTCATAAGAGCTAGAAAGACAGCAATATAAATTGGATATATCCATAATACTTTTATTGTTGCGGCACTTTGGAATAAAGTACCCAGTCCTTCCTTTTTAGCGGACTTCACGGTAAGCAGCAGGACACCCATGACACTTTTACTCAAAAAAGGGATGGCAGCTATCAACATGTATGATACTATTTGTACATTTTCGGTAATCTCATAAATAAAGAGAAACCGACTGCTTAGCAATACAATAACCGAGATTACACCAAAGGCTCCTGTTCTTGGGTCCTTCATAATCTCGAGCCTTTTCGGTTGATCGCTGTATGAAAAATAAGCATCGCTTGCATCCATCCAGCCATCCAAATGGATTCCACCGGTTAAAATAATCGTCATTAACCAAAGCAATAACGCGATAGCAAGATTGGAAAAAGGAGTATATTCTAGCAATAGAAAAATGAGCGAAGCATATATCCCCCCTTGAAGCAATCCTAATAAAGGGAAAGCTTGAACGGCACTTTTTAAATGAGGCTTATCCATTGGTAATGCAAAACGTACTGGAATGGCAGTAAAAAATTGCAGGTCGAGTAAGAAACCCTTTAGAAATTTCATTTTGAGCACCACTTATGGATGATGTCATTTAGCTGTTCAAAATTAAGATGTGCTCTCATTTTTTCCGCAATCCCATCATATCTTTTATCTTTGTACTCACAAATATAAATGGTTTCCTTACTATGCATGCCTTTGCTTTTTCGAATCATGTTTAACCAATGATTTCTCCATTCGTCATTATGAAAAAGATGATGAAGATACGTGCCAATAATTTGTCCATTCTTGCTGTAATACCCTTCTTCTTTTCCATTCTCAAGCGCTAAAAATGCACAGCCTTGCTGATGGAGTTGTGTTTTCCCTAAATGTATTTCATACCCATCTAGCTTTCCATTTGTGGTCAAACCTGTATTTTCATGGTAGACTCCTGCAGCTCTCACTGTTTCTTTTTCATCATAAAAAGTGGTTCTGCCTGGAATCACTCCAAGTCCTGCCACGCTTTTGTTAGGTATCCCTGTATCCGAACCCATTTCATCGATAATTTCTACACCCAGAATTTGATATCCGCCACAAATACCTACAACATAACCGCCATCTTCTATATGTTTTTGAATCAAAATATCTAATTGTCTTTCTCTTAGCGTATTCAAATCATTGATTGTACTCTTTGTCCCAGGAATAATGACTGCGTCAGGATTTCCAAAATCAGAAGGATGTTTGACCCAGCGAATCGAAACATCCTCTTCATATAGAAATGGTTCCAAATCACTATAGTTCGAAACAAACGGAAGATGGATGACAGCAATATCCAGATTCCCCTTTTTCCTGTTTGCAAATTGATTGCTTAATGACAAAGAATCTTCCCCATCAATCATATGATCTTCAACATAAGGCAGTACACCTAATACAGGAATTCCCGTTTTCTTTTCCAGCCAATGAATGCCATCTTCAAATAAGCTGATGTCTCCGCGGAATTTATTAATGATAATGCCTGCAACCCTTTGTCTTTCTTCAGGTTCCAAAAGCTCTAGCGTGCCTACAATACTCGCAAAAACTCCGCCTCTATCAATATCTGCTGCCAATATTACAGGAACATCCGCTAGCTCAGCCACCTTCATATTCACAAGCTCTCGATCCTTGAGATTGATTTCAACCGGACTTCCCGCCCCTTCAATAACCACTAGTTCGTGTTCACTCGATAGGTGTTCAAGAGACTTCCTAATCACATCAAGTCCCTTTTCATAAAAAGTATCCCGATACCCTCTTCCAGAAAGAGTTTTCAACGGCTTACCTAAATAGACAATCTCAGAATCCTGGTTCGAACGGGGCTTTAATAATATCGGATTCATCCATACAGTTGCCTCAACTTTTGAAGCTTCTGCCTGGATTCCTTGTGCCCTGCCAATTTCTTTTCCATCTTTTGTAACATAAGAGTTGTTAGACATGTTTTGAGATTTGAAGGGTACAACTTTTACTCCATCATTGGCAAACATTCGGCAGAGTGCGGTCACAATGAGGCTTTTACCAACATCGGATGCCGTTCCTTGAATCATAACTCCTCTCATTTCCTAACTCCCTTCATGTTGGTCGGTATTCCAGCCTCAACTAAAAATGCTTGATCAGCGGACTTCACCAACTGCTGATGAATTTTTCCGAGAATTCGTCCATATGAAAATACGAGGTCATTCTCGACCATTGACTCATGGAAAACTTCATTACTAACAACGATTAATACTTTTGCTCTGTCACGTATTTCAATTATTCCTGTTGTGATCCTTTCCATTACATTTGCTAATAATGAGTCATCCCATTTTTGGTTTGCAGAAAACAGTTCATTATTTAAGAGGGTCGTAACACAATCGAGTAGAATAATATCTTCGTCGTTAAAAAAATGAGCAATCTCCCCAATATTTACTGACTGTTCAATCGTTCTCCATCGGAACTTTCCTATCTCTCGGTCACATCGGTGCTTTACAATTCGTTCCTTCATTTCTTGGTCAGAAGCCACACCTGTTGCCAAATAGTTTAATTTACCACCATTTTTCTTTGTGAGCTCTAGTGCCATTTTTTCAGCAAAGCTGCTTTTCCCGCTTCTAACCCCGCCAGAAATAAAGATTAATGAAGCTGCCGCCATTCCAGCAACACCTCCATTAATTTACTATTTTCTTCCTTGCTTTTTATCGCGAAGCGAAGCCAATTTCCTTCCAACCCTGGAAAATTAAACGTGTGGCGGGGAATTATTCCCTTGTGCAAAAGAAATTCAAAAAAGCTAAACTGATTCTTGAGACAGGGATCTCTTAACAAATAAAAATTAACTTGGGAAGGTGTAATCACAAAATGTTTCTTCATAAAAAAAGTAAGCAACCGTTCCCGTTCTTCCCAAATATAGACTTGGGTCTGTTTAATAAATTTTTTATTTTGTAAACAAAGATCACCCGCCAATAATGCGATTGTATTGATACTCCAATGCGGCTGCAATGTGCTAAGTTCCGCAATGATGTTTGGAGGGGCAGCTGCATATCCTAAACGAAGTCCTGGAATCGCAAACATTTTTGTCATTGAACGGATGATGATTAAATTCGAGAACCTATTTATGTAAGGAATAAAAGAATGATAATCTATTAAAAAATCATAGAATGCTTCATCCAAAATCACGAAGCAATTTTGTTTTTCACATTCCTCAATAATTGAAAGTATTGTTGATACAGAATATTGAATACCCGTCGGATTATTTGGATTACACAAGAATAAGGCATCTGCACTCGGTAATTTTGGGTGTAGCTCATCCATACTTAGCGCAAAATTTGGCTCTTTCAGTTGATGATATTGAATCTCACAATGATTAGCCCGACAAGCCTTTTCATATTCAGAAAAAGTTGGTTCCACCACTATTACCTTTTTACCTGTCAGAAACCTTGCCACAAGGGTAATGAGTTCAGCTCCTCCATTTCCAATTAAGATGGAATCATCAGAAATTTGTTCACTTTCTACAATCCTGCTCTTAAGTTGTTCAGCAAATGGGTCTGGATACACATTAATTTCCTGATAAAAATCATTCCATTTCTCTTTCAGAACGGAAGGCGGGCCTATAGGATTAATATTTGCACTGAAATCTATATACTTATCTGGGAGCGAAAGCCCCATCGACTTAAAAAGGTGCTGCGGATTAGATCCATGTGAAGGCCAATTCAAGAATCATCCCTCCTATCCATAAAAATAGCAAAAATAAAAAAACGGTTTTATCTAAGATTCTATTAGCCAATAATATATGACCTGCTTGAATAGGTTGTAGAGGCTCCCCCATCTTTGCCCGGTTTGAAAGTATTCCTTTGTAATAATTGATACCGCCTAGCTGAATACCTAAAATCGCAGCCACCGCCGCTTCACCCCAGCCGCTGTTTGGACTTGGATGCTTCTTTGCATCTCGTAACAATATCATCCATGCCCGTCGATACTCCATTTTGATAGGCTTTGTCCCGATTAGCATAAGGATTCCCGTAACCCTGCTGGGAATCCAATTCATTACATCATCCCACTTAGCAGAAGCCCAACCGAAATCTTTAAATCTCTCATTCAAATAACCTGCCATTGAATCACAGGTATTCGTTGCCCGATAAATCAGTGCCAGCGGAGCACCTCCAATTAGCGCCCAAAACAAAGGAGCTGTCACCCCATCACTCGTATTTTCAGCTACCGTTTCGATTGCTCCTCGAGCAATTTCACCTTCATTTAAAGTATCTGTATCTCTGCCAACAATGTATGAAAGTTTTATTCTTGCGCCAGCCAAGTCGCCTTTTTCTAAGGGACCATAGACATCAAGCGAAGCATCCTTTAGACTTTTTTGGGCAATTGTTGTTGCAATAATACAACTTTCAACAACAATCCCTGCAATAGGATGAATCCGATAACTAATTACTACAAGTAAAATTCCGATAGAAAATACTATCAATAGTACAAAAAGGAGCATTAAAATCCCTTTGATTCTTTTATTTTGTCCGTGGTTTAACACTTTTTCAAAGAATGAAATCAACGATCCTATCCACCTAACAGGATGCGGCCAATTGGGTGGATCCCCTACAAGCTTATCAATAAAATAAGCAACGGTTATGGCAGTTAAATGATAAACTATCATACGAATTTCCTCTTTTGAGATTTTCGAATACCCTCTGAAGTGCACTCGTAAACGGCTTTTCCAATCAGTTTTCCTAAAGGAGTAATCGTACCCGCATACTCTAGAATTTCTCCAGCCTGTGTAGCGGCAATTAAAATACTATCTGTGGAAGTCCCCGTAGCAATGGTGCCTGTCACTCCATCCATAACCTTTAAATCATGGAGCGCTTTCGCTTTTGCTTCCGTTGCAGTCATTATAGATTGAATAAATGCTTCCTCCGTTAATTCACCATTAACGAATATCCATGTATTGATGGTGCCAGGCACCTGTTCAAATGTATGCTGTACACTTTTGGAGGAATCGACAGCGTTACCAACACCTGCCGTTACAACAACAAAAAGTGAAAAACCTAACCCTTCGATGTGCTTATAGGCAACATCTTCAAGGACGACTGCTGTCATCATTCCAACTGTTTCAGAAGGTTCAAAGCTATTTGCTTTTAAAAAGTCTGCCATTTCTTTGCGATGATCGCTGCAGTTATAGTCTTTTCCAACGTGACGATTAACAAACGTATGATGCCAGCCTGTTCCCGATCCAATAACCCCAGAAGACATCGTCCTTAATGGAGAAGGGGCTTTTATCTCGATAAACTCTTGGGTCATTCGCAGCAATCTTTCATCGATTTGAACTTTTTCCTGATCCTGCTTCTCTTCGGGTAATAACACCATTTGTGGTGCAGCTACTCTTGGATGGGGATGCTTCTTAATTTCGGTATGATAAACGTCTCGTATTCTTTCTTCCCTAAGCACTTCATTCGGGATATGATTAATATTTATACTTCCGTTTTCAAGGAGAAGCAATCGATCGCAATATAATCCTGCAAGATTTAAATCATGAAAGATGGAAAGGACTGTCAAACCCGTTTCTGTCGTCCAGTGTTTTAATAAATCCAGCAATTCTTTCTGATAGGATAAATCTAAGTGATTGGTTGGTTCATCTAAAAGAAGAATTTCCGGTTCTTGGGCAAGTGCCTGCGCCAGAAATACCCTTTGTTTTTCGCCACCGGATAACTCTTGGATATTTTTATTTTTGAAAGAAGCGATACCTGTCTGCTTCATTACACGCTGTACGATGCTTTCATCCTTTTCTCCCCAAGTCTGAAACCAGCCCGATTGATGGGCATAACGACCAAGAGAAACGGTTTCTTTTACGGTATAGGAAAAGGATTGCATAGAATGCTGAGACAAAACAGCTACGATTTGTGCAAGCTGTTTTGAATTAAACTCCTGTAGACGTTTACCTTTAATGAAAATATCACCTTTTGCAATCGGCAGGATTCCACTTATCATTTTTAACAGAGTCGTCTTGCCGCTTCCATTAGGTCCCAATATACCGAATAACTCACCAGTTTGAACTTCAAAGGAAATATCCTTTAATACAGATTCATCTGAATACCCGCCTGATACATCTTGAACCCTAAGCATCCTTTATCCACTTCTTTCCGTTCTTTTTCTCTGTAATAGGATTAATGCAAATACTGGGGCACCAAATAAAGCCGTTATGACTCCAATCGGCAGCTCTGTTGGAGAAATAATTGTTCTCGAAATTAAATCTGCCAAAATTAAAAATCCACTTCCCGTAATAATCGATAATGGCAGCAGGTGCCTATGATCAGGACCCCACAATAATCTTGAAAGATGTGGAATCACCAGCCCAACAAAACCAATCGTCCCTGAAACCGCAACTGCAGCTCCTGTTAATATCGATCCTGCAGTCAGGATCATTAGTTTTCTCTTTTGAACGTTCACACCTAAGTGGTGGGCACGTTCTTCACCAAAGGACATAGCATTTAATTCTTTTGTATTAAAAATAAGGATGACTGATCCTAGAACAAAAAAAGGTAAAATAATTTTTATGTATTCCCAGCCTCTCATCGATACGCTACCTAAAAGCCAGCCAATAATCTGCCTAAGTTCATCACCGGTTAAAGCAATCATGAGTGAAATAATGGCACCGAGAAAGGAACTAAAGATGATTCCCGTTAAGATAATCGTTTCCACCCTCATCGAGCGTTCAATTTTTCGGGCAAAAGCTAACACTAAAAATATCGTAACCCATGAAAATAAGATACTGAGTAAGGGCAGCGTGAAGCTTCCGATAAAAGGAATTGATAATTGGAAAAATAATGTGAGTACCGCCCCCACGGACGCGCCCGATGATACACCTAACGTATAGGGGTCCGCTAATGGATTCCTTAATAGACCTTGAAAGGCTGCTCCTGCAATGGCGAGAGATGCTCCTACTAAACCAGCCAATATAACTCGTGGCAAACGAATGTTTAAAACGATACTCGAAAACATGGGGTCAATTTGATCTTGTGAAATTAAGCCAAATAGCTTCGAGATGATGATTTGGATAATGGTAAAGATAGGAACCGAAACGGTTCCTATCGAAATTCCTAATAAAATTGAAAGGAGCAGGAAGCTTCCTGCAATCAAATAGGCTAATACTTTATTATTTAAAAACTTCCGGATAGACAGCCTTTGCAAGTTCCTCTACTCCTTCTACAATCCTTGGGCCTGAACGTGTAACAGTGTCAGAATCCACATCGATGACTTGCTTGTTTTTTATTGCATTGACATTTTCCCAACCTTGTCTGCTTAACAATAAATCTGTTGCATTTTCCGTATAAAATCCATATGTAGTAATGATGACATCTGGGTTTCGATCAATGATTGATTCTTGATCCATTTTAACCCAGCCTTCTTGATCGCTTGCAATGTTTTCAGCATTAATCAAACTGATCATTTCATCCAAAAATGTGTTTTTTCCGGTTGTAAACACATCCGGAGCAGGAGATACTTCTACAAACACCTTTTTCTTTTCGTTTATTTCTCCAGCTTTGGCTTTAATTTCTGCTAACTTATCCTGCATCTCTTTAATTAGTTCTTCAGCTGCTTTTGTTTCACCAGTTGCTTTTCCAATCATGTTGATCGTATCATACACCTGTTCAAAATTGAGTGCATCATTAATGATTAAAACAGCAATTCCAGCATCTCTAAGCTGTTGAAGTCCTTCTTTACCATTATCAGCAGTTGATTCATGTGCCAATACTAGATTGGGTTGTAAAGAAATAATTTTTTCGATGTTTAGGTTCATATCACCGATCTTCTCTTTTGATGCTACTTCCTCCGGATAGTTGTCAAAATTAGATACACCCACAACTTCTTCACCAAGTCCCAGCGCAAAAGCAATCTCTGTATTACTTGGAATCACAGAAACAATTTTTTCTGGTTTTGCCTCAATTGTAACCTCATTATCTAAAGCATCTTTAATGGTTACGGGAAAGGCCGTTTCCTCTCCTTTTTGCACAGTGCTGCTGTTTTCTTGATCCTTCACAGGTTCTTTCTGTTCCCCACATGCTGCTAAAGTACCTATTGTTAACAAAAGAATAAGTAATAATGATGATAATTTTTTCATTGTTCTTCCCCCTAATGACTTTGCGTCAAAATACATCATTAAAAAAGCATGCACCTAAAAAACAAAAAACATCTCTACGATAAGTAGAGATGTTGGTTTGATTAGATTCCATTATAAAAAATGACTCTAGTCGTCCACACCTCCCTATCCTCGTAGGTTTTTTGGGGCACAAGAATTAGGCAGGTTTCCTGGCTCATGGTCATAGCTTCCTACGTCTTCCCATCAAATTGACAGTGACATAATGTAGGTTGCTCCCATTTACAGTGGCGGGACCGCGTTGGCATTTAACCAAACTTCCCTTTTAAGCTAAAAACTTAAAAAAAGTTTTTAAGCACCTATTCTTCAAATATTTTTATGATAGACCTATTATATCGAATAAAAATTCAAAATGTATCATTTCCCACAAATTTCTTCAAAAAAGATCTTATTATTCCATATTTCGGATTAAATTAGCCATTTCTATAGCGCCAGTTGCAACATCCCATCCCTTATTACCAGCCTTTGTTCCTGCACGCTCAATTGCTTGTTCAATCGAATCTGTTGTTAAAACTCCAAAAATAACGGGGATACCGCTATCCAGGTTAATCCTTGAAACACCCTTGGCTACTTCATTACATACATAGTCAAAATGTGGAGTAGAACCGCGAATAACAGTGCCTAATGTAATAACAGCATCATACTTTTTACTATTCGCCAATTTTTGAGCAATTAGCGGAATTTCAAATGCTCCTGGCACCCAAGCGATGTCCACATCTCCATCACTTACCCCATGTCTTTTTAAGGCGTCCTGCGCACCGCTTAACAATTTACTCGTAATAAATTCATTAAAACGTCCGACAACAATTCCGATTTTTAAACCTGAGCCTACTAAATTACCTTCATAAAAATTACCCATGATAATACCTCCATAAATGTTAATGTTTTATTTTTTTACCTTTTCATCTAGTATTTCCATTTGTAAGGGAACCGTTTCAACGATTTCAAGATCATAGCCCTTAATGCCTTTGATTTTTCGCGGATTATTGGTTAACAACTTCATTTTTCTAATCCCTAAATCCTTTAATATTTGGGCACCGATTCCAAATTCCCTTAGATCTTCTCCAGTACCATTCTTTTCATTTTCGTCTAAGTTGTTATGACCATCCTCCCGCAATTTATTTAGTAAACCACGGCCTCCCTGACGTATATATAGGAGCACACCATTTCCTTCTTGTTCAATTTGTGATAAAGCTACATGTAACTGTGGTCTGCACTGACATTGGAACGAACCAAAAACATCGCCTGTTAAACACTCTGAATGCACACGAACTAGGATAGGATGATCAGGATTTATTTCACCTTTTACTAATGCTAAATGTTCTTTACCATCAATAACGTTTGAATACCCAGCAGCCTTAAATTCACCAAATTCCGTTGGTAAATTGATTTCGACTTCGCGTTTGACTAGTTTGTCTTTTTTATTGCGGTATTCAATCAAATCTTTTATGGTAATCATCTTCACATTAAGCTCATCGGCAATTTTACGCAACTCCGGAACGCGTGCCATTGTGCCATCGTCATTCATGATTTCACAAATGACACCAGCAGGCTTAGAGCCGCATAGTCTTGCTAAATCCACGGCCGCTTCGGTGTGTCCTGTTCTCCTCAAGACTCCGCCTTTTTTGGCCACTAATGGAAAAATATGTCCTGGACGCTTGAAATCAGAAGGCTTTGATTCCGGATCAAGCATGCTTAATACTGTTGCCGACCGTTCAAAGGCTGATATCCCTGTAGTTGAAAATTTATGGTCAATACTAACTGTAAACGCCGTACCATGTACGTCTGTATTTACGGCTACCATTGGGAAAAGTTCTAATTTCTGTGCTAACTCCTCATCAATCGGAACACAGATTAATCCTCTTCCATGCGTAGCCATTAGATTGATTACTTCAGGTGTAGCTTTTTCAGCCAAGGAAATAAAATCACCTTCATTTTCTCGATCCTCGTCATCACATACAATGATGACTTTGCCGTTTTGCAGATCTATCAATGCTTCTTCAATCTTATCAAACACGTCTTTTCTCCCCTTTCTAAGTTCCGTTGATATGTAATTAAGCAAAACCATTCTCTTCTAAAAAACTCGTGCTAATTCCGGATGGACTCTTTTTGTTACTATTATTTTGACTGTTTGTTAAAAAATGTCCAACATACTTTCCAATCATATCGCATTCTAAATTGACAATATCACCTGATTCCTTAAGACCAATAATACTTTCAGATAATGTATGCGGGATGAGTGATAAAGTAAATGTTTCATCTGTGACTCCAAAAACAGTCAGGCTTGTACCGTCTACAGCAATTGAACCTCTTTCGATTACATACCTTAATATTTCTGTTGAGGCTTCGATTTCGTAATAGATTGCATTTTCAACCTGTTTTTTACTTTTAATTACACCCGTTCCATCAATATGGCCTGAAACGAAATGACCTCCAAACCTGCCCCCTGCAGCCATTGCTCTTTCGAGATTCACTTTTGCACCACGTTTGAGTGATCGTAAGCTGGAGGCTTTTACGGTTTCAGGCATGACATCTACTGTAAACTTGTTGCCTGAAAAGCTAGTGACAGTAAGACATACTCCGTTTACCGAAATACTGTCTCCAAGGTGGACATCCTTGAGAATTTTTTTTGCATCAATTGTAAGAACAAATGATTCTCCAGTTCGCTGGATATTTGCCACTGCTCCTAATTCTTCAATAATACCGGTAAACATAGTTTTACTCTCCTTCCCTTTTTTTTTGCATATACCCATAAATGAATAAAAAAAGACCCTGAAGAGATGAAACACTTCAGGGTCCTTGGAAAAGGCAATAAGAAAATAGGGCTTAAAAAAGGGTAGATTTCTCCCTTGGTTAAAACCGGATTTTTTTCCTTCTCCCATCCAGACTTTAACTGTCGGCTCTGGATTTTCACCAGATCCACCGCTTAACTTTTACGTTAACCGGGTCACGGACTAAGAAGCTATGCTTCATCACCGCCGGTTAGGAATTTCACCTGACCCCGAAGGAATATTCAATATGATTACTATTAGTATACATAATAATTGAGAGAAATGCTAAAAAAAGAAAGAGAAGATAAAATCTTCTCCCAAAAATCAAGTCATTTGTAGGTATCCTTATAGCTTTTTACAGGAAGATAAAGTTCGAAACCCATGCTGCCTTCGCTATCAAATTCATTTTCTTTAACAACTTTTAAGCTCAAGGCATGATCGTCTAAATCATAGCCATAATCTTGCATCCATACTAACATTTGCCGGTATGTATTTTCTAATTCTTTAAAACTTCCTTTATAGGAACAATAAACATAATTTTTGCGAGGGATGGTAAATCCAACCATACCATCAGGAACATTTTCTACCTTTTCAACTGGTGTCGTTACATAATAGGTGAATTCTGTCTCTCTGCTATGAAAGGGCGCAATTACGATTGCATCATTGGTTTGATTGGGTACCTCTTCTAACCGTACTTTCATTTCATTAAATAATTCTGGTATATTGTCCATTTGAGAATAAGTGCCACTCCCAGAAATTCCAATTACCTTTATTTCTTCTTTTTCAAGTACTTGAATCTCCATACCTATCACTCCTCTTTTGTTGCTTATATATCTATTATTCTCACCTTACCCCTAAAATTCCTTCCTAAAAACGACAACATCGTGAATACATAAGGACTAATCTGCTCTATTTTACAAACAATTTACTTATAATTGTTTTTTCCCAAAGTCTCCATGGTAAAAAGTTTTTCAAAAAGATAGCAGCTTTAACTCCACGGCCAATTGGGTACCTAATACCCGGGTTTTCCAATGTTGCAATCTCAGCTATTTTTTTTGCCACATCCTCGGGGTTGCCAAAGCTGTTTTCCCCTTCTGCAATATATCTTTCTATGCTTTGCATGTAATCCTTATATGGAGAGTGTAAAAGTAATGATTCTTCTGCAACCTGTTTTCCTGTTGACCAAATATTGGTTTTGTAGGAACCAGGTTCAATCAATACTACCTTCACACCAAATGGCTGCATTTCTAGGCGGAGACTCTCACTCCAGCCCTCGATGGCATACTTCGAGGCAACATAAGGTGAAAGACCAGGAAAAGCTACTTTCCCGCTTATACTGCTAATATTGATTATACACCCCTGTTTTTGCATCCTCATTAAAGGCAAAAAGGCCTTGGTAACGGCGAAAACTCCAAAAACATTTGTTTCAAATTGTTTTCGATATTCATCCATTGATACTTCTTCCACAAACCCTGCGCCTGCATATCCAGCATTATTAATCAATACGTCTACTCTCCCAAACTCCTCTTTAATCCACGATTTGAAGGCTTGGATTGACTCTTCATACGTAACATCTAATTCATGAACGATGATTTTAGATTCAACTCCATGCTTCCTTGCCTCCTGCAAAAGCATACTGCTTTTATTACAGTTTCTCATGGCAGCAATAACAGTGAATCCCTTTCGTGCTAATTCTACAGAAGTACTTAAGCCAAATCCGCTTGATGTACCGGTTACAATAGCTGTTTTGTTTTCCATAGTTTTATCTCCCTTTTGCTTCAGCAACCGTTGTTGAGTCAGAAATCATTCCATTGTTAATTTGAACTTCCCCGTAAGATAAGGTTTGAAGCTCGTTCCAAATAACTTGTTTTTCCTGCTCTGTCTGTACAATGATTTGATCCTGAATAATTCTAAACGGTACAAAAGACATTTCAATATTGTCCTTTTGGATATCTAGATGCAGGATTCCAGTTTGTGCTTTATCCCCTTTAATGTAATTTGGAAAAAGGAAATTTCCTAATGAATAGGCAATCGGTTTACCTTTATAATATTCAAAGCCTTGAAGCACATGAGGATGGCTGCCAATAACCCCATCCGCCCCTGAATCAATCATCGTTTTTGCCCACTCACGTTGGTAAGCTTCAGGAGAACGCTTGGTTTCAACACCCCAGTGGATATAGACAAAAAGGAAATCTGCATCTTTCTTTTCTTTTTCAATGGTGTTTTGAATTAAAGATAAATCATATCCATTTGCTAAGCCTGGCTTTGTATCGGTTGCCAACCAGGTAAAGTCAGGAAGAACTCTTGAGAATGCCAGCAATTTAATACTTCTGCCTTTAATCGTATACGTTTTTGCACCATAAGCCTCTGCCTTGTTTGTCCCTCCACCCATATAGTCGAGTTGGTATATTTTCAGATTACTAAGCGTGTCGGTAAACCCGGATTGACCATAATCAAAGGAATGGTTGTTGGCCAAACTTACTAGCTGAAACCCAGCATTTTTTAATCCTTTTAAGGAAATGGGATCTGAACGGAAATTATATTCCTTTGGAACCTTTACTCCGTCTGTAGTAATCGCTGTTTCCAGATTTACGACACTTAAGTCGCTCGAGGAAAGTTCCTCTTTAATATGTAGGAAGGGATAGTCTGGACCTTTTTGTTTTACCGTTTCTTTTACAGACCAATCCATCATCGCATCGCCGGCAAAGGTAATTCTAATTGATTTCTTAAATTGTTCTGCTTCTGCTTTTTTTGCTGCTGCTTCCCATGAATCTTTTATCTTAATTGGATCAGCCGATAGAGTTTGCTTTAGGGATACAAGACGGTGATAGTATGTAACTTTTTCTACTTTATTATTGATACTCCAAGGTTTAATATAGTTTACAAAAAACTCCTTCGTTAAAAAAACACTATTGTTTCCCGGTTTTGTATTTCCATTTATATAGATACTTTCAAGTTTGCTCTTGGGTACGTCAACTGTTAGGTATTCCTTTACGATTAATTCATGATGCTTATTAACAATGTTAGCAATTCCTGCGATGACCTCCTGTGATTTTTCATATCCAATTCCCATAGTCGTGACAGCTAATCCAAAGGGTACCTTATCGTAAATGATGGCGACGTCATTATAAATCAAGTCTTTCGGAATCATCCCAACCTTATGAGCAATATTCTTACCAGGAATACCTTGAGGGATTGTAGTATTATAGATTGTATTTTCTAGGTATGTTACCAGTTTTTCTCCATATTTACTTTCCTTAGAAAATTGGTATGCTTCTTTTGCATACAGAATTAAATCCCCTGCAGAAGTAACATTTTGTCCTCCGGGGTATGTATACTTAGCTCCAAGGCTTTTCATGAATTGAATAAAATCGTTCTGCCCTACTCGTTCCTTTAGCATACTAAAAGCAATATTATCACTATAGACCATCGCTTTTTCGATAAGGTCCTCAATGGTATAGCTACTCCCTATTTTATCATTTTGAATGACGCCGCTTCCTTCATAATAATGATGACTCATATAAGTTAGCTTTTCAGAAATATCGATTTCCCCTTGATCAGCGAGCTTCATTACATATAGTGCCAATGGAAGTTTAATCGTACTTGCTGCAGGCATCTTCTTATCATTATTTAATTCATAGGATACATCGAATAGTAGATTTTGGTAGTGAAGTGTAATCTTATCTTGCCATGGTTTTATGTATTCTTCTAACTCAATCTGCAAATCTATTAGATTATCATCCGGTTCTTGTGCATGGCCATGCATACTTTGTGAAACTATGATAAAAAGGATAATCAAAAATAAAAAAGGATTTTTCAATGCCCCTCTCCCCCCCTAGTGATTAGAATTAGTTTAATATGAGGGAGTTGCAAAAGGTGTCGAAATTTAAGGTATTTTAATAAATAATCAGAAAATAACAATAATCATTTAACAGAATAAATTTAAGGTAAAAAAACAAATAACAAGAAAGTGAATATTCCGTGACTTTATCCTTTTTAATAAATTTGTTAATTTTATTAAAAATAGATTATACTGTATGTATCTTAGTACATATTTTTCAGGAGGATTTTCTAATGTCAGATAACAATCAAACAAACCAAAATGAAGAACCAAAAAAGAAAATGAGTTTGCAGGAAGCTATGAAGCAGCAGCTAGCCAATAAGAAGAATAAGGCTGCAGCAGCGAATAACAGCCAAGGCGGGCTGCAAAACAGCCAAAAAATGAAAAGCCAACAGACTAAAAAAGTGAGTAATACTCGTAGAAAAATGGGTGTTTAATGAACGGACAAAATAGAAAAGACATCACTCCCGGTACCGAGGTAAATATTGTTCTTAAGGCTGATCAAAGAACCGGAAAACTAACAAGGGGTGTCGTGAAGGATATTTTAACAAATTCCAGCTCTCATCCACATGGGATTAAAGTGAGATTAACGGATGGCCAAGTTGGCAGAGTGCAGGAAATATTGAATTCAAAGTCCACCTAATGGTAAATTGAACTATTCTTAGGTATGAATTTTCTAAAATAACCCCATACTATAAATAACCATTTTACTTATCACATATTGAACCTCCACCTTTCGTGGAGGTTTTTTTATTCTATAGGGACTTTCTTCTTAATGAATGACCGGTCTCTCTTCTTTTAGCAGTTCTTAGGCTCTCATCACCTAATAAAAGATCTCTCCTGAAACAATAAAAAAACAGACTCGCGTTGGAGTCTGTTTTTGATTTAGAAGGTAAATTATGCTTTACGAACGTTAACCGCTTGTGGACCACGTTGTCCATTTTCGATTTCAAACGTTACTTCTTGACCTTCATCTAACGTTTTGTAACCTTCGCCTTGAATTGCAGAGAAATGAACGAATACATCATCTCCACCGTCACGCTCAATAAATCCAAAGCCTTTTTCACCGTTAAACCATTTTACTTTACCTGATTCCATCTTTGTAGCTCCTCCTAGCATGTAACAATTACATGAAATTGCAATATAGTCTTGCCCAATTATTATAACCAAGAGGAATTGCTTTTAAACAATATCCTCTTGGTTATAAGTATTTCTCAATAGATTAATTTTTATTTCAAGAAAATAAAATTTTCTATTTAGTATATTGTTTATGTATCCGCAAATGATAGTACTAGAGCACCCATTTTCGGATTGCTGCAGCGACGCCATCTTCATTATTGGTTGTGGTGACCCAAGATGCTGCTTGTTTTACCATTTCCTGAGCATTTCCCATTGCAATACCTAAGCCAGCCTCTTCAATCATCGCCAAATCATTAAGACTATCACCTACGGCCATAACATTCTTCATATGTATTCCTAGGCGCTCACAGACTAATGCCAGCCCTTTCGCCTTATTAATCCCAACTGGGTTTACTTCGATATTTGTTGGAGTCGAGTTACTTAATTCAAACTCCCCTCTTGCTTCTAGCTCTTTTAGAATTTTATCCCTTGTTGGTTCATCTTTTATGTTAAACCCAAATTTCAACCATTCCTCAGCATGAATATCCTCCGGCATTTCATCAAACCAGTTTCGATTTGTGTTAATCGCCCAAAATCTTATCTTATGCTTTTGAGTAAGCTCTACCATCCATTGAATGGCATCTGTTTTCAAAAGATTTCTTTCCACTAAACCTCGTTTATCGTCCCAAATTTCACTGCCGTTTACTGTCACTAAATAAGAGGACAACGCAAGTGAATCCGCATGTTTTTCACATTTTCTAAGAGATCTGCCAGTACTGAGGACTACATAAATACCTTTTTCCTGTGCTTCCGAAATCGCCTGTCGGTTTGGCTCTGAAATTTCGTGTTCATCATTTAGCAGTGTACCATCCATATCAAGTGCAATTAATTTTATCTCATTATCACTTTTATAATTTTCCATTTGTAATCACTCCTTTAAAACCATTACCTTAATAGAGTATCCATTTTCTCACAAAATAGGAAAAACCCCCACATACTTCGTAGCGATTTCCCAAAAAAGTTATTGCTGGTATTGGACACGGTGAAGATTCGCAAAAATACCGCCTTGTTCAATTAACTCGTCATGACCGCCTTCTTCGGCAATTCCTTCTTCCGTCACGACAATAATCCGGTCAGCATTCCGAATGGTTGCAAGTCTATGAGCAATAATCAGCGTTGTTCGGTTTTTTGCAAGTTCGTTTAAAGCTTCTTGGATGACCATTTCTGTTTCAGTATCGAGTGCAGAGGTTGCTTCATCTAAAATTAATATAGGTGGATTTTTCAAAACATCCTAGCAATCGCTAATCTTTGCTTTTGACCGCCGGATAGCTTTAATCCTCTTTCACCAATTTCCGTTTCATACCCATCAGGCAGTGATTGAATAAATTTCTCTAGATGCGCACGTTTTGCAGCCGCAATTATTTCCTCATCTATAGCGTTCCGCTTCCCATATGCGATATTTTCTCGAATAGTCCCAGTAAAAAGAAAGACATCTTGTTGAACAATTCCGATTTGAGAGCGAAGTGACTTTTTTGTCATATTACGAATATCGAATCCATCAATCATAATGCTGCCCTTGCTTACATCATAAAACCTAGGTATTAATGAACAAATTGTGGTTTTACCGGCTCCCGAAGGTCCAACAAACGCAATGGTCTCACCTGCACGAATGTTTAGGTTGATACCTTCAAGTATTGATTTTTGCTGGTCATAACTAAAAACAACATCTTTAAAGACAATATCACCATTAAGTGAAGCTGCTTCAATGGCATCATCCGTATCTTTTACCTCTGGCTCAGAGTCGATAATTTCCATAAAGCGTTTAAACCCAGCCATTCCTTTTGGATACAATTCCATGATCGCACTAATTTTATCAATAGGTTTAAAAAGAACATTTACGTAGAGGACAAATCCGACGAGATTCCCATATGATAGCTGCCCAGTAAAGCTTAGCCATGCTCCATAAACAAGTACAATTATGGTAATTAACCTTGTCATCATATAAATACCGGATAAACTGAAAGACATCACGCGATATCCTACTAGTTTTGCATTTCGGTATTTATGATTGTTTTTTCGAAATCTTGCAATCTCAAAATCTTCATTTGTAAAGGATTGAACCACACGGCTTCCTGACACACTATCTTCCACTCTCGCATTTACATCTGCAATGCTTGTGTACATATGACTCCAGGCCTTATTCATCTTTAGATTACTGACTACAACTAATAATGCTAACAAAGGTAAAATCATTACAGCGACAAGTGCTAATTTCACATTAATCGTCAGCATAATCCAGAATGCACCGATAAAAGTCATCACGGCAATGAAAACATCCTCAAGTCCATGGTGGGCAAGTTCACCGAGGTCAAATAGGTCGTTGGTTATTCTACTCATAATATGCCCTGTTTTGGTATTGTCAAAAAAGCGGAAAGACTGTTTTTGCACATGCTCAAAAAGTTCTTGCCTCATGTCTGTTTCAATATTAATCCCAAGCTTATGACCCCAATAATTCACCACAAACTGCAAAAAGGTACTAAGTACATAAACCATCAACAGCGCAATACTAACTGTCACAATAGTTTGCCAATCTCCCCCCGGCAGCAATTCATCAATAAACCAAGATACTGCTAATGGAAAAGCTAACTCTAAAACCGCAACAACAACAGCACTGCTAAAATCAAGGATAAACAGCTTTTTATGCGGTTTGTAATAAGAAAAGAAACGTCGAATCATAGCAGAACTTCTTTTTAGTTGGGGTAATTGGATTATATGAAAATATTTTGAAAATTACAATCAAAAAAACCACCTGTAATAACTTCAGGTGGAATTCATTTATTCTTTCTATATTTAATGATGGTGATGATGTCCGCCTTTTGATGGATTGGTAATCAGCCATTCTTCTTTTGGAACATGGAACATTTGAATCCATACACCATCTAGATATTCATCTCGCGTATCGAGGATTAAATCAATGTCCTTATCTGTTTTAACCACTTCATCATGCTCTGTTGGGGTATCGAGCATTAAATCATAATGGGCATGGTCACCATGCATATTGGTTACATACACACGGAATAATTTCCCTTCTGCTTCTTCCCCCTCCAACATTTTTTTCAATGCTTTCGCTGCATGGCGATTGATTTTGACTTTCATATATGTCTCTCCTATTCCTATGTATTCATATACATTATCCCATTAATATCTAAATTTAGACAATTATTTATCACTTAGGCTGAAGATATTCCCACTGAATAACTAATAAAGGAAATTAAAACCTTAACAAATTTGTCACAAATTATTTGAAAAACGTATATAAACATCACAGCGATGTTGTTAATATTGTGGTAGGAAATAATGACACTAATTATAAAGTTATTATTAGTTAGTAATTAATCTCATTAATAAAAGGTAAATTCCTAAACAAGATTGTGAACAAATTCACGTACAACCACCATTCTAATAAATGAGAGGAGATTAACACATGCACAAAAAGGGTACAAAAGGGGCTTTATATTCAGTGATTCTTACAATTATCACACTATTAACTGGATGTGAGCCATTACTTGTCTTGGATCCCAAAGGTCCTCAAGCCGAAAGGCAGGCTAGTGACATCCTATTATCAATAGGAATCATGTCTGTGATTGTCATTGTCGTTTTTGCATTATTAGTCTACATGCTAGTAAAATACCGAGCTTCTAAACAAAGAGCAGATTATGAACCTCCACATATCGAAGGAAACCTTTGGGTTGAGGTTATTATGGTAGGTATTCCAGTATTAATCGTTGCTTATCTATCCTACGTATCTGTTCAAAGTAACTATATCGTTGAGGCAACACCAAAAGGATATGAAGATAAAGAGCCATTAGTCGTCTATGCTTCATCCTCAAACTGGAAATGGCATTTTAGTTATCCAGAAGAAGGAATTGAAACCGTGAATTATTTATATATTCCAACAGACAGAGCTCTTGAATTTAAACTTTATTCTCACGGTCCGATTACAAGTTTTTGGATACCACAATTAGGCGGACAAAAATACGCGATGAATGACCATGTCACTACCTTGCATTTAGCAGCCGATGTCCCTGGTGAATTTATGGGACGAAACGCCAACTTCTCAGGTAAAGGATTTGCTGAAAATACATTCAATGTCACTGCAATGTCTCAAGAAGATTTTGACGATTGGGTAAAAGAAGTAAAAGAAACAGCAAAGCCGATAACAGAGAAGAAATTCGAGGAATTGTTAGAACCAGGTCATCTAGGGCAACAAACATACACTGGGACTCACCTAGAATTTTCACCGCCGCCATCTGGCCATAATCATAACGATGAATCAGCAGAAACACCTGAAACAGAATCTCAAACAGATTCCCATACCGGACATGAAGGTATGAGTCATTAATAATAAAAAAGTAATCTTCCGTTGAAAGGAGATATAATAAATGGATTTCTTTAATCGATTTGCCGTTCCACATCCTAGTATTGCGATTTATGCATCGATGGCTGCAATTGGCCTTACACTTATTGCTGTTATTGCCGGGATAACTTATTTTAAAAAATGGGGTTACCTATGGCGTGAATGGTTAACAACTGTTGACCACAAACGAATTGGTATTATGTATTTGCTATCTGCCCTCCTCATGCTATTCCGAGGCGGGGTTGATGCCATCATGATGCGTGCTCAGCTGGCTGTACCAGAAAATACACTGCTTGACGCACAGCATTATAATGAAATTTTCACCACACACGGGATCGTAATGATTCTCTTTATGGCAATGCCATTCATCATGTTCTTTATGAACTTTGTTGTTCCACTACAAATTGGAGCACGTGATGTGGCATTCCCACGCTTGAACGCATTAAGCTTCTGGCTATTCTTTATGGGTGCGATGTTATTCAACATTTCATTCGTTGTCGGAGGTTCACCTGACGCAGGCTGGACATCTTACTTCCCGCTTGCAGGCAACGAATTTAGTGAATCTGTCGGTACCAATTATTATATGATTGCGATTCAAATTGCAGGTATTGGTACATTAATGACAGGAATAAACTTCATTACTACCATACTCAAAATGAGAGCGCCTGGTATGACATTAATGAAAATGCCAATGTTTACTTGGTCCGCTTTAATTGCGAACGTAATTATCGTTTTTGCTTTCCCAGTATTAGCTGTTTTACTTGCAATGGGAACCTTGGATCGTCAATTTGGAACACATTTCTTTACCATGGATAATGGCGGTATGGATATGCTTTGGGCCAACATTTTCTGGGTTTGGGGACATCCTGAAGTATATATCTTAATCCTGCCGGCTTTCGGTATTTATAGTGAGATCATCTCCACCTTTGCACGTCGTAACCTATATGGCTATACATCAATGGTTGGTTCGATGGTTATTATCTCTCTTCTATCCTTCTTAGTATGGGCGCACCATTTCTTTACCATGGGGCAAGGTGCCTTAACAAACAGTATCTTCTCGATCACGACAATGGCAATTGCCGTTCCGACAGGTGTGAAGATTTTTAACTGGCTGTTTACGCTAAGAAAAGGAAGGATTGTTTTTACCACGCCAATGCTTTATAGCATGCTTTTCATTCCGCTTTTTACACTTGGCGGAGTAACCGGAGTCATGCTAGCAATGTCTGCAGCAGACTATCAATATCATAATACGATGTTCTTAGTCGCTCATTTCCATAACGTTATTATTCCTGGTGTTGTCTATGCAATGCTTGCTGGGCTGCATTATTACTGGCCAAAGATGTTTGGCTTCATGCTAAATGAGAGAATTGGAAAATGGACGGCATGGTTAATGTCTATTGGCTTTATATTGGCTTTCATGCCGATGTATATTTCAGGTTTAGATGGCCAGGCACGCAGGATGTACACATATTCAGAATCTGCTGGATTTGGACCAATGAATATGATTTCTTTTGTTGGCGCGGCGATAATGGCCATTAGTTTTGTGTTAATTGTTTACAATATATACTATAGTACTCGTTATGAATCAAGAGATATTAGTAATGATCCTTGGGATGCGCGTACACTAGAGTGGTCTACACATACACCAGTACCAGAATATAATTTTGCTATTTTACCAGATGTACGGTCCAATGAGGCATTATGGGATGCTAAGAAAAATGGTCATGTACTATTTAAAGGTGAATACGAGAAAATTCATATGCCAAATAATAGCGGTATCCCATTTATTATGAGCTGTATCTTCTTTGTATGGGGATTCTCCTTTATATTCAGTCTGTGGATTCCTGTCATCGTTACTACTCTAGGAATTTTCGGATGTATGGCTCTAAGGTCATTTGAGCAAGACCATGGCCGTTATATCTCTGTTAAAGAAATTGAAGAAACAGAAACAAATTTGCGAGGTGCTTAAAAAATGAAAATAGATAACTCGCTTCCATTAGAATATAGTACCGAAGAAAACAGTTTAAAAATCTTAGGATTTTGGATCTTCCTTGGTGCCGAAATTATGCTTTTCGCTACCCTTTTCGCTACCTATTTCACTTTAGAGAATAGAACGGGAAGCGGACCAACTGGTGAAGAGATTTTCCAAATTACTCCTGTTTTATTTGAAACAATCCTTCTATTAACTAGTAGTTTTACTGTTGGACTTGGGATTCATGCGATGCGTATCGGGAAACAAAAAGCGATGATTACCTTCTTCTCCCTTACACTTCTTCTTGGTCTTGCCTTTTTAGGAGTGGAGATTTTTGAGTTTGTTACCTATGTACATGAAGGTGCAGGATTACAAACCAGCGCATATACAGCTGCCCTGTTAACCACACTTGGAACACATGGAGCACACGTTACACTTGGATTTTTCTGGGGATTATTTATTATCCTGCAGATTAAAAAACGTGGATTAACTCCACAAACAACCAATAAAGCATTTATCTTCTCACTTTATTGGCATTTCCTAGATGTTGTTTGGATTTTCATCTTCAGCTTCATCTATTTGAAAGGAATGATGTAATATGAGCCAATTATTTCCGATGAAGCAGGTACTTGGTTTTGTATTTTCTTTACTCCTTACAACCGTAGCACTTGCGGTATATTTCTTAGATATGTCATTTGCAGCAGGAATGACAATCTTACTTGTTACAGCATTTATCCAAGCAGGACTTCAACTAGTTGTTTTTATGCATGCTGGGGAAACAAAGGATAAAGGTGCAATTTACACAAATGTATTTTACGGTTTGATCATAGCACTTGTAACAGTGTTTGGAACGTTACTCGCGATGATTTGGGATATGTAATTGAAAAAGGAGTACCTATTGAATAGGTGCTCCTTTTTTTGATTTAACTGGACCTACTTTCGTCCCTATATATGATTTTTCTAACATTTCATCTGTTACGACTAAAAACACACCAATCAGAAAAATAAATACGGCACCAACTGATGTTCCAATTCCAATTGGAACCAAAATATTGTAACCGGTTACAAATATCCCGGCAATAAATGCCAAAATACCCATAGTTAGAACAGTTAGGCCGACATACGTTACAGCATTAAGGAATTTCTCTCTACTTTTCATAACAACGTATCCCCTTTCTATATATTAATTATTGACCGCGTTCACAAAATTGTCAAACTTTTTTTTAAGAATCGATACTCTATTCTTGACATAGCAAAACAAGCAATTCCCCAATTAGGCGGAATTACTTGTTTAGATTTTTTCTTCTGCTGTAAAAACCTTCTTCGCTTCTATTAATAAAATATGATGTCCTTCAATTTCCTTAACGGTGAAGATGACCCCTTCCTCTTCAATCTCGTCACCCTTTTTAGCATCAAAATTCCGTGTCAGAAACCAGCCGCCTATCGTATCCATTTCATCATCTGATAAATTGGTCCCTAAAAGATCATTCACTTCATTAACCAATACTTTTGCATTGAAACAATAATGATCTGGACCGAGTTTCCTAATTTCCGCAACTTCATCAGTATCGTATTCATCACGGATTTCACCGACAATTTCTTCTAAAATATCCTCAACGGTTACCAATCCCGAAGTCCCGCCATATTCATCAAGGAGAATGGCCATATGTGAACGTTCTTTTTGCATTTTCACCAGTAAGTCATGAATGGGAATCGATTCAATGACGCGAATAACTGGTTTTAACATAGGTTGTAAGGTAGTATCCTTTAGGATTTCTTCTTTTTTAATCTCTTCCGTTAAAATTTCTTTTATATTTATAAGTCCTAATATATTATCCTTATCCCCATCAACTACAACAGGGTAACGTGTATATTTTTCTCTCTTTATGACTTCCCTAACTGTTTCAACACTATCATTCATATTTAAGGTAACCATTTCTGTCCTAGGAACCATGATCTCTTTTGCAATTCTTTCATCAAACTCAAATATATTGTTCACGTACTCCAGTTCGCTTTTGTTAATTTCGCCGCTTTCATAGCTTTCTGACAGCAGTATTCGCAATTCCTCCTCTGAAAGTCCTAATTCATTTTCAGAGACCGATTTGAACCCAAACCAGCCAACAAGTACCCGAGCTGAATTATTTAATACCCAAATGAATGGGTACATAAGCTTATAAAACCAAATCAAAGGTTTGGATGTCGCAAGAGTAATCTGTTCTGCTCTTTGGATCGCTATTGTTTTCGGAGCTAACTCTCCAATAACTACATGTAAGAATGTTACAGAAGCAAATGCCAAACCGAACGATAAAATATGAGATACTGCCTCATTTAATTCCAGCCGCTTAAATAACGGATACAATAAGCTCTCAACTGTGGGTTCTCCCAGCCAGCCCAGCCCTAAAGCTGTAACGGTTATACCAAGCTGGCAGGCTGATAAATATTCATCCAGGTGTGTAGTCACATGTTTGGCAGCTTCTGCCCCTTTTCTGCCTTCTGCAATTAATTGTTCAATTCTCGATCCCCTTACTTTCACGATAGCAAATTCCGTCGCAACAAAAAATCCAGTCAACGCAATTAATATTGCAATTAAAAGAAGATTTATGATTGTCAATCGCTGACCTTACATGGTGTAAGGCTTACACCTCCATAATAAATGTATGTATACGTTTATTCATACCCATAATCAGCTCTTTTTACTGAAAGGAAGCTGCAATCGATTGAATGCAGCTTCCTTTCAAATCTTAGTATTATAAGTTTTCCTTTATTGATAGTAAATTATGAGGCTTTTGTATCTAATTTTGCTTTTTCTACAACTTGATCCTTTGATAAGAACCAGCCTGCTGCAGCAATTCCCACTAACACTGCGTAAAACGTTAGTTTCCATTCGGTTGAATGGGCAAATTCTTCACTTAATACCGCAAGCGACGGATGTGAAAGTGTGTACACGGCAAGCTTTACACCTACCCAGCCAACAATACCGAATGCTGCAATTTCTAATCCAGGTCTTCTTTCTAACAGCTTAACAAATTGATTAGCAGCAAAACGCATAATCACTAGACCAATAATCCCACCAGCAAAAATAACTAAGAACTTTCCACCATCTAGACCCCCGATATTAGGAAGCGGTGTTTCTGGCAGCACAACTGCAAGTGCTACTGCAGCTAAGATGGAATCGACCGCAAAGGCAATATCTGCTAATTCTACCTTAAAGACAGTTGTCCAAAATCCACTTTGCTTAGCAGATTTCTCTTCCTGTTTATTTTCTGCTTTTCCATTAATAGCTACTTTACGGACAATATGATTAATCGCCATAAATAACAGATAAAGGGCTCCGATCGCTTGAACCTGCCATACATCCACTAGGAAAGAAATAACAAATAATGAAACAAATCGGAACACAAACGCACCAGCTAAACCATAAAACAAAGCTTTCTTTCGATCTTCTTCAGGCAGATTTTTAACCATGATTGCAAGTACTAAGGCATTGTCTGCTGCTAATAATCCTTCCAGTGCCACTAACACCAACAATACCCATCCATATTCCAGCAATAGAGAAAAGTCCATCAATAAGTCCTCCTAATAAGTAAGTTTTTTCCAAAATATCCCTTTCACTGCAATAAAAAAGCCTTTACCCTGGGCAAAAGCTGCAATTCGCTTTTACCCCGGTAAAGGCCACAAAAATACAAAAAGACCTTTACCGTTTGTGCAGTAAAGGTCTTGCTAACAACATCACGTTGCCAATAAAGCCGGAGAAAATTACTTCTCGGAATGACGACTTTATTGTCCAGCTACTCCCCTTTAAAAGGAAATATTTTATTACTAATACTATATGATAGAACCGACAAATCGTCAATACCAAAATATAGCTTTTGCCATAAACTCCAGAACTAATAGGAAATACTTTACATTTCTTCAAATGTAACCGTAAAATAATAAATAATTACCAATTCTTTTAGGAGGACATACTAACCAAAATGTTTAAAAGGATGTGAAATAATTTGGAAAAAAAGAAAAAGAAGAGATCACATTTTCCTTTCCGCCTCAATTTGCTATTTTTCAGTGTTTTTTTGTTATTTTCCATCCTAATTTTGCGCCTGGGATTTGTTCAAATCGTATACGGGGAAAATTTCAAACGTGAGTTGGAAAGAAAAGAAGATATTACGATCAACAACCCTGTACCTCGGGGGAAAATGTTTGACAGTAATTACCGAGTCATCGTTGACAATGTTCCAAAACGCGCGATTACATACACAAACATGGGAGCCAGTCAGAAAGAGATGCTGGATACCGCTGAAAACTTAGCAAAATTAATTGTTAAAAATTTTGATAAAATGACGCAACGGGAAAAAAGGGATCTTTGGATCCTCAAAAATCCGGAAAAAGCGGATGCAAAAATCACCAAAAAAGAATTAGATTTATTTAAAGCAAAAAAATTAAAAGATAATGATTTATATAAATTAAAGATTGAAAGAATCACGGAAAATGAAATAAGTCAATTAACGCCAGAGGAGCTAGAAGTCTGGTCCATTTATCTTGAATTTTCGAGCGGTTATAAATTCACCCCGCAAATTGTCAAAAATGAAGATGTCACACCTGAGGAATTTGCGATTGTGAGTGAAAATCTACAATCCCTTCCAGGAGTTGACACCACAACAGACTGGGATAGGTCCTATGCCTTTGATCAAACATTAAAATCAATCCTGGGGAACGTAACGAAAACCGAGGAAGGTCTGCCTGCAGACCGACTAGATCATTTCTTATCATTAGGGTACAACCGTAATGACAGAGTTGGAAAAAGCCAGCTTGAACTGCAATACGAAGATGTACTCCATGGACACAAATCAAAGGTTAAAACGATAACAGATAAGCAAGGGAATGTCATTGAAACCGAAGTGGTTTCGGATGGAAAAAGAGGCAAGGACCTCGTCCTTACCGTCGATATGGATTTACAAAAAGCTGTAGAAAAAATCATTGAAGAAGAGCTCTGGGGATTGAAAAATACGCCTAATACCTCTCTCTTGGATCGCGCGTATGTCGTGTTAATGGATCCGAATAATGGGGCCGTTTTAACAATGGCAGGAAAAAGAATCGTGAAAAATCCTGAGACCGGAAAATTAGAAATGCAGGACGATGCACTAGGTACCATTACGACTACCTACAATGTAGGTTCTGCTGTGAAGGGTGCAACGATTTTAACTGGTTTTAAACAAGGTGTTATTAAACCAGGCACTCGAATAAATGACACAGGAATTAAAATCAAGGACACTCCACTGAAAAAGTCTTATTCCTATTTAGGAACGCTGAATGATGTCGATGCGTTAAAACTATCGTCAAACGTTTATATGTTCCATACTGCCATTAGAATTGGTAAAGGAAATTACCAATTTGAGCAGCCTTTAAGCCTTGCTCCAAATACGGTTGACATCATCCGAATTTCTTTTGCAAGCTTTGGACTTGGTTCTAGGACAGGTATTGATCTGCCAAATGAATCTAGTGGACTAAAAGGGCCAAGCCGACTCCCTGGTCATATAATGGACTTAGTTATTGGACAATATGATACGTATTCTCCAATGCAGTTAGCACAATATATTTCAACCATTGCAAATGGCGGAAAAAGGATGAAACCGCATATTGTAAAGGAAATACGAGAGCCTATCGATAATCATACAGATGAAATTGGTCCTGTTTTTCAAGAAATTAAACCAACTGTCCTTAATACGATCGATGCTGAACCTCCGGGGATGGACCGGGTTCAATTAGGCTTCAAGAAAGTATTCCAGGAGCCAGGGGGAACAGCATATAAACGTTTTACCGGCGTCTCCTACTCTCCTGCAGGAAAAACTGGTACGGCGGAGGCATTTTATGATGGACCATTACGCGCTAATTTCGGTAAGGAGCCTCCTCCGGTTATGAATTTAAGCTTAGTTACTTATGCACCGAGCGCTAATCCTGAAGTGGCAATGGCTGTGATTGTCCCTTGGGCCTACCAAGGAACCACCGATAACGGAGCAAACTTTCTTATCGGTCGAAGAGTGATGGATACTTACTTTTCCATGAAGAACAATTAATTAGAAAAAGGCGTCTGGTATTTTTTAACCAGACGCCTTTTTCAATTCACAATTTAATTGGTAATACATAAAACAATACGCAGAAAAAGTGAAGCACAGTTGCTGCGATTACAAAGAGGTGCCAGATTGCGTGGTGGTAGCGGAACCCGCGCCAAACATAAAAAATTGCCCCAAAGGTATAGAGAAGACCGCCAATCATTAATAATGTCATCCCTTCGGAGGGAAGCTTGGCCGCTAGTGGATTCCACACGAAAACCATCATCCACCCCATGACAACGTAAAGAATGGTGGATGTAAATAAGTATTTTTTTGTAAAAAAACACTTGAATACCGTCCCGGCAATTGCGAGTCCCCAAACGATACCGAACAATGACCAGCCTAAAGGACCTCTAATTACAATGAGCAGAAATGGTGTATAAGTTCCAGCAATATAAAAGTAGATAGAGGAATGGTCAAAGATTTCAAATATGTCTTTTGCTTTACCTTCAGGAAAACTATGTACCAAAGTTGATGACATATACAAAATGAACATGGAGGCTCCATAAATCGTAAAGCTAACAATGTGCCATGCCGTTCCGTAGAGTGTGGAAAAGACAATTAATATGACCAAAGCAGCAATACTAAGCATGGCACCAATTCCGTGCGTAATCGAATTGGCAACTTCCTCTTTCCGTGAAAATACATGTGTGTTTGCCATTTCTCAAAGCTCCTTTTTTAACTCTTCTTCAATTTCTTCATTAAGTCTATTATGCTCTTTTTTGGACTCCAACAGTTAAATTTATAATTAGTTTTGGTTTCAAACCCTAAACGACTGCAGTAATAAATCATACCATCTGATTTTCTTTCCGCTTTAAAATGCCTGCAGGTGGCGCAGAAATGGAAGTCTTTCATTATATTCCCCTCCACAGATTTACCAATCTATTAATTATTCATTCATAGTTTGTTCATATTTTTTCGTTAAGATAAATTACAGGTTCAGTAACAGGACCAATCCTCCCCCCTTTTATTTTATAGATTCTTTACCCATACCCGGCAATTTGCCGGGTAAATTTTTTAAAACGAAAACACTAGGTATACCGCTGTTCCCCACATGATTACAGCAGATATTTTGTTTAACGTGTTAATGAATTGTCCCGTTTGATCAAGTTTTCCTACCAATCTGCCAACGACGGATAATCCAAAAAACCATAACCAAGAAACGAAAATACATACCATAGTAAAGACTGCCTTTTCTATTCCTGTGTACGCTATTGAACTTGTTCCGATTACTCCAATTGTATCCATTATGGCATGTGGATTTAACAATGAAACAGACGCAGCAAAGGTAATTTGTTTTTGCGCTGTAAATAGTTGACCACTATTCTCCTCTGTACTAGGTTTACTTTTCCATGTTACATAGCCCATATATACTAAAAAAGCAATCCCAATTACACTCAATGCTGTTTTTAAAAAGTTGATTTCTAAGACAACTGCGGAAATTCCTAAAACAGCCAACGAAATTAAGAGTGTATCACAAAGTGCAGCTGTTAAAACCACTGGTAATGCATTAGTCCATTTTGGCTGTAAGGCACCCTGATTAAATACAAATACATTTTGTACCCCTAAAGGTAAAATCAGTCCGAAGGCTAAAATAAATCCATGAATGGCAGCACTTATCATCCTGTCTCTCCTAAACATAATAATACTCGCTGTCTACTAAATGAGCAGACAGCCTTTTTGACGATACATTATATTTTTCTTTGCATAAAAATCTCTGGGTCATCGAGTGTCTGAAAACCGTATTGTTCATAAAGACCATGGGCATCGAAAGTACATAACATCATTTTCCGAACGTCTTTTAGTTCGGATTGCTCCACCATCGTTTCCACCATCCATTTCGATAAGCCTCTTCCCCTATATTCAGGAAGGACAAATACATCCATAATCCAAGCGAATCTTACAAAATCAGTTACCGCCCGGACAAAACCAATTTGCTTTGCATCCCCTTTTGCAGGATCTCCCTCATACATTCCAAAGCAAATCGAGGATTTCTCTATCGATTTCTTTACTTTTTCAATCGTAATACCTTTGGCCCAGTAAGAATCAACACTTAAAAAATGGTGAATCACATCAGTATCAAGATATTGCTTATCTGTACTAATAGTAAAACCAGCCTTTTCCCAACTAGACATCTTCCATCACCTTCCATAAATTAGGGATAAACTACTATCTTGTTGTATCTGAAGTATACTTCCTTCCTTGCCTGTCAATAACAATACCAAACACTAGAAGAAAGAGGTGTCATGGCATGAAGGGAATCTATTTTATTAATGATAGGATAAGATTAAATGGGCTTTCGAAGGAAGAAAGCTTTAAACTCCAAGAACAATCTATATTACCTTACATTCAACAGCATAAAATCGAAGTCGTTAAGTTAAATCCATACCAACTTTATGACTACTACACGATTCCACACGCGCTGTTACATGATCTAAAAAAGCATAAAAACTATCTTGATTGTTTGGTTCAGTACTCTCCTTTCGTGATGGAAGATTTTATTAATTCGTATCCAGCACGATGGTTCATTTTAAAAAGCTTCTTTAAAGAAGTCATTACAATTGAAGAAAAAGACCTCCCAGTAAAATACATTGTTTAGTCCAATGATCCTTTAGCCATTTTACGATAAATTATGAAAAAGTTAATAATGAAAATAATGAGAATATAACACCCATATAAAACAAAAGAAAATAACTTATTGCTGCTAAAAGAAGCACCCGCATAGGATAAAATCAATATGTTTGGTATTTTCCCTATCGTTGAAGCGGCAAAAAATATCAGCCAATTCACGTTACTTAAACCACAAATAATGTTGACAACAGGCGCTGGGATGATTGGAATCAGTCGGCAGGTTAGGATAGCAACAAAGGAATTTCTATCAAGAAACTTCTCATATTCCTGAGCTTTCGGATAATTCTTTAACTTAGATTGTGCATAATCCCGGAAACCGTACCTGCTTAAATAGAAGAAACCTATTGTTCCAGCCATTGCTCCCGTTAAGGAAACGATCACTCCTTGAGTGGTTCCAAATACTCCGCCAATAAGACCAGCTAGGACAGGAAAAGGAATGACAGGAAAAAAGACGCATATGGCAACAAACAGCATGCTAATGAAAATAGAAAACACTCCGCCTGCCTTCATTATTGTAAGCAGTTCATCTTTTTGAAAAAAACCAATTGCAATGACAATCAATAATAATGATAGGCTTAGGATTCTTTTAACCATCAATTTCTCCTATCTAATTTACTCTTCATAGTTAAGTATAAAGGTAAATGCCCTTTACATAAACCATAAGTATTCAGATTTTTTGAACAAAAAAAGACCGCTATCGTTAGATCAACCCTTATCCATCAAGGATTTCCGATCACAATATCTATTAAAAATACAATAAATAGTAGTAGTTTGGTAGTTTTTAGAAAAAGGAATGTAGAAATATTGTAACAAACCTTATGAAATATTGTAACAATCCTTTCATGCACAACGAAAAGAGAGACCTATAATAAACACATAGAAACATTTTTAATGATTATAATTGTTCTTAAAAAATTTAATGAATCTTGGTGATGACAATGCAAGCAATAGGAAAAGGACACCCACACGCAATGGGACATCCACACGGAGTAAGCAAGGGCATTGATTATGATGTAAACCCCTTTATTGTAATTTGGGAAGTAACGCGCGCATGTGAGTTAAAGTGTGTACACTGCCGAGCTGATGCCCAGTTAACTCCAGATCCTCGTGAATTAACGCATGAAGAAGGAATTAATTTAATTGATCAAATTTATGAAATGGACAATCCAATGCTCGTTTTCTCAGGCGGAGATTGTATGATGAGAGAGGACCTTTTTGAGCTTGCAGATTATGCAGTTAAGAAAGGCATGCGAGTTTCGATGACACCAAGCGCAACCCCAAATGTTACGAAAGAAAGAATGGAACGTGCTAAAGATGTCGGCCTTTCCCGCTGGGGCTTTAGCCTTGACGCACCGACTGCTGAAATTCACGATAAATTCCGCGGCGTACCTGGTTCCTTTGACCTGACACTTGAAAAAATAAAATACTTAAATGAATTAAAAATGCCTTTACAAATAAATACTGTTATCTCTCGTTACAATTACGACCATCTTGAAGAAATGTCTAAACTAATTGAAGAGCTTGGCGCCGTCATGTGGTATATTTTCTTACTCGTTCCAACCGGACGAGGTCAAATTGATGCGTGTATCACACCTGCAGAGCATGAAAAAGTATTCCGTTGGTTGTACCAATTAAGTAAAATAGCTCCTTACGATATAAAAACAACTGCTGCACAACATTACCGTCGAGTTGTTTTACAAGAAAAAGCACGTGACCATGTTATTGAAAAAGGTGAAATTCGCTACGAAGACTCTATCACCACTGATTTTGCTTCGATGCACGATGGTTTAAAACGTGCACCAAAAGGTGTAAATGACGGAAATGGCTTTGTCTTCGTTAACCATATTGGAGATGTCATGCCAAGCGGCTTGCTGCCTATTGTCGGCGGAAATATCCGTGAAACCCCGTTAGCCGAAATTTATCGTGAAGCAAAAGTATTTAAAGACCTTAGACAGCCAGACAACTATAAGGGAAAATGCGGTGTATGTGAATACAACAAAATTTGTGGCGGATCTCGTTCAAGAACTTATGCCGTAACAGGAGACTATATGGAAAGCGAACCTTTCTGCGTTTATATCCCTCAAACAATGAGAAAAAAATCAGAACAAACTGTATAAGAAACTAAAGGCATCCCATTTGGAATGCCTTTATTATTCCACTAATCCTGTTTTGAAAATATCACCTTTTATCGTTATGATTATATATGTAGATCATTTTTAAATTCTGTAGAATGAATAAGGTGTTAAATATGATAAAAACCATTGCCGTTAACGAAAATTATCAATTGATTCATGATTTGAGCCCCACTGAGTTAGTCCAAGGTAATTATTTATGGTATTGGATTGATTTTGGGCAGCCCTCTCAAAGTGAAATTGAGGTTCTAAATGATCCCCTTCACTTTCACCCATTAGCAATCGAGGATTGTATCTTTACACTGCAGCGACCAAAGCTAGACTACTATGAGGATAATACTTTTTTTGTTACACAAGCTCTAAACCCACTCACCTTAACAAAAGAAGAAATTGATTTTTTCCTTGCAGAAAATTATATTGTTACCTTTCATCATAATCCATCAACTGAGATTGATGAAGTATGGGACAGATTATCTCTTTCATCAAAGGCTAGAAAGTGGAATCCATCACAAGTGTTATATCATGTCTTAGACAAAATGGTGGATAATTATTTCCCGCTTGTCTATCAAGTGGATGATACATTAAATGAATTAGATGAGAATTCTAAGGGGAGATCAATGGAGGCCTTATTAGAGGATCTTTTCGATACAAGACACCACCTTTTAGCTTTAAGACATACCGTTACACCAATGAGAGATTTGGTATATCGAATTATTAATTCACAACGGATGACCAAAATGCAGATAAAAATTGAGTATTTCTCTGATATCCATGATCATCTGTTAAAATTAACCGAAATGGTTGAAGCGAATCGAGAATTAGCGTCTGATATCCGAGATAGCTATATTTCTCTAAATTCACATCAAACAAACCATGTCATGAAGGTCCTTACTGTTATTACTACCCTTTTTATGCCTCTTACCTTTATCGCGGGAATATATGGGATGAACTTTCACTACATGCCTGAATTAACATGGAAATATGGTTATTTTTCCACTTTATTCTTAATGTTTTTAGTAGTATTAGGAATGTCTCTATGGTTTAAAAAGAAGGGATGGTTCAAATAAAAAAAAGACTAGGCCGCTTAGTCTTTTTTTCTGTTATTCCCAATTTTCGTACGTAACCGTACCCCCTGTTAAATCAATGGTATTCCGCTCACCCTTATAGTAAGTTCTTCCATCCTTTTCGAAAATATAATTCTCATAGGTAAAAACCTCTTTTCCATCTGGAAGATGGATGACAACTTGGGACCCCAGATTTTCTTCAGGTGATTCAATTTTTATTGTACTTAGATAATAATACCGAAACACGAAAAAACCCACGCTCAATATCATACACATTAAAATGAAAAAAAATGGTCCCTTCCAGGAAAATTGCTTCGTTTTTTGGTGATATAGTTCGAATCTGGTCATTTTTCTCCCCCATAAGCTATAAATTATTTAATAATTCCAAATTATTCCTTTTATACCCATTTTCAAAACCATTTATCCAACTTTTTTAAAATCCACACTTCCTAAACTATGCAAGGAACACGAAAAAGTTGCCGAATTTTGAATTCGATTGATTTTTCTATACAATGTTATAATAGGAAAGAGTGTAATTTTGAAGGGGGATTTAGCTTTGACAAACAAGAATACAGAGGAAACAATGAAATTACTGGTGGATTTAGTATCGATACCAAGTCCATCAGGGAATACCAATGAAGTCATTTCCTATGTTGAAAATTACCTGGCAGAATTAAAAGTTGAAACTAGAAGAAACCGTAAAGGTGGTCTTATTGCCACTATAGAAGGAAAGGATTCTAGGCAGCATCGTATGCTTACGGCACACGTAGATACTCTGGGGGCTATGGTAAAGGAAATTAAGTCTAACGGAAGACTGAAAATTGACTTGATTGGCGGCTTTAAGTTTAACTCGATTGAAGGTGAATATTGCCAAATCGAAACCAGCAGCGGAAAAAAAATAACGGGAACCATTCTTATGCATCAAACCTCTGTCCATGTATACAAGGACGCTGGAAAAGCTGAGCGCAACCAAGATAATATGGAAATCAGGATTGACGAAAAAGTACATAATGCAGAGGATATTAGAGCACTAGGAATTGAAGTTGGCGATTTCGTTTCCTTTGATCCGCGGGTAGAAGTAACTCCAAGCGGATTTATTAAATCGCGTCATTTAGATGATAAAGCAAGTGTAGCCATACTCCTTCAGTTAATTAAGCAAGTAAAAACTGAAAACATACAGCTGCCGTACACCACCCATTTCTTAATCTCGAACAATGAAGAAATCGGATATGGTGGTAATTCCAATATCACACCTGAAACCGTCGAGTACTTGGCCGTTGATATGGGGGCTATGGGCGATGGACAATCAACCGATGAATACACAGTTTCTATTTGTGTAAAGGATGCAAGTGGACCCTATCATTACGAACTTCGCAAGAATTTAATACGGCTTGCTGAAGAAAACAATATTGAGTACAAACTCGATATCTACCCCTTCTATGGATCGGATGCCTCAGCAGCCATTCGCGCTGGGCATGACATCGTACACGGGTTAATAGGTCCTGGAATCGATTCCTCCCATGCTTTTGAACGAACTCACGAATCATCGATTGAAAATACAGCAAAGCTTTTATTACATTACGTACAATCTAATCTAGTTTTTTAATATTTTAAAAGGAGATTCGGTATGTTTTCTAACATTGGTGTACCCGGATTAATCTTAATTCTAGTGCTTGCCTTAATTGTCTTTGGACCGAATAAACTGCCTGAAATTGGCCGTGCATTTGGTAAATCCATTCGTGAATTCAAGCGTGCTACAGATGGAATTACGAATGACATTAAGGAAGAATTTAAGGATGATCTAAAAGAGGCACAGAAAGAAAAGATTGAATTAAAAAAATAAAAAAATGCAAGCTGCACTGTTGCAGCTTGCATTTTTTATCTTCGCGATTTATCCGCAAAGTTTTGAAGTTGGTTTATTATTTTCTTCCTTGCTTTATCATTTCTCAATAGGTATGCTGCCCCTAGTGCAGCTGTGGTCATTAATAATCGATTTCTTGCCAAGTGATTCAACTCCACAATTCTATTCTGCTAACATGGTCTTTATCTTTTCATTATGTTGTTTAGACTGATCGAGAAGTTGATTTAATAATTCTGCTGCCCGCTTATCATTTTTCGTCTCTACTGCAGACTTTAGGTCATGGAAGGTTTTCCAATGACCCATTGCTTTCCCGCCGTGAGCTTTTTGAACAAATTCCTCTTTTGTTATTTTTCCTTCATCTAGCTGTTTCTTTAACTCTTGAATCTTCGTCATTTTTTCTTGCTTCCACTTTTCACGTTTCTCAGCATTTTCAGGACTTAACCACTTGTTTCTTAATTCCTTTTTCTCTGCTAATACCTTTGTCCATTCTGCTTTTTTATCAGGGGTATATTGATCCACCCATCCTAGCAGCCTTTGTTCACGCTCCGCCATTTTTGCCTGCCAGTCTTTGTGAGTATGCTCCTGTTTTTCACAATCACATTCTTCTGTTTCCTTCTCTCCATCTTTATCCTGAGAGCCTGGTACTGCTGGTTTTTCACTTCCACCTGGCGTTTGTACATTCGCAGATACAAAAACTGGCATCGCTAGTATTAATCCTAGCATGATCATCAACATTCTTTTTTTCATAGCTATTCTCCTTCTTTCTTGCTATATTCTTTAAATATTTAACCAGTTTTTAAATTGGCACGAATTTATCATTCCCTGTAAGTCGAAAAAAATTTACCAATTCGACAAATTTTAATGTTATATACTACTTGTTTCTTCATAGGGGATATCGTATTCTAAGAATATAGAAAATATGTGAAATTATTCACAATAATATAGAGCAAATCGCTCTATATTTTTTACAAGTTTTTGTGAAAGATTTCACAAAATTATCATAGATAGATAAACTTTTTTATAATTAGGGAGATGCATTAAAATGAGCAAACCAAAAATAGTGATCTTAGGAGCAGGTTACGGCGGTATTATCACAAGTAAGAAGTTAGAAAAGTTACTTAAGTCTGGTGAAGCAGACGTTGAATTAATTAATAAACATGAATACCACTACATCACGACTCAACTCCATAAAACTGGAGCAGGTACTGCTGCTGATCGTCAAATTGCGATGGAAATTCCTGAGTTAATAAATCCTCTAAAAACAAATTTTAAAAAAGGCAATGTTACTGGTGTTGATGTTTCCAAGCAAACAGTACACCTTGAGGGTGGCGAAACGGTAGAGTATGATTACCTATTAATCGCTTTAGGCTTTGATATTGAAACATTCGGGATTCCTGGTATTAAGGAACATGCTTTTGCCATCCGCAGCTTTAGAAGTACAAAAGCTATTTATAATCAAATTATTAGACAATTATCTCTTTATAAAGATGACAAAGATCCATCACGCCTGACGTTTGTTGTAGCTGGCGGCGGATTTACAGGAATCGAAATGTTAGGTGAATTAGCAGAGGGGCTTCCTAAGCTTTGTAAAAAATATGAAGTTCCTTATGAAGATGTAAAAATTGTTGCAGTAGAGGCTGCTGCATCTGTTATTCCGTTTTTCCCTAAGGAGTCCATCCAATATACAACTGAAGTGCTAGAAAAGTTTAATATTCAAATGTATACGGCAACCAAAATCTTAGAATGTACACCTGAGAAGGTTGTACTTGAAGATAATATCGAGATTCCAACTCGTACATTAATTTGGTCTTGTGGTGTGAAAGGCAATGAGATTGTTCAAAATTGCGGCTTACCGATTGTAAAAGGCAAACTCCCAGTTGACTCGTTCCTTCGAGTTAATGGTAGAAAAAACATCTTTAGTATTGGTGACTGTTCTTTATTCATGAAGGATGATAAAAATGCTCTCCCTCCAACAGCACAGGTTGCCCTGCAAGAAGCTGATGTTTGTGCGAAGAATATTGTTGCAGCATTAAGAGGAGGAAGCTTGAAAGCTTTTGAATATCACCATAAAGGATCTGTTGCATCAATTGGAACCTTTGCTGCAGTAGGGAAGGTTGGAAACTTTAGACTATCTGGATTATTTGGTGCTTTCATGAAACAAGTAATTGAAGCCCGCTATTTATTAAACCTTGGCGGACCTTCCCTCATCATTAAACAGCACTTTGGAGTAAGTAAAGAACCAGTAAAAATGACAGCAAATCAGTAAATGCTAAAACAATGGAAAAGGAATCCCTCTCCTTCTTCCCATTGATTAGAATATCCCTTGTTTATTTTGCGCCTTAATCCCCCCCAATATTAAGGCAAAGAGCTATTCCAAATACGCAGGAATAGCTCTTTTATTTTGATTTAATATACATCCTTTTTGGTAAATACAAAGAATGAAACAAATAATCCAATCGCCCACCACACAAGTAGAACCATCATTGAAAATGATAATGTCATCCCTTCGATTGGCGGCGGGTTACCATTCATATAATTTGTTAGCTTTAAATTCACCATAAAGAAATACTTAGCAGACTCCCATGACGAAACCATATTGCTAAGAATCGCTCCTGAAATTAGAGCAGCCAGCATAACACCCATGCCAGCAGCCGTACTGCGAATTAACACGGATAGCATGAAAGAAAGTGTCCCTACGACAATCGCTACAAACCAAACTAGTCCAAAATCCATTAATAGAAACTGCCATTGATTGATTAACTTCACACTGGCGGTATTTAAACCTGCATCACTCACAGTAAAACCAGTCAATACAGGGGCTCCCCAGCCTTTATAGCCAAATACCAATCCCGAAATACCATAAGAGAGGATTCCAGCTATCGCTACAATTAACGAAATGGCAAAAGTTAAAGTTATATATTTACTCAGCAGGACCTTCCACCTTTTAACGGGCCGCGTTAATAGTAACTTAATCGAGCCTTGACTATGCTCAGAGGACACAATATCACTTGCAATGACCATAACCATCAATGGTATAAATAGTTCAATTGAATTTTCCAAAAATATTCTCATAAACGTCGGAGCACCAGGCTCTGAGGGGTTTATGTCATGATCCAAATAATATTGATTTTGCTGCATGGCAATTTGCAGTTGTTTTTTCCATTCATCCGAAATACGGGCACTGCTAATTCGGTTTTGCTGGTCAATAATGGTTTGTTGGATCATCGTCCGCCAATCGTCGGTTCCTAATTTTTCTCTTTGTCTTTCAACCTCTTTATATTGGGCATAGGTAAACATTGCAACCAGGATACCAATGATAATTGCAATTACAATTAGACGTTTTTTGGCAATAAGCTTCATCATTTCATTTTGAATCAGTTTATTCAATGGAATCACTCCCGGTTAACTCGAGGAACAAATCTTCCAATACAGGCATTTTACGATTCATTTCAGTCACAGATACACCTGCTTCAACAAGCATCTTATTCCACTCTGCTGTTTTAATCTCATCATATTCCGTCGAAATGGAACCATCTTCTCTTTCTTCAATGGTTGTCACGGAATGTAAAACCTTCTTCCCCTCCTCTGCGGGATGGAAACGCCATACAACTCTTTCTCTATTTGATAACAAATTATGAACAGAATCCGTTTTAATCACGGAACCTCTAGAAATAATCGCCACTCGGTCGCACAGTAGTTGAATTTCACTTAATAGATGGCTGGATACAAGAACACTCAGTCCCTCCTCTTCGGCAAGGAACCGAATAAACTCCCTCATTTCTCTGATTCCAGCAGGATCCAGCCCATTCGTAGGTTCATCAAGAATTAATACCTTGGGTCTTCCTAATAGCGCCTGTGCAATCCCCAGTCTTTGTCTCATTCCAAGTGAATAGGTTTTTACTCTATCATGAATTCGATCTTTTAGACCGACGAGCTTCGTTACTTCGTTGATTCGCTCTTTGCCAATCCCATCAAGCATATTCGCAAAATGCAGCAGATTATCATAACCAGACAAATATGGATACAATTCAGGATTTTCAACAATACAGCCGAGATGTTTCATTGCTTCCTCGAAGTTTTCTTCAATGTTATAGCCGCCAATCTGAATGCTTCCTGAAGTAGGTTTGATTAATCCTACTAACATCCGGATGGTCGTCGTTTTACCGGCACCATTTGGACCTAAGAATCCAAATACCTCCCCTTCTTTTAAATCAAAGCTAATCCCTTTAATGATTTCTTTTTTACCGATTATTTTTTTCAAATTATGTACAGATAAAGTTATTTTCTCCATTTTCGACGTACTCCTTACCAGGTAAGCAATGAAGCCACTCGTTCAGCTATTAAACGGTACCCTTTTGTATTTGGATGAAACTTGTCAGTATATAGATAATCATTAACTTTTAACTCAAACAGATCAAATGTTGGTATAAATACAATCTTTGGGAAATTGGCACTTAATTCAGCACTCTGATAATTCCAATGACGAACTACATTTGACATCTCTTTTCCCTCTTCTAAGTCAATAAATGGGTTATATAGGCCAATGAAAAAAACATTTGCATTTGGATTACTGGTCCGAATCTGCTGAAAAGTAAAATTCATGTTTTCAAGGAACTTCTTCTCAATTTCATTAATGTCTTCCGGATTAAATTCGAATAAACCTTGTCCACCCCTGAACAAATCATTGCCGCCCATTGTCACTAAAACCATATCTGCTGATTGAATTTGCCGCTTAACTTCCGTTTGCTGAATTTGCTGCTTTAGCTGGTCAGAAACTTGTCCGCTAACGCCTAGATTCGTCAGCCGCACTTCCTGCTTTGTTTTTTCCTTTATTTCGTCCATAAGGACCCCAACATAGCCTTTTCCGGTTTCATCACCTGTTCCTCTTGTTAAGGAATCACCTATGGCAACAATATGCATTTCTTCTTTTTTGTCTGCTTTTTTTTCAATAACGGTTTTCTCTGGGATTTTATCGGGCTTGCCTGCATAATATTCGGCTACTGCCCATCCAAGTCCAACCAGCCAGAGGAGACAAAAAAATACTGATACCATGGTTACCAACCTTATGACATTCTTATTCAAAAAGCTTCATCCTTTCTGAGGATTTCTACCTTTTATTTAATCACAATTATTGGATGAATCAAACTTTCACCCCAGAAAAAAACCGATTTCCTAAACGGAAACCGGTTCTTTCTTCACACTTTCTTCTAAACTATCTTTTGGTCCGAAAAATTCAAAGTGAATTCTTTCATCATTTACCCCTACATTCTTTAAAGAAGTATTAATAGATTTCATAAATGGCAGTGGACCACAGAAATAGAAGTCTGCATCTAAACTTAATACATTTTTTACAAGCCACTCTTGTGTCACATATCCTTCAACATCAAAGGCATTGCTCTCACGATCTTCTTCAGTGGGTGAATCATAAAAGAAGAATGAATTTACATTGTCCTTTGAAGCTAGTGCTTCTACTTCTTCTCTTAGTGCATGGACATTTCCGTTTGCCGCTGCATGAATGAAAGTTACCTTTCTTTGAGGCTGCACTTCTACTACTGTTTTTAACATACTTAACATTGGAGTTAATCCTACACCGCCGCTTAATAGTACTACAGGTGTATTTTTTTCAACATCAAGGACAAAGTCTCCCGCTGGAGCACTTACATTTAGGATTTCGCCTTCTGTTATACCGTCATGTAAGTAATTTGATACCATTCCATCAGGGTTCGCTGTTCCTGCTTCACGTTTTACGCTGATGCGGTAATAATCTTTACCTGGAGCATCAGACAAGCTATATTGGCGGATATGTGTAAACTCCTCACCATCGATTTCAAGTTTAATGCTAATATATTGACCTGGTAGGAATTGAGCAATTTTCTTGTTATCCACTGGTTTTAAATAGAACGATGTAATAACGTCACTTTCTTTTACTTTACGATCAACTACAAAACTGCGGAAACCGTCCCATCCACCTTGTTGTTTTTCAGCTTCTTCATACATTTCAGCCTCAACACTGATAAAGGCATCTGCAATTACCCCATATGCCTCTCCCCAGGCATTGATAATCTCATCTGTAGCAGCATCACCCAGTACATCTTTAATCGCTAATAATAGATGTTTGCCGACAATCGGATAATGCTCAGGTTTAATTCCGAGACTTCTATGTTTATGGGCAATTTGTTTAACAACAGGGAGGATTGCTTCAAGGTTATCAATATATTGTGCCGCCGCATAGACTGTCCCCGCAAGCGCTCTTTGTTGTCTTCCCTGTTTTTGGTTTGCATGGTTAAAGATATTTAATAGTTCAGGATGATTCCCAAACATCATTTGATAAAATCGTGTTGTAATCGCTTCTCCGTGTTTTTCTAAAACAGGTACGGTTGATTTAATGATTCCGATTGTTTTTTGATTTAACAAAACGAACACTCCTTATGTGGTTATTACTATTTATATAGTGATTATATGAGTTATCACACAAAGAGTAAGTGATGTAAATCACACTCTATTATATTCGAATACTTTGTCCTAGAACTAAAGTACCTTTTTAGCCTTACAGAATTCCCTTCGTTTTTGCTTCTGCCAGCCATTCAGGAAACTCATTTAGCAGATTGTTATATAATTCTTCATAACCTCTTACTAATTAATAACTTTCTTTAATTATCTTGTTTTTGCAAAAACACAGGTATCTCTTGGTTTCTTTGTCCCTACTGTCAGACTATCATTTTTTAATATTCCCTCTAATGTAAATCCTAGTTTCTCAGGGATGGCTCTGCTTCTTGTATTTGTAGAATCACATCGTATTTCAACACGTTTTGCATGTAGTTCTGTAAAAGCAAAACTCGTGATGGCCTCAGCTGCCTCGGTAATATAACCCTTTCCAGAATGACGGGTATCAATCCAGTAGCCAATTTCAAATTTAGGTATATCCCAGTTTATTCGATGCAAACCTGATGAACCAATAAATTCACCAGTTACTTTATCTAGAAGATGTAATCTTAAATCTTCACGGGTAATAAACTTTGCAAAACTATCACGTATATTGGCTTCTACATCCTGCTCAGTTTGATTCATATGAGCCCATGGCATCCATGGCTTTAGTTCATTGAGTGATGCTTGTATGGCTTCGTATACCGCTTTACCATCACCTGGTAAGGGTTTTCGGATCAATAATCTATCGGCAGTAAACTCTTCTGGAAACTCTCTTAAAATTGGTTTCACTATGTCTCCCCCTTTAAAACTTTGGATCTTCATGAACTCTTACTAAGGATTTTTAATAAAAGACCCTTCCAAAAGGAAGAGTCTAAAATTCATATTAGTATGCTTTTGCCCAGTAAACCATTTTGTCAGCTTCTTTACCACAGCACACACATGTAGTAGAAACTTGTTCCTGTTCAAATGGAATACATCTAGAAGTGGCCGTCGTTTCTTCTTTGATTTTCTCCTCACATACGAGTTCACCACACCACATCGCTTTAATGAAGCCTGGTTTCGCTTCTAGCTTTTCCTTTAATTCAGGAAGCGTCACCGCCACAGATGTTCTTTCTTCACGGTGGTTCAAAGCTTTATTATATAAATTGGATTGGATATCATCGAGTAATTCTGCAAGCTTGGTTTCAAGTTCAGACAATGGAACAATTACTTTTTCCAATGTATCTCGTCTTACTAATACAACCTGCTTGTTTTCAATGTCTTTTGGTCCGACTTCCAAACGAACTGGAATCCCCTTCATTTCGTACTCATTGAATTTCCAGCCTGGCTTTTTATCGCTGGCGTCGATATTAACACGTGCTACTTTAGAAAGGGAATCCTTCAATTCATAAGCGAAATCAAGAACTCCTTCTTTATGCTGTGCGATTGGAACAATCATAACCTGAGTTGGCGCCGCTTTTGGAGGAATAACTAAACCGCGGTCGTCTCCATGAACCATAATTAACGCCCCAATGATTCTTGTTGTAAAGCCCCATGAGGTTTGGTGTACATACTGAAGCTTTCCTTCTTTATCGGTATATTGAATATTAAATGCTTCCGCAAAACCAGTTCCAAAGTGGTGAGACGTTCCGGATTGAAGTGCTTTACCATCATGCATTAAACTTTCAATGGTAAAAGTAGCCTTCGCTCCTGCAAATTTTTCTTTTTCCGTCTTCTGACCTTTTACTACTGGAATTGCAAGAATCTCTTCACAAATCGCTGCATATACATTCAGCATTTTGATGGTTTCTTCCATGGCGTCTTCATCGGTCGCATGTGCAGTATGACCTTCCTGCCATAAAAACTCTAATGTTCGTAAGAAAGGACGAGTCGTTTTTTCCCAGCGGACGACGTTTGCCCATTGATTATATAATTTTGGTAAATCTCTGTGAGAATGAATAATTTTACTATAATGCTCGCAAAAAAGAACCTCCGATGTTGGACGGACAACTAAACGCTCAGCCAATTCTTCAGAACCGCCATGTGTAACCCAAGCTACTTCAGGCGCAAATCCTTCCACATGATCCTTTTCCTTTTGCAATAAGCTTTCAGGAATAAACAGTGGCATATAGACATTTTCATGACCTGTTTCTTTGATTCGACGGTCTAATTCATTTTTTATATTATCCCAAAGGGCATACCCATAAGGACGGATAATCATTGATCCGCGAACACTTGAATAATCAATTAAGTCTGCTTTTGTTACTACATCGGTATACCATTGGGCGAAATCCTCGTCCATGCTGGTAACATCTTTTACAAATTCCTTTGCCATTTTGACACCTCATTATTTTTTTGAATATAAAAAGGCCTTGGCCCCAAAAAGGGACCAAGACCTGGCGATACCACCCTAAATTCATAAAGCAAATGCTTTATACTCTCGACATGATAACGGATTTTATCCGCATGTATCTTCAAAAAGAATCCGATACAGAACTCCGAGGCAGGTTCAAATGTCTGTCTTAAGAAACCTTCCACCAATGGTTTCCTCTCTTTGTAAGACCATCTACATTTTACTAACCCTCATCACAGTTTCAAATAGTATTTTTCAAAAATTATATATTTCAGATTCAAAAATGTCAAATATTATTATGGAAGATTATTCTGACATCCATTTCTCCATATCTTTATTCTTACCCACTATTTGGGTTACAATTATGTAAATGAGGTGATTTCCTTGAAAAATGAAGATAAGAATGAGATAGAACAGGAAGAAGAAGAAAAGCAATACTTACTTGAGCTCATGAAAATGCAAAATGAAGCCTTAAAAAGAATTTACAAAAACACATTAGATCATGAAAAGAAAGAATAATCCACTATTTAACCGGACGTTACTGACGTCTTTTTTATTTTCCTCTAAGTTTCATTAAACGTTCATAAAAGCCTCTAAAAATACAATCCATTACATTTATAATGTACATATGTTGTTTATTAACTTTAGGGAGTTTTTTAAATGTATATGTTGTCGATATTCACAATAGTGATTATGAGTTTAATGACAGGGTCTTCTATTTTCCTTTTACATCGGAACAAAAATAAACTAGCTAACTTATCTGGACTGGTAATCGTAATGGTACTAACCCTGATGAGTGGTCTATTAGCTGGGTATATTAGCGGAATTCTATCAGGAGAATTATTTTTCCCTGTTGGATTGGGTACGTTAATAGGTTTTATTCTTGGCTTTATCGCTGGTCAACCGATAGGAATCCTTGCCATTTTAACGGGGTCAGCAACTGGGGTCGTGAGTGGAATAATGGGTGCTCTTTTGGGAGCAATTCTTCAGTTCGATAATCCTACTATCATATTAGGTATTTTATTAGGTGTGTATGCAATCATTCTTGGTCTTGTCCTATTATTTATCATCGTAGACTCTAATGGAAAACTTACACTTGATACAAAAGGAATTTCACCATTTAATATCTTATCAGGCGGGTTAGTACTCATTGCCTTATTCTTGTTTTTGTATAGTAGTGATTTGGTTAAGATTCCTGGTGAGAGCGAAGCAGCACAAACACAAGAGAATACTACAACTACCACACCAAAACAGACAGAACTAGATATTACGAAGGAAACCAATCCAAAAATTGAAATGATGGTTACACCAACTGGCTACACTCCAAATGTTATTAAAGTAAAAAAAGGCGTGCCTGTAGAATTAAATATAACAAATCCTGGTGATAATAGCTGCTTCTCTACCTTCATGATGCCTGATTTTGATTTAAATAATGTTAACCTAAAGGCAGGTACAACAAAGTTAACCTTTACACCTGACAAAGAGGGTGAATACACCTTTAACTGTGGAATGAATATGTTTAAAGGAACCGTTATTGTTGAATAACCTTTAAAAGCAGCTCGCTGAAAACCTTCAGCGAGCTGCTTTTTTACATATGTGTTGAATGATGTTCTACAACATTATCGTTATTTTTTCTAAACGGCCACCAGTTTGCTGCCCCAAATGTTTTTACCATGACTGGAACAAACAATGGTAAGATCACGAGTGCATAAAGTGAGAGTCCTATTAGGAGGATAGCCGCAATTTGGAGCAAGGATAAAACACCTGCCGGCATCATCGCAGCGAATGTACCTCCTAAAATGATGGCTGCAGAGATAATAACGGTTCCCATCTTTTTCATAGCGATAAGGATTGCTTGTTCTACTGGCATATGTTTAAATTCGTTAAATCGGTCCATTAAGAAAATACTATAATCAATGCCGAGCGCTATTAAGATAACAAATGCAAAAAATGGAACAGCCCAGCTAATGCCTGAATAACCCAGCCAATTAACAAAGATGACCTCTGCTAATGCCATAGAAGTATAGTAGGTTAATATTAATGACCCTATCAAATATAGCGGCATAATGATGGAACGGAATAGAATGATTAGAATAAACGTAATCCCTATTAGCATCAGCACCACTGTCCGTGAGTAATCCGCTTGTGAAATATTATCAAGGTCATGGTGCATACTTGATACCCCACCCACTGCTACTTCTGCGTTTTCAAGCTTCGTATCCTTTACCACCCGTTCCACAGTTGCCTTAATTTCCGGAACTGTGTTTAGGGCTTCGTTAGAGTACGGATTTATACTAAATACTACGTCAATCGTCATTACCTTGTGATCCTTTGACATATAGGTATCTAAAACTTGTTCGAAGTCTTTGCTGTTTAGGACCTCTTGTGGGATATAAAAACCATTTTTCTCTTGGCTGCCCACTCCAGCTAGATACTCTTCAGCAGACTCCAAACCATCAGATACTTGATTTAATCCCTCAGCACTTTGCGTCAATCCATCTGTCAACTGGGTAATTTGACCACCTAAGTCTTGAAAACCTGTCAAAATCTGCTGCTGACCATTATTAACACCACTTAAACCATTTGAAAATTGAGGAAGTCCATCCACAATTTGACCTTGGCCATTTCCCATTGTGTAAAGTCCTGATTCAATTTCTGTTAAACCTTTTAAAAGGTCTTCCATTCCTTTTACGAGAGCTTCCTGACCCGCAATAGCTTCTGAGAATTTACCATTAGCAAAACTAATACCATCCTGTGCACCTTTTAACCCAGCATTTAACTGATTCAATGTTCCCGCTAATTCTGCTGTTGCTGCCTGAGAACCTTGAATGGTCATTTTAATAGCTTTATAGTTAGCATTTTCCTCAATACCACTATATTGACTTTCTAAATTAGTAAAATATTGATTTGTTGCCGCTAAGGTATCGTGTAATCCACTAACCCCCTTTGCTACTTGTTCGTAGTTTCCGGCAAGAGCCTTAATGCCGCCCTCTGCTTGTTTGTAACCTTCAAGCAATTGTTTGCTGCCTGCTAATACCTTGGCAGACTCAGATTTAACAACTGTTAAGCCTTCTTTTATTTGAGTAGTACCGGTTGCACCTTGTTTTAAACCTTCTTCAATTTTAGCAAGGTTCTCTTGAATACTTCCCATACTAGACTGTAACTGGTTCGTACCATTAATTAATTGGCTAATTCCATCTACAGCTTCTTCCATTTTAGGCTGGTTGGCTTCAAGCTGGTCTCCTGCCTCGGCAAGACCACTGCTAATCTTCTGAATTCCTTCATTCCCTTGGCCAAGTCCATCACCTAGACTTTTTACTTGTTCAGATATATATAAATCATCAATGGTTTCTCCTGTTGGACGTGTCACAGAACGTACCGAATCTACATCACTAATTTTATTAAGTTCCTGGCTTATTTTTTCAGTAATAGAAATGTATTCTGAAGTATTCATTTCATCATCATTTTTAATGACAATTTGAGTAGGCATTGATTCACCTGGACCGAAGCCATCGGAAATGATATTAAATCCTTTGATAGAATTAAATTCATCACCTATCTCTTCTAAAGAGTTAAAAGATAAATCTCCATCGTAGGTAAATAAAGCTGGAATTGAAATAGCTGCCACAATGAGTAAGGCAATTAATGGACGTGCTAGAGCAAAACTACCAACAAATCCCCAAAATTTACTTTCCCCATGTTCAAGCTTACCCTTCGATGGCCAGAAAAGTATCTTTCCTAACACCGCCATAAAAAATGGAACAACAGTAAATAGGGCGAGTAACAATAACGCTACACCAATTGCAACCGCTGCTGCTGATTGATAAAGTACAAAGGTTGAAAAACCAATCGAAGCAAATCCAATCATTACGGCTAATCCACTAAAGAAAACCGTCTTCCCGGCATTGCGATAGGTGATGACAATTGCCTCTATTACATTATCATTTTTAGACATTTCCTCTTTAAAACGACTAAGCAGCAAAATACAATAGTCTGTACCAATCCCAAACAAGACTGCTACCAAGAAGATTTGCGTAAAGGTTGATAACGGAAAATTCACTTTATCTACTAAAATACCGACAATCGATTGTGCAGCCAAATAGCTGAATCCTACCGTAACTAATGGAATAATTGGAGCAATAGCTGATTTAAACACTAGTAAAAGGACGATTAATATGAACACAACCGTGATACCTTCTGTTTTCTTCAGACCTTCTTGTGAGTTTGTTACAAGGTCCTCAGCAATTAACCAGTTCCCCGTATAATAGTATTCTAACTCTACATCTTCAAGTGCATCATATAAGTCTTTCGATATTTCTTTTCCTTCACGGTTATTTGCTATGACATTTACAGAAACAAGAATGGTTTTACCATCCTCAGATACAAGCTGTTCCTTTAATTCTTCTTGATTAAAATGAGTTAGAATCGAAGTGATACCAAGTTCTTCCTTATTCTTTTCAAGAATGTTAACTGCTTTTTCTGCTTTAGCAAAGTCTTCTTTCATTAACTTCTTATCACTATGAAAGACTAATGCTGTTTGCAGCTCATTCCCGCTATTTTCACTCGACTGGACATCTTCCAAAATCTTTTCAGCGAGAGTAGAAGAATAGCCTTCTGGAACGTTAATTTGCCCTTTTTCACGGACAAGGTTTTCCATATTTGGTGCAGCTATAAAAAGCACAGCAATCAGGGCTATCCACGAAATGAGGATAAACCATTTACCTTTAATAATTGCTCTCACGTTTTATTCCCCCATTTCTTCCTTTTTCATGTTGGTTAATATCAGGGCTAATTTTTCATAGGTATTTATAAAATTAGTAATTTCTGTTTCATCAAATTTGGTGATAATTGTCTCAACTAAAAGATGTACCTTTTCTTGTGTCTTTTGAAGCAGTTCTTTTCCTTTTTCACTTAAGGTTAGATAAACCACTCTTCTGTCGTTTTCATCACGTGTTCTATCGATTAAACCTCTATCTGCCAACCGGTTAATGATTGCAGTGATTGCACTTTTATTGACACCAAAGGCTTCTGCCAATTCAGACGACGTGCACTCGTTTGATTTCTGAATGTATCCGATAATATAATGTTGATCAATCGTTAGGTCTTCTTCAATCTGATTTTTAATCAATGACTCTGCTTTCTTATTAACATCAAAAGAAACGGACACATATCGGTCGATTAGTTCCTGAATTGTCTTTTTATCCATTGTCCATTTCACCTCACCTCAAAATTAGTTAAACTGTTAAACTATTCACCTGTTTAACTATATGACACGTCGTAAAAGGTGTCAATAAAAAAAGGTCAGCTAATTGCTGACCTTTTTTCATATTTTGCATTATTATTTTTCAGTTTATTCTTTGGGGTATAGAATCTCATCGATAATTCCATATTCTTTGGCTTCTTCGGCACTCATAAAGTAATCTCGATCTGTGTCTTTTGCTACTTTTTCAACGGTTTGACCCGTTCTATCGGCAATGATTTGATTTATATGTTCTCTTAACTTTAGGATGCGTCTTGCAGAGATTTCTATTTCTGTTGCCTGCCCTCTAACGCCTCCAAGTGGCTGATGAATCATAATTTCACTATTTGGAAGAGCATAACGTTTTCCTTTTGTACCGGCGAGCAGCAGCATCGCTCCAAAGGATGCTGCCATCCCTGTACAAATGGTACGAACCTCTGGCTTAATGTATTGCATGGTATCATAGATAGCAAATCCTGCTGAAGTGGAGCCTCCTGGGCTATTTATATAAAGAGAAATTTCTTTATCGGGTGCGTCCGCTGCTAAAAATAATAATTGAGCGACAACACTGTTCGCTACATGATCATTAATTTCATCACCAATGATAATGATACGATCCTTTAACAGACGAGAATAAATATCATACGACCGTTCACCACGGTTAGATTGTTCAATAACATAAGGAATAGTACTCATTTTAAATCCTCCTTAAAAGCGAATAGTAGGCTATGCAGCCATGCAGAGAGTGCTTAAAGGAGCTGATGCTTTGAATGGGATGGTTATTCTATACGCTGCGGAAGGTACTTCCGTTGTATCTAGGATGGACGGAATGGCTTCAATCAAATCTGTCGGGTCCTGGTTGACTAGAGAATCCTGAAAAAGCCTCCCAAGCTGTTCTCTCGATTCATCTTCCCAAAATGAATCGAGAGACTGACTTTCCCTTTGATTTTCTATCCGTTTTCTTGCTCTGTTTAAACTTGATTTTACAGCAATTTCTGTTGTGTTTAATATCTCTGCAATTTCCTTCGATTGATATTGAAAGGCTTCTTTTAAGAAATAAATAATCGCTTGCCTTGGAGTAAAGCAATCCATCAGCAAATCTACAGAATCCATACAATCTCCAGTTGGGAAATAGGACTCCTCACACTTCTGATCATTTCTTAATTCTTCCCTTTTTCTCTTTCGAAGAGTATCCATCCATTGATTGCGGGCAATTTTATTTAATAATGCACTTGTAATTTTATCTTTATGATAATAGGTTATAGCCTTTATCACAGCTTCTTGAGCAAGATCATCTCCATCCCATTTACTCTGAGATAGAAAGTAACAATATTTCTGCAGCTTGGGATACGATTCACTAAAAAAGAATTCCTCGTACTGCACATCTTCAAAGCTGTACAGACTAAGTTTGTTAGCCATTATTTTTCACTCCCTTAACACTCTCTACATTCTAAACGTTTTAACGGATTAAAAAGATACGGGTGGAAAAAATTTTTCTTATATTTCTACTATATACATTTATGAAACTTTTTCGCCATTTTATCGTAGATGTTAGGAGCGAGAAAAATTTATGAGTGTCTCATTTCTTTCTTCTACATTGCTTGCATTATAATAAGATAAGAAGAGTAAACATGATTAGGAGTGAATTACGTGGGAGTTACGCTTAGTAAAGGACAAAAGGTTGATTTAACAAAGTCACATCCGGGTCTGCATAATGTTGTCGTAGGTTTAGGATGGGATATTGCACATAATGGTTCTAACTTTGATTTGGATGCTTCAACCTTTTTATTAGGGCAAACGGGTAAGGTTCAAAGTGATCAGGATTTTATTTTTTATAATAATCCATCTGGCGGCAATGGCTCTATTAATTACAGCGGGGATAACCGAAATGGTGCTGGCGAACGGGATGACGAACAAATCCGTATCAATTTACAGGGAGTTCCCAGCCACATTCATCGTATTGCTTTTACGATTACGATTCATGATGCTCAAATGAAGCAGCAAAATTTCGGACAAATCTCTAATTCATACGTACGAATCTTTAATGAACAAACCAATGAGGAACTACTTCGTTTTAACCTTGGCAGGGATTTTACTGTTGAAACAGCGATTGTTGCGGCTGAACTATACCGTCATAATGGAGAATGGAAATTTAATGCGATTGCCAGCGGTTTTCAAGGTGGACTGGCTGCATTATGCCGCAATTTTGGTGTATCAGTAGATGATGCACCGACACCAACACCACCTGTGCAGCAAAATCTTTTTAATAACAATCCGAACCAATTTAATAACAATCAAAACCAATTCAATAACCAAAATTCATTTAATCAAAATCAAAACGGTTCTAACCCATATCAGCAAAACCAACAGCCTCAGCGAATTCATTTACAGCCGGAATCTTCCTATTCGCAGCCAGCTTTTGGATATCCAACACAAACATATTCACCAAACAACCATCGTACATATGGGGATGATATTCATTGTCCGCGCTGTAACTCATCGAATGTTAGGACGGGGCAAAAGGGCTTTGGTTTGGGGAAAGCAGCAATTGGCGGGTTAATTCTAGGGCCTGTAGGTTTGCTTGGTGGTTTTATTGGGAAGAACCAATTAAAGTTTACTTGTAATAGCTGTGGTAACAATTGGTCACCGAATCAAACCGACATAAATGAATGGGCCAATCAATCGAAAAGAAAAGCTCAGGAATTGTTTAATCGTTACAAGAGTCAAGATGTTTTAGAGGCAGTAGTAGCGGCTTGTGCCCTGGTTTCCATGGCAGACGGATATTTGGATGCCACTGAACGTCAGAAAATGATTGAATTTGTTAATTCCAGCGAAGAGTTACGCGTTTTTGATAGTAACAAAGTCATCCAAAGATTTAATTATTTTGTTTCACGGATTGAAGCAGACCGGATGATTGGTCGGGCTGAAGCCTTCCGTGCCCTTGGAAAAATTAGATCAAAACCAGAAATTGCCCGTTTAGTTGCTCGCTATTGTATTGCCATTGGGTATGCAGACGGTAATTTTGATCACAATGAAATGCAAATGGTCAGTGATATTTGCCGCGAGTTAGGATTAAATCCTGGAGAATTTCTTTCATAGCAAGTAAAACCTCAATCCGCTACATTGGATTGAGGTTTTTACTTGCTTATTTTTGCCAAACTCGTTTATTTTCTACTCGTTTTGTAAGGCCTTTAGAATCTAATCTCTCTAAAAATGGGATCATATATTTCCTGGAAAGGTCTAAGATTTCTTTGGCATCGCCAACTTCAAATTCTTGTCCTGTGCCACTTCGAAGTTTTTCGACGGCTTCCTTAAAAACATCCCCCTGATAAGCAAATTGCTCATCCAAATAGACAACAAATTCTTGATCTTCCATAAACCGTCTTAAATCAGCTTCTAAATGGTCAGGAATACCAGAATCCGAAAAATAGTCTTTATAATAACGAACCTTTAGCCCATCCTTTTTTAATTCACCTAGCATGTTTTCAGCCCGTTTTTGCCAGCTTTTCGGTACATGCGGCACAAAGTTTGCCAAGGAAACAAACTGTTCTTTCCGCTTAAATACTTCATTTGCAATCCCGTTTTCCACCACAAAATCAATTAGCGGTTTTGGGAATCTTTTTTGCATAGACTGCAAAAGTTCGGCCTTATTAAGACCAAGTTTCATGGAATACAATTGATGGAATTCTTGTAAACGATCATAGATGTCTTCTTCAATCGAATTAATTAACATTTTGAGTGTAAACTCTTTACCATTGTATAAGACAAATTCATCATCATCTAAAAACTCATTCAGAGTTTCCTCTTCTAGAGCAGTACGCTTTATTAACTCATTAAGAGATAGACTTTTTGCTTCATAGATGGCAGCCGTTATCCGTTCCTTTGGCGAACCTTCTTTTTTCTTTTCAAGTTCTTCAATCGTTTGATTTCCAAACCGATATTTATTCCCTCTTGGATCGATTACCCAGCCGCCGCCAATCGTCTCTTGTGGACTTGGACGACGTAAAATAAAGCGATCCCCCCGCTTAGTAAGGATTTCTTCCTCTAAACGAAGCTGACAAAGAATTTCACCGTTTTCTTCCTTTATCTCATTCCTATCAAAAAAGACAATCCGTCCCATTACCTCTGTGGTTCCAATATGAAGCTTAATCGGCATCCGCTGTTTTACCATATGTTCGAGATCCTCAACCACCCGTATCGCTACATCCACTGTTTTCGTAACAATAAAATGTTCAGAAGATACGAGAACATCACCGCGTTCTAAGTCCTCTTTCGAAATGCCCGAAAGATTAATAGCGGTACGCTGGCCAGCATATGCTTTTTGCGCTTGCTTATGATGAACCTGAATTTGCCTTGCTTTCACTTCGAGTCCCTGCGGCATAATCTTTAGTGTTTGACCCTCTTCCACCGTTCCTTCATAAACCGTCCCACGAACCACTGTTCCCTGACCCTTGACAGTAAATACCTGGTCAATCGGCAGACGGAAGGCACCTTTTGCATCTCTCATTTCCTGCTCTTTAAGGGTTTTGATGATTAACTCTTTTAACACTTCTATGCCCTTTTTAGATAGGCTGTCTACTAATACAAACGGGGCATCCTCAAAGACACTTCCTGTTAATTCTTCTAAAATATCATCCTTTACAAGCTCAATAAATTCTTCATCAACCCTGTCAATTTTAGAAATCGCAACAAACCCGTTTTTCACACCTAAGAATTTTAGGATATCCAGATGCTCTCTCGTTTGCGGCATGACTCCTTCATCTGCAGCAACAACCAGTACCACAAGGTCAATTCCTGCCACCCCAGCAATCATTTGCCGAATAAAGCGCTCATGCCCCGGCACGTCAATAACCGAAATTTGAATATCCTGATCCTCATATAAGGGAGCAAATCCAAGTTCAATTGAAATTTGTCGTTCTTTTTCTTCCTTTAATCTATCAGTATCCACATTTGTCAAAGCTTTCGTCAAAGAAGTTTTACCATGATCTATATGTCCAGCCATGCCAATTGTAAAATATCGTTTCTCCAAAGTTGCCACCTACTTTTTTCGGTCTTCCTTTTTACTTTATCCTTAAAAAACATATTGTTCAAGAGAACATTTTTAGACCGACAAAAAGGCTCCAATTGCACCGCAATATTCTCCCTTTTCCAAAAACACTGTAGTTAAACCTAACATATTAAAATAGTATTCTAGACCATGTTTTAATGATGGATTACCGATAATTGCAGTTCCGATAATGACCACACTTTTAACTTGATGAATGGTTGCAGCCTGCGAGGTTAACAATACAATGGTTTCAGCAATCATATTGGAAAGTGAGGCAAGTCTGTCCGCTTCCTTATGAGTCCGTTTTTTACCCTTAGCAAAGTTCGCAGCTGTTAAATCACCATGAATGGGGCTGTCTGCTGTTTCATAAATATCCTTAACCAGCATATCCACGTTTCCTTTATTACCTTCTTCAGCGAGCACGGTAAGCAGTTGATAATCCTGTACTTTCGTTAATAAAGAGCCTAGACCCGTGAATGTACCTCCGCCCATTCCACTGCCAAGAATTCGCTCCGCTTTAGCCCCATTTACCAGATGCCACGAGGTTCCCGTACCAATATTTAAGACCAAGTAAGATTCTTCGATACTCTTATTTTCTTTTGTAAGTAAGAAACGTGCCCCCTCACAGGTTGCTTGAAATTCAGGGATTAATGTACTTTCTTGAAAATACCTATTTTGTATAGCAAGCGCTTTACCGCCTGTAATGGAAACTTTTAAAGAGGGAGCTACCATTTTTAACCATGAAATAGCTGAATCCAGTTTGTTTATAGAAAATTTCTTAAAATGCATTCTCCCATTTTCCTGATAAACGATTTTGATTAACGAACCACCAGCATCAATTCCTGCAGTAATCTGTTGCATTGCCCCCCACTCCTTCTAAAGAACTGATTTTATTACTTATTTGACAATAATCCCTATTTATCCTGCTTTTTCATTTCACGAATCCTACACATTCAGCCCGTCCAAGGCAACTATTTATGTGCTATGTTGTAGTAAAGAATTCTATTACAACAAAGGAAGATTTCAATGAAGAGAATCGCTTGGCCTATAGTTATAGGAATGATACTGTTAGTGGGTTGTCAAAACACTGAACCTAAAGAGGAGACAAAACAATCTACGGTACAAAATCAGATGGAGGAATCAACTAAATCGGAAACAAACGCTGCTTTCCCCTATCCAAATCTATTATCTGAAAGTGAACAATCCTTTTCGCTTTTAGTCATTGGGGATAATGAAAATCCGATTGAAAAAAACAATAAAATCACTGAAAAAGTCAATAATATTTTAAGTCTTCCCGAGCTTGAAATGGCACAGCAAGCATATCCCGATCTTAACATTAAGTCAGAACCCGCTTATATTCTTTTTGACCAAGCCGGGGTTGTTTACCAAGGAGGGAAATTTAAAGAGTTAGCAACTTATCTTGAAAAAAATAAATCAAACTAAAAAACCAGAATTTTTTCTGGTTTTTTTAGTTCTTTTTTTTAATCCAGCGATAAAACAGAATAAGGACCGTTTGGGTAAAAAAGTAAAAACAGATAGAGTAATAAATGCCCCAAGATACGATAACAGCGCCAATGACAAAAAAATCATTAGTATCAATTCCTGTTTCAGTCCATTGCATTTTTTTTACACCCGAAACTAGAATCCAGACCTCTGAACCATTTCAAGGTAAATAATAAAAATAAGATAAAGAATAAATAGTAAATAAAAGTAATAAAAAGATTCCATTCTTTAAATGAATACACGCCACTTGACAAACCCTTCATGCGATCACTTTTTCGATTTCCTATTTGATTTTTGATTCCATAACTTGTGTCCTACATAAAAAAAGAAGACCTCTTAAGAGAATCTTCCTTTTATCTAACGTAATGTTTCCAAATAGTTAGTAAGTATTTCTTTAGAACTAGTGTTTTCGCCAAATTTTTCAGAAGTTGGACAAGCGTTGAGTTCCCTTTTCTATCTTTATCATATCTTATTAGTAGATTAATATTTTTTACATTTTTTTAATTTATAGAGGGAGATGAAGCATTATGGAACATAAGTCTAAGAATTCCGATGAAGCAATGTTAATCAATGAGATTAACAAAATAAAGGTGACGAAGCCTGAATCTACAGGAATAATCATTCATAATCCGACAGACCTTCCTATCATCATCCAGGAAGAGAAGCGTGTTGTCATTGGCATTGATGAAACTCGTTGTGCAGCTTATTTCGAAGAAGAGGAAAAAGCCGAAAAAGAGTTTCAAGCCCTTCAGATGGGAGCGGAACAAGGAATTACTCCAATTGTTTATGAAAGAAGAGGGACCTACGTAGTAATGGAGTATATACAAGCGCCGACTATAGCTGATTACCTGAAAAACAATCCTTTAACCATTGAATTAATACAAAAGCTTCTTGGTCTTCTCGATGATTTTAAGGCAATTGGTTTTACCCGTCTTGATCACGACCCGGCATACATTTACTTAATGCCAGACGGCAGTCTTAAGGTAGTAAACTTACACCGCCATAACAAACTACCACCTAAGCAGTTTCCACAGCGTATGATCAAGGGGATGGGTAATCAGGTTACTGTCTTTCTCCAGTACGTAAAAGAATTTGAACCCACTTTGTATAACTCTTGGACAAATCATCCTAAGTTCAATGCCACTATCGCAAAAGCAAAGTTAGGTAAAAGTAAATAGGAGGTGGAATTCATGAAAGTAGCAATGATTAGCTGGGAATATCCGCCGCAATTTTCCGGGGGGTTGGGCATCCACTGTCAAGCCCTTGTTCGAGAATTGACAAGCATCGGGGTTAGTATTGATTTTTACCTCCCTGCGTTTAAGAAACTCGAATTTGATACTCCAGAAGGTATGGTTATTCATCATGTGAAGATGAACAAGCCATTCTCGGATCATTCTTATTTAGGAACTGCCATATGGGAATCTGTGATGGATTTCCGGAATCGACTGGATGAAGTATTTCAGCCGGAAGGTATTGATATCATTCATGCGCACGATTGGATGGGTGTATTTGCAGCAACAGGAATCGCCCAAAAATACAAGATTCCCCTTATCTGGACTGTTCATTCTACAGAATATGATCGAGCTGCGGGAAATTCACTTAATCCCGCAATTTTTACTATTGAACAAGAAGCTTTTCTTACCGTGAATCATACGATATCTGTCTCCCAAATGACAAAACAAATTCTGACTGATCGTTACCGAACCGATCCGGATAAAATAACTGTAATCTACAATGGTATTGACGTCTCATCTTTTGAACAGATGGTAAACAGAGATTATCAAAAAATTGAAGGGCATATCTTATTTCTCGGTAGATTGACCGGCCAGAAAGCTCCAGATGATTTTTTACAAGCAGCTAGTTTTGTTCTAGCAGAACGTAATGATGTCCGCTTTATAATTGCAGGAGATGGTGACTTACTCAATAAGTTACGTCTCAAAGCACGCCGCTTGAAAATTGCTGATCGTGTTGAGTTCACAGGCAGTGTCTTTGGTGAGAAATTGCAAGAATGTTACAAAAATGCCATACTTTTTGTTCTTCCAGCCAGATCTGAACCTTTTGGAATAACTGTTTTGGAAGCAATGGCTGCAGGTATCCCGACAATCATCTCCTCCTCAACCGGAGTTGGGGAAATTGTCAAGAATGTTCATATCATTGAGCCGAATCAGCCGAAGGAACTGGCAAAGGCGATCATTCACCTCTTGGACAACCCAGAGATAAGACAAACCTTAGGGCAAAAAGGTGCTCAAGAAGCACGGGCATGGTCTTGGAACCTTGCAGCAAAGAAGACTCGCCAATTATATTTAAAGCTTTTAAACACAAAGTAATAATCTTTTATATTTATTTAAGGAAAGGAGTTAATAGAATATGTCAAACGAGGCACAACTTCCTGAAATTGAGGATATTATTTCAGCCTATCAAGATTGCTTTGGGACAAGCAGAAAGGTTCTGCAGGCTGTACTCATTTCCTACACCCCTAAAATACGGAAAATGATCCTAGAATATCTTGTAACCTACCGTAATCAAGATGGAGAGTTGGAAGAAGAATCATTAATTGGAAAAGTGTATTCTGATCAAAAAAAAGGAATTGAAAGCTATCGGTTTTTGCAATATTTGTGGAACAATGGATTTGGTTCTGACCCTCAGTATACGATAGTACATCCCATCGCTTATTTACAGAAATGGAGATTGATGATTATGTCAAAGTCTCCTGGCAAAACATTGGACGATTGGATACATGATCCAAATATGAATAGCAAGCAGTTAGCCTTTCTGATGGCAGACTGGTTGACACGAATGCATGAGATTCCTCTAACAGAGATCCGCGAAGCGACACGAACAAGAGCCAATGCTGACGTGAGGCGTTTTTATGAAGATCTTACAGAACGAATACCAAAAGAAAAAGCAAAGCTACAATCTATATACGATAAATTTATTCAAAATTCAGAAAAAAATAGAACAGACGCAGTAGTATTACTTCATGGTGACTTTCATACAAAAAATGTATTTTTGCATGAGCAAAAAGTCATTGCGATTGATTTTGATCACCATTTTGCAGGTGACCCTGCCTGGGATGTAGCGTATTTGGCTTGTCAAATTCAGGTAAGCAGCTTTTTCAAGAAAGGGAGTTTTGAATTTTTTCAACCAATGATTAAGCATTTCATTGAAAAGTATTTTGATGCTCATCCTGCCTACGACAAACAGTCTTTTCTTGATCGAATCTATTTATACAGCGCTCGTTCCCTTTTTGAAAGCCTGCACTATGAATTATGTGTACTAAATACAGGAAATTTTACCATTATAGATCCTTTTCTTACAAAGTGCGAGCTTTATTTGCAAGGAAAGGGTTATAAATGAGCGGCACATCCATTCCCATTGCCATCGTTCACCATGCCAATCAATACCTGATCACTAATGGCTACGACAATCGTCCGGGTATCGATGAGATTATTGGGCCTCCTAACGCTACCTCCGGTTTACGAGCAGTATTTGATCTCCATTCCCAATATAACATACCCTTCCACCTCCATATTAGCGGCACGTTTATCGAAGCATGCGCCTGGTATGATCCGCTTTTTCTTGAAGAAATTGTTGAATTAAGAAAATCGGGATTAGTAGAGATTATTGGATCTACGTATGCCCAAAATATTATGCCTTTGTTTGATCGCGAACATAATCGTTATCAAGTTGAAGAAGAACTGCGTCTGTTTGAAACGTGGCTTGGATCCGAAATTTCTGAGGTAACGGGATTTTGGGTTCCTGAACGAGTATGGAATACCCAAAAACTAGCTAATGTTCTTACTGATACAAGTCTTCCTAATGGAGGGTTTCAATATGTTCTAGTGGATGACCGCTTATTCTTATCTAACGCCTTACGTGGAAACTTTGATCTTAATCCACGCTTTATTCCCGAACTTTTTGAAGCTCATCGTATTGAAGGGAGTCAAGGTTTAATCGCGCTTCCGCTCTCTTATGAAATGCGTTTATCTGTCCCTCTTGAAACAGAGAAGCATGAACAACGATTAAATATTCTTATGTCGCAAATACAGCAAGAGATCATGAACGGTCGAGACGTAATTGCAATCTATGGCGATGATATGGAGAAGGTTGCAGGAATTCCTCCTTGGAATCCTCTTGCTGTTGAACATTATCGTTGTTTCCTGGAATGGTTGATTAATAGACAAGATGTTACACCCGTTCTTCTTCGGTCATGGTTGGCGAATCACAAAATTCAACCCCAGCGTCCTATCGGAACTGGTACCTACCGAGAGCTGGCTACAGAGTTTGGAGCTGGTGAAGATTATATGAATTGGGCTAATTCACAGGCTTGGGCTCCTTATCAACAATCCTTGATCAAAACGTGGGAGGAGCTAAAAAAGCTTTCATCTAAGACTAATCCACAGTCTTCATTACTTGTACTAGCACGAAAACACTTTCTTGCTTGTACTTATGAAACAGGCTGGCACGACGCTCCAAACAGTATTCACAGCGATCCAGACAGCAGCGGCGTCCCATTACCCGCTCCTTGGGCACGTGCAGTCGCCAGTCATGTTCGGGCAACTTCAATCCTGATGGAAGCAGTAAAATGGGAAAATGATTGCGATAACTCCAGCCTCATTCATGCTTTTGAAGATGATTTAGATAATGACGGTCATAAGGAAATCATATTACGAAATAATGTTTTAGCCGCAGTGATTTCGCCTCGTTTCGGGGGGCGTATCATTTACCTGTTTTTTTATAAAGAAGTTGATGGGCAGCTTATCGTTGGTAATCCATCAGACGACTGGAATTGGTTGGAGGAACTAAACGACTTTATGGACGTTCCAATGAATCATCCAGGTGCATTGGCAGATTATGGATTTGAACATGACACATATGAACTTCTTTCTCTCACGATAAAAGAAGATCAAGAAGTTGAGCTCGTGATCGTGAACAAGCAATCAAACAGTGCTGCCTATGGGATGACCAAACACTTTTTACTCAAAAAAGGACAAGGTGAAATCAATATTAAATATGACAATATTCCTTCAAACATTTTGCCTCTATCACTCGATATTGGTTTATCACCAGACTACTTGCGACTATTGCGCGAAGGCCGCTCCGACATTCTCCCTTACCAAAATGAGAATAAGCGAGGGTTTCAAAACGGGAAAGTGATTTCTTGGGTTTCCCTAAAGTCAGAGAATATCATTTGGAGGACGCCGCGTATTCCTATTTTCGGACACGGCTTTTGTTTGGGGCTTACGATCACATCTTCCTCTGCTTCATTTTGTCTAGGAGCAGGAGCGTAAATTTTCATCATAATAGAAAAAGGAGGATTTAATTAGTATGAATCAGAACATACATCCTGTTCAGCTGCTGGAAACCTTCTTTAAAGGTTATTCCAAACCTCAGCACATTCTTTTTAGTGATGGTCGCACGTATGTAGTGAAGTTCAAAAATAATCCATCTGGAACGAGAGTTATGGTAAACGAGTATATTGCCGGTAAATTAGGCCAACTTCTCTCCCTTCCCGTTGTACCTTTTGAAGTGGTACAAATAGAAGATGATTTTATTAAGGAGTCTCCAATTCTTTCTAAACACAAGTTCACCTCTGGGAGTCAATTTGCCAGTTTGTTTATTGACAATTGTAGTCAACTCTTAAGGGATTCGCAGAATGAACACGTAAAAGTAAGCAATCGAGATCATCTTGCCTTAATGATGGTATTCGATCTTTGGATAGGCAATACAGATCGTAAAGAGAACAATGTCCTGCTCGAACCTGCTGAGAAAGGGGAGTATTATCTCCATATGATCGACCATGGCCGTTGTTTTTCTGATGCGAAATGGACCGTCAAAACACTAAGGAAAATGCCTAAAGTGGCTGTTAATCTAAACGTCCATAAGTGGTGTGTTTCTTTACTGCAAAGTCAAAACGAAATAAATGCAGCGATCGAAAAAATAATGGCAATACCAGAAAAGGCAATTCATGAAGTAATCAAATCGATCCCTCACGACTGGGATGTATCGGAAATGGAAAGGGAGGCGCTTGTCACCCACCTTGTTAATGCAAAACAACTATTACCAGAGCTAAATTTACAATCCAAAAAAAAGAAAAAATAAAGGAAAAAAGGTTCTGCCTCATGGCAGAACCTTTTTTAGACTAATAAGAAAGGATAAATTTTTCAATAAACTTACCCTATACTTATCCTTTCACTTTCGTCATTAAATCAGGAAAATCAGGATCATTTACCCAGCGATTATACCATTTAGGACTAATTTCTTGGACAAATCGAACGAAATCTTCAGCGTTAACTCCCATATCACCAATTAGTTTTTTTGCTAAATGGATAGGCTGAGGTTTAATCATGTGAACCACATCAATTACTTTCATTTTCCCATCAGGAACCACATAGATGTGCCGAGCAGAATGATCAAAACGATTGTAGCCTGCTTGTTCAAATGAATCCAATACATCAATAATTTTGGCCGTTAATTCCTTGTCAAGTGGATTCTGGTCTAAATATTCGAAAAGAGTTGGATATGTCAAGTATTCCATAACAATAAAATTTTTTCCCGATAAATACACCTTTGGACAAATGCCAATATTACCTCCAAGTTGTAATCCATGAAGCTCACGATCCAGGTCTTGTTTCGCACAGTAGATTTTCACACAGCGATTTTCATCTATTTGAAAAACAGCCCCTTGGTGTCCTTTTCCCAATAACTTAAAACTTGTTGGGTTATAAATTTCCACACTGCCGGATTGTTTCGATATATGAATTTTATCCAGTTTATCGACAATCTCATTTTCCAAATTCACTCTCAACAGCTCCTTTCTTTTGTCTCAATATCTGATTACTATATTAGAATATGTTCTAAGTAAGGTGCTTGTGCTAGACAACTCTCTTGACCCGCTCATCAAAATTTTCAAGAGAGAGTGTGTGGACTCCCAAAAAAACAACTGCTTTTATTTGCGCTTTCACGCCAGATTATGCGCAACAACAAGTCGTGCCCCCTCTCAGAACCGGATGTGAATTTAAATATTTCTTATATTTAATGGTAAAATGACGAATGTGCTAGGTGAATCATTTTCCCTTCTTCTAATTTTGTTCGTTCTGATAGTTCAAGATTCCCAAACACCATTAAAACAATTTACTGCCATTTGCTTATGGGGAAATGTTGATGTCATTTGTCTGCACCCTTACTTTTTTCAAATCTATTAATGATCCTGAATGGAAAATACAATAATAAAAAGGTTAATAATGCAATGACCTCTAAAGGAATAAGATACAGTGGCCATGGTCCTAAATAATCCAAAATCGATGGGTTTACTGGCTTTTCAGAGATATACATATAATTTCCTTCAATAAAAAAATTCAATAAAAACACAAAAAAAGTATATAGATTTAAGTACATAAAAGCTTTCCAAATACTCTTTGCAGTTGGTCTATATTTTTCTACCAATACCATAAATATATTTGCCACCACGATTCCACCATGCGAAATAAAAAAGTGAACATAACGGAAATGGGGAAACGTATAAGCACTAATATCAGGGGTGATCATTGCCTGCAGAGCGCTTCCAACGCCAGCAAAATAGGTAAATTCAAAGAGACTATAGCTCTTAGTAAGCAGTAAAGCTACTGATAGAAGGATGGAAATACTACTTAGATGGAACGGCAGAGAATATTGAATAGTCCACTCTCCTAAACGCCATAGCCATGCATGCAGACTAATTTCTGAAATAATTAAAGTGGCTGCCAATCCTATTCTGGCAATACTATTGAATGGCGTCCTCCTAAGAAATCTTCTACATAGAAAGATTAAGATAATTACCCCAACTAAAATAAATATCGTCATCCAGTGTGTTTTTGAAAATAAAATAAATACATCTTCACCATCTGCCTGAAAATATCTTTCCATTGTATCACCAATTTTTTTTTATGTTATAAGTTAATACGCCACAAGCGATTTGTTGACGTTTTTTAGTATGTACGGTTATGATGATTACTATAAAATTTAGGAGGCTATTACATGACTGCACTCGTGTTTATGGCACTATATCGTCCAAAACCAGGAAAAGAGAATGAATTAAAAGAAATCCTTAATGTACATATCCCCGTCCTTAGAGAAGAAGGATTGATAACAGAACGTGAATTGCTAACACTTCAAGCTGAGGATGGTACAATCATTGAAATAGCGGAATGGAAGTCTAGTGAGGCAATTGACAAGGCACATCAATCTGAAAAAGTCATGGCTGTATGGGATCAAATTGCTTCTGTAGCCGAACTGACAAATCTCTCAACCCTAGCAGAAGCGCAATATCCTTTCCCAAATTTCAAAGCCATTTAGGTATAGAGATTTAATAAGTACACAAAAAACACGAGATTCCTAATGAATTCTCGTGTTTTTTTGAGTGACCATAAACACTACTCTTTTTCATCTTCGGTCACTCCAAACAACAAACTTATTAGTTTGTAAAAATAAATTCCGTCCTACTTCCAGTTTGCCCTGCGATGACTTCTAGTCTAATATCGATTCGTTCTTTAAGCTCTGGAACGTGCGAGATGATACCGACCAAGCGTCCACTGCTTTGAATATCCATCAGTGCTTCAATTGCTTGATCAAGTGATTCAGGGTCTAGCGTTCCAAAGCCCTCATCAATAAACATCGTTTCTAATGAAACTCCGCCTGCATAGTTTTGGACGACATCTGCTAGTCCAAGAGCTAATGATAGAGAAGCTTTAAAGCTTTCCCCGCCTGATAAAGTCTTTACATGGCGCTCTTGACCAGTATATTGGTCAAAGACAAGCAGTTCTAAGCCACTTTGAACATTCCCTTTCGAACGGTCTGTTTTCCTTAGAAGTTCAAATCGTCCTGCCGTCATTTTCCTTAATCGAACATTTGCCTCCCGCAAAATATCATCTAAGAAAGACGCAAGTACATAGCGTTCAAACGTAATTCGATACGTATTTTGTCCTTTAGCAATTTCATGAAGATGGCCAATCAACTTATATCGTTCCTCCAACACCTTCATTTGTTCATTTATTCTTTCTACATTATTGTAAATTTCAACATTGTCTCTCTTTTTAACAAATAGATCCGTACGCTGATTGGTTAGCTCTTCAATTTTACGGGCTAAATTCTCTAATGAAGCTTTTAATCCATCAACATCTGGCGTCTTAATGTCTTGTAAAAGCTCAGTCAACTCTTTTAAGCGGTCTGAAACAGAGCGTAACTCTTCACGGTAACCGCGGATTTGACCTTCAAGATTCCGGATATCAGCTTCACTTTTTTTAGCAGAATGGTATTCCCCATAATTAATAAACCCTTGTTCTGCAAGTCTATTAACAAAGAGTTCTTTCTCTGTTTTCAACTCATTCTCTTTGCTAGAGTGGTGCTTCACCGCGTCCTGTAATCTAGCTGTTTCAGCAGATTGTTTTTCTTTAACTGCTTGTAATCGCTGCTTCGCCTCTTCAAGCCTTTGCACTAACATTTCATGATGTTTTTTAGATGTTGATAGTGCTGTTTCATAGGCTTCTTCAGTACGAAGATTTTCTGGAATAACCTTCATCATCCTAGTTAAATTCGTTCTCATCTCCGTAAACTGTACAGTTACCTTTGTTACATGTGCAGCAAACTGCTGAATAGCACTTTGTAATTCTGTTTTTTCCGTACCACTCTTTTCTAGTTCATGATTAATTTGATCAAGTATTTTAATTTGAGCAGCAAGTGTTTTTTGTGATTCAAGTAGCTTATTTCTGTTAGAAATCACTTCTGTCTTCGTTAAATGTAAATCCGATTCCTTAAAATCAATCCGGTAAGTGTATATTTCTTTAAAAATCTCTTCACACTTTTCCCGTTGTGTTTTTTCAATAGATTGACTCTCAAAAAACTGAGATTCTGCTGCTGATTTTTCTTTTTCTAATAGAGCTGCCTGCTGCTTTGCAGCTTTCAGGTCCTCTTCATTTGGGATTAGAACTTGATTCGATGTCGCTGGTGATGGGTGATGCTCCGAACCACAAACTGGACATGCCTCACCACTAGTAAGTCGTGCTGCCAGGAGTGACGCTTGGCCATGCAGCCATTGATTCTCCATATCTTCAACTAGTGCCTTTGCATCCAAATACCTAGCTGTTATTTTTTCAAACTTACCGGTTTTCACTTTAAGATCTTGTACTGCTTTTTGATGACGTCCTAGGTTAAGTTCATATTTTTCTAGCTGATCAAGTTCTGCCTGCATTTTTTCAATCAGACGGTCATTTTCTAAATATTTTAGCTTACCCTTCTCAATGACTATCTTTTTGTCGTTTATTACTTTGATTCGTTCTTCCAAGCTTTTAAAGTTATTTTCTGCTTTTAGATGCTTGTCCCTTGCACTCTTGAGCGAGGCTTCCACAATTGCAGAATCCTTTACTAAAGCAGCAAAGGAATAAACATCGTCCTTCATATTAATTAATTGATTAATGGCTTCAAGTGCCTTTTGTCGTTCACCTTCACGCTCTTGCTCTGCTTGCCACAGTTGCTCATATTGATTTGTAAGGACATCTAATTTTTCAATTTCGCCCTGTATAGATGTTACATTTCCATTCAGTTGGTCCAATTCACGCTTTAATCGATGGCATAGCTCTTCCTGCTGTGCCAATAATGCTGCTTTATGCGCAAGCTGTACCTGTTTTTCTTTTTCAGCAAAGATCTCAGCTTGTGATTCAAGTTTAAGTTTTTCCTCTTTTAACGCTTCTCTTGTCTGAATTTGCTTTAAGATCGTTTCGGCTTCAAATAACTTCCCTTTTAAGAAGTCTTGTTCCTGTTCCTTTTCTTTCAAGCTAATAACCAATTTTTCAATCAGGCTTTCCATACTACTGATTTCTTCCTGCAGTAATGGCATCATGATCAAATCGTTAACACTATCTGCTTCTAAATATCCTTTAAGCTCTTCGTTTGTTACCGCTTGAATACGTCGGAGGTTGTCATTTCTAGTTTGAACCTGCATTTCAACAGAATTCTTTAATTCTGTAGATTCTACTTTCAGCCTGTCTTCCACCATTTTATAAATTTGAGTATGGAACAACCGCTGTAAAATAACTTCTTTATCCTTACTGTCGGAGGTTAATAGCTTACGAAACTCACCTTGAGGAATCATTAAGATTTGGCGGAACTGGTTGCTGTCAATCAGCATAATTTCCTTAATCTTTTCCTCCACCTCATTGATCTTAGTGGCGATTAATTTCTTTTCACCTTTCTCATCCCAGCTGTATAATTCGGCCTTGGCAGGTAAAGTAGTAAATCCTTCTCCCTTTTCCTTCTTTTTTGGCTGTTGAGGTAAGCGGGTAATCGAATATACTTTGTTACGGATTGCGAAGTCGAGTGAAACCTCTGTTACCAAATCAGCTCTTGCAAATTGGCTTCGTAATTCAGGTCCGTTACGGTCTTCCCCACTTGCTTTTCCATATATTGCATAACTAATTGCATCAAAAATAGTGGTCTTTCCAGATCCGGTTTTACCAGAAATGACAAACATCGTGCGATTCCCCAGCTGCGTGAAATCGATTGTTTCGACATCTGCATAAGGACCAAATGCCTGCATCGTTAGTTTTAATGGTCTCACTTTGTCCCCTCCTCACGTAAGACTTTTCCAATTACATCAGCCATAACTTCTTTTTTATCGGCTGTAAACTCAGAGGTTGTCATTTCCGAATAAAATTGCTCAAACAAATCAAGCTCTGATTTCTTCTCATTTTGAGTAATGTTAAATGACTGCTTTTTCTTCAAATCCGTAATATCTATTTTCCGTTCAAGATGGAGTACGTTTGGATATACCTGACGTAATTTATTAATCGGATCAAGTAGTGCACCTTCGTCTAGCAAGGTGATTTTCAGATAATCATTTAATTTTTGTTTTTCATAAAAATAAGGATCTAGTAACTCCTCAAGACGCCCTTCAAGTTCACGCATGTCATGTGTCGGACTCAAGGACCTATAGCGATGAGAAAAAATTCCTTTCTCATCCATTTCAATAATGGAAATCGATTTATTTTGCTTCGCTTCTGAAAAGGAATATTTTAAAAGGGAACCGGAATATTTTACTTTATCATGTTTAATGGCATCCGGACTGTGGAGATGCCCCAGTGCCGTATAAGAAAATGGTTCAAAAAGTTCTGCACCTACACAACCAGATCCCCCAACGGATAAAACACGTTCGGAGTCTGAAGTCTTCCCTCCCAAGACAAAGGCATGTCCTACCAACACATTGGGCTCGTTGGGATTCAAGTTTTCCTCCATCCTGCCAATCAATGCTTTCATAGCATCCTGATGGGAATGAATCGAATCATCTGCAAGAAGTTGACGTACCACTCCAGGTTCTGCAAAAGGTACTAAATAGAAATTGACTCCGTTAACCTGTACGGGCTTAAAGCTATCTGAAAGCTTACCAGATAAGTAGAATTGGCTATGCTTGTACCACGAGCTTCCAAATGAAAGACGTTCAGCGCTATCATGGTTTCCCGCAATCGCAACAACAGGCGTTTTTAGCTCAACATTGATTGTAAACAGAATTTCATCTAATAATTCTACTGCTTCTGTTGGAGGAACCGAACGATCATACAAGTCACCGGCAATCACGACCGCATCCGGCTTTTCTTCCGCCACAATTTCTATAAATTGATTTAGTGCTTCACGCTGATTATCCGTCATATAGACACCGTGCACTAACTTACCTAAATGCCAGTCGGCAGTATGGATAAATTTCATTTTAGTCACCCCATCTGTTTCATCTCATAAATACTATTATAGCAAAATACCAACTTATTTGATGATGGAAAACGAAGCAATTACAGGTAATAATGGATGAAGATTATGTCATAAATGCAAAAAACAGCCCGACACATTGGCCGGGCTGTTAAATCATTGTTTTCATAGAATTATTTTTTAGTAACGTTAGCAGCTTGTGGTCCACGAGCACCTTCAACAACTTCGAAAGATACTTCTTGACCTTCTTCTAAAGTTTTGAAACCTTCAGTTTGGATAGCGGAATAGTGAACAAATACGTCGTTTCCATCTTCAGCTTCGATAAATCCGAAACCTTTTTCAGAGTTGAACCATTTTACTTTACCGTTTTTCATGTAAAAAAATCCTCCTATTGGCTTAGATTAAGCCATGTGTAAAATTCACCAAATTACAACGTGATAGCTTTACTTCCACTTTCTTATCCAAACTTCAGTTAAAACTTGAACAAGCTTTGTAACATAAATCTAATCTCGTGCAACGGCTGTCTAAAATTTAACATTTTTCAGCTGTACTGTCAATAAAGTACGATAGACAAAAGCCTACAAAATTCGCGGTTTGCAAGGCTTTTGGGCTGTTTGTATCGCATTACTTTTCGTGTTCATTACCGCTTGGATTTGTGACCATAACTTGATCCCTGTCAATCTTGCCGAATTTACATTTTAGATCCTTTACGACATCTTTGATGAGTAATTCTAAACCAATATAGGTTAGTGAAGGGAAGTTAGCAAACAGTTTTTTCACTTCCCATTTCAGCTCATTCTCACCGCAAATACTATGTCGATTAATTTGATCCACTTCTTTTTTTATTATGGTAAGCTCTTTTTGTTTTTCCTCCTCTGGCAGGAACTCAAGTGCATCAAGTCTGGCAAGGAACTCGACTGACTTTTCTATTTTCAGCCTAACCTCATCACGAACCTCTTTGGTAATAATATGATTCTTGTATTTAAATTCATTAAGCTTCAATGCTGAGTCATATGTCGCTTTTACAATTTCCTCTCTTGTCATGCTGTTGGTTTCGTAGCTAAGCATATTTTTCCAGGAAGGTTGTTTCATAGCTTCACGGAAGTCTTCTAGTTTGTTACAGAATTTTTTATAGCCATATTTCTCTGGATTTTCAAACGCCGGGCTGCCTGGATCTAGGAATGGAGAAAGTGGTGCTACAAAGTACGAAATATTCGAAGCCTCGCCACATTCTTTGTGAATATTTTCACAAAAATCTACATTTCTCATCGCACTATCATACGTTTGATTAGGAATTCCCGTCATGAAAAACAAATCAATTTTAGCACAGCCTTGTTTTAATGCAAATTGGAGCATTTCAATTACTCTAGCATTTGTACATGGCAGCTTTCCATTATATTTGCGGATATCTTCATCTGCAGATTCAAGGGTTAGCTCGATACTGTACTTAGGCATTGCTTTATTTAATCTTTCAAAAAATTTCTCATCTGCATAATTAAACAATTCGAAGACAATTTCGTTCTTTATCTTCATTTTTGCTAAGCCGTCTAGAAACTCATCAACGTACTCCTTGCCACCTTGCCTTATATCATTCAAAAGAAAAATTGGGGCTCGTGTGAATCTTTGAATTAAAGCAATATCTTCAAGCATTTTTTGTGGGGAGCGCATGACTAACTTCTTCCGATTACAGTTTAACTCATAGGCATCTTTAGACCCACCGCAGATTAAACAGTTATAATTACATCCTTTAGAAGTTAATAGAGCGGTATTTGGATATTGCAGCCATCCTTTGTATGGCAATGGGTCTAATAAATTAAAATATTTAAAGACGGAGCCTATGACATAGCGATAACCTGGCAAATTAAACTCATCGAGACTATCTGGTACATAAGTAATCTCGTTATAAAAATATTGATTATTTCGCTTCCAGGTTAGATTAGGAATATCTGCAAATCCCGATACATCCTTCTTCTCCAACTTATTTAGCAGCATAAGAATTAACTTTTCAGTAGTGTCACCGCGGACAACGAAATCAATACAAGGATACTCAATTAATTCTTTGTGAAAATATGTGCTGGATAGCCCGCCAAACATTACAGGAGTCTCCGGATGGTATTTCTTAACGATTTTGGCTAACTCCACACTACCATGTGCATGCGGCAGCCAATGTAGGTCTATCCCAAATGCCTTTGCTTTAATATTCTTAATTTTTTTCTCAACATCAAATTTGGGATTTAAAAGCATTCGATTGGCGATATTGACAATCTTCACTTTTAATCCATATCGTTCAAGATAATCCCCGATACTAGTTAAACCAACCGGGTACATTTCAAAAACGGGAGATGATGGAACCACATCGCTGATTGGACCGGTAAATAGCATTTCTTTTCTGAAATCATAGACTGTAGGCGGATGCAGCAGTACCAAGTCGTAAATCATTTGATCACTTCCTAAATTCCATTATTTGTTTACACCTCTATAGTAATATAGAATTCAAGGAAAAAGATGGTACAAATATTACAATTAATTGATAATTATAAAAACAAGGTATTCCTAGGGTTAAACATAAAAATAGCCGAAGAATCTTATTTCTTCGGCATCGCAACTACTTCTTCATCTTCGTCTCTGAATTTATCTAATATCGTAATTGTATCCACAAGATGATTATTAAAAATTTGTCGAGCAACGCCAAGCAGTTCAACAATCATTGGATCTTTTAGCGTATAAATGACTTTATTCCCTTCCTTTGTTCCCGAGACAATATTCTTCGCTCTTAAAATCGTTAACTGCTGTGAAACAGCAGATCCTTCACTGCCAACAAGGGTTTGAATTTCATTTACATTTTTATCCCCTTCCGCTAGCAGCTCCAGTATGCGGATTCTCAGTGGATGTGCGAGAGCTTTAAAAAATTCCGCCTTAAATTGCTGCATTTCTAGATTCAATTCATTCACGTCCTTTAGTAAGTAGCTGTGAGCTTCTGGTTACTGCTTTCCATTACTTCTGAAGCAGAAAGCTTCTTACATTCTTTAAATGCAAAGTGTTTACAGCCAAGACATTTATTGCGATCTAGTTCAGATAACGCAAACTGAATGGCGTCACCTGTGTGTTCAAAGAAATGCTCTTGACCAATCACATCATATAAGCCCGTACTTCTCAAAACATTTTTGGGCTGTTCGCTTATTCCCGATATAATCACTATACCATTTTTTGAAAAATGGGACACAATACTAGCCAAATTGGCTTCACCCGTAGTATCCATAAAAGGAACCCTGCTCATCCGTAATAAGAGAATCTTAGGTCGATAGTTTATCGTGGTCATAATCGATGTTTCAAAGGTTTGGGCAGCTCCAAAGAATAATGGACCCTCTACATTATAAATACTTACTTGAGGGCAATCATGTGTATCAGATACGATTTGAGTCTCGACCTTTGCATGTTTATGCTGAAGGTTTGGCAACGCCTTAGCAGTCGTCATCAGATTGCTCATTCTCATGGTAAATAGAACCGCAGCCATCACTAAACCGACTTCAACTGCCGTTGTCAAATTAACAAAAACTGTTAGTAAAAAGGTAACAACTAAGACCAGCGAATCAGTGGATTTTGTTTTTAATATATAGGCAAATACTTTGCGTTCGCTCATATTCCAGGCAACAACCATTAGGATCGGCGCCATGCTTGCGAGCGGTATATAGGATGCAAATGGAGCGAAAAACATTAGTACGAGCAATACTACTATTCCATGAATGATCCCAGATAATGGTGATACTGCTCCATTTTTTATATTGGTAGCCGTTCTGGCAATGGCCCCTGTTGCCGGTATTCCTCCAAATAGCGGAGTTACCATATTGGCAATCCCTTGACCTATGAGTTCCTTGTTGCTGTTATGTTTACTATTTGTCATGCCATCGGCAACAACTGCTGAAAGCAGTGATTCAATCCCACCAAGCATCGCAATGATAAACGCTGGTTTTAATAGAGTAATAATCATCTCAAAGCTCAAATCAGGCATCTGAAGCTTTGGCAATGAGCTTGGAATTTGTCCATAAGCACTGCCGATTGTTGCTACCTGGCCTGGATAAAGCAAGGTTGCAATCACAGTTGAAACAACTAATCCAATTAGTGGACCTGGGACCTTAGGGGCAATCTTGGGCGTAAATATAATGGTTGCTAAACATATGGCCGCTGTAAGGATGCTCAAAAGGTTAATCGTATCAATGTGAATGAATAGTTCATTTAAATTTTTGATAAATTCTTCGTGTTTCTTAATCCCCGTCAACCCTAGGAAACTAGCAATTTGTCCGGTGAAAATGGTGATCGCAATCCCAGTAGTGAAACCAATTGTAACGGGTCTGGGAATGAACTTTATTAAAGATCCCAGTTTGAAGATTCCCATTAACAGCAGCATGATTCCGGCTAAAAAGCCTGCTATTAACAAGTTTTCGTATCCGTACGTCATAACAATTCCAAATAATATTGGAATAAACGCACCGGTTGGACCGCCGATTTGGTACTTCGAGCCTCCAAAAAGGGAAATGAGGATTCCGGCAACAATTGTTGTGTAGATTCCATATTCCGGCTTCACTCCTGAAGCAATTGCGAAGGCCATTCCAAGAGGTATGGCAATTACACCGACAATGAGTCCTGATAGGACATCTTTTGGCACATTACTTAAGGAATATTGATGGAATCTTTTGTCACTAAACATATGAACCCTTCTTATCTTTTGAATTTGTATATCTGATTATTTGAATATAGAGGAATATGAAGTAATAATCAAGACATTTGTTTTAAAAATATTTCCAGTTGTATTTTTTCGTATCTCTGTGGTATATTTATTTAGCGATGAGCTGAGTTGTGTAAGTCGAGAAACATTCCTTATGGAGCACACTATGTGGAGTGTGGTTTTTCGCCTCAATACGCAAAGACGCCTGCTATATGCAGGCGTCTTTTTTATGTTTAAAATTAGCACTTTCCCCCTAAATCTTATAAAATGGAATTATAAGGGATTTTTTATTTGAGGAGGGAAAATGATGAATAATCATGAAATCGATTATAAGATTTATGGCGATGATATGCAGTTTGTTGAGGTTGAGCTTGATCCACAGGAAACGGTAATCGCCGAAGCAGGAAGCTTTATGATGATGGAAGATGACATACATATGGAGACGATTTTTGGAGATGGGTCCGCCAGCACTGGTGGCAGCGGACTAATGGGTAAACTATTTAGCGCAGGTAAACGGGTCATTACTGGGGAGAGCTTGTTCATGACCGCCTTTACTAACCAGGGTCATGGCAAAAAACACGTTTCCTTTGCCTCACCATACCCAGGTAAAATTATCCCTATGGATTTAAGTGAGTTGGGTGGAAAAATTATCTGTCAAAAGGATGCCTTTCTCGCAGCTGCTAAAGGAGTTTCGGTTGGAATAGAATTCCAGCGGAAAATTGGTGCTGGGTTCTTTGGCGGTGAAGGCTTTATTATGCAAAAGCTTGAAGGTGATGGACTTGCTTTTGTTCACGCTGGAGGAACGATTACCAAAAAGGAACTCCTCCCTGGTCAGACTTTACGAGTAGACACCGGATGCTTGGTCGCTATGACGAGTGGCGTCGATTATAATATTGAAATGGTTAAAGGAGTTAAAACAGCCCTTTTCGGCGGCGAAGGCTTATTTTTTGCGACTCTACGCGGGCCTGGTTCGGTTTGGATTCAGTCACTGCCATTTAGCCGACTCGCCAGCCGCGTCTTCGCAGCTGCACCACATCGTGGTGGTGATAAGGGAGAAGGCAGCATCGCAAAAGGTATCTTTGATATGTTTGGCGGGGATTAACAGTAAAATCTAAATTAAAAATCTTAAAACCGGGCTTAGCCCGGTTTTTCAATTAGCTTAACCCCTGTTCAGGATCCCATGAACCTTGCATTTTACGGATTGTAACCATTTGTCCAATATGATAAGCATTATGAAGGGTAATACTCGATAATGATTCTAACCATGTTTCTTTCGATTCTTCACTAATATATTGATCAAACTTCTCATCTTCACTATTTTCAATGCTTTCATACCAGTTAATCATCACCACATTATATCGTTCTAGGACCTCCTGCCATTCCAAATCTTTTAAAAAGGTAAAAGTAGTATCATTATTTCCTTCCATCCTCGGAATCGCAATACCATTAAACCGGTTTAAAAAACGTTGATTCCAAAAAACCAAATGACTAATAATTTCCCAAATAGAATTCTCAGAATCTGTCTTTTTCCAGTTTGCTTGCTCCGGAGTTAATCCAGCAACTGCTTTTTCAAAAGAAACAAACCAATGACTCTTTTTTTGACAACAAAGAAATTGTTCAAGTAAAACATCTTTTCGGTTCATCAGCCAATTCTCCCCTAGATAAATGTTATCCTTATATTTTCGACCCAATCCTTTGATTACCTTTATTCTAAATCAATTTTTCTTAAATCTTCATTTGCTTGAACTCTTTTAAGGTTATAGGATTGCCATGGAATATTGTTCAGATATGCTTCATTTTTTCTTTCAAGTAAGATATTTTTTAAGCCCGGAAGCTGAGGGTTTTCTTCATATAACTCAATTAACCCTAGAATACCTGTGTAAGATAAGCTATTTAGATAATGCAAATCAACTTTCCCACTTTGTTCATATCGTTCAATATTCTTTGTTACGATTATTTGCTCAACATTTATTATGTTCATCACGGTGTAATAGAGTAAGGCGCTTATAAAATAAAAGTGGAATAAGGAAAGTTTTTCAATCCAGATCTTTATTAAGGTATACATGAAAATGACAACAAGGAAAATCATAAACGAGTGCGCCATCACTCTTATGAAGGTAAACCCATATGCATCCTCGTACATGCTTAAGCGCATGAAAGCTGAACTTAATAACACTGCACTTGAAAGGACAAGAGTGGTTAGCAGCAATTGGATAAATCTTTTTATGAAACCAATCGTACTTTTAACAAAAGTTAATACAAGAACGGTAATCGATAGATTGATCAGTGTAACAAATAATAGTTCAAAAAAGCCTTTTCTTGCATATTCAGCATAGGTGAAATCACCTAGCAGCGACCCGCTAAAGAAGTATTTAAATTGGACAATGGTAAAGAGGACATATACCGCATTTATTAACACTAAGACAGTAATGGTAATGATCGCATCCATTTTAAAGGTTAGTTGATTGCCATTTTGATTCATTACATTTATTTGTTTCTTCATCAGAACCTGCATGAGACCAAAGATAGCAAAAGCATAAAACAAAACTACGACGATACGAAAAACTACTTCAGCATCAATTAACTGAAACCACTGTGGAATTCCCCCTACCATCTTTTCAAATTTAGTATCTGCTGACATAAGCAGCAATAAGACAACCATCAAAACGGGAATGGAAATCAATATTCCAATGGAAACCTTTTTGCACACTTGAAACTTACTTTCGTCAACCCCCTGTTTAAAAACCTTTCCCAAAAGTGATGCAAATACGAAATTATACTTAATTGCACCGCCTAATTTCGAAAATAAGTAGGTAACAAAGGCAGGTTTATTCCAACGAATGCTTTTTTGACTTGTTACTATTACAAGATGAAAAAAAACAAGCACAGGAATCACGATAATATTCAAAGCATAAAAATACATATTATCATTAATAAAATAACTAGCAGCTAACAGCCAGATGCAAATCAATACAAGATAACCGAATCGCTGGTGAGAGAAGGAAACATGGCGGTATCGGAAAAAAAACAAGCAATAAAAAGCAACAATAAACACTAAGTAAGATATACCTATTTCTGCTCGAAAAAAAGCTTCCTCCGCCACAATTCCTAACACCAAACATAACAATAAAAATATCCAATCAGATTTGCCTATTTTCAATTCCATATATATCCCTCTTCCATGTAGAAATTCTATATACATAGTTTTTCTATGTAACTAGGTAAAAAAAAGCTGCTTATATCGAAGCCTTCCTCCCCCACCGATATCCAAGCCAACTAATTGGATAGAGGATGAGAGTCAAAATGATACAAGCAATAATAAATGATTTTGTTAATAACGGTTCAAACCATGAATGCGGAATAATTTCAAATACCGTTAAGACCATTAACAACAGATTTGGAATGAGTGAAAGTAAAAAAGTCTTTTTCAAAAGGGTCCTTCCTCCATGTCCAAAGCCTTTCCCGATTTCATAGCCGAGCAACGCCCAAAAAAACATATAAATAATAGCAATTATGGTAGGAATAGCGGTTAAATGACTCCATATAATCGAAAGCCAATCCCATTGATATACATTATGGAATAGCGTTAATAAGCTTCCTCCACCAAAAAAAAGAACATTCATTAGAATAAATAGCCATTTCATATTACTAGGTGTTACAGAAAGTTCCTCTTTCCACAAGGCTGCGATTTCCTCAGGACCCCCCAATCTGGAAATAATTCGTTCCATCACCTCAAACTCATTCTTACAATCATAGGCTTCAATCAGAATTTCATCGATATGAGTTTCATATTCCATTAGGATACTTTGCTTATCTTGATGGTTTACAAGGCCCTTTTCCAGCTCTGCTAAAAACTTATTCTTCGGCCGTTCCATGCTTTGATCTCCCTATTACCTTGTTCATCACCTTTACAAAATCCTGCCATTCACGGGTTTTTTCATTTAAAACTTCTATTCCTGCATCCGTAATTTGGTAATATTTACGTGCTGGGCCCTTCTCCTGCTCCTGCCAATAGCACTCTATATACTCTTGTTTTTCAAGCTTGTGCAAGGCTGGATATAATGTCCCCTCTTTAACACTTAAGCCATTATCACTTCGCTGCTCTAATTCTTTGACCAATTCATATCCATACATATCTCTTTCATTTAACAATTGAAGCAAAATTAATGAAGTACTTCCCTTTACCAACTCACGATTAAACATGTCTTCACCTACCTAGAATTATTAGGTACATAGAAATTCTACACCATGAAGAATTATTTGTAAAATAAAAAAGTGACGATTTTTACCATCGCCACAAAAATGTTTATTTCTTTTTATGTTTCTGGAGCTGGATAAATTGGTCACGTTCCCCGCCATCAGATAACTCCTCAGAAAACTCATGATTCTTTTTTAGATCAAATAGTTCATTAGGTTTAATCATCCTTGGAGGAATATTATTATTAGGCGCTGCTTGTTCGTTCCAATCACTCATAGTATCACCTCTACTGTTAGTTTGGGAATCATGATAAAAAACATACACAGATCGTTATCTGCATAAATATTCCATTTTTTCATCATACTAAGTAAAAAACAATGAGGTGTAGAACATGGGTTTAATTAACTCCTTTAACCAATGGAGAGAAACTAGATATCAAAATCATGTATCTCATATGAGGACTCAAGACAAATGTCCTGATTGCTACGGGAGAGGCTTTACAGTTTATCCCTATAATGAATTTGCTTATTATAACTCAGTGGAATGCCCTGGTTGTCAAGGCAGCGGAGTATACTCCGATTGGGATCAACTGAGGTAATGAAAAAAATCTCTTCAGCCGAGTCAAATCGATGAAGAGATTTTTTTTATTGTTTGGTCTAAACCTATGGAAAGGAAATCATAATTTTGCTATAATTTCAGAATATTCTTTTGGAATACATCTGATTGCATATAAAAATACTTTTTTAATATAATTTTAAATGGAGGTTTTTGATTTAATGGAAAATTCACTTTCTACTCAACAGCTTTATGCTTCAAAATTAGATCTTTTACAAACAGAAGTGGCAATTAAAAAAACAAAGGATTTCTTTGAAAGCTCCTTAGCTGAGAGTTTAAATTTAACCCGAGTATCCGCTCCTATCCTCTTAAGATCGGGAAAGGGTTTAAATGATGACTTAAACGGTGTCGAAAGAATGGTTTCCTTTGAGGCATTGGATATTAAAAATGCAAATATCGAAATCGTTCAATCGTTAGCAAAATGGAAAAGGATGGCTTTGGCAAGGTATGACTTTTCCCTTGGTGCAGGATTATACACCGATATGAATGCGATTAGAAGAGATGAAGTTTTAGATCACTTGCATTCCATCTATGTAGACCAGTGGGATTGGGAGAAAATTATTACAAAAGAAGAGCGTAATTTAGGGACTTTAAAATCTGAAGTTCAAAAAATATTTCAAGTATTTAAAAAAACTGAAAATCATTTACACGAGCATTATCCAGTACTTGAACCTATACTGCCTGAGGAGATTCATTTTATTACCACGCAGGAACTTGAAACAATGTATCCAGAACTTTCATCGAAAGAACGAGAAGACAGGATTGCAAAAGAATATGGTGCGGTGTTCATTATGCAAATTGGAGGTCAGTTATTATCAGGGGAAAAACATGATGGACGATCACCAGATTATGACGATTGGACATTAAATGGTGATATTATTTTCTGGTATCCCCTTCTAGAACAATCCATTGAAGTTTCTTCTATGGGCATTCGTGTAGATGAAGAGGCACTAAAAAAGCAGTTAAAGATTTCAAATTCTGAGGATAGAATGTCCTTAGAATATCATCAAGCCATTCTTAACCAGGAACTGCCTTATACGATTGGTGGAGGAATTGGACAATCAAGGATATGTATGCTTTTTCTACAAAAAGTTCACATAGGTGAGGTTCAGGTTTCCGTCTGGAATGATGAGATTCTTGAAAACTGTAGAAAAGCAAACATCACACTATTGTAATTTTAAGTACTTAGAATAATTATCAGACTTCCTGGAGATTTATAAAGATATGTATGCTTGTAAATTCTCTGGGGGTGCTTTAATGTCTGTATTTGTTTATCAGACGTTTATTATTAAACAGGATAAATTTAAAGAAGCGATAGACAATTTACGTGAGATTAAAAAATTTAGAAATGACAATTATAACCACCATGTTGAAATCCTTACACCTATATCTGGTGAAGATCATACCTTTGCACTGCTTTCTACATACGATGGATTGGGAGAAATGGAATTAGAAAACAAAAGAATGTTTGATGATGAGGAATATATAGAACTCATTGGTCCTTTTTTTCTAGAAAACATTAAAGAAGGAAGTATGTATACGCAAATCTATAGAGGTTTAAGTGATAAAAAGAATGACAAAAAGAATGATAAGAAGAGTGAAAAATAGCGTAATGAACCGTACAGATGGAAATCATGTGCGGTTCTTTTTATGTGTTTTTCACCAATCATTCGTGACCATCTGCCTATATTCTTTCATATGATATAATTAAAGCAGAAATATGTTCCTCTTATTTACCTCCTCTCTAACACTCATTATGCAACCACAGTTACTAATAATCCTAACTTAGAATTCTGCTCCCTATTCATTTTAATCAATAAGGGGGAAATTTTGATGACAGGAATAATCATGATTCTTACCGTTTTGATATTTTCATTTTTCCTAGTATTGTGCGTTGTTTCGCACGTTCAAAAAAAGAGTGGGAAGTGGATTTACTTTACACTTACAGCCTTGAGCTTGATTGCCTTTGTCTTTATGTTGTTTTTCTTTAATTGGGACCTATCAAAGCCTGGACAAAACAATCCTAAACCACCCGTTACTGAAATCCCTGATAAAGGAAACGAGACCCCAGGTATAGAAAATCCTTCCGAAGAAAAACCACCGGCAGAAAATCCAACAGATGAAGAGCCAAAGGATGAAGAACCAGCCGGTGAAGAAGATCCAAAAGATGAAAATCCGAAAGATGAGGAGCCAGCCGATCCACCTCCTCCTGCAGAGCCTGCAAAAATAATAGTCCCAGAAAATGGAACTGTTGATTATAAAGTTGTGGCAGGAGACACCTTATGGTCAATCGCACAGAGGGCTGATTTGACAGTTTCTAAAATAAAGCAATGGAATAATCTAACCACAGATACGATCTTCGTTGGTCAAATCTTAAAGCTATATGGAAAAAATGTTGAGCCGCCTCCGCCGCAAGAGCCTCCAAAAGAAGAAACTCCACCGACGACAGAGCCTTCTGTCATTATTTCAAACGGCAGCCTTCAGCAAAAGGAAATCGCATTAACCTTTGATGCCGGCAGTGACGCAATTGGAATTGCCATTTTGGATGTGCTGAAAAAGCATAACGTTAAAGCGACTTTTTTCCTAACAGGCAGCTGGGCTGATAAGTTTCCAAGCTACGCAAAGCGAATGGCAGCCGAAGGGCATGATATTGGAAACCATACCTACTCCCATCCAGATGCAGCAAACACGAATTCGAATATTTTTGTCCAAGATATTATAAAAGCAGAAGAAGCTATAAAAAGAGCAACAGGTGTTACCCCACGTCCTTTTTTCCGCTTTCCTTTTGGTTCCTATAATGCAGCCGCCCTAAAAGCTGTTGGCGGAGCGGGATATCCATACAGCATCCAATGGACCATTGATACCATTGATTGGCAGCAGCCTTCTGTTGAGGTAATCATTTCAAGAATACAAGCAGGAGCAAGCAACGGAGACATCATCCTCATGCATATTGGAGGAATCAATACACCTGAAGCAGTTGATAAGGTCATCCCTATTTTAAAATCAATGGGCTATGACTTAGTAACTCTAACAGAATTACTCGATTTATAGATATTAAAGAGGGTGCTCATTAATGAGCACCCTTCTAAGATATAATTAATCTCTATCCAACAGTTCTTCCCCTGCAATACCTGGCTCAGTCATTTCATAGACATTCAAAATAATATCCAATTCCTCTTCTGTTAAAACATCATACTGTAAACATAGTTCACGAACAGATTTCCCTGAAATGGTCGCTTCCCTGGCAATTCGTGCTGCTACTTCGTATCCGAGATGTGGATTTACAGCCGTAATAATACCCACACTTTTGTCTACATAATCTTTTAAACGCTCTTCATTTGCTTCAATGCCTGTTAAGCAATGATCCGTAAAGGCACGGAACCCATTATTCATAATACTGATGGACTGAAGAAGGTTAAAGACTAAAACTGGCTCCATTACATTCAGCTCGAGTTGACCAGCTTCAGATGCAAGACAAATGGTGTGGTCATTCCCAATCACTTGGAAGGCAATTTGATTGATTAGCTCAGGCATAACCGGATTCACTTTTCCTGGCATAATCGAAGAACCTGGCTGACGAGCAGGGAGACGAATTTCACCTAACCCTGCTCGAGGCCCTGAAGCCATTAAGCGAAGGTCATTTGCGATTTTTGACATATTCATCATGCAAACTTTTAGAGCAGCCGAAACTTCTGTATAGGCGTCTGTATTCTGTGTCGCATCTACAAGGTGCTCAGCATTTACAAGTGGAAAGCCACTGATTTCAGCGAGCTGTTTCACTACATCTTTAATATATTTAGGATCTGCGTTCAAACCTGTTCCTACTGCCGTAGCTCCCATATTCACTTCTAACAAATGCTCACGTGTATGTTTGATTCGATTAATATCACGAGTAAGAACCCTTGCATATGCTTCAAACTCTTGTCCAAGTCGAATCGGAACGGCATCCTGAAGATGTGTACGTCCCATCTTAATAACCTTCTCAAACTGGACAGCTTTTTGTTTAAATACTTTTTGCATATCTTCCATTGTCACTAGTAATTTTTCTAATAATGTAAGAGTTGAAATATGTATAGCTGTTGGAAATACATCATTCGTAGATTGTGACATATTAACATGTGTGTTAGGACTTAAATGAAAATAATCACCTTTAGCTTGACCAAGTAATTCGAGTCCACGGTTAGCGATGACTTCATTTACATTCATATTCATCGAGGTACCTGCACCACCCTGAATCGGATCGACGATAAATTGATCATCCCACTTACCCGCAATAATCTCATCAGCTGCTTGTATGATGACCTCAGCATGATCTTTGTATAATCTAGTTGTATTCATATTTGCAATTGCTGCTGCCTTTTTTACCATTGCAAGCGCTTTAATTAAAGACTCATGAATGCGGTATCCTGTAATCGGAAAATTCTCCACAGCCCTAATCGTTTGAATCCCATAATACGCCTCAACCGGTATTTCTTTATCCCCAAGGAAATCCTTCTCGATTCTTTTCTTGTCTGTTGACATCCCGTTTCATCCTCTTCTAGTAATCTATCTGGTACATATCAAATGTAACATAAAAACAGTTGAAAGAGGTAAAAAAACATCCCAGAGAATTTAGCCCTGAGATTTTTCGTAAATGTGTAAATTAATGGATATCCCTCTTCTTGAAACGTCCGCCCCTAACTTCGGATATGTCTGCTATCGCCAAAAAGGCATTTGGATCAATTTCCTCAACAATCGTTGTCAGTTTCGATTCTTCTAGTCGAGTGATGATACTGAAAATTACCTTCTTATGGTCACCGGTATAGGCTCCCTCACCCTTAAGGTATGTTACACCACGACCTAAGCGAGCATTTACGGCATTTCCAATTTCCTCTGCTACATCACTGATAATCCAAACAGATTTCGATTCCTCGAAACCATCCACTACCGTATCAATTGCTTTCGCAGCAATAACGTAAGCTAGTAAGGAATACATCGCCCGGTCCCAACTGAACACAAATCCTGCTGCCCCTAAAATAAAGAGGTTGATAAACATAATAATTTGACCGACGGAGAATGGCACTTTCTTAGTTATCACGAGCGATAATATTTCTGTACCATCTAATGCTCCGCCGAAACGTATAACAATTCCAACTCCAATTCCTAATATCATGCCGCCAAAAATGGTCGCAAGAAGAATATCGTCGGTAAAGGCTGGTATTGGATGAAATAATGTTGTAAAAACAGATAAAACAATAATTCCATATACAGTAGAAATAGCGAAGGTTTTACCCATCTGCTTGTATCCCAAATATACAAATGGCAGGTTTAACAGGAATAGAAAGATACCGAGCTCAAGACCCGTTAGATGAGATAACATTATCGATATACCTGTTACGCCGCCATCAATTACTTTGTTTGGGACTAAAAAGATCTCTAGACCGGTAGCCATTAATATCGCACCGAGAGAAATGGCTATCGCTCGAAAGATTTTTTTACTAAGAGGAAGTTTTCGATGCTGCACTTTTTCGTTTACTAATTCTGTCACAAAATCACACCTTATAAAAATTTATTATAAAAACCATACTTGAGAAATTAATTATGCTGTTAATTCTCGCACTAGGTTATTATTACCAAGTTATGTAGCTATCATGAATTAATTATTACTATTAGTATACCATAAAATCTATTAAACCTGAATTTAAGTTCACTTTTTGGAGGGTTAAGACTTTGACAACAAGTTTAAATATTTAATCGTATTCTTACTTTCGACTATCAGATTTTGAGCAGATTGAAGGGAAATCTCCTTAAATCTGACCCTTGTTCCCGGTTTAGCTTGAGCAAGAAGCGGGATATCTGTTGAAATAACACTTCCTATTCTAGAATAGCCTCCTGTAGTTTGGTGTTCAGCCATTAGAATAATGGGCTGCCCGCTTGATGGGACTTGAATTCCTCCTAAAGGAATGGCATCAGAAATAATATCAGCTGTACTGCTATGCTCAATTTTCGGACCCGATAAATGATACCCCATTCGGTTTGATTGAGGAGAGATGATATATTCTCCAGTCAGAAATGTTTTGAATCCTAATGGAGTAAATTTATCTTTATGGGGACCCGCTATTATTCTAAGTGTTAATGGATTCATATATTCTGGTATAAATTTTGCATGAATAAATCTATTTCTTCTGATGTAAGGTTTCCCATAAAGGGTATCCCCTTCTTTTAGAGCCCTGCCATCCAATCCACCAAATTTTCCTGATAAATACGTTGATTTACTATTCAATACGTATGGAACTTGAATGCCTCCAGCAACACAAATATACGTTCTTGCTCCCTCTTTTACCCTTCCAAACGAGAGGGTTTGCCCTTTCTTAATTACGGTGCATTTCCACAGCGGTACCTCCTGATTATTAATTTTAGGAGTAAAATTTCCGCCGCATATTGCAATAGAGACATCATGCAATGCCAAGAGAACGGGTCCTATTAGAGGTGCTTCAAGTGCAGCCTCACCTAATACGTTTCCAACTAATAAATTTCCCATTTGTAAAGAATACGAATCCATTGCTCCTGATGGGCTAACCCCGTATTCGCGGAATCCATATCTCCCAAGGTCTTGTACAGTTGTTTGCAATCCTGGTTTTATTACCTTAAAGATTGGCGTTTTCATCTAACATACCAGCACTTTCTTATCCTTATATTTTCTTTTAATAAAGCTTCCCTTAGCTCCTTACTAAAATCTAAGGCAGCTGGTTCATCGCCATGGACACAAATTGTGTCGGCACAGATATCTATATCGGAACCATCTGTTGCTGTTACTTTTCCTTCCTTAACCATTCGAATCATTCTTTCTGCTGCAAACTTCACATCATGAATCATACTGTTCTGTTCGCTTCTCGAGGTTAAGGTTCCATCAGGCTGATAAGTTCGATCAGCAAAAACTTCTGAAGCTGTCAGCAAGCCCTTTTCTTTACCTGCCTGTATTAGTTCACTGCCTGATAAACCAAAAAGGATTAATCTGCTATCATAATCTGCTACAGCCTGAGCAATAGCAACAGCGATTGAACGACTACTAGATGCCATATTATATAGCGCACCATGTGGCTTTACATGAACCAAGGCTACACCTTGAGCTTGAGCAATCGCAGCTAGGGCACCAATTTGATAGAGGATGAGATTATAGATTTCTGTTGGATTAATATTCATTTCTCGCCGGCCAAATCCTGCTAGATCAGGAAATCCAGGGTGGGCACCAATACTCACATGATACTTTTTAGCCAGTTTTACGGTTTCCATCATCACATTATGATCTCCAGCATGATAGCCGCAAGCTATATTTGCAGATGAGATATGCTTCAAAATTTCTTTATCATTTCCAATTTTATATAACCCATAGCTCTCTCCAAGATCACAATTAAGGTCAATAACATTCATGTCCACTAGCCCCCTTTTTGTAAGACAATATTTCATACTTTTTAACAGCTATCCGTTCTTTTATAGTAAGAAACTCTTCATAATCTACAGGCAGGAAGGTTACATAATTTCCTGCCGATAATAGCGACGGATTTTCATTCTCACTATCAAATAATCGTAATGGAGTTATGCCAATAATCCTCCAACCCGAAGGTACCTCAGCTGGATAAATCCCCGTTTGACTTCCTCCAATTCCCACAGACCCTGCCGCTATTTTGGGTCTCGGCTTATCTAGACGAGGAGCGGAGATTTTATGGGAAAGTCCACCGAGATATGGGAAGCCTGCTACAAACCCAATCATATGTATCAAGTACTCTTTGTTTGCGTGATTATTAATAACTTCCTGCTCACTAATATTATTGTATTGTGCAATAAACCTTAAATCCGGTCCAGTCTCTCCGCCATAATAAACCGGGATCCTATAGACATATGATTCTATTTGGGGTGTTTCCATTGCAGACTTATAGATTGAAACTACTTTTTTCTCCAATTGACTATAAGTAATTATTGCGGGGTCATAAAAAATGGAAATAGATGTATAGGCCGGGACACACTCGAACACTCCGACCACCTTATGAAGTCTAAAAACATGTAGAAATTGATGGATTTGTTGATGAATCCCTTCATCAATTTTATTGCCAAAGGTAATCGTGATTGCCGAATCACCTAATGGTACGATCTCAACACACATTTACCTCACCTTCTTATCACAAGAATTTGTTATTAATACTCTTTACTTTATTTAATACACCATGATTATGCAAAAAAAACGCTCTGATCACTGTAGATCAGAACGTAATTGTTTAGTCGTACTTTCTTTAGCACTTTTTATTGTGTGGCGTGGGTAACCAGTTAAAATGGCTGTCACTCCACAGATCCCTATTAATACTGGGTAATAAGAATAGGCTAAAATGCTGACTGGGGAAATACCCGCCACCCCTGCAGCAACGAGCAATTGAGCACCATATGGGATTAATCCTTGAATACTGCAAGAAAAAACGTCCAGTAAACTTGCTGACCTGCGAGGGTCAATTCCGTACTGATTAGCTATATTCTTTGCAAGCGGTCCAGCAATAACGATTGAGATTGTATTATTTGCTGTGGAAAGATCTGTTAAGCTTACAAGTCCAGCAATCCCAAATTCAGCCCCTTTTTTCGATTTAATTTTACCTGTTACGAGGTGGAGTAAATAATCAATCCCGCCATTCTGCTTTATTACTTCCACCATACCTGCAATTAAAATGGCCAGGAAAGAGATTTCAAACATTCCTGCCATACCTTCGCCAGTCTTCTGAATGAGTTCCATAGGGTTATAACTGCCATCTACTATCCCAATAAAACCGGCAAACAGTATTCCGAATGTAAGAACCAAAAATACATTTACCCCTGCTAACGCAGTAATCAGTACACCTAGATAAGGTAGAATCTTTATCCAATTAAAGGATTGCTGACTGATATTGGCTTGTTCACCCATTGTTAGTATAGCAAGAATGATACAGGTAATAATGGCGGCAGGAAGAACAATAAGAAAATTCATTTTAAATTTATCCTTCATTTTTGTCCCTTGCGTCCTTACTGCTGCAATCGTCGTATCCGAAATAAAAGACAAGTTATCCCCAAACATGGCTCCGCCAATCACTGCAGCCATCGAAAGCGCAAGAGAAATATCCGTTTGCTCGCTTATGCCAACACCTATAGGTGCCAGTGCGACAATGGTTCCCATACTAGTCCCCATTGACAAGGATATAAAACAAGCAATAATAAAAACACCGACCATTAACAGATTTTGAGGTACCACAGATAATGCCATATTCACAGTTGAATCAACTGCACCCATGCCTTTAGCTGTCTCTGAAAAGGCACCTGCTAATAGGAAAATCATAACCATAAGCATGATGTTTGATTCTCCCGCGCCTCTTGTAAAAATTTCTACCTTCTGATTAAATGTTTCTTTCCTATTCATTATTAACGCAACAGTTGCTGCAATAACAATTGCTACAATGACCGGAAATTTATAAAAATCGCCCGTGACAATTCCCGATCCAATAAATAATACTAAAAACACAGCAAAAGGTATTAACGCCCATGGATTGCCTTTTTTGTTTGTACTCATGGTAAACACCCTCTCTTCCAATTCACATAAAAAAACCTCTTCTTTCCAAACAAGAAAAAGAGGTTTTACTGTCTATTTAACAAGCAAATATTAGATTACAATAATTTCTTTGATTGTGCAAGATGTAATATTAAAGTTTTTCTAATTTACTTGTTTTCTTCTTTTCTGTTTTTTCTTTAGCCGATAGAAAATTACCAATCCTACAAAAACGAGTGCTATACCAAGCAAGATATTTTGCTCCATATTCCCCTCCATGAATCCTGCAGGGATGAGAGTCAACACAAAGAAAAAGATGAGATTTCCAAACATCGTACCAATCAAAAAATGCTTAAAGGTGATAGAACTTAATCCACTCAGAATATTGATTAAGCTAGTAGGAACAAATGGAATAATTCTAGCTTGGAACACAAATAGCAGGCCATTCTGCTCCATCTTTGATAATAGTTCTGGATTACTTTTTTTCTGTACCCAATCATTGAAAAAATAGCGACTGCATAAAAACCAAATCCCAGCAGCAATTATACTTGTGAACCAACTCCAAATAAGACCATTAAAAAAACCGAATAATGCATAATTTATCGTAATGATAATAATAAGAGGAATAATAGTAAATGAATTTTGAATCACCATAATGATAAAGGTAAAGAAGAATTTTGAAAATGTGGTATCCTTCAAAGAAAGTATGATGGAATCCAAATCCCCGCTTCTAAGTAGCTGGAAAGTTTCGGTATTATGAATAACTAAAAAAATGATCAATATTATCCCGATTAAGGAAATGATTTTTTTCCAAATATTAATCACCTATTTTCATTTTAAGGTATTCTAGGGTAAGGGTAAAATATATTCTTAAACACATCATACCATGCAACAATTAACAGTGATAAAAAAAAGATGGCACAAAAGAAAATTTGTGACATCCTTTGACAATTATAAGCTTGAGAATTCCTCTACAAGGTCTCCAAACTTTTTCATGGCATTTTCAATTGGCACTGGAGTGGTTAAATCTACTCCAGTCTTCTTTAACAACTCGAGAGGATAATCACAGCTTCCGCTCTTTAAGAAGGCAAGGTATGATTGTAAGGTTTCTTTATCACCTTCAAGTATTTTCGTTGCCAAATGAATCGCTGAGGCAAAACCAGTTGCGTACTTATAGACGTAAAATGGGCGATAGAAATGAGGAATTCTGGACCAGCCAAATTTCACTTCATCGTCAAAAACCACCACATCCCCATTGTATTCACTAAACAATGCTTCATATGTCTGATTAAATACCTCGACATTTAATGGGGTACCCTTTTCTGCCAGCTCATGAGTGATTTTCTCAAATTCTGCAAACATGACTTGGGTAAAGAATGTTCCTTTAAATTGATCAATGAAATGATTTAATAAATGTTTCCTTACTTCAAGATTCTTTTCTGTATTTAATAAATAATTAATCAGCAAAATTTCGTTGACCGTCGAAGCCACTTCTGCGACAAAAATACTATAACGAGCCGTAATTTGAGGCTGATGCTGCGAGCTTAATTTACTATGGACCCCATGACCACACTCATGGGCAAGTGTAAATAAACTGTCCAAATCATCTTGATGATTTAATAATATAAATGGATGAACCCCGTATATCCCCAAATTATAGGCACCTGAGCGCTTACCAGGAGTCTCGCGGACATCAATATACCTGGCATCCTTGAATTCTTTTAGGATGGATACATATTCTTCCCCAAGAGGTCCTAGAGCTTTTATCATGGTTTCATATGCTTCCTCATAGGGTATGACCTGTTTTACACCCTGAACTAAAGGAACGGACATATCATATTGCCTAAGTTCATCTAGCTGCAGCTTCTGCTTGCGGATTTCAGAATACCTGTGAAGGGGTGCAATATTATCTTTCGTTGCTGTTATCAGGTTCTCATATACTTCCTTTGGCACCATATCACCGAACAGTGCTTTTTCTAAAGCAGATGGATATTTTCTGATTTTTGCTAAAGTGACGTTATTCTTGATTGCTGCAGAAAGTGTACTCGCAATAGAATTCTTTAATTCAACATATGGCTTATAATAGGATTTATATGCTTCCCTCCGTCTTTCCCGGTCTTCATCCTCGATTAATTTCGAGTACATCCCTCTCGTTAACTGAACCTTTTCACCATTGTTATTGGTTACATCGCCAAACTTAATATCTGCATTATTGATCATCCCAAAGGTTGTACTTGGAGCAGAAAGTGCTTCTCCTAATTGTGATAAAACTTCTTCCTGATCTTTACTAAGGACATGTGTCTTGTATCGAAAGGATTCATATAAATCCTCTTCGAAGTACTTAAGACCTTCTTCTTCTGCAATATAACTGCTTAAGGTTTCTTTATCTAAACCTAATAAGTATGGCATAAAAAACGATGTTGAGGAACTAACCTTCACACTTAGACCTTTGGCACGATCTAATAAAGATTGTGAATTAGAATCCCTTGTATCCTCATCTACCCTCAGCATGGCGTATGCATAGACATGATTAAATGTATACGATAATTCCTCTCTTTGTTTCAAGTATTGATAAAGACTCTTACCATCCTGAATGGCTCCATCAAATTGCTTCAATTTTTCTGCCATTTTTTCAACAAGCTGAAGATCGTTTTCCCATTTAGTTAAATCAGAATAAATGTCTTCAAGGCTCCATTTTTCGTTTACGGGTACATCATTTCTAGAAGTATAGACTGACATTTGCTACCTCCTTAGAGAATTTTATTATTAGTAACTATTCGAATCACGCTTGTATTAGACCTATCCTTAATTTTTTCAAAAGGCCCGTTTTGCACACGATAAAAGCACCTTTTTAGGTGCTTTTTACTTTATCCTATTAATCCCTATGATTGCAATGTAAGAAACTGATTAAATCGATGATTGGATTGACAATGTGGGCATTTAACCGTAATTTCAACATCAACAATGTGTAAAGCTCCATTATTGACAATACTCTTTTTTAAAACAACAACTTGGTCGGTGAATACTTTACCCTTATAGATTGATGACAAATCCTCTACATTTTTCACTCCACTAACAAGTGCAGCATATTCAAAGTCCTTACTGCATAAAATGCACGACTTTTCACCTGTAACAACATGATTTGCAGCAGCCATTTGTAATCTCATTTGTCTCATCTCCAATCTGTCTTTCATTCATTCGACAGTCAAAGGGTGCTTTCCTTCTAAATTTTTATGTATTTAAAAAATTCACATTTTCGACAACTTTAAAATAAATGATCTAAAAAGGCTGTTTAGGAATCTCCTAAACAGCCTGGATTATATCTTATTCTTCATCATCTTGTGATTGATTGTAATTATATTGTGTTCGGTCAATAGGAGTAAAGTTTCCAGGAGTGTAGAAGCGTAATAGATCTCCGTTTACGACTTTATCAGAAAGTGCTAATTTATTTTCAACGATTTTCTGAAGATTCAATGCCTCTTCCATCCTACCTTCATCTAATTTCAATCCTGTAGTGGAATCGTAGAATTTACCACCTACAGATGAAATAGTTGCGCTCATAAAATTACCATCACGGAATGGAACAAGATCATCATGCTGTTCAGATAAAAGGTCAGTTCCAAACTGAACATAATCTTTTGTATCAATTCCTAACAAGTGAAGCAGTGTTGGCAGGATATCAATTTGTCCGCCGTATTCGTGGTTAATTCCACCCTCAATTCCAGGAACACGAATAAAGAAAGGCACGCGTTGTAATCCTGCACTATCAAAATCTGTAATTTCTTTACCTAGAACTTGTTCCATTGCTTTATTATGATTTTCTGAAATTCCATAATGGTCACCGTACATGACTATGACAGAATTATCATATAACCCTGATTCTTTCAGGTAATCAAAGAATTGTTTCAAAGCTTCATCCGCATAACGAGCTGTTTGGAAGTAGGTATCAACCGATTTATCACCCGTTGTATGTGGAGCAATTGTTGCATCTTCCTCAGCAAGCGGATAAGGGTAGTGATTTGAAACAGTAATAAACTTTGTATAAAAAGGCTGAGGTAATGTTTCCAACAATGGGATTGATTCCTCAAAGAATGGTTTATCCATAAGCCCATACTCAGCCAGGTCTTCTGGATTCATACTATATGAACTTTCATCAAAAAAGTGATTATATCCAAATGATTTATAAATTTCATCACGATTCCAGAAGCTGCCTGAATTTCCGTGGAACACAGCAGAACTATAGCCTTGTTGACCTAAAATTGCAGGTGCTGCTTGATACGTATTTAACCCTTTAGTTGTAAAAGCAGAACCCTGCGGTAATCCATATAATGAATTTTCAAGAATAAATTCAGCATCAGCCGTTTTACCTTGTGCAGTCTGATGGAAGAAGTTATCAAAATAAAGTGTGTTTTGATCCTTCGTTAACGAATTTAGAAACGGTGTTACTTCTTCCCCATTTAACTTGTAGTCAATCAGGAAGTTTTGCATCGATTCAAGATGTAAATAAATTACATTCATACCTTTTCCCGCACCAAAGTATGCAGGATTTGGCTGTGCGTAGTTTGATTTTGTATAGTTAATTACTTCTGTCATATCGTCACTGTTAGCCATAACCCTTTGTGCGGAAGCTTTTGTACTTTTAACAGCATCATAAATGGTGTAGTTGTACATCCCTAAATATTTCACAATATAATTACGGTCAAATCCTCTTGTTAACAATTGAGGACGATCACTTTCAGCTAGTCCAAGATTTCCACAAGAAATAGCAAGTGATAATGAGAATAAAGCAGCTACTTTTCTGCGATTCATGTCTTTAACTTCCACTTTCACAAAGCGAAAAGCAAGTAAAGCAATCAAAAGGATGATATCCATAAAGAATAAGAAATCATATGGTCTTAATAGTGTTACGACACTTCCGCTTACATCACCAAAGTTTTGAGTCTGAGTTAAAGTTGGTAACGTAATAAAGTCATTAAAGAATCTATAATAGACAACATTTGCAAATAATAGAAAGGATAAAAAGAAATCAATCACAAGTAGTGCAATATATTTCTTACGCCCTTTAAATAAAAAAGCCAATCCTAAAAATAATAAAGATGATCCTAACGGATTAATAAATAATAGGAACTTTTGTAGTGTATTTTCAATACCTAAATCAAATTGAGTTAATTGAGCTATATAGGTTTTCATCCAAAGGAAGAATACAGCCAATAAGAAAAAGCCAATATATTTATTTAAAATACCTTGACCCTTTTGAGTAAAGTTATTCATTTTTTGCACCTGCCTTAAGAAAATAATCATTATTTAGTGGGGTTTATTTTATATAAGTTATATTAATCTATCACTAAATCTATCATTAATAGTAACAGTTAAGTATGAACAATTTATGAACAGATTATAAAATAATTCAACACAAAATTGTATTATACGGATTATTTATCAAAAGTCAAGTGAGGTTGTATTCTTTTAGAATCAATGTTGAGTTATTAACTAAAGAGTGCATGAATACCCTGGTATCCAAAATAAAGTCCAAATAAAACGAGTGATGCACCAGAAATAATGGAGATAGCAATCAAGCTTTTTACTGTCAGGAGCTTTCGGAATCCTGTAGTTAGTCCAGCAACAAATACGTCCCAAATGGTTAGTCCAAGGAAAATCATACTGCTATAAATCAAAAGAGATTCTGTTCCATTTGTTTGGGCTGTTTTTGCTAAGACCGAGCCATAAATACCTAACCAGAACAATACCGATAAAGGACTGGTAATGGACATAATAAACCCAGTAAAGAAACATTTCATTAGTGACTCTTGATCTCTTCCATAAGTAAGAGTGATGGTATTCGCATTTTTGATACTTTCAAAACCTGAATAAATAAGGATAAAGCCTCCGAATAACCAAAGAAATATTTGGATCATCGGAATTCCCAAAAATTGTACCATCCCTAAATAAACAAGCAGCATAAAAAATCCATCGGCCACCATAGAGCCTGCACCAACAATCCATGCATGCCAAAATCCATTCTTAATTCCCTTATCTAAACGCGCGGAATTTACCGGCCCGATTGGAGCTGCCAATGTAAATCCCAAAATGATGTAACTCAATAAAATGCTGATACTCAATAAAACCACTCCACTCCGCCTTTATCTAACTTGTACATTTTATGTAAATTATCCGGACACATGTCCAAAAAATTCTAATCATGTAAAAACGATAAAAATTAATGATAGGGTTTGAAATGGGAAACCCTATTGATGTGCTTGGAAGAAAGGTGGCACTGATTATGAACAAATTTTCATACACACTAAGGAGGGCAACGATGGGAATTTTAAGTGGCAACCCTAAAGAAGAGCCTTTACACTATGGTGAAGTATTTGATCTTTGGTCGTCATTATTAGCTGGGAATGGCATGATTGCAGGGTATAAAACGATGCTGAACCATGCTGGTGATGAAGATTTGAAGAAGCTGTTAGTTGAAGCCGTGGAGATATGTCAGCAGGAAAAGAAGCAATTGGAAGAACTATTAAAAGAAAATGGCATTGGGTTACCTCCTGCACAACCAGAGCCGCCTGAGGCATGTTTAGAGGATATTCCTGTAGGAGCTAGAATCCCTGACCCTGCGATTGCGGCTGGACTTTCTGCTGATATTGCTGCTGGACTCGTCTTATGCAGTCAAATAATCGGCAAGTCAATAAGGGAAGATGTAGCCATGATGTATGGACAGGTTCATACACAAAAAGCAGGACTCGGCGCAAAAGTGCTTCGTCTAAATAAGGAAAAAGGCTGGCTAATTCCTCCTCCATTACATCTTAATAAGCATGGAGATTGTTAAATCAAATAACTCAGAGAAAAAGGGATGAACACGGTTGTTTCATCCCTTTTGGTTATTTTAAAAAGTAATACACATACATTTTCAAGTTTCACTGTAACTACCTAAATAGGTATTTTTGTTTACAGATATTGGCTAATAGTCCAAACAACAAGGAAATAGTCCAAAACCCTTTGGAAATAGTCCATAACCATAAGAAAATAGTCCAAAACCACAAGAATATAGTCCAAAACACCCCTAAAATAGTCCAAAACATTTTCCCAAACTATTTTTCAAAAAATATAACCGATTAATAGGCTCTTTTATTAGTTACCTTCATTATTAGAAGTAATCCGAAAAGTAAGGTATTTGCCTCTCAATGATATTCTCTAATATCTCGACAACCTGAGCATTACCCTTCAGGCGTGAAATGGCAGCCAAGTAAGATGGTCTCTTATAACTGAGCAGCATAGTCGTCAGTGTCTGTATATCGAGAGAAAATGTTGGCTCTTCTTTACTTTGAAATAATTTTCCTTGACCTAATGGGGATACATTTAATGTGAATGTCCCTTGATTCCACTCAAGCATAGGATCCTCAAGCATAAACGTTAACTGTATATCTGTGCCTGTTGCTTTAAAAGGATATTGAGAAATAAACTGTTTTGCACATACAATACGTGCCATAAAATAGGGAGAGATACTTTCATTAATGTCCCCATCCTCCAGCCAAAAGGCTAATGGTTCATTCATAAAAATATTCCCTACAACCTTTGACACCATTGAAAAATGGGCACCAATGAAATTCCAGAGTCCAATCCTTGCCTCTTGATTCATATAAACCATTTCTTTAATATGAAGCACATCCTCAGATATCCAGTACAATAGATACCCTTGCGGCTTGTGTGAACTGTCATAATAAAGTGCTGCCGTTAATTCATCTACATCCCATCTCCAATATTCATCCCAGGCCAAGTCATTTCGAAGCATACCAACATGCATTTTACTCGAGAAGAGTTTATATACAATCCTTACGTCTGGGTGCTCAATATCCAATCTTTCCACATATCCTGGAACTTTCTTGATCTTTGGTAATTGAATATCTCTTACTTCAAAAGTCATCTTATCCGAAACAATTTCCCATCCTCTACGGCGATAATAAGGAATCGAATAGGGAAATAAATAAGATATCGATTGTTTTCTTTCCCGCATATCTGCAAGTGCCTGCCCCATCAACTTATACATTAGTCCCATATTTGCGTATTCTGGATAAGTGCCAACACCTGTCAGCCCCCCCATTTCATATGATCGCCCAAAAATATTTACTTGAAAAGGGTAAACAGCTAATTGTGATACCAGTTTTTCACCATCAAACCAGCCTAATACATCCGCCTGATCCAGAACTGGCTTTTTGGCTAAAGCTATTTCTCGTTCTTCCCAGCCAATCATTTGCAGATCTTTTTTTGTCACTTGAAACACATAACGCAATAACTGATTGAATTGTTGGAAATGTTTTGTTTCCACTTTCCCCATTTTGAGCCTGTCTAGTCGACTCATATCTATACCTCCAATTTCAAATAGCACTCTAACTATTAGTCCTAACAAGTATTGTTTGCTTTATTAGAAATAAGAATTCTTGGCTATAAATTTTTATGCTAAGTTTTTGTCATACTTTAAATAGGCTTTTAAATAAGGCAAATAAATTTGAATGTTACATAATACCATGTTATCGTTATATTATGTAACATGGATGAAGGAGCAAGGTTTTTATGGAATACGTTGAAGCTTTAAGGGACATCAAGCAAATCAATGCAATTAAAAAATATTTAAAGAAGCATTCTGAGCGAGATTATTTCCTCTTTATTTTTGGTATTAACACGGGGTTAAAAATTACAGAAATGCTTGATATCAAGGTTGGTGATATCTTTAGTAATAAAGATGGTGTTAAAAACTTTTACTCGTACCCTCATCATGAAACCTTGAAGGAAGTCTACCTCAATCATAAAGTTAAACAGGCCCTTCAACATTATGTGGAAAGCAGCAAGTTAACCAATGAGGATTTTTTGTTCAAGTCTTCAAAAACTGATAAACCCATTACACGCCAACAAGCATATCGGATTATCCATCAGGCCGCTACAGCAATTGGTATTGAAGGAAAAATAGGAACCAATTCTTTGCGTAAGACTTTTGGATTTCATGCCTATAAACGTGGAATCGCCATCTCACTTCTGCAAAAGCATTTCAATCATTCAACCCCTTCCGAAACACTTAAATATCTAGGAATTTCCAAAGATGAGAAAATAAAAACAGAAATTGATGTCAATCTGTAGAGGCAACACCATTTTATCCATGTACAAATTATTTTGAGGAGGAAAAGTTAATGAATATTCGTGAAATCGAACTGCCTGGTATTGGGAAGAAATTTGAGGCCATCACAAATAACAAGGATAAGCTAGTCATTATCATTCACGATGATGGAAGAAGAGACATTTATCATTTCGACCAAGAGGATTACGAGGAAGCAATCGCTAGCACTACCTTCAATGACCAGGAAGCCAGACAGATTGCAGCAATAATTGGCGGGATGACTTACGCGCCAAAAGCATTAGAAACCATAGAAATGGCATTTGATGATTTAGTGATTGAATGGTTTAATGTCGAACCAAATGCTGCAGCAGTTAATCAAACCATCGGACAACTTAATATCCGTCAATCCTATGAAGTAAATATTATAGCGATTATAAAACGACAGAATCATAAAAAAATTCATACTCCTGGTCCTGAAACTCTTCTAGAAGAAGGAGATACAGTTATCGTGTCTGGGGAGCGCAATCAAGTAAAAAGGATCGTTAAAGAAGTACTTTCAAGAAGGGACGGGTGATACTTTTGACGAATCATTTAGTTTTTGAAGTCGGGACAGCATTAGTACTAGTTGCGCTTACAGCAGTATTAGCAGGAAAGTTGAAATTTTCGATTATCCCCTTTCTCATCCTCTTAGGGATGGTAGTTGGTCCACATGCTCCACAAATTGGGATCATTGATCTTACCTTTATTGAAAGCTCCGAGATTATAGAGTTTTTTGGCCGTATTGGTGTACTGTTTCTATTATTCTATCTGGGTCTTGAATTCTCAGTAGGAAAACTAATTCGCTCGGGCCGTTCCATTGTAGTAGGCGGTTCAATTTATGTAACACTAAATTTTACATTAGGTATTGTTTACGGTTTTATGACAGGTTTTCCTATTATGGAAACATTAATCATAGCTGGTCTTCTTAGTGTCTCCTCTAGTGCAATAGTTGCCAAAGTTCTTGTTGATTTAAAAAGAACGGCAAATGCCGAAACCGAGTTAATTTTGGGAATTATTTTATTTGATGATATATTCCTAGCATTATTCCTCTCCATCATGTCAGGTCTATTATTAGGCGGAGCGACCACGGTTGTTGGAACAATCATTTCCGTTCTGATTTCACTAGGTTATATGATTCTCTTTTTTATTATCGCTCGCAAAGGTGCACCTATTCTCAACAAACTATTAAACATTAAATCTAATGAAATTTTTATCCTCGTTATCTTCGCATCACTCTTTTTTATCGCAGGTTTTTCAGAGAAACTACATGTTGCAGAAGCAATCGGCGCATTATTATTAGGTTTAGTTTTCTCTGAAACAGAACATCGCGAGCGTATCGAACATTTAGTTATTCCATTTAGGGATTTCTTTGGAGCACTTTTCTTCTTTAGTTTCGGATTAAGCATTGACCCCTTTAGCTTAGGTGGAGCAGTTTGGCTGGCTATTGGTGCCGTAATACTAACGATTATTAGTAACTTTGTAGCTGGAATGATTTCCGGGAGAAAAGCTGGTTTATCTTATAAAGCTTCCTCAAATATCGGATTAACAATCGTTTCTAGAGGTGAATTTTCGATCATTGTTGCTAACTTAGGACTTGCCGGGGGCTTACTGCCTATCTTAAAACCATTTACTGCCGTCTATGTTTTAATTTTGGCTATCATTGGCCCGCTATTAACCAAAGAGTCAAAAAATATATATAAATTATTAAACAGTATCTTCAAATGGGAAAAAAGCAAAGTACCTAAAAAGAAAATCACTATTCCTAATCATGAAAATGAAAATACCCCTGGTCTTTAAAAAAGTAATGATGAGCAAGGGAGGCTCTTATAATGGGCATCGGGTTAACAATCATTTTGTTAACATATGTTTTATTATTAGTCATGTCCTATCAGTTTTTTATATTCATAAATGAAAAAGATGACAAGCGCAGCTGTATCATTATTACCAAGTCATATCAATATGCGTATTCAAACCTGTTATTTGGAATTCTTGTCGTATATGCATTAATAGTACTTCCCCATATTCATATAGATTCACAAACCATCAGCTACCTAGTTCTAGCTAGTAAGTTTATTTCAATCGTTACACTTGCTGGGAGTATTTATCTCCTTAGCAAAAAATTAAAATAACACAAACAGTATTAGTAGATACTTTATTAAGAGTATTGGAAATGATGGTTGTAAAAGGGGCAATAAGGTTTGAGCGGTAACCATTCAAATTAATGATGCCCTGGATGAAGAAAAAGAGCTTTAAGGGGAATCATTCGAATGGAATGATTCCCCGGAGAGAGGAAAAAAAGCTTTGGCGGGAATCTTTCGAAAGGAATGATTCCCTTGGAAGAGGAAAAAGAGCTTTGACGGGAATCATTTGAAGTTAATGAAACCCGTAGAAGAAAAACTAGGTACTGAGGCTTGTTTCACTATCAGGTCTTTAATTGAATAATGAAACCCATAACCATTATAAAGAAAACCCGCCAATCAGGATTTGCGGGTTTTCTTTATTTGTATAGCAATAGTTCTGACAAAAGTACTGTCATTTTGGCTCAATATTTAAGAAAAGCACCTCAAAAGGGAACCCTTTAGGATAAGAAATGGTGGATTTTTTTCTATAACTTTGTTCGTAAGCTCCAAAGTTCAGGAAAGAATTGCTGGTCTAGAACCCTTTTCAAATAGGTTACACCTGATGACCCGCCAGTTCCTGTTTTATGGCCTATGATTCTCTCAACTGTACTCATATGATTAAATCGCCATAATTGCTGTTGATTGCCAATATCAACTAACTTCTCTGCCAGCTCGTATAAGTCCCAGTATTGGTCGACGTTGCGGTAGACGGTCAGCCAGGCTTCTTCAACACTTTCATTCGGTTCATAGTTTTTGGATAAATCGCGATTTAAGACCTCTTCATCTACTGGAATTCCACGAGCAACAAGTGCGTGTATGGCGGCATCATAAATACTTGGTTTATAAAGTGCCTCCTGCATTTTTACATACAATTCTGTTTGATGCTGATAGACTGCCAGGGTATGGGCATTTTTGTTTCCTAATGCAAATTCAATCATCCGGTTTTGGTAGGACTGGAAGCCGGATGATTGTCCGAGCTTATCCCTAAACTCTAGGTACTCTGAAGGGGTTAAGGTGGAAAGAACACTCCATGATCGAATTAATTGCTGCTGAATTCTAGAAACGCGTGACAGAATTTTAAAGGATGGCTCTAAATGATTCTGGCGGATATACTGGACAGCCTCTGTTAATTCATGAATAATTAATTTCATCCATAATTCACTTGTTTGATGGATAATAATAAATAACATTTCATCATGGTGACCAGATAAACGGTGCTGACTATCTAAAATCTTATCAAGGTGCAGGTAATCACCATAGGACATTGCTTTTTGAAAATCTGTTTGAATCGATTTTTCCAAACCGATGCTTGTGTTTTTTTCTGGTGTATTCACGTAATATACTCCCCCTGTTCTAATGTGGTACTGATGTATGAATTAATAAGTTATTAATTTATATTCTCATCTAAAATATCATTCGTTTCATTTACTGATTTTTGAGTGTTGGATCTTTTTTTAAAAAAGAAATAGGCAGCCGTTAAAAACAGTAACCATGGAATTCCGAATTGAAGCATAATCTTAAAATCTGTAAACCATGTTGTTATCATTAAGCTCAATAGTAGTACTGCTCCTGCGATCGTTAAATAAGGAAAGCCAATCATTTTTACAGGCAATTTACGGCCATTTGACTTCTCCCACTTTCTTCTGAAAAACAAATGGGATACAAACACCATAAACCATGTAAAAATAGCACCGAACATTGAAATCCCCATCATAAACGCATAGGAGGAGCCTGGTAATAGTGCATTTACTGCAGCTGCAAGGAAAATCCCAAAAGTAGAAACACCAAGAGCCTTTAACGGAACTCCTTTTTTGCTTAATTTGCGTAAAAAGGCCGGAGCGTCATTTCCCTGGGACAAAGAAAACATCATCCGTGTAGAGGCATAAAGTTGACTGTTCATAGCAGATAAGGCAGCAGTTAATATAATAAAATTCATAATACCAGAAGCACCAGGAATATTTAAGAGTTCCATGACCTTTACAAAAGGACTTTCTTCTACACCTGTAGATTTCCAAGGAACAATCATTAACATAATTCCGATAGTAATAATATAGAATGTAGATAATCGGAATACCGTTGCTTTCAGTGCTTTTGGCACCGCAATATCGGGATCTTTAGCTTCTCCAGCTGTAACCGCTATCATTTCTGTTCCTAAAAAGCTAAATAAAGAAATAAAGATCGCGACCCACATCCCCCACCAACCAAAAGGCAGGAAACCTCCGTCATTTACAATATTCTCAGGCCCCATATTCGGCTGAGCTGAATTACCGAATAATACATAAGATCCTAAAAGTATGAAACCAACTATTGCACTTATTTTGATCATCGAGAACCAATACTCAAAAGTCGCAAAGGTATTTACGCTCGTTGCATTTACATAAATCAATACACCCGCAAACAACAAAATCCAAATGAATCCAGGAACATCAGGGAACCAGTACTTCATATAAACAGCAATGGCACTCACTTCTACTCCGACCGCAAGAACGTTTGCTATCCAATAGGAATAGCGTACAAGAAAACCAGCCAGCGGGCTGACGTACTTTTCTGAAATGGTGCCAAAGGATCCTGACGTTGGGTGAGCCACCGTCATTTCGGATAAGCACCCCATTAATAGTAATACAATAAATGCACCAATAGCATAACTTAGTATTACACCCGGTCCAGCAGTACTAATGGCAAGGCCGCTTCCAAGGAATAAACCCGTACCAATTGCACACCCCATTGCAATCATCGTTAGCTGTTTGGTTTTTAATTCACGCTTTAATCCCATTCCAGATTCATTCCCTTTATTTAAATGAATATTTTTGTTCCCCATATAGTTCCTCCTACTTTTAGTAATCTTATGCTACGACCTCACGTTCATTTGCGAACTTTTCATATTGTCTTTCTTCCATAATTTTCTTTAGAATTTGTACTACTTCCCATACTTCACTAAAAGAGGTGTAAAGAGCCACTGGAGCTAGACGAATAATGCTAGGTGCACGGAAATCTGGAATAACACCATTTTCTTTTAATGCCTTGCAAATGCGTGCAGCTTCCTTATGCTCTAGGCTCACATGACCTCCACGACTCACATCGTCTAGAGGGTTACCCAACTTGAATCCCAGATCGGATAACTCTTGGTCCAACAAATCCATCAAGAACCGATTTATTTTCAATGACTTTTCCCGGATATTTTCAATTCCTGCTTCTGCAAAAATCTCCAAAGCACCAAGTAACGGTGCAAGACTTAACACATGAGGTGTCCCAATTTGATAGGCTCCGGCAGACTCAGCAGGTGTTAATGAATGTTCCATATCAAATTGTTTCTCTTTTTTAGAACCAAACCAGCCCGCAAGACCAGGAGCAGTTCCAAAGTGTTTCTTATTTACATATAAACCTCCAACACTTCCTGGTCCTCCATTTAAATGCTTATAATTGCACCAATAGGCAAAATCAACACCCCATTCACTAAACGAATGTGGTATGGCACCGATGGAATGGCAGCCATCAAAACCGATTAAGATGCCTCTTTTATTCGCCTCCGCTGTTAGACGTTTCATGTCCAAGATTTGACCGCTTCGGTAAAGTACTGTAGGTAAAATGATCAGTGCAATGTCTTCGGTCATTGCCTCGATAATATCCGCTTCATCCAGGTAACGGCCATCCCGGCTTTTTACACGAATGAGGTGTGTATCCGGTTCAAATCCATGGATGCGAAGCTGGCTTTGAAGAGCATAAATATCAGATGGAAAGGTTAATTCATCAGCTAGAATTTTTGATTTTTTTCCATCTGGCTTATAAAAAGTAGCGACAAGTTGATGCAAATTTACCGTGGTCGAACCCGTAACAATAACTTCATTAGCGGAAGCTCCAACTAACGGTGCCATCATCTCTCCTAATTTTTCTGATAAAAAAAACCATGGGTGTTTCCCTTTTGTCCAGCCATCAATTCCATGTTCTTTCCAATCATTTAATGATTCTAATAGAGTTCTTTCTGCTCTTTTTGAAAGGAGACCTAATGAATTACCATCCATATAAATGGAATTTGGTTTTATGTAAAACTCTCCCCTAAATTTGATCAAGCTGTCAGCCTGGTCTAATTGTTTGGCATACTCTAATGTTATTTCCATATGTATCCACTCCTCTGGATTTATTTCTACTATATTATTATTTACAAGAGAATGATACACTACCCAGTTCTGCAAAATCTACTAAAATGGTATCTCCAGATTGAAAGCTAATCGCTTCCGTAATGGCACCACTAAGAACGATATCACCTTTTTTTAAGCCGCGTCCCGTTTCTCCAAGCTTATTTACTGCCCAGGCTACCGCTACAGCAGGATTTCCTAATACTGCAGCACTTGTGCCGACAGTGGCCACTTCTGAATTTTTGGACATATATACACCAATTTCTTTCAGGTCAAGAGATTCAGAATACTTCCATTTGTTTCCGACGATAAATTTTGAAGATGAACAGTTATCAGCCACAACATCAACCAGAGTAAACTTGAAATCTAAATAACGACTATCAATAATCTCAATAGCTGGTGCCACATATTTTGTAACACTTAAAATATCTTCCGCTGTAACAGAAGTCCCTTGGATATCTTCATCAATAAAGAAGGCAATTTCAGGTTCTGCCTTTGGATGGATGAAACTGCTATAAGGTACTGGCTCCCATTCTGTGGCAAGCATATCATCCATTAGATATCCATAAATCGCTTCATGGACCCCCATCATTTCTTGCTTCGCTTTACTTGTTAACCCGAGTTTAACTCCAATCCGTCGAAGTCCTTCCTGTTCTTTTTGCTCAATCAATTTTTGTTGGATTTCATATGCCTGCTCAAATGTTAAGGACGGGTATTTTGTCGTAATTTTTTCGACTTCTCGTTTTTCCTTTTCTGCGTCTAAAAGGTATTTTACAATTTCTTGTTCTGTTCCTTGCATCAGTTTCATGTAGAAAACCTCCTATTTGTTTACTCGAATGTTACAGAAACAGTTCCCAATAAGCCGAAATGTGCTGAAATCTTATCTCCCTCTTTTACAGGAACTGCACCAGAAAGTGCTCCTGGAAGAATCAACTCACCTGCTTTTAAATGGATGCCAAATTCATGTAATTTATTCGCCAACCAGGCAACTGCTTTTGCAGGGTGTCCTAACGCCGCTGTTCCAGCTCCTGTTGCAACCATTTCATCATTTTTATAAAGGACCATTCCCTGGGTCCGTAAATTAAAACCTTCTATTGTACTTAATTTATTCCCAACAACTACTCTTGCAGATGATCCATTATCCGCCACAGTATCTTCTAATCTAATTTTCCAATCAGTTATACGGCTATCAATTATCTCAATGGTCGGCACCACATATTTTGTAGCCATTAACACGTCTAAATAATTTACATTTGGTCCTACTAAGTCCTTATCTAAAATAAAACCAATTTCCGCCTCGACTTTTGGACTGATGAATTCACTGATTTTGACCTTTTCATCATCAGAAATCCTCATATTATCTAATAGGTGGCCGTAATCTGGTTCATCAACTCCAAGCATCTGCTGCATTGCAGCGCTAGTTAGACCCACCTTCTTCCCAATAATCTCATGTCCTTCTTCTATCTTTTTCTCAATAACTTTAAGCTGTATATGGTATGCATCACGAACATTATGGGTGGAAACCCTCTCGGATAGCGGAGTTACTGGTATTTGACTATTCTCTGCCCTAATTAATTCAGTTGTAATCAAATCTAAGAAATTACTCATTATACATCCACCTGCCTTATTTCATTATAGGAAAAGTGGCCATTCAGCCACTCTTTCCCTTTACTCCTACAATTTCATGGTAATCGTTTTAGCCTCAGTGTAGAATTCGAAACTATGACGTCCGCCCTCCCTGCCAATACCGCTAGCCTTCGAACCGCCAAAAGGAGTTCTTAAATCTCGGTAGTACCAACAATTGATCCAGAATAAACCAGAATTAATCTGATCTGCTACACGATGGGCACGCCTCAAATCATTTGACCATACAACACCAGCCAACCCGTAAATCGAATCATTGGCAATTTGAATCGCATCTTCTTCTGCTTTAAAAGGAATAACCACTAACACCGGTCCAAAAATTTCTTCTTGCGCTACTCTCATTTTATTATTTACATCATAGAGTACGGTTGGCTCGTAAAAATTACCTTCTGTTAAACCTTCTACACGCTTTCCGCCAGTAGCAAGCTTTGCACCCTCATCTAATCCAATCTGCACGTATTTGTCAACAGTTTCTAAATGATTTGTGGAAATAAGGGCACCCATATCTGTATTTTCATCCAATGGGTCTCCCACTTTGATTTTCTTTACCGCTTGTACCAATTTTTCTAGGAATTGTTCATATACTGTTTCCTGTACTAACAGCCTTGAACCTGCAAGACAGATTTCACCCTGATTTCTAAAAATCGCTTCAATCGAGCCTTGGACTGCTTCATCCAAGTCAGCATCATCGAACACAATATTTGCTGATTTTCCGCCCAATTCTAGTGAAACTGGGATTAACTGTGAGGCTGCATTTCTCATCACCGTTTTACCGGTTGAACTTTCCCCGACAAATGAGATCCTGCGGACAAATGGATGAGTAGTCATCGCCGTCCCTACCGTTGAGCCTGGTCCGGTAAGAATATTCAAAACTCCTGGTGGAAGTCCTGCTTCATTGGCAATTTTACCTAACATGACAGCACTTAACGGAGTATATGATGCTGGTTTCACAATAACCGTATTGCCTGCAGCTAAAGCTGCAGAAACTTTCCAGGTCATTTGCATGAATGGCAGATTCCAAGGAATGATTAAGCTTGTAACTCCAGCTGGAGCATACTGCGTATAGCTCATATGCTTGGATTGAGGATAATGCTCATGATGAATATACTTTGCCATTTCCGCAAAGAATCGTAAATTTGAAGCCGCTCTGGGTATATCAAAATCTCTGCTTTCTTTTATCGGCTTTCCCACATCTAATGTTTCAAGCAACGCCAGCTCATCAACACGAGCCATGACAAGATCGGACATTCGACAAAGAATCTTAGCTCTCTCTTCAATTGCCATTTTGCTCCAGATACCACTTTCAAAAGTTGTTTGAGCAACTTGAATCGCACATTCAACATCATGTACACTGGCACTTGCGACTGAAGCTAACTTTTGATTCGTTGCCGGATTAATAGTGTCAAAGGTTTCTCCTGAACTAGCATTTACATATTCTCCATTAATAAATAGCTTAGCATCGTTAATTTTAAGCTGTTTTTCAAGGAACTTACTCATTTTGATCACCATCCTCAACTTCTAAAATCATCTCAACCTCCACAACATTATTGTGTGGCAGCTGTGCCATCCCTACAGCTGACCTTCCGTGTCTGCCTTTTTCTCCAAATACCTCAACCAACAAATCTGAGGAGCCATTCATTACTTTGGGGTGGTCAGTAAAATTTGGTGTGCTGTTTACAAAACCAAGAATCTTGACCACTCTTTTTACTTTACTAAGGTCGCCTAGCTCATGTTTGACAACAGCTAATAGATTCAGCATACACTGTCTGGCCGCCTGATAACCTACTTCAATGGATACGTCCTCACCAAGTTTTCCACGAAATTCATCTGTACCCTGTCCTGAAGTAAAAATAAGGTTTCCAGCGCGAACACAGCTAACATAGTTTCCAGATGCTTGGCGTAGAGGTGGAAGCTTTAAACCAAGTTCCTTTAATCTTTCTTCTGGGGTTATCACCTTTTCTACCATCTACTCATCTCTTTTCCTACTAAATTAGTTGATTAACCGGTAAATTTAAAAATCTAAGTGCATTTTCACCTAACATCGCTCTTTTTTGGTCAGCAGTAAGGGATAGAGTATCATCTATAATCTTCCCAGGAGGTGTTTCCCTGAGCAGGAAAGGGTAATCAGAACCCATGATGACTTGCTCTGCTCCAAATTTTTCAACGAGGAATTTAATATTCACAGGATTATTTACGATAGAATCATAGAAGAATTTCTTTGCATAAAAACTTGGAGGCTGCTCTGTCAGTTGTAGGTGTGGCCAGACATTCCACCCATGATCAAGGCGGGGAAGAATATAAGGCAGTGAGCCGCCGCCATGAGAAAAACAAATTTTTAATCCTGGAAACTTTTCAATGACGCCTCCTAGAATTAAACTTGCAGCAGCTAAAGCGGTTTCACTAGGCATCCCAACCGTGTACATTAGGTTATGTTTGGTAAACCGATCGCTGCCCAATGTTTCCCATGGATGAACGAATATAGGAACATTCCACTTCTCACACATCGCAAAGAAGTCTGTTAACGATTCATCATCTAAATTTTTCCCATTAATGTTCGTGCCAATTTCAATCCCCTTTAAACCAAGCTCATGAACACAACGATCCAGTTCACGAATGGCAATTTCAACATTTTGCAGCGGGACTGTCCCAAGACCAATAAACTTCGTAGGATATTGTGCAACTGTCTCTGCGATAAAATCATTCTGTAATCTTGCCATAATTTCAGCTTCTTCAATGGGTGCCCAGTAAGAAAACGTTACAGGAATGGGCGAGAGAACCTGTATATCTACATTTTCCTTTTCCATATCATTAATCCGCTTCTCTGGACTCCATACCTGGTCTGTTACTTCACGAAAAACCTTGCCTGCAACCATAATATTAGCACCACACGAACAGGTTGGCTGAAGGATTGGCCATTTATCATTTTGGTACTTCGCCGCAAAGTCCGGGAAATTTTCTGGAATGATATGTGTATGAAAATCTACTCGCATTTCCATTCACTCGCTTCTTCCGGCATAACATACCCACAATTCTTACAAGTACGAAGCTCAACATTACTGTTAAAACCATTGATTGCCTCTTTTACCTGTACTTCAATATTCGTTAACTGGACAGAAACTCGATGCATCTCATGGTTACATTCATCACAGAACCAAACAAAATCCTCTAATTCACCTGTTGCTCTGTCACGTTCAATCACAATTCCAATTGTATCAGCCACTCGATGCGGAGAATGAGGTACATTTGGAGGTAAATGGAATACCTCTCCTTCCTTTACTGTAATTACCTCTCTTTTACCCTCTGCATTGATAATTTCAACGTAACAATTACCCTTTAATTGATAAAAAATCTCTTCCGATGGATCAACGTGAAAATCACGTCGTTTGTTTGGACCGCCAAGGATCATAAACATTAGCTCCGAATCCTTCCAAATGACTTTATTATTAACCGGCGGCTTTAATTGTTCCTTATTTTCTTCGATAAATCCCCATAGGTTTATTGGTTTTAATGAATTTGTCATGAATATCTGTCCCCTCTCGAATTTTATTGACCCCACTTATATCTAAATAAAAATAAAGTCTGTTAAAAGACCGTTTCTAATTTTTTCTCTGATGATTTTAATGCTTCTTGCATGAATACTACTTCTTTTGCTAAGTCTGTAATTCTGTTTAATACTTCCTGATCGATGATTTCATTATCTTTATTGAAATGATCGTTATTAACGTACACATAGCCTGGCGCTACGAATGCCCGGAAAAATCCGGCAATCGGTTTCAATTGGTTTTCAATGACTAGGTAGTGCTGGTAAGTACCGCCGGTAGCGACAAATCCCATAACTTTATTACGAATATCCTTTGGATTGATTAAATCAAATAAATTCTTAAGTGGTCCTGATAATGAACCTTGAAAAATTGGGGTTCCAATAATATAAAAATCAGCAGATTGAATGATATCAAGAACTTTTTTTGTATCACCTGTGTAGGTCGAAGGGTTTCGACCATCACAAAACTGCACATCATATTCTCTTAAATCCAACAATTCAATTTCCACATTTGGATGGTGTTTCTTTACCTCCTCAAGGACATTTTGGACAACGATACTTGTCTTTGCTCCAATGATAGTCCCTGAAATCCCTATTAGTTTCATAGTTTTATTACCCCTTTTGTTTCTAATAAGTAACCCTCAGTTCTTTTACCACCCTAATAAAGAGTAGGACTGTTGATAATCTCCCTCTGAAAGTAACTGGCGAATTCTCGTTGATGAAATAAGTTCTCCATCGTTACAATAAACAGGTAATGTCACATTAATCTGAAAGTACTTTTTTAATAGTTCTACATCACCTTTTCTATTTTTTCCAAAACGAAATTCCGAACCAATAGATACTTCTACCGGGTTTAGCTTCGATAATTCACTGATAAAATCCTCAGGAGGACGCGTTGCATACCATTCATCAAAACTAGCAACGATCACATAATTTACACCTAATTTATAGATCCTCCTTACCTTTTCTTGAATGGGTGTCAAGATTTGGGCACCTTTAAAAAAATGTCGAGGAGGCGGGTCGAACGTATATACGACACTTGGAACCTGATGAATAAGACTCTGTTCCACAGCCTGCCTAATGACAGCTTGGTGTCCTTTGTGTACCCCATCAAATGCACCAATAGCAATAACAGAACCTTTAAGTGTCAGAACACCATCTTTAATCGTTTGCATCGATCACACCTCCTCGAGATAGTGTAATAGTTTAAAGACTAGGAACCTCATTTTTTCGGTCAAAAATCTCCAGCGCTTCTTCAACCAGCTTAAATGAATTATTTCTTTTGTGGTTGTTATAGAAAATGGCTCTCTTGCGGATTGGATCTCCTGTGTAATAACGTTCGTATTGAAGGATCCTTTGCCCAAATGCCTCACCGCATAAATCCCATGCCAGCTTAAAGAGATGAACCCGCTCTTCTGCAGCTACTCCTTCTCTTCCCACATAATAACGATCTAAATCCTCTCGTAAATCTGGATTTTCAAAATCGGCATCCGTTGGTGACATTAGCAGTCCTCCAGCACCGATAATTTGCATTACCTCAATAGCACGAGGATACATTTTCGGCAGCAATCCTCGAATGGTTTCAAGTGGTGCATAGGCAGGCATTACTTCACCAGTCTCTGTTACTTCGTATTCATACTCAGCAATTCTGAGCAAAGCCCGAATGGATTCAACGGATTGTATTAATTCACCTAAATCGTTTTGAACATTTAGATAACAATCAACACCAATGGAGTCTGCTAATTTACAAGCAACTTCTGTAGCAAATTGCAACTTTATTAGACCTCTTACTCCTGATTGATGTGCGGGCTGGATACCAATTCCTGTTTTCGGATAAAGTAAATTTGCTGCTTCGACATTGTTATAAAGGAAAACACGATCCCATGGTACTAAAACATCATTAAATACCAAAACTGCATCCATTTCTTCAAATCTTGATGCTAATGGGTGATCATAAACAGAACGCTTTCCATCCTGCATAGGTTCACGGCATAAAATACGCAGTCCTGGTGTATCAAGCGGCAGTGCAAAAGCAAGTGCGTAACGTTCATCTCCAGGCTTAAATCCAGGGAAGGAGTATACAATTACTTCGTCTGTAATTGGTGCGAGGGTCGCCAGCATTTTAGCCCCTCTTACGACTAAGCCATCTGGAGTTTCCTTAACCGCACCTAAATGGGTAAACATATCCTGTTGTTCATGTGATGATTTACTGCGGTCATTTTGTGGATTAATAATAGCGTGTGTTAAAAATAGGTCATTGTCGCGAACATGCTTATAATAGGCTCGAATGTTTTTTCCCCATTCAGGATTGTATTTGTCCAAGAACTCGGAATTACTAGCCATAGAAGTTACTACGACATTTAGAAAATCAGGAGTTCTTCCCATTAAACCAAAAGTAGCCTTAGCAAAGACCTCAAAGTTTTTTCTTCGGGCTTCCAGATCTTGATAGTTTTTTGGTACCATGAATGCATTCGAAATTCTTTCACCAGTTTCTTCACAAATATGAGTGATCTCTTCTCGATACTCTGGATCATGCTGCAAATCATACAGCTTCGCCATTTCAAGAATTGGCTGTTTAAAAACAGGTTCTTCAAAGATATTTGTTACTCTTATTCCTGATAACCAAACTTCTGGATAACGTGATTTCAATGCCTCGATATACTGCGCTCCTGTACGAATTCCCATATACATCCTCCTCATCTTTCATATTGTCATTATAAAACTGAATTTTCTGAGTCATTGTAGTCTGGTTAACACTTTTTTCAAAAAAGGTAAATTACTTTTTTTCAGAAATAAAAGCCGCACTCTTCTTTTGATTAGAAGAGTGCGGTTTTTAACTTTACAAATTAAATATTTCCTTTTTTAGGAATAAACAAGATTGTTATGGAAGCCAAGACTCCTGCAACGGCAAAGAGATAAAAGTTAAGGGAGAAGTCAAAATTTGAGCTCATAAAGAAACCAATTAGAATAGGGCCTGAAATGGCACCAATTCGCCCAAAACCAAGGGCCCAACCCAAGGCAGTCGCTCGATTGTCTGCTTCAAAATATTTGGAAATGTAGGCATTTAGAATAAGTGTAGTTCCAATTGTTCCAAAGCCTGCCATCCCTACTAAACCATACACAACAAACATCGATGATTTTATACTTAAAAGTGCGATTGATATTCCTGCTAAGAAATAAGAAAGGCTAATAATTTTTCTTGAGCCCCAACGGTCTGCCGCCGTACCAGCTACTAAAGCACCAATCGCCGCGGATAAGTTTAACATCAGTAAAAATCCTAAACTAGGTCCGAGCGGATATCCTGCCTCACGCATCATTTTTGGCAGCCATGTACTTAACCCATAAATCATTAACAGCCCTAGAAAGAAAGTAACCCAAAAAAACATGGTTGCCCTAATATTTGTCCGTGAGAATAGACTCGCGATAGCGGCAAATTTATTCATATTTCCTTTGGTCTCATCCTTCATAGTGCTTTGGATAAGATCATTAGGAAGTTGATATTTTTTTGCCAAATTTTCAGCCTTATCAAACTTTTTCTTTGCAAGAAGAAAGCTGATCGACTCGGGAAGAAATTTAATTATAAAAGGAATAACTAAAAGTGGAATGACACCAATCCAAAACATTAATCTCCATCCATAATCCTCTAAAAGAAACATGGAAAATAAAGCGCCAAGGACTCCTCCAATTGGATAACCAGTATACATAATAGCGTACATTTTTGAACGATGCTGGACAGGAGAATACTCGATTGTTAAAGCGGATGCTGTAGGAATAACTCCACCAAGTCCAAGACCGCCAATAAAGCGAAAGATCCCAAACATTTCAGGAGACGTAGAAAGTGCGACAAGACACATTGAAATCGAAAATACGCTAACGCAAAAAATTAAAGTCATTTTACGGCCAATCATATCCGTAACCGTTCCAACACAGACCGCACCGATAAGCATACCCATTAGTGCATAACTACCGATTGCTCCAGCCTGTGCTGGTGTCATACTCCAATCTTTATACTCCATTAAAGACGGTAATACTGCACCATAGATTCCTAAATCATATCCATCAGCTAACATCGCAAACCAGCACAAGAGAACAACAATAAACGTTGCTTTAGGCATCTTCTTAATTGACAGATTAGTAGTATTTAGAGCCAATTGATTTGATTTTGTTATATCTTCAGTAACTACAGATTGTACTTTCTGGTTCATCCAATCATCTCCTTTTAGAATTTAATCCAATAGTCACTTGTGTTTATTCTTTGCTGTATTTTCTTACCGAATCCCCCTCTCTATATTTGATTTTATATTTTTTATCTTTTACACTATTGTTAAGTGGTTAACATTAATAAACTTTTTTATGTATTTGTTATGATAATTTAACAATACAATTCTATTAATCCATATTAAAATGTAAGCGTTAACAAAAAAGTAAATCAACTAACAAATTTAATACATAAGAAATAAAATTTAGCTTAGGAGTTGATTCAGTGGCAATCCTTTTTGAAAGTGATATTAATTGGGAAACTTGTTTGCAATTTGGAACTAGACAATTCTTCAAGGAAAAAAAGAGTATTTACCAACAAGGAACAATGGGAGATGGATTTTATTATATCCAAAAGGGATTAGTGAAAGTGACAACTACAACAGCGAATGGGAAAGATCGCATGTTAAACATCGCTATTCCTGGTCAATTATTAGGAATTCAAGCTATGGATCGGATGCCACATTTTACAACGTCAACAGCAGTAAATGACACAGTACTCTACTATTTTTCATGTGAACAATTTCAAAAACTAATAACCTATCAACCTTCAATCCTAAACATTGTTATAGAAACAATCATACATAAAATGCATATTCTTGCAGATAAAATTCACCTGGACACTCTTACTCCAGAGCAGCAGTTGTCCGTAATTCTTTGGAATATCTGTTATGAATTTAAGAATTATGAAGTTACTCTTTCACAGCAAGACCTTACAAAATGCACAGGATTAACAAGAATCACCATTTATAAGATTCTTAAGCAATGGAAGGAAGAAGACATCATTGAGGTTCATGGGAAAAAGATTATAATAAAAAATCCCGATGAATTAAAAAAACTTCAAGGCAGGGTGTAGGCATGAAAAATCTTAGAAATGCATGGGGTTCTTATTTAAAATATGGAAATAAACTTGTTCTTGAGGAAAATTCAGTAGTGTACCGTCAGGGCGGTGAAGGAAAAGGATTTTTTTTCTTATATGAAGGTGGGATAAAAATTACCCTTCTCACAAAAGAAGGAGTGGAACGCACAGTTAACTATGTTCCTAAAGGAATGTTATTTGGTGAGCAAGGCTCAAGGAAGCAATCCTACCTAACCTCCGCTTTAACAACCCGTACATCTATTGTCTATCATTTTTCTGATGATGCGTTAGAAAATATTTGTCATAATCATCCTGAAGCAGCATGTATTTTCACCAATTCTCTAATCTATAAATTTAGAATTCTTGCAGAGATTATTGCCTTTTTAAACTCCCCGGTTGAACAACAAATGGCTCATTATCTATTAAAACTAATAAATGAAAATGGCAGTTTCTCCATTGATCAAACATCCTTTGCTCATTACATAGGTACCTCAAGAATTACTGTTAATAAAATACTTAATAAGTGGAAGAGTCAAAAGATCATCGACTTAACGAATAGGACAATTGACATCCTGGATATTAATCGGTTAAAAGAACTACGAGAGTCTGGTGGAATTCACATTGATAACTTGGATTTATTAATATTGACTAACTATGAATAAAGCAGTGCCTAACTTCATTGTTAGGCACTATAATCATTGGACCAAAGAGACTTTTATTCTGTTCAAATATATGAAACATTATTCAAGGACCAAAAAATATTGAATTTGATATGGTGTAACTGCTGTAATTGCTTGTATCGAATAACCGATACTTAGTAATTGCGATAAGGTTTCTGCACAATTTTCGCGAGGAGGCTCGATTGGTGCATGAAAGCTTTTAAATAAATTTATAAGTTGATTATTCGTCGTACATTGAAGCAAAACCACATGTCTACCAGTCCACGCCTGCCCAATCATGGGTTGTACTTGTCTTATCCTTCTCATGATATGACACCCTTACCTTATTGATACAATAGTCTATGTTTTACTTATCGGAAGGGTTTCACATTAAAGTACATAATTAAGGCGTGATCCAATTGGATTCACGCCTGAAGTTTTACCCTTTTAGAACTCGACCAGATAAACACTGGTATTAGGAGGAGTGAAAGAATTCCTCCTGCAATGGATAGTGTGGCATAACTGCTATTCGCAACAACCACCCCAGATAGTACGCCTCCCGTAGCACCGGATAAAGCAACCATAACATCAACAGTTCCTTGCGTTTTTGCACGATTAGCCGGATTCGTTGAATCTACTAGAATAGCTGTTCCACTTATTAATCCGAAGTTCCAGCCTAGGCCTAGCAATATCAGTGCCAAAGTAAGTAAAGTCATCGATTCACCTGGTGCCATGGCAGCCAGCACCCCTGCTGCAAGTAAGGTGACACCCGATGCGATTGCCATGTATAGGCGTCCAATCCTATCAACAAGGACTCCTGTTAGGAGTGATGGAAGATACATAGCACCTACATGAAATCCAATTATCATACCAACGTCACTTAAACCATGTCCGTGCTTCCCCATATGTACAGGTGTCATTGTCATGATTGCGACCATAACCAATTGAGTTAACACCATTAATGTTGCTGCTGCCACGATTCCTCTTTTATTAAACGCTAGTGAATTTGTATTACTATCTAAATGAACTTTCTTGTTCTTTCTCTTCTCATCCGCAATAGCTTCTGCAACAATAAGTGGATCTGGACGCAGTAAAATGAGCAGCACCAAACCAGCTAGAATATAAGTTGCTGCTGCTAAAATGAATGGTCCTGATAATGCTGGGACACCTAACTTTATTGCAAATCGTCCCATTACATCAACCAAATTTGGACCCGCAACAGCCCCAAATGTTGTTGATACCATGGCAATACTTATTGCAGTCGCTCTCTGCTTGGGACTAGCCAAGTCTGTTCCTGCATAGCGGGCTTGTAAATTTGTTGCACTGCCGGAGCCATAGATTAGCAGTGAGATAAATAGCAGAAAAATATTATTGGTTATCGCTGCAATGACTACCCCGATTGCTCCAATTCCTCCTGCAAGAAAACCAGCAGCCAATCCAAACCTGCGGCCATACGATTGAGATAACCGCCCTACCAGAAGGGCTGCCCCTGCAGAACCAAGGGTAAATAACGCAGTTGGAACCCCTGAAAAACTATCTGTCCCCAGCATATCTTGAGCTAGCAGTGCTCCAACCGTGATGCCTGCTGCCAGTCCGGCACCGCCGAATATTTGTGATAAAACAACGATGATCAATGTCCGTCTATATAAAGCCCGCTGTTTTTCTGGTGAGTCAATGTAATTCTGATACTTATTAAAAATAGTTGAATCATCCTGTTTATCAGCCATATCTAGATCTCTCCCATTTGCACCATAATTGATATTGATTACTAAATAATATCATTTAGGGCTATTAACGAAAACAAAAAAAACAAGAAACCACAAATCTTCTGAGTTTCCCGTTTTTTTACATAAACTATGGATTTGTTCTAGTTACAGGAGGAGTACCCCTTAACCAACCTAAAATATATCCAATAATTAACCCTAATAGTGCAGGAATTAACCACCCTAGCCCTTCAATATAATAAGGAAGAATTTCAAGTGCCCCACTCCAACTACCATCTAAAAATACTTTGTTCATGGTGTCTAAAACACTAAAAAGAGTAACAAAGCCGATTACAGAGCTATATATATATGGATTTCTTTTAATAAAATCATCCAAAAGACCTAAGAAGATTAGTACAATGGCAATTGGATAGATCATGCCAAGAATCGGTACAGATATTTGCAGGATTTGGGTTAAACCTAAATTTGCAATTGCCGTACTTAGTACAGCTAAGATAACGACCCATACTTTATAAGTGACTTTTGGAATGGCGTTAGAGAAGAACTGGCTGCATGATGTGATTAAACCGATGGATACACAAAAACATGCGAGCGTAAAGACAATACCCAGCAGCAATGTTCCGCTTTGTCCAAACAAGTAGGTCATAATGTTGGACAAAATAATTGCCCCATTTTCAGCTTGTCCTAATGAAGAACTCGCAGCGCCTAAATATCCTAAAATAAGATAAATCACCGCTAATAACAACCCAGCACCTAAACCAGCGTACATCATATAATGTGATTTCTTTTTGGAGTCGAGTACACCTTGTGATGTCAACGTGTTAGCAATTACAATTCCAAACGCCAGTGCTGCCAAGGCATCCATGGTTAAATAGCCCTCTAATATTCCTTGAAATAATGGATTCTCTTGATAATTCCCAACCGGTGATGTAAATGAACCGATAGGATCCATTAAGCTCTTTACAAAAATAATGGCGATCAAGGTTAAAAGGATTGGCGTCAACAGTTTCCCAAAAAGACTAATCAGTTTAGATGGATACATACTCAACCACGCGGCTAATCCAAAAAAGACGATGCTATAGAGTAATAAAGAGATCGGACCTGCAACCAAATTCTCCGGCAAGAACGGTGCGGCCCCCATTTCAAAAGCAAGGCTTCCTGCACGAGGAATCGCTAGTCCTGGGCCGATTGCAATATAAATCAAAAATGGAAAGATTAATGCAAATAAAGGGTGCACTCTAAGGTTCAGCTCGTTCAAGCTTCCTACCTTTGCAACTGCAATCACTCCTAATATTGGCAGACCAACGGCTGAAACAATAAACCCAGCAAGGGCCAGCCAAATATGTTCTCCGGCTGATTGACCGAGAAAGGGTGGGAAAATAAGGTTCCCAGCACCGAAAAACATAGAAAATAACATAAAACTAATAAAGACTACTTGCTTTGCAGAAAAATTCATGATGTATCTCCTTAGGTGTAATAAAAAACAACATTTTAACATTATATCATTTGTTGGCTCTAAATTCCTTTGGTGTCTGTCCAAATTTCACTTTAAAAATTCGATAAAAATAACTGATGTTATAATAACCGACCTGTTCAACAATCGAAGCAATTGGTAAATCGGTTCCTTCTAACATTTCCTTTGCTTTTCCCAGCCGTCTTTCCTGAAGAAGGTCTTTAAATGTACGGGAAGTCGCCTTTTTAATCGTTTTGCTTAGCCCATAATGGGATTGGTTTAATTGCTCTGCCAATTCGTATAAAGATGCTTCTTTGTAGTGTTCCTCTATATATTTAAGTGACTCCACGACCAAATAGTGTGTGATGGAGGCTTCTTCTTTTCGTTCTACCCGATCAGAATTCTTGATTAGCTCAATCATAAAGAGCCCCATGTATAGCTTGATGGCAGACTCTGAGAAAGTGGTGGGATACATAATTTCATGAATTATTTTTCTAATTAAATCCTGTATGTCTTCTATTTCCGAAACTTTAAAATAAAGAAATTGCCCATTCTGTGTATTATTGTATAGGCTGCTCAATAAGAAATCACTGACAATATTACCTGAGCTTAAATAAGAAAATATAAAATCAAAAAAGGCTGGGCGAATTATAAAATTAATGACAATGTCTTCTTTGGCACAAGCTTTAATTTCATGCTCTATATGCTGATTTAATAGAAGCAGCTCCCCTTTTTTTAAGATTATCGGTCTCCCGCCAACTGTCTGCTCCAATTTCCCGTTATACACATAATTAACTTCGATATAATCATGTTTATGTAGGGGGAAATCTACAAATCGAGTGTGCTGGCGAACCATAATCATCTTATCTTTACTTAAGAATTTTTCACTTTCAATAATAAAATTTGTCTTACTCGTATATAGTTCTTTACTTACTTTCGCTTGCTGTTCAAGAATACTCTTCTCTTCGTCAGTAATCTGTAAAAGCTCGTTTAGTAGTTCTTGATTCATGTTTCACCTTTTCCTGTTTACCAATTCATTATTATAAGTAGTATAATACCATTTCCTTTTATCCATTAGAACAAAAAGGTGTGCCCTATATCCGGAACACACCTTAGATTTATTTCTTATTAAATATCCTTAAACATCCTTAAAATCCCTTCGCGTGGAACAACACCAAATGCATCTGCAAGCTCTTGCAACTGAGCGTCAGTGATCGTTTGCTTTTTGCCTCCTTGGGCACAAACAATGGTATAGACTTCCGCAGCTTTTTCAGCCGTCTCAATCAGACCGAAGGTTTCATCTAATGTGGTGCCAGCGCCGAAGATTCCATGATGCGGCCAAAGAACAAGCCGGACATCCTCCATTTTTACTGCTGTTGCTTCACCAATTGCATTTGTTCCAGGAACAATCCACGGAATGATTCCTACGCCTTCAGGGAAAACTACAAGACATTCTGTACACATTTCCCATAAGGTTTTTGTGAAATCTTCTTCTTTTAAACTATGTGTAAAGGACATGGCAATCAGGTTTGTTGCGTGACAGTGCATGATTACTCGGTGGTTCTTATCAGCTGCTAAGCGCTTCGTATGATTCATCAGATGTGTTGTTAATTCGCTGGTTGCAACTCCGCCATCTTCAAAGCCCCAAAGGATTTCATAGCTTTTCCCATCCGTTGCAATACGAATTAGACCTAAGTTATTTGCAGGATCCCTGTTAACATTCTTAAAGTATTTTCCTGAACCTGTTACGATGAAATAATGGCCAGCAAGTGCTGAAGCATCAAATTTCATAGGGACCGTTCTTTTAACATCATCTACATTCAAATACGGAAGAACTTCATATTCATGTAATAAATAACTGATATTGCCGCCATTTCGTTCATCCCAGCCTAAACGATATAAATTCGAAGTGGTTTCTAACATTTCTTGTAAAAATGGGGCTGTATAAATTGCATCTTTTATGATTGTCATACTCATTTCAATTTCTCTCCTTTTATTGGAACTATTAATTTTGGTAAAAGTTTTTTGTTTAATATTAAATAGTTTTTGTTTTATTCTTTATAATGTAATTATACTCCCGAAACAAACATAAATCAACATAAAAACAATCAATTACTTTTGTTTGTTTTTGTTCTCTCGACAAAACCGTCACAATTGTATCCGTTTTCCCTTATTTCACTTAGAGTCTTGCAAAAATTTGATAATTATACTTGTATAAACAAATAGAAGCAGACCCACTTGGTCTGCTTCTAAACGATTTTTCTATAATAGATTTATGCATTGGCTTCATTAAATTAATTTGCTATCGTTATCGGAATGCTTCTTTCTTCTAATTGTTTTTTAGTTTGTTCATCTATATTTGAATCGGTGATAATACAGTGAATCTTTGATACAGGAGCTATTTGTGAAAAAGCCCGTGTTCCAAATTTGCTTGAATCAACCATTAGAATGGTTTCATCTGCAATATCCATCATTTGTTTCTTCAAAAGAGCTTGTGACTCATTGAAATCACTTAGTCCCTTTTCTAGATGGACACCCTTACAAGATATAAATGCCTTATTAACGTGATACATTCCCAACGATCGTTCAGCAAGCGGACCGACATAGGATAGAGATTGTGCCAATAAAGTACCACCTGTCGAAATCACTTTAATTTGTTCTTTTTTGCTTAGCTCAATTGCTACTTTAATGGAGTTTGTTAGGACAGTTAACGGAATGTCCTCTAATTCCTTTGCTACATACCAAGCCGTTGTACTTGCATCTAACACAATTTGGTCGCCAGCCTCAATGGAGCGCACTGCTTCTGCCGCAATCGCTTTCTTCTCAGCAGCATTGGTAATTTCCCGTTCCAAATAAGAAGTTTCTCCATGATCCTTTTCAATACAAACTGCACCACCATGACTACGCATTAATAGGTTCTCTTTTTCAAGCTTTTCAAGATCTCGACGAATTGTTTCCTCCGTAACAGAAAAAATCTTGCTTAGCTCTGTAACACGTATACTCAACTTCTCATTTACAAGCTCAACAATCTTTTTATGCCTTTCTGCAACAAGCATTTGTTATTCCCCTTCCGAACGATCACCATACTATTTTGTTTTTGTTGTTTTATATTTATTTTTTCTTTGTTTATATAATAAATATACCATATTTTTTTAAAAACAAACACATTTTCAAAAAAAGAAAGACCCAACAAGGGTCTTTAATCCCTTATTGAGTCTTTTTATAAATTATCGCTTAGATAAAACTTCATTCTCATAAGCTTTTACTTCTTCTAACCAAGATTCTCTTACTGGTACGCTCATTTTTTCACAGTAGTAATCCCAAACTGCACCAAATGGATAGGTTTTGAATTCTTCCATTAATGCTAGTCTTTCTGTGAAATTGCCTTCTTCTTGAAGCTGCTTTAAATATTCATTTGGTACTACCATTGCATAAAGCAGCGCTTTAATCATGTTGCGTGTACCAATTGTCCAAGCAGCAACACGGTTGATGCTGGCGTCAAAGAAATCTAGTCCGATGATAACGCGGTCTAAGGCATCGTTACGAACAATTTCAAGTGCGATTTCTTTAAGTTCGTCATCAAGAATGACAACATGGTCACTGTCCCAGCGTACGGGTCTTGAAACGTGTAACGCAAGTTTCTCGCTAAACAAAAGCATAGAAGAGATTTTGTTTGATACAGTTTCTGTTGGATGATAGTGACCTGTATCTAGTAAACATAATTTGTTGTTCTTCATTGCATAGTTTAGATAGAATTCGTGTGAACCAACCACATACGATTCAGAACCTATACCGAACACCTTACTTTCCACTGCATCTAAGTTGTAATTTTCATCTGTTTCAACTGCAAAGATCTTATCCAATGATTCTTTTAATCTTTTTCTTGGAGTTAGACGATCACTAGGGATATCCTTATAACCATCTGGAATCCAAATGTTTGTTAAAGCTGGTGTACCAAGCTCTCTTCCGAAATATTCACCAATTTTACGACTCCCAATACAGTGATTAATCCAGAATTCACGAATTTCTTCCTTTGGATGAGAAAGTGTTAAACCATCATCCGCTTTAGGATGTGAGAATAATGTTGGATTATAATCCAATCCTAGTCCATTTTCCTTTGCCCACTTTACCCAGTTTTCAAAATGTTTTGGTTCTAGCTGATCACGCTCAACAACTTCACCATTTGTTTCAGCATAAATAGCATGAAGGTTCACGCGGTGCTTACCAGGGATTAATGATAATGCCTTCTCTAAATCACTTCTTAATTCTTCAGCGTTGGTCGCTTTACCAGGGTAATTCCCTGTTACATCAATCCCGCCTGATAGTTCGTTTTGGTTTACTTCGAATCCAGCAACATCATCGCCCTGCCAGCAATGAATGGAAATCGGTACGTTTTTGAGCTTTTCTACTACTTCATCAACGTCTACTCCCCATTTAGCATATGCTTGTTTCGCAAGTTCAAAATTTTCTTTAATTGTCATGTTTATTCTTCCTTCCTTTAATTAGCTGATTACCTGATGAGCAGGTAGATATTTTTTTACTTCAAATGACGCTTTAATAATCGAACGTGCTTCGTTTATACCATTGATTTCTCCAAGAGCCATTAATTGTGCTGCTATGTTGCCAATCGCTGTTGCTTCAACTGGTCCTGCATAGACTTCTTTATTGGTGACATCGGCAATCAGCTGGTTAAGCATTTCATTTTGACAGCCGCCGCCAATGACATTTATCTTTGTAAACTTCTTTTCGAAAATTTCTTCAATTTCCGTAACAGCTTCTTGGTAGCTTACTGCTAAACTATCAAACACACATTTTGCCACTTCACCAGGAGTACTTGGTACGTGCTGTTGTGTTTCAATGCAATAGTTCATGATTGCTTCAATCATATTATCCGGCTTTAGGAAACGGTCATCGTTTACATTTACTATCGCCTTATAATCCCCTGCTTCTCTTGCTAAATCCACAAGCTGTGCAAAGGAATATTCATCATTGTATTTTCGCTTCACTTCTTGGATCATCCAAAGACCCATGATATTTTTCAAGAAGCGGTATTGGTAATCGATTCCGCCTTCATTGGTAAAATTGTAATCCAATGCCTTGGTTACACAGATTGGAAAATAGTTTTCCACTCCAATGAGTGACCATGTTCCAGAACTGATATAAATCGATTCATCTTCTTCTGGAACCGCAATAACCGCTGAGCCTGTATCATGTGTTGCTGGAAGAATAACTTGAAGGTCAAAACCAAGCTCTGTAACAAGTTCCTTTGAAAGTGACCCAAGAATCGTTTTTGGAGTTTTGATTTCTTGAAACATTTCTTTATTAATCCCGAGAATATCTAATAACTGCCCATCCCAGTGTTTCGTGAAGGCATTTACCAGCTGTGTAGAGGTGGCATTGGTGTATTCATTTGCCTTTTTACCAGTAAGTAAATAATTGAAATAATCCGGAATCATCAAAAATGATTTTGCTTTTTGTAGAATCTCAGGATTATTTTTTTTGATAGAAAATAATTGATAGATTGTATTAAACTTTTGAAACTGAATGCCTGTTTCGAGGTAAAGTCTTTCTTTTGAAAAAAGCTCAAAAACCTCTTCCATAATCCCGTCTGTGCGAGGGTCACGATATGAAACTGCATCGGTTAGTGGCTGATCTTTTTCATCTAATAACAAAAAGTCAACGGCCCATGTATCAATTCCAATGCTGTCAGGCTTTATGCCCATTTCCTTACACCTTTTCAGTCCATTTTTGATTTCTTGAAAAAGTTTAACCTCTTCCCAGCAAAAGGAATCCCCTTTTTTCACGATTTTATTTTCAAAGCGATGAATTTCATCTAGTTTTAATAGACCATCTTCAAGATATCCCAATATAAGTCTTCCACTTGATGCACCGATGTCGACGGCTATACTGTATTTTGGCATTAACATCACCTTTCCATTGGAAACGCTTACTGATATCTTTATTTTACTAGAAAAATATGTTTTTCCTATAACGTGATTCGACTAATATATTGTCCTTATTTGCACAAAAAAAGGAGATCTTTCGAATTGAAATAATCTCCTTCCTTCATTTATTCAGTTATGAGTGAAAAAAACTCATTGATTTGCTTCAAATTTTTTGTATTACTAGGGACGCATAATACCTTATTTTCATCCAACTTTAATGGAGTCAAAAAATTAATGTCCGAGGTGCTAATTCCATAAACTTCTTCATTAGAAGTTAATACTTTATTGATTCCCTTAAAATCATTTAGTGCTAACAATGAATTTTGCTGGGATGATATTTCCTCAAAAAGTTCTTTATCAACAATCAGCAAATCAATAGATCCTGTAGTAATTTGTGCGGTCATTTTTTGCAGCCCTGCTTGGGAAGCCGGGTCTGGGCTTGATTTATCATAGGATAAAGTTTCGATATAAACTTCTTCATCTGCTTTGTCAATTACTAACTCATTTGTTAATTGTTCTTGTAATTGAACCACACCTTCTGTATTTACCCCTTGTCCAATAATGGTCATATTTAAGGCAACTTCTTTTTTCTCACCGATACTACTAATAAATGAAATTAATAAGATGATTGCAGCAATTGTTCCTATGATATGAAACTTGTAATAGTCCCAGATATATGCCATTTTTTCTTTTTGACTCATGGGTGCAAGGATTGCTTTGATGTTTTGCTTCAATAGTTGTTTCTCCCTTCCATGACGGATTGTCGCTTTCAAATGATAGTTAAATATAATTTTAGTATAAAAAAACTTATAATACCACTGGTAGCTGCTTCAAAAAAACAGTAATCCAATACAGGGCCCATAGGATAACAACACTTTGGGCCCTGTTTACTATTATTTTTTCAAAACTTCAGCAAATTTGATTAGCATTTGCACTTGATTCTCTGTGAAGTCTTTATTTGTTTTTGCTTTCAATTGGTTGATATAAGCATTTAGCTGTCCATCTCTTGCATCCTTATTGCCTTTTTCCTCAGAAGCTTTAGCTGCTTCCAGTTTAGCATTTAATGCCTCCAAGATGCTACTATTGCCCTTTGATTCAGTTAGGAACAACTGTGTAAGTTTTCCAAGACTATCAAAATCAACAACGACATTAATCGTAACGGATTTGGTCGATTTATTCCCAGCAATGTCTACTGCCTCTGCATTGAAGGTATGGTTTCCTAATCCAAGCTCATAAGCTGGTACCGAAACATCCTCACAAGTTGAGGAGGCAACTCCCGATAAATCATCTGCTGCCTGACAAGTAATAGTAACAGGTTGGTCCACGTTGAATACTGTTCCATCCTCAACCGAGAAAGTAATTTCTGGAGCAGTTTTATCAATGTTAATCTTAAATATTTTCTTCGGTTCGATGTTACCACTCTGGTCGATACTCCAATATTCTAGAACATGTTTGCCATCTTCTGTAATGGTAACTGTTCTGCCTTCTTGGTCAGCAGAACCATTTAATGAATAATAGGTTGTTTTAATGCCAGATTGATAGTCATATCCAGTTAAATTTACTGTTACTGTACTATTATACCAGCCTGCCTTTTCTGTCCCTATTACCTCATATTCTGTTTCCGGCGCATTCACATCCGGTATTTCCACTACATCAATACTTGGTACCGGTGGCTTTGACATGCCTGTTCCAAGGAAAAAGCTAGTATTCGGCGGCTGGTTATAACCGACGTTTTGCCAGGCAATCGATAATCGATACTGAGGGTCATGCATTAGGGTGTAAATTCGATTATCTGTTTCTTCAGTTGTCATGTACACCCTTAGGGAACTGCTATCATCCGTTCTCCAGATAATCTCTTCTCTCCAGTCACCAAACAAATCAGCTTGTAGGACAGGATTTCCTTTTGTTCCGTTATTAGATTGTGTTCCATCAGCGGTTAGGATATTTACTAGCTTACTATTTTCATAATCCCATTTGTCGATCGTTCCTACACCTGTCGCTGTATCCTCATCCCACTTATGGTCAACTAGTTCGCGGGATAAGTCTCCGTCCCACCAAATCGCAAAATTGCTGGAAGGAATGTTGTCGGAAATTTTTTTACCTTTTGCTGTATGAATTCCGCCTTCCTTACTGTTCCAAGCACCTGAGATTGCCCATGCTTCTGCCCCCTCATACCTTGGGTCAACGTCAGCAGACACTCCGCGGCCCGTATCCTGTCCCGTTTTCACACCCCATAGGATATCACCCGTTTCCGCATCGCGCATGTCATATCCATATGGCCCTTCTTTATGCTCTTGTACAGCAAATACCTCAAGACCTGGTCTAGTTGGATCAAGATCACTCACATGCTGCGCATCTCCATGACCTAAACCAGTTGTATATAAACCTTTGCCATCATCATCTATTACTGCTTGACCGTAAACGATTTCATCTTTACCGTCCTTATCGACATCAGCTACACTTACGTTATGATATCCCTGACCTGCATAGTCTCGATGCTCTTCATCATTTGAATCGAAAACCCACTGTTTTGTTAGTTTTCCATCTTTAAAATTGTAAGCAGCAAGCACACTTCTTGTATAATACCCACGTGCCATAACAATGCTAGGAGTTTCGCCATCTAAATATGCAACAGCTGCAAGGAAACGATCTACACGATTTCCATAGGTATCACCCCAGGCACCTACGTCACCACGAGCTGGTTCATAATCCGTAGTATCTAGTGCTTTTCCAGACTCTCCATCGAATACCGTCAAGTACTCTGCACCCTGCAGAACATAACCTGTACTGTTACGATGGTCAGCATCTGCTCGGCCGATTATAGTTCCCAGTCCGTCTTTCGTTCCATCTGCCGTTTTGAAAATAATCTCTGATCTGCCATCCCCATCAAAATCATAAACGAGGAATGGTGAGTAGTGGGCACCTGCACGGATATTTTTACCTAAATCAATGCGCCACTTTAAGGTACCATCCATTTCATAGGCATCTACATATACATTTCCTGTATAGCCTGCTTGCGAGTTATCCTTTGAATTGGTTGGATCCCACTTTAACACCAATTCATATTCTCCATCAGCATCTAAGTCACCGATACTTACATCATTTGCCCGGTATGAATATGGATCGCCAAGTGGTGTCACCCCGTCCGCTGGTTTTTGAAGAGGAATATCCAAATAATTTTGATTCAATACCTTCGTTGTATCCTTCGATTTTCTTTCTTTACCATCCATTACTGCACGAACTTCATAGGTTGATTCAGCTTTTCCATCTTTATCAACATAATTAGTGCTAGTTGTAATTGGTTCAGAATTAATCTTGTCACCATCACGGTAAACGTTAAAGCTAATACTTTCAGAATCTGTTCCGAGCATTCTCCAGCTGACAAAAACACCTTCTTCAGTTTTCATCGCAACTGGAGCACGCTTCAAGTCTTCCATTTGTCTTTTTAATTTCGTTACTGCAGGAGTCTCTAGGACTTCAGAGAGTTCGGAAATACCACCTGCATTAACAGCAGCAACCTTATAAAAGTAAGGAATCGTTGTTAATACGGTCTCGTCTTTATAAGAATTTTTTTTGGTTTTACCGATAAATTCGTATGTTCCATTCACCTTCCTCGTACGGTACACATTATACGTAATTGCACCCTCTACCTGATCCCAGCTAATTGTAAGGTCACTCTTATTTACATCACCAACCTGTAGGTTATCTGGTGCATCAGGAACTGGCTGTGATGGATCAACCATTACCACTTTTAGCGGAAGTGAGGGATCTGTTTCAACATCGGCATTATCTATGGTCGTAGCAACATACTCATATTCCATTCCTACATCCACAGTCTTATCAGTAAAGGATGTTGTAGTGGAGCTGCCGACCACTGTAAAGTCCCTAGTCCCGACCACTTTCCGGTAAATATTATATTTTACCGCATCCTCAACGGCTTTCCATGATAGAATGACAAATGGATTTTCAGCTTCTAATGATTTCTCATCCACTATAAGTTCGGACGGAGCGATTAAAATTGGGGTGATTTCTACACCATTAACAATTCCTGTTGAACCACCGAAACTAAAATTCATTTGACCATCTTTAACAGAAACTTGAGAAACAACTTTGGTTGTAAAGTTATTTCTAGAGGCAGAAATTTGCCCATAATCCTGACCTTCTACTGCCAAAGTTGTTCTTGCACTTCCAGTCATATCGCCAACATAGACTTTTAGCGCATAAAGACCGTTTGGCACATCAACCTTAAATTTCCATCCGACGTTAAAATAACCCAGCCAGTCACGAATAACGTCTCCACCTGTACTGCGGTCTCGGCCAATCATACCAGTTGAATCAACAATTCCATAACCTCGTTCAGCAGTATATATGGTAGAGAGATTGACTCCTGTGTAACCTTCGGCTATTGGACTCCCGGCTAAACCGAAGTCGAATTTTAGGGTTGCTTTCTTCGTTGTAAACTGTATTGCATCCGAATATTCGGATTCACCCTTTCCATTTAAAGCAGAAACAACAACATCGTATGCTAGACCTTCTTCCATCCCCGTTACATTCAGTCTAGGCAGGGTGGAGGTACCAACTAATTTATAATCACTATCTATTGAAAGCTTTCGATATACCTTGTAGATATCTGCTCCGTCTACCTCTTTCCATGTAATTAGGGCACCCGCATTACTTACACTGCTTGCAGTCACATTGGCTGGTTTAGCAGGCAGATTGTCCGGTGGGTCTATACCCGTAACATACTGAGAAAGCGGAATATTCAGATTTTTTATTTCATCTGAAACCAACCTTGCAAGCTGAATGGCTCCATATTCTTGAAAGTGAGTATTATCTTGGGATCCATTAGGGAATGCACCATAAACACCTGGGTCTGTATGTAAAAATACTGAAAGACTACCTTCAGGCCCAATGGTATCGTAATAAGCAACACTGCGTGAACTTAAATCGACAACTTCGACATCCATTTCTGCTGCTACTTCCTTCATGCCCTGAACATACTCTGGGAAGCTGACATTAAACTTTCCAGTAGTTGGATTAAAATCACGTCTGCCAACCGGGGTTACCAGAATTGGAATCGCTCCACGTTGACGTGCACCGTTTATATAGGTTTTTAGGTAATTTTTGTAATCTGGTACAGATGCATAACGTTCAGGAACACTGATCGTTGCATCATTATGACCAAACTGAATTAAAAAGAAGTCATTTGGTTTGATTTCTCTTAGGATGTTATCCAAACGTCCTTCATTAATAAACGTCTTTGTACTTCTCCCGCCAATAGCATGGTTTTTAAAGAGTACATCTGAGCTGAAAAAGCGAGGAATCATTTGACCCCATCCGGCTTCAGGTCTCCAATATTCATCATAGGTCTGGACCGTTGAATCCCCTGCAATATAAACCGTTGGCAGTTCTCCAGCAGTTCTATTTGGAAGTTTCTCAATCATTATCCCGTTTACTTTTGAAGCAGCACCGGTAAATTCAAAATTTAATTGTTCATCAATTAGTGAAATCTCAAACTCACGTTCAATATAATTACCTTTTAATATCGAGGCATTTTGAACTTTTTGAATATTTTCTGCCTTAATGCCCACTTCAGTTGCTTCTGCCTCGTCACCTGCTAAGACAGTTACCGAATAATCGCCATTTGGCAGATCCACTTTAAAGGAGGTCTCAGTTGTCGAAATAAAATCTGATTTCAAGGGGTCTGATGTTGCACGATCTGTTGAGGTTACCTTGGAGATATCAGCGAAACCGTAGCCTGTTTCTGCCGAATAAGCTGTGTCTGAAGAAACTTTAGTATAGCCGTCCATTACGGAACTTGTGGGTGTTCCAAAGTCAAACTTTTTTAATAGTAATGGTTCTGCCTCCTCTGCTTGAATTGGCACTGCAGGTAAAGAGGTTAAAATTAACAATAGACTTAGAATAACTGCAAAAAACTTGCTCTGTTTTTTTCTTTTAATCTTCAAAAAACTTCCTCCCCGCTAACTCTTTTTTTCAATTGGCTGTGTTAAAGCTGAATGTTGATTTTACTGTGTTTGGAAAATAAGCGGAGAAATTCCGTTTAAATTGGGAAATTCCCATATTTCCTTCATAATAAGCGGAGTTTTTCCGCTTAAGGTATCCAAAATCATTAGATTTTGTCTTATTTAAAGCAGTTAACCGGAATATTTCCGCTTATATCGGCTTCTTAAGGTTCCTTTTCTACATTAGCCGGAAATTGTCCGTCTATGAATGATCAACCCTACACGAAAATCAACAATGAATCATAACACAGCCTTTCAATTAAATACTCATTTGGTTTACTCCTGAAAATCATCTCCTCTTCTACTAATTTGGTAACGTTTTCACTTGTATAATAGCTGGATTTACTACCTTTTAGTTAGATAGAAATCAGTCAATAATGTTTAAAATTCAGTGCTGGGCAAAAAATGTGTATTTTTACCTACTACTTATTGAGTGCTTGAAAAACATAGCAGGTATTGAAAAGACTCTCTACCTGTTGATAGAGAGTTTTGATTTTGGATTATATTATCTAGTAAACGCGGCTGGTACACCGCCGTCTACGGTTAGCATACAACCTGTTGTTTTTTCAGATTTTGAAGAAGCAAAGAATGCAATCGATTCAGCAATATCTGATGGGTATATATTGACTAGTAATGTCGTGCGCTTACGGTAGTGTTCTTCTAATTGGTCCGGGTCGATTCCATATGCTGCTGCACGTTCTTCACGCCAGTTTGATCCCCAAATGGCAGAACCTTGAAGAACCGCATCTGGAAGAACAGAGTTTACACGAATACCGAATTCTCCGCCTTCAGCAGCAATACATCTTGCTAAGTGTGTTTCCATTGCTTTCACAGAGCTGTAAGCTGCGGCATTTTTTCCAGCGTATACAGAGTTTTTCGAACCGATAAATACCATGTTACCGCCTATTCCCTGCTGCTTCATTTGCTTAAAGGCTTCACGGGCTACTAAGAAATAACCTGTTCCTAACACATTCATGTTTAAGTTCCACTCTTTTAGAGAAGTTTCGTCGAATGGACTAGAGGTAGCAAGACCTGCATTGTTAACGATAATGTCTACACCGCCAAAAGTAAGAGCTGTTTGATCGAAAGCAGCTTGTACTTGCTCTTCGCTAGTAACATCCATCTTAACAGCAAGGGCACGATTAGGACCGTATTGCTCGTTAATTTCTGCTGCTACTTTTTCTGCACCTTCAAGATTTAAATCTGCCAACACAACATGTGCGCCTTCAGATACGATACGTCGAGCTGTTGCACTGCCAATACCGCCTGCACCACCAGTGATAAAAGCTACTTTTCTAGTAAATTCTGCTTCAGCTGGTGCAAGAGTTAATTTATATAGTTCTAATGGCCAGTATTCCACATTATAAGATTCGTTTTCACTTAAAGAAACAAAGTTTCCTAGAGTTGTAGAACCTTTCATAACCGCAATCGCACGGTGGTATAAAGCACCACTTACTCTTGAATTATTTACATCCTTACCTGAATTCACCATACCTACTCCAGGAATTAAAATAACACGTGGAGCTGGTTCAAACATTTTGTCGCCTTCATTTTTATTACGTTCAAAGTAAGCCTTGTAGCCTTCTTTGAAGCCTTCAATACCTTCTTTTACACTAGCAATTAAGCTTTCCACATCTTTGGTTTGTGGATCCCAATTGATATAGAGTGGAACCATCTTTGTATGAACTAAGTGGTCTGGGCATGCTGCTCCAATTTGCGATAGCTCAGGTGCTGCATAGCTATTTACAAATTGCAGGACATCTTCTCCACGGTCAAAGGTTAAAAGCATTTTCTTTTCTTCACTTACAGCACCACGGATAATTGGCATTACTTTTGCTAGAATACTAGCAGCTTCTAAATCTGAAAGAGATTGATATTTCTGTCCGCCAAAAGCAGTTTCTTCGTTTACTCTGTCATTAAAATATTGTTCTGCTTCATTGATGATTTCAATTGTTTTTGCATAAGACTCTTCTGAGGTTTCTCCCCACGTTACAAGTCCATGTTTTTCCATTAATACTAATTCTGCATTTGGATTGTTTCTTACGCCTTCTGCAATCATTTTTGAAAGGGTAAAGCCAGGGCGTACATATGGCACCCAAACAAAACGGTTTCCAAAAATCTCTTCAGCAAGCTGTTTACCGTTATCCGCACAGCAAAGGCTGATAATTGCATCTGGATGCGTGTGGTCAACATGCTTAAATGGTAAGAACGCATGTAATAAGGTTTCGATAGAAGCTCTTGGGTGCTTGCTGTCAATCATACAATGCGTAAGGTAAGCAACCATATCTTCATCTGTCATTTCTTCACGTTCAAATAATGGGCGAATATCTTCTAAATTTAGTCCTGTAAAGTTGTGAGCTTTCATTGTTGCTAAATCCGATCCGCTTCCCTTTACCCACATAACCTCAATATCACGTCCACGGAAATCTTTTTCCGTTGTTTTCATAGAAGTGTTGCCGCCACCCCAGTTACATACGGGACGATCTGAACCAATCAAGTTGGAACGATACACTAATTCTTCTACCCCTTTAGATACTTGTGCAGCCTTTTCACTATCCCAATAATTTTTTACCATCCGAAATCCCCCGTTTGTATGTTTGTTAACTTCTGTAACTTATTATAATACACTTTTGTTTATTTTTGAACACATAATTTAATATTTGTTTATATTTGTTTTTCGTTTGGTTATTTTTGATTACGTACCAATTGGCCACAATAAAGGGTGTGATTCCGTATGAGGAACCACACCCTTTTTGGGTTTCATTTGGTTTTTTTTATCTTTTCTTCCCTGCCCCAAACGATAGACTATCAATTCTAAGGTCTGGTTCATGGAAGACTACATAGATGGTATCCTGTCCTTTTGGTGCATTTTCACCTAATTCTACTGTTACATCCATATAACCTAGTTCGTTCACTGTGATACCTGCATTTTCAATGTCGTATGTCTTCTTCTCTGTCTTTGGTACATTGATTTCGGCAAACGGTTCGCTAGTTACAGAGCCAGCATGCAAGGTTATTTTGCCTCCAGCAGTATCTGCAGCAACGGATGCTGTTACTTTCGTTGAGCCTGTTAATACTACCTTAGGCAGTGCTACCCAAGAACCATTTCCTTTCGAACGAACGGCATAATACCCGGCAACCACATTCTCTGCCTTTAAATTTTCTGCTGTTCTACCCTTAGATACTTCATGATAAACAACTTCATTGGAAGCAAAGGCATGGTCGAAAACGTTAAAAGGCATATTGGTTAGAAGCGCTGCAACCGAGTCCCCAGATATTGCGATGTTTTTCTCTGCCTTGATGTCTTGTGAAGAATCTCCGACCATAAGTGTGTACGTACCATCCTCAACAATAAAGTCACCTTTATTTACATCCCAGATTGCTACATCTTTCGAATCAACAATAAGTTTTACTGTTTTTGTATCACCTGCGGCAAGCGTTACTTTTTCGAAAGCTACAAGCTGCTTTTGAGGTGCATACTCACCGTACGTTGATTTGTTGTTTTTCGCATAGAGCTGAACAACTTCAGAGGTGTTGACTCTTCCATTATTTTTAACCTTTACAGAAACCTCGAAAGCAGATTTTCCATTCGCACTTTTTGGTGCTTTGAAATCGCTGTATTCAAAACTGCTGTAAGAAAGGCCATAACCGAATGGATAGGTGACCGGGGCATGCGTATACATATAAGTCAGCTTTGACTCAATTGGATCTGCATTTGTCATATCAACCGTAAAACGAGGGTCAACATCTTTCAGTGTTAAGGCATTCCCTTCCGGAATTACGTATTTATTAATCTCAGGGAATGCAGACATATCTGCATACCATGTTGAGGATAATCGGCCTGTTGGAGCATAATCACCATAAAGAACCTGCGCCAAGGCTTGGGCATCATATTGACCGCCATATGGCTGGTAGACAATTGCCGATACATTTGGATTGTTTTGAATTCTCTCCATGCCAACAGGGAAGCTTGTTTTAGCGACTACAACCGTCTTTTTCCCTTTTGCAGCAAATGCAGCTGACACTTTTTCTACCAATTCGTAATCAGCTTCACTCATATTCAAGTCAGAACGGTCATTACCTTCTCCTGCACTATGGCGAGGAATAGCACCAACGAAAACAACTGCATAATCGTCTGTTTCCGCACGCGTAACTGCTTCAGCGCCTACTTCTTTTACTACTGTTTGTTCAAATTTCACATCATCTTTTCGATTAGCTGCATTTTCGGCAGTACCTAGAGTATTTGCAGCAGTCTTCAGTTTTCCATCTGAACTAGTTGTAACAAAGCGGCCATTTGAATAATACCAATTTGTAAAATCACCTGAAAATCCAGTCCGGAAACCGCTTGAGATAAGAGAAACGGACTGATCTTCATTGTTCTCTACGCGAATAGTTGGCGGGATTGCACTTGTTTGACCAACCATCTGTGCTAAATCCCAGTCGTTGCTGGTTAAGTTTAATGGAGTAGGATTTGTATTTTCTACTGCAGCATTCGCTTGCGTAGGAGATGTTATCCATTTTAAGTTCTTTACTGAACGAAGGCTGTATCCCTCTTGTCCCCAATTGTACACTTCGAATAAGTGGGCTGGGTTATTTACATCTAAAGGTTCAGACGTTGTCACAAGCTGAGAACCTTTTGTAACATCCGCAGCATTCTCATCTGCCGTGACTGTTTCTCCGTTCAATTTTGATTTAAATGCAACAATTTTAACCGCTGGGTCATACGATACGTTACTTGCTCCATTGGCTTTAATAATTGCAGATAATGGTGAGATTCCAGAATTCTCAATTTTTGGAGTTGTACCCACAGAGTAGGTTGTTTTAAATCTTGAATCTGCATATACGCCAGAGACAGAAGCTTTCTTATTTTTCTCAAGAGGCAGTATTCCATCATTCTTAAGAAGTACGATACTCTCTTGAGCAGCCTGCATAGCTACTTCCTGATGTTCAGTATCATTAAACGTAGCTGCTTCAGTTCTCACATCTTTAGCTTCCTGTGCGAATGGATAATTCTTCGGAATGCCGTTTTCATCCACTTCGTTAAAAATACCAACACGGACCATTTGGTTAACATGCGGCCGTGCAGCATCAATCAGGTCTTCCTTTGTCATACCGTACTTGCCTTGCTCAACTGCATCAACTACAGCAGCGACATCTGCTAATGCGTTCGCAGGATTTGGTCCAGGACGTCCAGCATTTGCGTCTGCTAAAATCATTAAAATTGTAGCGTTCGTTCTATCTGTTGCATATGTCGCATCATACCCATTTCCTTGTGATTGGAAAACCAGCTGGTCACCATTAAAGTCTGGAGAACTATAAACTCCATACTTAGAATGGTTATTGGCATGAATTTGGTATGGGGAAATAATGTTTGGAATTCCATTGGTTCGACCGAATGAGGTCATTACCCCTGCAACGGAACCTGAACTAAGCGCTTTCAAAGGACTTTTCGTTTGATATTCGAAAATTGACCGTGCCCCTGCGCTGTTACTTGCTGATTGACGGAACCACTGAGCATTATACACGGAAAAATGCTTTGTTCCGACAGCCGCACGCATCCAGAATCCATTTTCACTCTTTTCTTGATCGGTTCCACTTAATCCAGCTGCCATCCCATCAATCATCTCTGCAGCCATATATGCATCTTCAGAGAATCCTTCGTCAAATCTTCCACTCAGCGGATTAATTCGCATGTCACTCACAACAGTAAACGCCACAGTTGGAGAAGCATTTTGCCCGCCGTGAATGTTTGACTCCCCTTGCTTTACTTTTAAGGTACTAATTTTTTCACTTCCCATTACTTTTCCGATATCTGAAAGTAGCTCTTTGTTCCAGGTTTGTCCCATTCCGACTAACGCAGGGAAATCAGTAGATATCCCCTGTACATTGTCTGCTGCTGAAAGTGCACCTGGAATTTTTTTCCCAGCATTCGGACCACGCTGAAGTGTGTAGTGATTCCTTGAACCCGTTGCATACACAGCTGGTCCCTCTAACCCCGTATAATCAAAATAAGCATCCACATATTCGTCAAGATGTTCAGGTACACCATCAAACAGGGGCATCCCGTCAAATACACCTCCGACCTGTTTTTTAAAGAAGAGGGTTTCTTGTGCTTTTTTAGCTGGTGCACTGAAACCAACCAAACCGGCAGTAAGCGTCGTTACTAGAGCTATAGATAATGCCTTTTTTCCCATCACCTTCAGGTGGGATATTTTCATTGCCTTCACTTCCCTATCTTTAGATTATTAAAACGCTTTCAAATATTCTAGTGAACCATGCACCCCCTATTTTTCTTCCACTCTCCTTTTATATAAGAGTTATTACCTTAATTCTAATGGCTTTTACCAATTTTCATAATTGTCCTATTTATCAGAAAAATGTCCGTTTTTTTCAGCTAGATTCGAATTTTTCTTGAGAACCAATAGAAAAGGATATTCCAAAAGGAATACCCCCTAGTTATTTTCTACTTTTTTATATTGCCCCGGTGAAACGCCGACATATTTTTTAAAGATATCGGAAAAATGGCGATACGTATGGTAGCCTACCTTTTCACTAACCTTTATTACTTTTTGACCTTCTTGAAGCATAAGTTTGGCTTTTTCCATTCTTAGCTCAGTTAAGTATTTTATATATGTCTTACCCATTTGATCCTTAAATAAAATACTGAAATAATTAGGGTTCAATCCTGTAAAATCAGCGACTTCTTGGAGCGATATTTCTTTATTATAATTTTCATAAATATACTTACAGGCCTTTTCAATGGCCTCATGTTTATGATTTAAAGGAAACGAAAAATGTGACTGTTCCTTTAACTTTTTCTTCTTAATTTTATCAATTGTTTCCTCGATCATTTGAATGGTTATAGGTTTTACAAGGTAATCTGCAACCCCTATTTTCAATGCCTGTTTTACATATTCGAATTCTCTGTGCCCGCTCATGACAACACAAATTGTATCAGGGGCGGTATCCATGACCTCTTCAATTAATTTCAATCCATTGATCCCTGGCATTCGAATATCAGTAAAGATGATATCTGGTTTCTCAGAATAGAATAATGATAGTCCACTAATTCCATCAGTTGCCGTTCCAATTATTTCAATCCCTTTTTCGGTCCAGTTAATAACTCTTTTTAACCCTTCAATGACAATGAATTCGTCATCAAAAATAACGGCCTTCAACATTTATATCACCCCCATACAACTTGGTCTGTCATAAATATAGGAGAAGCATTTTCTAAGCAAAAAGAATGGGATGTTGGATTTATATACTTATCACCCAAAACTAAATTGCGTTGATGCAGTTTGATTTAGTTCTCGATTCAAATCTACTAGTTTTTCCTGCGGAATCTTTGCTTTTCCAGGAGCAGCTAATTGGTTTAGGGTTTTCATTTTTAAATTGGCAGTTGGGTTTGGTTTTGTAATGCCTGGTGCATATTTTTCCAGTATCCTTTTTGCAGATTCATCGTTCAAAAGTTCAATAAGTCTTGTTTCGTTCGTATAGACTTTAGATAATCCTTTACTATTGGGATAAATAAAACGATATACGCCTGAACCTGCCTTTAAGCGAACTCCATCACCAGCATTAATTTGGAATAGAATGCCTTCTGAAACCGTTAGTGGTAAGCCTCCTTCAAGTACATCTGTTAACACCGCATTAGGCAGAATAATTTCAGCCGTTGTATTAACAGGTATTTCAACCTCGATTCGAACCTCATCTTCCGTGATCTTCCATGCAGAAACTATTTTTCCATACATAGAGTTATAGGTAGCCTTGACATGCGTTAGTTCAGCTCCGCCCAACCTAGGCTGAATTCGAATTCGTTTATACGCCGGCTCACTTTCATCCATATCAAGCCCCGCAACTACGCGATACATCCAATCCCCAATGGCTCCGTAAGCATAATGATTAAAGGAATTCATATCATCACTCCAAAAGCTGCCGTCCGGTTTAATGCTGTCCCAATGCTCCCAAATGGTTGTCGCCCCTTTAGAAATCGAATACAGCCAGGATGGGTAGGTGTCTTGTAATAATAATTTAACGGCTGTTTCATGGTAACCATTATTTGATAAAGCAAAGCACAAATATGGTGTCCCGACAAATCCGGTTGTGAGATGGTAATCATTTTCTAAGACCAGCTCATTTAATTCAAATGCAGCACGTTCTCTAACTTTTCCATCTATCAAATCGAATGCTAGGGCAAGAACATAAGCCGTCTGGGTTTGTGAGGTTAACCTACCAGTCGGGGTGATAAATTCCTGATTAAAATGGTGAATGATTCCACTTAATAATTCACTATAATGACGTACATCCTCTGATTTTCCTAAAACAACAGCTGCATCCCGAACAAGTCTAGCAGAGTACGCATAGAAAGCAGTAGCAATGAAGTCTCTTGCCGTTGCGCCAATATAGCTGTTCTCCTTCGCATCCAAGCCCAGCCAATCCCCAAGCTGAAAGCCCGTATTCCAAAGGTATTCGTTATCTCCCTGCAGACGGATAAATTTTACCCATTTTTTCATACTTTCATATTGTTCAGCTAAAAAACGTTTATCACCGTTTACGAGATAAACAGTCCATGGGCAAATTACAGCCGCGTCCCCCCATGCTGTGGAAGAAGATTCACTATCCTGCAGTACATCCGGTATAACAAAGGGCACACCGCCGTCCTCAAATTGATCGGCCTTTAAGTCTCGTAACCATTTTGTGAAAAACGGTCCTCCTTGATAATTAAACAGTGCAGTTCGGATAAACACTTGTGCATCCCCTGTCCATCCTAAACGTTCATCACGCTGTGGGCAATCGGTTGGGACGTCTACAAAATTCCCCCTTTGCCCCCAATCAATATTTTGTTGGAGCTGATTCACTTGTGGGTTCGATGTTTCAAACATACCAGTTTGCTCCATATCCGTATGAATAACCTCTCCAACGAAATTTGCAACTGGCAACATGCCGTCTTGAAGCGGATAGCCCTCGACCTTTACATAGCGGAAGCCTTGGAAGGTGAAGGCAGGTGCGTATTCCTCCACACCCTCGCCTTTGGTAATATATTCAATTGTCTGCCTTGCACTACGAAGATTGCCAAAGTATATATTTCCGTTTCTATCAAGTACCTCGGCATGCTTCAATACAATTTTTGTACCCGCAGGTGACTGTACCTTAAATCGAAGCCTTCCTACCATGTTTTGACCCATATCGATGACAGAATCTCCATTAGGTGCAATAAAAGCACAGTTGGGAGGCAGAGTTTCGGTTACTCTGACAGGATTGTTTTCCTGTGCTACCAAATTTGTCAATGGTCTGCTACGAACAATGACACCCTTCCATGTTGTTTCATTAAAACCAGGCTCACTCCAGCCTTTTTGTTCAAGTCGAGCATCATAGGTTTCCCCATGATAAATTTCTGAAAACAAAATCGGACCAGTTGAAGCCATCCATGTAGGATCCGATACGATAATCTCCTCTGATCCATCGAAATACCGGACATTTAATTGAAGCAAAATCCCTCGTTTATCACCGTAAAAATTCCTTTTGCCTTCCCAAGCAAGATTTCCCTTGTACCAGCCGTTTGCTAATATAACCCCGATTGCATTTGAACTACTTTGCAATTGTGCTGTTACTTCATATGTCTGATACTGTAAACGATTATGGTAACTTGTCCATCCAGGTGCAAGTAATTCATCACCAACTCGTTCTCCATTTAAATGAAGCTCGTAAAGTCCAACACCTGTGGCATATATCCGTGCTGATTCAATTCCAGCTTTTAATTCAAATTCCTTACGTAAAAGAAAAGCAGGTTCTGATTCAGGAGCAAGCTCCTGAGGATTTGGTGTAATCCATTCAGCTTTCCACTCACCAGCATCGAGAAATGCTGTTTCCCACCAAGAAACACTGCTCCAATCAGACTCATTGCAAAAATTATCCCAAACCTTTACCCGGTAGTAATATCTTGTTCGAGACGTTAGTTCTGGTCCTTCATATGGGATATGCAGCGATTGCTCCGACTTCATATAGCCTGTGTCCCAAAGTGGCTGATCAAAATGATCCTTAGTAAGTGAAACTTGATATTGATAGGCCTGTTGCATCGTTCCACGCCGGTTTGATTGTATTTGCCAGCTTATCCGCGGCTTACGAATATCGATACCGAGTGAGTTTTGACGATATTCACAAGTAAGGGATGACACATATAATTTGTCCATTCATAATAATCCCCTTTCAATTTGATAGATTGACTAACTGATTTGCAGCTAAAGAAAATGGTTTACCATTCACTTGAATTTTTGTGTTATCTGCTGCGGTAATTTGGACTTCCACTTCGTCAGGAATCGTAATTTGCAAATCAATGTATTCTCCTGAATCTTTACAGTAAATATCAATCCTGCCTTGAGGTATAGGCACAGACCCTTTAATCCACTTTAATCCATTTAAATTCGGAGATATGGATACTTTTTTGAATCCTGGTTCTACCGGTTTTACCCCTAAAAATAAGACTCCAAAAACATAAGTTGGCGCTGCCGACCAGGCATGACAATGGCTTCGGCTGAAATCTCCCTCAATTAACTCCCAGCCTTCCCAGCAGGTTGTCGAGTCATGCTCCAGCATATACCCATAAATCTCACGAATGTTATCTAGCACCCTATCATTTTCCCCTAAATTCATTAAGGCTTGGTAGTAGAAAAACAGAACAAAGGGACTTTTAATTTGCACAAAGTTTTCAGGCGGATTTTTTATATACTCCTCTATCAAATTTCTGCGTTGACCCTCAGCGCAATCAGATAAGTAAACTATTAGGTTTGTTTGAATACTGTGAGTTTTGGACCTGATTCCGTCCTCATGAATACTATCAACAAAAACGTTTTCATCCTCATCCCATAGGTATAGGTTGATTGCTAGTTTTAGATTTTCTGCTAAAGTGAGAAAGTTAATTTGGTCTTTAGTTTCTCCGATAATCGAAGCTAAATATGACGTTTGTCTTAAGGCTTCGACTAGGAGTGCATTTTGATGCGTGACAATATTATGGTTCGTATCCATTGGGGCCCAATCTAACATGTTCCAAGCATCGATTTCTAATAACCCTTGCTCATTTATATATTGTTGAAAACGTTGAACCGTCAGCTTTAGTTCCGGGTAAACCTCTTGAATAAATTTTAAGTCCCCTGAATAACGATAATATTCTCTGCATGCCATCATCCACAGAATCGACCATCCAGTTAAGACATTCTGCCACCCGCTAGGTACATGTGATTCTGGTAAAGGAGAGCGATAAACAGATTTTGAGATTAGTCTTAAGCAGCGTCTAATTAAATCATAGTTTCCAAATGTATAGTAATTCATGAGGGATATATTATAGGAGTCACCCGTCCAAAGTGCCTGTTCATAAGCTGGACAGTCAATGATTGTATCCTGTGCACACATGCGAACGGTGTGCTTAGAGATTTCCCATATTTGATTTAACTGGTAATCGGAACTGTTAAATGCACCAACATTTGCCGTAGGAAATGTGGTTACATCCACTTTTACTCTATGGATTTTACATGGTGTGTTAAAATTTCGAATTGTTAATAGTAGATACCGGAACCCTCTGGGAATAAACGACCGATACACCTGTCGCCCATCCTTTGCAACATATCGTAAAGAATTGTTCAGTGAAAAGGTATGCTCAATCCTTCCATCCTGATGGAGGTTTTCAAATAAAAAGAAGTCGAAAATCGTCCCTTTCGATGCTTCTATTTCAAACTCTATATATCCTAAGTATTCCTTACCGAAGTCGATTAAATATTCTGTGTCCCCTTTCTCCATTGGTTCTACGGAGGTAAAACTGTGATTAGGCAAAATCATATTCTGATGCTTAAAATCCAGAGTATGAGTCTTTATGTCTTTTTTAAATATGGAAAGTATACTTACGTTATCTATACAAACATGGTCGTCTGGAATCACTTTTGCCCATTTTTTAAAGGCTTCAAATTCGCTTAACAATGACAACTGCTGTCCTTGTAAATATTCCCTCGTTAAAGGAATGGGATTTTGAACAGGTTCACCTATTTGTAGCACTGTCTTGGTGTAAAAAGGTCCAATCGCTAAAAACCTTGATTCACTTTGACTAAAAGGTGCCTTCAACTCTATATTTTCAGGAAAATCAAAAGCTAGATGAATCGTTGGTTCGTGAAAAGACCCGCCTACATCTATTATTAATAGATTAGCCCCTTTTTTTAGGCTTACATTTTCATATTTTCCATTTTGAGTTTTATAAGAAACTCCGTTCAGTTTAAATTCCCATTTAGCCTCTGCGTGTGCATCAAAAGTCAGGGTCATAACACCTTCGATAGCATTCTTTGCAAGAATTTCTGTAACGACAAATCCTTGCATGATTTTTCTTGAGTTATTATCTACTTCACTGGGAAAAAAAGTTGGTTTTAAATCAATCGAATAATGCTGGGAAATGGGTTTAACCTCTTTTAAAGCTAAGACACTTTTAGGAAAAATGGGTTCATTGGTTAAATGAGGTATATCTCTAGGGATTAGTATTTTCCATGGATCAGTCCCATACAACCCGATGATTTCAGCATGATTCCAAGTTGAATCGTCAAAATTCAACTGATTCCAATCAGTGTAAAACAGTCCTGCATCATAGATTTCTGACCATGATAAACAATTTGACATTTTCACAGATTCCTTTTTAAAACCATCGTGAACCGCCGTCTTCCAACGGTCATCAGTCAGCAAATGATCCACCACTTGACCATCTTGATAAAAATCAATTTGTGCGATTAATCCACCGCGTCCTTCAATATAATGCATCGTTCCAATACCATAATGATTGACTAATACTGAGAGCACATTTTTTCCTTTTTTTAACCCGCTTAAATCGTATTGGTCATAATACCATTCATCTGTCCAGCCGCGAACTGGACCCGCCCCTATTTGTTCACCGTTAACATACACCGTATACTTAGTGTCTGCCGATATAGATAATGTTGCAGATTCATATTCCGAAGAAATGGTAAATGTTTTTCTGAAACAGGACCATTGATTTCTCGGATGTTCACCACTTTTATCCCAAATCCACTTTGCCTTCCATTCCATAAAACTCCTCCAATGTAAAGACCCGATTACTTCAGAATAACTGCCATTTTCGGGTCTTTTCTTTTATCTAGTTTTGAATGAGATTCTCTACTTAACTGACCCTGCCGTCATACCCGCAACAATTTTCTTGTTAAAGATAATAAATAGGATCAGCGGCGGTATTGAGATTAAGAGAATATTTGTAAAGAGTAGATTCCACTTTGTCATGTACATGCTCATAAAATTATAGAGTGTTAACTGTAATGTTGCGTTTTCTGCACCTGGGAAGAAGTATAGTGGATTAACGAAATCATTGTAGACGCTCACCGCAGTTAGAACGATTACAGTTGCTGATACGGGCTTTAACAAGGGTAAAATGATGTTAAAGAACAATCTAAATCTTCCACATCCATCTATCAATGCTGCTTCATCTAGTGACCTAGGGATCGTCACCATAAACCCTCGATACAATAAAATTGTAAATGGCAAATTCAGTGCCACCTCTACAAGAACAATTCCAGGCATTGTTTTAAACAGTCCGATTTCCTGCAGCACCCAAATGGTTGGAACTACTGCTGGAGGGATAATGAGCCCTGCAAGTATAAGAAAATTAAAGAAGGGAGTCGCTTTCGTTACTTTACGTTGTAATACATAACCAGCAGCGGCACCGAGAATGATTAACAAGACGATCGATATTCCGGTTATCATCACACTATTAAAAAATGCACGAATAATCATGCCATCTCTTGCACTTATTACTTCTTTCATATTCTCTATTAAATGAAAGGAGCTGGGCCAATCCATATTCAATAGAGAGGATTCCTGCGTATTCTTAAATGCATTTATAATGACAAAATAAAAAGGAATTCCAAAGATACCTAATGTAGCCAAAACTGAAAAAGTTTCAACAAATAGTTTCCATAGCTTTTTACGTGTCTTTACCCTGCTTTTTGGGATTACTATCGGGGTTGAATTAGGGTTGCTTATTATTACCTTACTCATTACAAATCCACCTCTTTTTTATTCAGATACGTGTACAGAGGGAAGGCTAAAGCAGAAACGAGTATGAATAAGATTACGTTTCCAGCTGTTGAGAGACCGAAGAAACCAGCCTGATATTGTTTATATATAATTGAAGCAATCAGGTCAGTACTAAAACCTGGACCTCCTTTTGTCATTGTCCAAATTAAATCAAAAGAACGTAACCCGCCAATAAAAGATAAAATAATGACTGTGTTCATCGCAGGTCGGCTAAGCGGCAAAATGATGCTTTTAAATTTATGCCATGCATTCCCGCCATCAATCATAAGTGCTTCATAATAATCCTCTGGAATCGACATTATACCAGCGATGAAAATGACCGTCGCCATCCCGACACCTTTCCATACGTCTACTAGCGCGACAGATAAAAGAGCAATCTTGGTATCTCCTAACCAATCTGGGCCAACAATTCCCATACCTTGCAATACAATATTGATAATCCCCTGTGAAGGATGCATCATCATCGTAAAAGCAATCCCAACAGCAATGGTACTCAGCAAAGTTGGGAAAAATACCATGGAACGGATAAATCCGACTGTTTTAAGCTTTGAACTGAGAAAAACACCAAGTAGCAGGCCAATAATGACCTTTAAACCGCTTGTCACGACCGCATAAATTAATGTGTTTTTAAAACCAATATTTAAAGAAGGTTCTGTTAAAAAAGTTACGAAGTTTTCAAAGCCAATAAATTTCCAATCTGTTAATGTCCACCATGTCATACTGAAAAACAATGACATAATCGTTGGCAACAAGAAAAAGACAAAATAAACAATTCCTGCGGGCAATAAGAAGTAATAGGTGTACGTTTTATTTGCTAACTTATTCATCTGCTGCTCCTCCCTACAAGCGTTAGTAAAAGATTAGCCCTGCTAGAGTCTAGTCAGGGCCAATGTTTAATCGATTAGAATTTTTTTACCATCCTTCAAGACCTAATTGTTTTGCTTGTTTTTCAACATCTTTGTCGTATAATTCGGCGCCCTCTTTTGCGGAACTAATGCCACTGCCGACTTGAGTTGTAATTTGCTCTAAGCTTGGACCTTTAACAGGGCTTAAGAATTCAAGGGCAGGAGCATTATTACCAGAATCAAAGTACTGAATCATATCCTTAACTGCTGGGTACACGTTATCAGGAAGTTCTACACCTTTAATGGCAAACGGGCCAGTCGGCGGGATTTTAGATGAATAGATTGTCACACCTTCTTGAGAAACGTAAAACTCTAAAAATTTCTTTGCTGCATCAATATGCTCACTATTTTTGTTAATAAAGATACCTGCTGGCATCCACACAGTTAAACCATTCTTTTCTGCGCTGTCACTTGGCTGAGCGAAAATTCCGATATCTTGCATTTTATCTGGGAAGGTTGTTGCAAGATTTGCTAACGCGAACGTAATCATTGGGTAGTGAGCACCCTCACCGTCAGCTAACATTTTTAAACCTGCATCATAGCCAGTAGCTAGGAATTCTTTATTCATGTAATCTTGTTTAAATACTTCTTCTAATTTCTCAAAACTGCGAAGTGCCGCTGGAGTAGTAGAGATTTTTGCTTTGTTTGCAGTAAAATCCTCTGCGAAAGTCGGATTTTCTTCAAGTACATTGTAATTATCTGCAAGGACAATTACTTGTGATGTCCAAGTGTCTTTGAATGTACCAATTACTGCTGTTTTACCAGCTTGTTTTATTTTTTCGTTATTCGCCATTAACTCGTCCCATGTTTTAGGTACAGACAGCCCAAGTTCTTCATACACCTTTTTGTTATATAACCATCCGCCTGCATTCGTTGGAGTGCCCGGAATACCAAACACTTTGCCATTTGAGGAAACAGCTTGTTGGTAATCTTCCATTATATTTTCCATAAAAGGTTCTTTACTAAGATCTACAAAATTTTGCTCCGGATTTAGTGCCTGCAATTGTGATCCTGAGTTATTCCAAACTAAATCTGTCATATCTCCAGTTGCAAGACGTGTTTTGATGATATTATCGCCTTCAGCACCACCAGGACGTGTCTCAATTTCTACTTTAATATTGTTCTTCTTTTCAAATTCATCAATAATGGCTTCGATTCCATCTAATTGTGTTTGATTGTCAATTAAAAATGTAATCGTTTCTGTTTCCCCACTTTTGCTGCCGTCTGAACCTGTTTTTTCTTCTTTGCTGGTACAACCTGCTAATATGCCTGCCATTAGTGCACTGCTAAGCAACAATGATACAATCTTTTTTCTTTTGGCCATGTTATTTCCCCCTCTTAAATGTCTGCTCTAAAACACTTTAATTTTCTTGCTTCTTGGTGATTAATTTAATTTTAAGCGCTTTCAAGCTAATTTTTAAGTGATGCATTTTTTGGAATACGTCCGTTTTTTTTGGAATCGTACCGATTTTGTGTCTTTTAGAAAAAAAATAGCCTTCTCTCATGGTTTAATGAAAGAAAGACTATTTCTATAAAAACGTTCACCTTATTACCAGCCTTTAAGTCCAATTTGTTTTGCTTGTTTTTCAAGGTCTTGATCATATAATTGTGCACCTTGTTTTGCTGTGATGGTTCCACTGCCTACTTTTGCAGTGATTTGAGGTAAATCTGGACCTTTTAAAGGAATAAGGTATTCTAGTGCTGGTGTGATTTCTTCTGATTCAAAATAGGTTAGAATATCCTTCACAGCTGGCATGACATGGTCCGGCACGTTTAATCCTTTTAGGGCAAATGGTCCGATTGGGATCTGTTTCGCTTGATATATTTTTACTCCTTCGGGAGAGATAAAATATTCTACCCATTTTTTTGCTGCTTCTAAATTTTGAGTATTCTCATTTACATAAATGGCAGCTGGCATAAACATTGTCAATCCATTACTTTCAGGGTTATCTCCAGGCTGAGGGAAAAATCCGATGTCATTCATTTGATTTGGATATTGTTTAGCAATTTCCATAAGCCCCTTTGACATATAAGGATACTGCACCCCGGTACCTTCTGCTAACATTTTTAATCCATCATTAATGCTCGATGATTGAAAGTCGCTATTTAAATAACCCTTCAAATACACTTCGGATAATTTTTCAAAACTTCTTAATGCTGTCGGTGTTGTGGCGATATCAACTTTATGAGCTGTTAAATCCTCTGCAAATGTTGGATATTCGGCGATTACATTGTGATTATCTGCGAGGACAATAAGCTGTGATGTCCACTCTTCCTTATACGTGCCAATAACCGCTGTTTTACCAGCACCCTTAATTTTTTCGCTATTTGCCATCAATTCATTCCATGTTTTTGGAATAGATAACCCTAACTCTTTGTAAACCTTTTTATTATACAGCCACCCCCCAGCAAAAGCATTTCCTACTGGGGCCCCGAATACCTTGCCATTAACCATAACCGATTTCTTAAAGGGTTCTAATACATCCTTCATAAATGGTTCATTTTTTAAATCCACAAAGTACTCTTCTGGGTTTAAGTCTTGCACAAGCGAACCTGAATTGTAAAAAACCAAATCAGTCATATCACCTGTTGCTAATCTAGTTTTTATTACCTCATGGCCTTCTACTCCGCTGGGACGTGTTTCAATTTCCGTTTTTATGTTATACTTTTTTTCTATATTAGCTGCAACGGCTCTTATTCCATCCTGTTCAATCTGACTATCAAAAAGAATCGTTACGGTAACCTCTTTGGTGTCTGAATGATTAATAATTCTTCCATCATTACTGCCACAGCCTGTCACAATACTAAAAAATAGTCCTAAATGAACAAATCCTGCTAGTATTTTTCTTTTGTTCAACATACTGATTCCCGCTTCTTTCTAATCTAATTTCTTTAGATGCATTCAGTGAATGAGTGTTAAAAGGAATCTCGATATTGACCCGGGTTTACTCCAACCTGTTTCTTAAATAATTCAGAAAAATGACGATAGGTATGATACCCTACTTTTTCACTTACATCCGCGACTTTATACCCTTCGCGTAAAAGTACTTTAGCCCGTTCCATTCGAAGCTTTGTTACATATTTGATATAGGAAAGTTTCATTTCCTCCTTAAAGAGGAGACTAAAGTATGTTGTATTCATCCCAACATACTCCGCAACCTCCTGTAGAGTCAAATCATTTGAGAGGTTCTTTTCTATATATTTACTAGCTTTCTCAACAGCTTCATGCTTTTTATCACGTCGAACCTGCAGGAACCAGTCCATAATCATTTCCATTTGATCTTTAAGCCAGCTGAACATTTTCTCTTTTGTATTCAGCATTCTAATTTCAATATGCGGCAGGTAATTTCGCTGGGTAATGGTTGATACATCTTCCCCAGTCTCCTTCGCTACTTCCAGTCCCAGATAGATTAGCTTTAGAATTTCTCGTTCTATTACATCAGGATTTAACCTTTGGGTTTGGACTTTGTTAATAAATTCATTAAGCTGCCTCAAAAGCCCTGATTTATCACCTGTCCGCAAATAGAAAATAATCGCCTCTTCTTGTTCCGACAAATCGCCTGGAATATTGGGATTCTCCCCAATTTCCTCAAATCGCGTCCATTCTCCTTGTTCCATAAACTGCCCATATCGTAATGCTTGCTGTGCTTCTTTATAACTTTTAACTGCATCAGTAAGATATTGATAGGTCCGTCCAGAGCCAACTGTGATGCCATGTTGACCCGGCAGATATAATAATTCCTTTAAAAGCTCTGAACTATCTTTTTGAAAATGAAAAATGACAAGTAAATGTTCTTTCCCATTTCGAAGATACAATGAAAAGTAGGACGAGTGACTTGGGATGTCAGGTATTCTTTCTGAAAGAGCCAGTACTGTTACTCCGACAATATCGTTTAATTCTTCTCCAAAGCTATTCCGCCACCTTGGTAATGCTTCTTCTCCCTGAAGAAGTAAATCCAATGCAGCTTCTTCTCCCTGAAGAAGTAAATCCAATGCAGCTTCTTCTCCCTGAAGAAGTAAATCCAATGCAGCTTTTTCGATCAGAACATTTCGACTGTCCTCTAATGTTTCCTTAAGAGAAAGGACCTTTTTTTGCTCATTTATTTTTTCAAGTGTTCTCTTTAGTGTTTCCTCCATCATCGGAATCGTGATTGGCTTTTCTAAATAGTCTGATACTCCAAGCTTCAGTGCCTTTTTTACATATTCGAATTCATTGAACCCGCTAAAAACAATACAGATAATTTCCGGTGCACATGCTAGAATTTTCTCAACCACCTGTAAGCCGTCCATTCCAGGCATTCGAATATCTGTAAAAACAATATCAGGTGAATGGGTTTCTACTAAATCAATCGCTGCAAACCCATTTGTCGCAGTGCCGACTAATTCAATCCCGTACTTTGACCAATCGATCATCATCTGCAGGCCTTGAAGGACAATGTATTCATCATCAAAAATAACTGCCTTTAACATTGCTTCTCCTCCTTAGCTTCCCGAAACCTTATCTCTATGCAGGTTCCTTCATTTACCTTACTTGTTAATGTAAGCGTACTGTCTTGCCCGTACAACAACATCAGTCTTTCCCGAACATTTTTAAGTCCATAACCGCTCTCAGTTACACTCAGATCCTCAATTCCAACACCATCATCAGAAATGGTAAAAATCATCCAATCTCCTTCGATTCGTCCTTTTAGCTCAATGGTCCCTTCCCCAAATTTTGGCTCTAAACCGTGATAGATAGCATTTTCCACAAACGGCTGAAGCAGCAGTTTAAGAATTGGTTTCTCAAGTAAGTTTGGGTCAACTTCCTCGATATAACGAAAACGGTCTCGATATCGGAAATTTTGAATGGTCAAATAGTGGTGAATATGCTCCAATTCCTTTGATATTGGTATCAAATCTTCTCCTTTATTTAAGCTCAGTTTGAAGGTTTCAGATAAAGCGACTGCAATTTCTGCAATATCTTGATTTTTTTGTAGGATTGCCATCCAATAAATGGAATCCAGCGTATTGTATAAAAAATGTGGTTTAATTTGAGCCTGCAAGGCACGAAGTTCTGCCTCCCGTTCTTTTAACTGTGAATGGACAAGCCGCTCATTTAACTCGATATTTTCAACCGTAATTCTTTGGAATGTTTCTCCAATCGCTCCAATTGTGTCAGTTTCATTATTTCCGCCTGATCCCAAAAGCCCTTTTGCCCAGTCAAACGTCATTTTCTTTAATTGCACCCAAGGCCGGGCAACTTTTCCAGAAAGAATGTAAGAAATAAATAAAGCGATGAACGCAATACTGGATGCAATACTGGCTGTAATAATTCCAATTTTGTTAGACTGCTTTAGAAGGTCCTTTTCTTTTGTGATATAGGTTAACGTCCAGCTTGTCGTCTGATTGGTATAACTGCTGACAAGATACCCTTTATTTTTTAATGTCTCAAAACTTGATAAGGTATTCTTCCCTTCACTTATCTCCGTATTTAAGCTAGAGGGATTGCTAAAAACCGTATTTCCCCCATCCCTAGCCGAATCTATCACAGCTATTACACTATCACTATCATCTTTTAACACTCTCGAAAACATTGATTTTTTGATATTAACCACTAGTAAGCCAATTTGCTTTGTGTCAAAAACATTTTGTGGATCGCGTAATAGTTTAACAGAAGAAAAAGTAGTATCATCCTCTTCATTGGCGAGGACATTATAACTTAAGAAAATAGGCCTTCCCTGCGTGTTAACGCTCTTCTTATACCAATCTGTTTTAGAAATCTCATTGTATATTTTACTTGTATGGTACTTGCCGATACTCTTATCATTTCCGTAACACACAGGGCGAAAATAAACGTCAAATAAACAAACCGAATCAATATCCTGCGTATCAATAAAATAGCTGGATATTAAATCCTGCATTCGTTTCGTTGTGTTCTCGTCCAAACCATTTTTCCCTACTTCGGAAAAAGCCGCGCTGTCGACCAATTCTTCGCGAACACTATCGCTCCATGAAATGACACGTTCCATATTAATGATGTTTCGAAATAACAAATCCGTCACTTCACTGGAAGTCCGAAGATTATTACCCGTGGTTTCTAATTGATTTTGAACAAGTGTATTTTTTGCGATATTAAAAGAAATAAAGCCTAGCAATAATAGTGGTAAAATGGAGAGGCAGATCATAATTAAAAAGTACTTATATCTTATTTTGTCATTGCGGAGATGGTTTCTGACTCTTCTGATTATTAATCTCATGATTGACCGCCCTATTACTTTAATATAGTAATCATAAACTGAAATATAATGGATTACTATATTAAAATTAGAAATTACGTACAGCCCCTGCATTTAAGCAAGGGCTTCTGCAGCGTACTGGATTAACTTTTCTTAAAGGTTGTACTTTCTTATTAAATAGGTTGGTGTACAGCTCCAAGCATGGCAATAGCTATTTATTATATGGCTGCCATAGGGTGAAAATTCTTTGTTTTGTGGATCATATAGTTCCCAGAACGTATCCGCTCCATCTTGAATCATCCCACCCCAGTAGGCTTTCATTTCTGAAATCGCAAGCTCTTTTTCTCCTGAAACTATCAGTGCTTCTACGAGATGATGGTACATATAAGGAGTAGCAATTCCAACCTCAGGCTTTTCTTTTAATAATCGGATCATTAGGTTTTGGTTTTCTTCCTTAGTCAAGATCCCTGCAAGTACCATCCAAATTTGGCTTGCCCAAGAGACTTGTCGATCACCGCCGCTAATAAAAAATTGCAGGGTTTCATCCCATAAATAGTTTTTTGTGGCTTCAACTATTTCTGGTAAACAGTCTTCCAATCTGACTGTTTCAGGTGCATTTAATTCTTTTCCAAGTCGAATAGCCTGTTTCAATGTATAGATTAACACAGCTTGTGATGGAGTTTGTTTGTTTAGCCCTTCCTGCCAATCGATAAATGACCACCAATCGTTAGAATCATTAACAATATGATGCTCATCTAAACGTTCAAGCGCAAGTTCAATCTGGCGATAGGCTATTAGCCATAGCTCCTTTAAAGTCTCTAAATCGCCTGTTGAAAGATAGTAATCATGTAATGTTGAAACAAAGAACAAGGAATAATCGAATAGATAGGTATCATCTGCAATCAGGGTTGGTGCAACAAAAACATTTGCCGCAACCCTTCCTTTTGCATCTGGAACACCTGCAAATAGGTAAAGACAACGTTTAACTAAATCATAGTTTTTGAATGTTTCATAGTTGGCTAATGCCTGCAACCGTAAATCGCCGAGCCAGAGTCTGCGATCTCGTTTCGGTCCGTCTTCAAATACATCCTGCATGCAATCTGCCAGTGTTTTAATGCTAATCTCGTCCATTTTTTGAAGGAGATCATCTTGGTGGGAAATGGTCTGTACATTTTTACTATTTGCGGAGGTTACTGCTCTGCATTCTATATTTTCAAAGACAACACGATATTTTGGCGATGTATCTATTATCTCAAATTTCACGTACCTAAAGCTGTACCTGCGGGGTAACTTAATCACAGCTGGCAATACATCCACAAAAATCAATTCTTCCTGAAGCCATGAGCTGCTTAGCCAACCATCGGAGTTTTCAAAGGGTTCAGCCATTTCAACTGGCATTTCACCAATTGTCAGCTTCAATTTAAGCGGTGCATCTGGCGGACTGCCCGCTGGCCGAATATTAATTGAAAGATAACCTACCTGGTGATCGCCAAAATCAAGAATAAATGAATCCTTTTTGCTAAATTCATTTTCTAGTAGAGTGGATGCCGGGGCCGCATACTCTGCCCTCCAGCCATGAATCACTTCTTTATCTCCTTTTATTTCTACAATAGCAGTTGGCTTCACAATAGTTTCGCGAAGTTCCGGTTTTAATTTTCCAGCTAATTCGATAAGTGGTTCATTTCGTACAATCTCTTGATTTTCTAATTTTTGAATGCTCATATCACTAACTCCAACTTTTTCAATTTAGCCCTAGTTTAAGTTAATTAAATATAGATTGAAAGCGTTATATTTTTGGATTATGTCTGTTTTTTTTAGGCATTAACCAAACCAGAGGGACGGCTCTTCTGGCACAAAAGTGCCAGAAGAGCCGTCCCTCTGGTATTTTACTTCGTAATTCTTACCCCTTCTTCTTCAATGACGACTTTTTCGTTTTCAGCCAAGTTAGTGAATATCACTGGTGTAATAATCGAAGGTACTTTGTCTTTAATGGATTGAAAGTCAGCTTCAAGCAGCTTTTGACCCTTTTGGACACTTTGACCATCACTTACAAACGCTGTAAAACCTTCACCATTTAGAGAAACTGTCTCAAGACCAACATGAATTAATATTTCCCTGCCATCAGTTGACTTTACACTAATCGCATGTTTTGTGGGAAATACACTGATTACTTCTCCATCAACAGGAGAAACAACTGTACCATTTATAGGATTTATAGCAAAACCATCACCAATCATTTTTTGAGAAAACACAGGATCTGGAACAACATCTAGAGGTACGATTTCGCCTTCTAATGGCTGCAAAATCGTATTATCACTTTCAACCTTTTTACTTTTGAATAAATTTTTAAACATATATAAAACCGCCTTTTATTGAATTAAATGGATAACTTATTAAGCAATGAAACCATTTTATCACTATATTATTTTCTCCTATTGTTCTAACTTTATCAAAACATAAGCATTTTCTACTTTTAAAAAAATAAAAACTCCGCTAAGTGTGCGAAGTTAGGGTAAGATTATGCCATTTTACCAAATGCCGTACTAAGATTTTTCAATGTATATAATCTAGCAGTTAAGATAAACAAATCATGATAGTTGTTTTTCACATATTCATCAATAATAGTTATTCCTTGCTGCAATCTATCAACTAAATAAAACGTATACTTACCATCCCAGTCAAACTGATTTATTCTAATAAGTTCATCTGCTAATATTTGAAACTTAAAATCTTCAATCCAAAGATTAACCTGATACAATTTATCTGAATTAATTCGAAAGCTGTTTTTATTTTTTTGACGATGGATAAATTCGATAAACTCTTTTATATTTTCTGCCAAATTCATAGCCTTTTGCCTTTCGAAGTACATACACCCATCTCCTCCATGTCTAATATCTCTAAGAAAAGTTTATGTAAAAGGTGGGTGTTATGCTACAAAGTGAAATTAACCTCGTACCCGCTATCACTGTCCAACAAAACCTCAAATTTCCCCTTGAGAGACGATTTTCGTGCCTGAGAGCTCTTTTTGATTAATGAAAAGGTGGTATTTTGCCTCATGCTCACTAATTAGGTCATATACACATTATTTCCCTTTTTTCCCTTGAAATCGATTTCTCACATGTTAGTATTAGGTCATTGAAAAAAACAAGAACAACAATACGAACAATATGGGAGAGATTGCATGTTAGGAAAAAAGAAAATTGCGTTTATTGGAGCTGGATCGATGGCGGAAGCGATGATTTCAGGAATCGTACATTCTACGAAAGTTCCACCAAAAAATATCATTGTAACCAATCGGAGCAACAACCACCGATTAAAAGAATTACAGAAGAAATACGGAATCACTGGGGTAAATCGAGATAACCTAGATCTGAATAATATTGATATCATCGTCCTCGCTATGAAACCAAAAGATGCAGAAGCCTCATTAAAATCAATGTTTGACACCATACAACCAAATCACTTAATCCTGTCTGTTTTAGCTGGTATAACCACCTCATTTATCGAAAAGAATGTTCCGTTTGAGCAACAAGTAATACGGGTTATGCCAAATACATCTAGCATGATTGGGGAATCGGCTACGGCAATCTCCGCCGGAAAACACACCTCAAATCAAAACATTTCAATCACAGAAGAGCTGTTGCAATGTATTGGTGAAGTCTACGTTATACCAGAAGAAAAAATGGATCTCTTTACAGGGATTGCTGGAAGTGGACCCGCCTATTTTTATTACTTAATGGAGCACATGGAAAAAGAAGCAAAACTAGGCGGCCTGAATTCACAGATTATTCGGCGAATTATTGCCCAAACAGTTGTTGGCGCAGCAAAAATGATACAAGAACACGGTACGTCCCCAAAGATTCTTAGAGAGAATGTAACATCTCCTAATGGAACAACCGCAGCAGGTTTAGAGGCACTTAAGGGGAATGGCGGTGGAAAAGCAATCGCTGAGGCCATAAAACATGCCGCCTATCGCTCCAAAGAGATTAGCATACAGCTAGAAAAACCTAAGTTAGGCACAGGAGTGATTGGATGATCATGAACACAAAATCGCTTAGGATAGTAATTAAAATTGGCAGCAGTTCGTTAACAAGCCGTCATGGTGAAATTAGCCGGAGGAAAATTGAAAAGCTTACCAATGAAATTGTCTATCTAAAGGATCATGGATATGAAGTGGTTTTAGTTTCATCAGGTGCGGTTGCTGCTGGTTACCGAAGATTAGGATGTCTAGAACGCCCAAATACATTACCAGAAAAACAGGCTGCTGCCTCCATTGGCCAAGGATTATTGATGGAATCCTACTCTGAACTTTTTTTATCCCACGGTTATGTTGCCGCCCAAATACTAATTACCAAAAGTGATTTCTTAGACGAAGATCGTTATAAAAATGTCAGAAACACCTTAAACGTATTATTAGAAAGAGGTATGGTTCCCATCGTCAATGAGAATGACACCGTTACAAATGATCGCATAAATTTTGGTGACAATGACACACTCTCAGCCAAGGTAGCTGGATTAATAGATGCGGATCAATTAGTTATTTTGTCTGATATAGATGGGTTATTTAGTGAAGATCCCTCAAAAAGCATCAATGCTAAATTGCTGGAGTATGTAACTGAAATTACTCCAGAAATCGAAGCTGCTGCGGTTGGTTCCGGGACTATGATTGGAACAGGCGGCATGAAATCAAAAATTGAGGCAGTAAAGATTGCCATGGCCTCAGGAATTACTACCTTTCTCGGAAATGCTGCCCGCAAAAATGTAGTCATCGATTGTCTTGCAGGCAAAGCGAAAGGAACCTATTTTAAAAGCGAAAAACCATCAACTTATCTAAACCATAAGGAAAAATGGATAGCCTTTAACTCAGTACCTTAGGAAAAAAAGAAGTTAATATAGAGCCGCAAAAATAGAGGAGGATTTGATGCATTTATTAAATGAAAAATTAACGGTAGAAGCTCAGGCGATACAGGCAAAAAAAGCAGGAAAAGTGTTAAGTCTTCTTTCAACAGAAGATAAAAACCAGGCATTATATACATTAGCTGAAAGATTGGAAACGGAGTTTGCACTCATCTTACATGGAAATGAAAAGGACTTACAGGTAGGACGTGAAAAAGGTTTTAGCGAAGCCTATATGGACCGTTTGGCATTATCGAAAAAGAGAATCTTTGATTTTTCAAATGGTCTCAGACAGGTTGCGGCGCTTGATGATCCAACCGGAAAGATACTTTTAAATCAAAGATTGGATAATGGACTTAGTGTTTCCAAGGTATCGGTCCCATTAGGTGTAATTGGAATGATTTATGAAGCCAGGCCAAATGTAACCGCAGATGCCACTGGTCTCGCTTTAAAATCTGGAAACGCTATTATCCTTAAAGGCGGTTCATCTGCAATCAACTCAAACAAAGCAATTGTTGATGTCATGCAACGCGCCCTTAATCATACAAAAGTTCCGAAAGAAGCCGTTCAATTTATTGATAGTACTGAGCGTGAAATTTCACAGCAGTTGTTTACGATGAGAGAACATATCGATGTTTTAATTCCTCGGGGCGGCGGATCCCTTATTAAAGAAGTGGTAACAAATGCAAGTGTACCAGTCCTAGAAACAGGTGTTGGGAATTGCCATCTTTACATTGATTCTGAAGCAGATGCTGAAATGGCATTAAGTGTTCTTGTTAATGCTAAAACAGATCGTCCTGCAGTTTGCAATGCCATTGAAACGGTAATCATTCATCGGGAATGGCTAAAAAAACATAAAGAAGACCTCATCAACACATTATCTTCACAAACTATCACTGTGCATGGCGATGAAGAAACGCTATCTGAAATTCCAAACGCTGCACTGGCAAATGAAGATGATTGGCAAAATGAATACTTAAGCTTACACATTGCGATGAAAGTTGTTCAACATGTCGACGAAGCAATCGAACATATTGAACGATATGGAACAAAGCATTCAGAATCCATTATCACGGATAACAGTGAAACAGCTAATTATTTTCTGCAGCATGTAGACGCAGCAGCCCTTTATCATAACGCTTCTACTAGATTTACCGATGGTGCTGCTTTAGGTTTCGGAGCGGAGATTGGAATTTCCACCCAAAAACTTCACGCTCGCGGTCCCATGGGATTAGAAGCTTTAACAACCGTAAAATATGTTATGAGTGGAAATGGGCAAATACGGTAAATATATAATAGTAGATTCTTAATTAATAATATTTATAGAAAATAATCTGAAAGGTGGTGTTTACATGGAATATGTTCTTACAGATGCAACTTGGGCATGGCTTATGGTCCCAATGCTATCACTAATTGTACTTTCAGTTGTCACATATTTTACTGAAAAAGGAGAGGGTTAAATGACTATTAACGTACCTACGTTAATTTCAATTATTATTTATTTAGCAGCGATGTTGGTTATTGGTATTATAGCCGCAAGAATGACGAAAGATTTGAACGATTATGTACTAGGCGGAAGACGGCTCGGTGCAGGAGTTGCTGCCTTGAGTGCAGGGGCTTCAGATATGAGCGGCTGGTTAATGCTCGGGCTTCCTGGGGCCATGTATATAGGTGGAATGAGCGAAATCTGGCTGCCAATCGGATTATCAGTCGGGGCCTATCTCAATTGGCAATTTGTCGCAAAACCATTACGGGTTTACACTGAAGTATCAAAAGATTCGATAACGGTTCCTGACTTTTTTGAAAATCGATTCCGTGATCAGTCTAAAATTCTCCGTGTCGTTTCTGCCATTGTTATTCTTGTATTCTTTACTTTCTATACGTCTTCTAGTCTTGTAGGTGGAGCAATTTTACTTGAGAATTCCTTTGGAATGGATTATAAATTGGCCTTGTGGGTTGGAGCAGCAGTTATTCTCTCGTATACTCTTTTCGGAGGATTCTTAGCAGCAAGCTGGACAGATTTTATCCAAGGTATTTTAATGTTTTTAGCTTTAATTGTTGTACCTATCGTTGCAATCTTTGAACTTGGCGGATGGAATGAAACTGTTCAAAAAATCGGAGCAATCGATCCAACACATCTTAATGTATATTCTGGTGCTACCACAATAGGAGTTATTTCTTTATTAGCTTGGGGTCTAGGCTACTTTGGCCAGCCACATATACTTGTCCGATTTATGGGATTAAAGTCAACAAAAGACGTTCCAAAAGCACGTTTAATTGGAATGGTTTGGATGATTCTCTCCCTATTCGGAGCAGTATTTGTCGGATTTGCAGGTATAGCCTACTTTGCGGATTCACCTCTTCAAAACGCTGAGACCGTTTTTATCATATTCTCACAGGTTTTATTTAATCCATGGGTAGCCGGATTTTTACTCGCAGCCATTCTCTCAGCAATCATGAGTACAGTTGACTCACAATTACTCGTTTCTTCTAGTGCATTAGCAAACGATTTTTACAAATCACTTTTCCGAAGAAACGCTTCTAAAAAAGAAGAAATGATTGTTGGCAGAATTGCTGTTCTAGGAATTGCCATTATTGCAATTCTGTTAGGATACGATCCAGAAAGCAAGGTTCTCGAACTTGTAAGTTATGCCTGGGCTGGATTTGGGGCAGCCTTTGGACCTGTTATTATTTTAAGTCTTTTCTGGAAACGCATGACAAGAAATGGTGCCCTCGCTGGGATCATCGTCGGTGCAGTTACCGTTATTGTCTGGTCATCTCTTAAAGGTGGTTTATTTGATCTATATGAATTAGCACCTGGGTTCTTATTTAGTAGTCTTGCAATTATTATTATCAGCCTAATCGACAAATCTCCTTCTAAGGAGATACAAGAAGAATTCAATAAATATCGCTCTGAGTTAGAGCAAGCTTAATCCTTAAATGACCCCTTGAATTCTCCATTCAGGGGGTTTATTTATTAGTTAAATTTCTTTGCAATTTTAGTATGGGTAACTTCAATTTTACCTGGTAATACAAAAAGATACTCAATTATATTTTCTAGTAGATCAACTAATAATGAGGTGGTCTCATAATCCATTTCACTTTCTAATTCAAGCATCTTATGTAAGGGTCCATCTGTGGCAAGCAACTGGCTCAGCGATTGAATCGGCTTTGCTAAATCCACATGGTTAGGGAGGATTTCTAGTTGTTGTGATAAAGGTTGACCTTTACTTTTTTCTTTAAGAAAGTGTTTCAGGATACTTTCAATTACACGTTTAGACATAACGGCAGTTGCTGAATTTTCTCTTGTTTGATGAACATTAATGGCTGAGCGATAAGCCCTTATAAGATCCTTTGGAATATTAGGCAGACTTTCTATGTGATTAATAAGATGTTTTGACGCTTGGACGTCATATATATAGGTATCTGCATGTTCCCCTTCATCGTGACCATCCTTCGTCATAATGATAAAAACGGTAGATTTTTTACATGAAGGACAACTAGACTCCGTTAACAATCCATTCTTACTGCTCTGGAAGTTAGCATTAATCACAAACTCAATAGTATTTCGACACTCTGGGCACTCACTTTGTATGCTCTTTGGTATTTTAACATTCCCATATCTAATATAAGAATTGACGGATCCAGGATTGATTCTTCTCATACGTTATCCTCCCGATTATTCCACTTATGTAAATACAATCTCCTAATTTGAATAAATTATTACTTATCTCACTAATAGTTTTCCCCTAAAAAGAAAAATATCATATGAACTTAGGCATTTTTTATTCAAATTTAAATTAATTACATTGATTGTTGGTTTAGGACAAGCATAAGATTAAATAATTATCTTTTTGCTGAAGGGACTGTTCAGCTCGTGACTTATATTAGACCGAAGTTAACTGCCTCTTTGTATGGGTTATTGTCGATTAGTTTTTGGGGAGTTTCTTTTGTATCGACCAAGGCTGTACTAGGAAAGCTGGACCCCTATTCGTTACTTGTTATACGCTTTGGAATCGGAGCATTATTTCTTTTGTTGCTTTTAGTATTACAGCGTCATCGGCTATATATCTCCATTAAATATGTTCCACATTTAATGGTTTTAGGGATTCTTGGGGTATTTGTTCATCAGATTCTCCAGGCAACAGCATTGTTAACGATCAACGCTTCTGCTGCAGGATGGCTTATTTCGTTATCCCCCATCTTTACAGTAATCCTTTCGCTACTATTTTTGCATAAAAAGATGAACATCCCAAAGGCTGTTGGAATGGTGCTTGCGGTAACGGGTGTCCTTATCGTTACCTCGACACGAAGTGGACATTCCATTCAATTCGCCATGAATATAGGCTACCTGCTGATGATTCTCAGCACGTTAAACTGGGCTATTTATTCTGTGCTATTAAGAAGTTTAAAAATCCCTTATCCCCCTCTTGTTGTAACGTTTTATATGTGTTTAGTAGGTTTGATTTTAACTACACCTTTTATTATCCGTAACAGGGGTTGGGAAAACCTTACTTTGCTGGACCATTCGGAGTGGGCCCATTTGTTGTTTCTTGGTGTCTTTGTATCGGGAATTGCCTATTGGTATTGGGGAAAAGCACTTGAGGTTTTAGAGGCTTCAAAGGTTTCCATGTTTTTATATTTGGAGCCAATCGCGACTTTAGTTGCTGCTATTATACTTCTACATGAAAAGGTTTTACTCATAAGTGTGGCAGGAGGAATCATAATTATAATAGGAGTGGTTATCGTTAACGGTCAGTTTGTGCCTATGTTGTTGCGCTTCTTAACGAAAAAACGGCTATAGGAGGAGAAGCTTTATGACTTTGACAGCTAAGATTAAGAATGTTTTAGATTCCTTAAAAAGTCCGTCTAAAGCCGACCTAAAGAATGCATTGTTACAAATTGATTTGAAACTTGAAGATCTTGCACAATTACCAGAACCATTTGAAGGAAAGCCTTATAATCGAAAGCTTTTATATAAAAATGAAGAAGTCGAACTGCTTGTGATGAATTGGTCTCAGTTGGAGTGTGCCCCTCATGATCATGGCAATTCTCACGGCTGGATACAGGTAATTACAGGCACTTCTATAAATTCTGTTTATGAAGTTAAAGGAAATAGCTTACCTAAAGTATTGTTTTATCAATACCATCATAAAGGTCAATCCTTTTATGCACCCAAAAAGGCTGTCCATAAAATGAAAGCCTCTAACCATTCAGATATGGTCACTCTTCACCTTTATTCCCCACCCATTACTGGAATGATTGTTTATGACTTACAAAAATGTGCTGCATGTGTAGTGTCAGACGATTGCGGTGCCTGGTGGCCAGATGAACAATATCAGAGGATAAAAGAGATAAAATTAAATTCGAAATTAAACAAATGAGACCTGGAATCCAGGTCTCATTGTGTTTTGAAATTGGTTTTTAATCTTGTTGAAATAAGATATACTTTTGGGGATATGCTTTATTCAATTTAGGGATCAATAGAAAAACTAAAGGAGATAGGATTGAATGGAATTCTGGGAATCAAGTTTTATAGAAAAGAAAACGATGTGGGGATTTGAACCTTCAGACTCCGCAATCTTGACAAAGGACTTTTTCCTTGAAAGGAATGTTAAAGATATACTGATCCCGGGTATCGGATATGGTAGAAATGCAAAGATTTTTATTGAAAATGGAATAAATGTAACAGGTATTGAGATCTCAAAAACAGCGATTGATTTTGCGAGGCAGAACGGGATTGATAGTAGTATTTTTCATGGTTCAGTAACGGACATGCCTTTTGACAACAAACTGTATGACGGTATATTTTGTTATGCACTACTTCACTTATTGAATGGCCGCGCGCGAGAGAAGTTTATTAAAGATTGCTTCAATCAGTTAAAGCCCAATGGATATATGATTTTTACAACGGTTTCAAAAAAAGCCCCCATGTTTGGGAAGGGCAAACAACTGGATAAAGACTATTTCGAGATCATGGAAGGCGTGAAAATGTTTTTTTATGATTCTGACTCTATAAAACAAGATTTCGAAAAATATGGACTGGTAGAGTTTTCAGAAATTGACGAACCAAATCAGGACATGAAAAATAAACCTTCGATAAACTTTATTCTTGTAAAATGTAAGAAGGAATTATAAGAAGAGATTGATTTAATAAAATGAGCGACTCTCGAAAATGAGAATCGCTCTTTTCTATATTTTGTAATAATTGAGGAATCATTTTTCTTTTGTTTTGGATTCAATAATTCGTACTAGTTCCTCAATAATATCGTTTAACCTCATCATGCTTGTATCTTTCCTAAGAATATTGGAAGTTTTATAAATCAAAATTTCTTCTTGCTCTCTCACAAAAATGCCTCCATTCTTATTAAAATGATAACTCTAATAATTATTAATTCTTTACCTATATGTGTAATTTACATATATGTTAACTTATTTTCCCCTTGTTTGTAAATTAGATTTGTAATTTTTTCTTTATAAAATAAACCATAGAATTAGACGACAAAAACTTTCCAATCTTTGTTTTTCGCTAGTAGAATTACTCATAAATACTCACTTATAGGGAGGAACCCTCGCATTTCATAAGAAAGTGACGATGAAAACTCTTCATACCCAAACAGGAAAGAAGGATCGGGTATTGAATTATACATACACATGGTAAATAACCTTGTAACTATTCGGAAAGGTTGTGAGTTTATGAGACTTCTGGATGTACAGCCAAAGAAAAACTTCAGCTACATCTTCGTTCAATTTCCAGGAATGAAAATGAATGTCCCTATGCTCTCGAACAATGAGGGAAAGGTGGTGAATGAAGATGTTGCTTTGTGTGTCCAAATAAACAGCAAAGAAAAGGTTAATAATTTGTACCTAGTACGCACACAGAGTATAAACCCCTTTGACTTCACAGATGAAGAAATTGGAGCTAATGTATTTTTTCGAGTCATCAAGAAAAAAGAAACCTCTCCAGACTCACCCACGAAAGAATCCGAAGATTTCGTCACGTTTATTACAGATGAAGTGTCTGTTGTGCAAAAGAAAACGGATACAGCATATGACTTCGTCTTAGTTTTAAATAAACGTGAAATTGGAATAGTCGCTTCGATTGAAGAAGAAGTTTTACAAACAGAAAAAGTACCAGTGATACTTTATGAAGAGTTGAAAGAAAGTGTCAAAGTTGAAACAGTTAAAAAGGTAAATATGATTGTCTTCGGAAGGAGGGCCAAAAAGAAGATATTCTTTGGAGGCCATGTCTTTCAAGATACTGAAGTTATAGATCCAATTCGAATGTTTTTTGAGGGTATTAAAAGAAAAGTTATGGTATTCTCCCCTGCCGCATTAGACTTTATCGGTCCAGGTGATCGTAACCAACCCATTTTTATCATGAGGGGAGGCTAAAAGCGTTATCTAAAAAGGAAAAGACAATTTCATAATCGTAAACAAATCGAAACATAAGGATTACAAGGATAATCCTTCTCGATTGAATAGATATGAAAAATATTAAGGAAAGGAATAAACATTAAAGGAGAATGAAGGAAATTTATATATATTAAAAAGACTTAACCATGGGGTTAAGTCTTTTTTATTTAATGTTTCATTCCTATTAAACCTACGTTTTCACCATTTGACTTACATTTATTAAGCAGGAATAGTAATGATAAACGTAGTTCCTTTCCCTATTTCACTCTGTACTTCAATCTTTCCATTTATTTTATTGATGGTACTATAGACCATCAACATGCCAAGACCTGTTCCTTCATTTTTTGTAGAGTAATAGGGTCTTCCTAATTGAAACACTTCTTCCTTTGCCATGCCGACCCCAGTATCTTTGATTCTTATCATAATGTCATACTTATGTTCCGATACATTGATAGAAAGGACCCCGCCATGTCCCATCATTGATTCAATCCCATTTTTATATAAATTCATTAAGCATTGTTGCATCTGATTTTTATCATACTGAATATTTAATGTGTTAGTAAATTTATATTGGATATCAACCTGATGCATATTGGCAAATGGAGTAATTATGTCTTTAACATATTCTGTTTCTTCTTTGAGATTAGAAAAAATCATGTTTTCACTTTGAGGCTTAGAAAATGCTAGAAAATCGCTTACAATTCTTTCAGCACGTTTTAATTCTACTAATGAAAAATCAATATACTTTTTCTCTTCTTGCGTAATGTTCTGAGAATTATTTAGAAGCTGTAGGAATCCATTTGTAACTGTAAGTGGATTTCTAATTTCATGGGCAACACTAGCTGATAATTCACTGATTATATTAAATTTTTCCGACTGTTGAGTTGATTCACGGTTCTTAATATTAGTAAGTATTTGCTCTATTAAAATCATGATGATGAACATGACGAAAGCATATGTAGTTAGAGCATTTATGGTTAATGTCCAGAATTCCCTATTCAATACTGGCATTAATATACCCAAAATTGTAAGGTACAGGAGCATAGTCAGAATAGAGACAACTACAGCACTCCAGATTTGTTTCTTTGTATCTTGATTCATAAACCATTTATGTACTAGTGGTACTATTATAAAAATAACAGAAGCGAAAATAAACGAATGAATAGTTCCTTCTCCACCTACTAAAAACCGATAGGTATTTAAGACAATAAATAGTGGGAACGTAAACTTAAATCCTCCGAAAAGAGCAATAATTAGGAAAGGGATATAGCGTAAATCAAAAATAAAGCCAATTTCTAATCTAATAGGAAATGCCATACATAAAACCATGGAAATAGATGAAAGGAGTGTAAGAATGTATTGATTATATGTATGGAATCTACTTTCAAAGAATATTAAAAAAGTTAAAACTGGAAATAGTAGAAAAAGGAAATTTAAAAGCAATGATTCTATCAAGGTGAAACTCCTTTCGTTAGAGTTGTAGACTAAAAAAATTACATATAAAAATTATTTTACTACAGTATTGAAAATTTATACATCTGTTTTTCTTTCATAACCAATCTCTTATTTCATTGACATTCGATTTGTTCTCATATATAATGACAAAGGTAAATTGAATAATAAAAATCATTTGTTTGTGGACTTTTCTAGAGAATTCTCTATTTTCGCCACACAGCTTCTATATAGCTGTGTGGCTTTTTTGTTTGTTTTTTTAGAATGAAAGGGGTAAAAAACATGAAAACTTGGCAATACGCACTAATTGTTTTAATAGGAGGCTGCTGCTACGGAGCATTATCAACTTTTGTAAAGCTAGCTTATTCCGCTGGTTTTACTAGTTCTCAGGTCACTGGAAGTCAATTCTTAATGGGGACTCTTTTAATCTGGATAGCAGCTCTTTTTACGAAGAAGAAAAAACTGACACTTCCGAAAATAGGCAAATTACTTATATCAGGAATTCCACTTGGTTTAACCAGTCTATTTTATTACCAATCACTGCAATCACTTAACGCTTCTCTTGCGATTATCTTTTTATTTCAATTCGTCTGGATTGGCAGTTTATTCGAGTGGATTTTTTATAAAAAGGCACCAACGCTTGGAAAAGTTGTTTCCATCGGTATTCTAATTATTGGTTCGATTTTTGCTTCTGGAATTATTGGAGTTGGCATCGGAGATATTACTTGGCAAGGAACCGGATGGGGAATGCTTTCCGCATTGACCTATACCACATTTATCTTTGTTAGCAGTTCTATTGAAAAAGATACACCAGTGGTGCAAAAGAGTGCTCTATTCACCACCGGGGGCTTAATTACTGTTTTTATTCTTAGTCCGCCAACAGGGTTATTCGAAATACCAGTTTTATTGGAAATTGCACCGTACGGTTTGTATCTTGGCCTATTAGGGGTAGTCTTGCCCCCGATTTTATTTACCATCGGGATGCCGCATGTTGGACCAGGTCTTGGGACCATTTTAACGTCCTCTGAACTCCCAATAGCTGTTATATTATCCTCGATAGTCTTATCAGAACATGTTAGTATGTCCCAATGGCTTGGTGTTGTTTTAATATTAGGTGGAATTGTAGCAGGAAATCTGAAGATCACTCATACTAAAAAGAAGTCTACATCTTTGGATTTGGAATCTGCCTCTTAAGATTAGCAGTCCCAGTGTAGAGGTCACAAAAAAAGAAGTGCCAGGAACCTTCCAAAAATTTTGGGGTGCCTGGCACCATAGCCATCAAGCGAATTTTTCGACAATAGCGGGAATTTTGTCTACTCTTGTGATTCCTAATTCGCTGCTAAATTACATTCTAAAAAAGTGCATACTTTAATAAGCCTTCAAAACTAGGCTTTTTTTTAATATTTATGTTCACAAAATCGCTTAAGCAGCTTTCATATTGCCTTTTTCGAACACGCCAAGAAGGATCTCAAAAGGGGTCCTTTTCTTCAGTCGTTTCGCTTTTTGTCCGTTTTTTTCTACCTGTTCAAACATAACCTCTATATTGGCTAAAAGAGCCTCACCTCCT
>NZ_JABWSY010000008.1 GCF_013396335.1 Bacillus sp. EB106-08-02-XG196
TTACGTTGGCTTAGCTTTTATAAAAAGCTAAAAAATTGTTTGTTGACGTTCTTGTTTGTTTAGTTTTCAAAGAGCAACCTAGCATGTCTTAAGCGACAGTGATACTATCATATCACATCTCTATTATTATTTCAATATAATAATTTAACTTTTTTTCTCTCACTTTTAACTAGAATAAGCTGTCGTTAAAAGCAACTCCCTTATAGTATCACCTTCAATTCACTTATGCAAGAGAAAGTTTTACTTTTTTCGAAATAACTTTTTTTCAAAACCTTTCTTAAGAAATGAATCTGTTCACTTTAAGCAATACCTTATGGATCAACGTAATTAAACACTATAATGAAGAGACGAAGAAACATCTTTCGGTATTGCCCCTAAAAAGGCTTCAAAGAAAATGATAACTTAATAATTAGAGAGGAGGTCTTTTATGTTAGCTGAAATCTTTGCCACGCTTTTTGATGTGATTCTACCACTCTCTATACCTGTCATTGCAGGAGCCTCGCTTAGTAGATTTGGGAAGCTGGAAATCAAGCCACTATTAAACTTTGCGTTATATTACATAACTCCGTTTTTGATTTTTGATACATTAATGGAAGCGCGCCTGTCGCGTGAGGATGTTTATTTGACTCTAGCCTTTTCCCTGTTAAATCTGATTTTACTCGCGTTTGCGGCAAATATTTTAGGCAAATTACTCAAACTTCCTGCCAATGATATAGCTGGGTTAACCTTGATTTCCTCTTTCACCAATGCAGTTAACTACGGAATCCCGCTCACCTTGCTTGCTTTCGGTCAGCTGGGGCTCGAAAAGGCATCCGTTTACATTGTGATGCAGATGGTCATGATGCATACATTAGGAATCTTCTTTGCAGCACGCTCTCATTTTACAATTAAAAATGCTGTTAAATCGATGTTTGCCCTGCCGGCTATTTATGCGGTATTGCTTGCTATGGTGTTGCGCACATTTGATTTAACCCTGCCAGGCGGTCTCACCACCGGAGTTTCCATGATTGCAGAAGCCTATCCTCCCATTGTTCTAGCTGTTTTAGGAGCACAAATGGCCAATGTGAAAACAGAAAGTATCACCAGAAATACACGAATCACCTTTTGGTCAGGCATGGGCATGAGATTATTGATTGCCCCACTCATTGCTTTATTGTGTCTAAATCTATTAGATATTGAAGGAATCATGTTTTCCACTCTATTAGTATTATCCTGTATGCCTGTTGCGATCAACGCCGGCATTCTAGCAGAAAAATTTGATGCGTCACCAAAAGTGTTAACAAAAACGATTCTTTGGACTACCCTATTGTCCTTTTTCGTATTACCGATACTGATTGTTTTAGTTAAGTAGAATCCAGGAAGATATCTTTCGATCTTCATATTGTTGGAGTAACAAAATTCACTTATTTTTCCGCAACCACAGTATAAAAGGTATGGCTATTAAACAGCCATACCTTTTACTATGTTTGTATATTCGTCTTTTAAAAAACTCATTCTTAATCAGTTTATATCTTAATTCGATTAATCGTTGAGGGATTTTTTAGTTCCAAATAATCAGGGTAAAAAAGATCCACCTATTTCATTTGTACTCTTATTGTTCAAAGAAGCATTTTCGTTTAATTGTTGATTAGTGGATTTGTCTTGTTCTGAATCTTTAAAGTTGACTCTGTTTGGAAATAGTTTATCGAATAATACGCCCAACAGTATAAGTGCTAATAAAAACCCCCAGAATAAGTAAGCGAAGATTGACATAAAATACCCCCTCGTCAAACTGTTTTAAAATTCGAATAATGTTAATTTTATTATACAATATAAAACACAATTATTGGTAAACAGCCGCCAAAAACGGCGAAACACTACTATAAAGTGCGTGTAATCTCCTCGTCAATTAACTTAAAATGAATTTCAGATGATGTTCCTCCTTCAATATGTTTTGGAACATCTGATAATTCGAGTAATTCCTTCAAATGAATAGACTTTTTACGATTAGCTTCTATTGTAATCCTATACGGACCAGCTAAATTCATAAGTGACTCCATTCGTACTTCGTCTTCCATGAGTAAAGAATCTATAAATTCTAACTCAAATGACACAGCCTCATTACTTCGATTATGTAATACAAGATTGCATTCCCCATTCAATAAGTCTTTGCTTACAGACCCAAAATTGCACTTGCCATTGCCATCGTATGAAATAGCTGTAATGCCACTCGCTAACGTTTCTTGGTACATCGTAATTAGAAGATTTGGTAAATGTGCATATACTATTAAAACTATTAATATTGTTCGAAAGTGATATTTCTTCATACCAATGACAAGTAATATCATGGCGATAATAAACAATACTGACCCAAATATACCAAGTAAAATATAGCCATCTTTATTGCGAATTGGAAACGACATGAATGTTGAAAGTGCTTCTACCATTACATTATTAGGAAACGGGAAATATAAATACATACATATACCTAAAATAATAACTGAACTAATGAGGGCAAATTTACTTTTTATCATAATATACCTCCTCTCTTTTAATATGGTTGTCATAAAAGTTTTCTTACAGTAATGATTTTATACAGCTGCACTTTTCCTTATAAATGGTATTTTAGAAAATAAATGGAAATTCACTGCCACTAGTTACATGTATTAACGAACCTATTTCAATAGATAAATAGGGATAAGTTCCTACTATCCTATCTATTTGCGCAGGATCCATACCTGATTATTCCTTTATTTTTCAGAAATATTATTGCAATATGAATGCCACGTAAGTAAACGAATTAACACCTCCCTGTTCTTTTTCTCAGAAAATTCTATGTTACGATTAATAAAAATTAGCAACCAAAGAACATGGAGGGTAAAAGAATGCTTAAGAAAATCATATCTATTTTAGCAGTTGCTGTACTCTCAGTAACTGTAAGTGCTAATGTGCAAGCGGCTTCAATCACAGTACAAAAAGGGGACACCCTTTGGGCTCTATCACGCGCAAATAATCTATCAGTAGAAAATATCCAAAGGTTAAATAATCTCACCACAGACCTCATTCATCCTGGGGATGTACTAACCGTCGCCCCCGAGAAACGTTATACCGTCAAACAAGGCGACACATTATGGGAGATTGGTATTGATCATCAGGTAACCGTTTCACAAATTAAAGAATGGAACCAACTGTATAGCGATCTCATCCATCCAGGATTAAATCTAGTAATCTTTGAAGGATTAAGAAATAACACTATTTCTCTATCAGATAAACCAGTACAGCCAGCAGTAGAAACACCGGCTGAAAGTGCACCTGTAGTGGAAGCACCAGCTCCAGCGGAAAGCGCACCTACAGTGGAAGCCGCAGCACCTAGTTCAAAGGAGATTATCGTAGAAGCTACAGCCTATACAGCTTCATGTGAAGGCTGCTCTGGTATTACGGCAACTGGAATTGACCTGATAGCAAACCCAAATCAAAAGGTCATCTCCGTTGACCCATCTGTTATACCGCTCGGCAGTAAAGTTTATGTAGAAGGCTATGGCGAAGCAATCGCCGGAGATACGGGCGGAGCCATTAAAGGAAATAAAATTGACATCTTTATTCCATCTAAACAAGAAGCAATCAATTTTGGAAGACAACAAGTAAAGGTGACAATATTAAACTAATTATTTTAAAAAAACACTACAAAACCTATTCTATTAGGGATTGTAGTGTTTTTCACAAAAAAATAAAACGTGTTGAGCCATTATTCTTCAGTGGGACAACGAAATCTTCAATTCCCTATATCGAACACCATCGACTCCACCAATTCTTCCCTAATATTCGTAATATGCCTCTCCATCAATTCCTTCGCTCTATTCGCATTCCCAGTAGCTATAGCGAGATATATTTCCTTATGTTCTTCCATTGTATCTGCGTAACGAGACAAATCCTTAAAGCGATGATTCTGAGTAGCCTTAATTGTATTCTCCATATGTCCTCTGAGGGTATGTATCAATTCAATGAATATCGAATTATGAGTTGCTTCGGCAATTCCAATATGAAAGTCAAAGTCCGCTTTTAGCCACAGCTCTGGATTCTGTTTCGACATCGCCATATTGTTCAGAGTTGTACGCAGCTTTTCCAAGTCTGCTGATGTGGCTCTCTTAGCTGCAAGGAATGCAGATTCTACTTCTAGTGCACGCCTGAGTTCCAGCATTTCATAGACCAGTGGATTTTCTGTTTTGACAGCTGTGATGATTTCTTCTTTTCTTGATTGGACGTCAGTAACTATAACATAGCTTCCGCCTCCTTGACGGATTTCAATCAGCCCATTCAGTTCCATAGCCCTTAGAGCTTCTCTTATGGTTGTCCGGCTGACATTAAATTGGCTTGCCAGTTCTCTTTCTGAAGGCAGCCGCTCTCCCGGATTAAGATTTCCTGCAAGATAGCATTCAGTAATTTTATCTACTATAACTAGATAGGTCTTTCTTTTCTCCGCCATTCACCTTAACCTCCTACAAAATAGAACTGGTAAAACTATCCTAAATGTAACAGACATAAAATTCATTAAGCAAGACTTAATAAATAATAAAACAAATAATTGAATTCTTCTGATAACTCTGTATAATTAACTTAACTTGTTGGACCAATTATATCATTGGTTTGACCAAATTTTCAGTAAGGAAAGAAGGAGTATAGGATGGAAACAGCTGGTATGAGCCTCGTAGATGCTTTAAAAGAGGTTCTTTTTGAGCAGCAGGTAACAGAAAATATAACAGTAAGAGAATTGCATGGCAGGGATGAATCATACCATAGTGAGAATCTCCCTGATATTGTTGTTTTTCCAGAAACAGCACAGCAAGTTAGTGAAATTGTGCAGCTGGCAAACACATATAAAGTTCCAATAGTCCCTTTTGGGCTGGGATCCAGTCTCGAGGGGCATGTCATACCGTACGAGCATGGAATTACAATTGACTTTTCACTCATGAATAAAATCCTGGAAGTGCGGGAGAATGATTTCCTTGTAAGGGTACAGCCTGGTGTGACACGCACACAGCTGAACAAGGAATTGAAAAAATATGGTCTATTTTTCTCTGTGGATCCAGGGGCTGATGCTACGCTTGGCGGAATGGCCGCAACCAATGCCAGTGGAACAACATCGGTAAAATATGGGGTCATGCGTGACCAGGTGCGTGACCTGGAAGTGGTTCTCGCAGATGGTTCGATCATACATACTGGTAATTTAGCTGCTAAATCCTCATCAGGCTACCACCTGAATGGTTTATTTGTTGGTTCCGAGGGGACGCTTGGCTGCTTTACGGAACTGACGTTAAGAGTATATGGAATTCCGGAGCATGTAATGGCGGCAAGAGCCTCTTTTCCTACATTGAATGATGCGGTTGAAGCGGTTGTTTCCATTTTACAGGCGGGTGTTCAGATTGCCAGGGTGGAACTAGTTGATGAACCTTCCATGAAGCAGGTGAACCTATTTAGCGAAACAAGCTATAACGAAAGTCCAACACTATTTTTGGAATTTCACGGTAATGAGGCCGGCTTGAAACAGGATGTAGCGTTCACGAGAGAAATAGTTGAAGACCATCATAGTCTCGATATTGAATTTGAGACAGATAATGCTTCGAGAAATCGTTTGTGGGAGGCTAGACATAATCTTGCTTATGCCTATATTCACGGCCATCCTGGAAAAAAAATGATGGTGACGGATGTCTGTCTGCCGATTTCAGAACTTTCTGGCGCTATAAGCCACGCAAGGGAAGCGCTGGATTCGCTGGGACTTCCTGGAGGAATCCTCGGGCACGTGGGAGATGGAAATTATCATGTTCTACTGATGATTGATATGAATAACCCAGAAGAGATTGTAAGGGCTGAAAATCTTAATGAACAAATTGTTCTTTATGCCCTTGAGCGAGGCGGAACATGCACGGGTGAGCATGGAGTAGGTGTTGGCAAGCAGAAATATCAGCAAAAAGAACATGGACAGGCCCTTCTGGTTATGGAAAAAATCAAACAGGCCTTAGATCCAGACAATCTTTTTAACCCAAATAAAATTTTGAAAACAAAAGAAAGAGCGTGATGGTATGAAGGTATTAGAAGCGGTCAGTACGATTGCAGGAAAATATTTTGCAGTGTGGGTTATCTTAATATCTGTTATTGCCTTTATGGTTCCAGATCCATTTTTAGGGCTGGGGAAGTACATCACCATCCTGCTCGGTGTAGTCATGTTTGGAATGGGGCTTACCTTAAAGGCGGTCGATTTTAAAATCATCTTTACCAAACCATTGCCCGTAATAATCGGTGTTTGTGCGCAGTTCATCATCATGCCATCTGTGGCCTTTGTCATAGCGACGCTTTTGAATTTGCCAGCAGAATTGGCTGCAGGCCTGGTTTTACTTGGATGTGTTCCGGGGGGAACAGCCTCTAACGTTATGGTGTATTTGGCAAAGGGCAATGTCCCATTGTCCATCGCCATGACTTCCGTTTCAACTCTATTGGCACCGATACTGACACCATTGCTTCTCCTTTTGCTGGCAGGTCAATGGATGCCGGTTGATCCTGTTGCGATGTTTATGTCCATTGTCCAAGTGATCATTGTTCCGATTATTTTAGGTCTGGCAATTAAGAAATTTTTCCCTGTGGCAGTGGAAAAAAGCTTAACTGTTTTACCGCTTATTTCAGTCGCGGCTATTATCACGATTGTGGCTGCTGTCGTTTCAGGCAATGCAGCAAGCATTGCAGCATCTGGCCTTCTGATTTTCACGGCCGTCATGCTTCACAATGGATTTGGCCTAATGTTCGGCTATTTCACAGGAAAAGCACTTGGCCAGAATGAAGTTAATAGAAGAGCGATTTCGATTGAAGTAGGCATGCAGAATTCTGGTTTAGGCGTTGCGCTTGCGACCGCACACTTTGGGCCAATAGCAGCACTCCCAAGTGTGCTGGCTGCTGCATGGCATAACATTTCTGGGCCGATTCTTGCGACTTATTGGTCGAAGAAACCTGCTGTTACCAATGAAGACAAAGTGGTACCCCGTCCAGTAGAAGTGAAGCTGTAAATATAAATTAAGATGCCTGTCCCACCAGCGGACTAAAATCAAGCAACTGTCCGCCTGAGGTGGACAGTGTCCACGAGCGGTGACAGGCACCCAATTATTTCTTTTTCTCAAGAATTCTCACTTCGTATTTTTCCAATATAAGCTCTCCGCTAACCTCATCGCCGGTAATTAGATCATGAACTTGTGTTTCAATGGAAATGGGCTGCTTTTCTTCGGTGAAGTTCATGACGAAGATATATTCACTTTCGACTGCCTGTCTAACTTGTACGGATACACCTTTCTCGTGTTTCACCTTAAATACTGGTTCCAGTGATAAGTCATTAATCAATTCTTGATAGAAATCCCGCTGGAATTGATCTTCTAAACGGCCGCCAATATAGTAGGCTTTTCCACCTTGATACGCATGGCTCGTTACCGCTGGAGTCCCCGCATAGAAATCATCCTCATAACTCGCTTCAACTGTAGCTGTACCCACCTTAATAATCGTCGCATAGTCTTTTAACTCATAAGATTTATTTCGATAACTAACCGCATTTCGATCACTCGGATAGTACGTATCTGTTTCAACAGGGTTGATTCCAAAGACCTCTTGCAGATCCTTATGCCATCCGCCCAAATAGGTTAAATCATGTTCATTGACAATACCGCTAATATAGGTAGTTACTAGCGTTCCACCCCCGGCAACAAAGTTCTTTAAGCGAGTAATCGTCTCTTCACTAACTAAATAAAGCATGGGGATAATCAATAATTTATAGGCCGAGAAATCCTGTTCCTTCGTAATCACATCCACAGGAATATCCTGTTCCCAGAATGCACGGTAATGCTCCACCAAGGTTTGTGGATAACGTTTCGTCTCTAACCCATATCCTTGTGCATCATTAAGTGCCCAATTGCTTTCCCAATCATATAGAATCGCAACGTCACTAGGACGATTCGTCCCGACAACACCGGCTAATTTTTCAAGCGTCTTACCAACTTCGGCAACCTCTTGGAATACGCGGTTTTCAGAACGATTATCATGATCAACGACCGCGCCATGAAATTTTTCCGAAGATCCGCGGGACTTCCGCCACTGGAAGTAAAGGATGCTATCAGAGCCATGTGCCACCATTTGCATTGAGGCAAGCTTATGCATGCCTGGTCGCTTTGCTTTATTGACTGGATGCCAATTCACCATGCTCGGAGTTGATTCCATCAATAAAAATGGCTGCTGCTTTAAACAACGATAGAGATCATCAATAAATCCTACTCGCATTGCTAAATCCGCTGTGCTCTCCCAGTCATTATGCCAGGCCGGATACGCATCCCAGCTGATGACATCGAGGTGCTTCGCAAATTTGCTGTAATCAAGCGCCTGAAAGGGGATTAACTCATGCGTGTCTGCCATAAAGTTTGTCGTAATCGGAATCTCTGGCGTCAATTCTCGGATGGGAACAATTTCATTTTTATAAAAATCAATCGTTTGGTCCGTAACAAAACGGCGCCAATCCAGATTTAAACCGTGAACCATGCTTTCTCCAATCGAAGAAGGTGATTCAATTTGAGACCAATCCGTAAACGTATGGCTCCAGAACGGACCCCACCAAGCATCATTCAAGGATTTCAAATCATGATTGTATTTCTTTTTCAGCCAGCCTCTAAAGGCATCCTGGCAAAGATCACAATGACATTCGCCGCCATACTCATTGGAAATATGCCACATCAATAAAGCAGGATGATTCCCATAACGTTCTGCCAACAGCCTGTTAATCTTCTGCGTCTTTTCACGGTAAACAGGTGAAGTAAAACAGTGATTATGCCGACCGCCATGCAGATGCTTCACTCTAGCTCCATTCACGCGAAGCACCTCCGGGTATTTTTGTGACATCCAAGCAGGTCGAGCCGCGCTTGGTGTCGCTAAAATTACTCGGCCATCGATACGATAGATGTAGTCAATCACTTTATCCAGCCATTCAAAGTGGTAGACTCCCTCTTCAGGCTCAAGTGCCGCCCAAGCAAAAATTCCAACCGAAAACGTATTGGTATGGGAAAGCTTCATTAATTTGATATCATCTGCCAATATGTCTGGACGGTCTAACCACTGATCAGGATTATAATCTCCGCCATGAAGCATAAAGTCAGCTTTCGTTACGTAAGTTTTTTCATGTTTAGACATAGTAATCTCCTTATCCATTTATTTCTAATTTTACCATTACCCCCTCGCTGTTACCTAGGTTAAAGCTTTCCCCTACGGTCCAAAGGAAAGGAAAAATGAACACAGCTGGAACTTCTTGTGTAATTTCATATCTCTTTTAGAATTTTCTCGTCTGCAATGAATTTAATAAACTTTTATGAACCAAATAAAAAAATTTCCACTTATTTACATAAAACGACAAAGATTTTACTATTCAATCTAGTAAAATAGGAGTAGTATTTTATAAAGGATTAAAAAGCTTTGATGAACATCGACTTACCGTTGATGGACTTCAAATGCTGGTTTTATAGGTATGCGGGGGGATTTACATGGAAAATGCTATACAAGAATCAAGGGTAGAAATGAAAACAGGAAATTCATTTAAAAGGTTTAAGAATTGGAAGTTCATTACAGCAGGTATCATCATCGTTATCGCACTCCTATGTGCAGCAATGAGCTTTTACCAGTCAACTCACTTTAATCCAAAGGCCAAGATTAATGGCATAGACGTCGGTGGGCTGACCGCAGAAGAGGCGCTTGAAAAATTAGAAACCACCGTTTTAAGTAACGTCGTTTATGTCGGAGAACAACAAATAATAGATGGAAAAGATACTCAGTCGGGATTTGCCGAAAATGACCTGCCAGAAGTTAAAAAACTACTGAAAAGTCAGTGGACATTTTTTCCTATATTCGAGTCTAAAGAGTATTCATTAACACCAAGCAAAGAAGACCCATATCGCAGTGTCAGTTTGAAAGAGGAACTGGAACAAAAACTCATCTCCATGAATCAGAATTTAAAAGCTCCTGCAGATGCTCAAGTTAAGCTGGAACAAGGTGAAATTGTGGTTACCAAAGGCAGTAGTGGAGATCAATATGATATCGAAGGCCTACTGAAGGACTTCCAAAGTCAGAAGTTTACGAGTGAAATCCATTTAAGTCCTGCACTTTTACAGCCGCTAACAGAGGAAAGTACCACTATCCTTAACGAAAAGAAAAAGCTGGAAGCACTCCTCCAGCATACGGTGGACTATAAGGTCCAGGATAAAGTACATTCTTTAAAGGGCAGCGATTTGATTAAAAATGCCACTGTGACAAAAGATATGAACGTCACAATAGACCCAAGCGATTTGAAAAGTAAAATTGCTGAAATTAATGACGCTCAATCGACATTAGGTAAGAACTTCACCTTTAAGACCCATTCAGGTTCCGATATATCGGTTAAGGGAGAAGGTTATGGCTGGGCACTTGATGTCGACAAGGAAACAGCTCTGGTTCAAGCAGCCTTTGAAAAGGGAGAAAAGTCTATTTCTGCTTCTAATATTCACGGAAATGGCTGGAGCAATGAGGGCTATGGCTATGAAACGACAGCAAACAATGGCATTGGTGATACCTATGCAGAAGTATCCATTGCCGAACAGCGTATTTGGATTTACAAGAATGGACAATTGGTCCTAACCACGAATGTGGTTACCGGCAAGCATAGTACGGGTGAAGATACTTCACCTGGAGTATGGTATATCCTCTTTAAACGAACACCATACACACTCAAGGGCAGCGCTGTCGGCAAAGCCGATTATGCCGTTGAAGTCAATTATTGGGCTCCCTTTACAAACAGCGGACAAGGATTTCACGACGCCGGCTGGAGAACAAACTGGAACAGCAATGCCTATCTTACACAAGGATCTGGTGGATGTGTCAACGTTTCTCCAAGTGTGATGAAAGCTGTGTATGATAATCTCAATGTCTACGATCCAGTTGTGGTTTATTAGAATATCAAAATCAGGGAATCTAATGATTTCCTGATTTTTTTCTGCGAAAATACAAATCTACTTAGGTAACGGGAACCACAATATTCATTCTACAAGCTTGGGTTTGAGAATACCTTTATACAAATACGCCATTTTTACTTAGGACAAAAAGGGTGGATACTCCATGTTTTGGAATAAGGATAGTAAGGAAAACATCTTACCCATCATGACTAAACGAAGATATCGGAGAAGTTTTGCCTTTAAATTGGTGTTTTCCGCGTTAATGAGTTTAATCGCCGCTCTATTACAGAGTGCAGGAGGAGTCATCCCAGGAATCGGAATGCTAATAAGCCCCTTTTCCGCTGCACCCATCATCATTAGCATGTTGCTCAACCCCATGTATGGACTATTAAGCTATTTTCTTACCATTTTTCTATTACTGCTCATTCAACCTTCAGAACTTATTGTTTTTCCATTTACGACAGGTGCGATGGCCATCGGCATAGGGTTCGGATTGCTCCTATTTAACAAGGTATGGAAAGTAATATCCTTTTCCAGCTTATTTTTATCTATAGGGATATGCCTCTTACTCTACCTCTTCCAATTCCCTGTCTTAGGGCCATTTCTAATCGAATTTAGAGTTTGGAATGTCCTCATTATTCACTTATTTTCCCTTGTGTATTGTTGGCTATGGATAAAGCTTGGTCCATGGGGACGGTTCTAATGGTCTTTTTTACAAGGCAGCACTACAAACCCGACAAGTAAGTATTACCAAAGAGTGGGACCAGAAGTACCGTCCCCATAGCACACCCTTAGCACAATTTATTAATTTCATCCACAAGTGTTTGTAATGCGTTTCCTTTATGTGAGTCTTTCATATTTTTTTTGAATTCGTATCTATTTTTATAAACAGTGTTTAAATTTTCAATAAGTGTTTTATTAGTAAGTTTTTCTTCTTCCAATGTTAAGGAGTACCCTTTATCTTGAAAGGCCTTTGCATTTAAAATTTGGTCGCCCCTGCTTTGATTTAATCCTAATGGAATTATAAGCATTGGTATATTTAAGGCTAGAAATTCAAATATGGCGTTTGAACCGCCTCTAGTGACAACGATGTCCGTTGCCGCTAAGATATCCGATAGTTCATCATGAACATATTCAAATTGTTTATACCTTGGATGGGAGGATAAACTGTCGTCTAGGTTATTTTTCCCGCACAAATGAACAACCTGGTAAGTAGCATTTAGTTGATCTAAAGATTGCCGGACTACTTCATTTATTTTTTTCGCACCTAAACTTCCACCCATAATCGTTAAAACGGGACTATGGTGATCAAACCCAAGAAAATCTCTTCCTTTTATTGCTGAACCACTCAATATTTCTTTCCTAATGGGAGAACCAATATCTATAGCCTTATTTGCTGGAAAAAATTTTTTGGTCTCTTCGAAGGAAGTAAAGATACGTGTTGAAAATCTTTGCGAAATTTTATTTGCTAGTCCTGGCGTCATATCACTTTCATGAATAAAAATGGGTATTCCTAATGATTTTGCAGCTATGATGACAGGAACTGAAACAAATCCGCCTTTCGAGAATACTAAATCAGGCTTGATTTTTTTAAGAACACCTCTCGCTTCAAAACATCCTTTTATAACTCGAAATATATCCACGAAATTTTCAAAATCTATATATCTTCTAAGTTTCCCACTATTTATACCGAAGTAAGGAATACCGATTTTTTCGATTAACTCTTTTTCAATTCCTTTTTTCGAACCGACATAATATTTATCCCAATTGTCCAGCTCATTTATTAATGCAATATTGGGCGTTACATGTCCTGCAGAACCTCCACCAGTAAATACAATTTTCCTCTTAGGCATAATTCCTCCTGATTAGTCATAATTCTAATATTTATTATACGTTAAATGAAATTTTCCTACATTTGTATTTGTACTTTGTCACATTTATTCCCCCATCCTCGTCATGAGTAATGAAAATACTAATGGAGGTTATTATTTATGACTAAAAAATGGGATGTTGTGATTGTCGGCGGCGGACTAGCTGGTTACGTGGCCGCAAATTATTTAGCTAAAAGCAATTTATCCGTATTAATTGTAGAAAAAGGAAAAAAAGTTGGTGGAAGGGCCAGGACTGATTTGATTCGACAGCAGTATTTCAACTTAGGACCACATGCATTGTATAAAAAGGGAAAAGCCAAGTACATTTTCGAAGAATTAGATATACAACTAAATGGAAGATCGCCTAAAACAGCTGGTATTTTAGTTGAAAGCAATATGGAATACCAAGCGCCTTTTTCTCCTTTAGGATTATTGACCACAAGACTATTAAATTGGAAAGAACGGATGGAATGGGCCAGGGTTTTGTTGAAAGTGATGGTAACGGATACCGGAAAGTTAGAACATCAGACTTTCAATCAATGGGTCCAGCTAACAGCTTGTTCAGAAAAAATTCAATCTTTACTATATTCACTCGGCAGACTGGCAACGTATTGCCATGCTCCTGAAAAGGCAAGTGCAAAAGTCATCGTATCGCACTTGAAGGCTGTCTTTGGCGGTGTACTATATATAGATTACGGGTGGCAGACGATCATCGACCAACTCCATAATAAAGCGGTTATCCTTGGTATCCAGGTTCAAAACCATACATCCGTTAAACAAATTGACATAATCGAACAAGGCCATTTTAGATTAGTTTTAACCCATGACAAGGAAATTTTTGCGAAAAATGTGATATATACTGCAGGTCCCACGGAACTATATCACATGTTTGACGAAAGAGCTCTCCACTCGCAAAATGACTTTTTGGCAAACATGCTGCCTATAAAGGGAGCGACTCTCGATGTTGCTTTAACTCATCTGCCGAACCCAGAAAACTTATTTGCCTTGGGCTTATCGGAACCGCTCTATTTTTCTGTACACTCAAATTATGCACAACTTTCGAGTGACAACAAGAGCGCTGTTCTTCACGTGTTTAAATATTATTTACCAGGAGAACAAATAAACGAAACTAGTGTTAAAAAAGAGCTTGAACAATTCTTAGGAAAGATACAGCCTGGATGGCAAAATTATCTCATTACCAGTCGCTTTATTCCTCAAATTAAGGTAAATCAGCGACTGCCTCAAGTTGGAGATGAGCAAATGTTACACCGTTTGAAAGCTGAAATTCCTGGATTATATCTGGCGGGAGATTGGGCATCTCGTGATTCTATTTTGTTAGAAGGAGCAGTGAACAGCGGTAAACAAGCAGCGGAAGAAATCCTAAAAAAAGAAAAGAGTTGAGATTGTGCAGATTAGTAATGAGGAGTATAAAACATTTAAACCATTGTTGTTTTCAATCTGTTATCGAATGTTAGGGTCCATCGTTGAAGCAGAAGATATTGTCCAAGAAACCTTTTTAAAAGCCTACCAAATAAATGATGATCAGACGCTAGATAATAAGAAAGCCTATCTATGCAAAATGGCGACGAACCGCTGTCTTGATGTATTAAAGTCTGCTCGACACAGACGAGAACAATATATCGGACCTTGGAATCCTGTGCCATTACTTCTCGAAAAAACAGATGATTTCGACCCTGCAGGTGTTGTGTTGCAAAAGGAAGGATTGAGTATCGCATATTTACGGATGATGGAACATTTGGCACCAGATGAACGCGCAATCCTCCTATTAAGAGAGGCATTTACCTTTTCATATTTGGAGATTGCAAACATCATAGAAAAGAAAGAGGAAAACTGCAGGAAAATTTTCAGCCGGGCTAAGCAAAAAATTTCCCGTATCGAAGGTGAAAGCCTGCATTACGAAAAAAATAAATCATTGGTTGATTACTTTATAAAAGCGCTTCAAGTTCAAAATAGGGATGCCTTATTAGAACTTCTTTCTGAAAACGTCACGCTCTACTCTGATGGCGGCGGAATCGTCAAGGCTGCTGTTCGTCCAATTCTATCCTCATCCAACGTTTTGGCCTTTTTATTCGGCATTTTAAAAAATGTCCCACAAGACTTTTATTTTGAAGTGAAAAATGTAAATGGTCAGCCTGCCATCGTAAATCACATCAATCGCTCCGTTCAAAGCATCATTAGTTTTTATATAACAAATAGCAAAATCACCGAAATATATATAACCCTAAATCCAGAAAAACTTCCAGGATAACCGTGGGTGGAGAACCGGGGTGACCGTGGGGACGGTTCTGATGGTCTTTTTGAACCAAGAGAACCGTCCCCATAAACTTTTTTGGTTTTTTAGTGAGTTAACGGGAAAAATAGGCAAAACGCAGTTTGAAGGGAGTTCTTATGAAAGCAACAGATTTACTTGTGCAGTGCTTAGAAAATGAGGGTGTTGAGTATATCTTCGGCATCATGGGGAAGGAAACGCTTGACCTGATGGATTCATTGTCTAAATCGAAACAGATTCAGTTTGTGGATGTTCGTCATGAACAAGGAGCCGCTTTTATGGCGGATGTTTACGGTAGATTAACAAAAAAAGCCGGCGTTTGCTTAGCGACATTAGGACCTGGGGCAGCCAATCTTTTGACCGGAATAGCAAGTGCAACGCTTGACCATTCCCCGGTTGTAGCCATCACAGGACAAGCCGGTCTTGAACGGCAGCATCTTGAATCCCACCAATATTTAGATATCGTGAAAATATTTGAACCCGCTGCCAAGTGGAGTGTTCAAATTAAGGATTCGCAAACCATATCAACCATCATCCGTAAGGCATTTAGAGTAGCACAAATGGAAAAGCCAGGCGCAGTTTTAATTGAATTACCCGAGAACCTAGCTCCTCAAATGATTCCAACTCAAGTCTTACCTGTAACACCTATTCCAAAAAGCACACCTGTTTCACAAGCAATCGAGGGTGCTCGTACACTAATAGCTCAGAGCCAAAAACCAGTTGTCATTTTAGGAAACGGGGTTATAAGGCAAGACGCAGCAGCAGAACTGCTCACATTTGTTGAGAACTTACAATCACCTGTTATTCATAGTTTTATGGCCAAAGGGGTAATACCTAAAAACCATCCACTGAATTATTTTACATTCGGTTTCAACAAAGACGATGAAGCATTACCGATTATCGAGGAAGCTGATTTATTACTTGTCGTTGGTTTTGATTTGGTTGAAAAACTACCGAAGGACTGGAATAAAAAGAGGCGTCCTATTTTACATATCGATCCACTGCCAGCCGAAATGGACGAGTACTACCCTGTTAGCGCGGAGTTGGCCGGTGATTTAAAGGAGACATTCCAGGTACTGAATAAACTGGATATCCCCTCTAGGCTGTGGGTTCCAATTGGGAAGCTAAAAGAACGGATTGAGACAGCTTATCAACTTAATTTAGATCTAACTAATCAATCCTTATCGATAGAAAATATCTTAACCGTTATTGAAAAACTTACACCAGAAGAGACCATCGTCATTTCAGATGTAGGTGCCCACAAGATATCCATTGCCCGTACGTATCAACCAAAACAAGCCGGCCGACTCATTATCTCCAATGGATTAGCCTCAATGGGGATTGCCCTGCCTGGTGCCATTGGTGCCAAATTAGCTTGCCCGGATGCGCCCGTTATTTGTATTACTGGGGATGGCGGGGCGTTGATGAATATTTCCGAATTAGAGACTGCGAAACGATTAGGCCTATCAATGATCATCATCGTCATAAATGATTCTGCGTTAAAACTAGAAGAACAAATGATGCAGGAAAAATTCAGCCATGGCTTTGGTACAAACTTTAGAAACCCTGACTTTGTGCAGCTTGCTGCAAGCTTTGGAATAAAAGGAGCAAGACCCAATCAATTGAATGAGTTTGAGCAAGTATTGAAGAATGCATTAAATCAAACCAATGAACTTACACTGATTGATTGTTTGCAAAATTAAAAACATGGAAGGGAGATCTATCTGTGAAATTGTATCAAGTAAGAAAAGGACAATTTGTCTATTACAACAATGAATTGCATAGGGTATATGGCGTGAAACCTATGTATAAAGAATCTGTTCATCTTATTAGGCTTAGGGATTTGACGCAGCAATTAACCAAATCGGTGAGTGTAGAAAAGGTCAAACCGAAGGAGCTTGACAGCTTTGTTTTTAATCATAAAGCTTATACGCTTAGTCATGATCGCAAAGCTCAAGTAGGAGATTATATTTTAATACATAATCCGATGCCGGATTCCTTGGATACGTATTCTTTAAATGAAATCGATGTTGTTGAGACCGTTGATAAACAAGGGGTCGTTACAAGTAATTCTCATGGAATTAAGCATAACGAGTATTTATTAATGGTACCGGGCCGTGCTAGTGGGAGCACTTCGATTGATTATCAAAATAGTGAAGGTGTAGATGCAGATAACCTACAAGACGTTGGGTCCACCTATAACCCCAACAACGAACCCTTCCCTGCTATTGGAGATATTTATAAAAATGATGAAGGATTTGTGGCTATGGTCGTCGCTCTAAAAGGTGAAACGGTATACCTCGGAGACGGTTTGGAGTTGCCGCAAGAAGAGTTGATGAAGGGTGCCAAGTGGGAATTTCTCTATCATCTCCTTGATAAATGAATGCTCTTTGAATGGATTAAAACGGGAAGGTTTCTTATTTTTCCTTACACCTAGCAGGAGGTTTACATGGACAGCAAAAAACTGAATGAAAATATTGTTTTTATTTTATCATTGTTACTCACTCTCATCTTTATTGTTTGGGGGGTCTTTTTTACAGAGAATCTCGCCAAGGTCACCGATACAATTTACAATGGGTCGATTGATTATCTGGGATGGGTATATCTTGGTGCCGCCCTATTCTTTGTCATCTTCTCCATCTATTTACTGTTCTCTAAATATGGCAATATTCGACTGGGCAAAAAAACAGACAAGCCTGATTTTAGTACGGCATCATGGCTCGCTATGTTGTTCGGTGCTGGTATGGGGATTGGAATTGTGTATTGGAGTGTCGCTGAACCGGTTACCCACTACACGACTCCTCCTTATGGGGAAGGATATACGCTTGACGCAGCCAATACGGCCATGAAATATACATTCTTCCATTGGGGACTTGATCCATGGGCCATTTACACGGTAATCGGTCTTGCCCTTGCCTTTTTTCAATATAACAAAAAGCTTCCTGCAGCCATTAGCTCGGCGTTTCATCCGTTTCTGGGTGATAGAATCTATGGCCCGATAGGAAAAACGATAGATGTCCTGTCTATTTTCGCAACCGTCTTTGGGATTGCCACATCTTTAGGGCTGGGTGCTATGCAGGTTACTGCGGGAATGCATGATATTTTCGGTGTTCCTAATGAGTTATTCGTCCAGCTAATCGTGATTGCGGTTGCGACAGTCCTTTTTATCATCTCCATCAATACAGGTTTGGAGAAAGGAATCCAATTCTTATCCAATGCGGCGATGATTTTATCTTTTGCGATCATGCTGCTGATTTTGATTGTTGGTCCTACCGTGACGATTATTAAGGTCTTCTTTAATACTACAGGTCTTTATATTAGTGATTTTATTCATTTGAGTTTAAGGCTTAAACCTTTTGGGGAAGGGGAATGGATTGCATCCTGGACGCTTTTTTATTGGGCATGGTGGATTGCCTGGGCGCCATTTGTAGGGATGTTTATTGCCCGCGTTTCAAAGGGAAGAACGGTAAGAGAGTTTGTCATTGGTGTGTTAATTGTTCCCACACTTGGAACATGTCTCTGGATGTCCATATTTGGCGGGGCCGCGCTTGATATCGTTCAAAAAACAGGTAACCATGATTTAGCAAAAAATATTACCGAAAACGTGTCATTGGCTATTTTTACATTCTTTGATTATCTCCCCTTAAGTTCGGTGTTAAGTATTTTAGGGTTTGCTGTCGTAGCCATTTATTATATAACAGTTGCCGATACAGCCACCTTTGTCTTGGGGATGCTTAGTGAAGGCGGCACATTAAATCCTTCAAATAAAATAAAAATGACATGGGGCGTTATTCAATCAGCATTGGCTGCTGTATTACTACTAGCTGGAGGATTGAACGTATTGCAAACAGCCTCCATCGCAGCCGCCCTCCCTTTTGCCATCATCATGATCGTCATGTGCTTCTCATTACTAAAAGGTTTAAAAAGTGAAGTCGGGGAAAAACCGAGGGAACCGCGGGGACGGTTCTGATGGTCTTTTTCACCAGCTCATCCTTACTTGGCAGTGTTCAGACACCTGCCAAGTAAGGATTGCCAAAGAATAGGTCCAAGAGAACCGTCCTCACGGCATCAAATGACGAGAATCTGTCAAAACCAAATAATAGCGCTTGCATATTTTGAAAATCCTATTATAATACTTGTATACAAGTATCCTTGTATTATTAAAAAGAGGGTGAACTTATGATAGATTCAAAGGAATTTTTATATCCCGAAAAGAGCCTTTCAAAAGCTTCCGCTGGTGAGCGCGTAGCATGTGAACTTAGAATGCGTATCATCTCTGGCACGATTGAAAGCGGCTCCATTCTATCGGAAAATAAACTAGCTGCGGATTTTGCTGTGAGCAGATCGCCTATTCGTGAATCTTTAAAAATCCTAGCAGCTGAAAATCTCATCCGATTGGAAAGAATGGGTGCAGTTGTTGTTGGTTTAACAGAAAAAGAAATACAAGAGATTTATGATGTCCGACTGCTCATTGAAACGTTTGTGTTCGAACGCCTTATAAAGATGGAAACAAATCAACTAGCAAGAGAGCTTAGTAAAATACTAGAAATGATGAAAGTCGCGATAAAATATCGTGATGCTGACGAATTTGCCCTACAGGATGTCTTATTTCACGAAACGATTATTCGGTCTATTAACCATTCCCATATGCTGATGATTTGGGATAACTTAAAGCCTGTTATGGAATGCTTAATTCTTTTATCAATGCGTTTGCGCATTAAAGAAGAGTTTGAGGACTTTACAAGGGTTATAAGAAATCATGAGATTTATATAGAAGCGATAGAATCTAAGGATCGAGCACTCATGCTTGAATCTTTACATCTAAACTTTGATGATGTTCAAGTTCAAGGAACAGTAGATGACCTATGGATGTCACAGCAAATGCTAGCTAAAGGAGCTGTGCATAAAAATGACTAATTACATGTTAGGTGTAGATATCGGTACAACAAGTACCAAAGCTGTATTATTTACAGAAAAAGGCGAAGTCATCCATGTAGAGAATCATGGTTATCCACTTTACACACCTGATATGTCTACAGCCGAACAAGATCCAAATGAGATTTATCAGGCAGTCTTGCAAGCGATTACCCATATTACGAAACGTCATTCTGATAAAAAGCCATCTTTCATTTCATTTAGCAGCGCCATGCACAGTGTCATTGCGATGGGTGAGAACGACCAGCCACTGACACCTTGTATCACCTGGGCGGATAATCGAAGTGAAGCTTGGGCTCATAAAATAAAAAATGAGTTGAATGGGCATGAAATCTACAAGCGAACGGGAACACCGATTCACCCAATGTCACCATTAACCAAAATAGCATGGTTAGTGAATGAACGTCCTGAAATTGCTGGTAAGACAAAAAAATATATCGGAATAAAAGAATTTATTTTTAAAAAGTTTTTCAACCAATATGTTGTCGATCATTCTCTCGCATCATGCATGGGTATGATGGATCTCAAAAACTTAGATTGGGATGAAGAAGCATTAAACATTGCCGGTATAACGCGTGATCAATTATCTGAGCTCGTGCCTACGACCAAGATATTCAGCAACTGTGATCACGACTTAGCCAAACAAATTGGGATTGACCCACAAACTCCTTTTGTCATTGGGGCCAGTGATGGAGTCCTTTCCAATCTAGGTGTAAATGCGATTGGAAAAGGTGAGATTGCCGTCACCATTGGGACAAGCGGTGCGATTCGAACGATTATTGACAAGCCGCAAACAGATGAAAAGGGTAGAATATTCTGCTATGCCTTAACGGAAAAACATTGGGTAATAGGCGGTCCGGTAAACAATGGCGGAATGGTCCTTCGCTGGATTCGGGATGAATTTGCCTCTTCTGAAGTTGAAACGGCGAAACGATTAGGAATTGATCCTTACGAAGTATTAACCAAGATTGCCGAACGCGTAAGACCAGGATCAGATGGATTGTTATTCCATCCATACCTTGCAGGTGAACGAGCGCCATTATGGAATCCAGACGTGCGTGGATCCTTTTTCGGCTTAACCTTGTCACATAAGAAAGAACATATGATTCGAGCAGCCCTGGAAGGTGTCATTTACAATTTATACACCGTTTTTCTAGCATTAACAGAATGCATGGAAACTCCTGTTACCCGAATCCAAGCAACGGGAGGCTTCGCAAGGTCGGAGGTTTGGCGTCAAATGATGTCCGACATATTCGAATCAGAAGTCGTCGTTCCTGAAAGCTATGAAAGTTCATGCCTGGGGGCTTGTATTTTAGGACTCTATGCAACTGGAAAAATCGATTCTTTTGAAGTTGTTTCTGAAATGATTGGCAGCACCTTTACACATACACCTGAAGAAGCGGCCGCAAAAGAATACAGGCAATTGCTGCCGATCTTTATTCACTTATCAAGAGTATTAGAAGAAGATTATACAATGATAGCCAATTATCAAAGAAAGCTTACAAACACACTAGATTAAATCTTGGAGGATTTACAAAATGCCATTAGTTATTGTAGCAATTGGAATTGTAGCATTACTTATATTAATCATGGGTTTAAAATTAAACACGTTTGTTTCATTAATCATTGTATCGTTCGGTGTTGCATTAGCACTTGGAATACCACTAGCGGAAGTCGTTAAAACCATTGAAGCAGGATTAGGCGGAACGCTTGGTCACTTAGCGCTAATCTTTGGACTAGGCGCGATGCTGGGTAAGTTAATCGCAGATTCAGGCGGTGCGCAGCGCATTGCGATGACCCTTGTTCACAAATTTGGTGAAAAAAATATTCAATGGGCAGTCGTAGCAGCCTCATTCATTATTGGTGTTGCACTATTTTTCGAAGTAGGCTTAGTATTATTAATTCCAATCGTCTTTGCGATTTCCAGAGAATTAAAAGTTTCGATTTTATACCTTGGTATTCCAATGGTAGCAGCATTATCCGTGACACATGGTTTCTTACCGCCGCACCCAGGACCAACGGTTATTGCGGGTGAATTTGGCGCAGACCTTGGTGAAGTTTTACTTTATGGTTTCATTATTTCAGTTCCAACCGTTATTTTAGCCGGCCCTGTATTTACAAAAATCGCAAAAAAATTAGTACCTGCATCTTTCACAAAAACCGGCAGTATTGCCTCTTTAGGTGAACAAAAAACGTTTAAACTTGAAGACACACCTGGTTTCGGAATCAGTGTATTTACCGCTTTACTTCCTGTTATTTTGATGTCAATTGCTACGATTATTACGTTATCGCAAAAAACAATTGGCTTTGAAGATAATGGTTTACTAGCAGCGATCCGTTTTATTGGTGATGCAGGTACTGCCATGTTGCTTTCCTTATTATTTGCGATCTATTCAATGGGATTAGCAAGAAAGATTCCAATGAAAGATATTATGGAATCTTGTACACAAGCAATCTTGCATATTGGAATGATGCTCTTAATTATTGGTGGAGGCGGAGCCTTCAAACAAGTATTAATCACTGGCGGTGTAGGTGACTATGTTGCTGAATTATTCAAAGGAACTTCATTATCCCCCATCCTGCTTGCTTGGATTATCGCTGCGATCTTACGGATTGCATTAGGATCTGCCACTGTTGCGGCTTTGACAACAGCTGGTTTAGTTATTCCGATGTTAGGACAAACGGATGTTAACCTTGCTTTAGTTGTACTAGCAACAGGTGCCGGAAGTTTAGTCGCTTCACACGTTAACGATGCTGGTTTCTGGATGTTTAAAGAGTATTTTGGTTTAAGCATGAAAGAAACATTCGCAACATGGACATTGCTTGAAACGATTATTTCCGTTGCTGGATTAGTGTTTATCCTATTATTAAGCTTATTTGTTTAAGCGTTCAGGGCAGTAAAACTCCTCTTTTTGTAAGGGATTTTACTGCCTATTCATCTTTAGATTAAAGGAGTAGATATAGATGTTGAATACAATTGGTGTTATTGGTTTAGGGGTTATGGGTAGTAATATTGCTTTAAACATGGCAAGTAAAGGGGAACACGTAGCTGTATATAATTACACGAGAGATTTAACGGACCAACTTGTGGAAAAACTTGAAGGACAGTCGATTACATCTTACTACGAAATTCAAGATTTCGTACAGTCTTTAGAGACTCCGAGAAAAGTCTTTGTTATGGTTACAGCCGGCAAAGCGATTGATTCGGTGATTGGCTCATTAATGCCACATCTTGAAGAGGGCGACGTCATTATGGATGGCGGTAATTCCCATTATGAAGATACGGAACGTAGATACGATGAGTTAAAGTCTAAAGGAATCGGATATTTAGGGATTGGAATTTCCGGCGGTGAGGTGGGTGCATTAACAGGACCATCGATTATGCCCGGCGGTGATAAAGAAGTTTATGAAAAAGCAGCACCTATTCTTACAAAAATAGCAGCCCAAGTGGACAATACCCCTTGCTGTGTCTATATGGGTCCAAAAGGTGCCGGTCACTTTGTAAAAATGGTACATAACGGAATCGAGTATGCAGATATGCAATTAATTGCGGAAGCCTATACGTTTTTAAGAGAAAGGTTACAATTATCCGTTCATGAAATTGCTGACATCTTTGAAACCTGGAATCAAGGAGAACTGAAAAGTTATTTAATCGAGATTACGGCAGAAATTTTACGAAAAAAGGATGAAGTTACAGGCTTACCGCTCATTGATGTGATTTTGGATAAAGCTGGCCAAAAAGGCACTGGTAAATGGACCAGTATCCAAGCTATCGATAACGGCATCCCGGCATCGATTATTACCGAGTCATTATTTGCCAGATACATCTCTGCTTTAAAAGAGGAACGGGTGCATGCCCAATCGATTCTAACAGGCCCTAAGTACGAACAGCCGCAATTGGATAAAAATGAGTGGATTGACTACATTAGACAGGCCTTATATATGGGGAAAGTTTGTGCCTACGCACAAGGATTTACCCAATATAAAATGACTTCCGAACTTTTCGGCTGGGAATTACCATTAAAGGATATTGCGCTGATTTTCCGCGGCGGCTGTATAATTCGTGCAGAATTCCTAAACGTCATAAGTGAAGCTTATCAAGCACAGCCAAATCTGGCTAATCTATTAATCTCTCCCTATTTTGCCGAAAAGGTTATCGATTACCAAATGGGCTTGCGAAAAGTGGTATGTGAAGGGATCAATTCTGGTATTTCGTTCCCATGTTTAAGTGCTTCCCTTACCTATTTTGATAGTTATCGAAAAGGCATCTCGAATGCTAACCTTTTACAGGCACAACGTGACTATTTTGGTGCACATACTTATGAACGCAACGATCTATCTGGAGTCTTTCACACAAACTGGAACTAAGGAACTATGGGGACGGTTCTGATGGTCTTTTTCACATAATCATCCTTACTTGGCAGTGTTCAGTCACCTGCCAAGTAAGGATGAGCAAAGAATGTGACCGGGAGAACCGTCCCCATGGTCATTTGGACTTGATGAAACTAATCATAAATAAAAGAGGAATATAGCCATATAGAAAAGTGAGACCGGAGTAACTTACAACTTTTTCTAACATTTGCTTAAAAAGGATATCCTCTGCGTTACTCGTAATGAAGAAATAACCAACAAGCAGGAAAAAGAGAATAAATGTTGGTGTTAGCTTTGTAAAGGTCAGTTTGATGATTCGAACGGATGACCACAAATACGTGCAAACGACTGGGATAAAAACCAATAGCCATGTAAAGATGAAAATAAACTCAAATCGTTCTAGAAAAGGCAGCTGGATACTTTTAATCATGGTCAAGGTGGGCCACGATAAGTGTTGAAGTTTCCCTTGTGTGAAGTATACAAAAGTTAATACGGTGATAACTAGGTATAAGATTGTTGTGTAGAGCAAACCGTAATGTCCCCACTTACTAGACTTTATCCCGTTTTTAATAAAAGGAAAAAACACTAAGATCGTCTCTAAGCCCAAGTACATGAATCCACTTTCTTTTGCTGAGAGCAGATAGTCCTTGAAATCGTGAGTAAGGAAGGGTTTGATGTAGGTATAATCTACATTTCTAAATAAATAAATAAAAGATAGCGTCAAAAAGGTGGGGATGATAACCCCCCAAAACGCTATACCCGCAATTAATCGAAAACCGCCAGAAACAATATAGTACACACACAAACAGATAAGGAGAGATAGTTCCCAAGAAGCAATCCCATCGAACACCCAAATCTGGAGAATATCTATATAAGACTGGATGGCTGTTAGTCCTACCATTAAAAAATAAATGGCCACCAAAATGTTTAGAATGCCTCCTGCATATTTACCAAGTAAATCAGTATGGAAGGATATGATATCGCCTCGGCTAGAATTTCTCATGATATGCATCATCATGAGGAAAATAATGTGTAAGCTTAAGCCCACTGCCAAAATCGAAACCCACGCATCCTGTCCTGCTCCTTTTGCAATTTCGGATTGAAATTTTAATACTCCAATGCCAGTTTGCGTCGCATGAATGAGGAAAAACATGAAATAGGGTGAAACCATTGTATTTTCCTTAACCTTTACTTGCATCCGTAATCATCCTTATTCGTTAAACATTTAAGCCTGAATTAATTATCTCTAAATGAACTTTTACGTTAATGGGTAAACTAGGATACTTCTCATAAAACTTCTTTTCATTCCAAACCCTCATTTTGGACCTGACAATGTTACCAATCCCTAATGGGTCAACTTCCTTTTCCTTTAGTGTTACCAAAAGCCCGTCCACTCTTTTTTTCACTTCAGCTTCTATTAATTGCTTCAAAAGCTCATTTTCTTTTTCATTCGAAAGCTGAATCCATTCAGGATATTGACTTACTGTCCAACGTAATTTTAAGGTTAGATTCAACTCAGGATGATTCAAATTGGATTTTTTTATTTCCCATTTTTGACTGCTCTTATGACCACGAGTGATGATAGTGCCTTTTTTCCCCCTATGTTCTACATCCATCTTTAAGCTGCCTTCACCCCGTTTATTTTTAAGAGTCGAAAAAATAAGCGTCTGTTCTTCATTTAACATAAGCTTTAGCTTGTCATCCTTAAAGATTCCAATGCCTTTCACCATCATCTTCATTTGGTCATCTATTGAAATCACAGGAATATAGGCGTCCATTCCTTGCCCATAAAAATGATTTAAGAAGACATGAAGATTCGTTTTCGGTAAGTATTGCCTAGTCATATTATGCTGGATAATATCAATTAAATTAAGCGAATCTCCCTTACTAAATTTCTTTAGAACAGACTCCGCTGAATGCTCAGAAACAGCCAGTTGAATACTAGTCCCAAGCTCTGGGTTAATAATAAATCGTTCGACCATATCACCAATACCAGACTCTGCATACTTCTTCCCTAACACAATCACTCTAATTTTTGCCAACTTAATAGGCGTGTCTGTATGCTTATCTAATTTTTCGTAAAATAAATTTCCGGCAGGTGCTTTTTCTTTTATTAATTGAATATTATCCGAGTCTTTACTTTTCGTGTATTTCGGATAAAGTGCCGTCCCAACTAGCTGGTCCTCCTCTTTATCAAGCCCGAAGACATGAATCATGCTTACTTTATCAATGGTTCTCATTCTCGTACATCCCATCAGGCTGAATAAACATATAGATATCAAAAATAAGGTCTTTCTATTTCGCCTTTTTTTCAACTTTATCTCCACTTTCCTATAGGAGTTATTCGGAATTAAGACCTTCCTCAGGGTCTTGATTCATCTTGGCCTCATACTTTTTCATAGTAAGAGGTCTTAAAAAAGAGGGACGTTTATTCAAATTAGTAAACGGCGGTCTACTAAAAGAATGACCGATACCGCCTTTTCGATAGGGGTATAAAGGTAAAAAATAAGGATTACCCAAAGATTTTAGCCGCATTAAATGTCCAATTAAAAGAATGATTCCAATGTAAATACCAAATCCTCCATATAAAGCAGCAAGGAGAATAAAAGGATATCGAAGGATTCGAACAGCATTGGACATTTTATAAATGGGAGTCGTAAAGGACGACAATGCAGATAACGCCACGATGATTAATAAAATATTACTTGTTAAAGCTGCCTCAACGGTTGCCTGCCCAATAACAATTCCACCAACAATCCCGAGTGTTTGACCAATTTTTGTCGGCAGTCTAGCCCCCGCTTCTCTCAGAAATTCAATGGTTAATTCTAGAAACAAAACCTCCATTACGGGAGGAAATGGAACATTCGCTCTTGAATAAACAATCGGTCCTAATAAATCCTTCGGTACTACCTCATAATGGTAGGTTATAATTGCCACATAAAAAGAAGTCGAAAAGATAGAAAACAACATCCCAATAATTCGGATGAGTTTAAAAAATGTGGCTACCACCCAAGGCAAATAATAATCTTCAGGGGAAGAGAAAAAGTCCATGATATTCGATGGTCCCGTCACGACATAGCATGATTTATCACTTATGAGCGCCACATGCCCCTGAATTAATGAATAAACGGCTTTATCGACTCTCTCCGTGGTGATATATAGTGGAAAAGGAGTACTACTATGATCCGATATCATTTGTTCCAATTGCGTGTTATCCAATAAGACATCAATATCAAGATCTGAAATCCGCTGCCTTACGGTCTTCACATATTCCGGATTTGTGATACCCTCTAAATAGGAAACCACAACCTTTGTTTTCGATCTCTTTCCAACCACAAACTCCTCAAAGATAAGATCAGATGTCACGAGTTCACTTCTTAATAAGTGAAGATTCGTATTGAGGTCCTCGATAAACCCCGTTTTCGGACCAATGACACTAAACTCATTCTCTGTATCATTTGTTTCCCGCATGCCATAACGGGAATTATCCAAGCTAATAAGAACACAAGCCTGTTTATTTTCACTTAGTTGAATCATGACATGGCCTTCATGAAGACTCTTTTCTACCTCTTTTCCATCACTCGATACCTTAATACCTTCAATCGGTATAACACGCTTGATATCTTCCAGGTTATGGATGGATTCTATGTTTTCCATAAGGCATGGGAGGAGAGATTGATGAAATAAATCTATATTAATTAAAGTAGTGTAAAAACTAACTTGCACTCGATTGTTTGAATCAATCGGAGATAAACAAGAAAAGTCGCTAGATTTCTTTGCCTTTTCAAAAACCTCATCAATGGTTGTCAGCTGTGTATCATACGTACTCACGTTAGCTCGTTTGATTCTTTTCCTGAACATTTATCCACCAAATCCCAAATAAAATGTAAAACCACCCAATTTTAGTATGTTTCAACCAAGATAAATTATGTTTTTATTTACATGATCAAAAAAAAGCACCCTTTCCTTCAAAAGGTTTGAAGGAAAGAGTGCTTTTGGGTACGGTATTTTATGCTGCTTTCTGAATGGAAGAAATATATTCTTTCCCTTTTTTAGAATCAAATCTACCTTCCCATTTTGACATTACGATGGCTGCTAGTGAGTTTCCGATTACGTTAACTACGGTACGAGCCATATCTAGAATTCTATCGATACCTGCGATGAACGCTAGGCCTTCCAGCGGAATGCCTACTGTTCCTAATGTAGCTAATAGGACAACAAAGGAAACGCCTGGTACTCCAGCAATGCCTTTAGAGGTAACCATTAACACTAACATTAAGGAAATTTGCTGTGAAATACTTAGATCGATTCCATACATTTGTGCGATAAAAATAGCGGCTAGTGCTTGATACAGCGTAGAACCGTCTAAGTTAAAGGAATAACCTGTAGGCACGACAAAAGAAACAACGTCTTTTGGACATCCGTATTTCTCCATTTTTTCCATCACTTTTGGTAAGACGGTTTCTGAACTAGCTGTAGAATAGGCCAAAATCAGTTCGTCTTTTAAAATCTTTACAAGATGAAGTAAACTCGCTCCACATAACTTCGCAATACCACCTAAAATAACAATGATAAAGAATATCATGGTTCCATATACGCTAATCACTAATTTACCCAGCGGAATTAACGACTCTACACCAAATTTTGAAACGGTTACACCTATTAAGGCAAATACGCCAAATGGGGCAAATTTCATAATCTGATTGGTTACCCAGAACATTGCATCTGCTGTACCCTGGAAGAACGCCAGAACCGGTTTTCCTTTTTCACCGATGGCCGCAATTCCTAAACCGAACATAACAGCAAAGAAAATGATGGCAAGCATGTCCCCTCTTGCTAAAGCATCGATGATATTACTCGGAATAATATTGACAAAGGTATCAGCAAAACTATGACTAGTTGCTTCACTTGTTGCATCCACATACTTTTGAATATCACCTTTTGCCAGCTTCGACATATCCACGCCTACTCCAGGCTTGAATATATTCGCTGCAAATAATCCTACAAGAATCGCGATCGTTGTAACGATTTCAAAATAAAGAATGGTCTTCCCGCCGAGTTTCCCTAACTTTTTCATATCCCCGGTTCCTGCAACCCCAAGAATAAGCGTAGAAATAACGATTGGAACGACAATCATTTTTATCAAGCGGATAAAGATATCCCCAACCGGCTGTAAATAGGTACTAACCGCAGGGTTTCCGTAAAAAATGGCTCCAACAATAATCCCCAAAACCAACCCGACAAGAATTTGATACGCTAAACCAAATTTAATCTTCTTCATTTAATAGCCTCCCCTTATTTTCTTATGAAAGCGCTTCAGTAATTTTCTGTAAATTATAAAATGTAAGATAATGATACAGGCAACTTATTAAATCCTACGAAATCCGACATGAGTGAATAAATTTGTAATCTTATTTTAATTTCCAGATAAAAAAATCCCTTCTCTTTCTAAAGAGCTGGGAAAGGATTTTCTTATGAAGGTTGATTATATTTTTCTGCCGTATCAAGGTATAAGACTTGGAGGAACTTTTTTATATTAATTTTTACTTTCGATGTACCAGTAGTATCTGAATCTATTTCTTTCATCCGCACTCTTATTTCTTGAAAATCGAAATAACGGGGTGCATAGTATTCAAATTTGGGGTTGGTATAATCGAAGGTTCCTAACGAAGCTAAGTTGTTAAGTGCTGCCATAATGGCTCTGCGGATACGCTGTTCAATTGATTTCGTTTCCTTTTTAACATCTTTTTGAGAGCTGCAAATGTTTTCGTATAATTCCTTAAGAGGGGGCAATAATGCAGCGGAATCTTTACGCTTTAGTAAAAACTCCATCATCAATACCATATCCTCACTGCCTGCTTCGCCAATAATACCCATTTCATTTAATATGGAATGGACGATTTCTTTTACATTTCGTTGTTTTGGGGTCACCTTTTCTGAACCCACGTAGGCCAGCGATTCACGGATGGCCATTAACGATTGTTTTAGGCGGAATTGCTCGGAAGTTTTTTTCAGAATGCTTTGGACTTCTAACCGATTGATCGGTTTATGAATAAAGAACTCAATTCCCTTTTCATAGGCTTCCCCCACCATTTCCTTATTGACTACTTGAGAAATCATGATGAATTGCCCTTGAAACCCTCGTTGTCGCAAACTTTCAATCGTTTCAATTCCGTCCAGTTTTGGCATTAAAAAGTCGATTAAGACCACATCAGGATGGATCGAAAGGATGGGTGATAGGGAATCAACTCCAGAACCGGCTTCGCCAACTACGACTCCAAGGCTGCCCTCTGTAATGATTTTCTCTAGCATTCTGCGACTTGCTGTATCATCGTCTACAATAAAATAGCGCATGTTCCTTCACCTCTTCCTAATGTTTTCAGCAGGCAGCAGAATTCGAAAGGTCGTCCCTTCTTCTGTCTGTGATTCTACTTTAATTTGGCCGTGAAGCGTATGTACAATTTCATCGACATGTGAAAGACCAATGCCTGTTGCCGCAACTCCATGATCATTGAATTTAGTTGTATAGCCCGGTTCAAAGATGATGGATAAATCCTTCTCGTGAATTCCACTTCCGGAATCTTTTATGATGAATGAAATGTACTCCTCAGATTCCTCATTTATTTCAATATCAATTTTCCCTTTTTCCGAAATGGCTTCAACAGCATTAGCAGTCAGATTATTCAATAATGCCAGCAGTTGGATTTGTTGATGCGTGAGAAAATCAGTGGTCATTTTTAGATTAAAAAAGATTTTCTTCCCTAACATACCACTATATTTTTCATTCGCTGAAACCACAAATCCTAGAACATCAGATAGAAAAAGGTCATCGTTACCTTTTTGAATCGTTATTTTTGAGAGACCTGAAAGAATTCGCTGTGAATCTTTTTTCACTTCATGTATTTCTTGAGCGATGAGCAAGGCTTGTACACTTAACTCAACCTGATTGCTCTTCTTTAATTTTCGATATAATTCATGGCTAGATGCCGTAATTTGTTCGATATGATTCAGTGATTTCTGTAAATAGAGGGTCTCTGAATATAATTCCGAACCAACCTCAAGCATTTCCTGCATTCGCCTTTTTTGTTCTGAAACCGTGATGGAGCTATAAATTCCCACGACAAAGTAACTGCGAAGTAAGGCAACTCCAAATAATAATGCCAATTCCTGAAAACCTAAATTTGCATGGTTTAAGAACAAGGAACGCACGATGTGCTCTGCACCGTTTCCGATAAACTCGATACCTGCAGCAAAAGAGCCTAGGAGAAGGGGAAACGTTTTGTATTTCTCTATTTTAATGATGCTAAGACCCAGTCCAAATAAGAAGTAAAACAGAAATGCAGGCAGATGATGCTTGATGCTTGCAAGGAACTGTTCAGGCTCTACCATGATATCAGCTAGAATCCGAAAACAAACGACGAACAAACCCGTGAAAATCCCCGTTCGAACCAATGATGCCGGGGGATGAATAAGAATAATTAGAAAAAAGGTGATACTCCCTAATCCAAACCGAAAAGCCTCTCCATTGAAGGGAGTCACTTTAATTTCACTGGCGAGTGCTGTTAAAAGAGCCGTAAGAAGTAACGAAACCCATTTAGACTTAGTAAAAAACAACTGAAAAAAGGAATAGGAAGAAAACATTTATGACTCCTCTAAAGAATAATGGTTTAATGAATACAATAAATATTCTAGACAAAAAAGATAAGCTAGACAAGGAAAACCATGGGGAAGGTTCTGCTGGCAAAAAAAGCCGGCGAACCGTCCCCATGGACCTTGTAGTTTGACTGAATTTATTGTATATTGAAAATGCAAGCGTTTGCACTAAGTGTTTTACTCATTTGTAAGCAATTTCTATCGAGAGATTAATAGACTGGAAGTTTCTGCATTATAGAGACTTACCTGTTAATTGACTCTTTATGGAAAGTTGCACAAAATAACGCTTCTTTTTTTACACACTTGCGCAAGCGTTTGCACAAAAAGTAAAAGGGGGTAATCCTGTCAATGAGAAAAACCACAAAAAGGACTTTCTCCATCATCATGACTGCGATTATGCTTTTGAGCTTGTGGATGCCTTATATCCCAAGCCAGGAAGCTTCTGCAGCCGAGACGAAGGTGGAGACAACCGCTTCAACTGATCGCGAGATTCGTTTCACGTACATTCGTGACGATAAAACATTTGGCGATTGGAACATTTGGACTTGGAATACTGGCATTAGTGATGGTCAAGTCAATTTCGATTCTTATCAAGACAACTACGCCACTGCTACTATTCCAGTAAGCTCAGAAACTACGCAAATGGGCTTTGTCCTTCGGAGCACGTATGACTGGAATACCGCACAAAAGGAATTTGGCGACCGTTTTATTCCAGTTAATAAGAATGACAGTATTACGAAGGCTTATATCACAAGTGGCGTAGAACAAATCACCATCGTTCCAGACGGATCCGCCCCTGTTATCGACAAGGGGAACGCGACGTTCTATTATCGTGATAAACTGCTTTTTGCAAACGATGGTATGGATACAATACAAAAGGTAGAATTAAACTTCGATGGAAAAACAACTCCAATGACGTTTGAACCAGAGAATGAGAGATTTGTAGTTACATACAACAACATTCCGAATGGCAAAAACGAATATACCTACCTTGTGACCAAAAAAGATGGCACAACGGAGGAAGTAAGTGACCCTTACAACAGTGTGAATGGCATTTCAGTAATAGATTTCCAGAATGCCAATCTAACAGTTTCGGGGACCGTTCAGCCTGCAGTGATGGACTACAATCAAAATGCTGTTCTGACAGTTGATGTACAGGGATTGACGGATGAACTGAAAGTCAGCAAAATGTTTGCGGACATCTCTTCCCTTGGTGGTAGAGAGCAGCTTGAGATTGACCCGGCGTTAAAAGAAATCAGTATTGCCGTGGATGACGATATCACAGCAGGAATAAAAGCAATTCCTCTTACTGTGATTGACTCCTACGGAAACTACTATAATAGTTCAGCTTCAGTAGAGGTGAAAGCCCGCCTGGACGTTGGGGAAAATGACTTTGACTGGGATGAAAGCATTATCTACTTCATGCTGACAGACCGGTTCTTTGATGGCGATTCTACAAACAACGACCCGTATAATCAGAAATACGATGCCAAAAACGACCGTGGAACCTATCAAGGAGGAGACTTCAAAGGCATCTCTGAAAAATTAGATTACTTGGACAATCTTGGTGTCAACACCATCTGGATCAGCCCAATCGTGGACAACATTAAGTACGATGTGCGCTATAACAATCCGGAAGGCCATTCCTACTATGCCTACCATGGCTACTGGGCAAATAACTTTGGCCAATTGAACCCTCACTTCGGAAGTATGGAAGATTTCCATAACCTGATTGACGCAGCCCATGAACGCGGTATCAAAATCATGGTCGACGTAGTCGTCAATCACACTGGTTATGGATTAAAAGAAATCGATGGAACTGTGGCAAATCCGCCTGCAGGCTACCCAACTGATGCAGACCGCACCATGTTCAGCTCCCTTCTTCGCCAAGGTTCTACGGTTGGAACCGATGAGGTTGTGGGTGAGCTCGCAGGTCTTCCTGATTTAAAAACCGAAGATCCAGCCGTCCGAAAAGCGATCATTGACTGGCAAACTGACTGGATTGAAAAGTCTAGGACAGCAAAGGGAAATACCATCGACTACTTCCGTGTGGATACGGTAAAACATGTCGAGAAAGCTACCTTAGCGGCATTTAAAAATGAACTAACCAAAATCATGCCGGAACACAAAATGATTGGTGAAGTCTGGGGCGGAAGCGCTGACAATAACGGCGGATATCTTGAGTCAGGCATGATGGATTCCCTGCTTGACTTTGGATTCAAAGACATCGCTCACAATTTCGTAAACGGACAACTAAAAGGTGCAAATGATGCCATGATTGCCCGCAACGGAAAAATCGATAACAGTGCCACTCTTGGCCAATTCCTCGGAAGCCATGACGAAGATGGATTCCTCTATAAGGAAGGAAATGACAAAGGCAAGCTGAAGCTGGCAGCATCCCTGCAGGCAACAGCAAAGGGCCAGCCGGTCATCTATTACGGCGAAGAGCTTGGCCAAAGCGGTGCCAACAACTATCCACAGTATGACAACCGTTATGACCTTGCCTGGAATCAAGTAGAAAACAATGATGTTCTACAACACTATACGAAGGTCTTGAACTTTAGGGCTGATCATTCAGAGGTGTTTGCCAAAGGTGAACGCTTGACACTCGGCGGCTCTGACAGCGACAAGTTCCTTGTTTTTGCCCGCAATTACAAAAACGAAGCAGCATATGTCGGCTTAAACATCTCAGACAGCGCCAAGGAAGTTGCTTTTACCTTGGATTCCCAAGACACAGTTGTTACAGACCATTATTCAAATCAGACTTACAGTGCTTCAGCAAATGGCACAGTCACAATAACCATCCCAGCAAAAGCAGACGGCGGTACGGTCCTGCTTACAGTGGAAAACGGCAGTATCACGGCTGCAGCAGCTGCTGACAGTGAAGGTGGAGAAGACGGCACAGTTGAACCCGTTCCTGCGAACCACCTCCGTATTCACTACAACCGTATAGATGGTAATTATGAAAATTACGGTGCGTGGCTGTGGAATGACGTCGCTTCCCCTTCTGCCAACTGGCCCGTTGGAGCAACGATGTTTGAAAAAACAGATAGCTACGGAGCCTATATTGATGTACCGCTTAAAGAGGGTGCGAAAAACATTGGATTCCTCGTCATGGACGTAACCAAGGGGGATGCAGGTAAAGACGGCGGAGACAAAGGGATTACGATTACATCACCAGAAATAAACGAAATCTGGGTCAAGCAAGGATCGGATAAGGTCTACACCTATGAGCCAGTAGATTTGCCGGCAAACACCGTCCGCATCCATTATGTTCGTGACAACAGCGATTACCAAAATTTCGGAGCATGGCTCTGGGGTGATGTTGAATCACCATCTGCCAACTGGCCGACAGGTGCCTCCCCGTTCTCCGGCACAGACCGCTACGGCGCGTATGTTGACGTAAAGCTGGCGGATACAGCGAAAAACCTCGGCTTCCTTGTGATGGATGTAACCAAAGGCGATGCGGGTAAAGACGCTGGAGACAAGTCTTTCAACCTGCTGGACAAATATAATCACCTTTGGATTAGACAAGGCGACAACAATGTCTACATCTCACCTTATTGGGAGCAGGCAACGGGAATCGTAAAAGCAGAAGTCATCTCTGAAAATAGTATTCTGCTTGGTTTTACGATGACAGAAGGTCTGACACCAGACAGCTTGAAAGGCGCACTTGAGATCAAGGATGCTGACGGCGGTACAGTATCCGTTGAATCGGTTGAAATTACTGGAGCCACTTCTGCAAAAGTAACAGCATCATTCGACAATGAAAAACTTCCATTATCCGTCACGTATGCAGGCAGGACCGTATCAGCCTCTACGGGCTGGAGAATGCTTGACTCTATGTACGGATACGACGGAAATGACCTTGGCGCAGCCTATCAAGACGGCGCTGTCACCCTTAAACTTTGGGCTCCAAATGCAAGCAAGGTCGTGGCAAACTTCTTCAATAAGGAAAATGCAGCTGAACAAATCGGCAGCATAGAACTGACAAAAGGTGAAAAAGGAGTTTGGTTCGCTGAGGTTAATCCGGACGACCTGAACACAGCTGATTTAGAGGGTTATTTTTACCAATACGAAGTGACAAATGCTGGAGTAACAAACAAAGTCCTTGACCCCTATGCCAAGTCAATGGCAGCCTTCACGGTCAATACGAAGGGTAATGCTGGTCCTGATGGAGATAGTGTCGGTAAGGCAGCGATTGTTGACTTAAGCAGCACAGACCCTGAAGACTTTGATTTTGCAAACATCAAAGGGTATGAAAAACGCGAAGATGCCATCATTTACGAGGCACATATTCGTGACTTCACTTCTGACCCGACCATCGAGGGGGATCTGAATGCAAGATGGGGATCCTACACCGCCTTCATTGATAAACTCCATTATCTGAAGAAAATGGGCATCACACACGTGCAGCTGCTTCCTGTAATGGCGTGGTATTATGGTGATGAAACCAAGATGGGACAACGAGAGCTTGACTACTCGGCCGGAGGAAATGAATACAACTGGGGCTATGATCCGCATAGCTACTTCTCTCCAGATGGCTCCTATTCAGAAGATCCAAGTAATCCTGAAGCGCGCGTCAAAGAGCTGAAAAAATTAATTGATGCCATCCATGATGCCGGTATGGGCGTAGTCCTTGATGTGGTTTACACGCATATGGCCAAATCAAGCCTGTTAAATGACATTGTTCCAAACTACTATGCATTCCAAGACGATAAGGGCAACTTCCTCGGCGGGTTCGGAAACAACCTGGCAACAAGCCATAAAATGGCTGAAAAGCTGATGGTCGACTCAGTAAAGTACTGGTTCGATGAGTACAAAATCGATGGCATGAGATTTGACATGATGGGTGATGCTACCTACCCTTCTATTCAAAATGCATATGATGCCGCAGCTTCCATCAATCCAAATGCCCTGTTCATCGGTGAAGGCTGGAGAACATTTGCCGGCCATATCAGCGAGCCTGAACTAAAAGGAATGGGCGCGGACCAGGATTGGATGGACAAGACGGACAATGTCGGAGTATTCTCTGATGAAATCCGCAATGAATTGAAATCTGGCTTCGGTTCAGAAGGCGAGCCAAGATTTATCACAGGCGGAGCAAGAAGCATCGATACCATTTTTAACAACATTAAAGGCCAGCCGTCCAACACTTCTGAGGATGATCCTGGTGATATGGTTCAATACATCGAGGCGCATGACAACATGACACTTTATGATGTAATCGCCCAATCGATTAAAAAGGATCCTTCCATTCCGGAAAACAATCTGGAGATTCATAAACGGATCCGCATCGGAAATTCTCTGATTCTGACTTCACAGGGAACCGCCTTCCTGCATGCAGGACAGGAATACGGCCGGACAAAGCAATGGCTTGGTGAAGGTGTGCCGGAACAGAAATACCATGAACTGAGAGACGCACAAGGCAGCTCATTTGGATATTTTATTCACGATTCTTACGATTCATCGGATGCCATCAATATGTTTGACTGGCAGAAGGCTGTGAATAAGAAACAATATCCAATCAATACAGAGACGCGCGAGTTTACTCAAGGTTTGATTGAACTAAGGAAATCAACAAATGCTTTCCGTTTGGGCGACCAACAGCTAGTTAACCAAAATGTAAGCCTGCTTGACCTTCCTGAAATAAAGGATTGGGACCTTGTAATCGCTTATAAAGCTGTCTCCACTGACGATACTGGAACCTACTATGTGTTCGTCAATGCCGATACTAAGACACGGACTTTGACACTTGGAGATGTTAACCTCTCTAAAGGCAAGATAGTCGTCGACAGCGACGAAGCAGGCGCAACCCCAGTTTCCAAAAAGTCAGGCTTCTCACTTAAGAATGGAACGCTGACCATTGACCCATTAACAACGATCGTAATCAAAGTGAAATAGTGTCCATGTGTGTCCATGGGGACGGTTCTGCTGGTCTTTTATGGTATTAATGTAGACCACAAGAACCGTCCGAGACCACTGAAAAAGTCTATTTTTGAAAAACAAGAAGGCAGTTACCTACAATATGTAGATAACTGCCTTCTTTAATTTAGGCTCTTTTCGTAAACTTTGTTGCTTTCTGTACAAATACCATAGGTAACTTCAGACAAGCTTGATGAATTTAAGAGTCATCGTGTCCGAACCAGGGGTGACTTCAGACAAGCTTGATGAATTTAAGAGTCATCGTGTCCGAACCTGTGGCAACTTCAGACAAGCTTGATGAATTTAAGAGCCATCGTGTCCGAACCTGTGGCAACTTCAGACAAGCTTGATGAATTTAAGAGCCATGGTGTCCGAACCAGAGGCGACTTCGGACAAGTTTGATGAATTTTAGAGTCATCGTGTCCGAACCAGAGGCGACTTCGGACAAGTTTGACTTTTTCGGTAGTCTCGAACCCGTCCCCACGGTCTTTAAGGAATCATCCATGAAAATACATTGCTTTGCAGGTAGGTGATGATACATATAAGCAGTAATAGGAAGAGACTATGTTTGACGGTAAAGCGCAATAGGTCTGATTCTTTTCCTGCTAGTCCCACCGCGGCACATGCAACGGCAATGGATTGCGGGGAAATCATTTTACCTGTTACCCCGCCTGATGAGTTAGCGGCAAGCGCTAATACCGGATCCATCCCAATGGATGTCGATGTCACCTGCTGCAGTTTAGCAAATAATAGATTAGCAGAGGTATCCGAGCCGGTAATGAATACCCCAAGCCATCCTAATACTGGCGAGAAGAACGGGAACAATGCCCCTGTTTTTGCTAAGACCATTCCGAGCGTCGTACTCATTCCAGAAGAATTTGTAATATACGCATATCCCACAACAGCACAAATCGTTAAGAGTGGATATTTGATTTCATTGACGGTTTCCCCAAACGTGATTGCCCAATCACGCCATGACATTCCAAGGATATATTTCGTCACAACAGAGGCTAAAAGGATAGCTGTGCCTGCTCCTCCTAAAATTTCAAGCTTGAAAACCGCAGCAATCGCTTCCCCTGATGAACCGCTAATGACTTTTTCATGCAAGAAAGGCACTTCTGGCATTAAGGTTAGAGCATGTCCTAAAGCATTGACTCCTTTTAAGATGACATTTGCACCCTCATAATGCCCAGTTATCGCTTGTTTGACCACTGGAATTCCCCATAAAGAAATAAATGCCGTTAATACTAAAAATGGAGACCATGCTTTAAATACTTGACCGCCGGTATAGCTGGTTTCTGTCCTTTTAGAAGCATTCGTTGCCAACGTTGCAGCCAACTCTTGTTCAGAAGAAAAACGGTAAATGGTTTTTGGCTTCCAGAACTTCAAGAAAATCGCTAATGCAAATAAAGAAACTAAAGCTGAAAGAATATCCGGCAATTCAGGACCTATGAAATTCGAGCTCAAATATTGTGTTATAGCAAAGGTAATACCTGAAACCAATATCGCTGGCATGACTTCCCAAGCTTTTTTAAAACCTGCCATCATTACCACCAGATAAAAAGGAATAAAAACGGAAAGAAGTGGTAATTGACGCCCAACCATTTTTGAAATTTCCATGGCTGGAATTCCTGTAGGTCCTTCCATGGCCGTAATTGGAATTCCAATGGCGCCGAATGCAACAGGTGCTGTATTCGCAATCAAACATAGACCTGCAGCATATAAAGGATTAAATCCAAGTCCCACTAATAAGGCAGCCGAAATGGCGACTGGTGCCCCAAAGCCTGCTGCCCCTTCAAGAAAAGCACCAAAAGAAAAGGCGATTAATAATGCCTGTAAGCGTCGATCTTCTGTAATAGATAAAACAGAACTGCGAATAATATCAAATTGTCCTGTTTTCACCGTGATTTTATAAAGAAAAACAGAAGTAATAATAATCCAGCCAATCGGTGTTAATCCATAAACACCGCCTTGAACCGCGGACATGACAGCGGTTTCAATCGGCATCTTGTAAAACGTTACCACAAGAAGCAACGCAATAAGTAACGTTGTTAATCCCGCCACATACCCCTTCATTTTCTTGATGGCCAATGCCCAGAAAAAATAGAGAATTGGAATCAGAGCAACGATAGCTGACCACGTAAGACTTTCCCCAACCACAGTAAAATTTTGTGTAAATGACAAAATGGCTCCCCCTTTTAATGTTTCTTTCTCTTACAATTGAAAAAGTAATCGGTTTCATTTTTTCGTTAATCAATAGATATGGTCATCAGATGACCGTCTGTTTGTAATTATATTTTTTATGTAAATACTTTTCAATAACTTTATAAAATTTTTTGAAAAAAATAAAAACGCCTTCTTCATGTATAATATAAATATCAATAAGATGAGGTGGATCGGCTTGGAATATAAAAAAATCAAACCAAAAAAAATATATGAGGAAGTTACCGAAGCGCTGCATGAAATGATTCGAAACGGACAATTGGTGCCCGGGAGTAAGCTTGAATCTGTGCAGCAGCTGGCAGAGAACTTTCAAGTTAGCAGGTCAGCTATACGTGAAGCACTATCTGCTTTGAAAGCAATGGGATTAGTCGAAATGAAGCAAGGAGAAGGAACGTTTATTAAAGAATTTGATGCAAAGCAAATGACCTTTCCCCTATCAACCGCCATCCTTATGAAAAAAAAGGATGTAATCCATCTTTTAGAAGTGAGAAAAATTATTGAAACGGGTACAGCTGGTTTAGCAGCAAAAAATCGAAGTGAAGAAGATTTAGCAGCGATGACCAAAGCTCTCGAAGAAATGAAGCGGGTTAAAGGCGACGAAGAGCTGGGAGAGAAGGCGGACTTTCAGTTTCACTTAGCGGTATCTTCCGCAGCCAGCAATCCAATATTATCCACTTTACTCGATCAAGTATCAGAGCTTATGATCGAAACGATGAAGGAAACAAGGCGTTTATGGTTATTCTCTAAACAAACAACGACAGAAAACTTAGTAAAAGAACATGCTAAAATCTTTGATGCCATCCTAGAAAGGAACGAAGAAAAGGCTCAGATGGCTATGATTGAACATCTCGAAAATGTCGATAATATCCTTAATAAATATTTTTTTGAAACGACTAAATAGAAATTCAAAGAAACCAATGATGAAGCCTTCATACAATTTGAAGGCTCTTTTTCACCACACACCTTAAAGTGAAAATTTTTTTAAAAAAATCAATGCAAGCACTTACAACTTTTTGATAATTTGTTATAGTATAAATAATAGATATGGCTTAGTATATTCAGGTCATCAGATGACCTGTTGATTAAAAAACAGAATAAGAATATAAGTTTAGGTATAAGGGAGCGAGGAAAATGAAGGTCACCCTTTTTGCTACTTGTTTAGTAGATATGTTTCAAGGTGATGTTGGTAAAGCAACAGTGGAAGTACTAGAAAGACTCGGATGTGAAATTGATTTTCCAGAATCACAAATTTGCTGCGGCCAGCCTGCCTATAACAGTGGGTACGTAAAAGAATCCAAAGAAGCAATGAAAAGTATGATTACTACCTTTGAACATGCAGAGTATGTCGTTTCACCAGCTGGTTCCTGTGCCTATATGTTTAAAGAATACCCTCACATCTTTAAGGGCGATCCTGTTTGGGAGCCAAAAGCGAAAGCCCTGGCGGATAAAACCTATGAATTCACGGAGTTTATCGTCGATGTGTTAAAAGTCGAGGATGTGGGTGCAGAATTAGAAGGAAAAGCAACCTTCCACACCTCCTGTCATATGACAAGATTACTAGGTGTCAAACAAGCACCGATGACCCTTTTAAGTCATGTAAAGGGGTTAAACTTTACCGAGCTGCCAGGTAAAGAGAGATGCTGTGGATTCGGAGGGACATTCTCCGTTAAAATGGGGAATATTTCAGAGCAAATGGTCGATGAAAAGGCTTGTACAGTGGAAGAAACCGGAGCAGATATTTTAATTGGCGCGGATGCTGGCTGCTTAATGAATATTGGCGGACGCATGAATCGAAAAGGCATGCCGGTGAAAGTCATGCATATTGCAGAGGTCCTAAATAGCCGATGAAGAATAGATAACATGATAAAAAGGGGGATGACCAATGTCGATGAAAACAAGCGAAGATAAGTTTACGGACCGCGTTGATAAAGGGCTGCACGATTCCTTCATGCGCGGTGCGGTTTCGAGTGCCCAAGGGCGATTTCAATCACGTCGTTTAAGTGCTGCCGAAGAGTTAGGGAACTGGGAGGAATGGCGCTCACACGGGGAAGAAATCCGCCAGCATGTACTGGAAAACCTAGACTATTATTTATATCAGCTAAGTGAAAATGTCGCGAAGCGTGGAGGACATGTCTTCTTTGCGCAAACTGCTGAAGAGGCAACGGAGTATATTAAGAATGTGGCGGAAAAGAAAAATGCGAAAAAGATTGTAAAATCCAAATCGATGGTGACGGAAGAAATCAATTTAAATGCAGGTCTTGAGCAATTAGGCTGTGAAGTAATTGAAACCGATCTAGGAGAATACATCTTGCAAGTGGATGACCACGAGCCTCCTTCTCACATTGTTGTTCCTGCGCTCCACAAAAATAAGGAACAAATCCGCGATGTTTTTAAAGAAAAGCATGGATATCAACAGACAGAAAAACCTGAAGAGCTCGCTTTACATGCACGTGAAAAACTGCGTCAGGAATATTTGAGTGCTGATATCGGAATCACAGGATGTAACTTTGCCATTGCGGACACCGGCTCGATTACCCTCGTGACAAATGAAGGAAATGCCGATTTGGTATGCGCCTTACCGAAAACACAAATTACCGTTATGGGCATGGAAAGACTGGTTCCATCCTTTGAAGAGATGGAGGTCCTTGTTAGCTTGTTAACGAGAAGTGCTGTAGGGCAGAAACTGACAAGCTATATCACCACGTTAACAGGCCCGAAAGAGGACGGCGATGTCGACGGACCCGAAGAGTTTCACCTGGTCATTGTCGATAACGGCAGATCGGACATTCTTGGCGGTGAATTCCAATCGATTCTTCAATGCATCCGCTGTGCAGCCTGTGTAAATGTCTGTCCCGTTTATCGGCATGTCGGCGGTCATTCATACGGCTCCATCTATTCTGGTCCTGTCGGTGCGGTGCTTTCACCGTTACTTGGCGGATATGATGATTATAAAGAGTTACCATATGCCTCTACTTTATGCGGGGCCTGTACAGAGGCATGTCCGGTGAAGATTCCGCTCCATCAGCTTCTTCATAAACATCGCCAAGTCATCGTGGAAAAAGAAGGACGAGCTCCGATATCTGAAAAGCTTTTGATGAAGGCATTCGGTTTTGGTGCATCCTCCCCTGCTCTTTATAAATTTGGTTCAAAACTAGCAGCACCAGTCATGTCACCATTTACGAAGGATGATAAAATCTCAAAAGGTCCGGGACCATTAAAAGCATGGACAGAATCCAGAGATTTCCCAGCACCAAATAAAGAAAGATTCCGTGATTGGTTTAAAAATCGTCCACAAGGAGGGAATCCATCATGACCGGTATCATACAGAATCGCGAGACTTTTTTAGGAAAAATCGCCAGCTCACTTGGCCGTAAACAAAAAATGGAAATAGAAAAACCGGTCTGGAATTTTCATCCCCAAGATGAAGTTCTAAAAGGCGCTACACAAGATGAGCTTGTAGAGGTATTGCGAGAACAATGTAAAAATATTCATACGAATTTTGTCATGACCTCAACGGCTTCGCTATCGGACTCACTACAAGAAGTGATAAACCACTATGGCGGCGGACCCATTGTCACATGGAAAGATGAGCGCTTTTCTCAATTTGGTCTCGAAAAGTTAATGAAGGAAGAATGGCCTCAGGAGGGGATTGATCTTCATATTTGGGATCATACAAAAGGCGAAGAAAATATCATGAAGGCCGAGGCTGCCAATGTCGGAATTACCATCAGTGATGTAACACTGGCAGAATCAGGCACAGCAGTTCTCTTCAGCAGCAAGGATAAAGGCAGAACTGTCAGCTTTTTACCGGCGACTTCTATCATTATTATTCCGAAAAGCAGCATCGTTCCCCGCATGACACAAGCGGCCCGTATCATAAATGAAAAAGTAAAAAACGGCGAACAAATCGCCTCCTGCATCAACTTCATCACAGGACCAAGCAACTCAGCAGACATCGAAATGATCCTAGTCGTTGGCGTGCATGGACCCATTAAAGCAACCTACATCATTGTAGATGATATTTAATAAAAAACAACTCATCTTAAAAAAGATGAGTTGTTCTATTTAAGAAACAAATGATTAGTCGTGCTTCATTTCATTAAAAACCAACGCTCATTGTGTCTGGATGTGATCCTGCACGACTGTCTTGATGGAGTCCATCGATTTTTTCCATATCTTCTGCGGATAATTCAAAATCAAAAACGTTTGAGTTATCAATCATTCGTTGTTCTTTAACAGACTTTGGAATCGTAATGACCCCATGTTGAAGATCCCAGCGCAAGATAACTTGTGCGACGGATTTATTATATTTATGAGCGATCTCTTCAAGAATAGGATGGTTTAGAAGCTGGCCTTGTTTCAACGGCGACCACGCTTCAAGTTGAATCCCTTCGTTTTTACAATAGGCTAGCAGCTCTTTTTGTGTTAAATGTGGATGGAACTCTACCTGGTTGACCATCGGTTTAATTTCAGCAGAAGCGATTAAATCCTCTAAATGGTGAACCTGGAAGTTACAGACGCCAATAGCACGCACACGCCCCTGTTTGTAAAGCTCTTCAAAAGCCTTCCATGTCTCTTTATATTTATCTTTCCCTGGCCAGTGAATTAAATAAAGATCCAAGTAATCGAGCCCAAGCTTGTTAAGACTGGTTTCGAAGGCCTTCAAGGTTGATTCATAGCCTTGATCGGCATTCCAAAGCTTTGTCGTAATAAACAAGTCTTCACGGGGAACACCCGATTCTCTAATGGCTTGTCCAACACCTTCTTCATTCTTATAAAAAGAAGCGGTGTCGATACTCGTGTATCCATTCCTTATTCCTGCTTTTACAGACTGGATAACCTCTTCCCCATCGGTTACTTTAAAAACGCCCAATCCCATCCATGGCATTTTCACACCATTATGTAAGGTAGTGGTGTCCTTTAAATTTGTTGGCATCCTATTTTCTCCTCCTTTTTATTGCTCGATTCCTGTTTTTTTCAAAAGTGATCATTGGAACCGTCCCCGTGTCCCTTTAGCCCCTTGCAGCCTGCACCTTAGCAATATATTGTCGTGCATATTCGGTGATTTTTTCGTATTCTCCTGTTTTGGCTGGTGCTACTAGGTTGCCGCCTACTCCAACCGCGACACATCCATTATTGATCCATTGTTCAACGTTATCTAAATCCACTCCGCCAGTTGGCATGATGTTTACTTGTGGAAGCGGTGCTTTAATGGATTTCACAAACTCAGGACCAAATGCATTCCCAGGGAACAATTTAACGATATCCACTCCAGCTTCTAGTGCACGTTTGATCTCGGTGATCGTCATGCAGCCTGGCATATAAGGCACTTGATAGAGATTACATAGCTTTGCCGTTTCCTCATCAAATGCGGGACTAACAACGAACTCCGCTCCTGCTAGAATCGCAATTCTGGCTGTTGCAGCATCAAGAACCGTACCTGCCCCAATCACCACATTACTATGATCCTTATACAAGGAAGCTAATTCTTTAATCACTTCATCGGCGCCTTGCACGGTAAAGGTAACCTCAATTCCTTGAATACCACCCTCAACACAGGCTTCGGAAATCTTAACGGCCTCTTCCTTTGAATCTGCCCTGACAACAGCCACAACTCCACATTCAGTCACTTTTGATAAAATATTAATTTTTTTCATCATGTCCATCCTTTCTGCTAATCCATTCTTTTTAAAAAAATAATAGTAAAATAATTGGCTATATTAAATGATTGATTTTACAAACTGCCTCTATTTAACGTATCATATAGTAGAATGATGTTTCATAATAAACAACATATAAATGGAATATCTTCTAAATTTCACCAATAAAAGAGGTAGAATGTAATGTCTAATGTTCAATCCATTGAACGTGCCCTAACCATATTAAACAAGCTTTCCGAATACCCCGACGGCCTTCAAATTGCGCGTCTGACGGAGCAGGTTGGTCTAACCAAAAGTACGATTCATCGTCTGTTAGCTACTTTAGTAAGTATGAATTATGTGGTAAAGGATGAAGAAACAGACAAATATAAACTCGGATTACAGGTCCTCTTTCTTTCTAGAAACCTATTAAATAACTCAAGTATTGTGACGATAGCAAAACCTTATCTCGAGAAACTATCACAAGAAGTCAATGAAACCGTTCATCTATGCATAGAGGATCACGGAGAAGTGATTTATATCGATAAAATTGAAAGTAATCAGACCATCCGAATGTATTCTCGCATTGGAAGCCGTGCTCCCATGTATTGTACAGGTGTAGGAAAGGTATTACTCTCAGATGCTGCTCTAGACCATCTTGAACAAGTGATTTCAAATACTGAGTTTATTCCCAAGACTCCGTACACAATCACCTCAAAGGAAGCCTTTTTAAAAGAAATTGAAATGGTTAAGATCCAAGGTTATGCATTAGATAATTCTGAGAATGAAGAAGTTTTAAGATGTATCGCTGCACCAATCTACGATCACAAAGGAAAAATCATTGCAAGCTTTAGTATTTCGGGACCGAGTAATCGTGTGACAATGGAATTGATCAACAGTGCATTAATTGAAAAAATGAAACAGTATAGTATAGCAATCTCAAGGAACCTAGGATACTCTGGTTCTTGATGATAGGTGGTATTCTCGAATCCTTCGAGAATACCCTTTTTTATAAAGGCTGCGTTCTAACTGAAAGTTGATTTGAAAAATAAACGGAGAAATTCCGGTTAAATTGGGAAATACCCATATTTCCCTAATTATAAGGGGAGTTTTTCCGCTTATATTGTCCATATCCTTGGATTTTGTCTTTTTTAGAGCAGTTAACCGGAATATCGAGACTGTCGATTAACTCATTTAACCTTTTAGAAAACGAAGATTCCAACTATTTTCTACCTAAATAGATATAAAAAACTATAAAAAGTAGCTAAAAAAGCAAATATTTGGTCACAATTTCATCAAATTGGAGTTGCTGAATTTCACTTGCATAATTAATCGACAGTCTCATATCTCCGCCTATATCAGCTTCTTTAGCGCCCTCTACATACATTAGCCGGAAATTCTCCGTCTATTATTCCTACACGAAAATCAACAATGAATACTAACAGAGCTTTTATTAAAGAACACTAAAAGCAAAAGCAAAGAAAACGCTAAAAATGGTTTTCTTTACTTTTGCAAACAACTAAAGCTCTACTTTCGAGCCTTTCATATAACCTTCTAAACTCTCTCGATCAGGTAAACCGTCATTATCTCCTGGTGACATGACGGCAAGAGCCCCAATGGCTGCCCCGCGTTTAACCGCTTCCTCGATAGGAAGACCTTCCAGTATTCCGCTGACCACACCAACAGCAAAGCCATCACCAGCTCCTACTGTGTCGACTACTTTCTCTACAGGGAAACCCTCCGTATAAAATGCTTCTCCTTCAGAGCTGGTAAATGCACCTTTTGCCCCAAGCTTGATGACAACGGTTTTTACACCCGCAGCATGATAGTAAGCCGCAATCTCATGAACGTCTTCGCTGCCTGTTAACAGCTTCGCTTCTTCAATACCAGGAAGAACGATGTCTGCCTGACAAGCTAGATCATTAATAACTTGAGCCATTTCCTGTTTATCAGACCAGAGACCGGGACGCAAATTAGGATCATAAGAAATTTGCACTCCCCTTGCTCGTGCCTCTTTCATCAATTCATAAACCATCTCCCGGCAGCCAGTCGACAATGCTGGCGGGATGCCTGTCAAATGAATATGGTCGAAGCCATCCCAGTTCAAATTTGCAATGGTTTCAAGATTCATATGGGAAGCTGCAGAATTCTTGCGCGCGGAGAACACTTCCGGGTCACCGCTTGCCACCTTTTGCTTCCACTGCATTCCCGTCAAAAGATGAGGATCATATGACACATAACGAGTATCAATTTTGTTCATTTGCAGGAATTTTTCGATGTTTTTCCCAAATGGGTCGCTTCCCAATTGGGTAATATACGTAACAGTATGTCCTAAACGAGACATACCGATAGAGAAGTTAACCTCAGCACCTGCAACAAATCGATTAAAACGATCAACATTTTCTAATGGACCCTCTTGCTCTGCAACAAAAAGTGCCATAGGTTCCCCCACTGTAATAATTCGACTCATGTGAATTCCTCCCTGAATGTAAAGAGAGACATAGATATGTCTCCCTAGGTTATTAAGCCGTAAGTTTTTCCCCTTTTTTACTTCCTAAATCCCCATTTTTCTTTTTCATATAATTAGAATAATAAGCTGCCAATATAGGTACGACTATCGATGTAACAATGACGGACGTTGCCACCATCGCAGTAGCGGATTGTGCTGCTGTAAGAAATTCCGGTTTCATTTCGGCAATCAGCATTGGGTTGGCTACTGCAGCCCCGGCTGTACTAGAAGCAGCAAGTCCTGCTGTGCCATTGCCTTTTCCGATAAATTTATCTGCCAGCATTAATGGAACACCTGTAATAATGATGACGAGAACACCTAGTAAAATACCACTAAGACCTGTTTTTCCAATTACCGCTAAGTCAATCGTGTTACCTAAAGCAAAACCAAAGAATGGAATCATTGTTTCTGTCGCTCTACTAAAGAATTCACGTAAATCTTTATCAAGGTTACCAAGAGTAAAACCAATTAGGAAAGGTAATACTGCACCAACAAAAGCTTGCGGTTCAAACACAGCTACACCCGTACTGCCTAAAATCAACATGGTTACTAACGGGCCTGATTCAAGGGACATTAAGACAAATGCGCCCGCATCTTCTTTTGAGCCATATTGCTGCATAATAGAGGCATAAAGACCACCATTTGTCATATCCATTGCGGCTACTAGCGCAAGAACGGTAAATCCAGCAAATATACCTGTTTGTATTCCAGCAACCGGCAGGAATTGCATAGCAATAACGGCAACTACCCATGCAACCGCTATCTTTGTAATGACAAGTGTTCCTGATTTTAATAAAACCTTACCTGATGCTTTAATATTGATACTTGCACCCATACAGAAAAACCATACTGCTAAAATTGGAACCGTACCTGATATCAATCCATTGGTAAATCCTCCGAAATACTCGCCCGCTCCGGGTGTAAACGTATGGACAAGGGCCCCTAATATTAATGGAACTAACATTAATCCACCTGGGATTTTTTTAATTGACTTCAAAATATTCATTTTGAATACCTGCCTCTCAAGTCTGCATAAGGATATTTAATCTACTGGACTACAACGATGGTCTACTCGAAACCGTTACCTCAAATTTGCATTTGCTATCGCTTACAATTTCACTTTAAGGACTACTTTTCTCACCTTTTGTTTTTCGCCGGCGATAATCCCCGCCAAATGAGAATCCTCTGGGAGACAGATCATAACGTCTCCCAGATTCATCGCTATCCGCTGTGTGTTCCTGCGTTTTAGCGAACTAACCAACCGCCGTCAACGGCAAGAACATGTCCATTCATATAATCAGATGCCTGACTAGCTAGGAATACAACTACTCCCATGTAGTCTGCCGGTGTAGCCCAACGTCCAGCTGGAATACGAGAAAGAATATCTGCACTCCGCTCTTCATCTGCACGAATGGGAGCCGTATTAGCTGTTGCAACATAGCCTGGTGCAATCGCATTAATTTGGACATTATATTGTGCTAACTCATTTGCAAAGGATTTAGTAATACCAGCAACGGCATGCTTACTTGCTGTGTATGGCGGAACAAATTTACCACCTTGGAAGGACAGCATCGAACAGATATTAATGATTTTTCCACTTTTTTGCTGTACCATTACTTTGGCAACGGCTTGGCTTAGGAGATAGACTGCGTTCAGGTTAATTTCCATAACAGCATCCCAATCTTCTTCCTTGTATTCAAGTAACGGATTACGTCTGATTGTCCCAGCATTATTAACAAGAACATCAATTCTTCCATATACACTTAGGCAAGTATCAACAATGGACTGTAAACTTTCTCTAGCTGTTAAATCTGCTTGATGAAAATATACTTTTCTTCCTGTTTCTTCAATAAGCTCTCTTGTTTCATCCCAGTTCGTATCATAAGAGACAATAAATAGATCTGCACCTGCTTTCGCTAGTGCGACAGCATACCCTTGGCCAAGACCAGTATTTCCTCCTGTCACTATTGCAGCCTTACCTGTTAAATTAAAAAAATCTAGTGAAAAATCTCTTAAACTCATTATATAGCACCCCTATATTTCTATTTTAGTAGTCTGACTTATTTCAAATTATCTCAATTCGTCCATTGTTACTTGATCCATATCGTTGTAGATTTTATTATCGCCTGCCATTGCCCAGATAAAAGTATAATGGCTTGTAGCAGCCCCACAATGAATCGACCATGGAGGTGAAATCACCGCTTGTTCGTTTTTCATCACGATGTGACGCGTCTGTGTTGGTTCGCCCATCATATGGAACATTCTTGCATTTTCATCTAAATCAATATAGAGGTAAACTTCACTTCTCCGGTCATGTGTATGTGTTGGCATTGAATTCCACACACTTCCTGTACTTAATTGAGTCATCCCCATAACAACCTGACAGCTCTGAATTCCTTCTTTGTGAATCATTCTGCGAATAACTCGATCATTTGCAGTTTCTAATGCTCCTAATCTATCACCTTCAATGTCTTTAAAGGCAACGTGCTGAGTCGGATATTCTTTGTGAGCTGGTGCAGAATACAAATAAAATTTTGCAGGAGATTCTGCTGATTCACTTGAGAAAAGCAGCTCTTTTTTACCTAATCCGATATACAAGCAATCTTTATTTTCCATAGCATAGGTTTCACCATCAACAGTGATACTTCCGGTGCCGCCAACATTGAAAATCCCCACTTCTCTTCTCTCTAGGAAATAGTCAGCTTTCATCTGATCATTACCCTTTAAAGAAATCGTTTCTTCAATAGGCGTGATTCCGCCAGTAATTGCACGTTCTTCCATCGAATAAACCAGTTTAATTTCTCCTGGTACAAATAATTCTTCTATTAAATAATGTTTACGAATTTCTTCCGTAGTAAATGTTTTGGCATGATCTGGGTGTGTTGAATACCTGATTTCCAAAGTGTACCTCTCCTTTTATGTAGTAATTTTTACGTTCCGTATTGTGGAACTACGTTTCATAATTTAATTATAACGCTTCCTTTTCAAAAAATCAAAGTTTTAATGTGAAGAAATAGTGAACCTTTTTGGAGACCATAGGGGACCATAAGGACGGTTCGAGATCGCTGAAAAAGTCCAATTTTAAAAAACAAGAAGGCAATTACCTACTATATGTAGATAACTGCCTTCTTTTATTTATTATATATTGATGAAAATTCGTATTCATTGTTCATATTAACGACTTTTTCAGTGGCTTCGGACGGTTCTCCCGGTCTAAACACTCTAGTTGCTGGGTTTCTTGCACTGGATCAAAATACTGCTCCAAGTTATTCACACTAAATTATTTATCATTTTCAAACGAAAAAAATATCCATTTTAAATACTCTCCATTCGTCACAATGTGCCGCCCCAAAAAATCTCGTCTATGTTACTATTAGAATGAAAAGGCAGCTCATGCATTTCTTAGAGGTGAAGTATAAGGTGAATATTCAAAAGATCCATAGTAAAAATGTTGTGTTAACCCGTATTTTATGGGGCTGCTTTATCCTGTGTATGTTCGTCCAAATTTTAAAACAAAAAGATCCTATTTTTATCAGTATCCTCTTCGGCACCGGGATTTTAGTATGTGGAACCATTTCCATTTTCGTTTTCAAAAAACTTTTTATTAAGCAAACCATGTATTTATGTGTATTCGGGATGTCATTTGTTACATATGTACTTATAGATAATGAACCTGTAATATCTAATTTCTATCTCATTTTTTTAGTCATTTTTATTTTAACTATATATCATGATTACCGCCCAGTCATTTTAATGAGCATCCTTAGTATTTTTATAGGGGCCTATTTTTATCAATTCGAAGAGCGTCTTAATTATTCTCATCACAAAGGTGACTTTTTTTACTTTTTATTTACACTTTCTGTTACCTTTCTAGTCGCTTTTCTGCAAATTCGCTATAGCAAAGCAGTAGAAAGAGATGATAATGCGAAAAAGGAAGAAGTAAGAAAGGACAATGAACAACAAATTTTAGCCCTAATCAATTCAATGCCCGATTTAATTTATATTCAGGATGGCACAGGAAGATTTATTGAAATGAATCAATATGCTAAAGCCTTATTTAAATTGGAAAACATTGATTATAGGAATAAAAATCTAGACGAACTTTTTTCCAAAAATGAATGGTTTAGAAATTTTCAAAATTGCTTTTCGAACGATGAGATTTCTTGGGAGAAAGGCACTCCCAATCGATCCGAGTTAGACCTGTCTAGAGAAAATCAATTCTCCGCTATTTTCGATATCATAAAGGTTCCTACTTTTTTTTCAGACGGCAGCAGGAAAAATCTATTAGTGATAGGCCGTGATATTACAGAACAAAAGAAGGCATATGACCTATTATTAAGATCAGAAAAGCTTTCTGTCGTAGGTGAGCTTGCTGCTGGTGTTGCCCATGAAATACGAAACCCTCTCACTTCAATAAAAGGTTTTTTGCAGTTAGCGAATCAAAACGGGGAATTTGATCGCCAGTACGTACAAATCATGTTAATGGAAATATCGAGAATGGAGTCAATTGTTTCCGAATACTTATCATTAGCGAAACCAAACCAAAACTCGCCAACATCTCTTCAAAATATGGATACGCTCGTCAGAAATGTGATTACTCTTTTTGAGAGTCAAACAAACTTGAGAAATATTACGATTCATTCAGAATTAGATCATTCTTACCAAATAATGTGTAATCCTAATGAAATTAAACAAGTGCTTATTAATTTATTTCAAAATGCGATTGAAGCCATTGGAAGTAATGGGGACATTTTTATCTATTTGCGGTATGTCCCAGAAGGTGGAGTAGAGATTATCTTTATTGACAATGGATGCGGGATTGAGAAAGAACGATTAAAGAAGATCGGTGAACCATTTTTTTCAACCAAGGAAAAGGGAACAGGGCTGGGATTATTAACTTCCAACCGTATTATTGATAAACATCATGGAACGATAGAGATTGATAGTGAAGTAAATAAAGGGACCGAAGTAAGAGTTTTTTTGCCTACTAGCAGCTAATTTTGGTGCAACAACAAACTTCATGCAATTAACAGCACCTCTCCAACTCTTTGGAGAAGGTGCTGTTTTGATGTTTGGAAAAACCTAAGTGGAAGGACCAGAAGAACCGTCCCCATGGTTTTCATGGTTTTACCTAACACTGTTTATGGGCAGAATAATCTTAATCTCTTTTGTAAACCTTCGTAAATTTCTACCGGCATTTCCTTGATTTTAATATCATCACCTAGAAAAAGCAGCCAATTTGTTATTTCCGTCAATTCTTCGGGATGATTAACATTGATAAAAGTCTTTAATATGGCTGTAGCTTGGTAAGGATTCGTATAGGAAATGGTAAATTTTAAAGGGTGGTATTTTCTAAACTGGGCAATCGCTTTTGGACCGAGCTCAAGGACAAGGTTGATTACTTCTTCCTGCTTACGTAGTTTTTCTAAAATCTTTTTCCTACTCCATCTTTTATTCGTTGGGCAGGGTTGAACATCGGTGAGATTGTCGACATGAAAAATATGCTTCTTTTCTTCCTTTAGGTCAAAGCCTTCAATCAGCCACAGGCTTTTTTCACGATAAAGGTTTAAGAGATAAATGGGATAAGACTTTATGACTTTCCCTTCTTTAATGGTAATCAATAAATACCGGTCCAAAAGCAGGTTTTGGATGAGTTTTTCTAACATCGGATGTGGGAGATCTGATAGGTCAAGCAGGTCAGGATTATTCGGGTTGGTCCCTTCAAATAGCAAGATTTGATTTAATAGAACAAGGTCATCCTGCTGGTTTTCTGAAATGAGGCCTAGTAACTTCTCAGCTAAAGACTGACGACTATTTAGATAGGGGAGCTGTTGGTTTCTCGTGGCCATAAAGGCTATAAAAAGAGCTTTAACCTCATTATCGGTAAAGCGGACATGTGGCAGGACAGAATTGTGCATGACAAAATATCCCCCATCCCTTCCCACTTCAGCAACAAGCGGCATCCCCATGGCTTCAATTTCTCTGATATCTCTAATAGCCGTTGAACGAGAGATGTTAAATTCCTGCATGATTTCAGAAATGGTAAAGTGGGAGCGATTGTTGATATAACGCATGATGATATTAATCCGTTCAACTTTTTTCATTTAGCTGCGCACTCCTAAACAGTATCACTTTTTGACATGGTTTAAGATTATTATAAACTCAGTAAGTGAAAAGACAAATTAATTTTAAAAAAAAGGATGGTTTTGAATATGGCAGATTATATTTTAGAAGAAAAAGATAGCTTTACGGTTTTAGGTTTTGGAACCGAGCTTAAAAGTGATTACACAGACTATGCCGGCATTATGAAGGAAAAGTCAGACTTTTGGCATGCCGTCAAACAAGATGGAACGCTTGACACTTTAAAAGCTATAGCTACAAACGACTACATTTTTGCCGTGAACGAAGCAGTGAATAACAAAATGATGCACTATGCTGGCGTTATGACAGAGAAAACGTTACCGGAAGCAACTAGAGTGATCCAATTTCCTAAAGGGGAATACCTCGTTGTGAAAGGCGTAGCGAATACGTCTGAAGAGTTGAGTAATATGCTGACTGGCATAGCCTTTGGCCAAGCCTTGCCTGAAGCAAGTGATGTTGCCTATGTTGGCGGGCCAAATGCATCGGTTGAGATGGGGCAGCGCAATGGTTTAGTCTTTGGTGAAATGTGGATTCCGGTTGTTAGGAAGTAGCTAGAGATAAGGAGAGTTGGAAATGTCCTATATCGTAGATTTTAAAACTGTTTCGACAGTTGGTTTGGAGTCTTCTCCTGTTGCAGAAACGCTTGCTGGTTTACGCGCGAATGAAGCCCGTTATTTTATGACCAAATATAAGCATGAATTTACCGTTGAACCCGCTAGTGAAAGCCAAGAAACCATTGATTATGTGAACCAAATTTTGAAAAAAGAACGGGATATTGAGTTTGCGGCCAAACCTTTAGAAACGTCGCGTTTCCAAGTTGAAAATATCAATTGGGCTTACGTCTTTTATGAGGATGGTCTTGAGGTCAACGTCCTGTATACGATTGATGGCCCTAAGCCGAAGCGGGCCGTTGGTTTTAAGCTTTCTGAGGGTATGGAGGTACCAAAGGAGTTAGAAGGGAAGTTTAAGTTTGCCAGGCAGAAGTCTAAACTAGCAGGAACAATAAGAGGCTCGTTTTTTGTCATTAAAGGAGAATATTAACGGAAGCAAAGGCAATGTTCATCTAGGGATTCCAATAAACAAAACAGCACCTCTCATACTATTTAGAGAAGGTGCTGTTACTATTTTCGGAAAAAGCCTCAGGAAAGACCAGCAGAACTGTCCCCATGGTTTTTTTGCTTTTTTAAATATGGGATAACATATCTATCAAGGCCGTAGTAATACCTCCCTTTTCCAATAAATAATAGAATCATCGCTACTGCGAAAAACTTTGAATCCGGGCTGGATAATCCAACACCCGCCATAATAAAGTTAATATTCATGAAGGCACCTGCGATTAATGCTGGAATGGTCACGAACCCTAAAATTAATCCTAAGCCAACAAGAAATTCTCCCCACGGGATAAGGATGTTAAAAAATTCTATATTTGGTAACGCAAATCCTTCGAGAAATCCGGCATACCAACCTGGGACGGTAGGATTTGAAATAGCGCCTTGTAAAAATCCACTTACTTCAAATCCAGATGTAATTTTATAATAACCTGCTTCGATCCATTGAAGTCCTAACCAAATGCGTAATACTGTCCAAACGAATGCTATTTTTGTTCCATTTATATGTTTTCTCATAATGTGTTTCTCCTTTTAATTGTGAATCACTTCACATATGTGATTAGATTTTTCCTAATATGCTGCAGCTTTTTATGTAGTATTTCACTTAAATTTCTGCACGTAAAATACTTATTTCTTAATTTTCTCCTCCGCTAGCCACCTGTCAAAATGTTATTGCCTTCTCTTTTAAAATAATCCAGATTTTATCATGTTCTTCTTTCTCCTTTAACCTTTTATACGCTTATTTTAACGAGCCAAATCATCTATTACCTTGATTTAGGTCAATATTGTACTTAATTAAAAATGTCCTTCATCCACTGGATGAAGGACAAATGATTGGTTTATGATAACCGTCAGCCTTTACTATTTATACTCCGAAGTTAAGTTATCGTTGCAGAAGAAGCAGCTGCTTGGTCAGCCTTCACACAATCAATGGCTACAACGAGTGCAATCATAATGGTTTCCATCTTTTCGTCCAATATTTGTATCTTGTAGCTATCTCCCCAAGTGAACCACTCCTTGCTCACTTGACCTGCGACTTCACCATGCTGTAAAACCTGAAAATCCATATCCCACCAATTACCATGTACTTCAATGCCTGCACCATCAATGGAATAGCGTGCTTTTAAGAAGGAAAACTCCTTCCTAATCGTTAGCACCTCTCGACCATTCACCTCAACAAAAAACTTCGGTAAAAAGCTGAACGCCTTTTTCGTAATGAGTGCTACTTCATCTCTTGTAGTATTCATAATGGAGAAAGTCTTGGGAATTTGCATAAAACTGCCCTCCACGTAATATACATCCTTCTCCTACTCATCCTTTACTGTAAATTTGCCACTAAGACTGAAGACCTTCTGCTTTATATACAGTTGCTTCATATTATACCCTCCCTCTTATCAGAATTTTATCAATAAACAGAGTATTTCAACATTTCCACCACTTTACAATCGTATCATATATAATGATTAATAAATTCCTGATTTTCAGTAGGTTTTGGTTAATTTCATTATAAAAAGATGGGGGAATAGCATGAAGGTATTCAATAAAGTTATTGTTGTAACGGGTGCTGGCGGCGGAATTGGGAGAGAACTAGTTTGCCAGCTTTTAGAAAAAGGAGCTATAGTCGCAGCCATCCTCCACAAATCCGGGCTTGAGGAAATAAAGTCATTAGCAACCGTCTATGGTGACAAAATTTCAATACACTTTGCCAATATAGCTAACAGAGATGATGTAGAAAAGCTTCCAGAAGAAATCCTTGCCGTTCACAGATGCATAGATGGATTGATTAATAATGCAGGAATTATTCAACCGTTCCATAGCGTGAATGATCTTGATTATGAACAAATTCAAAGGGTCATGGATGTAAACTTTTACGGTACGCTCTATATGTGTAAATCGTTTTTACCACACCTTTTAAATCGACCCGAAGCTCACATTACAAATGTTTCAAGCATGGGTGGATTTCTTCCTGTGCCACACCAAACGATTTACACAGCTTCAAAAGCAGCCGTCAAAATGTTAACAGAAGGCCTTCATTTAGAGCTTAGAGATACCAATGTTGGCGTAACCGTCGTCTTTCCTGGAGGAGTCGACACGAACATTGTCCAAAATGCTGGAATTGAAATAACAGGCGTTGAAAGCCATTCATATAAGATGCTCAGCCCAAATGAAGCAGCTGCCATCATTATTAAAGGGATGGAAAATAAAAAATACCGAGTATTAGCCGGAAACGATGCAAAAATAATGGACTTTTTATATCGACTAAATCCGAAAAAAGCAACGGACATCATTGCTAAAAAGATAAAAACACTTTAGAAAAAAGAATGACCGCCCACCCTTCTATGAATATTTTTCGTAAACTTTGTTGCTTTCTGTACAAATTACGCTAAATTAATCGCTACTTCGGACAAGTTTGATGAACTTTAGAGTCATGGTGTCCGAACCAGAGGTGACTTCAGACAAGTTTGATGAATTTAAGAGTCGTGGTGTCCGAACCAGAGGTGACTTCAGACAAGTTTGATGAATCTAAGAGTCATGGTGTCCGAACCAGAGGTGACTTCAGACTAGCTTGATGAATCTAAGAGTCTTGGTGTCCGAACCAGAGGCGACTTCAGACTAGCTTGATGAATCTAAGAGTCTTGGTGTCCGAACCAGAGGCGACTTCAGACTAGCTTGATGAACTTAAGAGTCATGGTGTCCGAACCAGAGGCGACTTCAGACTAGCTTGATGAATTTAAGAGTCATGGTGTCCGAATCAGAGGTGACTTCAGACAAGCTTGATGAATCTAAGAGTCATGGTGTCCGAACCAGAGGCGACTTCAGACTAGCTTGATGAATCTAAGAGTCATAGTGTCCGAACCAGAGGCGACTTCAGACTAGCTTGATGAATCTAAGAGTCATGGTGTCCGAACCAGAGGCGACTTAAGCAAAAAACGTATTAACCAATAATAAAAACAAGCTCCTTATTCATTTTCATTCCCAAGTGTCTTTCCCAAACCTATGCTAATGAAAAAGAGGAGGAATCTACATGTATAGAAACCCATATTATTATTGGGTGCAACCCAATATGCCCATGTACTACAATGATTATTCGTATTTAAACACTCGCCAGCAAGTAACTGCCCAGGAGGTTATGCAGAGACTCCGTTCCCAACATAATAATTTATTTTCCCAGCTCGAACGTGCGGGAATGAACAGACAAATTACGGAATATGTTTTTCTTTTTATCGTTAATTACACGCTTAACCAGACAGACACGAATCAATCGGCTACACAAATTTATCGACAGTTTCAAAGACAGGTACCATGGTTTCGCTTATTATTTACGCAATTGAATATACCGGAAAATACCATGGATCGTGTATTAACGAGGGTCATTGAAATTGTATTGGATCTACTGAATTCCGATGGTGGTGGCGGTGGCGGTCAACCTGGCCAAGGCTGGTCAGGATGGGAAAGCCTTGGTGGCACATTAACCTCTGCACCTACTGTTTCCTCTTGGCAAAACAATCGTCTGGATGTCTTTGGCCGTGGCACAGACAATGCACTTTATCATATTTGGTGGGATGGCAGTAGATGGAGTAACTGGGAAAGCCTTGGCGGTGGGTTGACATCTGCTCCAGGTGCTGTTTCTTGGGGACCAAATCGAGGATTGGGAAGACCTTGGCGGTACATTAACCTCTGAACCCGCTGCGGTTTCCTGGAATCCAAACCGGATAGATGTTTTTGCAAGGGGACAAAATAATAATTTAATTCATAAATGGTGGAATGGCCGCTCTTGGAGCAATTGGGAGAACCTTGGAGGAACACTAACAAGTGCTCCAACCGTTTCCTCCAGACGTCCAAATCAATTGAAGGCAGCTTAACCTCAGCACCAGCCGCCGTCTCATGGGGACCAAATCGTACGGATGTCTTTGCCAGAGGACAAAATCAGGATTTAATCCATTTATGGCAAGGTCAATAAGTAACATTTTCACAGGTGCGCTTCCAAGCGCAATTAGAGGGTGCCCCTAACCTTTGGGGCACCCTCTAATTTACAGCATTTCTGTATATTAGGAATGAAGTCATCTTCGACAAATTCCTCCCCACATTATTAAATAAAAGCCTCAATTAGCAGCCATTACTACGAAACTAATCAAACGTTTGATTAGCCAAAAATAAACCAATTAATCGTTTGATTAAAAATGGCTAAAACCCTTTTGGCAATAAACTCAAGCATGCTTACTAGAAAAATTCCTGTCGACGAACCAGTTCAGGCATCGATAAATCTCCCCAATAATAATTCATAAAAACTAGTATTCTACAAAAATCCACACGTTTTGATATTACATAAACGTTTAATTAAAACCACACAGAGCACCTATAAACAAAGAACTTCTGTTATTAAAATGGGGGGAAATATGTCGAACTTGAAACAGTGCCCCTCTGGTAAACCGTGGGGACGGTTCTCCTGGCCTTTTTCACTTGTTTATTGGTTACAAAGGTAGTGAGACTCTTACCAAGTAAGAATAACCAAAGAATTAGTCACGGAGAACCGGTCCCACGGCAACAATTACTTCACGAATAAATACCCCTTTTTTCGCAATAGCTCGATCAACAATCACAAACCCCGCTTCAAGTAGAATCTCATCAACATGTTCAACCGTTACGACTATCACTTTATCCGCAAACCTGCGGGCACTTTGAAGCATCTCCAGCTGTACTTCAGGTGAAATAACCGAACACAAATTGTAGGGGAAATCAATAATTGCGACATCGTAATGCTTGGTGATGTTCCGCATATCTTCAAACTTCACTTCACATGAATACCCAAAGTGTGCGATGTTCTCTCGTGTTCCCGCCAGAATAACAGGGTTATTGTCGCTCCCCACGATGTCAATGCCCATCGACAGTGCTTCTACCAGGACAGTTCCGATTCCACAGCAAGGGTCAATGGCTTTGAGTCCGGCTGGATCCGGAATGGCTATATTCACCACTGCTCTGGCCACACGGGTGCTGAGCGCAGTGGAATATTGATGCGGCTTCTGCTGATGCTGATACCACACCGATTCGCTTTCCACATAATCACCAAATATCCATCTTCCGTTGATATTCATGACCCCAAACAATCGCTGCGGCTGCCGAATATCAGCCACACCATTTATATGTAAACCGACTTCCCTCTCAATGGCGCGCCGCTTCTCGAAGGTTTCCTCAACACTTCCAATTTTCACATACATCACTTTAAACGTTTCCCCGATTTGCAAGGTTGCGGCTTTCTCAAGAAGCTTGTGATAACTCTCCTCTTCAAAAATGACGGCTATTCTTTCTTTAATAAACGGACTTCGACTGGGATCAATTTTTACAGAACTCTCCAAAATACTCGTATGAGATTCATTCCCTAATAATGAGCGCATCTCCAAAGCCCTCAAGGACCGTTCATCTTCATAGCTTGCGTAAGTATAGATATAGGTAGCCATTTCCCTCACCTTTCCATATAAAAAAGACAACAGGATTTCCCCATTGCCTCATTCATTATCTAAAAAATACCTTGTCAACGTTATACTTTGCCTTGGATTCATTAATGATAAACGTCTCATAAATTTCTCTATGTACGGGATCTTCAATGACACAGACTTCAATTTTTGTGACTTCATCACGATGGTTTTTGATAGGGGACACCGTATCCTCAAAATGCTTTTTGATTCGAGGGCGTAACTTCCTTGCTTTCCCTACAAACAGCAGCTCATCGTTTTTGTTATAAAACATGTAAATGCCGCCCTTTTCACGAGTGATAAGGTGAAAATCGGTAAATCCATAAATATTACTCAGCTCAGGGTTTTCCTGTTTGGTAATCGTAACGTCTGGTTTTGGAACAGTTATATTAATCACGTATGCTCACTTCCTTTTCTATATCGCTGTATATGCTAACACAAATCCTTATATAATACTATCTCCTGATTTCAAGCTTTTAAAACCCTGCCAGTGGGACGGTTTTCATCGTTCTTTTTTGAGGTCAGTGTGACCACGAGAACCGTCCCCGAGGTCACGAGGTCACAATTTTAATCAAAAGATCCCATAGTTTGAAATAATTCACTTGATTGTGGAGATACGTAAATGGTTCGGCTTGGAAAGGCGACTTCTACTCCCTCTTCCTCTAATATCCCCATGATATCAATGTTAATTTCATGTTTGATTTTTACATGTTCTGCCCAAACGGTCGTATTCGTGAAAAAATACAACAGAATATCAAGACTGCTATCATTGTACTGATCGAATGCTACCATAATCGTATCCGGATGAATTTCTTCATGCGTTCGTAACATTTGTTCAATTCGATGAACCACTCTTTGGATTTGTTCCTTTGAGGTTTGATAATTAAGTCCCAAATGGAAAGTGATGCGTCGTTTCCCCATACGGCTCCAGTTGGTAATCGGTTCGTTCGCAAGTGTTGAATTGGGAACCGTGACAAGCGCTTGACTAAACGTTCGGATTTTTGTACTTCGGAAGTTAATATCTTCCACTGTCCCCTCCACGCTAGGGGTTAAAATCCACTCACCAATGGAAAAAGGCTTTTCAGTTACAATAACAATTCCACCGATCAGGTTTCCTACCGCTTCTTTTGCAGCTAAGGCAAACGCCAATCCGCCTAACCCAAGGCCTGCGACCAAACCATTTACGTCATAATCAAATTCCTGACCAACAATACTAATGCTAATGGCAATAAGGATGACACGAACCGTTCTTGATATAAACGGAAGAAGAATTAAATCAATCTTATTGTTCATCTTTTGATTCACACTGACTAAAATCCCCGTAGAAGGCGAGGATAAATTAAACAATCCCCATGTAATTAAAACAATAACCATCGAACGCAAAAATTTTAAAAATAACGCATTGTGCTGTTCGATAAAAGGAAAATAGTCCATAGCGAGATACAAGCCTAAAATAATGAACCCCCAGCCTAACGGACGTTCAAAACTCAAACATATTTGTGTGAAAAAATCAGTTGGTGTTTTTCTAGACAATTTTAATATCAACTGAAAGACATACTTCGTAAAGAGGTTTCGAAAAAGAATAAATAAAACCAAAATCCCGATAGAAATTCCTACATTTTTTAACATGTCATAGTCAATCCCTATCGGCAAAAAAGCCATGACAAACCTATCCAAAGACATTCTAAAAATACCTTCTCTCTTTTATTGAATTCAAACCATTCCATCCAAATATAATAACTTCATAAACCGGATATTTGAATACAACAAAAGTCATAGATTTATTATTTTTTTCAGCGTTGACAGCCTTATTAATTAGCTGTGACATATAGTAGTTAAAAGCCATTTTAAGGTGGTGTTATCATGACCAGTATCCAGGATGTAAGTGATGTCCTCTCCAGCCTTCCTCATCACCTGGCCAGAAAGTGGCTGGGCAACGACCTCATCAAAAAAACGATTGCAGTAAGCTATGATTATTGGTTAGAAGATACCGGCATCCCCATGACCTTAGAGGAATTTGTGCTGCAGTATCTTGACCACTCTGAATATCTGGGTGAATTGTTTGCTGATGATTAGTTAAAATTGTAGGGGGAAATCCTGTGATTTCCCCCCTTCAGCTCGATATTAACATTCATAAAGTTCTATAGGTAACTCGTCCGGATCAGCAAAGAAGGTGAATTTCTTTTGAGTCCAGGGATCTATACGAATATCCTCCACTTCCACTTGCATGGTGGTTAGATGACGAACTACCTCTTCGATATCGTCTACTTCAAAGGCCAAATGTCTTAAACCCGAAGCCTCCGGATAACTCGGCCGTGCTGGCGGGTTCGGAAACGAAAACAGCTCAATTTGATATTGGCCATTCACCTCGAGATCTAGTTTATAAGAGTCTCTTTCCTCTCGATACACTTCTCTTATTGGAGCAAGCCCTAAAATTCTTACATAAAAATCCTTTGATACTTCATAGTTAGAACAAATAACAGCAATATGGTGTATTTTCTTTAACTTCATAGCTACACTTCTTTCATCTCGTTATTGAACTGCGCCTTAAATTCTAATGATTAGTATAACATTCGACTGTTTTCTACGAACTCCTCCCTAATCAAACGTTTGATTAGTTCTGGAATATTGACTTGTATATAACGTATTTTCTCATTTCCAAGGAAATTTTTTGTCGAATCCCTTGCTGGCTTTTCTCTGAAAATTCCACACTATCCCTGAAAAAAAATTAAATTCTCCCTTACTTAACATTCTTCTATCATTTTCCCTATACCAATATTCTAACCAAACGTTTGATTAGTTTTTGTTAAAATCCCTCTAAATCAATATTTCTCCACTCCTTTGCAGTAAAAAAGGTGTCGGTTTAATGTTTATTCATAGCTTAAGGCAAACCTTCTATACAACTCAATGCCATGAAATTTTAACTCACTAAAATGAGCTAAATCCTTTTTTAAAAATTTATTTTCAAGGACCCTGTCCTTTTCGCCTACTTTTCCATATATAAAGGGGTGAAAGGAGGTGATTACGATGGCAAGAGCAATTATAGCAACGTCTAAGCTGCGTTTGGTGTTCCAGGTGGGGATGGAAGATGACGGTAAACCGATTCTAAAGGCGAAAACTTTCAACAATATCCAAAAGTTAGCGACAGCTGACCAACTTCTACAAGCAGCACAAGCTGTTATCAATTTGTCCAATGATTCTCTCAACAGCATGGAGAGAGTCGACAGTTCTGAATTACTAGCGTAATGGGAAAATAACGGATAGGGGGAGGTGAATGAAATGGCTAAAACATTAGAATTGGAGTTTGTGACAGAGTATGGGAAACCCGCTCGTTTATCAATCGAAAATCCGAAGGAACCGATTGATGGAACAGTGGTGAAGGCTGCGATGGAAGCAATGATCGCGTCTGGAGTTTTCACTTCTACTAATGGTAACTATGCTTCGGTTAAAGGAGCACGAGTAATTGACCGCAATGTAACAGAGTATGAAATAGTTTAATAGAGTTCGAGGCCGGTTTCCAATGGAAGCCGGTCTTCATTATATTAAAAAAGGAGGTTTCTAATTTAATAGAACCCCTCCCTAACAAAGTTACCAGCATCTACATTGGAATAAACAATTAATATTCCTGCATTGTCTGCGTTCACTGTAATCATGATCATTTTTTTGGTCTCCACAAGGATTACAAGAATCTTTTTTCATTTGATTATACTTGTTGGTTTGTTTATACGTACGGGTATAATCATTCTTTTTGCATCCACAATCATTATGCTTGTCATTCTCGTCCTGCTTTTTGCAATCATCCTGCCTGTCGTTTTTGTCTTGTTTTTTGCATCCGCAATCATTATGCTTGTCATTCTCGTCCTGCTTTTTACAATCATCATGCCTGTCGTTTTTGTCATGCTTTTTGCATCCGCAATCATCGTGCTTGTCATTCTTATCCTGCTTTTTGCAATCATCCTGCTTGTTGTCTTTGTCTTGTTTTTTACATCCGCAATCATCGTGCTTGTCATTCTTGTCCTGCTTTTTGCAATCATCCTGTTTGTTGTTTTTGTCTTGTTTGTTGCAGCCGCAATCATCGTGTTGGTCTTTTTTGTCTTGTTTATTACTATCTTCATGCTTGTCGTTTTGATCATGTTTTTCCTTGTTGTCATGCTTGTCTTTACCATGATGATGCTTATGATGATGTTTCTTCTTCCCTTTCATTCTCCTACTCCCTTTCTTAACAAACCTTTTTATATAATTAGTTTATTAAGAATATGGAAAATGGTTTGGACGAACTACCCTCATTGACAAAGCGTTTTTTCGCTGGCTTCTAAAAAGGGCACCTCGAGGAAAGGGGCATGGACCTTTAATACTCCATTAAAACATCAATGGTTTTTTGATTGATTTCACCTAATCGCCAAAGTGCAATTTTAGTAATTCCCGCTTCTTTGGCAGCTTCAATCCACTTTTTTATTGTTCGGTAGTCCCCATACCATACGGTGTGCTTCATTCCTGTATCGTCCACATACTCGAAGCTTAAACTTCCACTCTCCTCATCCCGCTCAGGAGGTTTACTGCTTAAAGTTGATAACGCGATTGCCTTTTCTTCTGTCAAAGAAGTGATTTTACCATCTTCTCGCCAATCAAAACCGCCAGCCGATAGTGCAATGTAATGCTTGCCTGAAAGATGGGATAATTTCTCCGCGACATTGGAGATTAAGGCTGGATCGGCTTTTGGACCTGGTCCACTATGTGTTCCGTACAAATTATAGGCCATCATCACATAAACAGGCCCTTCAGGAAAGTGGAGACTCTCAAGCGGTGCCTTCGTCTCTAGAACAATTCGCAGCTTCTTCCCTTTGTCCTCTAACGCGCTGTACAACTCTCTGTAAAAAGCAATCAAGTTGTTCCAATCGTTATCAGTGACTTTTTCATAATCAATCTCCACACCAGCAAGCTGATACAAATCTACCATTTCGATGATTTTATGAATGTGCTGGCTTCGACTTTCCTCTGATCCTACGAGCTGGCTAATTAGGTCGGGATCCTTTTGAACGGAAGTTCCATCAAGCTGAATCCGGTCATTAACGATCGTCATAAATACCTCAGAATCATCGATGGATTCCTTATATTTCGGAAGCATTTCCTTAAAATTATGGGTTAACAATAGCTCACCGTCATGATTAAAATAGGCGGCAAAGAGCTGCAGGCTCGTTAAACTTTTGGAAAGACCTTTTGCATCTTCAATCCCAGCTGGCCAATGCCAATCCACCAGCCACGCCGACAATTCAATTGGCACAGGTTCCTCTACCGGCAGCACTAGCTGCTTCTTTTCAGGTGCATTTTTTATCGACTTTAGAAAGAAGCAGGAACCCATCACAACCAGTAAAATAATAGAAGAAGTAAGCAAGTACCACTTTCTCTTTTCTTTATGCTTTGACACTAAATGTCCTCCCTATATGTTAAAAGGTTGCGATTGTCCAATCGATTAGATCCTTCATTTCCTCATCTACCAATTCAATTGCTTTTTGGACTCCTGAATTCGTATTAGAAAATAAAGTTTCTGAACTAGTGAACTCGACAATTTGGACATTGGTAAATACGCTATCATATATGTCTTCTAGATCACCCAACTCATCCTCTTTTATCTCTCGGGGTTCCGAAGCCAATGCCAAACCACCGCTATCAAGCACGGCATCAAATGGCAGCTTTTCGAAAAGAGGTTTTTCATCCTGCCAAAGTGATAGCTGTTGATTGTTCAACTCAACGATAATTTCTTCCTTGTTTACTTCTACTCTTTTTAATATCTCTGCTTTATTGTTGGCCGACGTTTGAATGACGGAAAGTTCATTATTCTCAAGGACCAGCTTGAGATTTGTTCCCCTTTGCTGATTATACCGAAGATAGATGGATTGCTTCCCTTCCGGAGTCCCTCCCACACGCAGGTTTATCCGGTAATTTGGGGTAGAATCGCTATCCCTTAAGAAAAGGAGACCTTCTTTTCCAGGAGGAGAGGTCAGAATCACTTTATTTTCTGCAAACTGAACAGCTCCACCTTGAAGCTTCCAATCCTTAGCAAGCTGCTCATCACCCGTCTCAAAGGTAACCTTTTGACCAGAATCTTCACGGATTTTCATCATTAAGGTGTTGGCAGACCAGTGCGGTTCTGGCTGAACTCTTGTCAGATTGTACTGATTTGAATCTAGAGCATTATAAGCTTGTCCTTCCCGATTAAAATGCAGCTTAAACATCGACTTTATGTTCTGATCATTTGCCTTTTCCACTAAGTTATTCATTCCGTTATAAAGCGAATTCGCATGCATAATCATATAGACATCAGGAATAAACCCAAGTTCCCTAGTATATGTTTTTTTCATCAAGTGGTAGTCAGTGTTAATCCGTTTTTCCATTTCAGCTCTGTCTTCAACAGGGATTCCATTCTTATCACGCAGAAAATCCATTAAATAATGATTAGATTTCTCTATATTGAAAGCTTCAAAATCTGTTTCATCAATCCTATCAATAAAATATCCATCTTTATCATAGTTGTTAATATAGGTTAACCGGTATCCATTGCTTCCGATCTCCCAATATCCCGATTCTTTCATTTTCAATAAATCTTTCGGCTGCAAAAGTTTATATTCCCTCTTACCCAATTTATTTGCATGGGTCAGAATCGTTGCCTTAAAATTAAACTTCTCCAACAGAGTCTGAGCAAGAATACTAGAATCGTTCCGTCCATCCTCAAAGGATAAGAATAACGCTTTATCTGGCAATGGTTCTCCCTTTTGATAAAAATTAATAATATCCTGCTGCGAAACCGTTACATACCCATTGTCCTTTAGCACTTGAAGCTGTTCCTCCAGCTGCTTTTTGGCGATCAAGGTTTGACTTCCAGATGTGCTGACACCGAAATAGGACAAAGCGATAAACCCTTTTTTATTACTCCAGCTCGATTGCTCGAGTGCGGTATAACTTTCATGATTAAATGCAGCTTTAATCAAGAGTGATGCTAAAAAGAAGAGAAAGATCAATTGGAATGTGGTTCTTGTAGTCTTTTTCCTATCCTTCTTTTGATAATCAAGAGCGCTGGATTGCTTCTTTTTCAACCTGCCAAACCTCATTTCCAACCTACCCTCTAACATTAATAAGTTTATAACCCGCTTTATAATGGAAGACTAAATCTCTTTTTATTTCTTAGTTTTCTAGCTTTTCTTTTTTCATCTGCTTCCATATCCTGCGGTGTCATTCTTGTTCCCCATGTTGACTTCCAAAAGGTAAACCAGGCAATCGGCATCTGCCATAACAAAACCAATTCATAATATAAGCAAAAAACAATACCGAATATCCATAAATTACTTCTACGGAACATGAGATGAGAAAAGCTCATAAGCAAAGACATTAACAAAAGCCCTAACAAAAAGGTCGTCGGGAATATCCCATGAACCAATGGAACATAAATAAGGTTATGAACCACAATGGCTGGAGCGGCAATCGGAACGAGTAAACCAATATAAAAGAATAGTGACATCAAAGGTTCCTTGCGCCAGATAAACGAGGCAGCTCTTAATGACTCACGCAGCCATGACCGCTTCCACCTCATTTGCTGTTTCAAAAACACAGTTGTTTTTGAAGGCGCAATCGTCGAACAAATCGCACTATCCTGATAGCCAGTCCGGTGTGTCCGCAGGATATAGTTAGTCATACTGCGATCATCACCAAATGTTGCAGGGTGGCCAAAAAATTTCTGATTCAGCCAATCCTCCTTGTGCTTTAAGACAAGATCCTTTCGATAACAGGATAATGGCCCCGATAAACAAGTGACACTATCAAATATCGATTCTGCAGCCTTCATGACCCGAAAAGCAATATAATAACGTACCGTCTGAAGCTTTGTCAGTGTATTCGTATATTTATTTTCAACATCTGTTCGTCCCGCTACACCGCCCATTTTAGGATCCTGAAATGGCTGGACAATATTTATTATCGCTGTGGATTCTAAGAAACTATCAGAATCTACAAATACGACTAAATCATGTTTGGCGATTTCAACCCCTTTTACTAAAGCTTCCCGTTTCCCTTTATTTTCAGGTAGTGCAAGCATGTGAACACGTTCCACTGTTTTAAACCGTGCGGCTTCTTTATGTAATAAATCGATTGTCTGTTGGATCACCTTAACAGACTGGTCGGAAGAGCAATCATCGACAACAATGACCTCTAATTTATCAATCGGATAATCCTGGTTGATACAGCTTTTGATCGTTCTACCAATCCATTCTTCTTCATTAAAACAGGGGATGACGATTGAAACACCTGGGGTAAAGTTGGAATTAATCGGGACATCCTTATAAAATGCACCAAATAAATATCTTGATAATAAAAAGACAGCCGCAATAATGCTATATAAATAGAGGATAAAGTTGTATTTTAAATAGATGATGCTTTCTAGCCGCATGAGTAATACGAAAACTGTAACCATAAGGAGCAGGATACTTGCAATTGGCAGGGAATAACCCCAGCGTCTCTTTTTATGATAGACAAATAGAGGAATCGAAAATTCAAATGCCACCATCCATTTTTCTTTGCCTTCAACCTCTTGGATAAAGGTTCGAACAACCTTAGCATCCATTTTCACTTTCGACTCTAACCCCTCTGGAATAGTCCCTGGCGGTATGGTAAAACGGAGAAAATAGGTTTCCCCCTTTTCAAAGGTTGTTAGATTAGCTGGAACTTCTAACAGGACCCCGGTAACAGAAATATCGGCCACACGAACATGAATCTTTTGGTCTTTCGCCTTTTGATCTTTTGTAAGAATAGCAGGGAAATCAGCAACATACCTGGCACTAAAATCATTCTCATCCTTCGCATCCCTCACTACTCCACTAAGATCAGGGTGCTTACTCCCTCTTCGATCGGCTGATGTTCGTACAAAATCTGGATCTGGCACTTTCGATAGAAGTCGTCGATCAGGCTTGGTACCAGCCAGTACTTCAACCCTTTCCTTCTTAATTTTTCTATGATTCATGGTATCCAACTCTAACCGATTCCTAATTTTCCCCAACTCCTTCTCAGTGTGGTCTTTAACATAGCCAATGATTTAAAAAACGTTAATTCATCCAATCGGTTATTTTTACAAAGGTATAGCCTTTGCGTTTGAGTTCTTGTATGACAGCAGGCAGCGCTTCTGCGGTGTTAATTTCATCTAGTAAATGAAGGAGGATAATACTGCCATTTTCAGTCTCCTTCAATATAGTGGAGGTGATTTGCTCGGCGCTGACACTTACATCCCAATCCAGTGATGTAACATCGTATAAAATAATCGATGGATAGCCTGCTGCTGCAACTATTTTTGCAGTCTTATCATCAATTTCCCCAGTCGGCGGGCGGAAAAGCATCGCTGGCTTCTGTTGAATCGCTTCGGTTAATACTTGATGTGATTTGACCACTTCATCCTGAATTTCTTCCAAGGTCAAATCCGAAATAACCGGATGGGAATATGTATGATTCGCGACTTCATGCCCCTCTTCGACAATGGCTCTTGCCAGGTTAGGGTTCCTTTCAACACCATTCGTCCGTAGAAAGAAGGTGGATTTCACATCATACTCTCGTAATATATCTAATATTTGCGTTACCTTATAATCAGTGCCCCAATCATCAAAGGTTAAGGCAATTTCCTTTTTATCCGTATCCTTGGACTCGATGATTTCATACTTCGATTGCTGATAATCTTTATTTCGTTTCGCTGCATCATACCCTGGAATTTGAGCTAACAGTTTCCTTTCACTGCCACCTGCAGCCAGTTTCCCCAATGGGACAATCTCATAGCCAACCCGCTTCACCGCTTCGGCAATTAATGGAATCGCCTTAATAACCTCGGGGTTTACATCGGAATTTAGGGTAATAATCCCACCTCTTGTAATATATTTTGAAACATATTCAGCGATTGTCTGGGCATCCTTCATATCCCAATCTTGAGGGTTTACACTGTAATACACGACAGCATCGAGCCCCGCTTGTGCGGCGGCTATTCTTACCTCTTCATTGTATTCACCTGTTTTCGTTCGAAGGTATTTTGGTGTTATCCCCGTCTTCTCTTCAATAATCTCATTCGCTAATTGAATCTCCTTAAAAATCTCAGCATAAGAAAGCTTTGTCAGGTCCAATCGGTTCAGGGTATTGTTCTCAAGCTCATGTCCTCTCGAAACAATTTCTTTCGCAATATCCGGCTCCTCTGCCACTCTCATACCTGGAACAAAGAATGTCGCTTTGATATCATATAAGTCTAATTGATCTAAAATTTGCTCCATCCTATCTTTGTCACCCATACCGTTAAACGTAATCGAAAGCTCCTTCTTCGTTGTATAAACAAATGGCAGTTCTTTACTCATTTCACCCTCGTACCGGGTTTGGGCTCCTGCCTTCGGATCGGGCAGTCCTGATTTATTTCTCCCATCTACTTCGCTGGTTGAACAACTAGTTACCATCAACATGAAAATAACCACCACGATAAACATCCACTGTTTTCGTTCCACCCGAATATTTTCCATTTTGCTCTCCTTCTACTAGAACTTCCTACAACAAATCAAACCATTTATCATAATAATCTATACTCATAATGGAACATCAACAAAATATGTTTTTAATGTTAGGAATATTAAAAATAATTATGCCGCACATACGACTAGATTAGTAGTATTTACACAGGATTAACTTACTGTATAAATTGAATAATCACCCTTTTGCTAATTCGATTATACCATTTCCAATCGGCCGAAATTGCTAATTTTTGATAATGTTCTACTATTTTTTTTACAAAAAACGAGAAAAAAAGGAATCAGCGAGATGATCACTGATTCCTTTTCTATGGGTCCTTGGTGGTCCTTGGGGATGGTTCTCATGGTCCTATTTGGTTAGTTCTGACCACAAGAACCGTCCCCACGGTCACTATTTTTTAGCGTAAAATCGATCTCGTACGCGTTTAAGTCTTGCATGGTAGTTAAGGATATCTAACCGCGCCTTTTCTGCTTCTGGAGCAATCGGTCTAAGATTGGCGATGTCCCAATAATCAACTATGACATCCAGTACTTGATCAAAATACTCAAGCGGTCCGTAATTGGCTTCCTTTGCAATAATAGCCATCCGGTCATCAAAATCAGGCATAACTGTACCCGGCATCTGGAAATTTTTAATTACATAACCGAGATAGTAGCAATAATTCGGCTCCAGTTGCAGGTGTAGCTTAATGACATCGCGATAGAAAGCATAATGCAAAGTTTCATCCTTGGCAAGCCGTCTAAGGAGCGTAGCCAATTCTTTGTCATGCGGTCCTGCTACCTTCGCCACATTATAATAGAAAACCATGGTCGCGAGTTCCTGCAGGGAAGTGTAGACCATCGTCTCAAAAGGGGTATGAAAATCAGGCTCCCATCCACCTTCAACCGTCTGTTTGTGCAATTGGCGAATGCGCATAGGATCAGCGTTTCTAGTAATCAACAGATAGGTCTCCAAAAGGTTTGAATGCTGGTCCTCTTCCGCCGTCCAAGTATGGACAAAATCCTTGATGACCGTCAGCGACCCCTTAAAGGTTTGATCTAGGTAGGATGTGAACCAAGGCAGATTCACCTCTGTCAAAAGAGCCGTCTCTACTGCCGTTACCACACCCGGCGGCAGTGTTACCTGTTCAGGGTTCCAGGGCACCCTCCTGAAATCCTGCGCCTTATCCCAAGGCAGGAAATCATGATAGCCCCAATCTATTTTTTCAGCCCTTCTCTTGTGTTCCTCATAGAGCTCCTTTAATTGCGGCTCCAGTCTAAAGTCTAAATGGTTTGTCAGCAAATAGTTCCCTCTCCTTACTACAAATTTTCCGTATTGCTCTATTAAAACATATAATTTAAAACATTCCGAATTTACAGCTTCCATTTTCAAAAAGTATTTAGGCTGCCAAGCTGAAGTTTCTGCGATATTTACCTATGTATCCAACAAAGTCCTCTAACAATATAACCAATTAATCTTTGATTAAAACTGCCTTAACCCCTTTTAAAAAGTGAATTTTGGGTCGTATTCATTATTTTTTTGTCGAGGACTAGAACAGTTTCTTTATAAATGGATCTGACCGTTTAAAAATAAACGGAAATAGGGAGCAGACATCAGAGCTACTCCCTTTCTATTTAATTCGTGATTATTTCAAACCCGGAGCCTTTGTGATTTCACTAAGCTTAGAATTGATGGCAAAGATTTTTGCATTGACACCTGTGATACCAAATCCAGCCAGTCTTTTGGTATGCATATCCAAATATTTTTCAGCTGTTTCTTTTGTTTCGAAAAGATAAATGCCGCCTGATTCGTTTGTTTCAGGGCTTTCTGTCCAGATTTTCCATATGAAACCTTCTTCTTCAGTAATGCTTTGTGCTAAGCCAGTAAACGCCGCCGTCATTTCATCACCGAATGGTCCATTCATTGGGAAATCCACTTGTAATAGGTATGCCATAGGTCTTCTCCTTTTATTTTGTAAAATATGATTCGCCTAGAATTTCTTTCTTTTGATAACTGCCTGGTGGTAGCTCCTTTTCAACAAAAGCGTTAATTTCCGTCTTTTCAAGATTGTACATCACTTCAATTTCTTTTGAAAATAACAGTTTTTCTTTTTCAAGTAAGCTAGAAAGAGAAGGTTGTGGGTTTGGCTGCAGTTCTTCCTTGTTTAAAACCTGCTTTAATCCGTCCACATAATATTCAAACGGATGACCGCCTACCATTTTTACCCCTTTGTTGTCTTCATTAATCATAATAATCGTTGGAAATCCTCTAGCACCCAGACTTCTAGCAAGAGCAAAATCTTCATTTAATAATGGTTGTCCTGCTGGCTGTTCCGCTTCACTTACTATAGCTTCTCCATCAAGCCCGAGTTTATTGACGATTTCGATTAGAACAGATAGATCCGAAATATTTTGATTGAATGCGAAAAGCTCTTCTCTTGCGCGTCTTAAAAATTCATAAGCCAGTGCATCGTTATAATTTTTTTGAATCACTTTATAGACACGTGAAGGCGGGAAGGATGATTGAACCGGATTGTCAATCATGAGTGATCCATCAATCGGCATGCGAGAATGCTCGCCTACTTCCCTCCAGTGAGGAGCAACGTCCGCAGGCTTATAAATACCGTTTGCCGGATCAATCGGTCCATCATGCCATTTTTCCAATAATCCACCCATCACCGGATGAAAGTTAAAATAGTGTCCGTACTGCTCTTTGAAACGACGAAGGATCGGTTCAATCGCCCAGCAATGAGAGCAAATGGGATCTGTTACATAATAAACTTCAATGGACTTTTTTGGTTGATTAAAATCAATCAGCCCCATTTCTTCCTCCCCAGATACTCCACATACACCTGTTTCTAAATCACAAATCATATTATTGTTACTCATGTTCAATCCTCCTACAATGGTTTGTATTTGCTTTATAATTGAATTTTAGTAAATAATGAGAGTAATCAATACCAATAGTTCCTTCGATTTGTCGGAATTACAACACATTGAAGAAATTGTTGTAAAAGTAGGAGTGACCCAAAATGACTCAAGCAAAGACGGATCCCCGGGTTATCAGGACTCGCAGATTAATTATGGATTCTTTTATTGAACTTTCCGCTAAAAAGGAATTTAAGGATATTACCGTAAAGGATATTACCACAGAGGCGATGATCAATCGCGCCACTTTCTATTATCATTTTGAAGATATCTATGATTTATTGGAAAAGGCATTATCAGAAGTATTGTTAGTGAATTTGAAAGGGGATTTTTACGAAAATGACAAACTAAATGAAGAGGCGTTCGTTAGTATTTTCATAGCGATCACCAATTTTCAAAAGTCATTATCCAATCGCTGTCATAGAGGATACGAGGATACCATTGCCCGTATTATTAGGGACCAGCTCGAAGTAATTTTTTATAAAATGCTTGTCAAACAAAAGGCAGCGGAAGAAGATGAAGCACTTAAACTTAATGCGGTTATCTTAAGCTGGGGGATTTACGGAGCTTCTGTAGAATGGAAACGAAAGGGTATGAACGTACAGCCGGAGGACTTCATTAAACCAGCCCTTCCCTATTTACTGTCTGGGATTGATACTGTTTAAAGACACCGCGCTTGAGGACAATAAAAAATCACTTTCGACAAAAGACGATGGAATTCCTCTTAATTCTACGTTTGATTAAAACTTCCCTAAACCCTTATGAAAAACGAACCTTGTCCTCATTTCAAGAGAGTTTCTTGTCGAGGAGGAGGTTTGTTTTTTCCCAAAACCCCTCAAGGTCAGCCAATAAAAACGACTTTCCCCAAGCATTGACGGGTTCTTCCAAAATAGCATGGTAATCAAACGATTGTGTAAAAGTGAGATAAACCCCGTCATGAAAGGCTTTCTTTATTAATTCAAGTAAATGAATTGTCGGCCGGTGGGTAGAATTTAGCGATAATCTTGGTCAAATTTTCAAATACGAGTTATTTCCCCTTTATACCGCATTCTTTTGCAAAAACCTTGTTTTTCCCCTATTACACAAACGTTTGATTAAATATGTGTTTATCCTTATAAACACATGGCTCCTGTCTATTATTTTAAGAAAAATAGATCGAATCCTGCGACTAATTCAGGATAGATGCTTTGGTTATTTTCGGAATAGGAGCATGAGCACAATTTAATTAGTGGTTGAATACTGTGTTAAAAAGCTTTTTAGGAGTGATGACTCATGGATATCCCTGTTTCTGGCTTTATGTATGCTTCAGATGACTCAGACCCAATGCATTCCCATCGACTTTATATTACTTCCTGGGATGGAAGGCCCGTTCATGTTCACGGATTTAGCGGCATTACTTCGTTTGATGATGGACACAGCCATCAATACGCCGGACAGACTGAACCGGCACCCACCGGGGTCCCGCATACCCATCGATATTTTACCTTTACTTCTGTTGATGACAGACATAGACACCAAATTCAAGGGGTAACTGGCCCTGCTATTCCTTATGGTAATGGTGGACATTATCATGAATTTAATGGTTTTACCACTGTAGAAGGCGCCCGACCGCATAGACACCATTATGGCGGAAGAACAGGCCTCTAAAATCAAACCAATCGAAGTGATTTTTTTCATATTGGCTGTGTTATGATTCATTGTTGATTTTCGTGTAGGGTTGATTATTCATAGGCGGAGAATTTCCGGCTATTGTAGATAAAGGAACCTTAAGAAGCCGATATAAGCGGAAATATTCCGGTTAACTGCTTCAAATAAGACAAAATCCAATGATTTGGATACCATAAGCGGAAAAACTCCGCTTATTATGAAGGAAAAATGTGAATTTCCCAATTTAAACGGAAATTCTCCGCTTATTTTCCTAACACAGTAAAATCAACATTCAGCTTTAACACAGCCTTCATATTTAAAAAAAGGGAGGTTTCTAAGAAAATAGAAACCCTCCCTTTTTACATTACCAGCATCTGCATTTAAATAAACAATTAATATTCCGGCATTGTTTCCGTTCATTATGATTATTGTTTTGTTTATTATTATGATTGCCATTATTATTGTCTTTCATTTGACCACATTTATTATTTTGATGATCCGTACACTTTTTTTGCTGGTCTTGTTTGTCGTTTTTGTCCTGTTTTTTGCAATCATCGTGCTTATTACTATCTTCATGCTTGTCTTTACCTTGATGATGCTTATGATGGTGTTTCTTCTTACCTTTCACTCCCCGTACTCCCCTTCCTAACAAACTCTTATATAGTTAGTTTATTAAGATATTGGAAAACGGCTTGGACGAACTGCCATCAAAAGGCGGTTTTTTTCCTGAATTAAACACAACAGGGACGGTTCTCATGGTCTTTTTTGGCTAGTATGACCACAAGAACCGGCCCCATGTCCTGTTAATCGCAGAAAGCAAAGGCACCAATAATGATTAATAAAATAAACAAGACGATTATAATGATAAAACTATCGCAGCCACGTGTTTGAACACATGGGGCACCAAAGCCGTAATGCATTTGTTGCTGGGGAAGTACATTGGCCCCCATAGTATGTGACGGAATCATATTATCCATTGTAACACTTCCTTTCATTTGCATAAGAGCTACTATGCAATACCCTATATCATACACAGTGAAAGGAAATTGGAGCCCGTCTAGATTAAAAATATGAATTCATTACGGTTATGAACGAATTAGAAGTCTGATTTTCATAGGAAAGACCCTCTTGCAATAAGAGGGACTTACTCTACATTCTATCTCCTCCGGGACCAGCGCTTTTTGCGGCTGTGTCCCCTGATTCATCCAGCCATGTGACAGATTCTTGGTGCTGACCACAAGAACCGTCCCCTTGTCCCTAGGCAGTTTTTTCTAACTTTTCACCTTTATATGCCCCTATTTCTGGAAGCGGTCTTAGGGCTAATATAGCAATGACCATAAAACCAGCCAGGAATAGGTAGAAGAAGGTCCAACCGCCAATTCCTAACAGCAGCGGTGCAATGGCAGGTACGATGGATTGTGGCAGCGCATTGGCTACGTTCATTAAACCAAAGTCCTTCGCCGCATCCTCTTTATTTGGTAAAATTCGAGTCACCAATGCCATGTCAACAGACGAAAAGCACCCATACCCCAGACCCAAGATGACGGAGGCAATGATTACCGCAGTATAATTTGGAACAAACGTAAAGATTAATAAACCTACTAAAATAACAAAGGCTGAACCATACAAGAAGGGCTTTTGTTTTTTCAATTTGTCAGATAAGACTCCACCAAGAATACTAGTTAGAGATGTTGCAGCTAATCCGATGAGCGTGATGGTTCCAACGCTTGTCGTTGCTTCTGCTTCAGAATATCCTAATCGATTGACAAACATTACAGTTGTATAGAGCGTTGCACAATACCCCATCATGAGTAAAAATTTTGAAACGATCGCCCATGTAAATTCAGGAAACCTACGAGGACTTGGATATACCTTGCTAAGTTTTTCCTTCAGTGATACGTTCTCTTTCACCACATTAGAAATTTCCACTTTACCGTCACGAATGATGAACAGGCTAATGATTGGACCAACGATACCAATAATGGAAACGAGAGACCATTTAGTGAGAGTGGATGCTGAAGGGATCAACATCATCAGTACCATCCCGATTGCGATTCCGACCGGAATCGCTAAGCCCAATAACCCAGAAATCGTCCCACGCCTTTCTTCCATTACTTGGTCTGGAATTAAGGCTGTGTAGGCGGCCATTCCAAAATTGAAGAAAAGCTGTGCCACACACCAGCCAACTACCACATGCCAAACTTCTGTCGCCAGCCCAATTCCAAACAAGGCGGCGCAGCCAAACAAGGGACCAAATAGAATCCAAGTACGACGGCGGCCAAACGCAATGTTAGTCCGGTCACTGACAGCTCCTCCGATAGGATTACCGATTAACGCAAAGATTGCACCAACACCAGCAATCAATCCATAAGAGGCTGTGTACCCATTCGGGTCAATTTCCATCATTTTAAATGTTAGCAGCATCGCGGCCGGCGTCAACAGTCCTACCATCATGAATGTATATCCAAGCATAATTCCAAAAGTTAATCTGCCGAATGGCGTTTTTACCTGACCCTTCATTGTTCGTTCAGCCATATTACTTCCTCCTAAGTGAGAGCGATTTCATAAATTTTTAAAAAAGTAATGAACTTCTCTCATGACTTCAAGCCGGCATTTGAAATCATGAGAGGCAAAGTCTATTAGTTTGTTACAAGTTGACCATTTAAGCGGTTCATCATTTCAGTTAACATTTCCTCTGTAAATGCCCCCTGGCTGAAGCTCACCATCGCACGAAGCGGCATATACTTCATCATGGCAGCCATCATTTCCGCTGCATCAGCGTCCTGTTCTTCCATATTGAATAATGGATTATGTTCATTGGCTTTTGCTAAAAGCTCTTTCGCAATCGGAGCTAACACTGGATCGGCAAGCAAATCGCCTACTAATGTATTACGATGAATCCGTTTTCGAATTTGCACGGTCGATTCAACATGAATAGTATCTGTTAAAACAATGTCTCTTGAGGACTTACCAATAAGAATCTCAAAATCTCCCGTTTCAACATGCCAGTCTTTCAATTCCACGTTATAGTAAGCAAAAGAACGCTTATCTAATGTAAAAGTAACATTTTTTTCTTCTCCTGGTTGGAGCTCTACTTTTTCAAAGCCCTTAAGCTCTTTGTTAGGACGAATCACACTGCTAACAACATCTTGCACATAAAGCTGAACCGTTTCTTTCCCTGCCACGCTCCCTGCATTTTTTACCGTTACCGTCACGGACACGGTATCTGTGTCCTTGATAGTCTTGTTATCAACAGTAAGATTGCTATATTCAAAGCTTGTATAGCTTAAGCCAAAACCGAATGGGAATAATGGCTCAATGTTTTTCTTGTCATAGTAACGGTAACCGACAAACAAGCCTTCTTTATATTCCACCCGATCCCCTTCACCAGGGAAGTTTAAATAGGAAGGATTGTCACTTAAAACTTTCGGGAAGGTTTCAGCTAGCTTTCCGCTTGGAGTTGACTCACCAAACAGTAAATCAGCAATCGCGCCTCCAAGCGCTTGTCCACCTAAATAGCCTTCTAGTACTGCTTTAACTTTACCAATCCATGGCATTTCGATGGGAGCACCATTACTTAAAACGACCACGATGTTGCTTTGTACCTCTGCAATCTTATTGATTAATTGAATGTGATTTTCTGGCATGCGTAAATGTTCACGATCATATCCTTCTGACTCATAACGGTCAGGCAAGCCGACAAACAAAATCACAGAATCCGCAGAAGCTGCCACTTCTTTTGCTTCCTTGATCAAGGCCTCATCTACCTCATCACTTGCAAGGTTGTAGCCTTGTGCATATAGAACCGTTGTATTTTCACCTGAAACAGTATCAATTTCTTCTAAGATATTTTCAAGTTTTGTAGGATTAATATGAGAGCTTCCACCGCCTTGGTAGCGTGGGTTTTGAGCAAACCCGCCAATAACTGCTACGGTTCCACCCTTTTTCAAAGGAAGAATAGAATCCTCATTTCTTAATAGAACCATACTTTCTCTAGCTACTTCCCTCGCAAGCTGATGGTGTGCATCTTTGCTATAAACGGCATTCTCTTTCTTATGGTCAACAGCCTTAAAGATAATAGTAAGGAGTCGTTCTACCGCTTGATCTAATTTTTCCTCAGCTAATTGACCGTTTTTGACAGCTTCAACAATCATCTTATCGCCAATTCCATTGCTTGAAGGCATTTCCAGTTCTAACCCGTTTTCTAAACCAGTCGCACGCTCATTCACTGCGCCCCAGTCGGAAACGACAAATCCTTCAAAGCCCCACTCATCTTTTAAAATTTCGTTTAAGAGATAGTTGTTTTCAGAGGCATATTCGCCATTTACCTTGTTATAAGCGCTCATCACTGTCCATGGCTGCGCTTTCTTAACGGCCCCTTCAAAACTAGCCAAATAGATTTCACGCAATGTTCTCTCATCCACGATGGCATCCGTTGACATCCTGCGGTGCTCCTGATTATTGGCAGCAAAGTGCTTGAGTGAAGTTCCTACTCCCTGACTTTGGACACCCTTAATATGACTAGCAGCGATCTCTGAAGATAAATAAGGATCTTCTGAAAAATATTCAAAGTTTCTTCCACAAAGGGGCGAACGCTTAATATTGGCACCAGGTCCAAGCAGCACGGCTACATCTTCCGCTTGGCATTCTTCCCCTAAGGCCACCCCTACTTGATGAATTAATTCTTTGTTCCAAGTACTGGCTAAACCTACTGCAGATGGAAAACAAGTAGAAGGAACACTATTATAAATTCCTAAGTGATCGGCTCCCTGCGCTTGCTTTCTAAGTCCGTGCGGTCCATCCGTTACCATTACGGAAGGGATATCTAAACGTTCAATTCCCTTCGTATTCCAAAAGTCTAATCCTGAACATAAGCTTGCTTTTTCCTCTATCGTCATTTCAGCGATTAATTTCTTTATATCTCTTCCCATGATAATCCTCCCAGTAAACGTTTTTAGAAAGCGATTTCTTGTTTTTATTATAGTTTCTCTTCTTCTGAAATAATGGTATATTTTTTAGAAAAGTAGTAATATTTTACGGAATATTTTAATGACTGGGGGTAAAATTAGTGGTTTTTTCCGAATTAGGGGAATTAGATTATATTTGCAGGCTTTTATTTAACACATACAAAATACCGATTTCTTTTCTTGATCAGAACGGAAATTTGGTTTTTGAACATGTGCTAAACGAGCAGCCTCATCCGCTTTTTCCTTCAAGAATGGATCTTTTAAGACAGTTGAGTGCTGAAGACGATTATTACCCTTTTCCAATATTTAAGTCGACCACCAATCTTGAAAACTATTTTCTGATTCAGATACCCTTACACGGAAGCATTTTGGCAGGACCTGTCCTTTATTCAAAGCTGCCAGAGGGATCGATTGATGGTCTCATTCATGATCTTCATATAAGGGTAAATAAAGTTGAAATGATTCAGTACTATCAAGCTCTTCCTGTTTTAAATAATTTAAAATTTATCAATATGAGTATGGTTTTTCACTACATGCTTTTTCAACAACAACTAGACTTAGTTGAACTCTTACAGAAAAATAAACTACTGGAGAATGTGAAAATAGAAATCGAACAGCCTGATGTTGAGATCGCTGAACGACGCCAAAATACAAAGGTTCATCATGATCCAATGGCAGAGAAGAAAATATTTGACTGCATTCGAGAGGGAAATACGGCGGATGTCGTCAATACGTTGAAGTCCTTAGGGGAAACAGGTGAAGCTGGGATATTATCGAAAAAAAGTCATTTACGCAGCCAAAAAAACATAGCAATCGCGGGAATCACTCTCGCAACAAGAGCGGCTTTAGATGGAGGGCTTTTTCCTGAAATTGCCTATACACTTAGTGATTTATATATCCAAAATCTTGAGGAAGTGAATGATAGTAAGGGAGTGGACCAGTTGGTGGAGCACGCCTTTTTAGAGTTCACCCAGCGGGTTGAGCAAAGCAAACGGGATCAATATTCTACCCCCATCTATGCCTGTCAAAATTATATCTTCACCCATCTCTATGAGGATATTACGCTGAATCAGCTGGCGAAAATGGCAGCGATGAATCCTAGTTATCTATCTGCACTATTTAAAAAAGAAGTGGGTGTTTCGATTAGTGGTTATATCCAACGTGCAAAGGTTAATGAAGCAAAAAGCTTAATGACCTATACGGCACACAGCCTGACAGAAATTAGCAGCCTCTTAAACTTTCATGACCAAAGTTACTTTACGAAAGTCTTTAAAAAATTTGCCGGGGTAACACCAAAGCAATATAAAAGCAGACTGGTTGCTTCTAAACCAAATGAAGTGTAGAACCAGCCCAAAACCCCCTTAGAAAACGAACTTTTGGCAGATCACTTTCAAGTTCCACATCCAAAACAGCTAAAAAGCCTGGCGAACACCAGGCTCATGTCAATGTCATTGCTTTTCATCCAGGTCCAAAATAAAATGGCAGTGTCCGTGGTGATTTAAATTATCATAGCCACTGACACACTCCACTAGTATAGTTTGGTGCCTTTTTTAATTGGATGTTTGCTCTGCATATTTTTTGAAATTATCTAGAATCGCCCGCCATCCTTGTTGTTGTAGCTCAATGGAATTCTCAGTTTCCGCATCAAACGTTTCAATTACCTGGGTTGCGTTATCTTGACCTTTAAAAGTGATAGTAACTTTCCTTCCATCACCCATTGTATACGCAATAACCTCATGTAATTTCACTTCATCATAAATTCCACCAAAATCGAAACCAAAACTGCCATCCTTGGCTTCCATTCTTGAATGGAATTTCCCACCTGCTCTTAAATCATTCTCAGCAATTGGTGTGTGCCAGTCATCTGAAGCTGAATTCCATTTTGTTATATGAGTCGGCTCTGTCCAATATTCCCAAACCTTTTCTACTGGTGCTTGAATGGTTGTTTCTACCGTTACTTTTTTAGATGTTTCCATTTCATTTACCACCTCTCCTAATACAAATATTTTTATGTGATTCTTTCACAATAGATGCCTAGCTATATTGTAGATGATTGAGAAAAGTTACGCTACTTCTTCATTATTACCTTTTTAACCCCCTTATAATCTACTTCTTCCCATCTATTTGTGCACATCAGGCACATCGGGGACGGTTCTTATGGTCTTTAATTTGGCTAGTGCCGACCACAAGAACCGTCCCCACGGCCCCCTTTATACAAAACTAGGATCATTAAAGTATACTATTTTTGAAAGAAATTTTGTTCCTTGAATATTTTTGAAAGCTTCATTAGCTTCCTCTTCTTTGTCAAATTCAAACATTTTAATATTTCCATTTAAATAGATAGTTATGACCCACATTTGAAAGCCTCCAATTAAAATAGATTTGATACTGTGAATTTCAGATGAGTTTTAGTTAAGCAAATTGATAGGAAATCTCATGATTTTTTTTCGTATACACATAGCCCTCTAATATGGTTCTCGCAGTACGAACCACTTTAATGGCACGAATGTGGCCTGCCAGGAAATCCACTTTCGTTTCCATAATTCCCGCAGGGTGAGCTAATCGAAAAACATCCTGTTTAATGTTCACCATTTCTGATAGAATCGTTTCCTCTAAGAAGGCTCCTGTAGTTGCACAGATTGCCCCTGTGATCGCAAGAGCCTGATGGGGCTTTTGCATTGACATCATTCTAATCATCAAATCCATTTCTTCTGCATTTCGCTCTGTACCAGCCATATCTATGTAATCCATAGGCGGTGAAATGATGGCCATCTTTGGTACAGCAGGAGATAGAAGTGTTGCGGATCTCCTGTCAGCGAAACCGCACATTTCAGCCGCAATTGAACGAATTTCTTCCAGTTCAATTAACTTTTCCTGTGTATAGTCAGAAGGTAATTCACTCCCAGTCAGACCGATATCTTGAGCTCTAACGAAAACAAGTGGATTGGCGGCATCAACAATCGAAACGGGAAAAAGTCGATTACTTGTTTTGATCATGTCAATTGGATTACCAGTTGGAAAGAGTTTCCCGGTAACAGCTCCTTCAGCACGATTAAAAGTAAGATAGATTGGTGATCCTGTGCCAGGCACTCCTGGAATGGAACAGCTTCCTTCCGTTTTCACTTGGCCATTTTCAATTTCTACCTCTGCTAGTATTAATTTTTGTGTATTAGTATTAAAAATTCTTACCGTTGTGACAGGTTCCTTTATCGGAACTAATCCTTGCTCAATTGCGTATGGTCCTACCGCGGATGATATATTACCACAATTCCCTTTAAAATCAACCATTTGATTATCAATGCTTATTTGAGCAAATGTGTACTCCACATCAAATTCTAACGAATCCGACTTTTTTATTATTGCTGCCTTACTAGTCAACGAATTTGCCCCGCCAAGACCATCAATCTGCCTGTGATCCGGACTACCCATTATATCGAGTAAGAAGTCTTCCCAATGCGAGCGATTCAAGGGCAAATGTTCAAAATTAAGAAAAACTCCTTTACTTGTTCCGCCACGCATCAAAACCACGGGTACCTTCATTACATTAACCACCTTTATATAAAATGTTTTACCACTACTAGTTCCTTTGAAAATATAGTATGATAGGTTTGTTCATAAGTAAAATACATATTTTTTTAAATAAAAGTAAAAAAAAAGTTATAATCTAAAACGGGTGGCGAATAAATTGGACGAAAAAGACTGGTTCGCTTTAAGGATATTGTATGAGGAAAAAAATATTAGCCGTGCTGCAGAGCGGTTATACATTTCGCAGCCAGCGTTAACATACCGGCTTAAGAATATAGAAAAAGAATTTGGAACGAGTATATTTTTTAAAATAAAAGGTGGTATTGAGTTTACTTCTGAAGGTGCACATTTAGCGGGGTATGCGGAAGAAATGATTATAAAACTCCAAAAGACGAAAGATTACATGTTAAATATGCAAAATGAAGTAAGGGGTACTCTGCGCTTGGGCGTTTCTAGTAATTTTGCTCAATATAAACTTCCAAAAATCCTTAAAAAGTTTTCAATAAAATATCCACTTGTCCAATTTAACGTCAATACAGGATGGAGTACGGAAATCATGAATCTCCTAGATTCTGCTAGTGTTCAATTAGGAATATTACGGGGAAATTACGATTGGTATGGAATTAAAACACTGCTGCACAAGGAAAGACTATGCTTAATTTCAAAAACTAAGGTGGATATGGAGAACCTGCCAAATCTTCCATTCATAAATTATAAAACAGACAGCTCATTAAAAGGTTTAATGAATGGCTGGTGGCATGATAGATTTTCTGAACCTCCATTAGTTACTATGGAAACGGATCGGCAGGAGACCTGTAAAGAAATGGTTAAAAATGGTCTTGGGGTTTCTATCTTACCAGAGATATGCATGCAGCCATCTGATAACCTGCATACATATGGGTTATCTTATAAGAATGGAGAACCTGTATTAAGAAATACATGGTTGATGTATAACGAGGAGTCTTTAAAACTATCCTCTGTAAAAAATTTTATTGATTTTTTAAATAGCAATCCCAATCTTTGATGAAAAAGCACAATGAGATCTTGACGATTTTATTGTGCTTTTGTTCGGTAAAAGGGATTATAAGTTTTTTTATAAAAAAGTATAAAAAAACTTCTATTTTACTTATTTTAATATTTAAATTATTCTAAAAAAGAGAAAAGGGAGCAAGGAAATGGAAAAGGATTTTATGTTTATGCATTTGTAAGCGATTTCTTATCAATGGGAGGGAGATTAATATTCTTACTTTTTTGGGAATTTCAATGGTAATTGTGTTTACTTATTTAATTATGTCCAAACGCTTATCCCCGGTTACTGCCCTAACGATCGTACCGATTGCCTTTGCCATCATAGGTGGTTTTAGTTCTAAACTTGGGGAAATGATGTATGAGGGATTAAAGGTTGTTGCCCCCTCCGCTGCTTTGTTATTGTTTGCTATTCTGTTTTTTGGAGTTCTAATTGACGCTGGATTATTTGATCCACTTATTAAAACGATGTTGAAAATTGTAAAAGGGGACCCAGTTAAAATAGCGATAGGAACTGCAGTGATCGCCATGACTGTTGCTTTAGATGGTGATGGTACGACAACTCATATGATTACCATCTCTGCCATGCTGCCGCTTTACTTGCGACTTGGTATGAATCCTCTTATTCTTGCCACCATTTCAATGCTTTCTGTTAGTATTATGAGTGGAATGACGCCTTGGGGAGGACCCGCTACAAGAGCGATAGCATCTCTAGGTCTAGATGCAAATGAATTCTTCATTCCAATTATTCCAACACTGCTCGCAGGAATGGCATCTATTCTTTTTACCTCTTATGTACTTGGAAAAAAAGAACGTAAAAGGGTTGGAGTTGTCCAAATCAATACAGCTCCTAGAAGGAGCACCGCTCTTGGTGAAGCTGCAGTTGCTGCCGCCATACAAGCGGATTTAAAGCGTCCTAAATTAATATGGGTCAATCTTCTTTTAACGCTTACGATCATGGTCGTTCTTATTATGGGTTTAATACCTGTACCCGTTTTGTTTTTAATTGGATTTGTAATTGCTTCCGTTATTAATTACCCAAATTTAGAGCAGCAAAGGGAGCGGATTGTTGCACATTCTGCAAACGCTATAACGGTTGTTACATTAGTATTTGCGGCAGGTATTTTCACTGGAATTTTTTCCGGCACAAAAATGGTTGATGCCATCGCAAATTCATTAGTGGCCATCATTCCGGATTCTCTAGGCTCTTTTTTTCCGGTAGTCGTTGCCCTGACTAGCATGCCATTTACATTCGTTTTATCCAATGACGCTTATTACTTTGGGGTTTTACCAATTCTTGCTGAGGCAGGAACAGCTTATGGGGTGAGTCCTTTAGAAATTGCCAGAGCTTCTGTATTGGGTCAGCCTGTACATTTTTTAAGTCCACTCGTGGCTTCGACTCTTTTATTAGTGGGAATGGTCAATAAAGACATCGGGGAACTACAGAAGTATGCATTTAAATGGGCTCTTTTTTGTTCAGTAGTTCTTATCCTTGTCGCTATCTTAACAGGGGCTATCACTCTATTTTAATTGTCTAACCTTAATCGAAGCAGGGCTGTCCCAAAACCAATTCTAATGGCTTTTGGGCCAGCCTCACTTTTTTAAGAGGTTGCTTGAATCTCGTTGGTTGCTTGAGTAATGATTTTTACAATTGTTTTTGCAAGGTTCATAACTGTGAATAAACGAGTATCATTTAAAAATTGCATGGCTGGTAAAGGGTCTATATAATTTACCATCCCAATAATATGATAGTCTCCTACTTCCGGCAATACTTTTTTTAGGGCTTCCCCCGGAACCAGAGGTCCTTCTTTCAAAAAAACATAACCCACTTGATTTTGATCGCCTAAACAGGCATCCACACTAATAATAAGCGGCTTTATAAATTCCTTTTTAATTTCTTTTAATGTTTCTTTTAAATTAAATGCATGAACTGGCTTTTCCAAGGTCCCGTAGATACGGTATGGTACCTGATATTCCTTGAGCATCGTTCCAACTAAAGGGCCCAATGAATCTCCTACAGAGCGGTCAGAACCAATGCAGAGAAAGATAATATCTTCTTTTTGATATCCAGACGATTGAATAATTTCCTTCATTAAAGATGCTAGTTTTTCTGTATTTTTATCGCTCGGATCACCGAATATACCTGCTCCGTTTTCATGTAGATTGGACATATCTTGATTCCCCTTTTTACTATTATACAAACAATAATGATCTTAAACATATCAAATTAAGCTGAAGCATGGGAAGATAGGTGCTTTTTATGCTCCCAATAATTTAGTAGCCTGAAAAATGGCGGTAATATAACACACACAATAATGATTCGTAGTACTTGCACTGCTATGACAAATGTAGAATCTGCATTTAGCACAACAGAAGTTGTTGTCATTTCAGCAATACCGCCAGGAGCAAAGGCAAGAACAGCGGTAATAAGTGCGATCCCTGTTACTTTTGAAACAAAAATGGCACACATAATCATGGAGAAAATAAGACCAATCGTACTTAAAAAGGCGACAATTAACGTCTGTTTTAATCCGATAAACATGCTTTTATGAAAACGGGAACCAATACTTGCCGCAATAAAAATTTGAGATAAAGTGATCACCACGTGCGGCCACCATGAAACCATATCATGACCCATAAACAAAGAACCGAATGATTGGACAACCGCCACTGCCACCATACTTCCAATCAACCATGGAGCAGGAAATTTTAAATACTTGCCCAAGAGGTATCCCCCATATGCAATTCCAATTAACACTAAAGTCCAGAGCAGCTTCTCGAATTCAAAGGGTGAGACAGTCTGGGCAGGTAAGGTGACGTGATTTACCGGATTACTAGCCCATAAAGAGACAAAAATAGGAATAGTAAGGATAACTAAAAATACGCGCATAGTTTGGATAATGCTGACGACAGCCGTATTCGCCCCGACCTCTTCCGCAATCCCCGGCATCGCGGACAATCCGCCAGGAGCCGTTCCAAAAAAGCTAGTAAGCATATCAGTTTTACTGTATTTCCAAAGTAGGAAACCAGAAAGTAAAGAAAAAAAGATTGATAGAAGTAGCATGAGAATAATGGTCATCCAATATTCTTTAAAAATATGCAAAAAAGATAAGTTTATTTTCTGTCCCAATTCAATTCCTAAAATACATTGTCCTATAAACAACCAGTATTTTGGAACACCCTTTTTGGAGGCATCATGCCTTAGTAGTGATGGCTTCAAAAATGATAGTAAGGCAGCTGCCAGAAATGTGCCAATCATCCATCCAATGGAAAGACCTGTCAACGAGAGAAAAAATCCGCCTAAGCCGCTGATTGCTATAAACCAAACACTTCGAAAAAAAGTGTTGTTTCTCTTCAAATAAACCGACCTACTTTCATTGAGTCTAAAATAAAACACCGCTACTTGTGTTATGTATTATTAATATAGTATAAACATAGCAATAAATAAAATATCGAATTAATATGTTTAACCATAAATAAAGGTTATTTCTAATTAGGAGTGAAAATGTTGGACGAAAGAGACTGGATGGTTTTACAAACCCTTTATCAAGAGAAGAATATAACAAATACTGCTAAAATATTGTATATTTCTCAGCCAGCTTTGACGAATCGTTTGAAAACGATGGAAAAACAATTTGGTGTCCAAATTGTTATCAGAGGCCGGCGCGGAGTCCAATTTACCTCGCAGGGTGAATATCTGGCAAAAAGTGCTCATGAAATGTTATGGCGTATACAAAAGATAAAAGAAACGGTTTTGAATATGGAGGATAAAATATCCGGTATTTTGAGATTGGGTGTTTCAAATTTCTTTACTGATTATAAACTACCTGGGCTATTAAAACTCTTCAAAAATCAGTACCCTGATGTTGAGTTCAAGGTAACAACAGGATTAAGCAGCCATATTACCCATTTAATGCACAATCAAGATGTACATATTGGCTTTGTAAGGGGAGATTATAGCTGGCAAGATCAAAAGAAACTGCTCTTTGAAGAAAGCATTTGTATTGCTTCAAAAGTAGAAATTGATATCCACCGCCTCCCCTATTTACCAAGAATTGATTATCACACTGATCCATTACTAAAAACTGCAGTGGATAATTGGTGGACTGAAAACTATTCCCAGCCGCCATTAGTCAGCATCAACGTCGATAAAGCTGACACATGCAAAAAGATGGTTGAGAATGGGTTAGGATACGCAATCTTGCCAAGTTTGTTAATAAATGATCTGGACAATATCCATAAATTTGAGATTAGAACAAAAAGTGGAGAGAAAATCATACGTAAGACTTGGATGTTCTACCATGAGGAATCTTTAGAGTTAAATATTGTGAAAGCCTTTGTTGAGTTTGTAGAAGGAATGGACTTGCATAATATTAAATGAGAACCGTCCCCACGATCACCAAAAAAACACCAATGTTGGTGTTTTTTTCTGCGGTTATTTTAAACGGTTTTTATCTTTGTTAAGTATTCATCTAATTGATAATAGGTTCCGCTATATCCTTCTTTAGCCATCTCTTTTGAATCCTCGAAGGTTTTGAGCTCTTCCTCAGTCGGGGATACGGGAGCCACAATCATAGTAAGGTTTGTTTTTCCCTCGGCTTCGCTGAACGTAATGGTATTCAGGGTTTCCACCGGCCAATTTGCGTGAAAGGGGGCACGTACAGTGTTACCTTCTTCATCGGAAAAGAAACTGGAGTAAACGATTTTCTCTGGTGTAATCATTTCACTGTATACAAATTTAACCCACATTACATTACCGTCAGCAGGTTTCTGGCTGTAATGAAAAACACCACCGGGGAGGAAATCTGATTTTAAAACCTCAAACGTCCATCCTTTTGGCCCCCACCAGTTCTTTAAGTGGTCTGATTCTGTGAAAGCCTTAAACACAAGTTCACGTGGAGCATTAAAAGTATGAGTGACTTTGATTTGAGTTGACATGTAATTCCTCCAATTAGTCCTAGGGGACGGTTTTCATAGTCTATTTTGTTAGCATTGCCAATGGAACTGTTAAATGATTCCTTACACATTGATATTTTTACAGGCCGCCGCCAATTTGCCCCTATATAAAAAGCCATTAGAACCGTCCCCTTGGTCGCCCTGAAGTTCCGCATTATGATTTTCATCATTTCTCTCATGACCCGGTTCAATAAAATAACCGAGAATGTGAACACGGCGGCCTCTTACAAAATCGAACCCTGACATTTCAATACATGGAATCACTTCAATTCCATATCTCTTTCCAATTTCAATTGCTTCATTCAAACCTTTCGTGGTGTCATGGTTGGTAACCGCTAAGTGTGTAACCCCTTCTGCGACAGCTAACTCCAAGACCTCATCAATCGACAATAGACAATCAGAAATATTCGTATGACAATGTAACTCAATTTTCACGCAGGTCCCTCCTTTATCTTTATTTTAAGAATAACTTGGTGCCAAGTTAAAAGTGTTAATTGTCGGTAAATTGTTTGTAAATAAAGCAAGAGTTTGCCCCTAATCGGGGAATATGCTCAACTAGAAAGTTTACTAGTCTATCAATCTTCGAGAAAATCAGAAAGTGACGGACGTGGGTACCCACTTACCTGTGTTTTATGTCGGAATATTCACACTTTTTAAGTCCGTAATTCGACAAATATATTTAAGAGCTTGTAATAAAATTTAATTCTACGTGTCTCACGTAATGTTACATATAAATGGAGGAATGTAAATGAAGAAGAAACTAGCTGTACTATCTATTTGTTCTGCTCTATCATTTTCACTACTAGTTGGGGTCCAACCCAACAAAACAAAGGCTTCACCAGAACTGGAACATTTTGTTGTAGCCTATAAGGGGAAACTGCCATCCAATTTCTCTGAGAGAATTGAAAAATCAGGCGGAAAAATAGAACGAATCATAGAAGAAATTGGCATAGTAGAAGTTGCATCCGCTAATCCTGCTTTCCTTACTAATGTAAAAAAAGATGCAAACGTACAATCAGCAGGCAGAGAACTTGAAGCATACTTAGAAACAGACCCCGATACAAAAGTTAATTTTACCCCGGGAACTCCTAATGGAGCTAAAGTTACGTTAGATGCAGCCGCAGACACCTATTGGGAAAAACAATGGGACATGCATCGTCTTACTAATGATGGGGAATCTTATAGCATAAATGATGGAGATAAAGATACGGTGGTTGCAGTAATTGATACCGGTATTGACTTTAGCCATCCGGACTTGAAGGATAATGCTGATCTGGCAGGCTCTAAAACCTTCGTTCCAGGAACTACAGATGCTTGGGACAAAAATGGCCACGGCACACATGTTGCTGGATCGATCGCTGCGAATGGCAAGGTAAAGGGTGTTGGTCCGGATTTAACGGTCAGAGCGTACCGTGTGTTTGGAGCAACGGGTGGTGCACAGCAATCATGGATTACCGATGCCATTGTCGCTGCAGCAAACGATGGCGTTGAGGTGATTAATATGTCCATTGGCGGCTGGCGCTGGATGGCTCATAACCTAGAAGAGAAAGGTGATTCCGCTTCAATGGTTGCCTATCACCGTGCCGTTCAATACGCGATTCAAAAAGGAGTTACAGTGGTCGTATCTTCGGGGAACGACTCAAAAGATCTAAACAATTTACATGATATGCAAGCTTATTGGAAAGCTACTTATGGATTAGATATTAAGGGTCCTTCTCGTGTCGTTCCAGCACAAATTCCTGGAGTGATTACAGTGTCTTCATCTAATGAGTGGTCAACAGATGGAATCGCATTCTACTCCAATTACGGTAATGCCATTGATGTTGCTGGTCCTGGAGGCGATAATGGCCCAACGTACGACAGCCTTTACCGTCAAGATCCGGCCGGAAACTATTTAAATACACGTGATTTTACGTATCGTACACTATCTACTTATCCTAGTTACCCAGTAGGCGGGGGAAATGCTACAACCCAATTTAGCGACGGACAATGGCATGGGTATTCATATTTGCATGGTACTTCCATGGCAGCACCGAAAGTTGCTGGAGTTGCTGGAGTCATTAAAGCCGCTCACCCTGAGTATAGCCCTGCACAAGTTGCAGCAGCCATCAGACAAAGTGCCATTGATTTTGGAAAAGTTGGAGTAGATCCACTATATGGAGCAGGCGAAGCAAATATTTATAACTTCTTATCGAAGGATACTGCTAAGTAGTAATTGAAAGAACCACTGAGTTTAATCTCAGTGGTTCTTTTTTAAAAGGCTGTGTTAAAGCTGAATGTTGATTTTACTGTGTTTGGAAAATAAGCGGAGAATTTCCGTTTAAATTGGAAAATCCCCATATTTCCTTAACAATAAGCGGAGTTTTTCCGCTTATGGTATCCAAATCATTTGATTTTGTCTTATTTAAAGCTGTTAACCGGAATATTTCCGCTTATATCGGCTTCTTAAGGTTCCTTTATCTACAATAGACGGAAATTCTCCGCCTATGAATGATTAACCCTACACGAAAATCAACAATGAATCATAACACAGCATTTTAAAAAGAGGCAGCCAATCAGTTTGGCATTACCAATGTTCCAGTAATGCCCTCGCTTTTGGCCAGATGGACCGTCCCCATGTCCCTAGTTCTTCTCTGCACGATATTCGTCGATAATCGTTTGGATTTCCGGGTCCGCAGGAACATTTGTGACGTCGTAGAGGAATCCATCGGAATCTACCAGCTTCATTTGGCCGTCAATGACTTCAAAGGTCAAATTCAGGCGGCCCAAATAATTCTCTTGTTCTCCACCTGCTTGCGTAATGGGCACCATTACCTCGCCGTTGAATTCATATTCAGGCGTTTTGATGACTTTGTGTGTATCAGCTCCGATTACCGCGGAAACTCCGGGAACCTTTGCCAAGTTGTGATCTTCAGGGTTTCCGGCATGTGAAAGGACAATGTTAATGTCCGACTTTTCACTTACCTCAGGAAGCAATGCATGTAACGCTTCAACCGGTTCAATAAAGTCGAGGTCTGCGACGTCATTCCAACCGCGAATTTCCGGCTTCATCGAAGTAAGGCCAATCACCCCGACTTGAACACCCTTGAAGGTAAAGCCCTTCCAAGGCTTGACATTTTGTATGTACTTTCCTGTTTCTTTGTTCATGACATTACCAGTAAGAATCGGGAAGTTCACGTTGCGGTGGTAATTCTTCAACTGTTCATAAAGACTGTACGGTGTGCCCTCTCCTGCAGGGTAAACACGGAAGTCGTTGTTTCCGAGAACCATCGCATCATAGTCCAGAGCTTTCAATAGAGACGTCTCTAACTCTCCTTGGCCCGCCTGAAACTCACCTCGCAGGAAGACATCCCCGCCATCGACGAGCAGCACATTCTCCTCTACATTGCGAACATTCTCAATGATGGTAGCATACTTCGCAATCGAATTGTAATGAACCGTTCCGTCATCCAGTGTGACGATATCATCCACATGCCCATGAAAGTCATTCGTCTGAAGAATGGTGAGTTCAAACTTTTCTCCCTCCTTGAGATTTTCCTCGGCATCTGCCGTTACGGGCATTGCAACAAAAGCAGCAGCCACCGCCAGTGAAAAGCAGCCCGTCCATAAATTCTTTCTCATTTTATTCATACACTCTCCTCCTATTCATTACCCTCTTAAATTGTAAAACTAGAATGTAAAGTTACGATTAACTTAAGATTAAAATCACGATAAGGATTCGACGTGACCTTGGGGACGGTTCTCATGACCTTTTTTGAAAGACTCCAGTAATAACACCGTTTATTGCCAACAGAACCGTCCCCATGTCCCCCAAAAAAGGTTATTTTCACCAAAGGTAGAATATTAAAGTAGAATTAAAATGTGGATTAGAGGGAATGAAATGATTACTTTAAAAGATGTAAATAAACAAAACTGGATAGACATTGTCAGACTAAGTAGCGCAGAAGATCAACGAAACAGAGTATTCGAAAAAACACTTGCCTCAAACTGTTTGTCCTTAGCACAAGCCAGTATAGAAGAAAATTGGACAGTTAAAGCCATTTATCTAAATGATAGGCCCATAGGCTTTACCATGTATGGGTATTCGGACGAACTTTCTGGCTATGAAATTTGTAGAATCATGATTGATTACAAGTTTCAAGGAAATGGTTATGGTAAGCAAGCATTACTCTTAGTAATAAAAGAAATGGTTAATCAATTTCATTGTGACGAAATATTTATAACCTTTGTTCCTGAAAATGAAATAGCCAAACAACTATATCTATCCGTAGGTTTTAAAGATACCGGCAAAGTAATAAAAGCTGTTGAAGATGAATTAATCTTTTCCATTATTAGCAAGGACCAATTGGAACAGCCTTGACTTACATAAAGAAGAACAACAAAGGGAGAGGGCATTATAGCTCCTCTCCCTTTCCTTCATCATAGTATAGGGGGCCTGACCATCAGAACCTTCCCCGTGTCCCCCGACTCAGCGAACATGCATGTCGTTTGGATGTGAGCCTCTGCGTCGATTGCGATTAAGTTTATTTATTTGGTCCATTTCATTTGCAGAAAGTTCAAAATCAAATACGTTAATGTTTTCTTCGATTCTTGAGGGTGTTACCGATTTCGGAATGACGATGGTGTTGTTTTGTAAATGCCAGCGCAACACAACCTGTGCTGGAGTCTTGCTCTGTGACACAGCTATCGATTGAATAACTTCGTCTTGCAGGACCTCGCCTCCCTGCTCAAGAGGACTCCAGGCTTCTACAAAGATATTATGCTTTGCACAGTACTCTTTTAACTCATTTTGAGCAAGGTATGGATGACACTCAACCTGATTCAATACCGGTACGACGTCACATTCTTTTAAAATGCGCTCTAAGTGCTCAACTTCAAAGTTACAGACCCCAATTGCCTTCACTCGGCCATCATGATAAAGCTTTTCTAAAGCCTTATAGGTATCAACATATTGGTCAAAGTTAGGAGTTGGCCAGTGAATCAAATATAAATCCACATAATCAAGACCTAATCGGTCCAAGCTTTCATCAAATGCACGTAAAGTCTTGTCAAAGCCTTGATCAGCATTCCAGACTTTGGTTGTAATAAATAACTCATCACGAGGAACGGAAGACTCAGCGATCGCCCTTCCCACGCCCTTTTCATTTTTATAGATCATCGCCGTATCTATAGAGGTGTAACCAACTTTTAGCGCCACAGCTACTGTCTCTGTCGCCTGGTCGTCTGCAACCTGCCAAACACCAAATCCTAGCTGCGGCATTTTCACACCATTATTTAAAGTGACAAAATTCATCGTACATCTCCTCCTTGTGTCCTTGGCCTTTTTTGAAGGTAATAATAGAGAATGCTTGTCAGCACCTCATATTTTCTGCAATATATTTTTACATAAAAAGCCAAGATATACAACCTATGTGTAAGCCACAATGACTTTTTTGAATAAATCACGTACTGCCTCTGAATGATGAACCGTTACATCAGCAGAAGGAATGTACCGTGGCGGAAACTCGTTACTCGTAGAACAAAAAGGCATTACCAATGTTCCAGTATGCCCATAAAGGTATAGATATCATACTAAAATTCCAGGATAAACCAGTCCAGAAGAACCGTCCCCATGGTCATGGTCCCCCTGGTCTTCATTATTAATCAAACAACAGCTTCCTTTAATCTTCTTGCATCTTTTTTTAACGATTGCAGCATATTCAACAAGTTCTTCAACTGTTTGAAAGGGCTGACATTCATTCGTAACCGCAGCGATAGACAGTGAGACAAGTGCTATTTTTTCCTTCACACCTTGGCGATTTTCGGTTATGACGAAATCTTGTGAAAGATGAGTAGAATGATAGAACCTGACAATACTCCTGTCGAAATCCTCCATGATAGGTTCGCAAATGGATAGAACATCATAATGATTGAGAACACCAATAAAATCATCGCCGCCAATATGTCCTAAAAAAACACCCGATTTCTCAAATGTCCTTTTCAGAAGATCAGCAGTAGCCTGGAGCAGCTCGTCCCCTTTTTTAAAGCCATAGGTATCGTTATAAGCTTTAAAATGATCGAGATCGAAGTATAAGATACTAAAATTCTTCTGGTTGATGATCTCTTTTAGCTTATCGTCTATAATATGATTTCCTGGCAAGCGAGTCAGCGGATTTAATAGGCTGGCAAATTCTGTTTGAACCTCAACCAGCGTCATAAGTAATCTTTGTATACTTACAATACCAATATACTTATCTTCCTTTGTCACAATCACATAATCGTAGCGATCCTCTTCCTTCCTCTCCATTGCTAATCTACTTACCTCTGTAATAGACTGAAAGTAATCAACAATCAGAGGTTCATGGTTTGCGATTAATTCGATAGACCGCCCCATATAGAGATTGTAACCATACAAAGTCCCCATTTTTTGATAAAAATTCGTTCGTGTAATGAGGGATATCGGCACCTCTTCATTTACAACCACCACACCATGTATCTTCGTATTTTCACTAAAGATCTTATCGACCTCTTTACTAATACCCATCTGAGAAATACAGGGTACAGGTTCTGCAATATCACCTATATAAACTGCCATAAGATCACCTTTTCGCCTATCAAATGATAATCGAGAGTTTTTCCTTTTTCATTAAACACGGCGGAATCCTTCCTGGTTTTACCTCCTGATGAGGTTTGCCCAATGCATATCCTTGTCCGTAATGAACTCCTTGTTCCATTAAAAAAGCCAGATCTTCGTGCCTTTCTATTCCTTCTGCAATAATTTTGGTTGAAGATAGTTTTGCATAGTCTAAAATCAACTCTACTAATTGCTGTTGTTCTATCCTTTGGTCAATATTTTGAATAAGGGACTTATCTAGTTTAATAAATTCAGGCTTTAAATAAATTAACGTTTTTAGGCTATTGTACCCAGACCCTACATCATCGATGGCAATTCGAAATCCTTGTGCGCGATAATTGGAAAGGACCTTCTCAAAAAGAGGAAAGTCCGTCACAGCACTTTTTTCCGTCAATTCAAAAACGACCTGCTTCGGTTCGATCCCAAGGTCAGATAAAAGCTGAAGGGTTTCACCGCTATGGTAATTAGAATCTAGTAAAACATGCGGGTGAATATTGATAAAAAGCAGTGAATTCTTCTTATGCAATTGATCTTTTAATCGTTCCATATACCGTTTAAGGGAAATATTTCTACAAAAGCACTCAAACAAAAACACCTGGTTCGATTGGCCCACAAAGTCATAAAATATTTCAGTGTTTGGAAATTCATTTGTAACCGCAGGTCGATTTAACGCTTCATAACCAATTGTTTCTCCTGAATGTAAGTTTAACACAGGTTGAAAGAAGGTATCCAAGGCATTGTTTTTCACAATTTTTTGCAATTCCCTCAGCCTTTTATAATATAAAATATCCTTTTTTCTTCTATTATTTAGGTATATTAAATAGGAGTAAAAGCTACTCTTTCTCAGAACTGAAAATAACTGGTTATGATTCTGACTGTCCATTAGCTGCACCTGCTTCGGTTAAATAATTAAATATACCTATATTTTAATTATCTAATGTTGAGGCAATGTAAATTTTATAATATTTTTTTGTTAATTTAGCGTTTCCTTGGGGACGGCTCTCCTGGTCTTATGTGGTTAGTGATGACCACAAGAACCGTCCCCATGGTCTTCCTACTCTACCATTTTCGACAGTTTTCTGCTTATCCTTTTATTTACCAAACTATATAGTTTTTTAATTAAGTAAATTGCAATCAGAAGAATAAATACAAAGTATTCAGGAACTTCCATTACTCTAAAAGGGCTTATGGCATTTCGCCATGCAGTTTTCATTTCAAATCCTAACATGAGGTCAATTCCGAAGGCACAACTTATTAATGTTGCTAGCATCACTAGTGTAATAATGATTATTTTCATTTTTTATCACCTTTTTATGGTAGGATTCCTCTTTCCCTCCGGAAGTGTGCTGGTACTTTCTAGAAAATAAGGAATACCTTTTCAATATTGGTGGAAAATAATAAAAAAGCAGGAAAGGTTTAGTGACGATGTCTCTATTTTCCCTATCCAAAAAAGTAAAAAAATTAAAATTGCAGAAGAAACATACTCAATATAGCGAAAAGTCATCCAAGGCCATTCCTAGTTCTTTACAAGATCAAATACATTACATTAAAGAAAAAACAGGGAATAGCATTGATGTTGTCATCCGAAAATTGCAGCTTAGCGATGGCAATGGGCCCGATACAGCGGTTGTCTTTGTCGAAGGGATTTCAGATAGTAAGGCCATTAACGACTTTTTGATTGAATCGATTATGAATAATAGTACTGTTCACAACAGCAGGCCAATTTTCGAAATCCTTTTTGAAAAGGTAGTAGCGCTGGGGGATGTAAAAGAAATTACGGATTGGGACAACTTGTACCTGTCTTTAATGTCTGGTGAGAGTATTATCCTGGTTGATGGTACACAAAAAGCACTTAGTGCCAGCACAAGAGGCGGGGAGCAGCGTTCCATTGAAGAACCAGGCAGCCAGGTAACCGTTCGTGGCCCTCGAGATGGGTTCACCGAATCCATTCGCACCAATACCGCTTTAATTCGCAGACGTATTCAAAACCCTAATTTATGGCTGGAAAATATGAAGATCGGCAGCGTCACGAAAACAGATGTTTCCATTATGTATATAAAAGGCATCGCAAAGGATGAAATTGTGGAGGAAGTCCGGAATCGATTAAAAAGAATTGAAATTGACAGTATCCTTGAATCCGGTTATATTGAGCAGCTTATCGAAGACCAGGGATTTACGACATTTCCAACTCTCTATCATACGGAAAGGCCAGATATGGTCGCCGGTAATCTCCTTGAAGGCAGGGTTGCGATCATTGTGAATGGAACGCCATTTGTCCTGATTGCACCGGCTGTTTTTATCCAATTTTTTCAGTCGGTAGAAGATTATTATGGTCGGGCTGATATTGCAACTGCACTGCGCTTCTTAAGGATTTTAATATTCCTTATCTCGATTATCGCGCCAGCTACTTATATTGCGATTACAACTTTTCATCAGGAAATGATACCGACACAGCTGTTAGTTGCCATCGCAGCCCAGAGGGAGGCAGTCCCTTTTCCGGCATTGGTCGAAGCACTGATTATGGAAGTTGCTTTTGAAATCCTCCGTGAAGCAGGGATAAGGATGCCTAGAGCAGTGGGGTCAGCGATTTCCATTGTTGGTGCACTGGTTATTGGTCAGGCAGCCGTACAAGCAGGGATTGTTTCCCCTGCTATGGTCATTGTTGTGGCCATTACTGCCATTGCCAACTTTGCAACTCCAGCTTTTGCAGTGGCCATCTCAGCACGACTCATTCGCTTTGGATTTATGTTTGCAGCTGCAACTTTCGGCTTTTATGGAATCATTTTGGGGGTCATTGTTCTTGCTGTACATTTATGCAGTCTTCGGTCTTTTGGAGTCCCTTATTTAACCCCAATGGCCCCCCTTATCCTAGCTAACATAGGCGATTCAATTATCCGTTTGCCACTTTGGGCACAAAAAAAACGTCCCAAACCTATTAGCGGAGATAACGAGAATCGGGTAGGCGATGATCAGAAACCCACCCCACCTGAAAGCAGGGGGATGGTCAACTCTGTAGTAGAAAAAGGTGACCAGGATGAACAATAAGCGATTTTTGCTCTTATTGGTATTTTTTAGCAATACACTCCTTTTATCAGGTTGTTGGAGCAAAAGTGAATTAACCGACTTGGCTATTGTTGCTGCCTTAGGAATTGACAAGAATGAAGAAGGCCGATATGTTGGCACATTGCAAATTATCAATCCTGGTACCGTTGCAGGTGGTATGCAAGGCGGCGCCGGAAGTCAAGGACCTTCCGTTTCCATCATTACGGGAACAGGAGATAATATTGTCGAGTTGAGCAGAAGGACATCTCGTAAATTGTCAAGAAGACTGTATTATGCGCATACAAATTTAGTTGTCATTAGTGAAGAGCTTGCAAAAGAGGAATCCATCAGCAGCATTCTTGATCCACTTGAACGGGATGCGGAATTCCGGAGTACAGCGATCATTGTCATCGCCCAGGGAACGAAAGCTTCCAACATTGTTAAAGTGTTAACAGCAATAGATAAAATCCCAGCAAATAAAGTAATCAAAACGTTAAAATTTACTGAAAGGACCTGGGGAGAAAACATCTCTGTTAACATGCAGGATGCGATAAAGACACTTGTCTCACCTGGTAAGGAACTGGTTGTTTCGGGATTTCGTTTAAGCGGAGATGCTAATACAGGTAAAAAAGTCGATAATACCCAGCAAACGGAATTCTCTTCCTTCATTTACGCAGGGAGTCTTGCGATATTTAAAAACGGGAAGCTAACTGATTGGATTGATGGTGAGGCTGCAAGAGGGTCGGTATTCCTCCTCGACAAATTAAATGCTTCTGCAATTGGTGTAAAGTGGGAAGGAAAAGACGAGGCTATAGTATATGAATTAATCAGACAAAAAACAAAGGTAATGGCAAAAATGAAAAAAGGAGATCCCCGCGTTTCCATTGAGGTTCAGGCGGAGGGAAATATTGGAGAGGCAAGAGTACCCATAGACCTTACTAATCCTGATGTTCTTTTAAAAATAGAAGAAGAAATTGAAAAGGAAATTAAAAAAGAGATTTTGATGGCTGTGAAGCAGGCCCAAAAAAATAAATCCGATATTTTTGGATTTGGAGATGTACTTCATCGAACAAATCCTAAGGAATGGGAAAAAATGGCCTCTAAATGGAATGATGTTTATTTTCCAGAAGTTAAAACAGATATAATAGTGGATGCCTTTATTCGTCGAACAGGATTACGTAACAACTCCCACCAAGTAAATAAGGAATAATCAAAAAGGATGAAAAGGATGTGACAAAAGCGTGGAAAAGGCAAAAATAAGCTTATACCAGCTTTTTGTCCTAATCTTGTTATTTGAACTCGGCAGTGCGATTTTGGTACCTCTGGCAAGTGATGCCAAACAAGATGCCTGGCTGGCCATCCTCTTTGGAATGGCAGGAGGTCTATTCTTATTCTGGGTAAATTACCGTTTATTTCTTTATTATCCAGAGTTAGCCCCCCCGGAATATATGCAAAAGCTGCTTGGAAAAATAGTAGGTACAATCCTTGCCTTTTGTTATATTATTTTTTTTATGTATACGGCAGCCAGAGTACTTCGCGATTTTGGAGAGATGCTCCTGACCTTTGCCTATCTTGAAACTCCACTATTTATTGTAAACGCCTTATTGATGCTGGTTATTATTTATTCTGTTAGTAAAGGTATTGAGGTTTTGGCAAGAACGGGAGAATTATTCTTTGTTTTTATCTATTTTCTTGCTATTGCTGGTTTTATTCTGATTGTCTTATCTGGGCTCGTTGATCTAAATAATTTAAAACCTATACTAGAGAAAGGCATTTTTCCTGTAGCAAGAGTAGTTTTCACCCAAACCTTATATTTTCCATTCGGTGAGGCCATTGTTTTTTCAATGATTTTCCCCTATGTAACAAAAAGAAAAAGTGTGAAAAAGATAGGGTTATTTGCCATTATGCTGAGCGGAATTAATCTTGCCATTACCATGGCGATTAACGTTGGTGTATTGGGCGTTGACCTCACCGCCCGCTCGCAATTTCCGCTTTTAAGTACCATTCAAAGCATACAAGTAGCAGAATTTCTCGAACGTCTTGATGTTTTTTTCATGATATCTACCGTCATCTGTATTTTTTTTAAAGTAAGCATCTATTTTTATGCTGCCATTGCAGGCACTGCGGTCATATTTAAAATAAAAGAACCTTCAAAGTTAACATATCCAATGGGAATGGTTATATTGTTCATATCTGTTACAATCGCAAGCAGCTATGCTGAGCATTTAAAGGAAGGGTTGGAATTTACCACACACTATTTGCACCCGTTCTTCCTTATTGGTATTCCCTTATTGCTTTTAGGAATTGCCTTTTTAAAGAACCGGAGGGGACCAAGGGGACGGTTCTGATGGTTTTTTTTCGCTTGGTTACTGGTTAAAATGTAGTGAGACACCTATCAAGTGAGTATGACCAAAGAAATGAACCACAAGAATGTCCCATGGTCACCCATGGTCACTCCATTCAAAAAGAGTAATACTGCTATAAACAGGTTCGAACAAGGGATTTGATTGGAAGGTCTTAACTTTTTTGACATGCCTTTCTGCCTGTATGCCTTGTCTTTCAAATCCTTCTAATACATGGTCCGTTATAAAAATTTTTTTATTACCGCGCTGCTTGATGCTGCTAACAAACTTTTCATAGGTAAAAACTCGTTCATACGGGTATTCAGCTTCTAAATAATCCATTACTCTTGCTTCTTCCCACGTATAAATGACAAACGGCTCTTTCATTTCTTTTAAATAATTTGTTAATTGGTAGCTTGCCGGGTACTCATTTGCTTTTTCCTTAACAAAACCGTAACCATGAACAGACTGAATAAGCAATAGACACGAAATAATCAGGATTTTAATTCCGCGGCCCTTCTGTGACCTTAGCGCGGTTACAATGATAAAGAAGGCAATGAGAAAAATCAGCGGCAGGGCGTGGCGCGGCTTATCAATGTTTTGTGCAAATAACGCCCATAAAAAATAACTAACAGTCAATCCCATTGAAGCTGAAAAGTACAGCTTGTTTTTTAGAATATCGCTCCCTATTAAAATCAGGAGCAGCCCCCACAAAACAGCCGTAAGAAGAGATTCCCCGCACAGCCCCACCCAGAAAATATTAATAAACAAAAGCTGTGAGAACCTCTCAATAAGCGGCGTTGACTCAGCCGTAATCGCTCCGCCCCAATCATTAAAATGGCCAAAGGTAAACTGGTAAGAAAGCAACAAAAAGTTACTGATACTTCCCTCGGTGGCAGCTAGCCCTCCTATCCAAATAAATTGAAAGAGGATTGCAAGGACAAGTTGCTTAACAATATAACCCAGGTACCCCTTTTTGTCCGGAAATAGCGTACGTTTTGAATAAAGGAGAAGGATAATACCCAGCCCAAAAGCAATGTAAGAAAGGCGGATGCCCATAAGCACACTAAATAAAAACATCGGCAATACAGTTAGACTTCTTGCCTGCATTTCTTTTGCACGCTGTAAACTCCATAAAAACCACCATAAAACACTAACTGCCGCTGCCTCACTCATGGGTTCAGTTGCCATTATCCAAAAGTAAGAAAGCGATTGAACTGCTGTGCAGGCAAGTAAACTAGCCATTGTGGATAAATACCTTTTAGCCAGCCAATAAATGGGAAGCACTGAAGAAAGCAGCATTAGCGTATTAAAAATGGAAAGTGCCTGTGCCGGATTCTCGATCAAACGGTTAAAGACCATACCGCCAAATACAAAATACGGATAACCGGGAAAATGCGGCTGCATAGCTAATAAGTCAAACCGTTCTAACGCTAAAGAGAAATCCACCTGATCCCATGACCTCGCAAATGGACTGCTGTAGAGCACACGAAAATAACTAGTTAATCCTATCGTAAAAATTAGAATTACCGCACCCATTTTGGATAAAAAAGATAGCTTCTCTTTTCCTAACATTTTAGTCCTTCCTTCTATAGAAAAAAAGACAAGACGAATGACCATCGCCTTGCCCTTCTATACGGTTTTCTTCACTTGATGATCAGCTGTCTCTGTCTTCATGGATTGCTTACCTTCTTTTTTCGCTTTTGAATCAGACTTGCCATTCACATTTACTAGTAAATAAATAGCGGCAAAATAACCTAAATAGGCAATAATCTCTTCGATGGAAGGCATCGATGAATAGCCAAACAGGGCTTTAAAGAAAATGCCAACATCACCGGAAAACACAGGCGCAACTCCCGTATCGCGTAAAAAGTGTGAATGATCAATGGGATGTTCAGGCAGGAACCAGGTTAGATCATAAACATGCGGTATCAGGCTCCCAATCATTTTAATATCCTGCATAACGGAAATTCCTTGAACCAGAAGTCCAGCAGCAATTAAAACAATAAACGCGCCAGTGACCTTGAAAAATGTTTTCAAAGGGATGCGCATCGTTCCTTTAAAGAAGAAATAACATACCGTTGCAGCAATGATGGCCCCTGTAATAGCTCCCCAGCCCTCAAGAGCCTTTCCAATATCTCCGCCGGTAATCGCGGCGAAGAAAAAGACAGTTTCGATTCCTTCACGCAGGACGACAAGAAAGGAATGAATGACCATACCGATAACATTTCCTGTGGTAACAAATTGATTCATTTTCCCTTCCATACTTCCCTTTAAATCTTTACTGTGCTTCGCCATCCAAAAGACCATTTGGGTTAAGAGAATAGAAGAGATAAGCATGATTCCTATTTTCAAATATATTTCGCTTCCCATTGCAGCAAAGCTTGTAAATACCACCTGGAATAGAAACGCAGCACCAATACTCGCAAGTACAGCAAGACCGGCTCCCAACCATACAAACTTTGTATATTCTGCGTTTTGAGTGCGTTTTAAATAAGTGGTAATGATCCCTACAATGAGTAAGGCTTCCAACACTTCACGGAAAGTAATCAGTAGTGCTTGTATTTCCACTCCATTTCCCTCCTCACCATGGTCCTAACCTCTATTTCTTTTTCTAACAAAAAGAACTACAGCTATAATTGCACCTATAAGGATAACAATCGGAATCCAGTTTTTTAGATTAGAATAATCTGTCCATCCTTCATTTTTCACATTGTCAGACCCTTCGAAATCCTCCTCCGAAAAATGGCCAACTTCAATGCTTTTCATTTTAAAAGTGTTTTTCAAGGTCAGCAGGATTTCTTCTTTGTCTTTCATAAATTGGTCATAGTTGGATTCCTTTTCTCCAACACCAAAAAGGCCGGGATTCCCCAATGATTCAAGTGCAGATTCAAAGTGTTTGTTTAGCTTTTGATCATCTTCTGGGTTCTTTTCATTGACTACTGGTGATAATGCTTTATATGTAGCAAATGCTTTTGCTAGAAGCTTTTTACTTGTATCATATTCTTTGAAATTTTTATCGATATTTTCTAAACGACGGGCAATATTTAAGACAAGGATTTTCTCCATATTCGAGATGACCGCTTCTTTATCCTCATTTTTTAAATGAGTAAGCACTGCTTTAGAAGGTTCAACTCCCATATGCATATCCAATTCCTCTTTCACCGTTTCAAAAATAGCTGCTGCACTTGTAAAATCTGGCGGTGACTGATTTAATTTTGCTGCCATTTCTTTATAAACTTCAGCAACTACTTCTTCATTAGGATCTCCATAGGAGTAGCCGAAGGCCGGCTTACTATAAGCCGGGAAACTTAATAAAAGCACACATAAGGCAAGGATAAATTTTTTCATATATATCTATCTCCTTCCATTGTTAATGATAATCATTATCACTTACTATGTCAATAAGGTATCGCTTATTTTTATGATTATTCACACAATTACCACAGTCATTATGAGGATTTCCGGTTTCTCTCATTTACACGCAATAAATGAGCGTTTGCATCGATTTCCACCTTGTCAACACGCCGACTGATCTCACGTAAAATCGCTGGAAAAACAGAAGTCATATATGCCTTAAACTTAATAAAGGATTTCCCTTTTGTACGAACTTGATAGTGGATAGGAATTTCTTTCACACGAAATCCTTTTCGGACTAAATTTAAGGTGATTACCTGTGCATAGTTATAATCATGAATGATTTCCGCATGTCGTATCGCCTGTTTGGAGAAAGCGCGCATGCCTGACTGTCCATCGTAAATCCATTTTCTTAACAACAAGGACTGCAAAAAGGTAAAGAAGTAGTTTCCTAATCGACGATTGAGACGCATGCCATTAATATTGCCTAAGAATCGTGATCCCATCGTATAATCTGCTTCCCCATTAAAAATAGGAGCGAGAAGCTCTGGAATTTGCCATGCCGGATACTCATTATCTGCATCAATCATAACCGCTATATCAGCACCAAGTCTGTCACAATGCTTGAGCCCCTCACGAACAGCTGCACCAAGCCCCCTATTTTTAGGGAGTGAAACAACGTGATCGGCTCCAGCCTTTTTGGATACTGCAACCGTTTGATCCGTTGAACCATCATCGATAACAAGGACCTCGACTTTCACCATTGGATGAAAGAGACGAGGAATCCTCTCTATTACCTCTGTAATGGATTCCTCTTCATTATGTGCTGGTAAAAAGACAATCACTTTCTGCGTATTCATGAAACTCCCTCATTTTCCATTTGTTTAATGGCGTCCAATAAAACGGGGCCGCGGCTGTGACCTGGATAGGGTGCACCTAATAAATAACAAATCGTAGGTGCCAGTGAAACGAGACTATGATGTTCTTCCACCATTTTCCCCTTTTCAATTGCAGGACCATGCATAAAAAACGGTACAAATCGCTCTCCTTCATCTAAATGACCGTGACCGCCAATTCCATCTGCTTGCCCATGGTCTGCACAAATAATTAAGGTTGTATTTTTCATATAGCCTTCTTGCTCAAGCCAGCCTACAAAGTTCTCAATAAGACGGTCTGCTTCAGCAATCTTTTCTAAGTATTCATCATATAATACCCCGCGGCTATGGCCCGTTTGATCGGTACTAATGAGTTGAACTTTAAAGAAGTCTGGATTTTTTTCTTTCATTATTTTTTTTGCTCGTTCCAAAATTTCATAATCGACTTTACTATTATCCATAACCGCCGTAAACGTATCGACATCATCTCCCATGGAATCGACCAAATGTGCAACCGCAAGCATTCTGCCTTTTTTCCCTACTTTCCGAAGAGAATCAAATACCGTCTCTACTTTTGTCCCAAGCTTCCAGACCATATTCGATTTTATCCCATGTTCATGTGGATAGGTACCTGTCATCATCGATGTAAAACATACGACCGTACGTGCAGGGTAGACGGTTTCCATTTGCGTATATTCCGTTCCATTTTTTCTAAGCTTGTCGAGAAATGGTGTATCTGCAATTTGAAAACGATCCTTCCGCATGCCATCAATGACAATGGTAATAACTCGTTCATTTACCGCTTTTGAGTTTGGCGGCACATTATCTGTCAATGATGTATATTCCTTAGGCTTCCAATCAAAAAGATTGCGATGCAAAACCAAGCTGAAGACTAAGACACCAAGGAGAAAAAAGAAATAATTTGGCCAGTGGATGTCAATTCCAGCTGAAAACTTTTCTAAATACATCTGCCATAATGAGAGCAATAATAAGAATTTAGGCATTTGTTCCTGAGCATTGCCGCTGGTAGAGTCACTATTCTTTAAAACCAGCTTCCAAAATCGAGTGAAATTCCACCACGAAGTCCCGATGCGAAGATGATAATAAAAGGTTCCCCAGAAATAGACGGTAAAAAAGAAATAAAGTCCAAGTGCTAATAAAAGTAAAGTTAATTCGAATTCATTAAATAACATTAAATAGGCGACAAAAGGAATCCATAAATAATTTCGAAGCAATAAAGGAAAATCGAACAGATAGTAAATAGCCATCATTGGCACAATAAGGATGAAAGATAATAAAAAGGACAGCCAAAAATCACCTTCACCCCATGATGAGAGGTGGAACAAAAGCATCGTCCCAAAGATAAATATAGGCGTAAACGGTTTCCCCTCATTTAATAAATTCCAACAGCGTGCTGCTGTTTTTTCAAATTTTGAAGCTTGTTTCATAACTATTCACCTTTCTTTGTTCTCCATGCTTTTACCTGCGTTAATGAAATAGGATGAAGTATAAAGGCTACAGCACCCACAACGTAGGAAAAGATAAATTTATACCCATGTGTGATGAGTGCGGCGTGATAAGCATCCTTCCAATCCATATCCAATTGTACTAAGGCAAAGCTCATCACACTTTCATAGGTTGCAAGACCTCCTGGGGCGAATTGAAACACCTGTGCGGCAACTGTTACGCTATTCACCCATATGGCATGGAGAAATGACAATTTGAATTCAAGTGCCTGGAGTACTCCGTATACGACAGCAGCCTCAAGGACCCAGCTTAAGGCAACAAAACTAACCATTCCTAGTGCTTTCTTATGAAAAAAAGCCTCTCTTACTAGCGACATATGCTTCAAATAAAAAGCAAACCATTTCTTCCTTAGAATGAACAGGAAAAGTATGCATGCTGCAGCTAAAACAATGATCAGCTGCAAAAAGAACGTGTAGCTTAGTGAAACACCAATGAACATTGCGCCAATGAAGGAAAACAACCCTAAACACAATAGGTCAAGGACCCTCATAACCACAACCGAATGGGCTGCTGTATCCCAGCTGACTTCTTTTTTATTGGCAAGTACCCCAATCCGAACAACGTCTCCAATTTTAATAGGAAAAATATGATTGAAAAATAAACTATAGTAAAGGCCGTAAAGAAAAAGGCTAATGGGCTGTTTGTTTTCCCCATACATTCGCCAAGCAGCTGCCCGAAAAAGAAAGGCAAAAAAATAACAAACTGTCGTGAATAATAGCCAGTGGTAATTAGAAAAAAACTGCTTTGTTTGTATAAATAATGTTTGTACATCGAAAAAATTCAAGCTTAATGATAAAAAAGAAACAAATAATAACAGGCTAATAACAAGAATTAGTCTTCGAAGTAGTTTCTTGCCCATTGGATTGTCCGCTTTAACCCTTCCTCAATATTTACTAATGGTTTGTAGCCAAGCATTTGCTCCGCCTTTTCAACATTGCTCCAGGTCATTTCCACATCCCCTTGGCGAGAGGGCAACCGATTTATTTTCATATCAGGAAAACTTCCACTTAAATGGTCTAAAAGAGTTTCCATAGAAATAGGTTCTCCATGTCCAAGATTATACGTTTCATTTCCTTTTGAATAGAGGATGGTCCGCTCGATCCCGTCAATAATATCATCGATATAGGTATAATCCCTGGCCGACCCGCTCCCGTAAATATCAATACTTTCGCCTGACATCAATTTCTTGATGAATTTTGGGATTGCCATATCCGTTCTCCCCCATGGACCATACACGGTAAAGAAACGTAAGATCGATAATTGAAATCCATACAAGGATTGGTAAGCGTGACAAAACGATTCCGCTCCATACTTTGCTGCTGCATAAGGAGAAGCCACTTGGCCATTTGCCATGTCTTCAGATAGTGCTGCGCCGGTTTGATTACCATAAACGGATGAAGAGGAGGCAAACACGAAATGTTTAACCTTTGTTTCTCCTGCATACTTTAAAAGATTAATCGTAACTTTTATATCATAATCTACATATTGATGTGGTTGTTCAATGGAGAAGGGGACACCAGGAAGTGCCGCTAAGTGAACAACTACATCAAAGGAATTTTCCTCCAAGACTTTTTTGCAGCCATTTTCATCGAATAGATCTACTTCAAAAAATCGAAAGGGGATTCCAAGTTTATTTATTTCATTAAGATGTTCTCTTTTTTGTTCAGGACTGTAATAAGGATGAAGATTATCAATAATCGTGATTTGGTGATGGTTTAAGAGAAGCTTTTTAGCGAGATGGCTTCCGATAAAGCCTGCTCCGCCAGTAATTAGGATGTCCATTAACAGTTCACTCCCACAAACAATAATAAAAAAGCCGCATAAGCGGCTTTTTTATTTTACTACACCTGAAAGGACAGGTACAATCGCTCCACTGTGCGTTGCAGCTTCTTCAGCATTTTCAGCTGTAATGGCCTCATACCACTTTTGGCCGTTATCAAGTAATTCTGCAGTCTTTTCTTCACCAAGTTTATTATTTAAAACAAGCTCGATATCCTTCATAAAGACAATGCCTTCCATAGCTTGAACACGAGCATTCGCAGTATCGCCTGCTTCTAAAGTTTTGCCTGCCTTTTCGTGATATCCAGTAATTTTACCAATAAATGCTTGGGCAAATAAATTAGAGACCTCTTCAGGATTTATAGTTGCTGCTTTTGTTTGGCTAAAGTCAAACAACACTTGAAGCTTATTGGCTGCTTCTTCATTCCCGCCAGAAAGTGAACCCTTAATAGCTTGATAGAATCCTAATGCTTCTGTTTGCATGATCATTAATTCTGTTTCATCTGTCTTGCCTTCTTTAACAGCTGCTGCAATTTTTTCAGCATAAGAATTTGCTGCTAAATAATAGCTTCGGTAAACAGACTTATCAGTGATTTGCTTATAGACATTGAAGTCAGCAGCATTTTTACTTGCAAGTGCCTCTTCTTGAAGTTTTAACCCATTTTGGATGTTCTCTACTAGGCTATCTTCACCCGTTAACTCGTAATATCCATCACGCTTCTCAGCAGTTGGGATAATGACCTCGCTAAGAACATGTTTTAACTCCTCAAATGTTCCTTCTGCTTTCGCTTGGTCGCCAGCTTCTAATGCTGTTCCAACCTCGCCATGAAGTTCCTTTTGTTTTGCATAAAAATATGCTTGTGTTCCTTTATCAATTAATTGACGGGCTACATTTTGTTCCAATTCCCCGCTTTTACCAGCATTAATTCCAGATGCAATGAATGTATCCAAGTCGCCAGTAACGGCTTTTAATTCCTTTTGATATGTAGATTCAACTAAATCCCAATCCACTTCTTGATTTTCTTTCATTTTGTTTAACTCATCCATCATTGCTTTATAATCAGCAACTTGTTTAGCACCAGCGGTTTCTTCAAGTACAAAAGCTTCGCTTTGTGCTTTGTCCTCTGTTTTTGCTTCCTCCGCTACTTTCTCTTCCTCTTTCGGTTTACTAGAAGTTTCTTCTGAGCCGCAAGCAGCTAGTATCGAACCAGCTAGAGTAATAGACGCAAATAATAACAAAGATTTCTTCATTCCTTAACTCCCCTTATTCTTTTTTGTAATGATCATTTATTAATGATAATGATTTTCATTACCAACTATCTGATTTGATTCTATCGATAATGATTATCAATGTCAACTGTATTTTTTGCAAATTTTTCAAAAAATTGTGTTCAAATACAGACAACATCTTCCTTTCAAAAAAACAAGGCTATGATTGAATTTTTTCCACGGATAAGACAAACTAAAAGAAGCAAAGGAAGCAGGGGACGGATCTTTGCATCCACTCTGACTTTGAAAGGAACTATGAAATGAGAAACATTACTGTTATTGGGGCAGGCCGCGTTGGTTTAGTTACCGCAATCTGTTTGGCTGACGTCGGTCATTTTGTTCGGTGTTTTGATTTGGATAATCATAAAATTAACCAATTAAAAAGCGGTATTCCCCCATTTTATGAACCAGATTTGGAAAACTACTTAAATAAGAATCTCAATAAGGGAAGATTATCTTTTACAAATAATATCCAAGAGGCTTTGACCGATATAGAAATTATTTACCTTGCAGTCGGTACACCACAAAACGAAGATGGTACGACGAATCTAGATTTCATCATGAAAGCAGCGGAAGATATCGCGGAAAACATCGGCGATAATCCAACCATTATTGTGACAAAAAGTACGGTACCAGTTGGAACGAATTCTGCAATTAAAAAGTTCCTCTACTCCACTCTTAAAAGGGATATTAAAGTTGAGGTTGTATCAAATCCTGAATTTCTTAGGGAAGGATCGGCCATCTATGACTCTTTTCACGGGGACCGCATTGTAATTGGATCAGATAATGAATGGGCTTCGGGTGTGATAGAGGAAGTGAACAAACCTTTTGGTATTCCTATCTTTCAAACCGATATTCGAAGTGCAGAAATGATTAAATATGCTTCGAATACCTTTCTAGCAACAAAGATTACTTTATTGAATGAACTAGCAAATATATGTGAGCATGTCGGGGCTGATATAGAAGAAGTGACTTATGGCATAGGCCTTGATCATCGAATCGGCAGCACATACATGAAACCAGGCATAGGCTTTGGAGGCTCCTGTTTCCCGAAAGATCTTCTTTCCCTCCTGCAAACAGCAAAGGAAGTTGGCGTTCGAGGAGATCTCATCGAATCAGTCATGAAGGTAAATGCCAATCAAAATATTCAGCTGCTACAAAAAGCAAAAAATCGATTTGGCCGTTTACAAGGGAAAAAAGCTGCCCTGCTAGGCCTTTCATTTAAACCAAACACCGATGACATCCGGAACTCAGTCGCTCTCGTATTGGCAAAAGAGTTAATCAAGGAAGGGCTCATACTAACTGCCTACGACCCTGCATCAATTGAGAACGCAAAAGCCGAGCTGGGAGATACAGTCAAATACACGCAATCGATTGAAGAAGCAATCACAGGTGTAGAGATGGTTTTTATCGCTACAGACTGGGATGAAATAAAAGACTTCCCACTGAGAAGATATGAAGAGTTAATGCTCACTCCAATCCTATTTGACGGCTGGAACTGCTACCCATTAAACCAAGCAGCAAACCATCATCTAGAGTATTTCTCGATTGGCAGGAGGAAGTAGGTCCGAGGGGTCCATGGGGACGGTTCTCCTGGTCTTATGTGGTTAGGCCGACCACAAGAACCGTCCCCACGGTCACTCCTGGTCTTTGATTTCAGCCTCTACCCTGCTCATGAATTCTTCTACTGCGCTATACCCCTGCTGTTTTAAATACCAGTTGTTTGCGGCTGCCTCGATCAGGCCTGCCACATCACGTCCAGGCTGAAGCTGAATTTCCATTGAGGGGATTTTCACTCCCATGTAATCGGTATAATGATATTCCTGTTCTAAGTCATTATATAAGGCGTCCTTCTCCCACTTGGTCAAATGGATATCAAGGGAAATTCGCGTTTCATCTTGAAAAGCCTTACGACCATATAAGCGGACCACATTTAACAATCCAATACTACGGAGAGCCAGGAATTCCCGCGTCTTTCCATCATGTGTCCCCAGAATCGTTTGCGAGCTCAGCTTCTTAAGGACAACGACATCATCCGATACCAGCCGGTGTCCGCGGCGAATTAGTGTATGGGCCGTCTCGCTTTTTCCTACCCCCGAATTTCCACGAAGGATGATTCCAATGCCCGACACATTCATACAAACCCCATGAACCGCCATTTCAGGTGCTAGTTCCTTCACCAAAAACGCATCCAATTTGGGAATGTACTCCGAAGTAGTCTCAGGCTGATTGGTAACTAACAAGGGAATCCCCTGCTCTGTACAATGATGAATTAAATAGGTAAGTCCTTCTTCACCAGCCGTTACGATAAAACAAGGCGGATGATAGTGAACAATATTTCCAATTCGAATTTTGCGTTCCTCTTTACTTAACTTATGTAAATAGGTAACTTCTTTTTTTCCTAATATTTGAACTTGTTCAGTTGGAAAAAAATCAAAATGCCCCACAAATTCCAGTCCTGGTCGATGCACCCTTGATTGCGTAATGACCTTCTGCAGGTGATCCTCGCCAGCCAATACCTTCAATGAAAACCTTTTAACCAAGCTTTCTACTGTTACTTTTTTCAACCTATACTCACGTCCTATTGCTTTTAGTAAAATTATACTTAATAACTTTGGAAACGTCATCATTTAAGGATAACACGGGGAACCCCCTCCAACAAAACGAATGAAAAAGTTGAGGTTCTGTTATAACTGAATGTTGAATGTGTATGAAAAAATAAGCGGAGAAATTCCGTTTAAATTGGGAAATATGTGTATTTCTCTATAAATAAGGGGAGTTTTTCCGCTTATGTCATCCAAATCTTTAGATTTTGTCTTATTTAAAGAAGTTAATCGGAATATCTCCGCTTATATCTGCTTCCTAAACCTTCCCTATATACATTAGCCGGAAATTCTCCGCCTATGAGTTCTATACCTACACGAAATCGATACGAATATGGGCCTACAGCAGCTGGTGCCTTTTCAGTTTGTACTTTTTTTCGTGCCAAGGATAGAATCTAATGAAATAAAGCCAGGCCGGCAGCCTGGCTAAAGTATTTAAATTACTTCAATAGAAAAATCAACACCATCAATAAAACCGAAACACCCTGTCCAACACCCAGCCCAATCAGCCATTTTTTAAACAGGCGCTCTCTCCTCAAACCACTCTCAACACTCTGCTTCCACTTTTCTTCCCATTTACCCTGAGCGTCTTTTTGGACTTGCACCATCTGCTCGGTCAACTGCGCAATTTCAGCCTGTCTTCTGTCTTCAACCGCCGTAAGCTCTGTTAATATTAGACTTAATCGATCACTCACTACTTCATATTTCACATTCAAGACGCCAGCCTGCTCACTCAAAGCTTCCGTCAGCTGCCGAATACAAGTCAGCACCTTTTCCGTTTCCCCGACGATAAACGCTTGATCCTCCTGCTGAAACCCTTTGGCACCGGCTAACAGCTTTTCAGTCCTCTCCATATATTCCTGGTATTGCTGGTGCCAAAAGGCAATTTTCTTTTCCAGCACCAGGATATTCTCATCGAACCGTTCCATCCCGCGGCCAAACAACTCCGTCTGCGGGTCAATGAGCACTTCCTTTAACTGCTCACTAACCTGCACAGGGAAACTGTCCATCGATTTCTTCATGTTTTCAATCGATTCATGGACTTCTCCATTCAGTTCCGTAATTGCTTCTTCCCGGTCCTTCATCAGCTTCTTCAGGTCATCATAGAAAAGTTCGTTATTGATTTTCTTCAATGATTGAATGGCCTCGTTATATTTCTCATCCATTGTATTAGAAGTATTCATTTCCAATAATCATCTCCGCTTGCTTTAAAATAATTTGGCCGTACTGGTGATAGGTCCATCGTTCCTCGTCAGAAGCATCCCGTGCTAACAACTTCTTCTGCCAGCCTGAAGCAGCCCTCACAAACTCTTCTTTTAAAATATCATCCAGCAGCTTAGGTCGCAGCAAACCCTGTTCCCATTCCTGCTTCACACTATCCAACTGATCCTTAAGCTCCAAAATACGCTCTTCCATTTGCCGATTCTTTTCCTCTAAATCTAGCACTTTTTCATCAGCTAAACGTTTTTGCTCGTTATTACTTTTCCATAACTGCATCAATTCTTCTTTAGCATTCCTCTGAAACTGGTTAATCTGGTTCATATAATACTCATAAACAATTTTGTTATTCCATTCTAACGTTCCAAGTGCAAGCCAATAATCCTCTTCAAAATTCACTGGCTTTAAATATTGATCAAGTCCCCGGCCATGCTTCAAACTTACATCCACTACAGGCGGGTTGACCTCAAAATCAAACTTGGCGGTAGAAGAGGTGTTCTGCATGCTCCTTGTCAACAACAGCCAAACCTCAGAAAGCTGCCTTTGATAAAAATCAAGCATTTCCGTCTCCGCCAAATGATAGTTTTCCATCAACTTGGATATCTTCCGCTCCTTAAAGATCACTTGACCCTTATTATCAAAAGTAAACTTGTCATCCATTATGCACTGGTACTTTTCCAACTGAATCCCATCCAAGGTCGTAGCTCCACTCTCGTAAATCGCAAGCTCTTTTTGCATAACATCAAGAGTCGGCTCCAACTTCTCGAGAATCTGATGGTTTTCCGCGATGGTTTCTTCTAGCGTTTTTAGCTCCATCTCCATCCGTTCGAGATCGAGTTTTTGCTGTTTGCACAGGCTATGCTCAATGTTTTTTATCTCTATAATTCGATCTTCAGGTGTACTTAGCCCCTCATTCTCCGAATACTTTTCACCATCAAATCGCTTAATCGCCTCGTAAATCCACTGGTCCTTTTCTTCCTCAAGCTTCAAAAGCAAATCAGCGACCAAACTTGCATTCACCATCCATTTCACTCCTATGAAACTATATATTTCCATTTTACTACACTTCCAAGCAGACTTCGACATTTCTCTGTTTCCACAGGTGTTTCCATGGGGACGGTTCTCGTGGTCTTTTGTTCTTCTAATCACAAAAAAAGAGTAGACATTACCTATGCATGAATGGGTAAACCTACTCTTTCTGTATATTTTACTTTTTTAAGTTTTTTTCGGTTTCCACAGGGTGGCCACAGTGACAGTTCCCATGGTTCAATTGAGATTCGACCAGCATTAACCCTTAGATTGACCAAAAGAACCGTCCCCATGGTATTTTGGTATAGTAATCATCGACTTAAATAAATCTCCATCTACTTGAATGGTGAATGTCCCTTTTTGGATATCGATGAGGCTTTCCGCAATCGATAGTCCTAAACCGCTGCCTTGACTTGTTCTGGATTCATCGCCTCTTTTAAAACGCTCCATTAGTTCGTCTGCTGTAATATTTAACTCATACGCAGAAATGTTCTTGAAGGTGAGCAGCACTTCGCTGCCTAAATCCTCGACATCGATATACACCCGCGACCCTTTGAGCGCATATTTGAATATATTGGATAATACGTTCTCAATGGACCTCCATAGTAATTTTCCATCAGCAGCAACATATACCTTTTCCTTAGGATAATGGAACTTAAAAGCTAAATCGAAATCTTCAATTTTATCACTTACTTCCCCAAGTCCCTGGGTGATTAAAGAGACAAGATCGATACGCTCCAATTGAACCGGAATACTCCCGCTGGAAGCCTTAGCCGCCTCAAATAAATCATCAGTCAGTATTTTTAACCTTTTCGATTTTTGATCCAGTACTTCGATATATTCCTCTGCCTTTGATGACAGCTTTTCTTTTTTCAATAAATCAACATAGGTAATAATCGAAGTTAACGGTGTCCTGATATCATGGGATACATTTGTGATGAGTTCGGTTTTTAACCGCTCACTTTTCAATTCGCTATCCACAGCCTTATTCAACCCATCGGTGATGCTATTGATATTAGCAGCAAGTCTCGCAAACTCACCTTTTCCGCCCACATTGATGGTATGATGAATATCTCCAGCCTTTATCCTCTCTACCCCTTCTTTAATGGCCTGAAATGACTTGACTCTCTTTAAGGCAACCCATGCTGCCAGACCTAAGGTTATCGGAAAGATAAAAAACGTTGCCGCAACCAATATCGGATACCCGATGACAATCAATACCGTCTTGACCCCAACACTTCCGCTATCATAAACATTTTTTACAAATTGAAACAGCCTACTGAACAATCGATAAATCAACGTATGCCTGAAGAACGTCCCATTCTTGAAATGCTTCACGAGCGATAGAATCAGCACGAACACTGCTGCCGCAATCGGGATTGTAATCGGAATCACCATTTTCTCGATGTTTGGGGAAGTGAACTCATCCAACATAACAACCCAAATAATTAATAGACCCATACCAAGCAGGATATTCAGATCAACATATAATTTATCCACTGCATGCATGCGCAGCTCTTCATCCTTAAATGACCTTCTTCCGGTCACGAGCAGCAGATAAACAAATGAAAGGATAAATCCTGCAAGAAAGGCTAATAATCTATAAAAAACACCCTTAATAATGACTTTATTTTCTTTCCATTCTTCTATTTTTTCATCTAAAAAATCCTTTGTAAAAGCAATCGAAACAACATGGCTTTCCGGATCCAACTCATCGATTCTTTCTGTAATCCAGTAGAAATGTTCATTCTCTGTTATTTCTTTGGGATATATGTCTCTTTTATATTCCTCAAACATCATATAGGAAGGATACGTTTTAAACCTTTCTCTTTCTGTACTTGTGTTTGTATACTCGTTCACACCATCACTTGCGTAATACATGGGAGCCTCAACCTCTTCCAGGCTCTGCACGAGTAAATGGTATTCCCTTAAATCATTTTTTATCAGCTTATCCCTTACCTTCGCGATTTTATCGGCATATTCGGTTTTAAATTTTTCATAGTTTTCCGCTTCACTAGCATTTGGATTATAACTTTTGGATTGATACACGAAATCTGAAAATAAGGGGTCCTCTTCGCCTCTTAATTCCTCCTCCGTAATACTTCCGCCCTTTAATATATGTTCCTCACTCTTAAACTCCCCAAACAGTCTCGTTAGATTACTAACAATACTCTCACTTTCCAGCACATATGCCTTGCTTAAAAAGTAGTTTTCTTCAAAAACAATACCAAGATCGCCATCATTAACTTCCTCAACATCTACAAATGCTTTGATGACACCTGTAAAACAGGTAATCATCATCATAAAAACGATCATTTTTGTTGTAATCGAATGACTATATTTTTTCAACTTTATATCCAACTCCCCACACGACCTTCAAATATTTTGGCTCTTTCGGATTGATTTCTATTTTCTCTCTAATTTTTCTGATATGAACGGTAACCGTATTTTCCGGGCTAAAAGCCGCTTCATTCCAAACCTTCTCATAAATCTCCTCGATGGAGAAAACCCTTCCGGCGTTTGCAGTCAGAAGCTTTACAATCTTATATTGAACCGGTGTCAGGTGGACCATCTCTCCATCAACGGTGATCGTTTTACTTTCATCATCGACAATGAGTCCCCCCGTTTGATAGACATTACTCTTAGTTTCAAGCCCTCCAAAAGATGTATATCTTCTCAGCTGTGATTTCACTCTAGCGATGAGCTCTAACGGGTTAAAAGGCTTGGTGATATAGTCATCCGCTCCAATATTTAATCCTAAAATTTTGTCATAATCCTCGGATTTGGCTGAAAGCATGATCACTGGTATTTTATTAGCTTCTCTAATTTTCATAGTAGCTCGAATTCCATCCATCCTAGGCATCATGATATCCATGATAATAAGATGGAGCTCCTGCTGATCGATGATTTCGATTGCCTCGATGCCGTCAAAGGCTTTAAATACTTGATAGCCCTCATTTTCCAAATAAATTCCAATCGCATCCACAATTGCCTTATCATCATCACAAACCAATACGTTCATGAATCATATCTCCCCTTTAATTTTTGCCTCTATAATCATAATACCCATCAAATCTTAACAAACTCTATATGTAAATCTTAAGATTTTCTTAGCATTAATGAAAGCCAGCTAGAATCCATGGTCCCGGGGTTTAGAAGCAATACGCCCCTCGGTTTTCCCGAGGGGCGTACGGTGTATCCTTATGCTTTTTTTGAGATTATTTTATTCTTTATCGTAACGGGTTGTTCGTTTTTTGCTGACATGATTTTCAGTTCGTTTGTCAGTCCTTTATAGGTGGAATAACACATTACGAGCATTAAAATGGCCAGTGGGATTGACGTTGCCACGAGGGCTGATTGTAAGCCCGACAAACCACCCGTCATAATTAATACAGCGGAAACGGCTGCAATGACAACACCCCAAATGATTTTAGTAGTAGTAGTAGGATTCGGATTACCGTTTTCACTAATCATCCCAAGTACGAAAATAGCTGAATCCGCGGATGTAATAAAGAAAATAAGCACGAGTACCATCGCTAAAATACTTAAGAATGTACTCATCGGGAAGTATTCAAAAAACTTAAATAGAGCAGACGTTACATCCGATGAAACTGCAGCTGCGATGGCTGTTTTGCCTTGATTTTCGATTAGATCAATCGCTGATCCCCCCATAACCGCAAACCACAAGAAGGAACCAAGTACAGGGATAAAGATAGCCCCCATCATAAATTCTTTTATGGTTCGACCCTTCGAAATCCTCGCCACAAAGCTTCCGACAAGCGGTGCCCAGGCAATCCACCAGCCAAAATAGAATAGTGTCCAGCTTCCGATCCACGATCCATCACTATATGGCTCCGTTCGGAATGACATACCGATAAAGTTTTGGGCATAATCCCCAATTCCTTGGAAAAAGATTTTTAAGATAGATTGAGTTGGTCCAAGTACGAGCATAAAAGCTAATAAAAGAAACGCCAACAGCATATTCAGATTGGATAAGTATTTCATGCCGCTTTGCAGTCCCGATACCGTTGATCCAAGATAAAGTACGGTTACGACAGCAATAATGATAACTTGAGAAAGGAACCCTACCGGAATACCCCAAAGGTAATTCATCCCGCTATTCACTTGCAATGTTCCAAATCCTAGAGACGTTGCAATTCCAATTACGATAGAAAGAGTAACAATAATATCAATAAACTTGCCGAACCTGCCATTAATTTTATCTCCTACTAACGGGTGAAAAGTCGAGCTTAAGGAAGAAGGCAGTTTTTTTCGAAATTGGAAGAATGCTAGAGAAACACCTACGACACCATAACATGCCCAGGCGGAAACACCCCAGTGCAGATAGACAAATTGCATCGCGAGCTTTGCTGATTCTTCAGATGATGCCTTTCCGAATGGGGGATCAATATAGTAAGATACCGGTTCTGCCACACCCCAAAACACAAGACTAATGCCGATAGAAGCACTGAAAAGCATCGCAATCCATGTACTCGTTTTAAATTCAGGGCGGTCGGAATCATCACCTAATCGAATATGCCCAAACTTTGACATACCAATATACATACAGAAAGAAAAGAAGATAAAAACACTGCCGAGAATAAACCAGCCTAAGTTATTATAGATAAAACTCAGAGATGAGTTGGAGAAAGTCTCTAACTGTTTTGGTGCAAAGATACCGATACTGATTAAGGCTAAGCTTATAGCCAACGAGAAATGGAATACGGTTTTCTTACCGTTCATATAAACACCTCTTTATCCTAGATTGATTTGGGTTTTCCCGATTGAAAGCGATTACTAAAAATGATACAGGAACATTGATAAATGCGTTTTTTTATATTACATTCGTTAGAATATTATGAATTTTTAAAGCGATAAGATATCATATGAAGAGCGATCCTTCATATGATATCACACATTTTACACGTTTAACTTATTGGAAGAAACAGTAGCTTCAATGATTTCAATAATCTTGTCAGCTACTTCGCCAGTAGAAGCCGTTCCACCCATATCGGGTGTTAGGACTTGCCCTTCCACCAAAAGCTGTTCAATGGCTTCCAGCACCAATTTCCCATATGCCTCATAGCCGAAAAAGTCGAGCATCTGACTTGCGGACCAAATCGTTGCTAACGGATTCGCAATCCCTCGTCCCGCAATGTCGGGTGCAGAACCATGAATCGGCTCAAACATCGATGGATAATCTCTTTCCGGATTAATATTTGCCCCTGCAGCAAGCCCAATACCCCCGGCAATCGCTGCACCTAAATCGGTCAAAATATCCCCAAACAGGTTGGATGTGACGACCACTTCAAATCGCTTCGGATCCTTAATCATCAGCATGGCCGCTGCATCGACAAGGTAAGATGCGGTTTCCACTTCAGGATACTCAGCACTCACCTCTTCAAAAACCTGATCCCAAAAAACCATCGAATAATTCAATGCGTTCCCCTTCGATATACTTGTCAGGGACCTGCCTTCTTTTTTGGCCGTTTCAAATGCATAACGGATAATCCGCTCTGTTCCCTTTCTGGAAAACACACTGTTTTGTAAAACCACTTCGTGATCCTGCCCTTTAAACAGCCAATCTCCAGCACCGGAATATTCGCCTTCACTGTTTTCACGGATGAACAGCATATTAATATCTTCCCGTTTCACATCGGTTAAGGCGGTTTTTGCCCCTTTTAATAAAGTCACGGGACGTATATTCACATATTGATCAAAGCTTTTTCGGATTTTCAGCAATAAATCCCACAAGGAAATGTGGTCAGGGACACCGGGAAAACCAACAGCCCCCAAGTAAATGGCATCAAACTCTTTTAGCTGCTCAATTCCATCCTCATCCATCATTTTTCCATGTTTCGAATAAAATTCACAGCCCCATGGAAAATAGGTGAAGTCAAATTGGAAGCTTGAATCGATGCTAGCCACTTTATTTAACACCTTGATCCCTTCGTTAATTACTTCTGGCCCAACACCATCGCCCGCAATTACTGCAATTTTTAGTATTTTCACAACAGTTAACTCCCTTTATTTTCAGCTATGATTCCAAACAATCAGTTTCATTTCGGTCATTTCTTCCACTGCATATTTAATACCCTCTCGGCCTGTCCCACTTTCTTTTACACCGCCGTATGGCATTTGATCAACACGATATGTTGGTACGTCATTAATAATAACACCGCCTACATGCAATTCCTGTGAGGCAAAAAGAGCATTTTTCACACTATTTGTATAAATACCAGCCTGAAGTCCAAAGCGGGAGTTATTTACTTCTTTAATCGCTTCCTCTACTGAACTTACCTTGTTCACAACGACAACCGGTGCAAAAGCTTCCTGACAGGATACCTTTAAATCGTGGTCGGCATCGGTAATAATCGTTGGCTCAAGAATACCGTCCACAAGCTTTCCTCCTGCCGCAATGTTTGCCGTGCTGCCCGCTGTTTCGTAAATCCAGCCTAATACACGTTCAGCTTCGCCCTTTGAAATTAATGCTGAAATATAGGTTTCCGGATCAAGTGGGTCACCAATTTTCAATTGCTTCGCCGCTGCCGTGAATTTCGTTACAAATTCTTCATAAACGTCTTCATGGGCATAGACACGCTGCAGGGAAATACATACCTGACCTTGGTTAGAGAATGCACCCATGATACAACGATCGATAATTTGATCAATGTCAATGTCTTTATCAATAATTAAGGCAGAATTGGAACCAAGCTCCAATGTCGTCTTTTTCAATCCCGCTTTACTGCGGATACCGATTCCGACACTCACGCTCCCCGTAAAGGTAACCATGCTCACGCGTTCATCCTCCACAATGGCATCCCCTACTGTACCACCAGGGCCAGTCACAACATTTAGGGCACCGGCTGGAAGACCTGCCTCCTGAAAGAGCTCAGCAATAAAGAGGGCAGATAGCGGTGTCTGTGAAGCAGGTTTTAAGACAATCGTGTTTCCTGCTGCAATCGCCGGCCCAACTTTATGAGCAACAAGGTTCATCGGAAAGTTAAAGGGTGTGATCGCTCCGATTACGCCAATCGGTTCTCTTACCGTATAGCCGAATCGGCCAACACCTCCTGCTGCGGCATCGAAAGGAATCGTTTCGCCATGAATTCGCTTTGCTTCTTCTGCTGCAAACTTATACGTTTCAATCGTTCTTGCCACTTCTGCCTTAGAAAACATAATGGGTTTTGCGGATTCACGGGTAATGATGTTAGCTGCTTCCTCTGCTCTTTCTTTTAAAAGAGTAACCACATTTTCCAAAATCTCTGCCCGCTTATAGGCCGGCATTTTCGCCATACCTTCACGTGCGTTGTAGGCAGCATCGATTGCTTTTTTCGTAAGCGCTTTATCTGCCATCGCAATTTGGGCTATTTCCTCTCCAGAATAAGGGGAGCGAAGTGGTGCATATTTTGCTGTTTCTACTTTTTCTCCATTGATCATTAGGAACTGTTTCGTCGACGTTAATTCACTCACATGTTTACTCATTTAGGGCCTCCAATACCATTTCATGAAATTGTAAAATCGCTTTTTCTGAGGATGAATATCTGCCATTATTAAATGCACGAGAACGGAAGCCAATTTGCTCCAGCTCAACAAGCTCAATATCTTCCTGGCGAACCTGTTCTGCAAATGCCACTAAGTCTTTTTCTTCTTGAGTCAAGTTTTCATCACGGAAATAATAGGTATAGACAGCCAAAGACGTTTCGTGATCAATTGGGATCATTTGAATGGTAGCCATATTACCAGGACCCGGATAAATGGTCACCATCAAATTCGGCCACAACCAGTAAAATGATCCGCCTTGCATTTCGGCTTCATCTAGATTAACCGTTCCATATTTTTTATCCTTTTTTACAATGGTACCTTGGATCGAATAATTGTCACATGTAATGATTTGGTAATCATTCATATCCAGAGCAGCAACGAAACTTGGATGGGCAACATGACAGTGGTCACATTCCAGATAGTTGTCAATATAGGCCTTCCAGTTTGCTTTCACCACACGTGTTCTTTGGTGAGTTCTTTTTAACTCACTTAAGAATGGGAACTTGCTCAATTTTTCAAAGAAATCGCCGTATGACTCGCTTAACGGCTTCGCATTATCATCAAGGTTCACGAAAATTAATGATTCCATAATCCCGATGCGAACAGAACGCAAACAAGCATCTGACACACAAGCCGCATCTTCCCCGCGAAAGTTCGGTGCTTTATTCAACTGTCCATCAAGCTTGAAGGTCCAGCCATGGTAACCGCATTGCAGGATTTTCTTGTTTCCTGCCTCTGTTCTTTCAAGCTTTGTCGCACGATGCGGACAAACATTGTAAAAAGCACGTATCACTTCATCTTTTCCGCGGGTTACAAGAATCGGCTCGCCTGCTACATCAAGAGTAAAAAAGTCCCCTGGCTTTTCTAATTGGCTGACATGGCCCACAAGCTGCCATGATTTTGAGAAAACAAGATCCATTTCTTTTTCCAATACTTTCGGGTCTGTATATTTGTCATATGGTAACGGTCTTTCAAATGTACGATTCGTTGCATTTTGCACTTTATTATAAGCCATGATTTTTTCCTCCATAATATAGATTCGATTTTTTTACTATTAAACTCTTACTTTCTGTTCTTTAGTGGCTTTACTGCTCTTTTCTTTTTTCTCCATCATGCTTGTACTGTGAAGCGGCTGCACCTTCGAATGTGGATCAAGGTAAACCTTAGCATTACTTATAGCTGTCGGCGCCTCACCAAAACCACTGGCAATCAGCTTCACTTTTCCTTTATACGTGCAAATATCCCCTGCCGCATAAATCCCTTTTATCGTTGTTTCCATTTGGGAATTGACAACGATTGAATTCCCTTCGATTTCTAAACCCCAGTCCTTTATCGGGCCGAGCGAGGAGACAAATCCGTAATTGACAAGGACATCATCCACTTCGATTTCTAATGAATCGCCACTGTTCGTTTCTGTCAAAACTACCTTTTCAACCTTGTTCTCTCCTATTAGTTCGACCGGAACATACGGCGTTAAAACCTCTACCTTTGACTTTTTCAATAATTCAACACTGTGTTCATGGGCACGGAACTTATCTCTTCTGTGAATGAGTGATACTTTTTCTGCTATGGGTTCAAGCATTAATGCCCAATCAACCGCAGAATCACCACCACCAAATACTGCAACCCTTCTTCCGGAAAAGCGACTTACATCCTGAACGAAATAATGGATATTTGCGCTTTCAAACTTTTCTTCGCCCTCTAATTTCAACTTCCGTGGCTGGAAGGCTCCATTTCCAGCCGTAATAATGACTGCTTTCGTATAATGAATTCCTTTGTTTGTTACGATTGCAAAAGACTGATCATCAAGACGCGTGATACTTTCAACTGATTCCTCTAAACAAAGTGTTGGTTGAAACTGGTTCATTTGCATCATTAAATGATCAATGAGCTCCCCTGCTCTCACCTTTGGAAACCCGGCAATATCATAAATATATTTTTCAGGGTACAACGCAGACAATTGTCCGCCTAGTTGGGGAAGACTTTCAATTATTTTTACAGAAGCTTTGCGCATCCCCGCATAGAAAGCGGTAAATAATCCAACTGGCCCTCCGCCGATAATGGTAATATCAAATGTTTCTAGTTGCTCTCCCATATCTTCCCTCCCTTTTGTCTTATGGGAAACGTGCACCGTTCACCAACGAAACAAAATAATGAATGACTCATACCTTTACTAATGCAAGTACTGTGCCAATGTTGTTAAACCCTAGAAACATGCAGATGATTTGTAAAAATATGCTGAATATTACGAATAAATGAGTTAAAATGAACTCACTGTTACTTAATTTGAAGCAAAAATAACTCACTTTTTAAAAAGAGGGGCTTTCTTATGAAAATATCAACTCACACAGGCAATGTAGAAATGACTGTTCAAACTCTATTAAAAATTCTTGATCACTCCTCTGACGAAATCTTCGTCCTTGATGGTGAAAAGCGAATTCTTTATGTCAATCAGGTTTGCGAAAAGCACTATGGCCTCAAACCAACAGAGGTCATCGGAAAGTTTAATGTCGAACTGTTTGAAAAAGGGTATTGGAAGCCTTCGATTGTTCCAGAGGTTTATAGAAGAAAAGAACCATGCTATATGAGGCAGGTCACGAATATTGGGGCAGAGTTAATGACCTCCGCCGTGCCTATCTTGAACGAAAAAGGCGAAATTGATCTCGTCGTTATCACCTCAACTCAGGTAGAAAACATTAAAATGATGAGGGCGAAGGAAGAGAATAGTGAGTCGAAATCCACTCACGAGTCTGCTGCTGAAGACCTTATCGTTACCAATAGCGGCAAGATCAAGAGTATCTTGGAGTTTTCCAAAAAGGTTGCCCCGACAGATTCAAATATTCTTATTCTTGGGGAGTCTGGAACAGGAAAAACGGTACTGGCCCAATATATCCATAAAATCAGCAAACGGAACAATGGACCCTTTCTAGCCATCAACTGTGCGGCCATTCCTGAAGAGCTATTAGAATCAGAGCTGTTTGGTTATGCAAATGGCGCCTTTACCGGTGCAAGTAAATTGGGGAAACAAGGACTTATCGAGGCGGGAAACGGCGGTACCATCTTTTTAGATGAGATTGGAGAAATGCCAGTATCTGTGCAGGCAAAACTTCTGCAGGTTATTCAGGAAAAACAGTTTATACCAGTCGGGAGCAATAAAATTAAAAAAGTGGATATTCGGATTATCGCTGCAACCAATAAAAACTTATCGGATATGGTGAAAGACAAAGCCTTTCGTGAGGATTTATTTTACCGGTTGAATGTGATTGATATTCACCTGCCACCTTTATCTGAAAGAAAAGAGGATATTATTCCCCTCATTTACAACTTTTTAAATAAATTTAATCAAAAGTATAATGAGAATAAAGTAATTTCCGATGAATGCCTAAACATTCTTATTCACTATTCCTGGCCAGGCAATATCCGTCAGTTGGAAAATTTAATGGAACGTTTAGTGATCATAAGTAATTCCATTATTCAACTTGCCGACCTACCGGATATTATCAATGAAAGTGTCGGACAGGTTACACAACTTGCGCTTCCAAACTCATTGGATAAAGCCCTTGATGAAACGAAGAGGACTTTTATCAGAAGATCCTTTCAAACGCACAAATCTTCTAGAAAGGTGGCAAACGACCTTGGCATCAGTCAAACCAAGGCATCAAACCTGATTAGAAAATATTGCTCAGATTTGGTGTGAGCTAAGGGGGACCTTGGGGACGGTTCTCCTGGCCTTTTTTATTTATGTGATGACCACAGAACCGTCCCCATGGCGAATATGATTTGAAAAAATGGAAAATACTTTTATGGATAATGAATAATAATGGGATAGGGGTTCTGAACATGCTGATGGAGCATTTGATTCTGGTTGCAATGTGGATTTTTGGCTTTGTTGGCTTGACCCTGTTTGTTCCGCGGAAAGATCGGCGAAAGGGATTCTTGGCATTCTTAATGTTTCAAGCCATCGTCTGGCTTTGCGATATGCCGGCTTTTAAATTTGATCTGTTAAGAGCGCCTATACGAGAGTTACCAAGAGCAACAGATCTCCCTCTTACCATCGATTACTTTTTTTACCCGGTTTTGTTTTCGATATTTTACGTACATAGACGGGTAAACGGCAGACTAGGGTCTAGAATTACCTACTTTTTTGTTTGGGTCTCTGCCTCAGCGTTGCTTGATATTGTGATTGAAAGATATACGGATTTATTAGAATATGAATGGTTGAAGTGGTATGGAATGTGGATTTACATGGGATTTCTCTTTTACGTGAGTCAAGTCTGCTGTAATTGGTTCTTTAAGGACAAAGCCTTGTTTCAGGCGGAGCGGTGGGAAGCAAATGAGAATTGAGTGGTGGATCCTCATTTCCGTGTACCCAGTGGCAACAGTAATTCTTTTTTTCATACCTAAAAATAAACGTCGAATTGCGGTAGTGGCCTTTTTATTCCAACAGGTTATTACTTTTATTACAGGCTTATTTGTCGTCGAGTGGGGGCTGCTTGAATACCCTGTTCGATTTTTTGCCTCGATCAATCGAGCGAGCTTCACGTTTGAGTATTATGCTTTTCCAGTCATATGTGCCGCCTTTAATGTCTGGTACCCCAACCATCGAAGTACTCTTATTCAATTGGGTTATTACGTTGGATATAGTACCGTTTTGACTATCGCTGAAGTGATAATCGAAAAATACACCGAACTCATCACCTACATATACTGGGATTGGTATATTAGTTGGGTTACCATAGGTCTTGCGTTATTGATAGGACGTTTATTTTGTGTCTGGTTTTTCAAGAAGGGAGAGGCATTATAGCATCTCCCCCTGCCTTTAAGATAAAAAAAGCAGAGAGCTCAACTCTCCGCCTGGACTAACCCCGTTACCGATGATCCGGTTTCCAGGATGAAAACCTTTTTTCAATCACTTCTTGACCAGTTTCACTGGAAAATGAGGTCGAAATCTGTTTTCACTCTTTAGAAGGCATCAAAAGAAATAGGCAAAGAAAAAAGAAATCCCTTATGAGATTAACGGGTTTACTTGTGAGGTGCAAAACGTCAAATCACCGACCTAATCACGCAGTAAATAGCATAACTTTCACAACACAGATCACAGTATATCAAAAAGGCTCAGAGTTATTTCCAACTCTAAGCCTTTTTTGTATTATCTTATTTCACTAAAGAAGCACCCTATAGTTTAAGTAGAAACTTTCACAATGTCTTCCACAATTAAATAAAAGCGCCCTTTAGCGAAGGGACTGTTAGTTTTATCCAGGTTAAACTCGGTTATTTTTAATGAATCATTCAATTTTATTAAGTACATTTCTTTTTACTAATTCCTTCTCTTTAACAAAATGAAATCCATATAAAAGAAGTGCTAACATCGTTAAAACATACATTAACTGGATTTTTTTCATACGCACCAGCGATGCAACTCCAAATTTTTTAAGGATAGGTTCTCCAACATATGTAAAAGCTAAATGCACGATTAAATTCAACCCTATATATCTTATAATGTTGCCATAAGCAAATTTCATAATCCATAATGAACCGGCAAAGAATGTACCCCAAGTAAAAGGAAATGACGCCAAAACGGAGGGGTGTTTTTTTCCATACCACAACCACCATCTTCTCTTTTTCGCAATAAACTGAACCACTGTCACAATAATAGCCATAAAAAGGGAGGTGGGGAGAAATCGTTTAACGGATTTTTTGCCTGCAAAAGCAAGAGAAAACCAAGAAAGAACCGTCATCAATACCAAAAATGGTTTCACATATTTCATAATAACTACCTCTTCTAACTGTCTTTAGGAGATAATTTACCCAGTTTTAGGGACTTTATTAAAAGTATTTAATAAATCCTTACTTCGCAATATGGACCGATTGTTGAACATAAGTTAAACAACTCTCTTCAACTAAACTGCTACCGTTAGCGTAAGAGCATCTTTTCACAAACTTTCCAATATCTATAATATGATTTTAAAATAAATATCCAATAGCCTTCGTGATTGCAACACAATTCACTCACTAAATCACAAAGAATTCGCACATCCTCCAATAATTATTTCATACCCTATGATTTAATATGTGAATTAGGGCGAAACGGATGAAAGAAATTCGTCGAAATGTTGTTAAATCAATAAAAAACGCACTGTGAATTATATTGTGAATTCAAGTGCGTTTTCCTATGTGTTTTACTGTTGTCCCTTTGAAAATTATATGTTCTAATTCAAAGACTAAATTCCGACCTAAAAAGCCACAAGAATCGTCCCCTATGTTCACCATGAAACGACAATCCACTCATCGTGCTCTTCTATTGAAAAATCATCATCAAATTCCTGAGGACCTACCAATTCAACGCTTTCTCCGGTTTGAGCCACCTGTTTGACGCCTTCGATAATTTTTTCTGCAGACTCACCTTTGTCTGCCATCAAATCACAAAGTATATCGATATGGTTTGGCGCAGCACTTGCAACTCCCGTACTCATACCGACGAGCACCTCTTCATCTTTCACAATCGCAAAAACGTCAGAATACGGAATAGCATAAAGTGTAGCCCCGTATTTCACTGCAACATTTATCCAATCTTGAAATTTTTCTTCATGCATCAAATTAATATATTTCGAATCCCCGAACATAATAAAATCCTCAGCAAGTGTTTCTTCCTTTTCATCTACTAGGGGTTCCGTAGGTTCCTGTGATAGGGTTTGAATTTCATTTTCCTCTTCTTCTACCGTCTGAGGAGAAATTGACCTTTGCGTTTCAACATTGTCATTATTTTCACTGTTTATCAGTTTAATATCTTGATTGCTCTCAATCATTTCATTTTCAGTTATCATTTGGGTTGGTTCTAAAGTGATAGTTTGTGGAGATAGTTCAACAGTAGTATCTACCTTACTCTGAGAAACATCTTCAGAAGAACATGCAGCCATTAACATCAAAAGAGTGATCAAAATTAAACCATGCTTCATCCTTTTATTCCCCCCAAAAATTATATCTACCTATTAAACGTTTTAAAATTGGAAATGTTCCCTATTTTCTTAAAAATAGTCCAATAGTTACAGTACGTAAATTTCAACTATTCCATCACGACTATCTACTAAATAAATAGATTAGAGCTGTATGTTAAAAGGAAACTCCTAATCCCTTTTTTAAATACCCGCATTTACATTAAACTAAACCACCCATTTATAACGTTGATACGAAGGATTGGACTTTGTTGAAGTTGACATAGATTTTGATGAAGAGGGTAAATCCTGAAACGAAAGAGTACTATAAATGTCTCGTATGATTGAATACTGTTCATTTGAAATAAGGAAGTTGTTGGAAATTATACTTTCAGAATAATCACATAAGTGTTACTATTAAATTATTAATATAATCGATATCGTCACAAAGTCAAGTTCTAACGAGAATCTATGTGAACCACTGGTTTAATCATTCAAAGGGAGTGTTTTATTTGAAATTCAAATCCATCCTTTGTTTCTTTCGCAGACGACATAAGTACAGTTATTACACTAGTAAATGCATCAGATGTGGAAAACGTAGTAATTCTATGTAAAAAAAAGAGCCTTAGGGCTCTTTTTTTCGACTCTTCGGGAGTCCATGGGGACGGTTCTCCCGATATTTTATATTTTAACAAAGACCACAAGAACCGTCCCCACGGTCCTCACCACGGTCCTCAGAACCGTCCACTTGGCATACTATAAATTAAGATCTAAAGTATTTACTTCCTGACCGTCAACCAATAACTTTCCATTCAAAATGGTAAATTTCTTGCCAATGGGAAAATATCCGTGTTGGTAATCTTGAACATAAGCAATTTCATAATCCCCATCCGGAAGCCGGGATTTGTAAAAGCCATTTTGAATCCAAATATTTTCTCCCATTCCCCCAGTTTCACCTGTCGAGTTGAAACCCAAGTAACCTTCCATGACCGGTTCTCCACCAACAGTAACGTTTCCTGTTAAATTTAAAGGAGGAACCTCGATGGCTAATTCTTCTTTCTGTTCACCGTTAACATAGATTACACCGGATACAATGCTAAAATCTATATTAGGATTGAACGAGGTGCCATCATTTAGGGTTACATAGTAAACCTGATAATTTCCATCCTTCAAACGGGATTGAAATCCGCCTTCTTCATTTGCATAGATCCAGACAGAGTGTGGATAATCCACCTCCCGTTCCATAATTGAAATACCTCCACTAACCGGGTTCCCGGAATCAGAAAGTGCCCCTTTTAACGTAATAGCGGGAACGGAAATATTTAGATCTTCCTGGAGCTGCTCATTGACATATAGTTCACCAGATACAATCTGGAACTCGATTTCAGGACTGTATGCTCCACCATCCTGAAGATAGACATTACTTACCCTATAAGTTCCATCAGGAAGGCGGGCTTGAAATTGACCATCTTCATTTGCCCAAGCCATCATCTGTAATGGGTTGTCAGCATCGTACATTTCCATGATGTTAAGCTGCCCAGCAAGGGGGGCCCCTGATTCTGTCAAAATTCCTTTTAACGTAACAGGCGGAATCGATACCTCAAGAGTGTCTTGTATTTGACCGTCTATATTTAATTGACCCGAAACGATACTGAATTCTTTTTCGGCACGGAATTCTGTTCTGTCGTCCAGACTTACACTAGACACTGTATAATTGCCATCCGGCAGGCGGAAGTTGAATCTGCCTTCTTCATCTGTTCTTCCCCAAAATGTTTGAGGATTAGCCTCATTATTAGTTTGCGAGATAAATAGGCTGCCAGTAACAGGGTTCCCTGATTCTGTCACAGTTCCGGTTAACGACATTGCTGGAACGGAAATCTCTAACAGTTCCTGCAGCTGCCCATTGACGTAGGTTTTTCCATCAAGAATTGAAAATTCCTGATTAATCGTTACAGATGTTCCATCCTCAAGAAGAACATGGCTAAACATATAGTCACCATCTGTCAGGCGCAAAGTGAAGATTCCATCTGGATTTAAGCTTTGTCCGCTGCAAAAGCTTTGGTCATTAGAACACACATAGTAGGAACCAAATTTTACTGCATGTTCTCCTTCCTTAACAATGCCATGTAAACTAACTGGTGGTACCTGCAATTCTAATAACTCTCGTTTTTCGCCATCAATAAATAACTGGCCATTGATGATTTCAAACTTAGTTGAGACCGAGAACCCCTCTTGTCCATCTATTAAGGAACCGTTCGATACTTTATATGATCCATCCTTCAGCCGTAACGAAAAGATTCCTTTTTCATCTGTTTCTGCATGGTGCCATTCATAATTTTCAATATTATCGATATTAACTCGACCTTGTACGTCCGTTCCTGAATCGATCAATTTTCCTGAAAGAGTAATCGGAGGTAAATCAATGGTTAACGCCGATTTGACCGCACCTTCTTGAACAAGTTGCCCTTCACGAATTTCGAAAGAAACGTCCACACGTGTATTACTTAATTCCTCATTAATCTCAATTATTTTATACTGCCCATCCTTCAGCCTGTATTGGAACTTCCCTTTGGAGTCCACGATGGTAGAAAAATAGTTATTTTCTCCATCATCTGTTTCTCCCGTGAACGTGATATTTCCATTAGAAATAGGCTTATTGCCATCCATGATAATACCTTGTACGTTCACATCAGGAACCGTCATTTTAACTATTTCTGTCTTTTGCCCGTCAATATAAATGTCCCCATTCATCACTTCAAACGTAATGTGTTTCCACGATGAGTAGGTACTGTGATTGACACTTAGGGAATACACTCCGTCAGAAAGTGCCCTTAAGGAAAATGCCCCTTGTTTATTCGTAATAACTTCCTGGATAAATTCATCGTATTCAATTCCTTGTTTCTCTAATACGATGTGAGCTCCAGATAATGGTTTGGATGAATCAGCAAGTTTTCCGGCATATTTTTCAACTGGGACAGTAATAGCCAGATGGTCTTCAGGTTCGCCATCTACTAACACGATTCCGCCTTCAACTTTAAAGCTTAACGCATAAATGTATATGCCCCCATTAAATTCTATTCCATTTAGGTAGTAGTCTCCGTCAGGAAGTGAAGCAGTAAAGCTTCCATCACCCTTTGAAGATACGGTATACACATCTGCCACGTTTCCATTGTGTTCTTTTAACAAGACCAAGTCTGCTTTTAGTCCTTTGCTTCCTTCCTTAATTACACCAGTCAAATTACCAGATTGGGCTGAAGCATTTTTGCCTTGTTTTTTTTCAGAAAGATTAATTTCTCCCTGAATTTTTCCATCTTTGACTACAAAACTTTCATTTGTACCATACGCATTAGAACCGCTGCCTGCGATTCCTTTAATAGCGTAGGTACCATCTGTTAATTTTGTCTTAAATGTTCCGGAAGCATCTGTCCTTGTTTGGATCCAATTTGACCTTCCTTTTTCCTGAATCATAACAAGGACATTTTCTACGGGTGCTCCATTATCTTTAATAGTTCCATGTACCGCTGATTTTATTGAATCCGTACCCTGGATTTCGGCTCCCCCTTTACTATTAATCTGGGAAGCTTGTACATTTCCAATTGTAAAGCTCATAAAAACTACTGATAACAAAAACAAATACAGCCCCTTTTTAACCATTCATGTTCCCCCCACTTTGATATTAGTAAAAATAACAGTCCTCAAAAACTATTACACTCCCAGATAATTGTATTCGACTTTAATCGATTTTTCCCTTGTAATTTTCTCCATTCTTTTGACAACAACCTATCAACTTTCGGCAAGTATAGAGTCTGGAAATGCCGCGGGAATGCCGCGGGGACGGTTCTCATGGTTTTTACGACCACAAGAACCGTCCCCATGGTCTCCCACACTCTTCTAGCCACTAATAAGATACCTTTGCAGTATGAAGGACTGCTGCCTCTAATACATGGATCCCCGTTAAGATATCCTCCATTTCAGTATGTTCATGAGGGTGGTGGCTTAAGCCATCCTTTGATGGGATAAAGATTAGCCCTGTTGGACCAAAGCCAGTCATATTCATAGCATCATGTCCTGCCCCGCTTTGCATGAGCTTAAAAGGTAATTGGTTCTCTTCACAAATATGGCTGAGCAATTGGCATAGGTCAGAAGATAGAAGTACGGGTTCCTCGATACTGAGCTCTTTATAATCAATGTGAAGCGCCCTTTTCTGTCCAACCGAAGCAATCGTTTGATAAAAGCAATCTAGTACCCTCTGTCTTGACTCAAACGAGGAAGAACGAATATCAATTTTCATTTCTACTTCCCCCGGTACAACATTCATAGCCCCTGCCTTAACGCCCAAGACACCTACTGTCGCGACAGTCCCAAAGGTTTCTTCAAGATTTGCTGCTTCTTCAAGCTCTAATGAAATCTCAGCTGCTCCTAAAAGAGCATCCTTTCTCATGTTCATCGGTGTGGTCCCGGAATGAGAAGCTTTTCCGAAGATGTTGACAATAAATCGGGCAGGAGCAGCAATGCCCGTTACAATACCAATTTTTTTCTTTTCTGTTTCCAACACTGGCCCTTGTTCAATATGTAGCTCAAAAAACGCCTCGAATCTTTCATTTTTGCGGCTCGCTTGATCAATCCCATTAAAGTCTAGAGCGCAAAGGGAAAAGGCCCTTTCCATCGAAATCCCATCATGGTCGGTTAAGTGGCGGTACTTCTCCTTATCAATTCGACCTGCCATCGCTTTACTGCCAATGGTGGAAACACCAAAGCGTGAAGATTCCTCACAAGCAAACGAAATGATTTCAATTGGATGTTCGGTCACAATCCCTTTCTCATTTAGGCGATTGATAATCTCAAGTGCAGCCGTTACACCAACAACGCCATCGTATTTACCACCCTGATAGACTGAATCGATATGGGAACCCATCACCACCGGAGGAAGATCATTCCGTTTTCCTTCACGTCTCGCAATTAAGTTTCCAGCAGGATCGAGTTTGACAGTCATTTTTGCATCCTTACACATCCTCATCAGGGCATGAGTGCAAGCTTGCTCTTCTTGCGTATAGGCAATTCGGGTAATTCCCTTCTCACCTGAATTATACTGATGGATTTTATTTAAAAAGGTTTCGTATCTTTGCCTATTTTCCATAGGAGTACCCTCCGTTATAGTGAATTCAACTACAAAGTAATATATTTATGTTTATCGAGACATTGGTACCAAACTCCAAAGAAAAACGGTAAGTATGAGCGTTCGTTATCATTATTGTAATATGGATGATTATAATTATCTATCAAGTATAGTACCGGATTCAATGAGGACGGTTCTTCTCCTGGTCTTTTTTTAAGTGAAGACCACAAGAACCGTCCCCATGGTCTTCTTTTCAGTAAAAATAAAGACCTGTTCTCATCCCAAGAACAGGTTCTTATCTGTGATGTCTATTTTCGACTAATTTTTTCATTTTGCTATCCTAATATCCAAAAATCGCTACATTCTGATTTTGCAAAACAAACCTATTATCCTTCCATCCTAAAGTGTTCAAAACATAACCTAAAGAATCCGCATTATATCTTCCTGCAATTTTTTGATACGCCAAAAGCTCAAACACTTTATTTGAATCAAAATCTACTGGATATAAGCCGCTTAAAGGATTTACAAAACCAGTAATAGGGCTTTTCAGTTTACCGTTTGCATCATATATTTCATTTAAATACCCAGCACCTCTTGTTGAAATGTCTATCAGGTACTTTTTATTATTGATTTCACTGACAACTTCCACTTTATAATGGTCTTGATACGTAACTACATATTGGTATTGTTCATTATATATATTGAAATCAAATAGTAATTGAGGTGTATTTTCCAAAAAAGAATAAATATAATGGTACATGATTCCCCCGCTGCCAGCTGTAGCAATACTTATTAAAATATCATCTATCCCATTGCCAGTAAAATCGCCCAAGAATATTGTAGGATTGTAGCCGGCATTCTCACGAAGCGGAACACTTTTCACCTCGCCAGTTCTTCCATCTTGAACATTCAGGGTGATATTTTGAGTAAATGGACTAGCAGGAGTCTTTATTCCAGTTAAATAGACATTATCAAGTACTCGATCCCCAGTTACATCACCACGTGCAAACGAAACCATACTATGCAGATTCATCGTTGTCCTAGAATAATAGTTAAACATAACCTGCTCCTTTCCATGATGACGACCATCATCATAATTGCCCTTCATGAAGTAATATCAAAACCCCAGCATCATAAAATTTATAAGGCAAACTGATTTTCAATTAGCATATTATACGCTCTGCGCACTCGAAGTTTCCGAAGGATTTCGTTAATGATTCATCAAAATGGAGGGGAAAAAATGAAGAAATACGGTTCTTTTTCTGGTACGGTTACCATGATTCAAGATTATTTAGTAGGTTCAGATGAAGAATTAAAAGGATGCTTTAAATTAATGTCACTAGTAGGAGACGATGGTTCAGTCGTAAATTTCGTTATTAGTCCAACAACCTATTTTCTAGACCATGTTATGGTTTCAGTTGGAGACACTGTAACAGGTTATTATGATGTCAATGTACCTGTCATTCTTATTTACCCGCCACAATATCAAGCACTTATTATCGTAAAAAATAACCCTTATCAACATGTAAAGGTAGACTATTTTAACAGCCAGCTCGTGAGTAGTGATGGTCAGTTACAATTGAATATCTCTAGTTATACTCTTGTTTTATTACAAAACGATCAATCTTTTACATTGAGTCCTGCAAACCGAAATCTACTCGTTGTATATGGTCCTGCCACATTCAGCATACCAGCCCAAACTACTCCTTATAAAATCATTGTTTTGTGTTAGAAAACTTGGGGGGTGCAATGGGGACGGTTCTTATGGTTTTTAAGACCACAAGAACCGTCCCCATTGCTTCTTTAGAGAATCCTTCATTGCAAATCATCCTTTCTTTTTAAGGTTGCCTTAGTTATATAATCTATCTACTTTGTGCAAAGCTATTAATTTCATTATATAACCAATTTCTTGAGTGGAATTTAATTCAATTCCGACAATATACCTCCACACAACCTTAGAATTTTATTTAGGATTTTGATTATTTTTCCATGGGGGATCACCAAATTTATGGAGCACTTTATTTAACTTATAAATTCCTAGTGGGATGAACAAAGAGAAAACTGCATTTATGAGGATGAGCTTCGAAGGAAGTCTTCCTATTATAAAGTCCCACATGGTTTACCTCCTTTATTTTTGGGTTTCCATGATTGTCCCGATACTACGTACAATGATCTTGGCATTAACGCGTATGTTACTTTTTGAAAAATAATGTGAACCACTCTCCCAATCATTTTTAATGGATTTCCAACTATCATAGTGTTCTTGATGTAAATAGGAGCCTAATCCTAAAACATCGGCATTATATTCCTTTTGCATTTTTTCAATTACTCCTGCTGTTATTTTCTCAATTTCTTTTGCCACTTTTTCTTCCAATTTAGCAACCGTTTTAGGTTCAGACATATGATAGTTTCCAAAATCCTCACCCAAATTACCTTCAACCACAACATCAATCGTAAAGTCTATTTGATCTTTATTGATGACATTCGCATGTATTTTTCTTTTTGCATCACTAATTTCAAATACGACCAATTGACCATCCATAATAACTTCAATAACCCCTCCTTTTAGTTCACCTGTAATAAAATTGGCTCCCATTGTTTCCATTCCATTTAAGGTTCCAATCATTTTTTTACTATCTCCTTTAAAAATAGCAGAGCCAGACAAATCTGCTTTTTGACCATTCGACTGAATGAAAGGAATGAGGAAGCTGTTGATTCCCAGTAAATATTTATGGACCTTTCCAATATTCACTGGAGGTAATAGCTCCCCATTTTTGTATGCATTATCTGTTATCGAATCAATATACATAACAGGTAATCTCTCTACTTTTGTTCTTGATTCTAAAATATCCTTGGTTGTATCCTTAGTGATCATGATCTTTGTTTCTCGTCGCATTTCATGATCTCGCAAGTAAAAATCTAATACCTCAGGAAGATATCCCTTTTTCGCTACTTCGTCTGAGATTATGATCATCTTAATATGCTGGAAATATGGGGATCGTGCTATTTTTTTCGATATATTACGATTAATTTGAAACATTGTATTACCGCTGACCGCAACATTTAGAAACGGATCTTGAATTTGACTGGAATCTCCCCCTTTACCTTGTAAAGCACTTGGATCCACAAATTGAAATGTCACCTTAAATCTCTCTTTAGCAATGGAATCCTCGGTCGCCTCTGCCTCATCTCGATCCTCTAAAGTATCATGATCTGAAGGATCGATACCCACTCCTATCACATATCCACGTTCTTCACTCTCAACCTGATCCCAACATCCAGTTAGAAGCAAACATAAACTGACATATAATAAACCTTTATACATTCCCCTTCACCCCGCTTATTTTTGCGAAAATGAGCAGTAGAGAAGGAATAATCATACTGAACACGATACCTAAATAACTGATATATAATCCAAATGTTGAAAATTCATTAAAATTTTGAGGTGTCATCGCGATTATATAAATGATCGGTGTTAAGACAAAGATGAACGTCATTCTCTTTATCTTTTTGAAGATTGCACCAAGTGCCAAAAGAGTGACATCAAATGCCATTGCAGCTGTACTGAATAATGTCATAACCCATATCGTGAAGAATAAGGATTCAAATCTCTCAAAAAATCCACCCGGTACTTCCACTTGTTTTGCTAATTCTGCTGTTGGGAAATTAAGATTAGCCGTAACTTCTACGCTAAACACACCAATTGCTGTAAAAAACACAATCAGATATAAAAGAAAGGCAATGGTAATTCCAATTAGTGAAGCTTTCAAAGTCTTTTTCGGTTGATTAATATGCACATTATAAAATAATAAAATCTCAAAGCCTAAGAAAGAGAATACGGTTTCCTTTGAAGCCTTAATGACATCGAACCACCCCGTAATAAAAAAAGGCTTGATATTTCCCATTTCAAAAAATCCTATATTAAAAACGATTAAGATTAATACAATAAAAAGGATGATGGGTATAAACATAATATTTAATCGTAATAACGCAGTGCTTGGACCTGCTACTCCATATACAACCACTAACAGAAAAACGAGACAAATGACTTCGACAGGAGTGACATCAAATAGATATAGCTTGGCAATGCTCGCGACCCCCCTCATTTCATAACTAACAAAGAGCATCGTATAGAGAGCAAATAAAAAGGTGATACCCAATGCAACCGGCTTATTAAAAATGGACTTCGAAATGTCAAAAAGGTTTTTCTTAGGGAATCTTGTAATTAATACTGCAACCACTCCGGTAAAAGTAAGTGCAACGAATGCACCAAGACAAATGGATATCCAACCATCTATTGATTTTGTGACATCTACAATGGCACGTGGAAGGGTAAGAATCCCAAAACCTATAATCATATTAGCGACCAGGAATATGACTTCTTTTTTTCCAATTTCCTCGTCACCATATTCAAAGGATTTCATGAGCTACTCCCCTTTTGTATCCATACGTTTTTCATCTTCCGTTTGCATAAATTTAGGTCTTCTCGATAACATGATAAGAGGAGCCCGGATAACCAAATCCATTAAATCATGTTTAAAGTTAGGTGAAAATGGCGCTGTGTAAGGAATCCCAAAGCTTTTAAGTCTCGCAAGATGAACATTGATCATAATATAAGTTAAAATAATGCCATAAAGACCGAAAATACTTGCCGTAAGCATGGTCACAAAGCGAAGCATCCGAAATGCAATTCCCGCACTATAGGAAGGAACCGCAAAAGAAGCAATCGCAGTAACAGAAACGACTATTACCATGACAGGACTGACAATACCGGCTTGAACTGCAGATTCACCAATAACCAAACCGCCTACAATACCAATCGTCTGACCAATTGGCTTTGGTAAGCGTAGTCCTGCTTCTCTTAACAACTCCAACGTAACTTCCATCATGAATGCCTCCACCACTGCCGGAAAAGGCACACCTTCACGTGTAGCAGCGATTGAAAATGCCAGTTTTGACGGAATCATTCCCTGATGAAAGGAAACAAGAGCTATATATAGTGCTGGAAGAAACAAGGAAATAAAAGCTGCACCATATCTTAATATTCTAATGAGAGAACCGATCATCCAGCGTTCATAATAATCCTCTGGCGATTGAATTAAAGCTACAAACGTTAGGGGTGCGATTAAGACAAAAGGTGTTCCATCTAAGATAATGACGACTTTTCCTTCTAAAATCGAGGCACAAGCCTTATCAGGCCTTTCCGTATGAAGAATCTGAGGAAAAGGAGACATAAAACTGTCTTCAATCCATTGTTCAATGAACCCCGACTCTGGTGCATCATCCATATCGATTGAATCCAATCTCTTTTTTACTTCCTTGACAATTTCAGGGTGAACAATACCATCAATATAGACAAGGAAAAGATCCTTTTTCGAACGCCTCCCAACCTGAAAGTTTTCAAAATGAAGATTTGGATCGCGAATATTTCTTCGGATCAGTACTGTATTTGTCCGCACGTTTTCAGTAAACCCTTCTCTTGGTCCACGCACTAATGCTTCTGAAACCGGTTCTTCAATTCCTCTGCTTGCCCAACCCTTCGTACCAATCAGTAATACATCCGTTGTTCCCTCTACAAAAATGGCGGTTTCTCCCGAAAGAACAGCAAACATCACAGCATCGAGACTTTGAACTTTTTTCAGCTCACCTATTGAGAGGATTTCATTCTCCAGTTCGATTAACAATTCCTTCTCATTGGCTGGAATTTCTTTATTTGCTTGCGCCATACCAAGCTGAATATTATTAAGAATTTGCGTATTTACAATATCCTTGTCAACTAAGCCATCAATATAAACAATCGCACAACGATGATTGGAATTTCCGATGGTAACGATTCGAATGATAAGATCATTGGGAGAATGCAGCAGCCTTTTAATTTGTTCAATATTTTCCATAAGAGTAGGAAAGATTTGATTTGGACTTTCGTGATTTTGCTTCTTCTGATTTACTTCGTGCTTCATCTGTTGCAAGAATCTTTCTTTTAAAAAGCGAAACATCACATGCATCCCCTCTAAGAAGTAAAAGTAACCAATTTTTAACACGAATTTTTTTTAGTTTGTGATAAATACAGATAACTATGCAAAAAAATAATGACAGTAAGCCCGAATGATAAAAACAATTCCACACCCTTTTATGGAAACTAACCATCCCCCTGTGCGATCAGCATGTTTATAGGGGCGGCTTTTCTTAGCAGTTTGCCTGGAGATAAAATTAAACCGTTTTTTATGGATGATTGCTATCATATATCAATTAAAGAATCGAAAACGGTTCATAGCTGTTAATCAATATCTTCAAGCAGACTTCGACATTTCTCCTTCCAATCAATCGTTTGATTAATAAGGAGAAATATCTCTTTATATCAATCTTTTTCTCTAGAAAATCGTAAAAAGAAAGTCGAAAGAGTCGTAGAATGGAAAGCTATATAACGAGAATCGTTATGCCACTTCCTCATTCTTTCCTTATTTACCTATACTGAAGCAAATATTTGGATTAAATTAAAGGCTGCCTATTAAATAAAGGCAGACCTATTTCTTAATACTAATAAAAAAAACATGAGAGAAGGTATTTTAATGCTGAAAAAACTAGCAAATAGAGTTTATTATATGCCTCATTATTCAGAAACGGATCGTCCGGCATTAGGTTTAATTTATGGGGATACCTTTAGCTTAATCGTTGATTCAGGGAATTCACCTGCACATGCAAGGGATTTCCTCAATCAAGTGAAAAAAATGGATATACCTCCGGTGAAATTTGTTGTCATAACACATTGGCACTGGGATCATATTTTTGGTATTAAAACGATGGGCTTATTAACAATTAGTCACGATGAAACGAAGAAGAAAGTGGATTATTTGAAAACCCTAAAATGGGATGATGCCTCATTAGATGCACGAGTGGAGACTGGTGAAGAAATTGAGTTTTGTCAAGACATGATAAAACGCGAAATGCCTAACCGGGATCATTTGGAATTGAAGGTGCCGGACCTAACCTTTACGAATAAAATTGAGATTGATTTGGGTGGCATGAACTGTGTAGTTGAGCATGTTGGTGGTGTCCATGCGCAGGACTCTTCTATTATTTATATTCCAGATGAAAAAGTAATGTTTTTGGGAGATTGCATCTATCAGGACTTTTATAGCGGTGAATGGAGCTATGACCTAGAAGAACTTGTGACCCTACTAGACAAAATAAAAAAATACGATGTCGATATTTATGTAACCGGGCACCAAAATCCGCATACTCGCGAAGAAATGTGGAGATTCTTTGATGATTTAACTAGTATCGGGGAAATCGTGGATAAAGAGGTCTCTGTTGATAAAGCCGTCACTACATTTACCGAGGTGCGAAAGGAAACCCCGAACGAAGAACAACTCGAGCACATCCAAAACTTTGTTAGTGGGAATCGGAAGAAATAAAAGTGCCGCAAGGACGGTTCTCATGGGTTATTACTTACACTGCACCTCAAAAAACTAGAGCAAATCAGCTTCTCTGCTTTGCCATCAGAACCGTCCCCATGGTCACCCATGGTCACCCCAAATTGATTGCACCGTAAATGAGGGCACCAAATACGATTAATCCGGGGTGTACTTTTACTTTTTCCATTAGTAAATAACTGCCTATTCCTAAGAATAGAATGTGTCCGATTCCGATTTGAAAGTATGATTCATAGAAGGATTGAAAGGTCATCACTCCTAGAAGTACCGCAATGGTCGGTTTTACGTAAAGCGTCATGCGTTTTACTTGAGGAGACTTCCTAAACTTATAGAGAAGACCCATTAGAGTCAGCATCAGTATCAGAGACGGAGCGACTGTGGCTAATACGGCCAGCACTGAGCCAAAGTAGCCTCCTACTTGAAATCCGATGTAGCCTGCCATCTTTGTTGCAATCGGACCTGGCAAGGCATTTCCCATGGCGAAAGCTTCATTAAATTCTTGTGTGGTTAACCAATGATAGTTCTCTACTACTTCATTTTGAATGAGAGGAATGGTGGCTGGTCCTCCCCCATATCCTAAAATATTCGCAATGAAAAAGGCCCAAAAAATATGCAAGTAAATCATCATAGTGATAGTCCCTTCTCTTTGTCCCTTTTCACCGTGATACGGGTTGGTTTTACTAAGGCAAATAGTAAAAGAGCTCCTATTACAAAGCCGGGATGAATACCGAAGTATTCAATTAGTACTAAGGCGACAAGGATGTGCACGGTGGTAAAAAACCACTTAAGTCCTTTAATAGCACTCTGGACAAATTCCCAGGTTAAGACTCCAAGCATCACCGCTACTACCGGTACAACTGCCTTCGTCATTCCTTGAACCCATTTCAAATCTTTAAACTCAATTAAGGTGCTAAGTAATATAATCATAAAAAAGATCGTAGGTAAAATGGTGGCAAAGATGGCGTTGATCATGCCAGGTACGCCGCCAATGCGAAATCCAATATAGCCTGCCATCTTTGTTGCAATCGGACCAGGCAATGTATTTGCAATGGCTAATACATCGCCAAATTCCTCATTGTTCATCCATTTAAACCGTTCTACTACCTCTTTTTGGACGAGCGGAATCGTTGTAGGTCCCCCGCCATATCCAAGCATACTGCTTCGAAAAAATGCGATAAAAATGTCTCGCTGTTTCATAGAATCAATCCTTTACTGTGGATTACCAACTGGCAATGGCTCCATCTGTCCGTGATTCTGTTCCCCCCATTAGTACACCTGTTTCAGGATTTCGCCATATTATTTGTCCGCGGCCAAACGAACCTGAGTCCACCATTACTTTAATGTCATGTCCTTTTTGCACCAATTCTTCTGCGATGTGGAAGGGGAAGGTTTTCTCTACCTCTATGGTTCTATCATTCTTCCATTGCCATCTTGGTGCATCTAATGCTGCTTGGGGATTTAAGTGAAAATCGATGGTATTCATAATGACTTGAACATGACCTTGCGGCTGCATGTAGCCTCCCATTACACCGAATGGTCCAACAGGTTGATTGTCCTTCGTTAGAAATCCTGGAATAATCGTATGGTACGTCTTCTTGCCGCCCTCAAGAGAGTTGTAATGCTCAGGGTCAAGGCTGAAATCATGTCCGCGGTTCTGTAAGCCAATTCCTGTTCCAGGCACGACAATCCCAGAACCAAAGCCCATGTAATTGCTTTGGATAAATGATACCATATTTCCCTCTCCATCTGCTGTTGCGAGGTACACGGTTCCTCCACGCGGCGGTACACCTGGAGCCGGAGTGGACGCTTCACTTCCAATTAGTGCCTGACGCTGCCTGCCATAAGAAGTACTTAATAGCTCTTCTGCGGTTACCTCCATATGCTTAGGGTCTGTAATATATTGCTTACCGCATGAAAAAGCTAGCTTCATAGCTTCGATTTGTTTGTGGTAGGTGTCTGTTGCTTCTTTAGCAGTAAAATCAAAGCCTTTTAGTATGTTTAGCGCCATAAGAGCTACAATCCCCTGCCCGTTTGGCGGAATTTCCCAAACATCATAGCCGCGGTAGTTTACCTTAATAGGATCTACCCATTCCGGTTGAAAGGCTGCTAAATCATCTTTTGTTAAATAGCCTCCGTAAGTCTTGGAAGCTGCGGCTATTTTTTCTGCAATGGCCCCTTTGTAAAAGCTTTCTCCGCCTGTCCGTGCGATTTCTTCAAGTGTGTCAGCATGGTCAAGAGACGACCATATTTCTCCGACTTCAGGTGCTCGCCCTTTTGGTGCAAAGGTCTCAAACCATGCTTCGAACTCTTCCCCTGTACATTGCTGTTTGTATTGTGCGAAGGCCCTTTTCCAAAAGCGTCCTAGTGTAGGTGAAACAGGATAGCCGTTTGCCGCATATTCAATGGCTGGCTTCATCACCTCTACCAGCGGCAGGCGGCCAAACCGTTTTGATAATTCTACCCAAGCTGCCGGTGCACCAGGTACCGTTACCGGGGTCCAGCCATACTTAGGCATTCTTTCGTGTCCAGCTTGTTTTACCTTCTCGATGGAGATATTCATCGGTGCCGGACCACTTGAATTTAGTCCGTGTAATTGTCCTTTTGTCCAAACAAGTGCAAATGCGTCTCCCCCAATCCCGTTGGAGGTAGGCTCTACTACTGTCAAACAAGCGGCGGTTGCAATTGCTGCATCAATCGCATTTCCGCCTTGTTTCAAAATATCCAGCCCTGCTTGTGCAGCCAAGGGCTGAGACGTAGCGACCATTCCATTCTTGGCATATGCTACATTTCGTTGTGATGAATAAGGATAATGCCCAGCATCAAAATTCATGTATTGTTACCTCCTTTTAGTCTCGAACAATCGGATGATTTATCCGATCATTTCTTCTTTCACTTCTTTTACCTTCCCCTCCGTAAAGAGATGACAGGAAACCTGATGTCCACTATCAATGTCCTTTAGAATGGGAATGTTCGTTTTACAGCTTTCATTTGCGACCGGACAACGAGGATGGAATGTACATCCTGACGGCGGGTTAGCCGGACTTGGCAAGTCTCCCTGAAGAATGACCCTCTCCCGCTTGGCCTTCGGATTCGCAATGGGCACAGCCGATAATAAAGCTCGCGTATAGGGATGACTTGGGTTCGTGAAGAGCTGCTTTTTATCGGCAATCTCCACCACACGCCCCAAATACATCACGGCAATTCGATCACATAAGTGCCTAACAACGGAAAGATCGTGGGAAATGAAGATCAGCGTAAGATTAAACTCCTTCTTCAAATCCTTTAAAAGATTCAAAACCTGCGATTGGATGGAAACATCAAGAGCAGAAACCGGTTCATCCGCAATAATCACCTTCGGCTTAAGGATGAGAGCTCGTGCAATCCCAATCCGCTGGCGCTGACCACCAGAGAAGTCATGGGGATGACGGTCTAAGTGCTCTTTTCTCAGTCCTACCACTTCGATGATTTCCTCCACTTTTTTCATCCGTTCCGCGCGAGATGAACCAATCCCATGCACGATTAGGGGCTCAAGCAAAATCTGCCTAATCGTTTTGCGCGGGTTGAGAGAAGCATAGGGATCCTGAAAAACCATTTGAATATCCTTGCGCATCTGCCGCATTTCTTCCTTGGACAGTTTCGCCAGATCCTTGCCATTGAACCAAACTTCTCCAGCAGAGGGATTCAATAAACGTAGAATCGTACGACCCGTGGTCGATTTCCCACAGCCTGATTCTCCCACTATTCCTAACGTCTCACCCGGCATTACGGTAAAATCCACCCCATCAACAGCTTGGACGTGACCGGTTACTTTATTGAAAAAACCCGTTTTAATAGGAAAGTATTTTTTTAACCCTTTGATCTCTAAAATAGGCTTGTTTTCGCTCATGATGCATCCTCCTCCGTAACAAGCCAGCAGCGGCATTTATGTTGGTTTTCGATTTCCTTCAGCTCTGGAGCCTGTTGATGACAAATCTCCTTTGCCCAGCTGCATCGAGGAGCAAACCTGCATCCTTTCGGCATCTCATAAGGAAGCGGAACGGAGCCAGGAATCGTATTCAAATATTCCTTTTCATCCTCAAAGGATGGAATGGAATCAATCAGCCCTATTGTATAGGGATGCTTCGGATTTTCAAACAAAGTCTCTACGTCCGTCTCTTCGACAACTTGACCCGCATACATAACAATGACACGGTCGCACATTTCGGCTACAACCCCTAAATCGTGCGTAATGAGCATAATGGACGTTCCTGTTTTATTTTTTAAATCTCTCATTAAATCCAAAATTTGCGCCTGAATGGTTACATCAAGGGCCGTGGTTGGTTCATCCGCAATGATTAATTGGGGATCACATGCCATCGCCATAGCAATCATCACACGCTGACGCATGCCCCCTGAAAGCTGATGGGGGTATTCTCCATAAATCTCTTGTGCTCTCGGCATCCCAACCGCATTTAGCATCTTAATCGCTCTTGCCTTGGCCTCTTGCTTGGAAATATTCATATGAAGAATAACGGATTCCTCGATTTGCCTTCCTACCGTATGCAATGGATTAAGGGATGTCATCGGTTCCTGGAAGATCATCGCGATATCATTTCCCCGAACCTTCTGCATATGCTTCTCCGGAAGGGATATCAGCTCCTGCCCCTGGAAGGTTATGCTTCCTTCATTGCTGGCATTGGACGGCAGAAGCCGCATAACGGAAAGGCTAGTCACACTTTTTCCGCACCCGGATTCCCCAACGACGCCCAGTGTTTCACCAGGCTTAATGGAGAAATCTACACCATCGACAACACTAACGGTACCGTTGTCTGTTTTAAACGTTGTTTTAAGATTTTTGACCTCCAAGATAGCACTCATGTTCACATCTCCTTTCCATTATTTACGGATTCTTGGATCCAAGGTTTGCTGTAATCCATCCCCCAGCAGATTAAATCCGAGGACAACCAAGAAAATGGCCATACCAGGAAAAATAGTTGCATAGGGAGACACATTCATTAAAGTTTGGGCCTGGTTCAGCATGCTTCCCCATGATGGGGTCGGCGGCTGCACCCCTAGTCCTAAATAGGATAAAGACGCTTCTGCAAGAATTCCTGCTGCCATAGCCAGAGTAGATTGAATAATAATCGGATTAAGTGCATTAGGCAGGATATGACTGAAAATAATGCGAAGATCTTTCACGCCTGTCGCCTTGGCCGCATGTATATATTCCATATTACGAAGCTGCAGCACCTGTCCTCGTGTAATTCGGACAAAAGCGGGGGCAAACCCAATTCCAATGGCGATCATGGCATTTCCGAATCCATTTCCCAACACAGCAGCAATCGCCAGTGCCAGGATAAGAAAAGGGAAGGCCTGCATGGCATCAACGGATCGCATGACCACCCATTCATCCCAGAATCCACCAAAGTAACCGGAAAGAAGACCAATCGGAACTCCAATGAGGATGGCAATTCCTACCGATAATAAAGCCGCTTTAATCGAAATTTGGGCTCCATAAACGACACGGGAGTAAATATCCCTTCCTAAATCATCCGTTCCAAAAAGATGTTCTCCACCTGGAGGCAATAAAATAGCATTATAATCTTGGGCGTTCGGGTCAAATGGTGCCAATTGTTGAGCAAAAATGGCCATCACAACCATGGTTAAAATAATAATGGCACCTAAAACCCCTAATCCAGTCCGTAAAAACTTTTTGAACGTCTTCATCACGATACCCCCTTCTCCGCCTTGATTCTTGGGTCAATGACAGCATAAAGAATATCCACGATCAGATTTACAAAGACAACCAATACAGCAGATACTAAGATAGCGCCCTGGACAGTTACATAGTCACGTTTAAAAACGGACTCTACTATGAGTCGGCCAAAGCCGGGAATAGAGAAAATCGATTCGGTTATAACCAGTCCGCCAAGAAGTCCGGCAATCATCAACCCAGAGGTAGTCACAACCGGGATCATGGCATTACGGAGCACATGTCCCAAAATGGTCCTCACTTCATTTAGCCCTTTGGCTTTAGCGGTACGAACAAAATCCATATTGACTACCTCAAGCAAAGAGGAACGAAGCATTCTCATAAGCACCGCCGATTCACGAAGACCTGTGGCCAAACAAGGTAAGATCATGGCCATCAAATTCTGAACAGGATTTTCCGAAAACGGAACATACCCAGAGGCCGGCAGCCAGCCTAACTCTACTGAAAAATAAATTATGGCCATCATAGCCAGCCAAAAGCTCGGGATACTCATCCCACCCAAAGCAATAAATGTACTGGTATAGTCGATAGCTGTTCCTCTTCTTACGGCTGCAAGGATGCCGGCAGGAAAAGCAATCAGTAATGCGACCACAAAGGTACCAATCGTCAATTCAACCGTAGCCGGCAATCGTTGGAAGATTAGTTCGGTGACAGGCACCCGATCCGTGATCGATAATCCCAAATCTCCTGTCACAACATTCCCAACCCAGGTTACATACTGAACAACAATAGGCTTATTCAATCCTAATTCTGCACGAAGTGATTCATAGGCTTCCGGTGTCGCTTCCTGACCAAGAATGACCCGGGCAGGATCACCCGGAATCATATGGATCAGAGAAAATGTCAGAATCGACACTAAGAAGAGAATCGGAATGGTTAACAGCAAACGCCTTACTAGGAATTTCATATCCTGCTCCTCCTCATAGTTATTTCAAGATGATCTTATTGCTTGTCTAATTTTTGTGTATGAATGATGCCGTCTGGTATGTATTCAAAACCAGTAACCTTTTTAGATACACCAAAACGGTTGAAATCATGGTAAATATACACGTACTCAGATTCATCATGGACAATTTCCATCGCCTGGTCATAGAGTACTTTACGCTTCTTCGGATCCAATTCAGTTCGAGCTTGCTTAACGAGCTTGTCCAATTCAGGGTTGGATACACCTGCATAGTTATTTGGCTGATCGGTTACGACGAAATCGAAGAAGCTTTGGTCTGGGTCTGGACGTCCTGACCATCCAAGTTGAAGGGCCTGGAATTTATGATTAGCCCCATTTTCCAACATCGTACCAAACTCGACCTTTTCTAGTTCTACTTCCATTCCATAAGGCTTTAACATGCTCTGAATGACTGCCCCGAACTGCTCATGGACAGGAGAGGTTCCAATCTGAAATTTAAAGCTGAAACCATCTGGCTTTCCGCCCTTAGCCATTAAATCCTTAATTTCTTGTTTATCAGGCTTGCCCACTTTATCCGAATCTCCATGTGCCAGGTTACCTTTTGCGAACGGAGAGTTTGCAGGTGCACCATAGCCGTCTAGTACTACTTTGATGAAGGCTTCACGGTCGACCGCCTTATTTACAGCTTGACGAAGGTATTTATTCGTGAATGGTTCTTGTTTGGTATTCAGGTAGAACCCTTGGTAAGCCATTCCAGATTCAGCAACCACTTTTGCAACAGGATCATTTTCTAATCCCTTAATTTCCTTCGTAGGAACTTCATCGACGAAATCAAGTTGACCCGATTTTAAGTTTTGAACCGCTGCTGTTCCGTTCGTAAACACTCGGTAATTTAACTCATCAATTTTGACTTCACCATTCCAATAGTTTTCATTCTTTTCCAAGGTAACATGGTCGCCCTTAATATGCTCCACGAATACATAGGCACCTGTTCCGACAGGATGGTTCAAGTAATCATCGCCATATTTCTTCACCGCTTCAGGAGAGACCATCATTCCTGATCGATCGGTAAGGATGGAAATAAAAGGAGAGAAGGGTTCGGACAGTTCAATCGTCACCGTTTGCGGATCGACTGCCTCAACTTTTTGAACAAATTTCATTTCATTCACACGACGAGAATTGTCTTCTCTATAACGCTCGATGTTGAACTTTACAACATCTGCATTAAATTCTGTACCGTCATGAAAGGTAATCCCTGTCTTTAATTTGAAGGTATACACCTTTCCATCCGGAGAAACCTCATATGATTCGACTAAGACAGGCACAATATTTCCATCCTTGTCCAGGTCAAAGAGTTTGTCATAGATGCTGTTTTGAACCTGGCGATCTACTAAAGCATTGGATTGGCTGGGATCTAAGCTTGGCGGATCCGCTTTAAGACCGATATTTATTACTTTTTTGTCACCCGATTCCGAAGCTTGCGGCTTTTGTTCAGATTTACCACTCGTTGCGGATTCATTCCCGCCATTGCATCCCGTCAATGCCAGCATCGTACCGATTATGGCTGTAGCAAAGGTCAACCTAGTCTTTTTCCTTAACATACTTTCAACCCCCATTTTGATTGGTATAATCCCTAATGATAAAACTGAAAAGTAATTATTTTCTGAAATTTTGGTTCAAAAAAATAGCCTACTGCCTATTCAGTCTTCCGAAGAAAGTGAAATCAGTTGTCTATTTTTCTCTCGGTGCTGTTCTTCTTTCTCCCATTTTTCATGCAGCCTTTCATATCGAATGGCTACGTCACACAAATGTTCTCTCATCATTTGTCTCGCCCGTTCTACATGATGGTCTTTGATCGCCTGATAAATATTCTCGTGGAATTGAAACGTAGAGACTTTATCTGAAATCAAAACCATTTCTCTTTTGGCGGAGGTAAGCAAATCATTAATAGATTCATAGACTTTCATCAAGACCTGATTTCTTGTTGCATGGACGATGGCAAGGTGAAATCTTCGGTCCGCTTCCAAAATAGGTAAATTGAACTGGATCGCGCTCTTCATCATTTCAAGAGATTGCTCCATTAGCTCAAAGTCCTCTTCTGTAGCAACTTCCGCTGCTTTCCCACAAATTTCAACCTCAAGCATCAAACGAAACTCCATGAGCTCTCTGGAATTTTTAGGATCCAGCAGTGCGGACACAACATGCGAGTGAACCATGCCGCTAATATCCGTTTTTTTGACGAATACCCCAATCCCCATGCGCTTCTCTAAAATCTGCATATCAACCAGGCTATTTAAAGCTTCTCTTACGGATGACCGCCCTACGCTTAATGTTTCCATCAGCTCTCTTTCCGAATGCAGCTTATCACCTTCCTTAAATGTTCCCTTTTTAATCTCTCCCAGTACATATTCAGTTACAATACTACTGACTTTCTTCGACATGCTCAGCACCCCATTCATTTTTTACAAACCCTATACGTCTGCCTCTCCTTATGCGTCTTACATGTCTCACCTGTCTGATGGGTTGGTCCTATTTTATCGAATATTAAGAATATTTGTAAATGGGGCTATAGTCCTAATTCCAGACCACAGGGACGGTTCTCCTGGCTTCATTTTGTTGATAAATTTTTTATCAATAGAAATAGATAAACCTAACGTGTTCCGTTATAACTGAATGTTGCCTGTGTATGAAAAATAAGCGGAGAAATTCCGTTTAAATTAGGAAATACCCGTTTTTCTCTATAAATAATGTTTATTAATCTCTCTAGCCTTACAAATTACCTACGTTTTATAGTGTAAAAAGAATTACATTGGCCTCTATTTAATCTAAAAAGGAGAAGTGCATTAACACTTCTCCCTGCAAATTCTACCTTCTTATAGAGCTTACTGATGGTCTTACCCCAATACTAATTTTTCAATCGCGTAGGCAACCCCATTTTCATTATTGGATAATGTATGGAACTGAGCTGCTTCTTTTACGACAGATACAGCATTGGCCATGGCCACTCCACAGCCCGCATACTCAATCATGCTTAGATCATTTTCGCCATCCCCGATGCAGATGACCTCTTCCTGCTTAATTGAAAGTTTTTCGGCCAGTAGTCGTACTGCATTTCCCTTACTGACACTTGGGTCAAGGATTTCTAAAAAGAACGGAGTACTTTTAACGAACGTATATTTATCCCAAAACGATTCAGGTATGTTTGCAATGATCGTATTCAAACGTTCCGGCTCATCAATAAACATAACCTTCGGAATCAGCATATCCTTTGGTACTTCATCAATTGGCCGATAATGGAGAGAAATTTGATTGATATGGGCTTCATGAATGGTGTATCGGCTTATCTCTCGATTAGGGGTATAAAGATTTTCTGTATCAAAGAAATGGAGCGGTGAATGGAGCTTTAGACTTAAATCGTGTAGTTCTTTTAAGTTTTCATAGGTTAAGGTAATTTGGGACTCAACATCCTTGGAGTATGTATTTTGCACAAGAGCACCATTAAAGGTAATCACATAGTCCTCTTCATCATTTAATTTCAATTCCTCAATAATCGATTGGACACCAACAATTGGCCGCCCCGTACAAATTACCACTTTCACTCCTTTAGCTTTTGCAGCTTGAATGGCGTCATTTACTTCCTTTGTAATTTCCTTTCGATCATTCATCAGCGTTCCATCAATATCGATTGCTACTAATTTATACAAATTCTTGTCCTCCTGATTCTTAGTTGTCAGTAAAGCATATTACTATAGTACAAGAAGGATAATGATTAATCCAGATAACTCCATCCATTTATCGTGAGTGTATGTGGACATGTGCTTTGCTAAACCATGAAAACTTTATGCAACGATTAAATAGGAAGTCTAAATAATCATAAAAAAAGCCACTGTATTCAAAACTCTGAAACAGTGGCTTTTTTCGTCTGTTCAACTGTGTTCAATAGTGTTCAACGTGAACAGTCTTCATGGATTATTATCTTTTAGTGATGACCACAAGAACCGTCCCCCTGGACCCCTCGTTACTTGGGGCTGGCAACCGCCGATAGAGTAGCAGTTTTTGCTGATACACGACCTGATTTCGCTGATACAAATTGCAACTATCCTACTAATGAATGAGGACTATTTCCTCAATTTTATTTACTATCTATCTATTCACTTTTCCTTTTATCTGGTATTCTATAGATGAGTTTTTACAGAATTGGAGGAATTTGTTAATGCGAGCAAAGGAAAAGAAACGCAAGTGGTTAAAGGTAACCGGCATTACATTGCTTCTTTTGCTCGTAGCTGGAGGAGTCTATGGGTTTACAGTATATAGGTCATTAACCTCTGCTGTTCAAACAATGCATGCCCCGCTTCAACGTGAAATCTCAGTGAAACGTCTTGAACCGGTGGTATTGGAACAGAAAGATCCGTTTTCCGTGTTATTGATGGGCGTGGACCAAAGAGAGGGAGATCGCGGCCGCTCGGACACAATCATCGTGCTAACGGTCAATCCAAACAACAACTCTGTAAAAATGCTTAGCATACCACGTGACACACGAACAGAAATCATCGGAAAAGGGTTTGAAGATAAAATTAACCATGCCTACGCCTTTGGGGATGTTCCCATGGCCATGGATACCGTTGAAAATTTCCTTGATATTCCGATAGATTATTACGTGCAAATTAACATGGAAGGTTTCGAGGATATTGTCGATGCAGTTGGTGGGGTAACGGTCCAAAATGACTTAGATTTTTCTGTCGGTGATTTCAAATATCCGATAGGTGAAATCACGTTAAATGGAGAAGAAGCATTGAGTTACTCCAGAATGAGATATGAAGATCCACGAGGTGACTTCGGGCGCCAAACGAGGCAACGCCAAATTATTCAAGCTGTAATAAAAGAAGGAGCAAGTTTATCCAGTCTTACTAACTTTTCAACTATATTTTCTGCTCTTGGGAGCAATATAAAAACAAATCTTACCTTTGATCAGATGATGGATATCCAAAAAAACTATAAGAGCGTCGTTAACAACATCCAGCAAATAGAAATCAAGTCCCAAGGTACAAAAATTGATGGCATTTATTATGGGCTGGTTTCACCAGAAGAAAAGCAACGGATCCAGACTGAGCTAAAAACTCAGTTAGAATTGAATTAAGGAACAAAGCTGATTGATACGCTTCAATCGGCTTTTTTGGTCTGGCCCCAAAAACCAGACAAGATTGCGATGTTCAATAATTGAATAAAATGGATTGTTAAAGGGAATTTTGAAAAGACTAGAACAAGCTGAATTAGAGGAGAATTTATATGATAAAACTCGTTTTATGGTCTTTCCTTTTATTACCCTGGCTTTCCTTATTCTTTTTGAACAACTCTGCTCTCCGAAGATATATGCCTGTTGCTTTATTTGCAACGGTGATAAATACATTAATGTACCAAGTTGCTTGGACGTATGATTGGTGGAAATATAAAGAAACTCTTTTTTCTTGGGATAAAATCGCACAAACCCATACTGTTTATGGTGTTTTTTTGGTTGGGACCATATGGATCTTTTATTTTACCTTTCAGAAATTTTGGGTTTATATCCTTGTTAATTTGATTGTAGATAGTATCTATTCATTTGGTTTCAGGGCTTTATGGAAAAAACTCAAAATTACAACGGGTGCAGGAAACTTATCGCCTATTGAAGGGATTCTAGTCATGACAACCATCGCTATCTGCCTTTACATTTATCAAATGTGGCAAGAGGGACTGATTGGTGGAGAAAATTAAATTTGAATACGAATGTGTTCAATGGGGACGGTTTTCCTGGTCTTATTATTTTAAAGATGACCACAAGAACCGTCCCCATGAAAAATCAAAGCTCCTTCATATAAACCGCTGTCTGTGAATGCGGCCTCATCCCCACTTGTTGATATAAACGGTTAGCATGAGTCAGGCTATCACTGTCTACATACAAAAGAATCGTTTTTTGATTACGTTCGTAAGCGATCCCAAATACATGAAGCAGCAACGCCTTCCCGATCCCATGTTTTCTATATTCGCGCTTTACCCCCAATAAATCAACAAATAATCCATCCTCCTGCATCCTGCTCATGAGGAATCCTACAGGGTTTGAATCCTGCCACACAATAAACCAAAGACTGTGATCGTAACCATCACCCTTTTTTTGAGAAATCCATGTGGTAAAATCCTTCTTGGTGTACCCCCATGCATCCTGGAATGTTTCATCGTATATAGAGAATAGCTTTTCTTCATCATGATCAGGCTGAAAAGCTCGTAACGTTATCCCCTCTGGTAATGAGTCCCGGTTCGGCCGCCCCTCTAACTCAATCTTCATTCTTTCATACAGCCTGCTGAATTGATATCCCCTATCCTCAACCAATTTTCTAGCAGCACTATTGGCAAAAGAAATTTGGTTCATTAACTTTTGCTTTCCATCCTTCCCCTTCGCTAGAACGTAAGCACGCTCCTCCGCTTTATCTAATAAAAGTGAACCAATCCCTTGACTTTTAAACCGTGGATGGACAAACACACACGTATCCATTCTGTTAGCCCCCGTTACCTCAACAAAACCATACCCAATGATTTCGTTCGTCCCAGAAACGGCAACCCATGCATCTGTGTCAATCGGAATCGAATTCCACATATCAAGCACATCGGACAAGGTAATATCCGGTTCACCGATGTCCTCGATATCACACAACGCCACCAAATCCGTAATGGCTTGCGCATCCTCTACCGCCGGATGTTTAATCACATACTTCTGTTCTTTTTCCATCTAGTTCTCTCTCCCTTCAATGAATCATCTTAATAAAACATTTTTTCTAGTTTTCACGTCTTCAATAATTAGGTACTGTATTCACGCTATTATCTAGAACTGCACACGAGGATCAGCTGGAATCCCTTCTCAATCGGAATAGTTTTGTGTATAATGGATATATACTAAAAAAAGAGAAGTGCAACCTAACACTTCTCCATGCAGCTTCTACCGTCAGGGTAGTGGTTGTCAATGTTTATATTTTATCTGAACCACCCTTGTGCTTGCGACGGCGTAGGGTGGTTTTCCTGTCTTCTAGAACATTCTTCCGAAAAATGCATGCAACTAAATTCTATCACTATTTAGTTTTCTAGAAACCTATCAATCTTCGACAAATAGCGGGTAGTGACAGGCACGGGGGATTAAAGATGACCACAAGAACCGTCCCCGAGGTATACTTTTTCCAAATCTCTTATAGACTTAGTTACAAAGTTATTATATAATTCTGTTAAATATTTAATAAAACGAAGCACAAAATGGGGAGCACCACCGAAAGGGTGTTACCTTTTTTGTGCTTTTTTTTGTGAAAAATGAGAAAGGAAGTGGAAAAGGTGAAGGTAAACGGGGCTATTGAACCAGTAGAGAAGGATCAAACTTTATATGATTATTTAACATTAAGAAACTTTGATTTAACAAAAATTGCAGTTGAATGTAATAGAAAGATTGTTCCTAAAGCAGAATATAAGAATTTGATTCTAAAGGAAGAAGATACTTTAGAAATTGTTAGATTTGTTGGAGGAGGTTGACGATCATGAAAATAATCATCAATGGAAAAGAACAGGAAACAACTTTTCAGACGGCATTCCAAGTAAGAGAAAGTATAGGAAATCCAGATGATATTGTTATTTTAAACGGATTTCAAATGGATCAAGATGCACCCTTAGATGAACATGATATTCTCTCTATTATTCGAAAAGGCATCATGCCAGAAGAAGAAGAATTAGAAAGCTTGATGATGGCTAGGCATACTCCATACGTCCACCAGAAGGTAAAAGAAGGAAAAGTTGCCATCGCAGGTTTAGGCGGTCTTGGATCTAATATTGCGATCATGCTGGCGAGAATTGGTGTTGGCAAACTGTTACTAGTTGATTTTGATATTGTTGAGCCTAGTAATCTTAACCGGCAAAGCTATTACATAAGACATCTTGGAATGCCAAAGACAACCGCTCTTAAAGAGCAGATAGAAGAGATTAATCCATTTATTACAGTCGAGACAAGAATGACTAGAATTTCAGAGGAAAATGTTAAGGAACTGTTTGAAGGCTATGATGTCATTTGTGAGGCTTTTGACAAACCGAATGCCAAAGCAATGCTGGTTAATACGGCATTGGAGCAGCTCCCCGATTGTAAAATCGTATCCGGGTCCGGTATGGCAGGCTATGACAGCTCTAATTTAATCCAGACAAGGAGGCCGATGAAACAATTATATCTTTGTGGAGATTTAGAAAATGAAGCAAGAATCGGCAGAGGATTAATGGCACCAAGAGTGCAAATTTGTGCCGGCCATCAAGCGAATATGATTCTACGATTATTAGTAGGACAAGAAGAAGTATAAGGAGGATTTTTAACATGAAAGAGACATTAGTAAAAGATCAATTAACGATTGGCGGACACGCGTTTCAATCTCGTTTTATTCTTGGGTCAGGTAAATTTTCACTCGATTTTATGAAAGCCGTTATTGAATATGGAGAAGCTGAAATTGTCACTCTAGCCCTAAGAAGAGCCAATACAGGCGGCGACGAAAATATCGTTGACTATATTCCAAACAATATTACCCTGCTTCCGAATACTTCTGGTGCTAGAACAGCAGAGGAAGCTGTAAGGATCGCCCGTCTTTCAAGGGAACTAGGCTGCGGGGATTTTATCAAATTGGAAGTAATTTCTGATTCGAAATACTTACTGCCTGATAACCAAGAAACGGTTAAAGCAACCGAATTGCTGGCTAAAGAAGGATTTATTGTGATGCCTTATATGTACCCGGATCTATATGCGGCAAGAGCCCTCGTCCATGCAGGGGCTAGTGCGGTTATGCCTTTAGGTGCTCCGATTGGAAGCAACAAAGGCCTATGTACAAAGGAGTTCATTCAGATTTTAGTTGATGAAATCGACTTACCCATTATTGTCGATGCCGGTATCGGACGCCCGTCTCAAGCATGCGAAGCAATGGAAATGGGGGCTGCGGCGGTCATGTGTAATACGGCCGTTGCGACAGCCAACAATGTATCCATGATGGCAAGTGCTTTTAAACACGCGATAAAAGCTGGTCGCGAAGCCTATTTAGCCGGTTTAGGAAGAGTACTTGATTATAAAGCTGAAGCATCTAGTCCATTAACAGGATTTTTGGAGGATTAATACGAGATGAGCAGAAAAAAAGTCGACCATATGCAGTATCAGGAAGGTATGGAAATCATACCATCTGATTTAATGGACAAGGTGTTAAAAACAGTAGAAAAATATAATTATAATCTATACACAGGACATGATGTTGAAAGAGCCTTAAGCAAAGAGCATTTATCTTTGGAGGACTTTGGAGTGATTCTTTCCCCTGCCGCGCTGCCGTATTTAGAAGAGATGGCTCGAAAAGGCATGGGGAAAACAAAGAAGCACTTCGGGAACAGTGTCACGCTTTTTACACCTTTATATATTGCGAATTATTGTGAAAATGAATGCGTCTATTGCGGGTTTAAAGCAACCAATAAAATTCAGCGTGCCGTTCTAAACCCCAATGAGGCAGAGGATGAATTAAAAGCGATTGCCGCTACAGGTTTAGAAGAGATTTTACTCCTTACTGGTGAATCCCGTTATAAATCAGATGTTGAGTATATCGGGAAAACGATTAAGCTGGCAGCCAAATATTTTAAAACGGTTGGAATTGAAATCTACCCATTAAATGTAGACGAATACGCGTTTCTAAGGGAATGCGGCGCTGACTTTGTGTCCGTCTATCAAGAAACCTATAATCCCGATAAATATGAGCAGGTTCATTTATGGGGATCGAAACGAATTTTCCCTTACCGTTTTCATGCACAGGAGCGGGCTTTATTAGGAGGAATGCGCGGGGTTTCTTTCGGGGCATTGCTAGGATTAGATGACTTTCGGAAGGATGCCTTCGCGGCTGGATTGCACGCAAAATTAATTCAACAAAAATATCCGCATGCCGAGATTGGCTTCTCCGTTCCACGGTTACGTCCATACATTAACAATGCGGATAATCATTCAAAAGACGTGCACGAAAAACAGCTTTTACAAGTGATGCTGGCTTACCGCTTGTTTATGCCATTTGCGGGACTTACAATTTCCACCCGGGAAAGACCGGGATTCCGTGACCATACTGCCGGCATGGTGGCGACGAAAATGTCGGCAGGTGTGAATGTTGGCGTGGGCGGTCATGTAGAAGAACAAAAAGGCGACCAGCAGTTTGAAATTTCCGATGAAAGAAACGTTAAAGAAGTTCACGACATGATTGTCCAGAAAGGTCTGCAGCCGGTCTATACAGACTATATAAGGGTTTAGGTGTACGCATGCTCATTTATATTACCAATCGAAGGCTTTGTCAGGAGGATTTTCTCGAGAGAATTCAGCAATTAGCAAAGGGAAAGCCTCATGCCATCATGCTAAGGGAAAAAGACTTAGAGCTTCATGAATTTGAAGCTCTAGCCTTTCAAATGAACGAAATTTGTCAGTATCATGATGTCCCGTTTATCATCAATCAAAATATTTCTGCAGCAGCTGAACTGGGACTAGCCAATATTCATTTATCCATGTCAAATTTAAGAAAATACCAACATGATTTATGTTCATTTAGCATGATTGGTGCATCTGTCCATTCAGTAGAGGAAGCAAAAGAGGCTGTATCCTTAGGGGCTGACCGTTTAATTGCCGGTCATATTTTTTCAACAGATAGTAAAAAGGGAGTGCCTCCGAGAGGACTCCCCTTCCTGAAAGATGTATGCGATTCGGTCAGTATCCCGGTATATGCCATTGGCGGAATCAAAAGAACTCACGTTAAAGAAATACGAGCAGCCGGTGCGGCGGGTTTTTGTATTATGTCTGAAGCAATGACCAGTCCTCATCCCGTTGAACTGGCAAAGCACTTTAGTATTTGAATTATTGAATGACCATGGGTGACCATGGGGACGGTTCTCCTGGACATATATAAACGTGACCACAAGAACCGTCCCCCTGGTACACACCCCAGGTACATTTATCGATAGATTTTGGATCCATCCTTTACAAATTCCTTTGCTTTTTCCTTCATACCTTCATCAATTAAACGTTCCTTGGAATCACCCTTTTCATTCGCCATATTTCGAATGTCATGGGAAATTCTCATTGAGCAGAACTTCGGGCCGCACATCGAACAGAAATGTGCTGTTTTAGCTCCTTCAGCTGGAAGTGTCTCATCGTGGTACTCTCGTGCCCTTTCTGGATCAAGCGATAAATTAAATTGGTCGTTCCAACGGAATTCAAAGCGTGCCTTCGATAAGGCATTATCACGGATCTGCGCCCCAGGATGACCCTTTGCTAAATCAGCAGCGTGTGCAGCAATTTTATAGGTAATAACGCCTTCACGTACATCATCCTTGTTTGGTAATCCCAGATGCTCTTTCGGCGTTACGTAACACAGCATGGCTGTACCGAACCAGCCAATCATGGCTGCACCAATTGCCGATGTAATATGGTCGTACCCAGGAGCAATGTCTGTCGTTAATGGACCTAATGTATAAAAGGGTGCTTCCTTACAAATTTCCATTTGCTTATCCACATTTTCCTTTATCAGATGCATAGGTACATGCCCCGGGCCTTCAATCATTACTTGTACATCATGCTTCCAAGCAATATCAGTTAATTCCCCTAAGGTTTCAAGCTCAGCAAACTGTGCTTCGTCATTTGCATCCGCAATGGACCCAGGTCTTAGGCCGTCCCCAAGAGAAACAGAGATATCATACTCTTTTAAAATCTCACATATTTCTTCAAAATGTGTATACAAGAAGTTTTCCTTATGGTGAGCTAAGCACCATTGAGCAAGGATGGAACCGCCGCGGGAGACAATACCTGTAGTACGCTTTGCGGTCATTGGAATATAGCGCAATAACACCCCTGCGTGAATCGTGAAGTAATCAACACCTTGTTCTGCCTGCTCAATTAATGTATCGCGGTACACATCCCAGGTTAGGTCCTCTGCCACCCCATTTACCTTTTCAAGTGCTTGATAAATGGGCACGGTTCCCACTGGTACTGGTGAATTTCTAATAATCCATTCTCTTGTCGTATGAATATTTTTCCCTGTAGATAAATCCATTATCGTATCAGTACCCCAGCGAGTTGCCCAAGTCATTTTTTCAACCTCTTGCTCAATAGAAGAAGATACGGCCGAATTTCCGATATTCGCATTTATTTTCACATGGAAATTCCGCCCGATAATCATGGGCTCACATTCTGGATGATTTATATTTGCTGGGATAATTGCTCTCCCTTTTGCCACCTCATCACGTACAAAAGAAGGATCCATTTTCTCACGAATGGCAATATACTCCATCTCCTGAGTGATCATACCCTTTCTCGCATAGTGCATTTGTGTTACATTGCGGCCCTTTTTTGCACGATATGGGCTTTTGTTAACATTCGGAAACCATTCTAAGTTTGCACGTGGATCTTCAGCACTGAAGCCATTATCTTCTGGCCTAATATCTCTACCCTCATAGCTTTCTACATCTTTACGTTCTTCTATCCAAGTCTTACGGACTGCAGGCAGTCCTTTTCTAATATCAACGGTGTAGGTTGAATCCGTATAAGGACCACTTGTGTCGTACACTCGTACTGGTTCGTTTTCTTCCTCACCAAAGGTATTAACGGTAGAACCTAAGCAAATTTCTCGCATCGGCACCTGAATATCAGGCCTAGTTCCTTGTACATATACCTTTTTACTTCCTGTAAACTGTGACTTTAGATCCATCTTCATTTCTTCTTGCTTTCGCATGTAACTTCCTCCTTTTTTGTGTGCGGGATGAAGAGTTACAACGTAGTTTTAGACAATAAAAAAGGCTCTGAATGAAATTCAGAACCTGAAACTGCCATAAAAAAGTAGTCAAAAGCTGCACAATGAAGCACATAACTTTGACACTACTTCCCTACGCTGGTATCACCCAGATCAGGTTCAAAGGGTCGAAGAAATTTGCCTTCTTCTCTCAGTCCAAGCCATTGGACCCCCCTAGTAGACTACTAGAACACTTTATTCAACTTTCTAGTAAAGATTACCACATGTTTCTAAATGATGGAAGTGAAATTTTTCTTATTCTTTTTTAGTAACGAAAAATCCCAAGAGAAAAAAAGCCATCAGAACTGTCCCCCAGGACACAAAATTATTTACAGGCTCACTTTTCATATGTTAACCTATTTCCTATATTGGTTAACATATAGGAGTGAATCTTATGACAAATCATTTTTGGATTGTGGGTACAGATACAGATGTAGGAAAAACATTGGTAACCGCTTACTTCATGCGGTATTTTCAAACGAAAGGAGTGAAAGCCATACCCTACAAGCCCATTCAAACTGGGATCATGGTAGAAAATACTAAGCATTTTTATGGTGACACGGAATTTTATAAGTCATTCAGTGAAGAAGTTTTAGTCGAGGAACATTTGAATAGTTATTCTTTTAAAAAGCCTGCCTCTCCCCATTATGCCGCCATGTTAGAAGGAGCAGTAATCGATGAAGCAGTCATTCTGCAGCATATCACAAAATTAATGACCATGTATGATCATGTGATTTGTGAAGGTGCAGGTGGATTATATGTGCCTTTGAACGAACAAGGTAACTATCATTTCCTCAAGCTTATTAAACAATCTCAGTTACCTGTAGTATTGGTTACCCGTACAAAGTTAGGGACGATTAATCATACATTCCTATCTCTTGAAGCTCTTAAAATATGGGAGATTCCCATTGTAGGGATCGTATTTAATGGGGATGAAGGGACTGAGCTTGAGAAAAATAACATCAGGACCATACAACAAAATACTGACCTCCCAACTCTCGTCATACCCAAGTTAGACGTTCTTTCTGATTTAAAAAATATTCAACTACCAAATACCGATTTTCTTGAAAGGTTATCCAGTATATGACTTCTATACTTTCAAACTTACAAAAGAGAGATTTAAATCATGTTTGGCACCCTTGTTCACAAATGAAGGATTATGAAGACCTTCCGCCCATTGTCATTAAAAGCGGGAAAGGGATTTACTTGTATGATGAAAATGAAAAAAAGTATTTAGATGCGGTTTCTTCCTGGTGGGTAAATTTATTCGGACATGCCAATGAGCGAATTAGCCAAGCTTTAGCCAATCAAGCTTTTCAATTGGAACAAGTAATCTTTGCAAACTTTACACATGAACCAGCCATTCTGCTTGCTGAAAAACTAGTACAACTAACCCCGGATGGTTTATCGAAAGTATTTTTTGCCGATAACGGATCATCTGCGATAGAAATTGCTTTAAAAATGAGCTTTCAATATCATATGCAAAAAAACAAACCAAATAAAAAGCGATTTTTAGCCTTAACAGATGCCTATCATGGCGAAACACTAGGTGCCCTTTCTGTTGGAGGAGTGAAACTATATAACGAGATTTATAGACCACTATTACTAGATACCATTCGGGTACAAGGACCTGACTGTTTTAGATGTCCTTTTGGCAAGACCCCCGAAAGCTGCAGTACACCTTGTATCTCATTCATGGAAGAAAAGCTATCTCAACATCATGAAGAAATAAGTGCCATTATTATTGAACCGTTAATACAAGCAGCGGCAGGTATGAAAATGTACCCTCCCTCCTATTTAAAGAAACTAAAAGAACTTTGTTTGCACTATGATGTGCACCTGATTGCAGATGAAGTGGCAGTAGGATTTGGTCGAACGGGAACGATGTTTGCTTGTGAGCAAGCAGGAATTTCACCCGACTTTATGTGTTTATCAAAAGGAATAACAGGCGGTTATTTACCACTTTCAGCCGTTTTAACCACAGAGGAGGTTTTTAATGCCTTCTACGATGATTATGAAACGAAAAAAGCTTTCTTACATTCTCACAGTTACACAGGTAATCCGTTAGCGTGTCGAGTCGCACTTGAAGTATTAAACATATTTGAAGAGGACCATTACTTGGAAAAAAACCGATTGAAGAGTACATACATGAATAAGCTGGCTTCCCAAGTATTTAATGACCATCCATACGTTGGAGAATACCGACAAACCGGGATGGTAGGGGCGATTGAATTAGTAAAGAACAAAGCAACAAAGGAGCCCTTCCCTAGTGAAGAACGAATTGGATATAAAATTTATCAGCTCGCTTTGGAAAAAGGCTTGCTGCTGCGCCCTTTAGGAAATGTTCTTTATTTTATGCCGCCCTATGTCATTACAGATGAGGAAATCAAGACGATGATTTTGACCACAAATGAAGTGATTGAACATTACTTCGAAAATATCTATTTTCATAAGGCGGTGATTGACCATTAAAAAAAATCCAACGGTTTCATTAATCAATGTATCTTTATTTGCTGCCTTAACGGCGGTTGGTGCGTTTATTAAAATTCCCTTACCCTATGTTCCATTTACACTCCAAATTCTTTTTGTCTTTTTAGCAGGTAGTTTATTAGGAAGTAAACGTGGAATGCAAAGCCAGCTTGTCTATGTAGGTATTGGCTTAGCAGGACTCCCTGTCTTTACCCAAGGCGGCGGGATTGGCTATTTTCTACAACCTACATTTGGCTATTTAATCGGCTTTATTGTTGCCGCATTGGTAATTGGCTGGATGATTGAACGAATCGCAAATCCTAAAACCTATCATTTTATTATCGCCAATTTTATCGGCCTCCTGGTCGTTTACCTCATTGGGGTACCTTACTTATACTTGGCGCTTAATACATGGCTGGGTGCTCCAAACGGCTGGGCACATATTTTAATGATTGGTTTTGTTAATAGCATCGCCGGCGACATCGTGATCTCCGTGATAACAGGTGTTTTAGCCACAAGATTACACAAAGCTTTCTTTTCAATTCGCAGCAAAAATAATACCACGATACAAAAGTGAATGTTCAATGGGGACGGTTCTGATGGACTTTATATTTTTGCGATGACCACAAGAACCGCCCCCATAGAGCCCCCTAATCTATCATCTCAAACAAAAGTTTACCAATCTCACTATTTTCCATCCTTCCACTAAACATATGTCTATTTAAGCCATATGCATAGATGGGGACGTCCTCACCGGTATGGCCTTTTGTCGTCCACCCGGTGCTGGTATAGTGATTGATGATGTCAATGAGAGCCTTTTTGGTATCTTCTACTTCCATTTCTAATGTAGATTGGATGGTTTTCAAGTCTTCTAGATGAAGAGATAGGTGCATGTGACGTTTAATCCTAGCTAATTCTTTGGTTTTATGCATGTCTGCTGCAATCACAGACGGGGTCGATTTAACGGATCTAATCACCGATGGATTCCATTTATAATTATCATTTCGATCGATACTCATTCCGCCAGTGGAGTGGTCTGCTGTTGCAATCACGAGGGTATCCTCCCGATTTTTCGCAAATTGTACGGCCACATGAAACGCGGTTTCAAAGTCTTTCAGCTCACTCATGGCAGCTACGATATCATTGTCATGCCCCGCCCAATCAATTTGGCTTCCCTCCACCAATAGAAAAAAACCATTTTGATTTTGCTGCAAGCGGGTAAGTGCAGCGTTGGTCATTTGCGAAAGAGAAGGTACCGTGGTTGCATAGCGATCAAGGTGTTTGGGAAGTTCCATTGGAGCAAATAAGCCTAGCAATTTCTCGTTCCGATCGGCTAAAAGTTCGATTGAATTGGTAGCATAACCAAAGCCATTTTTTATAAACTCTTCAACTAAATTACGGTCATTTCTATCGAAGTAGGAGGCTCCTCCCCCCAACAAGACATCTATTTTGTTCTCGCCATTTATCCGTTCATCCAGATAATCATCGGCAATTCCATGATAGTTTTCCCGGGATTCATGGTGTGTGGCGAACGCCGCAAGTGTTGCATGATTGATCTGACTCGTTCCTACTAGACCAGTAGATTTACCACGAAATTTAGCATATTCTAAAATACTCGGAACCGCCTGTTTTTCACTATTCAATCCAAGGGCACCATTATAGGTTTTATAGCCTGTTGCTAAAGCAGTACCTGCTGCAGCCGAGTCTGTAATGTTACTTTTTGCATCCAATGAATAGGTCGATTGTGTGCCAACAAAATATTGATCAAATAATGTCGGCCTCATAAGCCCCGTCCGCGCGTCATGATTAAAGTAACGAAGACCTGTCGTGTACGAAAAACCCATCCCATCCCCTATTAATAAGATAATATTTTTTACCTTCTTCATTCTGTTGAGCGAATGGTTTAACATGGATGGCAATGTATCTAAACTAAAATCACTTAACTGAACGGTGGAATGTAACAAATAAAACAGCACCTTTCGAATTTAGGTAGTCTTTCGTTTTCTCAAACCAACGGAATCAACTCACTTCAATCAAGTTATAGCATAGAAAAAGAAAACTTTTTCATGAAATACAATTATTTAACATAAACTCAAAAAACTCTTATTATTTCTCACACATTGGTAATAACTACACCTAGTCCAGTAACCAATTTAAAAGGCCCTTAGAGCCATCCCATGGTCTCCCGACAAATAACGATTTATTTCTTCCTAACTAAACGTTTAATTAAAAGTGCCGCAAACCCTTTTGAAAAACGAACTTAGAGCTCATTTCAAAAGAATTTCTTGTCGAGGAAAAGGTTTGTTTTCTTACATAAATCTTCAAAGCTAGCCAATAAAAATGGCTTTCCACAAGTAAAGACAGGTTCTTCCAAAATGGCATGGTAATTAAACGTTTGTGTAAAAGTGGAATGAATCCTGTTATATAAAGCTTTTTCTCTAGATTCAAGCAAAATAATTGTCGGTAAATAGAAGGAAATCTAAGGAATTTCTTGAAAAACCCCCATATATGAGCCGTTTCTCCTTAAAACTGCATTCTTTGGCAAATACCTTGTTTTTCCCCTATTACACAATCGATTGATTAAATCAGGCACAACTCCTTTAAAGACAAGCTTCTTGATTAAAATCTAAAGAAAAAGAAGTCGAAATCTGTTCTCACTATTAACTAGATAACTCCAATCCCTTTTGGGGACGTTTCTCATGGTTTCAAATAAGGTTTGTTTGACCAGATGAACAGTCCCATGTTGCTCTTTGAATCACCTTCACTTTTGTGGTGCCTGGCACCCAGTTCTATTGCAATCCCATTCGGACTTGTCTCTTAAAGAAATTTGTAACAAAAAAAGTAAAAGAGATAGGCTGGTTCCCTATCTCTTTTACGGTTGTTATACATTGAGTGTCACCTAAAAACCAAACGCATCTCCAGAATGCTCAAAATGCTTATCTAAATTACGGCAAATAGAAATTACGAAGTACCATGGGACAGCACCTACGCTGCCTCCGAAATTGAACAGTTCAAGAAAATGTCCATCAGAACCGCCCCTACGGTCCCCCACTGTCCCCCTAAAGCACCATAAAAGTGTCAAGACTTTTCCTTATTTCCTGTTTTGCAATTTTGCCTACTAATGTTTTTGGCAAATTTGTTTGGATGAAGAACTTTTTAGGGATTTTATAATTAGCTAGACCTTGTTTGCAATAATTTAATATCTCTTCAACATTCAGTGCTGCACCAACTTCTGGAACAATAAATGCCACACCAACCTCACCCCAGATTTCGTCTGGTACTTCAATTAAACAAGACGCGTTGATGCCTGGGAAGGTATTGAGATAGGATTCTATTTCTAGTGGATATACATTATATCCACCACTAATAAACATTTCCTTTTGCCGGCCAACAAAATGCAGATAATCGTTTTCATCTAGATAACCTAAATCTCCCGTTTTTAACCAGCCATCGAAAAAAGCATCTAGATTATGTTTTTGGTCTAAATAACTGGAAATGACACTTTCCCCTTTAACATATAATTCTCCCACTTCATTCGTATTGGCTCTCGTACCATCCGGCCGTATCACCTTCAACAGGTTTTCAGGACCAGGCTTTCCCTCCGTTTGCGCAACAATATTCACTTCATCATCGATATCGCTAAAGGTAAAATATCCTGACGTTTCCGTCATACCCCAGCTGGCAACTACGCTGGCATTGGGAAAACTCTCTTTGATTCTATGAATTAATTGTGGAGATGATGGTTCTCCTCCGAGAAAAACCAATCTTAGTGAGTTTACATCATATTCTGCAATATTACATTGTTGAAAAATCAAACGGAACATCGTTGGAACACCTCCCATGAAGGTAATTTGGTGTTCACCTATAAAACGGAGTGTTTCACTTGGAATAAAGGATGGGGTTAGGATACCTGTCATACCAATATAAATCTGAACCGCAAGCATATCGTGTGTTCCCCCTACATGACTGGTAGGAAGATTGATTAATATCTTATCATCATCTGTAAACTTCCAAGTTTGTACTGTTTTTTCTGCCATTGCGAAAGTATTTCGATGTGTAATTAGAGCGCCTTTTGGTACACCTGTTGATCCACTCGTAAAAATAATAATTAATGGATCATCTAAAGATGGATGACACTCTTTCGAAATTTCCTCAGAGGAAGAATCAAATAAAGTTTCATAGGGTTTTACCTCCCTATTAGGTAGGCTCCCCTGATAGGAATAGACGTGTGGGATATCCACTAGTTTTAATAAACTTTCAACCGTATTGACAATCGATTCCTGATTGGCAAGGCAGACTAACAATTTCGGATTGGTCCTGTTACAAAGACTAGCCATTTCAGAAGAAGTAAACCGTGGATCTAAAGGAACTAAGATTAATCCCATATTTGCCGCTGCCATGAATACGTTCATAAAGGCTGGCGATTGCGTTAAGAGTGTTGCGACTTTATCTCCCTTCTTCAATCCTAATTGGATAAAGGAATTTGTCATTCTATTTATATCCTCATGGTATTCCTTCCAAGTTACTGAAAGATCCATAAAGTGATAAGCAATTTTATTAGGAATCTCCTTCGAATGCTTTTCAACCATCTGAGAAAAATACCGTTTCATCATTAGTCCCTCCTTATTTGTTTAAAAATCATTAGCCCATTGATACCGTCAGAGCGATAGGTACAATGAGCCAATAATCTAAAGTTTTATTCTTCCATTATTTCAATCCTAATCTTCCCATCACCTTTTACATATTCACCCATTTTCAAATGTTCACTTTTAATAACATTATGACTTTCCTTACTCATCCTAACTGGCTCTGGAATCGTCGCACCGGTAATTTCTATTTTTTCCATTTCAGTAAGGATCTTATTTGGATCAAGACTATTAGCCTTTTCGATACTGGAAAGAAGGAAATTCGTTGCATCATAGCCATTAGAAACAATCATGAAAAATGGGGATGGGGTTCCATCTTCCTCAAACCAATTGTCTGCACCATATCTCTCAACATATTTTTCTACTAATTGTGTTGCCCTAGGATTCAACTCATTTTCGGCATAAGTGGATATGAACACTGGTCGGACACCTAAAACTAAATCACCGGCTAATTTTTTATACTGAGGAGCAGTAGCTGCTGCAGATGTTACCATTGGAATTTCCAGCCCTAACCGATTTAAATCCTTTGTAATCGTCGCTACATCCGAAGCGAGTCCGATCACCACTAATAGCTCTGGTTTTTTCTCTCCTAACTTAGCCAATTGTGCAGAAACACTTGTAGCGGTTTGGTCGTATTGTTCTCTACCTACCATATCGATTCCTTGTTTTTTTAGATGTTCTTCAACAAGGTCAAGCCCGCTTTGGCCATATGGTGTACTTTCTGCTAATAACGCTACTTTTTTGTATCCTAATGTTGGTATTATTTTCCCCATCGCCCCGGATTCTACATCATTCTGGATGGCAAATGAAAAAATATTCGGGTATGGCTCTTTATCTGTACCGTTTGGATAAGTAATTTCCACGGCTTGCGATGTTGTATTTACAAACGGAATTCCAGATGATACCGCATGCGGAAGTGCAGCCATTGTGGCACCGCTTCCTTGTGGAAGAATACCAGCATGAATTTTTTCCTTTTGTAATAATTGTTGAATATTTGATGCTGCTCTGTCGGGACTTAGTTGATCATCAAGTGTGATTAATTCAATCTTTTGTCCATTAATACCGCCTTTTTCATTCCATTCATCAATGGCGATTTTTGCTGCATTTGAAGTACCTGTTCCATAGTCACTATATGGACCTGTAATGGCACCACTCATTCCAATTTTTATCGTCTCATTGATACCGGTTTCATTTTGTCCTGCCGACCCGGTTTTCTCATTACTATTACACGCTGATACAACTAGAATGGAGACGAAGGTAATAAGAAACATAAAAAATTTTCTTGGCAAATAAAACACCCCCGAAATGATTGATTTTTCAATAAGTTAGTTAGCACCTACAAACCTTTAATCCGCTTACTTCCCTAAATAAGCTTTAGCCAGCCCTTCTTTTCCGTAATCCCTTCGCAGATATTCAGTCTCCCCAAATTTCACAACACTCCCCTTATCCAGGACGTAAGCATAATCAGCAACTTCCAGTGCAAACGTGGCCATTTGTTCAGCTAACAATATCGTCATACCTTCTTTATTAAAGGACTTCACAATCTCATAAACCTGCTTCACCATTAAAGGAGAAAGCCCTAAGGATGGTTCATCTAATAGTAAAATTTTAGGTTTGCAGATGGAAGCGATGGCAAATATCAATAGTTGTAATTGACCGCCACTTAACCCTCCTGCCTTTTCCTTTTTCCGTTGCCCTAATAGTTCAAATTTTTCATAGGTTTCCTGAATGAGTTGATCCTGCATTTTTCTGCTCATTTTTTTTCGAAAGTGGATTGCTAAACGTAGGTTATCTTCAATCGATAGATTTCGGAAAACTCGCCTTCCCTCTAAAACATGCCCAATCCCCATTTGTGCCCTTTTTTCTATTGAAAGGCTGCTTATATTCATTTCTTCATATCGAATGGTCCCTTGTTTGATGGAAGAAATTCCTGAGATACTTTTCAAAACAGTTGATTTTCCGGCACCATTCGAACCAATGAGGGCAACGATTTTCCCCTTTGGTACCTCTATATCGATGTTTACGATCGCATCAATGGAGCCGTAGGACACAGATACATTTTGTAATTGAAGCAATTAGACCACCCCCAAATAAGCTTCGATTACATTCTCATCTCTTTGCATCCCTTCAATATTCCCCTGGTAGATCACTTCTCCGTAATCCAAAACGGTTACAGAATCAAGTAGACTGAGTAAGAATTCCATATCATGTTCAATGATAATAATAGATAATCCTTCAGCCTTTAACCTTCGTAATAGATGGGTTAGATCCTCCGTTTCTTTCTCAGAAAGACCTGCAGCGGGTTCATCTAATATTAATAGATTTGGCTTAGCTACAATGGCTCGTGCCACTTCAATTAATCTTCTTAACCCGTAAGGCAGGGTCCCAGCTTCTTGAAAGGTATAATCTTTTAAACCGCAAAGATGGATAGCTTCTAATGCTTGTTTGGCCCACTCCACCTCCTGAGATGAGTGAAAGCCGCCAATCTTAGAAACAGCCCCATTTGCAACGTTAATTTGGGCACCTAACATAACATTTTCCAAAACCGTTGCTTCGCTAATAATCCGAGGGTCTTGGAAAATCCGAATAATTCCTCTGCGTGCATTTTGATGTAAAGGTCGATTTGTAATATCCTGCTGATGAAATGTAACCATCCCGCTATCAGCCGTATAGGCACCTGTAATCACATTCACCAATGTACTTTTTCCAGAACCGTTTGGACCTATAAGACCATGTATTTCCCCTGATTGAACAGATAAAGATATCTCCTTAAGCGCCTTAAGACCTCCAAATGCTTTACTGACCTCACGAACTTCCAGCAGGATATCCTTTTGAGTATCGCCTTGATAATTCAAATATTTAACAGCAGGCAATGGTTCAGTCGTTAACAAGTCCTCAAACTTAGAACTTGAAATATTCAAATAGGACTCCTTGACCTTGAAAAATCCGGCAAGACCCTTTGGGAAAAACCGAATAACGAAAACGAGCAGCACTCCATAGATAATCAGCTGATATTGATCAAAGGATTGCAAGAGCTGTGGAATCCATGTTTCAAATATCCCGCCTAGGAATGGCCCGATAAAAGAACCTAATCCCCCAATGATCGCCATCGCAAGCATAGAAATGGACTTCATAATGGTAAACTGGCCATGGCTGATAAAGGAAATATAGTGTGCATATAAAACACCTGCTGATCCTGCCATAGCTGCACTGATGATGAACGCTTGTTGTTTTACATACCCCGGATGAATCCCGACACTGGCGGCAGCAATTTCATTTGTTCGTACCGCTAATAAAGTACGCCCAAAGTAAGAACGAATCATTTTTCTAATAAAAATGGAGGTTAACAACAAAGCTCCAAGAGTCATATAGTAATAGGTTACGTGATCAATGGTAAACCCAAATATCTGCAGGTTCCTTAAAACAGGCGATGGAATATTGCTTAACCCACTGAACCCGCCGAGCAACGTCCACTCTTTCGTGATGACTTCTACAATTAATCCAAATCCCAATGTCATTAAAGCCAGGTAGAACTCCCTCACTCTTCCAGCTGGAATCGATAAAAGAAAACCTATAACCATACTAATGAACACGGCTAGGAACAGGGTCAACATAAATGGCAATGATAGTTTGATCATCAACACGGCGGAAGCGTATGCCCCAATGGCAAAGAAACCGGCATGGCCAATCGAAATTAAACCTGTATAACCACTTAGTAGATTAATACTCTGCGCTAATAGAATATTGATGAACAAAAATATGAATAGTTGTAAATAATATGGATTCAGAAACTGAGGGAGACAAAGTAATATAATCAATATCCCTGATAAGATCCAGGTACCTTGTTTCCTCATACACGTACCACATCCTTTTCACCCAATAAGCCTTGCGGACGGGCAGAGAGGATAAAAATTAATAATGCAAACACTAAAGCATCGGTTAATCCTGAGGATATATAACCGCTAATGAGTATTTCTATCACACCTAATAGCACCCCTCCAATCATGGCACCAGTGGCACTCCCCATTCCGCCAATAACAGCCGCAACAAATCCCTTTATCATTAAACTCATACCGAAAGCGGGGCTTATCCCGGTAACCGGTGCAACTAACGACCCAGCTACCCCGGCAATGACTGCACTAATAATAAAGGAGGCCGTAATAATAATCCCCGAACGAATCGATAGTAGGCGGGCTGCCTCCACATCTTCCGAAACGGCTCGCATAGCCTTTCCCCAAATGGTATATTTCATAAAGAAAGTAAGACCAATCATCAGGACGATAGAGGCTGAAAGAATTAATAAAAGTTGAAGTGAAAGTCTAATATTGAATATCTTGAGATAATCTGTCGTACCAAAAATGATTTCAGGAAAAGCTACTGTATGTGCCCCCCACAATATCGATGCAATGGCTTGTAAGATAATCGCGAATCCTAATGTCGTGACCATCCAGCCGTCTCCGCTAAATTGAAGAAGAGGCTTAACTGCAATAACCTCAATTAAGTATCCGATACCTAGAGTAATAAGCAAACCAACAAGGAGAGCCAGCCATAAATTCATACCTGAAGATACCAATGCCAGGGTAGCCATTGGACTAAACATTAACAGACTTCCTTGAGCAAAATTAAAGGACCGGCTAGTCCAATACGTCAGATTTAATGAAAGTGCGATTAATGAATAAATAGAACCAATACAAATACCGGTAAAAAGAAGCTGTAGTAACACAGAATCACCCCTCCTCATAGACTAACTCACATAGTAAAAGAAAACTATTTACCTTTGCTCTTTAAAAATTCATTCATTTTAGCAGCAGGCTCGCCTGATATCGCTACTCGTTCAACCAATTCCGTTTCATTAATAAGGATATCGCCAAAATTCGGTGCTACGGAAGCATTAACTAGTTTTTTCGTTAACCGAATCGAAAGTGGCCCTTTACGTCGAAGTTTCTCGATCGTTTGATAGACCACATCCTTCATTTCTTCCTTTCGGACCACTTTATTGATTAGCCCTAATTGCAAGCATTCTTCAGCCGATACATCCTCACATAGCATGATGAGCTCCTTCGCTTTCACGGCCCCAACAGATTTTACTAGTCTTGGTGTACACCCCCACGTTAAAAACAATCCTACGTTCGTCTCTGGTAAATTAAATACAGAGGATTCTGTCATGAACCGAAAATCCGTGGTCATCGCAATGGCAACACCCGCTCCATATGCGGAACCCTGAATTGCTGCAAAGGTAATTTGTTCAAGAGATTCTAATTTACGCATCATCTCCTGGCCGACAATTTGCATCCTTCTAATATTTTCGGATTGAGCTTCAGCCTGAGTAAAATCATTAACGAGTTCAACCAGGTCAGCGCCTACAGAGAAAAACCTCCCTGTATTGGTAAAGATCACATAGTTAATTCCCTTTTCATCCCGCAGCCAATCAGCGAGCTGAATTAGTTCCTTGAGCATGGTGATGCTTACAGTATTAGCACCGTTTTTATGGTTTAATATAACCTCTAAAACATCATTTTCCCGTTTGAGATCTAACGTTTGATAAGTTGTCAAAATCAACCAGCCTCCAATAAATTTTAATATTCAGAAAAATCTACGCGTAGTAATTCTTTTCAAATACAGGTGTCTTCGCGAGAGATTTTTCTAAGGTTCCAGGCGAGCACCAAATAATTTCCGGATTAACTCTCACCTCTTGGCTTAATGCCTCTTTTATTTTTTCCTCTAAATAGGGCAGTCTTCCTGAATTTACACCATATCCATATTCCACTTTTACCTTTAACGGTGGTTCTACTCTTGGCGGCTTTTGTTCTAAAACAATTCTAATTTCCCCGGTCACCTCTGGAATAAAGGTATTAATCACTCTCTTTATGGCAGCAGGATATACATTAACTCCTTTCACGATGAGCATATCATCGGAACGCCCAATCACCTTCACCCGTAAGCCTTTGAAACCACAGCCTGGGCATTCCTTGGTTAGGACTTGGACGATATCTCCTGAACCCATTCGCAGCATGGGAACAGCTATACGGTCCAAAGAGGTATAGATAGCCTCGCCAATTACTCCGTCCACAATATCAATCGGTTTCTTTGTTTCTGGATCCACCAAATCATATGGATACAAATCAAAGTCAGGTGTCACGCAGTGCATGCCATGATACTCATCGGAGTCACATGAAAAGGCAATTGTTCCCCCAAGCGGTGCAATCCAATCATATACCCGGCAGCCATATGCCTCTTCAATTTTTTGCTTTACTTCTGGAATCCCAATCGCAATTTCACCTACATTGAATAAGGCAGATAACTGTAAATCTCTAACCTCTGTTCCTGAAATTTGAGAACTTTTTTGAATTAAATGCTCCGCTAAAGACGGCGTCATCATCGCAGCAGTGGGTTTGGTTAACTTTGCATACTGTAAAATGGCCGCCGTCCCTGCCCTTACATCTACATCAATCGGTAAAACGCCAGCTTTTCTAATCCCTGGGAGTACAGCAGATGTCGCATAAATTCCTAAAGCATGATTAAATAATAACCGGTCACCAGGGCTTACTCGGCCATATTCCATCATATAAGAAACCGCAGAAGAGATATTATTTTGATCATGTTGGGAAAGAGTATACGTAAACGTAGGTATACCGGTAGTTCCGCTGGTGGTAGCTGTCATGACAACATCATCTGGGGAACAACATAAATGCATACCAAATGGGTGACCGAATCTCTCCATCGACTCTTCTTGACTCTGTCTTTCCTGTTCTTTATCCATCATAATCGGCAACTTACGAAAATCATCAATTGACCGAATTTCTTGGGGCTGTATTCCAATCTCTTTGAACTTTTTCTGATAAAATTCTGAATTTCTGTAACAATACTTAACTTGGTTAAGTAACTTTGTTTCACGGTATTGCATAATTTCATTAGTACTCATGGTATTTAGTCGGTTCGTCACATAACGAATTTTTCTCATTCCCGGAACCCCCCTGTTAATCATTCATTCCTAATATAAGCGCTTACAAAAAACTTCTACTAGAGTGACAGTTCCAGATTATTTGATAAGCTGACAGGACCACCTCCTTAAATGAAAATGTTCATTTGAATATTATGGAATCCACATAGTTATCCGTTGATGAAGAAGCTTCTTTGCATCCTCTTCCACATAAAAGCCCATTAAGAACAACGTACTTTGATGAATTGTGAAGCCAATAATATCCCATGCAATTGCCTTCGCACTCATCTCTAACTGGATGATGTTTGCCTCTGCTCCCTTTTGCAACATAGACTCATATAAAGAAGCATAGTTTTGATAAGAATCCTTTAATACCTTTTCTACATCCGGTTCATCCACCTCTGACAACGCTTGGAAGTAGATTTTTATTTCCTTCCGATATTTTTCCATACTAGCAAAATAAGAAAAAAGGCTTTTCTCAACTGCTAATCTGAAGTCTTCTTTACATACTATCTTTTCCATATAAAAGAAATCTTGTTCTAAGAATTCCTTTAGCGTCTTACTGCTTGTTTTTTTAAGAATTTCTTGAAAAAGAACACTCTTGGATTTAAAAAACTTATAAATCATCGGATCGGTCACACCTGCTCTAGTGGCAATTTCCGATATTTTGGCCACACGATAATTAGATTCCGAAAAAACTTCTATCGCAGCCCTTATAATCACTCTCTTTCTCTTTTCTGCTGGCATTCGCTTTGGTTTCAGCATTTTAAAACCTCCCTATCCTGCTCTGGTACGATATGTTAATATTCTATAGGCAGTATCCCAAAAAAGGAACATAACTAGAAAAAACTTTATTGATTCAATAGATATAGTTAAGTTAGTTATTAATTACTAACTTATCTGATAATTCAAATATTACAAAAGAGATTTACTTGTGTCAACAGCATTTTTTCTTTAAGCATCACTGAGGGACAAGGGGACGGCTTTTTTATTTAAACGATGACCACAAGAACCGTCCCCACGGTCCCTCCAAGTAACGACAGGTTCTTCCAAAATTGCATGGTAATTAAACGTTTGTGTAAAAGTTGAATGAATCCTGTTATATAAAGTTTTTTCTCTAGATTCAAGCAAAATAATTGTCGGTAAATAGAAGGAAATCTAAGGAATTTCTTGAAAAACCCCCATATATGAGCCGTTTCTCCTTAAAACTGCATTCTTTGGCAAATACCTTGTTTTTCCCCTATTACACAATCGATTGATTAAATCAGGCACAACTCCTTTAAAGACAAGCCTTTTGATTAAAGTTACAAGAAAAAGAAGTCGAAATCTGTTCTCACTATTAACTAGATAACTCCAACTCCTTTCGAGATTATAACGAACTTTTGAATGGTGGAAATTCTCACCTACTAAGGATCCCGAACAGAAAAAAGCTATCAGAACCGTCCCCATGTACACCTGGGGTATAAAAACAGACACCTACTTAGCTGTAGGTGTCTGTTTTATGATAAGAGTTTCTGGTTTACATTAATTTCGTTACCATGGGGACGGTTCTCCTGGCAATTATATATAAAACGATGACCACAAGAACCGGCCCCATGTCCACACCCATGTCCACCATGTCCACGGTTTACTTTTTAAACAATTTATTACTATTGGGTCTTTCACGAGGTGTACAATTGATAATGAAATAGCCGATTATAAGAATTAGGATGATAATCGCATAAAATAATACCTTTTCAGGGTGTTCGTGCTCAACAATAATGATTCTTACCATTGCCGTTATACCAATATAGATAAAATACCTAATAGGAAAATGGTATTCTTCTTTAAAGTACTTAACAATCATAGAAATAAACTCAAAATATAAAAAGAAGATTAGTATATTCGCAAGAACAAGTTTATAATCATTTTCGCCTCCTTCTATCAAAATCTGAATGAAAATGATTAATTCCTTTACTAGTAAAATGGATAAAATGATTCCTAAAAGAATGAGAGAAATATTCAAAAATAATTGGAATACCTTTGGGATAAGGTATAAGATACTTGAAAAATTCTGTTTTATCTTTAACATGCAAACCTTCCTCTCACTTTTAAAAAACTAACTATACCTTCCTTTTTCTATAACATGTCCGCTATCTCGCGTTCTCTTATACTCCTTTTTTTAATATTTTATATTATACAACATTAAAATTTGCAAAAGTATTAAAATTTTGTCAATTTTAAATAGCACGGCCCATGGGGACAGGGTCCAGAGATAACAATCAGCCCAGAAAGACCATCGGAACCGTCCCCACGGTCACTCCCTTTACACCTTCATTCGTTCAGGAAGGTTCTGTATCGACTGGACCACCATATCAAGTTTTGACTCGATTCGGTAAAGCAGATAGAGGGTGACGACGATCGGGAATCCAACATCACTAATGAAAGGGATAATTTGCTCCACTAGAATTCACTCCTTTCGCCAGTATCACCGAGGCCGGCTTCTTTTGGAAACCGGCCTCGTACACGATTAAATAATTTCATATTCCGTTACATTGCGGTCAATTACTCGTGCTCCTTTAACAGAAGCATAGTTACCATTAGTAGAAGTGAAAACTCCAGACGTGATCATTGCTTCCATCGCTACCTTCACCACCGCTCCATCAATCGGTTCCTTCGGATTTTCGATTGATAAACGAGCGGGTTTCCCATATTCCGTAACAAACTCCAACTCTAATGTTTTAGCCATTTCATTCACCTCCTTCTATCATTTATTTTCCGATTACGCTAGTAATTCGGAATTGTCGACCCTCTCCATGCTGCTGAGAGAATCATTGGATAAGCTGATAACAGCTTGTGCTGCTTGTAGAAGCTGGTCAGCTGTCGCTAACTTTTGAATATTGCTGAAGGTCTTCGCCTTTAGAATCGGCTTACCGTCATCCTCCATCCCCACCTGGAACACCAAACGCAACTTAGATGTTGCTATAACTGCTTGTGCCATCGTAATCACCTCCTTTCACCCCTTTATATATAGAAAAGGAGGCAAAAAGGACAGGGTCATTGAAAAGAATTTTTTAAAAAGGGATTTTAACTCAATTAGAGTGATGAAATAACAAACTTTTAGGTTGCTAGAAAGGGGAATTCCTAACTCTTAAAAAGAGGCATTATCGGATAGAATTTACTACTGTCGTCTTTCCACATAAAAAGTACGACTAATGCCTTGAAAATCCTTAATTGAGTAACTAGCAAAAGTAAAACAAGCGGAGATTTTTCGGTTAGATGCAGAATGGAGCTCGTTTCGGGGTAAATAAGGGGAGGTTTTCCGATTATGCAAAGCAAAACCTCCCATTTTCAAATTTTTCGTATAGGCGGAATCATTTTGAGCGGGAATTAGCTGATTATATTCACTATTACAACCACAAACGAATGAAGGCGAAATTAAAAGACCTAAGTCCAGTCGAATACAGGACTCAGGTCTTGGAAGCTGCCTAAACTTTTTGTCTAACTTTATTGGGTCAGATCAATACTCCAAAGGTAGGTTTTAGTACTTTCTATAATATTTGGTTCAAAAACCTTTTAGTACGTTCATGTTTTGGATTGACAAAGATATCATTTGGATGTCCTTCTTCAATAATATTTCCGTCTGCAAGCATAATGACTCGGTCCGCCACTTCTTTCGCAAATCCCATTTCATGTGTCACAATCACCATCGTCATCCCGTCACGTGCCAGATCCTTCATTACCTGCAGCACTTCACCAACAAGCTCAGGGTCCAAAGCTGAGGTCGGCTCATCAAAAAGCATCACTTTTGGTTCCATTGCTAATGCTCTCGCAATCGCTACCCGCTGCTTTTGCCCGCCGGATAATTGTTCAGGATAGTAGTTGGCTTTATCCTCTAATCCTACCTTTTTAAGAAGGGCAAGTGCTTTTGAACTCGCTGCTTCCTTTGTTTCATTTCTGACAAAAATCGGGGCTTCGGTAATATTTTCTATTACTGTTTTATGAGGGAAAAGATTAAAATGCTGGAACACCATTCCTACCTTTTCTCTTACTTTATTTAAGTTTGTTTTTGCTAGGTCTATGTTTTCAGAATCGATGATAATGTCACCGCGCTCTGCCACCTCTAAAAAATTTAGGCAGCGAAGCAGCGTACTTTTACCAGAGCCACTGGCACCGATCAGAACCACTACCTCTTTCTCTTCTACACGTAAATTAATATTTTTTAATACTACAAGCTTACCAAAGGATTTTGAAAGATTGCTAATTTCAATCATGCGATCACGCCCTCCTTAGGTTTACTGACATCCATTTTCTTTTCAATTCGATTCGCAGCCCATGTGAAAATCAGAACGATAACCAAATAATAGACTCCTACAACAAAATACGTTTCAAAAGGCATATAGTTTTCCCCCTGGACACTAAGAGCCGTGTTATATAGGTCCGTCACGGCAATATATGCAACAAGGGAAGAATCTTTTAAGCCAATAATAAACTGATTGGCTAAGGACGGAATTGCTCTTTTGAAAGCCTGTGGAAAAATAATTCTCCGCATCGAAAGAGAGTAGGACATTCCGAGTGACCTAGCCGCTTCCATCTGTCCGCGATCAATGGATTGCACAGCTCCTCTAAAAATTTCCGCAATGTAGGCTCCCGTATGAACACCTAATGCCAGAGCCCCTGCCGTGAAGCTGTCTAGGTTCACGATATTGGCAAGTCCATAATAAAGGAACATGATCTGAACAATGAGAGGCGTTCCACGAATAATGCCGATGTAGATATCCGCAATACGATTTAGTATTTTACTAGAGGAAATCTTAAAGCCCGCGAAAATAACGCCAATCACCATCGCAAATAATAGCGAGATTGCCGTTATGGCGATCGTCATCCAAGAAGCTTTCAAAAAGGCAATTCCATGTTCACTAAAAATACTCATAATATTTTCAACAAAAACCACAATGCGTACCTCCTTCTTTGAATAGTGAAGGCACCCACATTAGGTGCTTTCACTAAAGTATTTTTCCAATCTTATTTTTCCATGATGTTGGTATTAAACCATTTCATACTGATTTTTTCATACGTACCATCGTCAATCATAGATTGGATGGCCTCGTTGATTTTATCAGCAAGCTCTTTGTTTCCTTCAGCAACTGCTACACTTACACGGTCTTCATTCAATAAATCGCCAATTTCCTTTATTTTCAAGCTTTTTTCATTTTTGGCACTAACACCAACAATTTTATCCGTGATCACGGCATCTAAACGGCCAAGCGCCAAATCTTGAAGAGCGTTTACGTCTGTTGGATAGCCTTTTACTTGATCAGATAAATCCTCAGCCATATCCTTCCATGTGCTGGCTTGAATGACCCCGATACTTTTACCCTTCAAATCTTCCTTTGATTGAATATCCGTATTGCCTTCCGCTACAAAAATCTGTGCACCAGATAGATAATAGGGATTGGTGAAATCAACTTGCTTATCACGCTCAGGTGTAGCAGTCATACTTCCAATAATGGCATCATATTTCTTTGCCTTCAATCCTTGGATAATCGTTTCCCATGGATTTGTTACAGGGTTTGCTTCAAGCCCAATTCTCTTAGCAATTTCTGTTCCAATTTCAACATCAAATCCAGTCAATTTACCGTCCTTCTTAAAGTTTAACGGTGGATATTGTCCTGTCATGGAGAATGTTAACGCTCCTTTTTCCACTAACTCAAGCTTCCCCTCATTTGCCTTTGCTTCCTTTTCCCCATCTGCCTTCTCAGTGCCGCAAGCAGATAAAATCAACATCATTGTTGCTAATAAAAATACAAACTTTTTCATAAATATTCCCCCCTAGTTAATAAAAAAACACCGTCAAGGTAAATTTGACGGTGTTCTGTACACCCTCATCGATTAGCATTGGTGAAGATAGTTCTCCACAATTCCAAGGAACTGTGACAGTTCTGCCCCTATTCGAGTGCAGACCCAGCTTTCTGAAAGAGGTGATTTTCAGAAGCTTCGGCGATTGATCCTTTTTCCTATTTTCATAGATTTCACAGAATCTCCAATAGGATACTAATAACAATCGCGACCTCTACCCCATCTAATGCTTAAAGATGAGGATTTTATATTTAGTTTAACGAAACTTTCTTAAGTATAAATAAATATTCTAACAAGTGCAATAATAATTTTAGTTGAATTTTTATCCAATTTAAAAGACTTGACGGGTTTTATCTTCTGAGATACATTTTTTTTAAATACTATTTTACTAGAAAAGAAGGTCAGGCGTATGTTGCAATGTCGTGAGGATGTGCTGACATTCACGAAACAGCTCGTAAACATTGAAAGTGTCGTTAATACCGATGGCGAAAAGGCCATTGCTCAGTCTTTATATTCTATGATTTCCTCTATGCCCTATTTTTCACAAAACCCTAGCCACTTAGTTTTAGAACAAACACTTAACGATGATCAAGAGCGTTATAATGTTCTTGCTTTTGTTAAAGGCAAAAAGGGAAATAGCAGCCGTACGGTGATTTTGATGGGTCATATTGACACGGTTGGAATTGATGATTTTAACCAATTAAAAGACAAGGCTTGCTTCCCTGACGAACTAATGGAATCACTGAAACAGGAACAGCTGCCAGCTGCTGCGAAAGAACATTTAGATTCGGGGGATTGGTTATTTGGCCGCGGCGTCCTTGATATGAAAAGCGGGGTTGCCAGTCACTTATATCTCTTAAACTATTATTCTCAGCATCCTGAAGAATTAGAAGGAAACATTGTTCTCTTATCGGAATGTGACGAGGAGGACAGTTCACACGGTGTTCTTTCCGCTTTGAAAACATTGAAACGCTGGAGAAGTGAACATGGTTTTGACTATGCAGCCGCGATTAATGCGGATTTCGTTTCACCAAGATATGAAGGCGACGAAAATCGCTACATCTACAAGGGGACCGTTGGAAAGCTTCTGCCATCCTTCTTTATTACGGGAGCAGAAACGCATGTAGGCTCAGCCTTTGAGGGACTCGATCCAAACTTTATTGCCGCCGAGCTGACAAGGCAAATTAATTACAATCCGGAGCTTTGTAACGAAGCGTTTGGTGAGACGACCGTGCCCCCTGTTTCGTTAAAACAAACGGATTTAAAGCCATCTTATACCGTTCAAACCGCCTTAGCTGCCTATGTTTATTACAATTTCTTTATTCATTCCTGGTCTCCAAAGGACGTGCTTGAAAAATTAAGGGAACAAGCGATGATTGCTTTTACCAATGCCCTTACTTCCTTCGAAGAAAGGTATAAACAATACAGCACATTGAGCGGCGAACCATATTTACAGCATCCTTGGAAACCTAGGGTATTGACGTACGAGGAAATGGAACAATTATTGGTCGATGAGAACGGCGAAACATTTACCGCACATATGAGTCAATTTAAAGAAAAGCTTTTAAAAAATACGGAACTAGATACGCGCATGTTTGCGGCAAAAGTGGTAGAGGAAGCTTGGAAATGGATGAAGGATAAAAATCCAGCCATTATTCTGTTTTACTCATCCCTGTACTCTCCACGGATTGAATTGACAGGGAAAACAACGGACGAGCTTGCTTTAATTACTTCATTGGATGAAGCCGTGGAAGAACTACAACCATACTATCAATATCCGATTGTAACACGTAACTTTTTCCCTTATATCTCTGATATGAGTTTTGTTGCTCTTAGTGATGACGAAGCCGGTATTAATGCCGAATCGAACAATAACCCTGGCTGGGGCACCAAGCTCTTCGTAGACTATCAAGACATTCGCGATATCAATGTACCAGTCATCAATATCGGCCCTTATGGCTTAGATGCTCACAAGAAACTTGAAAGACTGGAAATGACTTACTCATTTGAAATCGTACCAAATCTAACACACCTCGTGATTCAAAAACTATTAAATCATTGAACCAAAAAGCCTGTAGATTAGTCTACAGGCTTTTAGCTATTCGGTGCCATGGGGACGGTTCTCTTGGATTAATTTCATTTTGCCCCGGGCCGCTTATGCAAATCAAAATCACCCATTTTCACGGTTTTCGAGTCATTAAGCGGAATTTCTCCGTCTATTTATCAGACCGGGGTCTGAACCGCAGGGACGGTTCTCATGCCTTTTTATGGTTAGCAGAGACCACAAGAACCGTCCCCATGGAAATCTACGAAACTTTTTCCTGATAGGCTGTTGCACCAAGTGCAATGGCCCCGGTCAGCCCGGCTTTGTCTCCTAGCTGCGGCAGAACAATGTATTGATCAATTTTTTCCTTTGATAATTCTGAAACAGGAACGTATCCATTTAACAGTTCCCGTACACGGTCACGAACGAGCGGCAGCAGTTGTTCTTGTTTTGAAACGCCTCCGCCGACGATGATTTTCTTAGGAGACAGGATTAAGATATAATTCATTAGCGCCTGCGCTAAATAATAGGCTTCTAGCTCCCACACTTCATTTTTCTCTGTGAGCAGCTGCCCCTTTTGATTCCATCTTTTTTCAATGGCTGGTCCAGCCGCCATCCCTTCTAGACAATCTCCATGGTACGGGCATGCCCCCTCAAAGTGATCATCAGGATGACGTCTAACAAGGATATGCCCCATTTCCGGATGCGTAAGTCCCTGCAGAAGCTTTCCGCCGATAACGGCTCCTACTCCTATACCCGTTCCAACCGTCATGTAGACACAGCTATCCATGCCTTGAGCTGCCCCCCAGGTGTTTTCTGCTAATGCCGCTGCTGTTACATCGGTGTGAAATCCAACGGGAACCTGGAAATGCTTCTTTATTTCGCCTACTATGTTGTAATTTTTCCAAGGAAGCTTTGGTGTTTCCGTAATGAACCCAAAGGTTGGGCTTTCAGGATCGACATCGATGGGCCCAAAGGAACCAACTCCGATTCCCTCTAGTTTTTTACCTTGAAAAAATTCAATCACTTTCGGCATCGTTTCCTCAGGCACCGTTGTTGGAATAGTAATTTGTTCAAGGATTTCTCCTTTGTCATTTCCAATCCCGCAAACAAATTTCGTTCCACCTGCTTCAATTCCACCAAATAGCATGGCGTTCACCTTACCTTTCTATATCAAACTATACCTCTAACCCTGATGAACAATGATCCCCTTCATGACGTTCAGTTTCGGGTATTCATTCATGACAGTTGGCAGCTCTTCAAGACCAAATGTGTGGCTTAGCAGTGGTTTGATTTGAATCCTGCCCTGCTGCACGAGTGCGATAGCTTGGTCATGTGTATGCGGGTTAATAAACGAACCTTTGATAGTCAGCTCTTTAGAAAAGATCTCAAAAGGGCTCACTTCGATTTTCGCATCAGGGGCAGAGACACCAAATAGTAACACCGTTCCACCTTTTTTCGCCATCTGCACCGCTTGCGTCATACTATCTTTTCTTCCCACACATTCAATCACAATATCATACCTGCCGGCTCCACGCTCAGTAAGCTCCGCAGGCGTAACGGTTTCAGATGCACCCATTTGAAGCGCTAATGAATGTTTTGACAAATCTGGCTCACTGACAACAATGGGCGCTCCACCGTACATCTTCGCCATTTGCAGCATCATTAAACCAATATAACCGCCGCCGATCACTAACACCGAAGCACCTGGCCAAATGTTTATTTGCTGAAAACCATGCAGCACACATCCAAGAGGCTCAATCATCGCTCCTTCTTCATAAGAAAGTTCATCAGGAAGGATATAGCAATTTGCTGCTGGAACGGTACAATATTCACCCATTCCACCATCACGGGTCACACCAACGGCTTGAAGATGGTTACAAAGGTACGGCCGGCCGCCACGACAATAATCACACTCGCCGCAATAAATATTCGGATCGATGGAAACACGGTCCCCAGCCTTTAGCGCCCTAACCTTGTCGCCAACCTGAACCACTTCCCCTGCTAATTCATGTCCAAGTACAATCGGATATTGAACCTCAGCAGAACCCGGCTGCCCATGATAAATATGCTGATCTGTCCCGCATATACCGCAAGCCTTTACCTCTATAACCACTTCATGATCCAACGGAACCGGGATAGACAATTCTTTCACATTTAATTCTAGTTTATTTGTTAATACAGCAGCTTTCATCCTACACTCCACCTACTCTACAGAATTAATGGCAGTAACTCTTAATTCGCTTAAATCAACCGGACGATCCTCTAAATGTCCAATTTCAATTGTGATCGTTTCACCAGGCAAAATATCCACAAAGTTCTCACTAAAGGTAATTTTCTCAAGCGGAATCTCTAATTTCACCATTCTCGCTAAACGTTCGGAATGTACGGTTACCTTTTGCTTCAGTGCATCCACCTCTGCCACCAATGAACTTTCTGGTAACACTAAATCTTTATGATCTCTAAAATAGTACACATTCCGCTGCGCCTTTTCATTCAACGAAGATAAGACAATCACCGCTTCATTCGCTGAATATCCACCTAACAGCTCTTCCTCTGTAAAACTAGTAACCATTTCCGAAGCATTCCCCGGAATACTCACGTCCATTGTCGTTCGGAAAAGCTCCTCACCACTAAAACTTACAACCTTTAACTCTAGCATATCCTCATAGTTTTCGAGCCTGTCGTTCACGACCCAAACCTTAACATCCTGTCCTGCGTCATGATCAATCGTTAACAACAAGGGATGGAAGAATTTTTTCGCATAATACCAAGAAGCCTTCGGTAACTGATAGTAATCGATCATCGACCAGCTTGTACCTGGCCAGCAATCATTTAATTGCCATACTAAAGCCCCGCTGGTATTCGGCTTATTACGGCGATAATGCTCGATGCCGCACTTCAGCCCTTCTGCCTGGGTCAGCATCGAGAAATTCATATACTCCTCTATATTCGTTGGAATTCCTGTATATCCTTCCATCAGCATAATGCCTTTTTGGTGATGGTAATCCTTGTTGCGGTAGGACATTTCATCGCTGCCCCAATAGAAAGTTCCTTCCGGAAGATTTTTCTCCAGTGTATAACGGTTAGAGGAGGCATGCATCCCAAATTCACTACTAAACTTCGTGAAATCTATTTTATAATTTTTAAAAGAAACACCTTCCACACTATAATCCTGACCCAGGTTCTCCCCGAACTGACGCGGCTCCACATTTCCATGCCAAACCTGCCAGTTATGACGGTCTCCTTCGGCCTCTGAATCATGGTCATTACCGCCAAATGGCGAGCTTGGCCAATAAAGACGGCTTGTATCTAGTTCCTCTAGTAATTCAGGAATCAGTTCATGATAGATTTTCTCACCATAAAAAGGCGTGTGAATCCTTCCTGCTGAATATTCAACCTCATATAACCAATCATTTTCATTATTCCCGCACCAGATCGCAAGGGAAGGATGGTTACGGAGCATTTTAATCGCTGAAATGACTTCCTTTTTTACGTTCTCCATATAGTTCGCATTGTAATCTGGATATAACGCACAGGCAAACATGAAATCCTGCCAAACGAGCAATCCAAGGCGGTTACATTCTTGATAGAAAATTTCTTTTTCATAGATTCCCCCGCCCCAAACACGAATCATATTCATGTGGGATTGTTTTGCCTGCAGCAGCAGCTGGCTGTACCTTGAATCAGGTGCAGGTCCTATGAAACTATCAATCGGAATCCAGTTGGCACCTTTCGCAAAAATCTCGATTCCATTTAACACAAACGTGAAACGAGAATTTCCTTCTGCGTCCTTTTGCATAACCTCAATCGTACGAATTCCGATCTCTGTCGAACGCTCATCCACTTGTCCGTCCTCACAAAGCAAGCGGACCGTTACATCATATAAATGAGGAGTACCCAAATCATGGGTCCACCAAAGCTTTGGCTGCTCCACCTCGAGCGTAAAACGAGCCTGATTGCGGACTACTTTTCCCGTTTTCACAATCTCGCCATTTCCGAAAACGACCTCAACCTCTAACTCCGAACCACGATTATAAGACTTCGTTTCAACCTCAACCTCGACAATCGCGCTGGTTTCATTAATTTCAACCGTTTTTGCATAAACACTCTCAATCTTAGCTGCATGTTTTCTCTCTAACCGAACGTCTTTCCAAATCCCCATGGTTAAAATTTGTGGACCCCAATCCCAGCCAAAATGTGATTGAGCTTTCCGGGCCCAAATCCGATCTTTTCCGAAGCCAGCCCAATAATTCTTTTCTTTTTCCTTCAACACATGTGAAATCGGCTCAAATTTCACAGCGATGATATTCCGGCCATCGACAACTTCTCTCGTTACATCAAAGGTATGGGCAATATACATATTTTCAGTCGAAGCAATCTCTACCCCATTTAGATACACGTGCGCATACGTATCGAGACCTTCAAAGGTTAATTCCAAACGATCCTTTTGATCGAGCTCATTTTTATCATAATGAAATTCGCCGCGATACCACCAAACCTTCTCTGATACCCATTTGGACTTTAAATCGTTATGTCCAAAGAAAGGATTATCAATCAATCCTTTTTCCATCAACGTGGAATGAACATCGCCCGGCACCTTAGCACTCATCCAAAAATGATCGATATACGTCGGGTCCGCTACCACAAGGTCACGAACTTCCCCTATCTCAAAATGTTGTATTTTCCAGTTCTGATTCAGTTTCATCTCGTCTCTCTCCTTAGTTAGACCCAATATAATCACGGAAATCCGTTGGAGTCATACCTGTTTTCTTTCGAAAAACTTGTACAAAATACTTGTATTCTTTATAGCCAACCTCTTTCGCAATCTCAAACACGCGATCAGATGTGTACATGAGTAAATGCTTGGCTTTTTCAATTCGTAAATCATTTAAATATTCATTAAAGGATTTACCCATTTCTTTTTTAAAAATCATGCTGAAATAATTAGGAGTAATATGCATCTCATTGGCCACCTCTGATGCCTTTAAATCCCCGTGAAAATGGGCCTGGATATACTCTTTCGCTTTTTCTACCAGCCAGCTCTTTTTCACTTCAGTTTCTTTCTTATATTCCTGCAATACGGAATTATCGAGATAATTGTTCGATTCCTTCTCCGCGGAAATCTCTTGTTTAAGATTTTTAATCCTTTCAAGCAGTTCATCAATATCAACAGGCTTTAATAAGTAATCCCTCACGCCAAAGCGTATGGCTTCTCTTGCATATTCAAACTCATCATAGCCGCTAATAATAATGACACGCGTACTCGGCATTTGTTCGTTTATGGTTTTGGCGAGCTCAATCCCATCCATGACAGGCATTCTCACATCGGTCAACACCATATCCACCTGATGCTTTCTGAGAATCTCCAGTGCCTCTTCTCCGTCCTCCGCCTCGCCTATCACGTCAATGCCGTACGTATCCCAAGGAATCGTGTAGCGCAGCCCTTGACTAATAATAGGTTCATCGTCAACGATTAATAGGTTGATGTTCATGACTCTCACCTTAGCTTTCTAATTTCTTTACTTCGTCTTCTTTAAAAATAAGCGGCAATCTTACTCGAGCCCATGTTCCCGTACCTTCATGCTTCAAAAACTCAAGTCCATACCCCTGTCCAAACGCCGTCACCAGCCGATCATTTACATTCATTAAAGCAAAACCATCCTCTTCCTTGACCTTGCCAACACGCAAAAATCGGTTAAATTCCTCCACATCCAGTCCGACACCGTTATCCTTTATATCAATGACAACATTCTGCTCCTCAACATAGCTGTTCAGTTCAATATGACCTGTCTCTTTTAACCCTTTAAAGCCATGAACAATACTGTTTTCTACTAGTGGCTGAAGGATTTGCTTCATCACGAGGACGTCTTTCGTGTCCTCCCCTATGTCAAACTGATAAGAGAGTTTTTTCCCTAATCGTTTCTTCTGAAGCTCCAAATAGCTTTCTACATATAATAGCTCCTGGTGCAAAGGAATCCATACCTTTCCTTTACTTAAGCTAATCCGGAACATCTTTGAAAGAAGCTCAATTAACCTGCTCGTTTCCATCGCATCTTCCATTCGAGCCGTCCAGCGAATCATATCCAGTGTATTATAGAGAAAATGCGGATTAATTTGGTTTTGCAATGCCTTCAGCTCTGACTCTCGCTGCTGAATTTCAAGTTTATATTTCGTGTTAATTAATTGTTGAATCGTTCCCACCATCCGATTAAACCGATATTCAAGGCGGCCTATCTCATCCTCCGACCCGACCTTAACAAAGACTGAAAAATCTCCATGCTCCACTTGTCTTGTTTTATCCGTCAAATTCAAGATGGGACGGAGAATCGTAAAATAAAAACCTACTAACGAAAGAACCCCAAGGCCCATGGAGATAATGAAAAAGACAATGATCCAATAACCGATTCCTCTTAAATCCTGTAAGATCGCCCCTTCGTTGACCATTACAACCAATTGCCAGCCATTTCGTTCAATCACTCGAGCAGCGACTAAATACTGTTCTCCATCAACAGAATAGATAAAGCTCGTTTTATCTGAATCTGCCGGTAGATTTTCCAATAGTTTTTCATCAGGATAGATCTTACCAAACAGCTTCTTGTTCTTATGAAGAACGACCCTTCCTTCTCGATCAAGAAGAAAGGCCGTCCCCTTTTTCGTTGATATCCCAGCTTGAATCGTCTTCAGCAAGGCATCTTCCCTTAGGCGAATTTTCACAAAACCAATGCGTTTATTGATATCATTGATGTCATTGATCACGCGAAATAAGGAAATAACGTCCGTTTGCCCCTTCCAATAACTATGAATCGAATAGGCATGCGTCCAAAGAATCGCGCCCTCACGTTCCTTTGTTTTCTCCTCCAAATCCCCTTCTGCTGCTTTAATCGGTTCACCCATATTCAGCACGTTTCCGTTAATACCATAAAGGGAAATGGAATTGATATAATTTTTAGATAGTAAATGAAAGGTATGAAAACCTTTCAAGCTTTCTTCCAGGTTTTGCTGTGCAGGTTTTCCATTTGCCACCTGCGGGCTCTTCATATACTTCCGAAAATCCTCGCTAAAAATCATATACGTCGAGATATCTTCAACATCCTGAATCGTCGCGGTCAGGTTATCTTCAATCGTATCTAACATTCTTTCTGTATAATCAAAGGCTTGGTGTTTTAACACCTGATTGGTTTCGTATAAAATAAGCGTCCCAAGAGAAATAGTCGGCAAAAGCACGACGATACTAAAAATTAAAATCGACTTCACTCGTAAACTTAAGTTTCGGTACCGGCGATAGAGAATTTTAATCCCGCCTATTTTTCTCACCATTCAAATCTTCTCCCATGGGACATCTTTTCATTTTTGGAATCACCTTATTAGCTTTCCAAATTTCACATTTATTACCCTTTTACCGCACCAGCCGTCATTCCTTTGACTAAATGCTTTTCCATCAATAAATAAAGCAAAATCGTAGGAAGAATGACCATCGTCAAACCAGCCATCTGCCCTGTATAGTTCGTGTTATATTGTCCAGCAAAGTTTGCCAAACCAAGCGGAATGGTTTTTAACGACGCATCATTGATTAACACCAATGCAAACGAAAACTCATTCCAGCAATGGATAAAGTTAAGAATCGTAGCCGTCGCAAGTGCGGGGCGTGACATGGGCAGAATAATCGACCAGAAAATACGGAACACTCCACAGCCGTCCATAATAGCGGATTCTTCAATATCCTTTGGAAATGCCTTCATAAAACTGGTTAATAAAAAGATCGTAATCGGTAAATTAAAAGCCACATATGGGAACAACAATGTCCACGATGTATTGAGAAGCCCGAGCTTCTGCATTAAAATAAACATCGGAACAAGAGTCGCATGAATCGGAATAATCATTCCAAAAATAAACAGTGCATACACAATCTTACTCATTTTAAATTCAAATCGAGAGATAAAGTAAGAAGCCAATGCGCCAAAAAAGACCGTAATAATAACAGAGATAATCGAAACAAAAATACTATTAAAAAAGTATGTCCCTAATTGAGCCGTTTGCCATGCCTCCACATAGTTTTCCCATCTCCAGGTGTCTGGAAGGAAAAAGGGATCTAACGAAAATTCCTTCTCGCTTTTGAACGAATTAATCACCATCCAAGCAATCGGATACACGTTAATTAAACTGAAAACAATCAAAACGAAATAAATAATTGGATTTTGCAGCTTCTTTCGGAAACTGCTCTTATGTTCCGTTTTTGTGACTTTTTCTATTGAGTTTTTCCCCAGCACTAATTGTTTTTCCACGTTACGCTCACTCCCTTACTTTGACTTTCTTTGTAAAACCATTTTTGTAATCCAAATTAGCAGCAAACTAAAGGCAAAAATGTATAGCGATACCGCACTTCCATAACCATATTTCATAGAAGAGAAGGTCTTTTCATACATATAAATCGCCATAACCTCTGTCGAATGCGCAGGACCTCCATTTGTCATCACATAAATCAGGTCAAAGGTTTTTAAACTGCCGCTAATACATAAAATCACGGCTAATATAATCGTGTCCCAAATCATCGGAATCGTAATAAACAGCGTTCTTTTCCAGCCAGAGGCGCCATCAATCTCGGCCGCTTCTAATACTTCACCCGGAACATTTTGCAATGCCGCCAAGAAGATAATGAAATAAAGACCGACGAACTGCCAAATGATTGTAATACAAACTGAAATCATCGCTAAATTCGGATCACCCAGCCAGTTTTGCGCCCAGCTTTCCAGGCCAATCATTTTTAACAGCTGATTGACAAAACCAAATTCAGAGTTCAGAAGCATATTCCATGTTAAAGAAATAACAACGGTTGAAATGACTACCGGCATAAACCCAATCGTACGGAAAATCTTAGCTCCCTTTAATTTTCGGTTCAATAACAGCGCCAAACCAAGCGCAATCGGGATTTGCCCAAAAACGGAAGCGATAACGACGAAAATATTATTCTTTACCGACTTCCAAAAGATGGGGTCCTTGGCGATATCAATAAAGTTCTGAAAACCCACAAATTCCATTGGACCAAATCCATTCCAATCCATGAAAGAATAATAGATGGAGATAAGGATTGGTATGATACTGAAAATGAGATAGATAAGTAGTGCGGGGACTAATCCGATGAGGATGGCTAATTTATTCTTTTGAAGAATGTGCATGTACAGTTCCTCCTTTTACAAAAGCTCTTTTCTGATTCTTTGTTGCTTTTTTATAAAAGAATCAAGGAGATGAACCCCTTGATTCAATTTTGGTTATTCAATGTTATTCCACTGCGTCTTGCATTTCTTTCGCGACTTTCTCTGGTGTTGATTCACCAATGGTAATCGCTTGTAAACCGTTGTTGATGATATCGGTAATTTCAGCAGGCAGGACCGCATCATATACTGGTGAAATTCCACCATTTGTTAATTCAACTGTTTCCTTGAATAATGCAGAGGTTTCTTCTGGAACTTCAACGTTAGCAGGAACTAGCGTACCGATAGACATTAAGTTTTTGTACGTTTCGTCTTCATATAAGAATTTAAAGAAGGTTGTAGCCGCTTCTTTCTCCGCATCAGAAACTTCACTATTTAACGCAATACCCCAGCCAGTTACACCTGAAATCGCTGCTGCCTCACCCTGTCCACCTTCAATGGCAGGGAACTTCGCAACACCAATATTCTTACCTTCTGGAGCGCTGCCAATTAATCCACTTAAAGCCCAAGTTCCGTTTACGAACATAGCTGCTTTTCCTTGAAGGAAATAGTCGCTCGCTTGGTTATCATCAATGGTGTTTGCATCAGTATTAAACGCTTTTAATTTTGTTAATTCTGCAATCACACCAAGTGCATCAACGAACTCTTTGTCTGTAAATTTCTTCTCACCCGCAAAAACCTTTTCTAAGAAATCGCTTCCAGTTACTCGGTCAGCAATAGTAGAAATATAAACAGATTGTAATGGCCATTTCGCTTTGTTACCAAGTGCGATAGGAGTGATATCCTGAGCATTTAACTTCGTAATTAATGATTTAAAATCAGCATACGTTGTTGGGAATTCATTGAACCCAGCGCTTGCTACTAAATCTTTGTCATAGTAAATAATACTTGTGAAAACTTTGTTTCCAGGAATCGCATATTGCTTGCCATCAATCGCATAATCCTTCAGTGTATCAGCTGGAATCGTTGTATCCTTCCAGTGGTCGACAATATCATCGATTGGCATTAACACGCCGCCTTCTACTAACGGTCTAAGCTCAGCACCTGGCCATGTTTGAATCATGTCAGGTAATTGCTTACCAGCAGCTTGTGTTTTTAACTTTGTTTTATATTGATCCGGTGGAATAGATTCCATTTTTAACTTAATTTCTGGATGTTCTTTTTGGAACGCTTCTACTCGAGCTAACATGACATCGTTCTCTGGGCTGTCCTCAGACCATGAATTCCAGAATGAAAGTTCGACCGTCCCATCAGCTGATTCTTGCTTTTCAGAATTACTTCCACATGCAGCTAGAAAAAGGATGGATAGTACAACTGAAAGAGCAAAACCTTTTTTCAAAAGCTTTCGTAACATATTTATTCCTCCCCTTAGTCATTTCTTTTATTGAAAACGCTTTCCGCGTCTCTATAGTTAATTATAAATTTCTTGGGATTTTTCAAAATCCGAAAAAATTAAGATAATATCTAAAAAATATAAATGAATAAATTTCCATCGTAGATATTTTGTGTGAAAGGATAGAATTTTAGTAGTTGGGGGCAAAATGACCCATTTATAAAAAAAAAGCCCTTTTACAGAGAACTTCTGTAAAAAGACTTTCACGCTTAGATTTCTAACGCACGATAGATTTCGTTAATATGAACTTCTGCCAAAGCCATCACATTATCGGCCCCGCCATAGTAAATCTTCACGATTTCATCTTCAAATAAGACACCACAGGTAAAGACGACATTTCCAAAGAATCCTTCCACTTCATAAATCTCTTCAGGAGCAAGAATCGGATCCTTCGTTTTGGCCAAAACCTTATTTGGATCCTCTAAATCTAACAACACAGCACCAAGGGTGTAACGATTGTTTCGGTCGGCACCATGATAGATTTCAATCCAGCCTTTATCGGTTTTAAAAGGAACGGCTCCACCGCCGATTTTTAGCGATTGCCAGCCTTCCTCAACACCCATTAAAAACTTATGCTCTCCCCAATGAGTGAGATTCGGTGACGTTGCCGTCCACATCTCCGCACGGCCAATTTGCTTTGGAACCGGGCGCTGCAGGGCAAAGTAGTTTCCATTGATTCTTTCAGGAAAAATCGTCACGTCACGGTTTTCTGTTGTAAAAATGATACCCATCCTCTCAACACTTTCGAAATCCTCTGTTTTCGCTAAAGCAGTGGTAATACCTTTTTCAGAAACCGCTGTATAGTTAATATAGTAAGTACCGTCAATAAAGGTAATCCGCGGATCTTCGCATCCAAAACCTTCATACCGATTGCTAGGGAATAAGAATGGCTTATCTTCTACCACAAAATCTACACCATTTTTACTACGAGCAATTCGTAAATGCGACATCGATGTTAAAAACACATAGGTATCAATGTCAATTTGCTTCACTTTTCGTGGATCAGAAAAATCATAAGCTGGATTATTTCGATCAATATCTAAAACATCCACTGCGTATTCTCCATCTTTCTCTACTAAAACCGGAACGCGTAAAACCTCAGAATCCACTTGCACAGGTCTCTCAGCGACACGCATCAACAGGATCACTTCATCTTTATATCTCGCAACACCCGCGTTAAAAACACATTCAATGGTAAAATCACTTCGAGAAGGCTTCACATCCCCCGGTGAAATTAGAGGATTTTGCTCATTTCTTCTAACATCTATTTTAGTTTTCACTTGCATCCTAACCCCTCCTTTAACTTCACTAGTAATTATAGCGCTTTCATAAAAGGGTTAATATCCAATAAAATATGATATCGTCCAATTGTTTAATCTGTTCAACGGGTTCCACGGTTCATGGGGGTTCCATGAGGACGGTTCTCTTGGTTATCCATATTTTACCATACCTACAAGAACCGTCCCCATGGTCTCATATGTAAATTATTAGCAAAAAAAAGAGCAAATCCTCCGATTTGCTCTTAAGTGTGAATCCATATTCAAAAGACCATTAGAACCGTCACACAGTCACTTATCTCTTCGGTGCCAATTCAATAGCTGAGTTGATGGCAGCGAGCATGCTTTGTTCAGCGGCGATGTTTTTGCCGGCTATGTCGAAGGCGGTTCCGTGGTCGACGGATGTGCGGATGATTCCGCCTTTTAGTCCCACTGTGATGTTGACGCCCTCTTCAATACCCATTACTTTAATTGGCGCATGGCCTTGGTCATGATAGCAGGCTACTACGATATCGAAGTCTCCTCTTCCTGCTCTGAAGAAAAGAGTGTCGGCAGGTAGTGGTCCTGTTACATTGATTCCTTCTGCCTGTGCTTGTTCAATACCTGGCTGTAATTTTTCCTCTTCTTCTCCGTAGCCGAATAAGCCATTTTCCCCTGCATGCGGGTTAATGCCGCAAACCGCGATGCGCGGGTTATCGAAGCCTGCTCGTGAAAGAGTTTCATGTGCTAATTTAACCACTTTATAGGTTCTTTCAGGATTGATGCTATTGATGGCATCAATCAGCCCCATATGTGTGGTTAAATGAATCACCTTTAAATTTGGTGTTGTCAGCATCATAGAGAAATCTTCTGTATCCGTTAGGTCAGCCAAAATTTCTGTATGCCCAGGGTACATGTGGCCGCCTTTGTGCAAGGCTTCTTTATTCAATGGCGCGGTACAGATGGAATCAATTTTTCTTTCTTTTGCAAGTTCAACGGATTTCGCAATAAATTGAAAGGCTGCATCTCCAGCAATCGATGAAACCTCTCCAAATGGTAAATCCACTGGCAGCAGGTCTACATCAATAACATCAATTGTTCCATATTCGTACGTTCCTTCAGCAGGATCGTGAATGATATTTATTTTTGCATTTGATTGAACAATCGGTTTTACCCGTTCTAGTATTTTTGCATCACCGATGACGACAGGACGGCAAATTTGATAAACTTCCTCGTGCGCAAGGGCCTTAACGATAATTTCAGGTCCAATTCCTGCTGCATCTCCCATTGTAATCCCAATTACTGGTTTCATTATGATAGCTCCCCCTTTAATTTGTGAATGGCATTGATAAATACCTCAGGTGTTCCAAATCCTCCAGCCTTTGTGATCACATACAAATGATCATTTCCAAAAAACCGCGAAATCGGTACACCAATTTCTAATTCATCGAATAGTTCAAAGCCTTTAACATCCCATAAATGGCAAATTTGTTTCGCCGTGTCTCCACCTGTCATGGAAACACCTTTGAAATAGTCCTTTTCTAAAAGAGCGGCACAAACAATACCGATCGCTTTTACGATTTCATTGCTGATCTGTGTGTGGGTTAAGCCTTTAGCTTCCCCTATCTCCCAAGCTTTTTCAATATCGCTTGCCTCACCAGTGGAATAGATGACAACATCCAAACCTTTTTCAGCGTTTTCCACCGCTTGGTTATAGACCCTTCTAATCTCATTTGCACGTTCCTCTTCATCGGAAACCGATTTGTAGGATTCAAAGGCAATCGGATACACATTTGTTTTTTCTAACAATAGCTTTAACTGTGCTCGTGAGTTTTTATTCACACTTCCTACTACGGTAAGAATGGGACCATCGTTTTTTGGAATTGACAAGTCACGATGCTGTTCTGGTATATCATAGTAAGCTGGAAGATAATTTGCGATACCAGCCGAACCTGCCCATGAGAATTGGTAACGTAACTGCTTTGTATACGCCAAAATTTGCTCAAGATGCTGTTCCTCTGTTGAATCGACAAGAATGTATGCGATGCTTTGTCCAAAATAATGATCTAATTTTTCTTGAATTCTAGTCACACCTTGCTCTAAGTCATCGAGGGTGATCGTTCCAATTCTTTGCTTTGTTTGTTCATGTAAAAGCTCAGGCAAATAAGAGAGAGTAACAGGTGTTTTCGGATCCTTAGAGATTTCCGTTTCTGCTAATGGAACTCCATTTAAATAATGAGTGGAATGTAAGATTGAACGATTATTTTTAGGATAACCTGGTGCAATCATCATAAAATCCGGTTTGACCACATCATAAACCGCATCTATTTCTGCACCAATATTTCCTCTCATCGTGGAGTCGATTTTTTTGAAGATAGAGGGAAAGCCCGCTTCCTTTAAAAAGCTTGCCGCCTTTTTTACCTTTTGATAAGCTTCTTCCCGTTCGATGGAACGACTATCTGTATCAAAAATAATACCCTCATAGTGATGGATTGATTCTTTATCTATGTCAAATAATACGGAGGTTTTCAGACCATGTTGTGCTAATTGAACTCCGCTATCATTAGCACCCGTTAGGTCGTCTGCTATGATTGCTAATTTCATTTTGTTGTCCTCCCTGGGAAAAGCACGAGGTGCCTTTCATGGCACCTTGAACTTCCTTCTCTTTCAAAAAAAGAGAGCCATTAAGTCTCTCTTTTTTACAAAATAGCTGGAATTAATGATTATATTTGGCTAGTCCGCCTTTTTTCTCTAAACGTTTAGCTAAAAAGCCGATTACGATTGGAAGTAAGATTGCTGTTGTTACAACACTTGCTGCGATTTGAACGGTTGCAAGGTCTGCGTACTGTGCGAATGACGCATTCGCAGCCACGATTGCTGCCGGCGTTGCAACTGCGTTACCTGCCGTTGTACCTTCCGCTGCACCAACAAGCGGGTTCCAGCCAATCCATTTAAATAGTAAATAACCTGAACCACCTGTTAAGATGACTGTAATCACACCTAGTAAAATACCAGCTAATCCACCTTCAAGGATAGCAGTGAAGTTAATTCCCATACCCAGCGCGAAAGCAAAGAATGGAATCAGCATGTCACTGCCTTTTGTTAAGAATGCCTTCAATTCTGGATCTAAGTTACCTAAGATCATACCGATGACGATAGGAAGAAGGACTGCGATAAAGGATTTAGCCGAGAACATTCCGTCTACAAATCCCATTGTTCCAAAAATCGATAAGGCTACCATGGTTAAGAATGGTCCATCATTTAAAGCTAACAGTGAATACGCCGCTTTGTCATCTTCTTTTCCGTATTGACCCACAAGAGCCATATACATACCGCCATTACTATTTGTCATCGCCGCAATAATCGCAAGCGGTGCCATTCCTATAAATAATCCATTACTATCAGCTAACAAGTAACCGATTAAACCAACGGCAGCACCAACCACCCATTTTAAACCAAGCAATGTGGCACCTTTACCAAGTGATACCCCTACGTTTTTCACACTGATTTGCGCACCAGCAATAAATAGGAAAAGTGCAATTAATGTATTGGCACCGGTTACAAATAAGGACTCTGTGAATCCGCCAATTCGTAATGCGTTTGGGAAGAATGTGTTGATTGTTGCTGCTAATAACAAAGGAACAACCATCATCCCGCCAGGAATTTTATCTAAAGTTGCTTTAATTCTCATCTAGTTTTCCTCCTTAAGATTGTTTAAAAAAGTAACACAAGTTATTTAGTAGTACGTTTACATTTGTTATCTTAAAACAGATTGTTTATAAAAGCAACACTTTTTTATATATTTATATTATGCGAGATTTAATCGTTTAAAATTGCAACAGTTTAGATTTGAAAAACGTAGGTAGCCCTGCCTTATTTTCCCCAATAAAAATAGGCGTAAGCATAAAGATTACTCTTTAAGCTTACGCCATAGGGTGGCACGATTAATGCCTAATCGTTCTGCTGCTTTTGTTTGATTATGATTTTCTGCCTTCAGTACCCATTTAATGATTTCCTTTTCAATTTCCTTAAGGGTACCTTTTTGAAGAATGTCATTGGCTGGGAGGTGTTCATTCGTATTCGCTTTTTCAATCGTTTCCTTTTGAATCACATAGTCCTGCGAATTGAGGGCAATCTGCTTGATTAAGTTTTTCAAATCATCAATCTCATTCGGATAGCTATAGTTCTCTAAAAACCCGATTGCCTCATTTGTGATTTTCACAGCTGTTGTTCCATATTTCTGATTGTAGTAGGCGATGAAATATTGGGCCAGGGTCCGAATATCCTCTTTTCTTTCAGAAAGAGTCGGCATCATGATTTTCGTAAGTTTGAGTCCTGGAAGGAGCTCAGGAACAAACCCATTTTCTGAAACGATGAAAATACGAACCTGCTGTTTTTGACATTCCTTTAAAAAGTGGGAAAGCCTTTCGCGACCGTCTGCAAATTCTGTATTCAACAGCTTGATGGTCCTAATTTTTCCTAACGGCAGCTGATCCAAATAGTCTTGGTCAAATTCCTTGAAATTTAGGGTAGCAAGCATGCCGCCATCTGCAAGCTTTTGATGGATATATTGCGTAATAAAGGCCTTGCTTGTTCCTTTCCTTCCTTCTAAAAGGATGATTTGATTACTTTTATAGAGTGTTTCAATATGATTGAGAATCGTCTTGATCGAAACAGAGGTATCCGCAATGGGTTCACTCGCGATTTCCGTCTCGATGGTGAGTCCCCTTCGCTCCATTAGCGGCATTGTATTTTTATCGATTACAATGACCTTGTAACGCTGCCCCTCAACTTGAACGCAGGTGCCCGTCACATTAATCATCCGATCATCAAGCATGAGATTTCTCGTCACTTTATGTTGATTGATCTCAAGATCTGTATTTAATATGTATAAATGTTCCTTTGTAAGTGGATTGGAAGGAAAATCCGTCCAATGCTCATAAATCAGCTTATTTTGCCCATCTATCATCATCAGATTTTGATGGTTATTTACGATATATTGCTCCATAACCTTTGTGACATTGTTATTGTCTTGCAGATAACGATAGAGAATCTCCGCATCCTCAAGGGAATTCATAATCGACTCTTTGCCCGATTGGATTAAAAAACCCTTAAGACCATATGCCTTGGAGGTTTTCAGCGTGATCACATCACCGACAATTTGCTCATAGCCAGTGTTTTTTAGTTCTAAAATTAATGGGGCTACCTCAGATAGATCGGAAATCGTGAATACCTGTAGGGGAAGGTCTAATAAGTCAATAACGGCCTGAGCCCCAGAGGTAATATTGGAAAAGCCCACTATCGCCGTCTTTCTTTCCAAATTCGTGGCCAAAGAAAGCGACCGAATCATGTCATATCCGGAAAGATGCATATCCAAAACCGGAATCCGAACGTTCTTCTTAATAAATTGAGCTGTTCCACCCCTGCTAATCAGAATGTCTGCACCCTTTTCCTCCGCATCGACCGCCTTCCTAACTCCCACCTCTAAATCCCCAAGAGAATAGGTAATATCAAGCGCAGGAAAAAGAGGGATACACTCCTGAATAACAGGAATCATTGCTTCATAAGGTGCCACAATATGTATATTAATCTTCATCAGAACACCTGCCTTCTAGCTAACATTAATCCATTGTATCATCCTATATTTTACCACAAAACGTAAAGGGACAACTGTGGCTTAGTAAGAAAGCTATCTCAAGCGCCTCTCGACAAATAAAGGGTTAATTAAACGTTTGTGTAAATATGAAGGGAACCCTTATATGACAAGGGTTCCCCAAGTGTGAAATCATAATCAAAGGCTCTTTTCGTAAACTTTGTTGCTTTCTGTACAATTTACTCTAAATTAATCGCTACTTCGGACAAGTTTGACGAATCTATGAGTCATGGTGTCCGAACCTGTGGCAACTTCAGACAAGCTTGATGAATCTAAGAGTCATGGTGTCCGAACCTGTGGCAACTTTAGACAAGTTTGATGAATCTAAGAGTCATGGTGTCCGAACCCGACTTAAGCAAAAAACGTTATTAACCAATAATAAAAACAACAAGCTTTGCGAAAACAGCCTAATCAAAAGACCAAAAGAACCGTCCCCTCGGTCATTCCGATCACCAAATTCCTATTTTTCGAACCTGCCTTTAAAATCCAATGTGCTGCATTTTTCCAGTGGAAGTTTAACACTTTTACCTTCCGCAGCTGATTTATAAATGGCAAGGACAAGCTCTAGTGCTCTTCTTCCATCTTCTGCTGTCACGTATGGTTCACGATCATTCTTGATAGCATCAATGACATCCGCATACAGTGGGTTATGACCAAATCCGTATACATTCGGAGGATTTTCTTGATACGTTTCTTTCACTTCTTCTGGATCATCTAACTTATCTGCAAACTGCCATTCCTCGATAATATTAACCGATTTTCCTCCAGCTTTAACAGTTGCTTTCTCTCCAAAAATGTAGAGCGTTTCTTCAAGGTTCGTCGGATAGATATTGGTGGTACCCTCAACAATTCCATAACTTCCATTTGAAAACTTAATTAATGCCATCCCTAAGTCTTCAGCCTCGATAAAGTCGTGTTTCATGTTGTCTGTCATCCCAACCACTTCTGTAATCTCGTCGCCCATCATCCAACGTAAAAGATCAATATTATGAATACATTGGTTCATCAATGCACCACCATCTTGTTCCCATGTTCCACGCCAAGGAGCTTGCTTGTAATAATCTTCTCCCCTGTTCCAGCGAATATGAGCAGTTCCATGTAGTAATCTGCCGAAGCGCTCTTGTTCGACTGCTTCCCTTATTTTTTGAACCGATTTATTAAAACGGTTTTGATGGCAGGCACTTACCTTCACATTTTTTTCTTTTGCTTTTTCAATGATGGCATCCGCTTCTTCTAGCGAAAGAGCGATCGGCTTTTCAATGATCAAATTACTTCCCATTTCAATACAATCTAAAGCAATTTGACCATGCTTCCCACTTTCCGTACAAATGGCGACTAGCTGTGGCTTTTCTTTTTCAAGTAACTCTTTATAGTCTGTATATGTAGGCGTTGATGCTGGAAGGTTAAAACTCGCAATTTTATCCTCCATATGTTCAGGTGTAGTGTCACATAATCCAACAATTTCAAGTTCATTTTCGATAGCCGCAGCTATATGATTGGGCGAAATTCTTCCGCAGCCAATGATTGCAAATTTCAAGCTCATGATGGTCCTCCTAATAAAATCCAATATTTTCTTTATTATTTACACCCTTCATTGTATTATTCATTTCGAAAATTGAAAAGAGTAAACATTCCTATACTCACATAAAAATCATGGGGACGGCTCTCATGGTCAAATTCAAGAGCATCTCTTTTCGTTCAGACACAACCATATGAAAAAAAGCACCGAAATCGGCACCCTTTCACTTTTTAAAGTAATTCCTTGACGGCTGCTGCTATGTCTTTCGGAATTAGTTTGTTGAATTCTTTAAAGTATTCGAGTTTAATTGAAAAAGAGAAAATAAGTAAATGGATGTTTGAACAATCTGACAAAATTGCGCTCATCTCGCTCTTAGGCAAATTTTTGTTCTAGTATAGACAATTGTGAAAGATTTCACTATAGTAATTTTAAAAAAAGCAGGTGAAAAAACGATGTATGTAATGGATTATCATCATCACACCAATCATTCCTTTGACTCCACCGCTAGTATGATAGAAGTATGTAAAAAGGCAATAGAAAACGAAATTCAAGAAATTTGCTTTACGGAGCATTTCTCCGTTAATCCCCTTGCGCCAACCTACGGTCACATCGTTTTTGAAAATTATTTACATGAGATTCGTGAATGTCGGGAGAAATTTCACAGCCAGTTAATCGTAAAAGCTGGAATTGAACTTTGCGAGCCTCACCTTTTAAAAGATCAATATGATGAAATACTGCAGCCACTAGACTTGGATTTCATCTTAGGTTCTGTCCATAATCTCAATAACCAGAAGCTTCGTCTCGCCCTCAACGAAGACCCTGAAACTGCCTATGAACGATATTTTAATGAACTCTTGTCTATGGTATCTGCCTCAGATATAGATATCATCGCCCATTTCGATTTAATGAAACGATATGCCTATAAAGAACATGGCCTTTATGATGTTCAAGAATATCAGGAAATCATCGAGCTAGTCCTAAAGAAAGCAATTGATAGAAATATAGGAATCGAGATTAATACCTCTGGACTCAGAACGAGTTTAAAACAGACGATGCCCTCCATCGAAATCATCCAGCTATACAAAGACCTCGGCGGAGAAATCCTAACGATTGGATCTGACTCCCACAAAGCTGATACCGTTGGAGCAAACCTCACCGATGCGCTTTCATTAGCAAAGGATTGTGGATTCAAGTATATTTATAAATTTGATAAAAGAAAGCCGATACCGGTAAAAATATAATTCATAGGGACCGTGGGGGGGCCATGGGGACGGTTCTCATGGTCATATCCATGGGCATCTCTTTTCGTTCAGATACTACCATATGTATGATGAAAGACAAATCAGGAGAGTTCCTAGTGAGATTAGTCCTTCATAAGCTTGATGAAAGACAAATCAGGAGAGTTTCTAGTGAGATTAGTCCTTCATAAGCATGATGAAAGACAAATCAGGAGAGTTCCCAGTGAGATTAGTCCTTCATAAGCTTGATGAAGGACATATCAGAAAATTTCTTATTGAGATTAGTCCTTCATCGGGTCTTCGTGAGAAAAATCAACATCTGTCTTTAACAAAGCCAATAGATAAAAGCCATCAGAACCGTCCCCATGTCCACTCGTCTTCTGGTAGATAAGGGTGTATGGCTAATGTTGCAAACTTCGATAAATATCGGGGAGTGACAGGCACCAAAACTAATATTCTCCAGATTTCTTTGTTTTATTTTTAGGTATTTTTTCTTAATTTGTCAAAATATATAATCTAAATGGAGGAATTTCGGAATTTTTGTAAAATACCTAATAGTGTTGCAATAATGCATCAAAGGGGGAGAACTTTATGAAAGTTTTGGTATCATTTTTTAACCGCATCATGCAGCGGTACTTGCCAGATCCATTTATTTTCGTCATCATTTTAACGTTTGTTGTATTTGGATTAGGCCTTATCTTCACGGATAACGGACCATACCAAATGGTCCAGCACTGGGGAAATGGTTTTTGGGGACTTCTTTCTTTTACGATGCAGATGGTCCTCGTATTAGTAACAGGACATGTCTTGGCAAGCAGCCATATATTTAAAAAAGGGTTAGGATCTCTTGCTTCATTCGCCAAGTCACCAGGGCAGGCGATTGTCATCGTAACCGTTGTTTCGATGATTGCCAGCCTTATTAACTGGGGATTCGGGCTGGTCATTGGTGCTTTGTTTGCGAAGGAATTAGCGAAAAGAGTAGAAAATGTTGATTACAGGCTGCTAATTGCGAGCGCTTACTCAGGATTTCTCGTATGGCATGGAGGAATATCAGGATCTGTCCCATTAACCATTGCCACTCCGGGACATTTTACAGAAGATCTAATCGGTGTTATACCCACAAGTGAAACGATTTTTTCAACCTTTAATATCGTGATTGTATTAGGGCTGCTTGTAACCATTCCTATTATCAACCGCTTAAGTATGCCGTCAAAGGAACAAACGATAACGGTTGACCCTGTACTCTTGGAGGGTGATTTCCAGGCAGCGGCCATTGAAAAAGAGGCTCTGACACCTGCTGACAGACTTGAAAACAGCAAATTTATTTCTTTATTAATTGGAGTACTTGGACTTGTTTTCCTGTTCTATTATTTCGCCACTAACGGATTTAAGCTAAACCTCGATATCGTCAATTTCTTATTTTTATTCCTTGGCATTCTACTCCACGGTACTCCAAAACAATTCTTGGATGCTGTGTTGAATGCGGTTAAAGGAGCGAGCGGCATTATCATCCAATTCCCTTTCTATGCCGGATTAATGGGATTGATGACGACCTCTGGATTAGCTGCCGTCATATCTGACTGGTTTATTGCAATTTCAAATGAATTTACCTTCCCGATGCTTGCCTTTTTAAGTGCCGGTATTGTCAACTTCTTCGTTCCATCTGGTGGAGGGCAATGGGCAGTTCAAGGTCCTATTATGCTGGATGCGGCGACACAACTTGGTGCATCCCTTCCAAAAACAGCGATGGCCGTTGCGTGGGGCGACGCCTGGACGAACATGATCCAGCCATTCTGGGCACTTCCAGCACTGGCAATCGCTGGTCTGAAGGCGAAGGACATCATGGGATACCTTGTCATGGTCCTTGTTGTCAGCGGTGTAGTCATTTCACTAGGATTCTTATTCTTCTAAACAGCAGAGAGGATGATTCAGAGAAAATGGATCATCCTCTCTTTTTATGGTGGGTTTTTCCGATCAATGATAGAGTCAGAAAAGCCAGAACCGTCCTTGCGGCTCATCGTCCATAATTCTGTCACAACTTTCCACAAATCACCCTGTCCTTTTGCCCTCTAGATTCCTATATAGAGGGTAGAAAGGCTGGTGCATTTTTATGAATTTGAAATCAGGCAGAATTGAAGGGTTTGAAGGATATTCTCAGTTTAAAAGTGTGAAGGAGTTTAATACGCATGTAGAAATGTGGTTAGCAGTGAAGAAGCATGCGTTCTCGAAGGGAGAGCTTGTTGGCTTGAAGCGGCTAGTTCGTTTTTCTGTAAAAGTGCCAGGGGTTTGTAATGCAAAGATCGGTACCTTGCTAAAAGCAATTAATGAAGAGTATCAAGGTAACGGAATCTCCCGCTCTACCTTTAAACGGATGATCATCAAAGCCAAGGAATTAGGAATCGTCACCATCTATGAAACCGAACGAAAAAATGGATCCCAGACTAGCAACTTATATAGCTTTAATCGTTTCCCACAAAGTGAACCACCTAAAGCGGAAAAATTGAACCACCCTAAAGAAACTAATAATCTTTTAAAAACTAATATTACAAAGACTACTAAACGTAACGAAGCGCCGTTTGAACTCGATCATACTTTTGTTTCTGAAAAAATCCCACAAACATTTGTCCAACTCGTAAAATACTTCTTCTCCGACGCAAAGACGATTGAAGAATACTGGCATATGGTTCAAATTGCTGCTTTTAGATTTGAATGTCATCAACACACTGATGATGTGCTCTCCATTGCGATTCAGTCCTTTAAGCAGCTGGTGCGTAAACTGAAATCTACCAAAAATGTAGCAAAACCGATTGCCTTCTTTTTCGGAATCCTAACAAACAAATTAAAAGAACTCTATCTGAAACAATTACCAGAAAACGGGTATGAGAGTAAACCGTTACGTTACCTGCTCGGTAACGGCGAAGTCATGTACTATGACTGGATGCACTGGGAGGAATAGTTTTGGAGAGTGTACAAATAAATGAAGTTACAACCTTCGACAAAGTGTGGTAAGAATATTTCCAAACAATCGTTTGATTAAAGTTTCCACAAACCCTTTTGAAAAACGAACCTTAGCACCATTTCAAGATTATTTCCTGTCGAGGAAAAGCTTTGCTTGCTTCTAAGATTTCACAAAGAAAGACAAAAAACTGAATTTCTACAATTACCAGCAGGTTCTGCCAAAATGGTATAGTAATAAAACGTTTGTGTAAAAAGCGAATGAATCCCATTATTTAAGGCTTTCTCTCTGGATTTAGGCATAATCATTGTCGATATATAGAGTAGACTTTATAGATTATCTGGCTAATTTTACGGATTATGACGATTTTCCCTTAAATCTACATACTTTGGCACCTTTCTTGTTTTTGCCTTTTACACAATCGATTGATTAAATAGGATCTAATTCCCCTAGTGACAAGCCTTCTAACGAATAGTACTAGAAAAAAGAGGTCGAAATCTGTTTTCAGTATTTAACTAGCAGCCCGGGGACTCAGTTCTATTGTCCTTCCATAAAATTTATTGGTTTAGATTCTATTAGTTCCAATATATGCAGCGATTCTAATCAATCGATTAGTTAATCCCGATGCTACTAATCAAACGTTTGATTAGATGGACACTGAGTCCCTTTAGTAAGAGAACCTTTCTATTGTTTTCAAATGAATAATTTGCCGAAGAAAGATAGAGAGTGTTTACTTCCTATCCTCTATCCATTAAACAGTATAAGAAACGAGAAACTGTAATCCCTTTCCTTGAAATTATGTCCAATAACCTCCTGAAAAGCTTTCTATATGTAGATTTGTTAATAAAATAACCTCATTTATTATGATACGGTTCTCCGTATCTAATGAAAATGAGGTTTCGCCATTAGCGTATTTCACCTGTATAGAAAGAACAAGTTAGTTGTTTAAAGTCATAATCTTTAAGTTCATCAAAAGTAATATTTGCATGTGAACCTTTATGCACCATTAGATTACTGTTTTAACCAAGAGGAATTAAAATTACAGAGTTGTTCGTAGGATAATCGTAATCGAGTTCCCAGGCTGTTCCACTGTCGGGAATAGTTGCCATGGTAGATACCCACAACAATTTCATATTTTTAATCCTTCAAAAATGCCTTTTTTTACAGTACGATGGCAACATTGAAGTGGGATACCCTAAAATTCGAGTCATTTATCAAGAATATCCCCACCATTACGTGATATTTCAATCCCACGATTTAAAACTTTCGAGATCTTGATTAACTTTTGAAAATCTTCAGCGGTAAAATCTTTAAGATTCATTAAATGCTTTCCGTACTCCTCTTTATCTAATTTTTTATGATATTCATAAACTATTTTACCTTTTGGAGTCAGTTCAATAATAAATTCACGATAATTATCCGGATTTCTATATTTATCAACTAATCCCTTTTTGATAAGTTTATCAACCATTTGGGAAACAGCGCTTTTGGTACGATTGGTTATTTCTGCAATCTCAGAGGTATTTGTTTTAATGATATTGCCAATTAAGTTGAGTGTATGAACTTCAACCATATATAGCTCATCTTCTGTTCCATACATCCTAGGGATGCTCTCGTAAGAACTAAGCAGTCTAGAGGTTTCGTAAAGTGTTTCCATCAGTTCGTTAAACACTTCCTCTTTTTCCAACCCTTCCACCCCCTCATTGTTTACTTAAATAACTATTATTGTATTATAACATATTAGGAAATACAGTTTTAATTACTTTAATGTCCTTTATTAATTTTGTGAACTTTCAAAATATTATTGACCATTTACAGTTAAGGTGCTAAACTAAACACACAGTTAAGCTGCTGAACTGAGATAAACACTTAAATGTTAGCGCTTTTACGTAATGATTAGGAGGGGAAAAATGATGAGATATAATTTTGATGAAATTGTTAATCGCAGGAATACTTATTCATTAAAATGGGATGGGGAAGATTTGATTAAAGCAATTGGTTATACAGAAAGATACGACAATGAGACCATTCCTTTATTTACTGCTGATATGGATTTGCCTGTGCCTCAACCGTTAATTGATGCACTTCACAAAACAGTTGATCATCGTATTTTTGGATATTCTGTTTTCCCAGATGAGTATTATGAATCCATTCAGCATTGGTTTAATAAAAGGCATGATTGGAAAATCAAAAGAGAAGAAATCATATATAGCCCAGGAACGGTTCATGCCTTAAATGTAGCAGTAAGAGCATTAACCAAACCTGGAAATGGTGTCATCATTCAACGTCCTGTCTATCCACCGTTCACAGCTGCAATCGAAGGTAATGGTAGAATTGTTCGGAACAATGCACTGAAATGTGATTCAGAAGGGTATTACACCATTGACTTCAAAGATTTTGAAGCAAAAGCCAAAGAAGAGACGACAACGATGTTCATTCTATGTAATCCACATAATCCCACAGGAAGAATTTTTAATCAAGAAGAATTGAAAAGGCTTTCAGAAATTTGCGCAGAAAATAATGTTCTCATCGTCGCAGACGAAATTCATGGAGATTTGATTAGGAAAGACCAAACGTTTTATCCAATCGCAAAAGTAGTGAACATTACAGACCATATCCTCACCTGTACAGCAATAAACAAGACATTTAATGTCGCTGGTCTTCATTGTACAAATATGATTATTTCAAATCCCGAGATTAGGACAACCTTCAGTCAGGCAATGGGAATGCACCTGCCATCACCGTTTACAGTTTCCGCCTTAATTGCTGCTTACAATGAAGGAGATGAATGGTTAGAACAGTTAAACGACTATCTTGATGACACAATGAAGTATGTGAAAAATTTTCTTGCAAAGAACTTGCCCTACGTTAAAGTCAGAATTCCTGAAGGAACTTACGTGATGTGGCTAGACTTTAGCGAATATGGATTGACATCTAAAGAGGTGCATGACCGGATCTATAACAAAGCAAATGTCCTGCTTGAAGATGGAGAGATGTTTGGAGAAGAAGGAGAAGGCTTTCAAAGGATTTGCATCCCAACACCTAGACCTATCATAATTGAAGCACTTGAAAGAATTGCTGTACAATTTCAGGATGTTAAATCTAAAAATCTATTAAAAGCATAGAAAGTTTGTATATACCATTCATAAAAAATCTAAATATGGTCAAACAAGGGGGAAAGAAGGTATGGAAGAAAAACTAGCTGCAGTAACTACTCCGGTATCAGAACCAAAAAGATCTTCTACCAAAGATCTAAAAAGAGTTTTAGGTAGAGGAGACTTAATGTCGATTGCTGTTGGACAAATTATCGGGGCTGGCATTTTTGCATTGGCAGGGACAGCCATTGGTATGACTGGTAAGTCTGTAAATATTGCGTTTATGGTGGCTGCAATATTGGTTGTTTTGATGTCTTTAACCCAGATTGTCGTTAGCGGAACCGTCCGAATGAGGGGTGGATTTTATACAGCAGGAGCATTGCTGGTTGGAAAGCGATTTGCTGGATTCTATACCATTATCTTTATCATAACTAACGTTGCCATAGCCATGTATGCCTTATCATTTGCGGATTATTTCTTAGCACTCGTTCCTGGGCTAAATTCAACGTTAATCGCCGCCGTAGTTCTAACCATATTTTATTTAGCCAATTTATTGGGGGTAAAAGAAGCTGCTAGAGTACAAAATTTAATGGTCCTTGCTATGGCGGTCGCGTTAACCTTATTCATTGTCTACGGTATGCCTCAAATTCAGCCTGGTTATTTTGCTGGTGAAGATTTTATGCCTGGCGGAATGATGGGAATATTTACAGCTGCTGCTTTGTTAACATTTGCAACAGGTGGGGCCAATGTTATCGTAAACTTAGGAGCTGAAGCAAAAAATCCAACTAAAGATATTCCATTTGTAATTATTGTATCAACGATCTCAGTAGCAATAATTTATGCCTTAATGGCGACAGTTTCTGCAGGTGTATTGCCTGTTAGTCAGGTTGCGAATCAACCTTTAACGGTTGTTGCCCTTGAAATATTGCCTTATCCATTATATATATTCTTTGTTGTCGGTGGAGCAATGTTTGCCTTAAGTACCACTTTAAATGCCACATTAGGATGGGTGACCAAGCCCGTGCTTCAAGCTAGTATTGATGGATGGCTGCCTAAACAACTCGGAGCTATTAATGACAGATTTAAAACTCCACATGTATTATTGACAATCTTTTATTTCATTGGTTTGCTACCGATTATTACGGGCTGGGATATTAGTGGAATTGCGAGCTTTGCACTAATCCTAAATAATGTTCTATGGTTAATCATAGCCTTAGCTACAGTTAGATTGCCAAAGGTCCTTCCTGATATGTGGGAAAAATCAAAATTCAAGACCTCCAAAACAAATCTTTGGATTCTAAGTCTTGTAGCAACAGGGTCAAATGCGTTTCAAGTTTACTTATTATTTAGAGATCTAACTACATTGTTAATCGTTGGAAATATTATCCTCTTCATTCTAGCTATCTTATATGCCATTTGGAGAGATAAATCAGGCAAAGTTGATATGGAAATAAGCTATGAAGAAGCTTAAGCACCATTTTATGTGTTCTACATAAACGTAATAATTGAAACCAGTTCATTTAGATCAATATTTAGAATAAAGAATTTAAATTCATTATTAACAATCTTAATTGGGGGGAAGCCTAGTGACTAATGAAAGTTTATATCAAAAATCATATATTCGTAGATTACAAGAACTCGCCAAGCTCGCACCAGATACATTCAAAGGATTTGCCGAATTCGATAAGCTGGCGCTTTCTGACGGACTGATTCCTAAGAAAACGAAAGAGTTAATGGCTGTCGCAGTTGCACATGTAACTGGCTGTCCTTATTGTATTGATAGTCACGTATCAACTTTAAAAAGATTAAAAGTTTCAAAGGAAGAAATGGCAGAAGCAATTATGGTTGCTACTGCCTTAAAGGCAGGGTCGGCGATGGCACATGGTTTGAACGCATTGCAAGCATATGATGAAGATAATAATGAGGACCTCTATTCAAAATCGAATATGGAAAGATTCATGGAATTTGCTGAACTTAGTCCAGAGGGCTTCCGTTCTTTTAACCAATTTGATAGAGAAGCGATGAAGCCTGGACTAATTAGTCGAAAAGATAAAGAGTTAATTGCAATTGCTATTGCCCACGTAACAGGTTGTCCTTATTGTATTGAAATCCATACCAAAAATGCAAAGAAATTAGGTATTTCACGGGAAGAATTAGTAGAGGCAATTTTTGTGGCCACGGCTCTAAAAGCTGGTTCAGCTCTCGCTCATAGTGTTAATGCATTAAATGCTTATGACTTTTAATAATTCAGAAAAGGATGGATCTTAATATGACACAAACGATATTTACTGAAAAGGCCCCAAAAGCGATTGGACCTTATTCTCAAGGAATTCAAGTAGGTGATTTGTTATTTCTATCAGGACAAATTCCCGTTGATCCGGAAACGAATGAAGTAGTAGAAAATGACATTGTTTCTCAGACAAACCAAGTAATGAAGAATATAAAGGCTATTTTAGATTCTCAACGTCTTTCTGTAAAGAATATCGTAAAAACGACAATTTTTCTAAAAGACATGAACCAATTTGCCGTTGTAAACGAGGAGTATGGCAAGCATTTAGAAGACCACCGTCCTGCTAGATCAACGGTAGAGGTGAGCCGTTTACCAAAAGATGTACTCATTGAAATTGAGGTTGTCGCTTCTTTGAAATAAAACTTCTTCTATAAAAAGATAAGCCGACTACTCCTGGTAAGCGAGAAAGGAAGAGTCGGCTTATCCCTATTTTACGTGTTCTATTCTTGAGCAAAAAAACGAAGGGAAATGAGTACCCTTCTTATTCTTTATGTAGCCCCTTTCCAGGCTGGCGAAATTGTCGTACTTGATGCAAGGGGATTTAAATACGGTACCATTCGCCTGCCTAAGGACGCAGGGACTTTTACCACCAATCTGACTTTTCATAATGGATGATTTATAGCCAGAAAATAATAGTTTATCCCTTCTACAAAAATCTCTCGGATTTTCTGGGGCTGTCACAAAACTTTTTGTGGCAGCCCCCTTTTTGGGGTTGCCATTGGGACGGTTCTAATGGTCACTTTAATTTTATTTCACCTAGCTTTTTTCGGTGCTCCTGAATCTATGAATCTTTGTGTTGTGAGGTTAACGGAACCTTCTCTTTTCTCTACTTTTGAGAATAGTATTTCCGTGAATAAAATAGATTTGAAGTAGAAGTGTGGAGTGGTACCAAACCTCATAATACAAATATCACCATTTTCACTATACCAACTTTTCGACACTTTCCAACGCTTCTTAGAGGTACAAACCCTGCATTGCCAACATATGCAGCGATTCTAATCAATCGATTAGTTAATCCCAATGCTACTAATCAAACGTTTGATTAGATAGACACTGAGTCCCTTTATTATGGGAACCTTCTATTGTTTTCAAATGAATAATTTGCCGAAGAAAAATAGAAAGTATTTATGACCTTCCTCAAAATAGACAATAGAAACTAATAAACGTCATAACCTGACACACATATCCTATACAAAATGCCAATTAAACGTTTGATTAAAAGTGCTATAAATCCTTTTATAAAACGAACCTGGGCAGTTTTCTATTGAGTTTTTTGTCGTAGATATAGCCTTGTGTTCTTAATCAATCTTTTCTATCCCACAACCAATAACCATGGTGAACTCTACAAATATATAGCTAAAACTTGAATAAGGAAGCCACCAGAACCGTCCCCACGTACTTTTTTACAAAAAAACACGTAAATTTCACAAATTTCTCTTGTATTCGACAAAATACAACAATATGATGTTTATTGTAGGAATATTTACCCAATATAAAATCTTCTCTCTTATCAAACTTATATCGAGCATAGGGGCAGGTAAAAATTAATGGTATTTGATGGTATAATCATTTCATTTATTGTCGGTTTATTTAGGAAAGGGAACTTAAGAGCCTTCTCTCAGCTAAATCTTAAGTGGGGATGGGTATTCCCACTACTATTGATTGTTCAATTAACGGTTTTTACCCTCCAAAACAATAGTGAATTTTTAGGACAATTGAGCGGCTCTATTTATATCTTAGTCTATATGATTGGCTTGCTATTTTTATTTTTAAATCGCAAGAATCCTGGTTTTATCCTTATTTTTATTGGTGTATTTCTAAACTTTCTAGTGATGGTCGTGAATGGGGGCAGAATGCCCGTTTCCGTAGAGTCTGCAGCCGTTTTAGACCCTGGTTACATTGAAGCACTAAAAGAAAGCTTGTATGCCAAGCATACCATGTTAACTTCTACTACTCATCTTGGATTTTTGGGTGATGTGATTCCAATTTCTGATCCCTACCCGCGTACACAAATCATTAGTATCGGCGATATTATTATGAATATCGGAATCTTCTTTTTCATCCAATACATAATGGTCCGCCATCCGCTGGCAAAAAAGAGTGATCTTTCTCCCCTATCCATGAAGGGAGGTGAACAAGGATGAAAAGAGACCAAAAACAAGGACTTAAATTGACTGGCATTATTTACAATGCAATTATTATTGGATCTGTAATTGTTGCCTTGACTTCTGGATTTAAACTAATATAATCCTAAGGTAGTATTAAAATGGGGAAAGTGATCTATCACTTTCTCCTATCTTATTATGAAAGTGATGAACAAAATGCAGTTTTTAAAGTCAACCACTAATAAATACCTTTTTATAGTCTCGGTTTTGGGCGTCATCGCCTTTATAGCAATATATGATTTTGCATTTCATTCATCTTCCGAATGGCTTATCACGATTGCACTGGTAGGAGCCATATTACTTTTAAATCATCATCCTATAGTACTTCCCCCAAAGGGTAACTCTCTTTCTATGGATTCTTCTATATGCCTTGCATGTCTTTTTTTATTTGGACTAAATTTAACTTTGGCGGTATTGCTAATTTATTCGATTTTATTTGCTCTTACACAACGAAAAATTGTCTGGTGGAAACATATATTTAATTTTTCTATCTATGTTTTAATGATCACTAGTACTTATTATATATTCATTTTAACTGGGGGTACCATCAATGGTATCCAAGTCAATAACATCGTTCCTTATTTAATTTCTTTTAGCATTTACTTTGTCTTGAATGTCTTTTTTATCGGATATTACTTTATACTAGCAGCTGCTGAAAGTTTTGAAAATGTTGTTAGAGAACTTATTAAAGAGGCCATTTCCCCTTATATGAGTACGCTCATGCTGTCATTAGTACTGGCCATACTAATGAGTTACGAAAGATTCTTTGGACTTTTCCTGTTTGTCTGTATTGCTTTTCTACTTTCGTTAGCCTTTAAGCAGCACTTTCATTTATTTAAGGAAATTTCAGAGAAAGCAAACAAAGACTTTTTAACCGGACTAAATAATCATGGATATTTTAAAGAGATTTTAGAAAAAGAAGTAACGGTTGCGAAGGAAAACGATCAGCCACTTTGTGTCGTGCTGCTTGATATCGATGATTTTAAAAAATATAACGATTTATACGGCCATATCCAAGGTGATCATTTGCTTCAGGAATTTGGCCAACTTATAAAAGCAGTTTCGGAGGTGGAAAATTACCCTGTTGCCCGCTATGGCGGTGAGGAATTTTCAATTATAATGCCTAATACAACCCCTCAAAGGGCCATTTCATTTATGAATGAACTACGGAAAAAGACAAATGATACCTTCTTCGAAGGGGTGGAAAGTCTGCCCTATGGCTGCTTATCCTTTTCAGCGGGAATTGCGGAATGCGAAAAAGAAACCTATAACATTTCGGAACTGCTAAACAAGGCAGATCAGGCCATGTATGCAGCCAAAGGCCAGGGAAAAAACCTTGTTCAAATTTACAATCAGTATTCTGAATACTCAGTCCAACGCTCCCTCTCCTTAGAAAAAGAATTGGAAGAAGCAGAACAGCAGCTGCGAATCTTTCTCTCTAAGGATGTCTATACATACCGTCATAGTAAACGTGTGTATCAGTATGCGGTGAATTTCTCAAGGATGGTATCCTTAAGTGACTATGAACGGAAGACATTAATTCTTGGTGCATTAATCCATGACATCGGGAAAATTGAAGTCCCTCGGGATATTCTCCAAAAAAAGGGAAAGCTCGAACCGCATGAATGGGAGATTATGAAGAAACATGTCACCTGGGGCAAAGAAATCGTTTCAGTTAATAAGAAATTAGAAGACTTGATTCCATTAGTGGAGCTGCACCATGAACGCTTTGACGGAAATGGCTATCCCTATGGGTTAAAAGAAAAATCAATACCTAAACTGGCCCGTATCCTATGTATCATCGACTCATTCGACGCGATGACCACCGAACGGCCCTATCAAAAAACCAAAACATTCAACGAAGCATTCGAAGAATTACGGGCCTGCTCCGGAAAACAATTCGACCCCCAATTCATCGAACCCTTCATCGCCATGATCAAACAAATGGACGAAGGGTGACAGGCACCATTTATTCATTTTTAACCATTTATACATCTTTTTCTGTATATTTGTCTATGATTTTAGCCCTCAAACGAAGTTTGAGGGCTTTTTGGTATTTTCACTATACCATCTTTTCGACACTTTCCACCGCTCCTTAGAAGGTACAAACCCTGCATTGCCAACATTTGCAGCGATTCTATTCAACTTTGGCTGTGTTATTATTCATTGTTGATTTTCGTGTAGGGTTGATCATTCATAGGCGGAGAATTTCCGGCAACATTCAGCTTTAACATAGACAAAACTTGAATGAGAAAACCACCAGAACCATCCCACAGTCTCTAAAACTCTTAGTCTAACAAAATATACATAAATTAAATAGAAGAAAAAACTACTTATTTTCATATAAATTCAGATAATTCCTTATATTGTTTATATTCACAATATATTGTTAAATAGAGCGATACAGGCTTTCAAGATTTATCATTTGACCTTAATAGGTTAAACAAGGAGGAATTATATAAAATGAAAAAAAGGGTATTAGCAGTAACCGTATTAATCATACTCTCCCTTATTACTGTTACAGTCGTTGGAGCAAAAGCGTTATATGTAACAAAACCAGTGCCAAAAGGAGAAAGACATTCCATTTCAGAGATTGTCCAACCTAGTAGTCAATGGGAAAAGGTAGCGACCGGAAGTGGATTTATGGAGGGCATTAACTTCGACCGGAGCGGAAACATTTGGATGGTCAGTCCGCCTACAGGCGAAATTATTAAGGTCGAAGACGATAAGCTTTCAATCGTAGAAACATATGTAGGCGACCTCCCTGTAGGGACAAAGTTTCACAAGGATGGACGCCTTTTTATCACAGATGTTACTGGAAAACTTTACGCCTATGACCCTGTTACTAGAAAGCGTACGACCATTGTTAATTCTTACAATGGCAAACCTTTAAATGGACTAAATGACCTCGTATTTGACCAAGCTGGCGGACTTTACTTTACAGAACCAATGGGATCGAGTGCAACGAATCCAATAGGCCGTGTCTTCTACCTGCCGCCAGATGGTTCAGAATTACAACTTTTCCAAGAAGGTATTGCTTATCCTAATGGGATTGCGATTTCAGCGAACGGTCAACGTGTTTATATCTCTGAGTTCGCGACAAATCGAATTATCTCTGTACCTTCAAAGAATGCTAAAGACGCTCGTGAAACCTCGTTTGTCTTCGGTCAATTTGAAGGCGGAATCGGTCCAGATGGTTTGGCCGTCGATACAGAGGGCAATCTTTATGTAGCCCATTTCCAGGCTGGCGAAATTGTCGTACTTGATGCAAGTGGATTTAAATACGGTACCATTCGCCTGCCTAAGGACGCAGGGACTTTTACCACCAATCTGACTTTTCATAATGGATACCTTTATGTAACAGAGTCATTGAAAAACGAAGTCTGGCGGATTAAGGTCAAAAAGGAAGGTTTGCAGCCTTACGGGTTGCAATAGAACCATCAATAATAGCGGTTTTTATGGATAATTTATAGCCAGAAAATAATAGTTTCTCCCTTCTACAAAAATCTCTCGGATTTTCTGGGGCTGTCACAAAACTTTTTTTGTGGCAGCTTTTCCTATTACATTGTGAAAGATAAAAAATTTTTTTCAAAAAATAGCTATACTTTTTAAGATTGTTTGTCGATAATACTAAATGTAGCTTGCTTCTCCTAGCAAGTTGCTAGTATTATTTCACTAGAGCTGTCCATTTTAGGGCAGCTCTTTTTATTGAGAAAAAGTTGTTATCTCACATAAGACCGTCTTTTGTGAGATATGAAAAAAACTATCAATGCCTCGTAAAAGCATCTCTTTCAATAGTTCAAAAAGTAAGGCTACTTTATAGTCATCGTAAATTCTTTTTTTCTGTTACTATCATATAATTGATAATTATTTTTGCCTTTATTCTTAGCCTCATACATAGCCATGTCAGCGTGTTTTAAGAGCTCCTCTCCATCTTCACCATCTTTGGGAAAAAGTGAAATCCCTATGCTTGGGGTAACAATAACCTCATTATTTTTAATCATGAAATGCGAACTTACTGTTTTTAAAATACTTTCCGCCACTTGAACTGCATTAAGTTGGTTTGAATCTGGCAAAAGTATCACAAATTCATCTCCTGCCCATCTAGTTGCTGTCCCTATTTTTTCTACACATTTTCTTAATCGGATTGACACTTCTTGTAAAAGAAGATCGCCGGCAGCATGACCTAACTTGTCATTCACACCTTTGAATCCATCCAGATCAATAAATAATATGGCAATTTGTTTATGATGATCTTTCGCATTCGTAAAAGCTGTTTCCATATACTTATTCAACAGGTTTCTATTGGGTAACCCTGTTAATTGATCGTGGTAAACCATATAATCAATAGTTTCCTCTGCTTTTTTACGTTCGGTTATATCTCTATCAATACTTAAAATCGCCTTTTTCCCCATAAACCTAATTCTTGTAGTTGATGCTTCGATGTCAACGACTTGTCCATCTAGACGAAGTAATTTTTGTTCCATACGATTAAGTGGCTTTTTTCTATCTTGAAATGCTTTTTTAATCTGTGATACTACAATGTCTTGGAAGTCTGGATGAACTAAATCCATAAAAGGCTTGCCTATCAGCTCACCTATTTTATTTGCACCAAGAATTTTAGCCCCCGAAGGATTTATAAAAAGAATTTTTTCCCCATCGTGAACAAGAATTGCATCTGGTGATAATTCAATTAAAGAACGATGCTGTTCTTCACTTTCTTTTAAATCGTTTATTAATTTTCTTTCAAACAAAAAAGAAAATAGGAACAGAACTATTAATATCAGCAAAGTGATCGTATCAAAAAAATCTTCTTCCACTGAATTTATAGGGAATCCAAAAAAAGCAAGAATTTGTTCATCATAGTAGTACGTTAATAAAGTGAAAAACATTAAAACTAATATCATCTTAAATTGATTTGACCTCATATTTTTCATCCTTTCGGTAGCCCATTTAAGCAAAAACAAAAGCTATAGGTCTCCTCAATATTGTTTAACAAAAGATGCTGCTTATTACTAACTTTCATGCGGAAATAGAAAAAAGTCTTGAAGTTGGTTCACCTGGAATCATAGCAGGTCAATAAAATACTATTTTAAATGAATCGAAACGATTCCATTACTATTTCTTTCAGGTTCCTTATCTTTCATAGGATTAAACAGACTAAGAAAAACATCAACTATTTCAGGATCAAATTGTGTCCCTTTATTATTACGAATCTCATTCAAAACATGATCAAGATCCAGTGCCTCTCTATATACACGTTTGGTAGACATTGCATCAAAAGTATCAGCAACTGCTACTATTCGAGCGACTAGTGGTATTTCATTTCCTTTTAATCCTTTAGGATAACCTTTGCCATCATAACGTTCATGGTGATATAAAACGATATCTAAAACCCCATTTTCTTTAAAAGTTGAAATATGCTTAATCATCTCATAACCAATAGTTGGATGAGTTTTTATAGTATTATATTCATAATCTGTTAATTTCCCAGACTTACGCATGATATATTCAGGAATACCGATTTTCCCAATATCGTGAAGTAATCCTCCAGTATGAATGACATTACACAAGTCTTTTTTCAATTTCATTTTTTCTGCTATTTGAACAGCATATTTTGCTACGTTTTCGGAATGATATTTGGTATAGGTATCTCTTGAGTCTAATGCGTTGGATAGTGCTTTTATTAATTCCAAATGATCTTCTTTTACTTTCTGAACCTTCTTCATAAGTGCAACTGAGATAAAAGTTATTAAAAGATACGTAAACAAATATGTCAAAAATGTTGTTAAATCAGATGATACTTCAGGTAATAGGATAAATCTGCAAGTAACCACTAAACCTGAAAGAAGAAAAATAAACCAAATAGAAAAGTTATAAAATCCAATACCTAAAAATATTGCACAAAAGATGTATAGGATATAAACATTACTGTCTTTATCAATAGTCAACCAACTTACAGTTATTCCTACTATTAATAGGATAAAAAAACAATATCGAAAAGTAATAGGATAATTTAAAAGTCTAAAAAATTTATTAAACATAATTCTCTCCTTTTATACGTTTACCTTACTCCTTCAGTACCCTCATTTAGCACATTCTTAATTATGCTTTAGTCATGTTAGACTGTATAGTACCCATCATTCCTATTTCAATTAGGAAGTGATTCCTAAAAAGAGTTTATCAACAGCAAAAGGATGTTCTATTTTTTGTAATATCATTGGTGAAACAAAATTTCATGCCAGCTCTTGATAATTTTACGAAATAAATAAGCTTGTTTCATTGGTATTTAATTGGAATTTACGGGAACTTTACTATAATTGTTAGTCTCTTTGAACTAACGCCCGTTTGTTTAAGTAGTTTTTGTTTCCTGTAAACGTCACAATTTCTCTCAATACTTATAGCGATGATTCGAAATATGACGTTATTCTTAATAACGTCTCAAAAAGCAGGCTGACAATAATCAGCCTGCTTTTATTAATTGATTTGGTTTCCACCTGGTTCGTAGTCCCTGTAAGACTCTATTTTTAATGGTGGTAAAATAATGTATTTCAACCAACAAATTGAGGGTTCATTTACTACTTAAATGACGTTATGATGAATCTCGTTGGACAAGCACACGAAAAAACAGGCATAACATAAATAACCAATAGGAGTGTGTTGTTATTGAAAAAACAAATCATTACGGCTGCTATGACATTAGGAATTATGGCTACTGGATTTTCTAATCAAGCAGACGCACATGAGTTAACATACAAAGTACAATCTGGCGATACCCTATGGAAGATTGCCACAACAAACAATCTATCCGTTCCTGATATCATGCAATATAACAATCTATCGGTTTCCACGATCTATCCCGGCCAAGAACTTTCATTACTAGCACCACATTCACATGAAATAGGACAACAAACAGCAACCTACACCGTCAAATCAGGCGATAGCCTTTCATTAATTGCGAAAATCCTCCATACAACAGTAATCGAACTAAAGACATTAAATAATTTAACATCGGATGTAATCCAAATTGGTCAATTGTTAAAAGTTCCTGCTGGCACACAAACTGCACCAGAGCCAACTCCAGCATCAGCCAAAACCTATACGGTTCAATCAGGTGACACGCTATGGAGAGTGGCTACAAGCAATGGCTTAACAGTGACTCAATTAAAGTCTTACAACAACTTAACAAGTGATTTCCTGCGTGTTGGGCAAGTACTTCAATTAACACCAGGCACAACCGTTGAACCTGCACCGGTTCCTGCTCCAACTCCAGTACCAGAAGTGGCTCCATTTAATGCGGATGCGTTAATTGCAGAAGGAAAGAAATACAATGGCGTGCAGTATGTATGGGGCGGAAATACACCTGCTGGTTTTGACTGCTCTGGTTTCTTAAAGTATGTCTTTAACACACAAGGCATCACGATTCCAAGAACCGTTGCAACAATTTGGGCGGCGGCAACACCTATATCTGCTCCACAAAAAGGTGATTTGGTCTTCTTTACTACCTATGCTCCAGGAGCGTCTCATGCGGGAATTTACCTTGGAGATAACAAATTCCTTCATGCTGGCTCTTCTACGGGTGTGACCATTTCCGATATGAACAATTCCTACTGGAAGTCACGCTATTTAGGGGCAAAGTCTTTACAATAATATCGAGGCTTCTATCTTCTCAATATTATTGATTTATTGTAATAAATTATTCACTACATCAAATACAGGTGAAAGAGATGACACTTCTTTGGAAGAATCAATCTCTTTCATCTTTTTTATTTTGATGATTTCTCGAAGATGGTTGTTTTTATCAAAATGAAATAATGTTTGATCAGAAATAAAATTTCATTTGAAAATACCTGTAAATATTTAACGGAATATTCACACCCATCTGTTCGATTTTTTTATAAAATAGACGTAGGAATGTTGAAGGGAAGTGGATTATGCTACTTAGAGGAAGAACAGAATCAGATGAATTATTGAAAATGCGATTTTTAAACACGCGGATGAAGTTATCACAAGAAGATAAGTTTTATTATTTCAACCTGGAAAAGGGTTATGAAGGTGAGGTGAAATTTGACCGTAAGGCAGAAACTCTCCAAGAAGAAAGATATTTCATCAATGACTTGCTGCTTAAAGTAAATAATTCTTATTTTCAGATTGATACTACACTTGTTTCGCAAGAAGTCATTCGTCTGTTAGATGTAAAAAATTTTGAAGGAGACTTCTGCCTGGAAAAGGACCGATTTTTCCTCGTTAAAACCGGCCGCGAATATAAAAATCCCATCGATCAATTAAACAAATCCGCATCGCAATTCCGCCAGCTGCTCCAAGACCTCAAGCTTAATTACCTCGTTGAAGCCACCATTATTTTTATTAATCCTGAATTCACTTTATACAACGCGCAAGTGGACCACCCCATTATTCTTCCCAATCAGGTGAATCGGTTTTTAAAAAGTATAAATGATACATCATCAAAGTTGAATGATGGTCACAAAAAATTGGCCCAACAATTGCTATCCTTGCATCAAACAAAAAATCCATTTTCACAGGTACCTACCTATCAATATGAGGAGCTGGTAAAGAAAATTTATTGTAAGTATTGTCATTCCTTTTCGGTTTCTTTACACAACCATATTTTTATTTGCGAACAGTGTAAGGGGCACGAAAAGACCGAAGATGCCATTTTGCGGAATGTGAAGGAATTACAGCTACTATTTCCTGAACGGAGGATTACGACTACAGCTATTTATGAGTGGTGCAACGTCGATTTAACCAAAAGGACATTTTGCAGGGTATTAAAGAAAAACTTTACCGCAATTGGAAAAACAAGTGATTGCTATTTTATATGAATTTTGTGTTGGTGGAAGATTGATATTTCTTCGGAGGTATTCACATCTTTTTAGCTCTTCCTTGTCCGAAGTCCCCACGACTTCGGACACACTCTCCCTTTTTCACCTCTCCCTTGTCCGAAGACCCCACGACTTCGGACACACTCTCTCTTTTTCAGCTCTTCCTTGTCCGAAGTCCCCACGGCTTCGGACACACTCTCTCTTTTTCAGCTCTTCCTTGTCCGAAGCTCTCACGGCTTCAGACACTATCTTGCCTTTTTAGCTTTCTTTTCCTTTACTGGCATCCAAATTTCGCTATATACATTTTCATACGTACCATCATGCTTTGTAAATGAAATGCCGGGCAAATCAGTTATTTCATAATCGGAGGATGGCAGCCATTCAGAATAAATTTTCGCAGTGGTTTCTTGAAGGGTAGCAGGAAACGGTCCTTTATTCGGGAAAATGGCCCATAAACTTTCTTCGATAGAAAGTTGTTCTAAATCATCGAATGGATTTCCTTTTGTCGTTGCAAACCCAACCATATGTGTTAAGGATCCTTTTTCCTCCAAGTACCCATCATCAAAATCATAAGATACATTCAAAACTTGATGAGGATATAAATCCGCTAATTGGTGCATTTCATTTCTTTGTTGTTCCGTAATGGACTTGGCTAGTTCCAAAATTGCATGATTGACACCTTCGAATTGTATCGGCACCCTTTTCGATACTCCTACAATATTAAATTTCTTTTTCCTTTCAATTTTGAATTCCATGGAAGTTCCTCCCCTTATATCTATAAAGAATGTAAATTTAGGAAATGATTTTTGAATTTTATTTTTCGCTACTTCCGAAGGTAAGAAGCCACACCATTCACGAAAGGCTCTTGAAAACCCTTCGATGGATTGATAGCCATATTTATAGGCAATATCTGTCACTTTTGCTCCGTTGATTAATTCAACATTTGCGAAAGATAATCTCCTGTTTTTGATATATTCATTCAATGACATTCCAGCCATATACGAAAACATTCTTTTAAAATGATAATCAGATAGACCGACAATTTTTGATATTTCTTTCCCAGAGATTTCTGTTGTCAAATGTTCTTCGATGTAGTCCATTAAATGATTGAATTCTTGTAACATTTCATTTCCCTCCTTTATAGATACATCATATCGTTAGCATTGATTTTTCACTCGATATTTTCTATACGGATTTTATCGGATTAGGATGAATGGCAGCTATGGTTCTTTTGGAAGTATCAATTTCTTCATATCTAATCAAATATTGCATAATAGGCAAGTGGACAACGTCAATGTGGTTGTTTTCCTTAGCCAAAACCTCTTCTTGATGAAAATGGCCAGCCCCTCCACTGCAAGTAATGATCAAAAATAACTTTTGTGAGATAAATCACATTTCTCTATTATTAATAGTGCTATCATTATTCATGAGATTAGATAATAATCTCCTAAAAGAAGCGTTTTTTTTCTCACTAATGGTTGTACTATTATATTCTTCTCATAATGGGAGATTGCATAAAGGAGTGTTATAAATGTCTGAAGCTAAATTGTCAGAATTAATTAGTCCTGAAGCTGTCATTAATTTTGAAACGGGTGCAATAAAAGCAAGCACTTTGGATTCAATTATCAATCTTTTACCATTTGAAATGGGTTTTTGTGATGCTAACGATATTTTCCGCTGGTATTCAAATAATCCAGACCGTGTCCATGGTCGTCGTAAAGAAGCAATTGGTCGCCCTGTGCTTGAGCTTCACCCAAAAGTGGCTCATCACGTTGAAAAATTGTTAAATGATTTCCGTTCAGGAGCTCGCGACGAATGGGAATTTTGGTTTCCAAAACGCTCCGGTGATGAGAGTGGTCAAATTTACCAAAAATTCATGGCAGTACGTGATGAAAATGGAAAATACCTTGGCTGTATGGACGTGACCATTAATCTCGACCTCTTCAAAGGAAAAGAAGGTAAACACACCCCTGAAACTATTAACGAATTTATAGCTATTAAGCCTGAATAAAAAATATTTTTTCAATTTGAAAAACACATTGGATCCCCCGATTCAATGTGTTTTTCTTTATATGAAAGTTTTGGAACAAAGCTTAACGAAACAATGCCATAGACAAATTTAAAAATAAAGTTACAAGTTATCCTATAAACATGTTCTTCGAAAAAACCGCATCTATTTATGATACGGTTCACCCCGATTTATTCGAAACGCAATGTAAATCTGCTCCTTTAATAAAACTTCATTGTATATTCAGCTTGAAAGGTTTCTCCGGCTCCAAGCTTATTCACACCAAACTTCTCCTTTAAGTTTCCTGTTGTATCATATGTATCTGCTATGCCGTACCAGGGTTCGATGCAAACAAACGGAGCGATCGTCCCATCTGTTTCCATATATTTCGACCAAATCCCAACAAACGGAAAATCTTGAAACATTACCTCTACACCATGACGCGACTGATTAGATACCAATGTGACTTTATCGATATGGCTGTAAATAAGAGCATCGCGCTCAAATAGTGAGCTTGTGAGTGGAATCGTTGCAAGATCAATAGCTGTCACCTTCTCATGAATAAGAGCATCCTTTATCTCATATTCCATCACATTCTTATTTACCGCAGGTGTAAAGTGCAAATGGTAATCTTCAATGGTTTCATTTTCTACAAGCGGAACCTTAAAGGCAGGATGTGCACCAATGGAAAAATACATCGCTTCCTTGTTTACATTCAGGATTTCCCACTGGACAATCAGCGAATCCTCCATGAGACGATAGCGAATCACCGCTTTAAATTCGTAAGGATATACAGGAATGAAGCGTCCAAGAGACTCAAACACAAAAGAGACCGTTGTTGGTGTTTGCTCTTCCACCTCGAATTCAACGTCACGCAGAAAGCCATGCTGCGACATCTTATAAGTCTGACCATCCAGTTGATAGTGGTCTTCCTTTAACCGTCCCACAACCGGAAATAAGACAGGTGAGACTCGTCCCCAATAGGCCTCATCCCCTGTCCACATAAAATCCAGCCCATTTTTCTTATGCATCACTTTACGTACTTCTGCTCCGTGTCTGACAATATCAACCTTCAACCAATCATTTTCAATAACAATCATCATTTTTCCCTCATCTCTTTGTTCTGGCATGTCATATTCATCTTATCCTCTTAAGACCTGAAGTAAAAGTGGAATGGTACCAGACCTGATAATAGAAAAGGGGGCTTCTAACACCGCAAAGTGGTAGAAGCCCCTTCTTTTTGCATCCATATACTAAATCAATACCAATATCCCCATTTTCACTATACCATCCTTTCGACACTTTCCAACGCTTCTTAGAAGGTACAAACCTTGCTGTGCCAACATATGCAGCGATTCTAATCAATCGATTAGTTAATCCAAATCCCCCTAATCAAACGTTTGATTAGATAGTCAATGAGTCCCTTTATTATGGGAACCTCCATTGTTTTCAAATGAAAAATTTGCCGAAGAAAAGTAGAGAGTATTTATGACATAGACAATAGAAACTAGTAACTGTCATAATCTGACTCACATCTCCATACGAAATACTAATCAAACATTTGATTAAAAGCGCTATAAACCCTTATTTAAAAACGAACCTGGCCAGTTTTCTAGTGTATTTTTTGTCGTGGATATAACCTTGTATTCTTAATCATTCTTCCCTATCTCTCAACCAATGCCATGGTGAACCATTGAATGAGGAAGCCACCAGAACCATCCCCTTGCTCCCTCCATTTATTCTCCGTGCATCATTTTTAACTTGCTTTTAGAAGGATTTCTGACAACGCCTCTTGAATATAAGACGTAAATTACTTTTTTAAATCTAGGCTGTGTTAAAGCTGACTGTTGATTTTACTGTGTTTGGAAAATAAGCGGAGAATTTCCGTTTAAATTTGGAAATCTCCCTATTTCCCTTCATAATAAGCGGAGTTTTTCCGCTTATGGTATCCAAATCATTGGATTTTGTCTTATTTAAAGCAGTTAACCGGAATATTTCCGCTTATATCTGCCTCTTAAGGTTCCTTTTCTACAATAGGCGGAAATTCTCCGCTTATGAATGATCAACCCTACACGAAAATCAACAATGAATCATAACACAGCCTAAATCTATTAAAAAAACAGCTTTGAGAGGAGCAAGAAATTGAATAACATTGATCAACGTTTACAAGATTTAGGTATCGAATTACCGGAAGCAGCTGCACCCCTTTACCATTATGTACCCGTAATGATTCATCAAGGTGTAGCTTACATTAGTGGACAAGTACCTAGAATAAATGGAGAGGTTCCTTATCAAGGTAAAGTAGGTAGAGAGGTTACGATTGAACAGGCTCAGGAACTAGCAGAGATGTGTGTGCTAAAAGGGCTTAGCAGTTTAAAAGCGGCAATTGGCAGCCTTGACAAGGTTGAACAAGTATTAAAAGTAACAGGCTATGTTCAGACTGCACCAGGCTTTTCTGAACCATCAAAAGTTCTTGATGCTGCTTCTGAATTATTAGATAAGATTTTTGGCGCTAAAGGTCATCATGCCCGCACAGCTGTTGGAGTAGCGGAACTCCCTAGTAATACTCCGATTGAGATTGATTTTATCATTGCAGTAAAACAAGAGGAATAACCAGAAGATTTCTTAGCGAGAAGCATGAGGACATTATGGACGGTTCGAGATCACTGGACAAGTCCATTTTTGAAAAACAAGAAGGCAATTACCTACTATATGTAGATAACTGCCTTCTTGTTTTTATTAAACTTTACACGTAGACGGTTCTCCTGGTCTTACATATTTTGCCACAACCACAAGAACCGTCCCCTTGGCACCCAATTACTTCTTACTAGAAATATCAATCCATACGGCAACAATTAGGATTAATCCTTTGACGATATATTGCCAAAATGCCTGGATGTTCATCATACTCATACCGTTATCAATACTTGCCATAATTAGGGCACCAATTAGAGCGCCGACTATTTTCCCGCGGCCGCCGACCAAGCTCGTTCCGCCAATAACGCAAGCTGCAATCGCATCGAGTTCATACATATTTCCGGCACTGACAGTGGCAGCATTTAGCCTGCTCGTTAACAGGACGCCGGCAACACCCGCAAGACCGCCCATCGTAATAAATACCCAAAGCGTACTGCGTTTAATATTAATTCCTGACAATGCTGCAGCTTCTTGGTTTCCTCCGAGCGCATAAATCGAACGGCCAAACGCCGTTTTATTCGAAATAAAGATAAAGACTGCTGCAAATAAGACTACGATTAAAAATGGAACCGGAATTCCCAAATAGCGGTTTAACATATAAGTGGTTAAAAGAATACAGAATGCATAGATTCCAACCTTGCCAAAGTCAAGAGTGGCCGCCGGAATCATCAGCCCCAGCTGCTTACGCTTTTTTCGATTTTGGAGCGTCCAGAAAACGAATAATCCAATGCTAATGACCGCTAATACATACCCTGGAACATAAGGGAAATAGCTATTACCGATTTGTTTAAAGCTGTCCTCCATCGGTGCAACCGTTTGTCCTTTACTTAAACCGATTAAGATCCCGCGGAAGATAAGCATTCCTCCAAGGGTTACGATGAAAGCAGGAACAGCGCGGTAGGCAACCCACCAGCCTTGCCATAATCCAAGGATGGCTCCAATGACAATCGCTGCAATCACAACTGAGATAGTTCCCCAGCCTTGCCACACTTGCAGAATGGCTGCAATCCCGCCTGTTAAACCAACTAATGATCCAACGGATAAATCAATATGACCCGCTACGATGACTAAAGTCATCCCAATAGCAAGGACGGCAATAACGGACATTTGTGTAATTAAATTGGAAATATTCCGTGAGGATAAAAACTCTCCACCTGTAAAAACACTGAAAATCACCGCGATTAACACGAGTGCAATAATAAGGGTGTACGCTTGGAGGTCAAACTTAAAACTTAACCCTCTGTTTCCCTGTGTTTTCCTTTCCACTTCTGCTAACGTTTTACCCATGTTTCTTCCCTCCCGTTGCACACATCATGATTTTTTCTTGTGTTGCTTCTTCTCTCAAGAATTCTCCAGTTATGGAGCCTTCTGACATGACAAGAACTCGATCTGACATCCCCAAAACCTCTGGAAGCTCCGATGAGATAATGACAATCCCGACGCCTTCGCTTACGAGTTCATTAATAATCTTATAAATCTCGTATTTAGCACCGACATCAATTCCTCTTGTCGGTTCGTCTAGAATTAACACTTTCGGATTTGTCATTAACCATTTGCTAAGAACTACCTTCTGCTGGTTTCCACCACTCAGCTGGCCAACCTTTGCCTCTAGGTTAGGTGCTTTTAGCTTCATTTTTGAAGTCAGTTCCCCAGCCGTTTTCACTTCTAATGCATCATCAATAATTTTTAATTTCATGACCTTATTTAAAGCAGCTAAGGTCGTGTTCTTCGTGATGTCCATCCCCAGCACAAGGCCATAACGCTTGCGGTCCTCGGAAACGTAAGCCAGGCCTTCTTTTATCGCATCTTGTGGTTGGTTGATCCTCGTTTCTTTTCCATCAATCAAGACCGTTCCTGTCCTCTTCCCTTTAAGGCCGCCAAACAAACTGATGAACAATTCTGACCGGCCGGCCCCCATTAATCCGGAAATACCGAGGATTTCACCTTTTCTCACCATGAAAGAAGCATTCTTTATCAACTGTTTCCCTTTGTCATCAAAAACGGAGTAATCTTTTACCTCCATAATGTTCTCCGAGCTAATCGGGTGTGGTTCATATGGAAAAAGCTCAGTGAGCTCGCGCCCAACCATTTTCGAGACAATCTTTTGTTCGGTTAACTCTTCAATGGGATCCGTACTGATGGTTCGTCCATCACGCAAAATCGTGACGGAATCAGCAAGGGCCATGACCTCTCCTAATTTATGAGAAATATAAATACAGGTAACGCCTTTCGCTCGTAATTCATTCAACAAGCCCATGAGAACCTCAACATCACTTTCCGTTAAAGCGGCTGTTGGCTCATCCAAAATGAGAATATCTGTTTTTTTCGTTAAGGCTTTTGCAATTTCGATCAATTGCTGCTTCCCAACGGTTAAATCACCGACTTTTGTTTGCGGGTCAATGTTCAAGCCGATATGCTTAAGTGATTTCTGTGCTTCTGCATAAATCTGGTTCCAATCAATCACTCTTCTCCGCATTAAATCATGACCTAAAAATAAGTTCTCAGCGACAGTCATTTCCTCTACTAAGGCAAGCTCTTGATAGATAATGCCAACGCCTGCATCCTGAGATTCTTTTATTGTTTTAAATTCGACCTTTTGGCCATTAATAATAATTTCTCCATCATACGTACCATGTGGGTAGACACCACTCAGTATTTTCATCAACGTGGATTTTCCAGCGCCATTCTCGCCGCATAAGGCATGAATCTCTCCCCTACGCACTGAAAATGTTACGTTATCTAAAGCTCTAACACCTGGGAATTCTTTTACGATCCCTTTCATTTGTAGCGCATACGTATCCATTCTAGCTTGTCACCACCTATTCGGAACTCGATTTTGTAAAGACGATTAATGTGGCATGATTTAGGAGGCTAATAGATAGCCATAATTATATTTTTAAATAATAAAGGGAGAGCAAGGAAACTGCACTTGCTCGTTTAAGCCCCTGTTTTTAATCGTATTCGTATTATGGACGTGCTGGGCGGTCGCCTTCAGCAACATTCTTATAAACATCGTCATAAGAGTGGAATCCATCCTTGATCACCGTATCCACAAGGTTTTCTTTGCCTACCTTAATAGGATCCAGCTTAATAAACGGCACATCGACCTTGCCATTGTTAACACTTGAATCACTCTCAGGAGTTTCCCCTTTTGCCAATTGAACGGCTACTTCTGCACTCTTTTCAGCAATGCTCTTGATAGGTTTGTAGACTGTCATGGTTTGAGTACCTTCAGCGATACGCTGTACAGCCGCCAAGTCAGCATCTTGTCCAGAGATGACTACTTTACCTGCAAGTCCCTGTGCATCCAAAGCTTGAATAGCACCGCCAGCAGTACTGTCATTTGATGCAACAACGGCACCAATATCATTTTTATTTGCAGTTAAAGCGTTTTCCATAATTTTCAGCGCTTCGTTCGCATCCCAGTTTTTAGCCCACTGGTCGCCCGCGATTTCAATATCACCACTATCCACAAGCGGTTGGATAATGTTCATTTGACCTTCTCTGAACATTTTTGCATTGTTATCCGTTGGCGAACCGCCCATTAAAAAATACTTTCCAGAAGGTACCTGTTCCACTAAATATTCCGCTTGCATTTCACCAACACGAACATTGTCAAACGATACATAGGCATCAATATCGGTACCATTAATCAGACGGTCATACGCTAAAACAGGAATTCCTTCTGCCTTCGCTTGATCGACAACCGTAGATAATGCATCCGAGTTAATCGCAATAATAACTAACGCATCAATATCCTGAGAAAGCATGTTCTGGACTTGAGATAATTGCTTTGCTTCATCGCCATTTGCAGATTGTACGACTACCTCTGCCCCTAATTCTTCTGCTTTTGCAACAAAGAAATCACGGTCATGCTGCCAGCGTTCTAATGTTAAATCCGAAACAGAAAGGCCGATCTTAAGCTTATCATCCTTGCCTTTCTCCTTACTGTCAGAGCCGCTGCTCGCGCTGCCGCCACTTGCATCCTGACCGCAGGCAGCAAGCATCAACACGAGAAGTAAACCAACCAAAACTGAAATAAAACGTTTGCCCTTTTCCATAAAGATTTGAAGCCCCCTTACGATTTTTAATTTCTTATGAAAGTACACCCAATTTCCATTGACTGCGTTTTCATTTTTTTACAACTAGCAAATTACAGCTAATTCACATATTAAAATTACCATGATACAACTGCCCTGGAAGCACTTTCATCTTCACTTTGTTGCGAATACCTAGACATTCTTGTCCTATCCGTATCAAAAAAAAAATTGCTCGAGCAGATGCCCTGAGCAATTTCTTCTTTCATTATTGATGGTATTTATTTCGATATTCACGCGGGTTCATTCCGACTTCTTTTTTAAAAAACCTGCTGAAATAATTGGGATCTTTATAGCCAATATTTAAGGCGATTTCCTTTAATGGCATGGTGCCATCGAGCAGGAGCTCTTTTGCTTTTTGCATTCTAGTATTCTTCAAATAATCGATAAAAGTCACTTGAAACCGCTCTCTAAATAGCCTGCTTAAATAATAGGAGCTAATCCCAATTTGCTCGGCTACCTCTTCAAGGGTGATCGGCCTATGATAATTTTTATCAATAAATTCCTTCGCTTTTAAAAGCAGCGATCTCATCCCGTTATTTCGCCACTCCCCTAAACGCTCGATAATATATACGAGCTGAGCCTTGGCTGTTTCTTTGATTTGCATGGTTGTTTCGATTTGTCCTAAACTTACCTTTATATCCTCATCAAACCCAAGTTCTTTGACTGATCGCATTAACACGAGAAAGAAATCCTCCATCGCCTTAATCACGATGCGCACCTGAGAATCTGCTGCCTGCTGGATGGAATGAAAATAAGATTCAAACATGTGCAATCCTTTTTGCATATCGCCCTGCCTAACAGCATCCACCAGCTCCTTCTCAAGCTCAAACGGGATTAACTCTTTGCGTTTTTGTGTCAACCGGTCACTATAAGCCATATAGGCTGCAGTTGGGTGGTTATGTACAAGTTCCAGCGCATAAATCGCTTCCTTATAGGATTGGGAAAAGGAATGGACATCACCTACAACCATCCCCACTCCGGCATACACGCGGCATGATTCGAGCTGATGCTGAACATGGTGAATAATCGAACGCGCAAAATCCTGTCTTATTTCATGATCTGTTTTTCCTTGTTCAGTGACTAACACCAGCACCGGAACTTGAAAACCTGTTAATGGTCCCACTAAAAAATGGAGACTTTGATCGTGCAGCGCTCTTTTCAGGGTATGATACCAGCGGCTTTTTTCCTCACGGCTCGGTTGCAGGCTGTCTGATTCAAACGAAAAGACAGCGACAAACCCTTGCTTCTCTTCGAGGTCCAGCCATTCATCCCAGTCAGCCTGATTGAATTCGTGAACATGATCCATAATGAACGAAACAATAAATTCCATTTCGATAAAAGAACTGACTCGTTCAAGGCGGCGATTGATTTGCTTTTTTTCAATCAGTGTCTGTTTTTCAGCCTCAATTTCGGCTGCCATCCGGTCAAACGCTTCTAACACCTCGGAAACCCTGCTTGGTTTTAACAAATATTCCTTAATCCCAAATTTCATCGCTTCACGGGCATAATCAAACGTATCAAAAGCCGACACCATAATATATTTGGTGTCACAAAGTTCAGGAGATATCCTTTTAATCGCTTCAAGGCCGTCCAATTCCGGCATCTTGATGTCCATAAAAATTAAGTCCGGCTTATAGGTCAAAGCAAGTTCAACTGCCTGCCTTCCATTTTGAGCCTCGGCAATGACCTCAAAATTGGATCGATTCTTACGAAGCATCAGTTTGAGACCTTCTCTTTCAAGGTGTTCATCGTCCACAAGCATGACATGTAACATGTAGTTCTTCCCCCTTACCCATTAGCCATTTCTTATCTGAATACTCACGATTGTCCCTTTCCCAAGACTAGAGGCAATGTTCATTTTACTATCTTTATGGAATAATCTAAGCCGGTCCATCACATTTCTCATGCCGATTCCGGTTGAATGACCTGACTCTTTTTTCGGTAGAGATTCCTTTTCAGCATGGCTGCTATTCAACAATCGGTCAATCGTTGCCTGATCCATCCCTGCGCCATTATCCTTTACATCAATGCAAACGTGTTCATTGTCTTCGTATATGTGCAATTCAATTTTGGCACCACCAGCCATATTTTCAATTCCATGCATAAAGGCATTCTCAATGAGCGGCTGAAGCGTTAAGCAAGGGATCGGCATTGACAAACAGGCTGAATCCACGTTTTGCACAAACTCCACGCGGTCACCAAATCGTGTTTTTTGGATAAAAAAGTACTCCTTAACAATGTCCACTTCGTCCTTTATGGTCGTCTGGCGATCGAGATTGCCAATGTTATAGCGAAGCAGGGCAGATACAGACGATATTAAGTCGCTTGTCCGTTCTGCACCTTCGATATACGACAGTTTTGAAATCGTATTCAAAGTATTAAAAAGGAAATGTGGATTAATCTGATTTTGGAGGCTTTTCAATTCCATCTCTTTCAGCAATTGGGCAAGTTTTGCCTTTTCCTCCATCTCACTAACCGATTCGAGAATATTCCTTTTCATTTCATTAAACGTCTTCGTTAAAAACCACAGCTCGTCCTTCCTTGAAACCATAACATCCTCACCCGAATAACGTCCGGCTGACATTTCTTTTGCCGCCCGGGTAAGCCTTTCAATCGTTCGTGTAATCCCATTAGAAAACCAAAGGGCAAACAGGATACTGAGAATAATAATAGCAAGAATGATCGTAGTCCCCAACTTTTGCCTATCCTTAATCTTTTTATCAATCAGCAGGGATAGCGTTTGGTAATCTGAAAGTTCCTTATTAATCAGGTCAAGTGAACTTTCATGAATATAACCAGCTGTTTTTTCCGCTTCATTTAAATGCTTCGAATATCGCTGGATATCATGCTTTTCTACACCTTCCATGGTTTTATCCAAATGTTCTAGAAAACTGGATATCGTATTTAAAAAATTTACGCTTGGGACTCCTTCTATTTGTTTTTCCTTAAACTCTTTTTGCAGTTGAATCAGCCTTTGCCGATCTTTTTCATAGATTGATAGGTTTTCAGGCCAAGGTTCATAAATATAAATTTTAAGCGACTGAAACGTCTGATTTGTCTCTTTCGTAATTTCATTTAAAAGTAAGGAAGGTTCAACATTGTCATTATAAAGCTCGAGCACTTTTTGGCCGCTTTGTTCACGAACAAAAAACAACACGACAATGACGAAAAGGATGGCCGCAAAATAAATGAGCAATTTTGTGCGAATTTTAATCATTTCGCCCCACCCCTTTGGCTTTTCTCATCGGGCAAGTCTGATTCACGAATAATCGATGATTCTGTATGATAGAATTCTTTGACCGGCTTTCCCGTAACAATGTCCAGCATAATCTCCGTGCTCAGGGCCCCCATCTTAAACGGAAGTTGTTCAACAATCGCATCAATTGCCCCATTTTCAAGCAACTGAATATTTTCCTCAATTGAATCAAACGTTATCACATACATATCATCCTGTCTTTTTAAGGATTCTGCCGCCGCAACGATCCCCATCCCATTATAGGAACTAGTTCCATAAAAGGCGGTAATATTAGGATACTCGGTGAGCATCCGGTACGCCTTTTGCTCGGTGTCAATCCTTGATACGTTTGATTCCTTAATCGCTGCGATCTTGATTCCTTCATATCTACCTACAATATCTTTAAATCCTTTCACTCGCTGCTGGTGATCGACATTATCAAAACTAGCTGTGATAATTCCAATCGTAGCCTTTCCGCCCGTATCTTTCACCAAAGCTTCTCCGGCTAATTGGCCCGCTAAATAATTGTCTGTCCCAATATAGGCATTACGCAAGCTATCCTTTGCATCCATATCAATCGTAATTACCGGAATCCCGGCACCCACAGCCTTATTGATCATGGGCGTAAATTGGTCATTTTGAGCCTGAACAATAATCCCATCGACTTTGGCTGCTATGGCTTTATCTAACAGCTTCAGCTGTTCATCCGAATCCGTACGCTTTGGCCCCTCGTAGTTAACAAAAACGTCATGCTCCGTTTCGGTTTTCTTGGCTCCCTCTCCGACCAAGCGCCAATAATCATGATCCATCTCCTCACCAATTAAAGTAAAATGGAACATCGGCAGCGCAGTCTCAGAAGAAATCACCTCATCCATTTTCCGATCCGTCGCCTGTACTTGTTTATAAAAATAAATCGAGAAACCTAACACCGTAATAAACGAAACGATTAAAATAAGATAAATAAACATACGTCGATTCATGCTGCCCTCCTAGGAAACCATGGGGTGTTCTCGTGGCCCCGAAACTATCATAATTGTAAATATTTTAACACACTAACATAACCATGTGGACGGTTCGCAATCACTGAAAAAGTCCATTTTTTAAACAAGGCTCTATTCGTAAACTTTGTTGCTTTCTGTACAAATACCAGAGGTGACTTAAGACAAGTTTGATGAATCTAAGAGTCATGGTGTCCGAACCAGAGGTTACTTCAGACAAGCTTGATGAATTTAAGCTTCATGGTGTCCGAACCTGTGGAAACTTCAGATAAGTTTGATGAATCTAAGCTTCATGGTGTCCGAACTTGTGGCAACTTCAGACAAGTTTGATGAATCTAAGCTTCATGGTGTTCAAACCTGTGGCAACTTAAGCAAAAAACGTTATTAACCAATAATAAAAACAACAATCTTTGAGCAAAACAGCCTTAAACAAAAAGGCAATTACCTACTATATGTAGATAACTGCCTTCTTGTTTTTATTAAATTGTGTACACGGGGAGGGTTCTCCTGGTCTTACATATTTTCCCACAACCACAAGAACCGTCCCCACGGTCCCACCACGTCCCATATTAGAGTTCAAACATTAGCTGCATATAGACATTCTCACTGATAGAGCCCGTACCGCCTAATATCTTATACTTTGTAAGATTGGTTGCTTTCACTGTTTGTTGAATTGATAAAGGCAAGTTTGTTGGAGAGGTGAGTAACATGGCTCCATTTTCTTTCGCGGCTAAAACCGATCCTGTCATGGCGTCCGCAAATGAATATCCAGTAGCAAAATATAAGATCTCCGGGGTTATTTGTAAATTCTCAATTATATTCCCCGCCACCTCGAATCGATCCTTCCCATTAATGCGTATCGGCTGAGGTAAACGGCTAACGACAGCCTCACTAACACTACCCTCTCCTCCGACTACAATCGTATGTTGAATTCCTTTTTCCTGGAGGATTCTTTTTATATTATTTGGAATGGAGTCTTTCGTAGTTAATATAAATATATACCCATTCCGTGCTGCATATGGAGCGATGGCCAGTGCATCTGGAAAATTTAATCCATTCGCGATAATGGCGGTATTGGTAGCTCCCATCCTCTGAGCAATATGATAGGCAACTTCGAAACGGTCTTTCCCTCCAATTCTTTCGACTGTGGCTATCCCAAGGGACGAAACACTATCGATGACACTCTCCGATATGCTGCCAGGGCCGCCAATCACAATGACTTTTTGAGGCTTCAGTCTTTGAATTTCCTCTTTTGTTTCGCTCGTCAAGAAATCTTTATGCGTAAGAAGAATCGGTGCATTTTCTTTAAACGCCAATGGGGATGAAGCCAGGGCATCTGCAAAAGAGATATAGTTTGTTAATACAACCGTATGACTCGACTCTTGCCACCCAGCCTTTGAAATATTAACAGCTAATTCAAAGCGGTTTTTTCCTGACACTCTTTGTATATCTTTTATTCGTTCACTGTATTGAACCAATCCATACCCATAATAAGGGTCTCTCCCAGCATCACCTAAATCAATAACATTCTTTTGAAGAATAGAACGAAGATCCGCTGCACTTAATTCTGGGTATTGTTCCTTTAACAAAGCTAATAAGCCGGAAACAAATGGTGCTGCCATCGATGTCCCAGTAAGCCTTTTGGTGGAATTATTTAAATAAGTACTCAATATATCAACACCTGGAGAAGTAACCTCTACTGTTGGTCCTACTGAAGAAAAATCAGCCCACTTATTGGATTGGTCAATCGCCCCTACCGCAATAACGGAATCATACGCAGCTGGATAACCTACTGTACTATGGTATGGCTCGTACCCTGTATTACCAGCAGACGCTACGATCAGAATCCCTTTTGAATACGCCATATCCAACACATCCTTCAACATGTTGGAGGGGGTGTCTGATCCAATACTTAAATTAATAATATCGATATCATTTTGAACAGCCCAATCAATCCCAGCGATTATATCTGAAACATACCCTTCGCCATTGTTATCCAATACCTTAACGGCATAGAGCGAGGCGTCTGGGGCAACTCCAACCGTGCCTTTAGTATTGTTAGCTGCTCCTATAATTCCTGCAACATGCGTTCCGTGACCATTATCGTCATCATACGAAGTAGTATACGGAACAAAGGCCACCCCATCTGTTATCTTTAGGTCCTCATGGCTTGTGGATACTCCAGAATCAAGAATAGCAATTTTCTGCCCTTTTCCAGTAAAGCTTGCCTGCCAAGCGATTGGGGTTCGAATTTTTTCATTACCCCAATCTACAACTTGGCTAGTCGCTCTGATCCTTGCATCCTTTTCTATAGTGGATATTTCCGGGTTTTGTTTGATTTCTTCAATTTTATCAACTGGTATATACGCTGTTAGTACAGTGATTGTTTCCACTGTATTTATAATTTCCCCATTAACATCATGGATAGCTTCTTCATTAACCTGTTGTTTAAATTGGACAATCATTCTTTCCTCTTCTTGTATCGATTCAATTTCACCCGTTGTTGAATTAACAGTGACCTCCATCTTGTTTGGACTAATCTCTGTTTTCGAAGTATAGGTAATTTTCCAGTGATGATCATTAGATGTTATTGATTTGGTATAAAGGTCTTCGGAATTCTGATTATTTTGCCCTGTTACTAAATAGGTCGTTCCATTCCTTGGGTGGTGTTGGTTCATCCACTTGGAAATCTTCGGATTATGCATGGCAGCTTCTTCAGCAGCCTTCTGAGTAAGCCGCGAAGGTTCCTCCGTTGCTTTACAACCGGCTATTGTAAGAAAACAAAGGGCAAATAGTAGAAATCCCACTTTCTTCACTCACAATCACCTGCTTCCCTTCGTTATGGTCGAAGTTCTTGATAAACCTGTTCACTTACTGAACCGGAACCGCCTAGAACCTTATGTCTGGTAATATTTTTTTCCACAAGAATCATTTTCGTAGCCTCAGGTAACTGCTTTGGATTCGTTAATAAAAGTGGTGCACCCTCTTTTGCAGCTAAAACCGAACCCGTTAATGCATCTGCAAACGTCAAACCAGTGGCAATAAATGCGGTATCAGGCGTTAAGTTTAATTCCCGAATGACATTTGCAGCTACTTCGTATCGGTCTTTACCAGATATTCGTTTCGGATTTGGGATTTTGTCATACACAGCTTTCCCCACACTTGCCTCACCACCAACCACGATGGTATCTTGAACACCTATGCTGGTAAGGGTCTCTTCTGTTTGCTGAGGTAAATGATCTCTGTTAGCTAACAAAATAGGAATCCCATTTCTGGCCGCATAAGGCGCAATCGAAAGTGCATCTGGAAAATTCATTCCATCTGCGACAACCGCTCTCGTAGTGGGTCCTAATCTTTTCGCAAGATTGGCTGAAACTTCAAAGCGGTCTTTACCGCCAATCCGCTCCAAATGAGTGACTCCCATGTTACGTAAATCATTTACAACACCCTCCCCAACGCTGCCAGGGCCTCCGACAATAATCACTTTTTGGGGCTTGAGCCGACTGATTTCATCTTTTGATTCAGCTGTTAAACGATCTTTAGCTGTTAACAGGATGGGTGCGTTTTCTTTATAGGCGATAGGGGAAGCGGTTAAGGCATCAGCAAACGCATTATAATTCGATACTATGATGGTATCGGCCGTATCCTTCCATCCCATATTTGCAACATTAACGGCTACTTCAAACCGGTTCTTTCCACCGAATCTCTGAAAAATATCTACGTACGAAGAACTTACATACCCTTGAGTCCCCTCAGATAATTGCACGGGGTACCATTCCTGGTTATCGACATTCACAAGAGGGCCTGTCACTTTTAGGTTTAGGTCTTTATAGAGTGTCCTTACTACATTACCGCTCATGGATGGGCTGTCACGAAGGTTAACATTATCATTTTTCACTAAAGCCATATACCCATTTTGTACCCAAAAGGAATTATAGGTCTCATTCAGCCACAGTGTATAATTGTTCCAAATCGAAGGTTTCTCATGATACAACGCCCAAGAACCCGTTCCCTTTATTCCATATTGCTTCGGTAGACGCAGCTTTGCTTTGATAGAGGGTTCATTTTCAAACCAAATAACATAGTTACCTTCTGTAAGCTTTACACTCCCGATGAAGGCACTGCCGCCTGTCGGTATCGTAAACGTTGCATAAGATGACTGACTCTTCTCATCAAATTGGATTTTTCCATTAAATTGTGAAACAAGAGGATCCACTCTTGTACTCGAAAGTCCCATCCCCGTTATGGAACGGTTCTCTAAGGTCGGTCCATCAAGCTTCCACATTCGCCCATAAAACGGTAATCCAGCAACAATTCGATCCTTTGCAACACCCTGATTAATGGCATACTGGATGGATCTTTCAAAGAAGGAGAGGCTGGATACAGGACCTATTGGGCTATCAGGAGAGTCCCAGCTTTCGTCATAAGCCATAATCATTAAGTAAGTTGCGTATGCCCCTAGTGCCTTATAATCATAGAAGCCATGCCAGCCTGTTTTCCAGCCGTTAGGATTAGCAGCAACCGCTACAGACACCTCTTTATGAGCGGGTATGTATTGCCTAAGAAGCCTTATAAAATCCGTATGAGCATCCCGATAGGCATGACCTACTCCCTCTATATCCACGTTCACACCATCTAGATTGTATTGTTGAATGGCAGCTGCAATATTTCGAGCTAAGCTGTCACGGTTATTTAACCCGTTAATTCCTGCAGTTGGATTCCAGTGATTAGCTAGAAAAGGAACTACCTTAATTCCTCGGTTATGCATCTCAGTAATAAATGAAGTTTGTAACCTCCATGTGACATCGAGCTGTCCATCTGAAGTAATATCAAAATAGTTCGGGGAAACAACATTCAAACTGCCTTTCGTTTTATCTACTTGAGTGACATAGCTGCTGGGTGACCCAAAGAATACATAAGACATATTAAATAACCTCGTTTGTGCACGGGTCGGTGAGGTGCCTTGCAACGATACAGGAATGATTAACAATAGGATAATTGTAAGCTTTACTACCTTCATGTCTTCTCCCCCTCATGTTACGGCTTATCATACCTTCCTATAAAGCTGTAGCCGTTTTCTGTCGGTGTTACCTCGTAATGTAAGTCATTGTAAGTAAAGGATGTTTGTTTTACTTTAGTTAAATTACCATTAGGTTCAACACCCATTTTATTAAAGAGCTCATCCACATCATAAATTTCAATATTCGGATGCAATAAGGTAATGATTTGACTCCAGCCTGTCAGCATGGCCGCTACGGTTACTTTGGTATTGTCCTTACTAATCAGCTCTAACTGCTGGATGTGATCTTGATGAACAAATACGCGTAGCTCCAGCTGATTGGACAGATTGGATCGATAAAACGTTTCTCCATTGGAAGATACCTCTTCTAGATCCTTAATATATAAATTAGACATTTGTTCATCTGTAACAGCATTCCATCTGGCTTTGAAGTCCTGAAAAGGCAGCTCCGTTGACACCGTTTCCGCCCCGCTTTTCGGGTCTTCCGTTTCTTGTATTTCCTGTGTTTGAAGCCGATCCTCTGCTGCATAGTCTTCTGGCAGCTTTTGTTCTGGAGCGTCTTGATTTTGTACTTGATTAGGAGAAGAACCATGATGTTCATCTACTTGTTCATCTGGCATCACCGGGTTTGGATTTTCTTTTGAAGGGGTAGACAATTTAATATACGGACTCGATTGACCAGAAGAATTCTGTTCTGGTCTAGAAGAACAGGCCGAAAAAAGACAAATGAACAGAATGAGAATTGTGACTTGATAACATTTGGACATACTATCACCTACACTCTTTACGTATTAGACTGTTATTATCTTTTGAAGGATTGCCTGATTCATCCATCCAGTTGTTACCAGCATTTTTTGAACCTCTCATTTATCATCTTGCTGGCATTTTCACTATATCAACTTTTCGACACTTTCCAACGCTTCTTAGGAAGTACAAACCCTGCATTACCAACATTTGCAGCGATTCTAATCAATCGATTAATTAATTCCAATGCCACTAATCAAACGTTTGATTAAATAGTCAATGAGTCCCTTTAGGAAGAGAACTTTCTATTGTTTTCAACTGAATAATTTGCCGAAGAAAAGTAGAAGTATTTAGGACCTTCCTCAAAATAGACAATAGAAACCAGTAAACGTCATAACCTGACACACATCTACTATACGAAATGCTAATCAAACGTTTGATTAAAAGCGCTAGGAACCCTTATATAAAAACGAACCTGGGCAGTTTTCTAGTGAATTTTTTGTCGTGGAAATAGCCTTGTTTTCTTAATCGTTCCTTTCCTATCCCTAAACTCAGGGAGTGACAGGCACGGGATTACGACTTCGGACACTATCTTGCTTTTTCAGCTCTTCCCTGTCCGAAGTCACCACCACTTCGGACACACTCTCTCTTTTTCCGCTCTTCCTTGTCCGAAGTCAACACCACTTCGGACACACTCTTGCTTTTTCAGCCCTTCCTTGTCCGAAGTCACCACCACTTCGGACACACTCTCTCTTTTTCCGCTCTTCCTTGTCCGAAGTCACCACCACTTCGGACACACTCTCTCTTTTTCAGCTCTTCCCTGTCCGAAGTCACCACCTCTTCGGACACACTCTCTCTTTTCACCTGTTTCATGCCTGGCACCAGATTTCATACACTCACCCCAAAATCCCCTAGTAAAAAATGGTTGTCAAAGTAGAGATTGTATATTATAGTAAATTATACAATATTTAGTGTTTTCATTTTCTATAAAACACTATATATAGATATTGACCGATAATAATGGTGTCAAATAAGACGTAATAGGGAATCTGGTGAAAGTCCAGAGCTGTACCCGCAACTGTAAATGCTGACGAACTAAGTAATCCACTGTCTTAGGATGGGAAGGTATTAGAGTAGGAAGAAGCATAAGTCAGGAGACCTGCCATTTTTATACGTATTATCTTCTTCGGGAGTTGGGGAGGTATAACGGGGCTATTCTGACTATTAGCAGTGAATGAATGCTGTTTATAGATGATTCCACGTTATTTCACCCATCAACTTTGATGGGTTTTTTGTTGTTCAAAATAAAAGTCAATTGCCACTGAAAAGAGCCATCAGAACCGTCCCCATGGTTCCATGGTTCTGAGCAAACAAGGAGGTCCAATGTGGAAACGAAACAGGTTTTTTCTAATTTATTAGCGGAATTCAATGAAATTGTTGGTAGCAATAATCAAGATTTAATACAAGAGAATGCCAATGTCGATGGCAAGAGCCCTATGGGTATGATGGGACTCTTCGCTTCTACTAGTGCGAAGTATTACGCAATGGAACACTTATTGTCTGACGAAGTAAAACAAGCTTATATGAATGGTTATATTTATATTCATGACTTGGATTACTATGCATCAGGCACGACAACATGCGTGCAAATCCCATTAGCAAAAGTGTTAAAAGATGGTTTTGATACCGGCCATGGTCATATGCGTGAACCAAACAGCATCATGTCGGCAATGGCTTTAACTTCTATCATCTTTCAATCGAATCAAAACCAGCAGCACGGCGGTCAAGCAATGAGTAACTTTGATTTTGATTTAGCCCCTTATATATATAAGACATACGAGAAGAACGTTCAATTATTAGAAAGCGTTCAAGCTGGCTGCGACCTAGAAGAAAAAGCTTGGGAGCTGACAGATAGAGATGTCTATCAGGCTTGTGAAGCCTTTATTCACAATAGTAATTCCATGCACAGCCGCGGTGGCGGACAGGTCCCTTTCATCAGTATTAACTATGGATTAGACACTTCAAAGGAAGGGCGAATGCTTGTTAAGAATATGCTTCTTGCTACTCAAAAAGGGCTAGGAAATGGAGAAACACCGATTTTCCCCATTCAAATCTTTAAAGTAAAAGATGGTATCAATTTAAAACAAAGTGATGTCAACTATGATATGTTCAGGCTGTCGCTTGAAACAACAGCAAAGCGTCTTTTTCCAAACTATGTGTTTGTAGATGCTCCATTCAATCTACAATATTACAAAGAAGAAGATCCTGAAACACATATCGCCACAATGGGGTGTAGAACAAGGGTACTCGCAAATGTAAATGGCAAGTCAACGCCCGTGGGGAGAGGAAACCTTTCGTTTACCTCTATTAATCTACCTTTGATTGCGTTAGAAGCAGATAACGTAGAGGAATTTTTTAAGAAGCTGGACCATTATGTTGACCTAACAAGTCAACAACTATATGAAAGGCTCTTATATCAATCAACAAAGACACCTGCAAATTTTAAATTCTTATATGGGCAACAAATATGGAGGAATTCAGAGGAACTATATAAAGACTCCTCTCTAAAAGAAGTTCTTCGTCAAGGTACATTATCCGTTGGTTATGTTGGTTTAGCGGAAGCCCTTGTTGCCCTGATTGGAAAACATCATGGAGAAAGCGACGAAGCTCAGAACCTAGGCTTAAAAATAGTTTCCTTCATGAAAGAAAAGATGGATCTTTTAACAGAAAAAACGAAATTAAACTATACATTGCTAGCAACACCTGCCGAATCCTATGCAGGTAAAGCTTTAAAAATCGCTCGAAAAAAACATGGGGTCATCAAAGGAGTAACAGATAAGGAATGGTTTACGAATAGCAATCATGTCCCTGTCGAATATAAGATTAATGCAATCAATAAGATTAAAAAGGAAGCACCTTATCATGCGTTAACAAATGCTGGTCACATTACCTATGTGGAATTAGCAGAAGATGCTTCAAAAAATATCGATGCCCTAGAAACGTATGTTGTGGCAATGAAAGAAAATGGGATAGGGTATGGCAGTTTTAATGTTCCCGTTGATCGCTGTCTTCAGTGCGGATACAATGGCGTGATTTACAACGAATGTCCTAAGTGTAATAATCACGACGATATAGAACGCATAAGAAGAATAACTGGATACTTGGTAGGAAGCATGGAAAAATGGAACAGCTCAAAACGTAAAGAAGAAATGAATAGAGTAAAACATGGGTGTAAGAAATGAGAATCATGAAGATTGACACGGACGCTACGGATAATGGAAACGGCATCCGTACGGTCATCTATGTATCAGGTTGTACGCATTATTGTGAGGGATGTCATAATCCCTCCTCTTGGAATGTGAACAATGGGATAGAATATAGCATAAGTGAGTTGATTGAAATTATCGAAGAAAATCCCATCGCCGATGTAACCATTAGTGGCGGAGATAGTCTTACCATTCAATATGAGGAAACATTGATGCTTGTTAAAGAAATCAAAGCGAAGACGAACAAGAATATATGGCTATATACTGGTTATGTGTTTGAGGAATTACCTGAGCATAAAAAAGAGATAGTACATTATCTAGATGTGATGATAGATGGACGCTTTGAATTATCAAAAAAGGACTTACGAGTTCTATTCAGAGGTTCGTCCAATCAGCGGATCATCGATGTACAAAGAAGTATAATAGGTGATACTACCATTCTTTGGGGGCGCCGGTGGTGAGCCGAGGGTGGTAGAAGCCCCTTCTTTTGCATCTATTTATAAATTTATAAAATTATAAATCAATACAAATATCACCATTTTCACTATACCACCTTTTCGACACTTTCCAGCGCTTCTTAGAAGGTCAAACCCTGCATTACCAACATTTCTAGCGATTCTAATCAATCGATTAGTTAATCCGAATTCCCCTAATCAAACGTTTGATTAAATAGACAATAAGTCCCTTTAGTAAAAGAACTTTCTATTGTTTTCAAATGAATAATTTGCCGAAGAAAAGTAGAGAGTAGTTATGATCCTCCTCAAAATAGACAATAGAAACGAATAAACGTCATAACCTGACACACATCTACTATACGAAATGCCCATCAAACGTTTGATTAAAATTGCTAAAAACCCTTTTATAAAAACGAACCTGGGCAGTTTCCTAGTGAACTTTTTGTCGTGGATATAGCCTTGTGTTCTTAATTGTTCCTTTCCTATCCCTAAACTCGGGGAGTGACAGGCACGGGAAAACGACTTCGGACACTATCTTGCTTTTTCCGCTCTTCCCTGTCCGAAGTCACCACCACTTCGGACACACTCTCTCTTTTTCCGCTCTTCCCTGTCCGAAGTCACCACCTCTTCGGACACTCTCTTGCTTTTTCAGCTCTTCCCTGTCCGAAGCCCCCACCACTTCGGACACACTCTCTCTTTTTCCGCTCTTCGTTGTCCACCCATGTCCACAATTTTGTAACAACTTTCTGCAAACCACCCTGTCCTTTCCCCTCACTTTTTCCTATATAGAAGGTGAGAGAACAGTGAGCCGTTCGAGGATACCAACTGCGATGTTTTCACTGTTTCGATGATAATTAGAGGAGAGATTCAGATGAGTACGTTATTGATTAATGAAGCGCCGTTGATGATTGTTCCGTCTTTGGCCGTGAAGATTGGAATAAATGAGGCGGTGGTACTGCAGCAGATTCATTATTGGCTTGGCAGGAGTAAGCATCAAATTAAGGGAAGAAAATGGGTGTACAACACCTATGAGGATTGGCAGGAGCAGTTCCCCTTTTGGTCGATTAGTACCATTAAGCGTACGTTTCATTCGTTAGAAAAACTTGGAGTTGTGGTATCGGACAATTGGAATGCTATGAAGCTGGATAAAACGAAATGGTATACGATCAATTATGAGCAATTGGCAAACATCGAACAGCGTTGTGAGCCATCCTCGACTCAACCTGAACCAACGGCGGTGTCAGAACAGACTCCAATACAGTTCAGCTTGAACCCAGCAATACCAGAGAGTACTTCAGAGATTACAACAGAGAAAAAGACTATCCCGTTTGCCGACATCATCCAGTACTTGAATGAAAAAACCGGCAAGAGCTTTAAACCCGATTCCCGTAAAACCAAGGACCTGATTCAAGCAAGATTTAACGAGGGTTTTACGCTGGAGGATTTTAAAAAGGTGATGGACCTAAAGTCAGCAGAATGGCAGCAGGATGCTAAATGGAGTAAATTCCTCCGCCCTGAAACTCTGTTTGGAACCAAATTTGAATCGTATCTCAATCAGCAGCCTGGACAAAAAATGTTGTCTGAGGAGGCGTTTAATCTTGAAGACTAAACGAGAGACTTATGCACTACTGGAGCAAATCTATCTTTATTACGAGCAGTTTCCAATCAATCAGCAAAAAATTGATAGCTGGCATGAGGCACTAAAGGATTTCTCTTATGAACGGTTACATAAAAATCTATTGAACTATGTAACACATTCCAGCTTCCCTCCAAAAATTTGTGATCTTATCTCGACTTCAGATGGATGTCACGCGCGAGTTCCAGACGCGGCAGAGACATATACACAGCTGATAAATGACCAGCCTCCAGCAAACGAGGAAGTGATCAAAGCGGAGCTGGCTAAAATACGAAAACTACTCGGCATTCAGAGGAACTAAAATGGAGAGTTACGTAGTCAACAGTCAAGCCGTGGAAGAGGCCTTTGTCGGGTCGTTCTTTTTAGACAATCAGCTGGCGCAGGAATGCACGGTTCAACCGGAACAGCTCTCCTCTCCCGCCTTAAGAATACTTTATAGTGTGATTCAATCGTTAACAAAGAAGGGAAAACCGATTGACCCGGTAACCGTTCTTGAGGAGATTGGAGTGGATCGAATTGGCAGTGTAGGAGGGATTACGTATATTATCCAGCTTGCAGCATGGGTCCCTTCGGTTGCTCACTTCCACGCATATGAAGAAGCCGTCAAGAGCCATCATAAACGCCGGAAGGCCCTAGCCTATATGGAGGAATTCCAAATGAAAGCCAGGGATGGGGACATTGAACAGGTGGTTAGTGAAGGAATACAACAATTAATGGCGCTAGAAGACAATCAAACAGACGGAGAAGATAGCGGTGAAATTTCCCCTTGTTTAATTGAATTATATGGGGAAGGCGAGTCCGATCTCGGTGACATACCTGGATGCTCCTCTGGCTTTACGAAGCTTGATAGTCTCACAGGCGGCTTTCAGGAATCCGATTTGATCATCATCGGTGCTCGCCCAAGCGTAGGAAAGACTGCCTTTGCCCTAAATCTGGCACTTCACCATGCCGTTCAAGATGTCAGTGTCATCTTCTCGCTAGAAATGTCCAAAAAGCAATTGTTAAAGCGCGCTGTCTGTATAAGCGAAGAAATTAGTTCGGTGAAACTTCGGAATCCCTATCGTTATTTTTCGGAGGACGATTGGAGCAAATATACAAATGCGCTTAGGCAGATTGCGGGCAGCCAGCTGCACATTTTTGATAAAGCCGGCATGAATGTGAACTATATTTATTCAAAGGTGCGCAGGTTGAGAAAGAAGTTTGGAGAGCAGGCACGATTACTCGTGATCATCGATTATCTTCAGCTCATTGATGGAGACATCAAGCACAAAGGAAATCGCCAGGCGGAGATCAGTGAAATCAGCCGGTTCTTAAAGAAGCTGGCACGTGAGTTGAATGTCAGTGTGATTGCCCTCTCGCAGCTGAGCCGGGGCGTCGAGGCCAGACAGGATAAACGCCCGATGCTTTCCGATCTCCGTGAAAGCGGCCAAATCGAACAGGACGCGGACACCATCGCCTTCCTCTACCGCGATGACTACTATAGTAAAGACAGCAAGCATCCTAACAAAATCGAAGTCATCCTCGCCAAACAGCGCAACGGTCCAATTGGGACAATTGAGTTGGAGTTTAAGAGGGAGTATGGGAAGTTTGTTGATTAGATTTGAGGGTTCAGCGAGTGTTCACGGGGACGGTTCTCCTGCTCTTACATATTTTTCCATGACCACAAGAACCGTCCCCACGGTCAAAGAAAGGTAGTGATTGAAGATGGCAAAGAAAACAATGATACGCACCGACGTTTGGAATGATTCAGAAGGAGTGATGATGACCCCAGAGGATAAGTTATTTTATATATATCTCCTTACGAATCCAAATACAAATCATATAGGAATCTATCAAATTACGAGAAAACAAATGGCTTTTGAGTTGAATTATTCGATTGATACCGTTCATTTGTTAATGAAACGATTCATCGAGCATTACAAGTTGATTCGTTACAATCCTGAGACGAGAGAACTCGCCATTAAAAACTGGGGGAAACATAATCTTTATAAGGACAGTAAAGCGGTGTTGGATTGTATTTCCTCCGAATTAAAGGATGTTGAGGACGCATCACTTATTCAATATGTATCCGAATCGATTCTAAACCAAGAAATCCGTGGCCTATATGACTCTTTTTGTGAACAAGGAGAGATGTTTTGACGAGATGATTCTTTTCACAAATATGTTGGGATGGGTCCATTCAAGTGTTAAAACAGCTGAGGTTATCCTTTAGTTTTTATGAATTTATTTATAAGTAATCTGTGTTCAAAACTACTGGCCCGTTTCAACACCAGATATTTTGAATTTACTTTTAACCATCTCAAGACAACTATTACCAAAATAAAAGCTATCATAAGCTTTTATCAAAATCAAACACCTACACCCTTATCTACTGATAGATAAGGGTGTAGTGCTATGTGGCGAACTTCCATCATTATACAGAACAAAGTAGCAACTACTATCCTATCAAACTTCGAAAAAGCTCGGGGAGTGACTGGCACGGGAATTTAAAGAAGGGGCTTCTAACACCGCAAGGTGGTAGAAGCCCCCTTCTTTTGTAGATATTTACTAAATTAGTACAAATATCACCATTTTCACTATATCAACTTTTCGACACTTTCCAACGCTTCTTAGAAGGTACAAACCCTGCTTTACCACCATTTGCAGCAATTCTAATCAATCGATTAATTAATCCCAATGCCACTAATCAAACGTTTGATTAGATAGTCACAGAGTCCTTTGGTAAGAGAACTTTCTATTGTTTTCAATTGAATAATATGCCGAAGAAAAGTAAAGGGTATTTATGACCTTCCTCAAAATAGACAATAAAAACTAGTAAACGTCATGACCTGACACGCATATCCTATACGAAATGCCAATCAAACGTTTGATTAAAAGTGCTATAAACCCTTATATAAAAACGAACCTGGGCAGTTTTCTAGTGGATTTTTTGTCGTGGATATAGACTTGTATTCTACTCATTCTTTTCTATCCCTCAACCAATGCCATGGTGAACTCTACCAATATATAGTTGCCACCAGAAGCAGGAAATTTTTTATTGAATGTCGAACTACTAACACAAAAAACAAAAACTTTAAAAAACTATCCTGCTTCTTAGCACTTGAAAATTTTGCGATGATAACTGAGTAAAGTTTCCTTTCGAAAAATAATTCTTTACTATATAAAGTGCTTCGAAATATGAGCAAAACTTCCAAGTGCTTATGTTAAGAACCGTCCCCATGGTCACCCTTGGTCCTAGTCCTACCTAACACTAATCCTACTCCCAACCGTTCTCTCCCACCCAGGTTCAACAACCAGTTTCCCTGTTATTTCTTCTGGAAGCTTTAAGTTCGGTGCATTCGTTACCCATGTATACGGCTCTATACAGAAGAATCCTTGTTTTCCATTTCCATTATGAATCACCCACTGTGAAAAATACTCGTCACATTGGTAGGCAATTTCGATTCCGTTATGTTCGTCACGGAGAATGGCTTCATTTCTACCGCTGTTTTGAACAACTGTGGATAAAAAAACATCATCATAGATCTGCCCTTTTAACGGGACATCGACAATTGGCTTCTCAAGTTCCTCTAACTCACCTGTTGGTAAAAATCGATCATCCAATCTCCACCTTTTATCCACTGTAAGAGAAAAGGAACATTGATCATGGAATGGAAAGGCAAAGGTAGTATGGTATCCTAGCCCCCAAGGGAAGGACTTTTGACTAAGATTCTCAACTGTTGCTTGTTTATGAAAGGTATTTCCTTCTATTATAAAAATCATCTTCAACCTAAAACGATGTGGAAACTGCCTTTGAATAGCTTCATGGTCGATTGAATCAATTTCGGTCTCAATGACAGCACCACTTTCATTTACCTCAAATCGCTTTACTTTCCACTCTTTTGAATGAACAAAGCCATGAATAAACGAATGTGTGGATGGATCATTTATATCAAGTTGATAGGTTCTCCCTTCAAATCTAAATCTACCGTCAGCGATTCGATTAGGTGGAAATAGAATAGGAGTTCCGTAAAGCATGGGTGATTCATTAAAATGATCGATCGTATCTGGAACTCTTAATAATTGAATATTTCTTTCTTTCGCAACTAACGAAATGACATTACTTCCTAATCCAGGAATCACAACTATCTCTAAATATTCATTTCCCGCGCGGATTGCCTGCTGACCAAGAAAAATGCATTCATCAACATAGCTGCTCATATTCTTTCTCCTCCAATATGAAAAATGTCCCCTGGTTATCGCAAGGGACATCCTTTTTGTAGTTTATATAGGTTGAACCGTACCCGTTTCGATTGACTTATGGATGGCGTGAACAAGTCTAGTGTTTAAAAGCCCGTCTTCTTCGGTTGCAACTGGCGTAGTGTCTAATCGTATGTTATCAACAAATGAATTTAACATATAGCTTGGTGCAGATGTTAATAAGCCATTAATTGGAGTTCCGAGCGTATGCACATGCTTATAGTCGGTTACTGCTTTCCTTACCATTTGGTCCGCTAAGTCAACATAGAGAGCGCCATTTTCCCCAATAATTTCATACTTAAAGTCGTAAATTAATGGCATTGACTCTGGCAGAATCCAGCTCGTTGTAAACGTCGCATGCGTCTGGTCTTCAAACGTTACGATTGTTTGGATTGAGTCATAGGTATCAATTCCCAAAGAAACTAGCTTCTTTTTCGTTCCAACAGCGAATACTTGGACTGGTCTCTTTTCATTTAACCAGCAGGCAATATCGGTTGCATGTGGAAATAGGAACCAGCCTGGGCTTGAATTTTTAGACCATTTTAACATTTGAGTAGGTACAAAAATCGTGTCATTTAGCCTTGCATTCATCGTTACGATATTACCGATTTCTCCATTCTCTATCGCTTCTTTAACCGCTACAAAAGGAGAGTTCCAACGGTTTTCAAAAGCAATTAAACATTTGATACCGGCCTCTTTAACAGCCTGGTACATCTCTTCTGTTTCTTCAATACTAGTCGAAAACGGCTTTTCAACCATAATATGAATCCCTTTTTTCGCTGCAAGCATAACCGGCTTATAATGAAGAAAATCAGGTGTCGAAATGACTAAAGCATCCAAAACTTCATTTTGAATCATTTCTTCTACATCTTTATAACCGGAAGCCCGGTATTTATCTTTCGCTTTCGCCAAACCTTCTTCATTTATTTCACTAACTGCAACGAGCTCTGAATATGGATTTTGCATAATCGTGTCGGCAAATAGAGAGCCACGAATTCCCATGCCTACAATTCCAAATTTAATCATTTATCATTCACTCCTAATTTTTAAAATTTATTATTTATTTCACAGAACCTGCTGTCATTCCACTAATCAAGTACTTCTGGAATATCCAAAACACAATCACGATCGGGATGGTTGTAAATACAGAACCCGCCATTAAATAATCCCAATTCACAACATATTGCCCCTGGAAGCTGGCAATCCCTACGGATAAAGTCCACTTTTCATAATCATTTAAGAATGTATAGGCAAATAGGAATTCACTCCAGCTGGTGATATAGGCGAAAATCCCAGTAACCACTAACCCCGGCAAAGTAAGGGGAAGAATGATACGGCTAAATACAGTCCAACGATTGGCTCCATCTACCATAGCTGCTTCATCTAATGAAGGGGAAATGGTGTCAAAATATCCCTTCATCATCCATGTACAGAATGGTAATGCAAAGGTTGTATTGGCTAATATCAAGCCAAAATGCGAATTAAGTAGATTCATGTCTTTCATAATGATATAAAGAGGAATAATTAATAGAGAACCCGGTAACATCTGAGTAATAAGGATGATATAGCCAATTCCCATATTTCCTTTGAAACGGAAGCGTGATAAACCATATCCACCTAAAGCAGAAATAATTAACGAAAAGAGTGTCGTCAGTAACGAAACTTTTGTACTATTAAAAAACCAATTCATGAAATTAAGATTTGGATCGGCGTCTGGATTTAACATGGTTTTGTAGCCGTCGAAATTCAGCACTTCCGGTATAATCGTCGGTGGACTGCTATAAATTTCATTTGGTAATTTTAAGGATGTAATAATCATCCAAAGAAATGGAAACAGCGTAAACAGTAAGACAAGGAGGACAAAGAAATAAAGAATGAATGTTTTTGAAAGTTTCATTAGTTTTCCGCCCCCTTCGTTGCTTTAAAGTACAGAATGGTAAAGACAGTTGAAACAAGCATGACAAGCATACCTGCTGCCGCCGCTTCTCCAAATTGGAAGTTCTTAAATGCTGTATTGTAAATAAAGATGGTAAAGATTTCTGTCGCCCTGCTTGGTCCTCCGCCTGTCAGTACATACACAATGGCAAAGTCCTTGATGGTCCATATGACGAGCAATAAGAAGACGATGACGGAAACAGGTTTAAGCATAGGAAGCGTAACGTATCGAAATTGACGCCAAGTGGATGCTCCATCTACTTTGGCAGCTTCATAAAGTTCTTTTGGGATACTTTGCAAACCAGCCAGAAGCATGATTGCCACAAACGGGAATCCCTTCCAAACATTGACCAGCATCGCTGCTCCAAGGGCAGTATCTGAATCTCCTAAAAATGCTACTGGACTCGTTAATAAATGCAATTTCATTAAAAATTCATTAATAATCCCATATTGATGATCAAACATTAAGATAAAAACTAAACAAGCAACAACTTCTGGAACAGCCCATGGGATAATGACGAGAGCACGAACCAAACTTTTCCCTCTAAAATCCTGATTGAGTAACACTGCTACACCTAAACCAAGAGCAAACCGGGCAATAACGGTTACCACTATATAAGCGATTGTTATAAAAATAGAGCTAGTAAAATAATCATAACGGATAACTTCATAGTAATTCTGGAACCCTACAAAAGGGTTACCCCCAACGGGCTTTGTCAGGTACCAATACTGAAAACTCATAATAGCTGCTTTTAAAATCGGGTATAAAAGGAACACTGAAACAGCTACCAACAACGGCGAAACAAAAAGATATGCAGTTGCATAATTTCGAATGTGTGCTTTCATCTAGCTACCTCCATGGAGAATTCTAAACGGCTACTTATTAATAAGGCAGCTCAAACCTTCGGCGGGAGCCCTTTCTATGTAACTACGTATAGCGGAATATTCAAATCCCTAAATCACCTTAAAAATCTATCGCTTATCGTATACAATCGTTACGTTTAAGCAGTTTTATTAACCTATCATTTAAAAATATTAATGGGATGCCCTAAGGGGATGAAACCCTCCTAGGGCATTCAGTCATGTCTACTTTTCCATAACTTCTTCCATCTTTTTAGCTGCCTCATTCATTGTACTCTTAGCATCTTTCTTTCCAACAAACATATCCTGAGCAGCATTTAGCATAATTTGTGATAATTCCCCTTGCTGCGGGATTGGAGGATCCATGACAGCTTTCGCATAGTTGTTTTCTAAGAACTCCGCAAATTTCACAGCTACCTGATTTTCGGATTTGTATTTATCAGTCGCCACAAACTCTTTATTGCTTGGTATCATTCCAGAAGAAACAATAAGTTCTTGTGCTTCTGGACTGGCCATCCATTCAAGGAAATCCCATGCTTCTTCCACATGTTTACTTTTCTTTGAAATCATCGCAACCAATGGATACATGGTTGGATTTGGCTTATATTCCTGACCTTCGTATTCAACAACCGGCTGAGGAATAATTCCTAAATCATCCATTAAAGAAGGATCTCTTTCTTGTGTCATTCCAATAAACCAAGGACCATCCATGTTCATAGCAGCTTGTTTGTTCCAGAACATTTCTCTTCCTACCTTTTTATCTCTCGTTCCTGGAGCGGTAATTTTGGAATCAGCTAAGAAATCTTGCCACCATTCCGCTGCCCAAATATTTTCCTTCGAGTTGACATTGATTTTTCCAGCCTCATAAGGACCAGTCTCACCATTCGGGAAGTATATTCCATTTGAAACCGGTCTTGCGACTAATCTATACCATTCAGATGAAACGAACGGATGCGAACCTACTACACTAGCAAAGCCATACTGGTCCTTCCCGCCTAATTTGGCAGCAGCCTCTTTTAAATCATCGATTGTCTTGATATCGTCCGGATTAATTCCAGCTTTTTCAAACATCGATTTCCAATAGAAAATACCAGTCGTTCCCCAAGCGTAGCTTGAAACCGCATAGTAAGAACCATCTACTTTACTTAATTCTTGTCCAACCAACTTATCCTCAAGCTCTGACTCTTTAATATAATCGTCTAAATTAACAAACGCTCCTCCGTCAGCTAAAGAGTTATAGGTTGAAATGTTTTCTGGGTACACCTGAACAATATCCCCTTGTGTTCCTGAAACGACCTCTGTCGTGAGTTTGTTCCAGAAGTTTTCATAGTCAGCACCATGGATTTTAATTTCAATATTCGGATTTTTTTCCGTATACTTTTGAATTAGGGCATCCAAAGCCTTTTTATGTGGTGCTTCAGGGTATACAGACGTTTCAAAGGTAAGCGTGACCTTATCCCCATCCTTTCCTCCACTTTCCTTACTAGAGGTTTGATTCGAACTTGCACAACCAGCTATAACCATACTGGCACTCAATAATAATCCCATCAAACCCGCACTACGTTTTTTCCATTGACTTTTCATTCGTTAACCCCCATTTTTAAAATAAAATTTTAATTAAAATCCATTCGTTATTTCACTCCGCCAAAGGTCAATCCGCGAATCATATACTTCTGAACAATCATGGCAAAGATAAGGACAGGCAATACGGTAACAACACCGATCGCAGACATCTCTCCCCAAACAACCCCGCTGACTGATAAAAATAACGTAACGGTGGTTGGAAGTGTACTTGCATTGGCACTGGTTAGAAATAACGCAAATACAAACTCATTCCAGGAGTTGATGATGCAGAAGATAGCCGTAGCAATGAGACCAGGAATGGCTAATGGCAGAATAATCCTTGTAAATACTTGAAACCTTGAAGCGCCATCTACAAATGCTGCCTCTTCCAGAGCAACTGGTATCTCTTCAAAAAACCCGCGCATCATCCAAATGGTAAAAGGAATATTAAACAGCATATAAGAAATGATTAAAACTAAATGGGTATCAAGCATCCCAAGCAGACTTGCCATGATGAAGAAAGGAATGACGGAAGCCATTGGGGGCAGCATCCTCATACTTAACACCCAAAAGGCCAAATTCTCCTTCTTTTTAAAATTAAATCTAGCAAAACCATAAGCTGCTAAACTCCCAATAAAGATAGAGATAACAGTAGTAAAAATGATGATGATAAAACTATTTTTAAAATAATTGATAACATCCCGTTCCTGAAAAATGGCCTTGTAGTTTTCAAAGGTAGGGATAAAAAACCATGTACTTGGATCATAGGTCAAGGTTTTTGTTTTTACACTCAGAAGCAGCATCCATAGTAAAGGGAATACAGAAACCAAACAAATAATTGTGAGGAGGGCTGCTCTAGGAAAACCTAGTTTGGAATGGTTTGCATTCATTCTTTATTTTCCACTCCCTTTCTATACACCTTAATGAGCAGCATACTAATGACAGTCGTCAACATTAATAAGATAATCGCTACGGCTGCTGATCTTCCTACCCACCCTGTTTGGGCGAAACCTAATCGAAAAACATGAAGGCTAAGAAATTCCGTTGCGTTTCCTGGCCCGCCTTGCGTAAGGGAAAACGGTATATCAAATGTTTTTAAGGCATCAATCGCACGGAATATCACTGCTAAAATGATGACAGGCCATAATAATGGTAACGAAATATGATAAAAGGCTTGTATCTTACTCGCTCCATCGATCGCGGCTGCCTCAAATGGGTCGGTAGGAAGGGAACGGATTCCTGCATAAATAATTAATGCCATAAAGGGTGTATTCTGCCAGATATCAACAAGTATCGTTGATAGAAAGGCATTCTCGGTTGAAAGCCAGATTACTTTTCCGCCAAAGAATTGAAGGAAATAGTTAATGACTCCATATTCCGCATTCAGCATTAGTTTCCAAATTTGTCCGGTGATGCTTGGCGTCATGGCAATGGGAACAATCAGACAAGAGAAGACTAAAAACTTCAACTTGAAATCCCTGTCGAGTAACGTGGCAATCCAAAATCCAAGAAGCAGTTCAATGAGCGTTACAATCACCATAAAAAACAAGCTTATCCACAAAGAAAACCAAAATTCATTATCGCCGCCAGTAAAGAGACGGGTAAAGTTTTCTACCCCAACAAAGTTAAAATCGGTATATCCCAATTCATAATCTGTCAGACTTAAAATCCATAAGAACAGGGATGGAACAATTGATAGACCTCCCAAGATAATGATTGCCGGCCATATATAAACGGTATGTGGATTTTTCTTGAAATAAGTGCGGATCAAATTTCCACCTCCTTCTGTAACGGAAAAGGATTACAAGCGCTTGACACCTTTTCGTCCTCTATTTCCCTACTATATCTTCCATTTCCTTTTGCGCTTGTTGTGCTGCTTCTTCTGCAGTCAATGAACCTTCTAAAGCAGCGCTAATAAAATACCCAATCCTATCCAGCGCCTGCCCTAATCTTTCATTTTGAGGTATCCATGAAATACCTTTTTCAACTAGAACATTGGCGTCCTCTAAGGCTTGAAGCTGAACTGGGAAAGAAGGATTTTCAGCTGCCAATTCTTCATCTTCATAAACAGATGTTCGAACAGGAATACCGCCATTGCTTACATATTCTTTTGCTTTTTCCTTGCTGTTCATATAGATAATAAAGGCCCAAGCGGCATCTTTATTTTTTGATAATGAAGATAGCGACATATTCCACCCCGCAAGTGCGCTCGCTCTTCCACCAGGTCCTTCAGGGGTTGGAGCAAATCCAACTTTGTCATAGACTTCAGAACTATTTGGATCTAAAATACGGTTCGCCAATGCAGTCGCATCCAGCCACATCGCGGCTCTGCCAGAAGTAAAGGTCGAGAGTGCTTCCTCATGTGTATAGGTTCCAACATCTTTCGGAGCATTCTTTAGGAGATCCACATAAAACTCAATCGCTTCAACGGTCTTTGGATCATGAATGGTCACTTTTTCTGATTTAGGGTCAATGAAACCGCCTCCAAAATTGTACATGATGGTCATTAAGCCTGATGCGGCATGGATTCCACGTTGAGCACGCATTGAAACACCATATAAATCCTCTTCTTTTCCATTAAAGAATTGGGCTAATTCTAGAAACTCCTCCATTGTTTCTGGTGGCAGCTTATCATATTTCTCAAACAAGTCTTTTCTGTAAGCAATAAATCGGGTTTCACCAGCAGTCGGGATTCCATAGGTTTTTCCATCAAATTGACTAATTCCATTTCGGTAGGCAGGAACAATATCTTCATAATCGAACCAATCCGGAGTAATAGCCTTATCCTGAATATACGGATCCAATGGCTCAACAATTTTCTTTGCTCCATATTCGTTCATCCAGAAGCCATCTACCATCAGCACATCATATCTGCCACTTTTCCCCGTGTAATCAAGCAGTTGTTTATTCTTTAAATAGGTCTCCTCCATCACTTCCCATTTCACTTTGATACCCGTTAGCTCCTCAAAATCCTTCGTCATTTTTTCAAATGAATCAGTTGAAGGGTGACTTGCAAAAGCTAAGTTAATCTCTGTACCGCCATATTTTTCTTTAATGGTTTTGCCCCAAGTCTGCAAGGTTTTGGTTTCCCCTTCTGATATACCTGAATCCTTTTTTTCAGAAGAAGAATTCTCCGTATTTCCAGCACATGCTGCTAATAGAAAAACCATCCAAAAAGCAAATACAATAAACGAGTACTTTCTTACCATTCGGCTCATTCCTTTCCTTTTCATATAGATGATTTACAACTTCTCACAAATCTATTACCTCGTAGCTCTATAGTAATAAATGAAACCGCTTTAGAAAATGTACTAAAACGCTTTTACTTGTCTATAAAAAAATGAAATAAAAAAAACCTTCAAAAGAAGGTATAGTAAAATCACGTCACTTTTTCTCTGTATTCTAATGGAGAAATCCCAATATTCTTCTTGAAAATTTTTGAAAAGTAAGGATAGTCACCGAACCCACACTCTTCCGCAATCAAGTTAATCTTCGTTTTATAATCTTCCTTTAATCTTTCCTTTGCCTGTTCTAATCGATATTCAATAATGTACTGTGTAAGAGGTTTTTTCATCACTTTCCTATAAATGGTGCTTAGATAGGCTGTAGTAACACCACAATGGTCTGCGATTTTTTTAATCGAAAGATTCGGATCTTGAAAGTTTTCACTGATATAGTGGAGAACCTCTTCTACAATTCTCTTATTCTTAGGAGACTTTTGCTCTGATATAAACTCCATGTGCTCAAGTAAGCTTTTAAACCATAGATCAAATAATTGAGTAATCGTTGTTGCCTTCTGGTTGATAGATGATAAGAAGCTGGAAGGATAGTAATTTAAGGTTTGATAAAATTCAGATTGGTAGAACAGCTGCACTTGTCCCATCAGACGTTTAATTTCATGTAAAGAAAATCCACATTTCTCGCAATACTCCTGCCATTTTTTAAACGTATGTTCCAATTCCATTTTGTTTTCGGCAATGGCACTTTTGGCTAAATTTTGAGCTGTTTCCTTTATTTTTCTAACGTCATTCATACCAATTTTACTTATCCACCTAGCAGGGTCTTTCAAAAGAATTCTTGAAATAACCTCTTCTAATTTTTGCTGAGAAATGGGTTTTAATAAATAGTCTGTTACAGAATTCCGCAATGCCCTTTGTACATATTCAAACTCTGCAAAACCGGTCAAAATAACAATTTCAATATCAGAATAGGTTTCTCTCACACGATCAATAAAATCCAACCCATTTAAAACAGGCATATTAATATCCGTTACCAATAAGTCTGGTTTATTCATCTTCATTTTTTGAAGGGCTTCTTCCCCATTTTTTGCTTCCTCAATGATAAGATCATTGAACGCGATCATCCCCAATAGTTTTATAAGTCCTTTCCGAATGACCACTTCGTCATCAATAACTAGTATTCTCACAATTTTTCCCCCTCCAATGGTAATCGCACAGAAACTAGCACTCCTCCGTACATGGACTCACAAATGCTTAAACCAAAAGGAACACCGTATCGTAACCGGATCCGTTGATGGACATTAAGTAAACCTAAGCCACTTTTCCCGCCACGATCATTTTGTGAAAACGATTGAACATCCGTATCAAAGAGCTGATTAATTTGCTGGATCTTTTCCTCATCTAAACCGACTCCGTTATCCTCAATGTTGATGATATAATGGTCACTAAACACCTCGCCAGATATTTGAAGGAAGAAATCACGTTCCTCGGAAAAGGCGTGCTTGTAGGCGTTTTCAACAATCGGCTGCAGAGTTAGTTTTACGATAGGCAGATCAAGAAAAGACTCCAAGTTATCCATAATGATTTCAATATCCGGGTAACGTTCATGTTGAATTTCCAAGTAAGTCTTGACATATTCAAGCTCCATTTGTACCTTTACTTCAATCATATGATTTTCAACTGGGTAGCGAAAAAAGTCCGCTAATGCACTGGTCATCCGACTTATGCCTGGTACTTCATTGATAATCGCCTGGCAATTAATGACCTCAAGCGTATTATAGAGAAAATGTGGATTAATCTGATTCTGTAACGCAAGAATCTTCGCTTCCTTTTGCTTGACTTCCATTTGGACCTTTTCCATTTTGGCCACATAGACTTTGTCGATTAAAGCGGATAGGTTGGCAATCATTTTATTGAAGTTCCTCCCTAGCGCCCCTATTTCATCCTTATATTTACCATCAAAACGGACATCCATGTCTCCTGTCTCTACCTTCTCCATCAATAAAACTAATTTTTTTATCGGAAGAACGAGAGTCATAGAAAGCAAGAAGGAAATTCCAAGCGTAATCAGGATCAGCAAAACAAGAAAGTTTCGATCAAAGAGCAGATTTTTGGATACCTGTGCTTCAATCGATTGTTCATCGATAAAGGTCTTCACTTGAAAATGGCTATAACCCAAGATAAAGTCCATTTTTATCGCTCTTTCTTCATCCGCCTCAGTGGTCGAAGCGATAGATGTATAAATCACATTTCCATCATCGTCATTGAGTTCAATTGAAACATCCGAAGAAGCTAGCAGCCGATAATAGTCACTAAACAACTTTCCATTTAATCGAACAACAAAAAGAACATCATGGCCTTGTAAGTCGAACTGTGTAAGTGTTAGATAAATAGTGTTTAATGAACGATCCTGATAGAAAAGGTGATCAGTTGAAGGATTTAACCATAATGACGATTTTTTTTGGACAAAGTTTTTATACCAAGTTTGTGTTTGATAGTCGATTCCGTTAACTAGATCTAAATTTTGATCATAGATTAATGCCTCCTTGCCATTGGCGTTGTGGTCTTTAACCAAAATGAAGGCAGATTCTACCTGATCGGAATATTGTAAACGAAAAGACTCTAATGTGCTTTGTACTTCTGAACGTTTTTGGCTATCAAAATAATCAGCTCCATTATGGGAGTAATAAAAGAAATAATTAAGATCATTTACAATCCTTTTAATTTGATTATCGAGATTCAAATTTGCTTGATTAATCGATCGTTTCACACTATCCATTTCATTGTTAATCAATACCGTTCGATAATACTCCTGATAATAATAGGCAAGTCCAAAAATACCTGTAAAAGAAACAAGACAAATGGATAAAAAGATTTTCGTAAAAAACGTCCGATTCATAAATAAATTGATAATTTTCCTTGCTATGTGATAAATGAGATATCCCTCCTTACCATGAAACATTCCTCTATTAGTATAATAAATCAGATTATACACGATTTTATAAATATACTGAATATTAGAAACCTAAAAAATGCCATAGGACTTTTCGAGACCACTGAAAAGGTCACTTATTTTCATACGTTTTATTTGCCACTTAGTCAACTTTTCCAAAAAATTCTATTTTTTAACAATATGGTAATTCGACGCTTTCCAACGCTTCTTAGAAGGTACAAAACCTGCATTGCCAACATATGCAGCAATTCTAATCAATCGATTAATTAATCACAATGCCACTAATCAAACGTTTGATTAGATAGTCACAGAGCCCCTTTGGTAAGAGAACTTTCTATTGTTTTCAACTGAATAATTTGACGAAGAAAAGTAGAGAGTATTTAGGACCTTCCTCAAAATAGACAATAGATACTAGTAACCGTCATAACCCGACACACATCTACTAGACGAAATGCCAATCAAACGTTTGATTAAAAGCGCTAGAAACCCTTATAAAAAACGAACCTGGGTAGTTTTCTAGTGAATTTTTTGTCGAGGATATGTGTACACGGGGACGGCTCTCCTAGTCTTACATATTTTTCCATTACCACAAGAACCGTCCACACTGTCTTTTTATCTCTTATACTTTTTAACATACTAATCATATTTTGGGACTTGCAGTTCCAATTTGAATCAATTTTCACCCTGTAAATCTCATTTTCTCTATTAAATTCAATTTTCCATGATTCGAAGTTTCTCAATGGATGGATTATGGTAAAGCTACCTAGGAATAGATCGGAAGCGCGCTGCCTGAAGGACTTTACCAGTGGAGAGCTTTGACGAATTAGTTGTACAGTATCAACCAATGATTCGTAAGATTATTAAATCCTTGCACATCTATAAAAATCAACATGAATTCTATCAGACGGGATTAATTGCACTTTGGGAGGCTGCACAATTCTTCGACGAACGAAAAGGCAGCTTTTCGAATTACGCATACACCTCTATTAAAGGAAAAATGTTATCTGAAATGACACAGAACAACCACTACAAGGAGAAACATATTCTTCCACAGCAGGAGGAGTTTTGGGAAAGGATTGAAGGTCAGGATTCACCACTTTTTCTTGAGAAAGAAACCATCCAATCCTATTGCGAAGGCCTAACGAAAAAGGAAGCAGCATGGGTAATGAAATCATTTATCAATCAGCTATCCATTAAAGAAATAGCGGAAAGCGAAAAGGTAACCGTTTCTGCCGTTAAGCATTGGAAATTAGGGGCAATAAGAAAAATGAAGGAAAAGCTTGCAAATCTTCATTAACAACAACATTCATTTCAACCCGGGCAGTTTGTTTAGCAACTAAAACTGCCCGGGATTTACAAAAAGCGACAAAATTAGATATTATTCACAAATTATCCACCAATGGTACGCGTAGGCGGTACAACTATAATTGTAATAAATGGTATTTTCTTATTAACGGTTAAATATGTCTCATCATTAGGAGAAGCACGACCATCACTTTTCAAATGCAATTCCCTTCATTGAATGAAATCACTACTCAAGCCTCATGGTTATGCAACTAGACCCATCCCAAATAAAGATTGTCATAACACCTCAACATGTATTCACATACATACAGTATCAGTCTTTACTTCAACTAGTAACTCCCAGTTTCATCATTTACTCTCTACCTACAATCAGCAACAAAAAATTCGATATCTAAAATTCAGGAGTGATCTATTGACTATTGAAAAGTACTACTTAATTAATCAGCATATGATGTACATGTTTGGGTTCCATGATCGAAATGGAAAAGCATGTACTCTAGTAAGACAGTTCGACTGTGTTTTCATCGTGGATCGATCACCTATGGAAGTACTAGACGATAGTATACGATGTATTGGCTTTAATTTAAAAGGAGCCATGGATACTTCTAAAATCATTATAGGGAATAACATGATGTGCCCTGTCATGATCAACCATATACATAGCATTTGTGTCTTTCCCGATAAATCACATAAACACGAAGATACGATTTGGTTTAATCCCAACCAAATCCTAAGAACACAAAGCCTTAAGCGAAAAACACATATCGAGTTTCGAAATGGTTTCATACTCATGAGCGATTCCAAGCTATTTTCATTTAATCACAAATGGAAATCAGCGGAGCAGCTAAGCAGAATTACCATTGAAAATGCAAAGAACCCGATATCTTTTATGATTGAACCGCCAAAGAAAGTCAGGAAAAGAAAAAGCAAAATTAAAAAGGAGGTTTCGAAATAAAGAAGTTTAGGCTTTTCTTTTAATAAAACTCTAACGGTACGCTTATGCGTACCACATTCAAAAAATACCTATGTTAATTTCTCCTTATACCAATGGATGGATGGGGTGTACGGAGAACTATGAGTAGAATTGTTGTCGTAAAATTAAAAGAACTACTTATAGAAAAAGGAATGTCACTAAGAGAATTATCCCGTGAAAGTGATGTCCGTCATGCGGCTTTAAGTGAATTAGCTAACCAAAAGAGGCTCAACGCGCACTTTCATCATCTAGCCCGTATTGCAGATGCACTTGATATAGACGATATGAATCAAATCATTACTTTCAAAAAAATCGACGACTAATCTTTTATCCTAGGTATATATTTAACGAGTTTCATATAAGATAACGAACATGGAAATAACAGAACCAAGTTCGTTATCTTTTTATTTTATATAGATACAACAATTATCCATAATTAGATTGTAATTAAATACAGCAATACATCTAGTAATCGCAAAAAAAAAAAATGTGCCGAGACTATTCCTAAGTAAATGAGGGTTATCAAATGAACAGGCAGCATAATGAAATTGTTAAAATGGACATATGGAGAAGATTCGAGAACAAAGGTCAATTGTACTACATAGAGGTTTTCCATTATATTGATGGTACCATTCAAGCGTTTGCAAATAAGAGACCAGGTAAAGTTCAATATATAGTGGAAGATTTCCCAATAGGCATCGGTCAAGAAAAACATGATCCAACAAAGGCTGCTATTCAAGCGATTGACAACATTCCATATCAATAATCATTAAAGCGTTAAAACAGTTGGTACCTGTTCTATTAACCAGCTTGCTATGAAACTTTTAAATTACTAGTTACACCTGTAAAGTTTGGCAGTACCTTTCTTTCCTTTCTTCTACTGTCCCAAGATAATAATTCAATATACTATTAATATTCATATAGGAAGGTACTACTGCTTGAGGGTGTTTAAAAAAATGATAGCTGCTCCAAGGGTAGTATTCTGGCTTCCTAACCATTTTTGCTTCAACTGGATTTAAGTGAATATAGCGGCTAACCTCTAGCATACCTGCCTTATCTTCAATCATCTTGTCGTAAAAACGTTTCTCATAGACATGCCCTGTTAAGCGATAATTGGTATTGTAATAATTAGCATAGCGTTTGTTGATTAGTCCCATGAGCTTTGAAAAGGAAGTATCTTTTGAGCGAATGAGGAGATGATAGTGATTGGTCATTAAACAGTAGGCGGCGATTTCAAATGGTATTTTCTCATGGAGCTGTTGAAGGATATGGAAAAAGGCTTGAAAATCAGATGCATTTCGAAAAAGCGGATCACGGCGGTTGCCACGACAAATGATATGATAATAACGATGACTAATCCAGACTCTCTGTGGGCGTGCCATTATGTTTCCCTCGCGATACTATAATAACCTTTAGTTCCTTTAATGCAGCAATCGCTATCGCTAAATCAAATAAAGGTCCATTCTTTTTTTGTTCAGGCGGTGAAAGATTAACGACAACCTTTTGATCGGTAACATCTTCACCAAAGTGACTAAGAGCGGCTATCACCCGTTCTCTTGACTCCTTAACCGAAGCATCTGGCAACCCTACAATGACCATCGACTCCTTACCTGGAGATATCCTCACTTGCACCTGAACCCGATAGCCCTCAAGTCCTTTTAAACCAATACTTAATACATTGACCGTCATAAAGCAGCCTCCAACATAACATATTTTTCATTGCTATACATAATTGGAATCACACAAAAGAATTGAGGAAAAAGTAAGCGCAGCTTATTTCTGAAGATTAATAAAAAGGAGTATTACAATACTATCTTTCTACAAAATAATTCAAAATCCTGCAAAATATTTTCAAAGAATAAAAAAATACTAAGAAGCAAAAAGGGCGGAAGCTGACAAAGCTGTTACTTTTAAATAAATGATTAATTGTGTATAATGAACATATAATAAAAAAGAGAAGTGCTTCTAACACTCCTCCATGCAGCCTATACCGTCAGGGTGATGGTTGTCTACGTTATTTTTTGTGTGAACCACCCTTTTGCTTGCTACGGCGCGGGGTGGTTTTCCTGTTTTCTAGTACGTTTTTCCGAAAGAAATTTGCACTCACTTCACGCACAATCCCCTTCAGAACTTCTCGTAAGATTTCAAGAAAAGTTTCCAGTATTATCACCCCCTTCCCCTATGAAGGAAAAGAAGATTGACAATCCGGCCACCCCAACAAATATTCAGCTGCAACTCCATTCTATTACTCTTTACCTATCTAACAACCTATCAATCTTCGACAAAAGTCGGGGAGTGACTGGCACATAGATATTTATTGAATGGATACTAAAGTCAATTTTGTACCCCTTTTTCCTTCCAGTGTTAGTGTTGCTTTCTTTCCTTGATGATTAATTAATTCATTAATCATGTTGCCCGTTGCTTTTGCAGCATATGTAGTACCTTCAGCCGTGATAAATCGAAACGTTCCGTTATCATCTACCTTGCCTATTTGAGCTGTTATTATTATTTGATTGACAGTAGGTGCAGTAGTCGAAGGGATTTTGATAGTTTGTCCAATTTTCATCTTTGTTGGTTCCACTCCTGGATTTAGTTTTTGAATCTGTGAAACAGAGAACCCTAATGTTTTACCGATTTTTGTAAAAGTATCACCGCTCTTAATCACATAGGTGCCTGTGTTATTCAACGTATCATTAATGTTTTTGTTTGGTTCGTTATTCGTTAAATAGGTTTGACTAACAAATGCTATTTTGCCATTGAAATGCATCTTAGCCCAACCATTAGAAGTGGATATCATGGACACACGATCGTTTAATTTCAAAGAGCCAATGATAGCACTACTCGTAGAAGCTGCTTCTCTTACTCTCAACGATGTTGCCGTTACATACATGGTTTTAGTAGTTGGACTTGATTCAACCGCTTGTTTTGATGTAAGATAATCCGCACTCACAAAACAAACTCTTCCTTTAATCAAAATGCCAGCCCATCCGTCTTCTTCGAATACAACCTTAACCACATCACCTTTTTTATATTTTCCGATAATACTACTTTCAGTGGTCGGTTGGGATCGAATATTTAGTACAGTGGCGATAACCATTCGATCTTCTACTTTTGGTAAGAGAATTTTCTTTCCGTTAATGGAAGTTAGGCCATTTGCATTTAATATTCCTTCTGCTGTTACCCCATGTTTCGCAGCAATCGCTTCAATTTTTTCACCACTTCTTACCTGATAGGTATATTCTTCTATCACTGTTGCGGCACTCGAAGTAATCGAAGAAATACCAAGAACTACGGTAAAAATCCCCGTCACGACCAATCTTTTTACTGGATTTTTTTGAATCCATTGGCTCACCTGTGCTACATATGTATTCCAATTGGCACGAATATCATTTAAGAATCCTTTAACATCTAAGACATTCCGGATATCAAAATGATTTACGCTCTTGTAATATTCCCGTTTTTCCATCCTTGAAGTGAAAACTGGTAAATTTTCGGGTTGCTTGCTTTTTCCATGCGCTTCTTTCCTGCTTACCTTTAATTCCCCATTTAAAAATAACTCTGTAGTCAAAATTACCGCTTCTCCTATTCTCTCTATGATGAAAGTCATCCATAATATTTCCTATATACGATTCGATGGTTTATAAAATTTTTTGTCCCTTTTTGTCAAAAAAAGTAGAAATTAGCTTAATATGGTCCCACTTCCATATTCATGGTGAATATCCTGGCTTTTATGCAAATATATAATTGGAATTTTAGGATTCTAGGAGTACTTTCTAATTCTTATAGGTGAACGATTCATCAAGCATCACAAGTTGATATGTTACAATAACTGCGAAAAAAAGCTTTCAATAACAGCGTTATCCCAACAGTTAGCCTTTTGTGACATACTTGGTATGAAGTGTAGCTCCTTACTTAGATTGCGATACATGTGTGATCTGTAAACACTTCCTTGGTCGCTATGGATCAGAATGCCCTCCAATGAATCCAATTTTCGCTTTTTCTGTGCTGCCTTGAAGGTGGCTTTTATCCATTCCTTATTAGGGCTTGAACTTATTTCAAAGCCAATCACTTCACGGTTAAATAATCTATTACCGCAGAAATATACAACGAAAAACGAATCCAGCATAGAATGGGATTCGTTCCTAAAATGTATTATTTAAATTACCAAAATGCATCATAAATATCGAATTTATTGATGTCTATTTTTTGGGCGCTTGACCACAGGCACCCATATGTTAATCGCGAACATCTGTAACTGGAAAAAAGGGGAATTCCTGAGCCAGATAAAACGATAGACCCGTTAGTACAACAAAATAACCAACAAAGACAACATCAAATTTTGAAAACCCTATTTTGTAATAAAATGTGCGTTCCTTTGAGTAATCAAACCTCTTTGCTTCCATAGCAACGGCTATACGAAAAGCTCTCCGGATGCATTGAGACAGCAATGGAATCGAAGTGATTTTGAATAGGTGAAAAAGACCATTCATTCCAGCACCGGTTCTCACGCCTCTCACTTTTTGAGCACTGCGAATATGTTGAAATTCTTCGATCATTATCGGCATTAAGCGAATTCCAGCCATAAAACTATAGGCATACTTTGGATTAAGCTTTAACTGCTGCATCATCGAATAAAATAAATACACGGGCCTTGTTGTAAGGGCAAACGTTAAGCCAAGCAGTGCATAGGTTAAAGCCCTGAATCCCAAGTGAATTCCTCGAAATAAACTTTCTTCTGTTACATGGACGAGACCCCATCTGAAAATGGTAGTATCCCCTTTACCAAAAAAAATCATCGAGGTAGCCGTCGAGATGAAAATAAATAGGAACGGTATCGAGAATAGCAAAATTCGCTTATAGGGATGACCTGTAAAAAATACAAATAGGATCATTGTCACAATGGTAAAAAGAATCATCTGATTAAGGTTATGAATAAAAATCACCAGGATAAACAAGAAAATCATTGTCAGGAGCTTCAGACTTGGATTGATTTTATGAAGCCATGTTTCTCTGAAATCAAATGTAGTGTGCATAAGCTGCTTGGTCCTTCCCCTGATGTACATGTTCGTTTTTCCAATCTTTGACGACCTTACCGTTATCAATCTCCCAAACTCTTGTCGCGAAACGCTTAACGATTTCCGAATCATGCGTGACCATGATGATGATGCACCCTTTTTGCCGTTCCCTCTCTAACAACTCAAGCAGATGGAATGTATTCTTGGAATCCTGCCCAAACGTAGGCTCATCCAAGAGCAAAAGCTTTGGATTTTCTACAAATGCAGTCGCCACACTCAGTCGGCGTTTTTGCCCTATTGAAAGATGATTGGGATGGTGGTTCTGTTTTTTTGATAATCCAAATATGGCTAACAGCTCATCCACCCTCTCTTTAATGATCGAGGGTTCTTCCTTTTTCACAGTGAGAGCATAGGAGATTTCTTCATAAACAGAGTTTGTGACAAATTGATATTCAGGATTTTGAAAGACAAAATAAGCTTCCTTTTGGAGTTGTTTGATATTCTGTATAATTTCTCCATTCAATACATAGGTTCCCGACGTTTTCAGAAGCTGCATCAATGATAATAGCAAGGTACTTTTTCCTGCTCCATTATCACCAACCACCGTGATCCATTCCCCCGATTGAGCAGAAGCGTGATCAAGTTGAACTTTTATTTCTTTTTTCCGGTACCCCTTAAAGTCCTCTAAAATCAGCGAGTGGTTGTAACCGTGTCCAGCATTCGCTTCGAAAGACAATGAGTAATCATCCCAAACCCCCGGGTACCAGATACCATATTCTTGTAGTTGTTTAAGATAAAAGGAAAACACGGTATTCACATCATCATCTGCAATGATCACCCCGTCATAGTTAAAAACAATGACACGATTTATAAAATCCAAAATGTGATCAATCTTGTGTTCGACAATAATGACCGTTTTATCTTTAGCGACGCTCTTTACACTATCCCAAATTTGTTTCGTGCCTTCTTCATCAATCAGCGCTGTTGGTTCATCTAAGAATAAACATTCAGGATTGAGTGCTAATACTGATGCAAGCGCAAGTCGCTGCTTCATGCCTCCAGATAGAGATTGGATAGAAGAATGATAGAGGTCCAATCGCAACCCAACAGCGGACAATAATTCTTCAATCCTATCAGGCATTTCACCTCTTGGTACATTAAGATTTTCTAATACAAATGCAAGCTCTTCATCGACATATGGCATACAAAATTGCGAATCCGGATCCTGGAACACGTAACCCCAGGATTCGGGATATTGAATATTTCTATACTTGATCGGTACTTCTATAGACTTTGGAATTAATCCTGAAAGTGTTTGTAAAAGAGTTGATTTACCGCATCCAGAAGGTCCGAGTAATAAGACCTTCTCACCTTTTTTAATGGTAATGGATAAATCTTTGAACAGCAGGTTGTCGTCTCCCGGAAACTTTAATCTAAGCTGTTCGACCATCGCTATATTTGTCACGTCTTCACCCCTGATTATTGATTTAATGCGTCGTAATCTTCTTTGGAAGCAGGACGAAGTAAATTGGTAACTCCTGTTGCCTCTAGTGCCTTCGCAATGCCAAATGCCATAAACCCAGTAAAGATAACGGACCCAATCAACCTGAAACCAATAAGCAACATGAAGTTCCATGTTGACAAATCACCCATATATCCTTTGTAGTAATCCATAAATATGGACCCAATAGCCGCACCAATTCCAGCTAAGCTAACAACAAGTAAATCATAGCGCTTATACCTAAAGGCCATTATGACAAGTTCAGCAAATAACCCCTGCACAACACCATATAAAAGAACCTCCAGTCCAAATTCAGACCCCATTAGAAACTCTCCAGAAGAAGCCGCAACTTCCGCAAGAAATGCCACACCAGCTTTACGTATGATTAGGAACGCAACGGTCGCAGCAATAAACCACATTCCGTAAATCAGCTGGTCAATATGTAATCCAAGTGGTTTTACTGCGTAATAAAGCGGTCCCCAAATTTTGTAAACAATCCCAAATGCGATGGATATCACGATGGTTACTAAAATGTCCGTTAACTTTAACCCTTTTTTCATTGTTTCATTCTCCTTTTTTAGCAAAGGGGAGAACTCATTCCCCTTTGCGAACATGATCTTTCCCTCATTAGCTAATATTAAGTTGTTCTTGGGAATTCACTTCAATGGGCCATTTTTCGAATGTATAAGCCATTTCCCAGAATAAGTATTCGTATTGACAGCTAATTAAGAAATGTTCAATCATTCGACTTTTTTCTTTTTCGGAAGCGGTTTTTGCTAGCTCATCTAGACGATCCAATTGCTCCTGAACCAACTCGCCAAACCATTCTCCACCATAGGCCGCAATCCATTCCTGATAGATCAGTTCATCTGGTGTCGCCCCTTTTAACTGCTGACCGATATCATAATAAATCCAGTAGCATGGTAGAATAGCGGCGATAATCTCTCCTAAACTTCCAGATGCCCCAACGCGATATAGATGGGAAGTATAGGCATAAGCCGTTGGTGCAGGCTGGAAGTTTGCAAGCTCCTCTGATGTAACTTGCAGCTGTTTGATGAATTTCTCATGTAAGCTTAACTCTGCTTGTGAAGTGCCTTGCGCATGAGCAGCCATTCTTGCTGTAGTGTTTAAATCTTCTGCTCTCGAAGCACCAATCGCTTGAACACGAGCAAAGTGTGATAAATAATAGGAATCTTGTAATACGTAATAGCGGAAACTTTGTAAATCTAATTTTCCACTAGCAATTCCTTGAACAAATGGGTGTTCTAGATTCGCATCCCATATCGGAGCTGCTTTTTCTCGTAGAATTTCAGTAAATGTAGACATACGATACCTCCATTTAATTAATTGCTTGGTTTTCACGTTTAATTGTCGTTTTCAAAAACATACATTTAATACTTTGTTAGATTGATTGTAAATACATCCTTGTTTGCCGGCAGCGGACGTATTTTTCCAATAAAAAAACCACTTTCTATTGGAAGAAAGTGGTTGTATCGGAACGTGATTGAAACATAAGGAGTTCCCGTTACACCACTTCCCTACGCTGGTTTGATCCAGATCAGGTTCTAAGAGTCTTAAAGTTTCACTTTAATCTCAGCCTTCTTAAAAGGCACCCCTAGTGGTATTTTTTATGAAATTAGTATTCAGATTATTATGTTATCACTATCCACAAGATTGTCAAACATTTTATTCAGTAAAAATTGATTCAAGGCTTTGTGGGAGTTTTTTTGTGTAAGAGCCAGCGAACAAAAACCCAAGACCCTTGGGAGTGACACCGATATTTTCAAATCCTTAAGTCTTTCGTCAAATAACGATTTAATACTTCTCAACTAAACGTTTAATTAAAAGTGCCGCGAACCCTTTTGAAAAACGAACTTTAGCCTCATTTCAAGAGAATTTCTTGTCGAGGAAAAGTTTTGGTTTCTTCTAGAATACTTCAAAGATAGCCAATAAAAGTTGCTTTCTACAATTTACGACGGGATGAACACCCAGATTAACCGTGCCTACATCGGTCCCCAACCGATAAGTACCGCGATTGTGAGCATGACAATAGCGATTCCACACCATATGATGAATAATGGGAGCATCCATTTTGCCCATTTTATCCAAGATACACCGGCGACAGCTAGACTCGCCATTAGTGTTCCTGATGTTGGGAAAATACTGTTTGTAAAGCCATCTCCAAATTGGAATGCTTGTACAGCAACCTGCCTTGTAATCCCAATCATGTCTGCCAATGGGGATAAAATCGGCATGGCGATCATAGCTTGACCACTACCCGAAGGGACAAGAAAATTAAGAACAGCGTTTGCGGCAAACATGCCCAGTGCAGCCAATACCGGAGGCATATTCTCTAATGGAGCTGCAAGGGCATTTACAGCCGTATCCAAAATCTTCGCATTTTCCATGATAATGAGTACAGCTCTAGCTACACCTATAATTAACGCACCATATACAAGTTTTTGGCATCCTTCTAAAAAGGTGACGGCGATTTTATTGTAATTCATTCCCGCAATCACACCGGAACCAAGCCCAATCACAATAAAAAATGCTGCCATATGATCAATACTCCATTTAAATTCGATAGTTGCATAGACAAAGAATGCCAACGCCAGTCCTACAAAACATAAAATTGTTTTATGTCGGGAAGTAAACGGTGCTTGTAATTCTTCTTTCGAACCACCGGAGCTTTCCAACACGCCAATTAAACTTTTTGAGGGATCCGCCAACACTTTTTTGGCATATCTCCATGTATATAAAATTGTCACTGCAACAATAATAACGAACGTGATAATTCGAAGCGTCATTCCTGAAAATAACGGAAGACCGGCAATTGATTGAGCAACTCCAACCGTATAAGGATTTAGAAAACCTACATTGAAACCGGCAAATGTTGCACCAAACGTAATGGCTACCGCCACCATCGCATCAAGCCTAAGTGCCCTTGCGATAATCATTCCGATCGCTACAAACGGAATAACGGAGTTGGCAACTGCACCAATTGCTCCCCCTAATGCAAACAAAATCGAAACAACAGCGATAAGCAAAAATTCTTTGCCTTGTGTTTTATTAACGGCTCGAAGAATTCCTCCTCTAATGGCTCCAGACCGTTCCACAATCTCAAACGCCCCTCCTGCAAAAAGAACGAGAAAAATTAAACTGCCAGATTGAACCATACCAGATTGCAAGGCAAGAAAAATGTCCATAAAACCTGCCGGATTTCGATCAACTTGACTATATGTGTCAGGTACTACCCTTTCAACTCCATTTACAACCTCACGTTCAAATGTTCCCGCCGGCGTAAGATAAGTTGCTGCAACCGCCAGCAGCATGACTAGAAAAAGAATAACGTAAGTGTCAGGCATTTCCCATTTTCTACTTTTCATCGCTTTCACCTTTTCTGTATTAGGGTTCATCCATATTCAACTCCCCATGGTTTAAAGTATATTTTCTTACAGTAATACGGGCATTTCTTTTTCAATACGATCCCAGCAGCTTTAAAGCGGCATGAACGAATAGAGTAACACCGTTAGATAAAGAGTCTTCATCAATGTTAAATCGAGGATGGTGATGAGGGAAGTCTGTTCCTTTATCCCTATTACCTGTTCCTGTGAAAAAATAAGCTCCTGGTGCTACCTTTAGAAAAGCGGAGAAATCCTCAGCGCCCATATTCGGTTTCATATTAACCAACGCTTCTTCTCCCCATAGTTCACATACAACCTCTTCAATGATAGCAGCGACTTTCCCATCATTCACAACAGGGGCAGCACCTTCATTGTACGAAAATTGATAGTCAGCTCCATGTGCTTCCGTTACACCTTTTACAATCCGTTCCATTAAATGGGTAACGGTTGGTCGAAGTTCGGTGTTAAAGAGGCGAACTGTTCCAGCAATTTCAACTGAACCTGAAATAATATTCATGGCTGAACCACTGGCAAATTTGGTAATCGAAAGGACTACGTTATCTAATGGATCCAAATTGCGGGATACGATATGCTGCAGGTTGGTGACAACCTGCGCCCCGACTGCAATAGCATCGACCGTTTGGTGCGGAAGTCCAGCATGCCCGCCATGACCGTTAATCGTGATTGAAAAAGTATCTGGCGCTGCCATAACAGGACCAGGGGAAACACCAAATTTCCCTGTTTCCAGCGGTGTCCAGAGATGGGCACCAATGACCAGGTCTACTTCCTCCATTACGCCAGCCCGAACCATTTCAGCCGCCCCCCCCGGTGCTAACTCCTCGGCATGCTGGAAGAGGAAACGAACTTCACCTCTTATTTGCTCCCGTAATCCAGACAGGATCTTGGCTGCTCCCAGCAATATGGCTGTATGACCATCATGACCACATGCGTGCATAACACCGGGATTTTGCGAGCCATACGAAAATGAATTCTCTTCTTGAATGGGCAAAGCATCAATATCAGCACGGATTGCCAGTACTTTCCCGGGATGAGCACCAATCAAACGTGCCATCACACTCGTTTTTGTAGGGCGCGAAAGTTCCAAATGCTCAAAAGATTGGAGGGTTTCAAATATGAACTGAGAGGTTTTTTCCTCCTCGAAGGACAATTCCGGATACTTATGGAGATGGCGCCTCCATGCAATAACTTCATGCTGAATCTCCTCAACGAGACTACTAAATTCAATTTTTTTCAAGCTTAAGCCTCCCCTAAAATATGACCTATACCATTTAAGGTTCATTAACGGTTGTGACCATAATTATATAACAAGTCGTACTATTAACGCTAGTGGTAATTTTCTGTTAATTTTTTTAAAAAATAAACAAGATAGCAAAGTATCTTGTCATAAAGTAATTCGATAGATTTTCCTCGGCCGTCCCCTTGGATGAGGATTTTCTTCAGCGACCGCTTCCGCTAATCCATTATTCTCCAATATCGTTACGATTCTTCGGGCGCTGCGAGGCAAAATTTTCATATGTTGTGCCAGATCATGGGCATTGATTTCCGTCGTTCCAATCTTTTTTAAAATAGATTCTAGTTTACTTAAAGTGGCGACACTAAGAGAAGTTCGTTCACTTAATAATTGTAATTGTTCTGAGGCAAACCCATAAGTGATTTGCTCTGGCTGCCCTAATGGACCCGTAATGGTTTTATCGTCAAAGACGACCATCGTTGTTCCTTTTTGAAATTCTTTTGCATGAAATAAGGCCGTTCCGGCATTGATCTCTGCCTCATAAGCCGTTTGTCCGATCCCAATTCCACATGTGACTCCATCATTGCCGGTCAAATGAAGAACAGCGAAATCCGGCAGAACGGTAAAATCTTGGGTTGCCTCCTTCAAAATCCCATGAGTGGTAAATATGACATAGCGACCGGGTCCAGCAGATTTTAACGAACCATTTATTTTTTTAGCGTATTCAAGAAGCTTTTCGGTCATTTTGATTTCAACTTTATGGATTTCATCAGTTGAAAACGTCTCTTTCGTTAAACTGAAAAAAGAATCGAATTCAATCATCTGCACTGCGATCTGAGAATCCTTAAAACGTAATGTTTTTTGTGTTTGCCGGATGAGGGCCAACGTCGAAACTATAGCAGAGCGTGCCGGAAGAACTCTAAACGCGGGTACACCAAGCTTCTTAAGCTCATGCTGTGCATTTTTTAAACAAGTCACAGCTGCCGTGGTCTTTCCTTTTTTCAGAAGGTCATAGTGAAATTGAACAACTTTTTCAGTTTGAATTTCCTCTTCATAATGGTTTAAATACAAGGGCTCAGGATTAATTGCCAATTCCAAGAAAACCCGTTCAAGTTCGGAAGGATGAAACGTATCAAAGCTTAACTGATTAAAAGGGATATTATGGTGATAAACAATATATAGTAACGTTTTATATAAGCTGGATCCGGAAGAGGGCACATAAAACATCGGCTGGGTTAGACCAGACCATTTCTTCGCATACCCATAGGGAATTTGTCCAGAAAATAGCCACACATCCACATCCTCTGCATATGCTTTTAATTTTTCGATAATCTCCTCATCTTTCCAGTAGGAAATGGGTACAAAACTAAATTCAGGATAATTAGAGACCACCGATCCCATAATTTCGATAGAATCTTCCGCACCAAATAATCCTAAGCGAATCTTCTTCAAATTGCCAATCCACCTTTCTATTGAGAGTATTGCCAATATTATTGTAACATAGGAGGAACCTGGCAATTTTATTTTATGATTGAGGGTATAAAATTCAGCCTTTACATCCTAATTATGAAGCAGGGGAATCTCTCCCATGCTTCCCCGAAATTAATAGTAAAAATCTTCATGCCGGCCTTTTTGAAAAACGAACCTAGATCTGTTTTCAAGAATCGTTTTGTCGTGGATAAGGCTTGGATGTTCACGAAGAGTCTACAGCGATAGTATGGAAAAGAATTGTAAAAACTTATAATCCTGCTTGGCCTGCCTGATTCAGCATCACATTCGGACAATCATAAGTAGAAAAAGCAAGAGGGTGAAATCAATGCGATTTCACCCTCAAAACAATCTCCTAATTGCACCTTATAACGATCCCTGTTAAGATTAGGCCAGCCTTTTCAATTCATGCCGCTCTTCTATCCGCTGTTCAATCTGTTCCAGAGCCTTTTTATCGTTTAAAAGATCCTTTTTATTTTCTTCAATAAGTTCCTTCATGGATTTAATTTCTTTACGCACTTTTTATCTTACTCCCTTTATATTATATTAATCTGAGTATTCTATATTTAATTATACGCCCAATCGAACAATTCAATCGATTGATTAAATCAGGTTTTACCCCTTTAAAGACAAGCATTCTGATCAATAGTACAAGAAAAAGATGTTGAAATTTGATTATCACTAGTTATCAAGATAATACCAATCCCTGGATGGGTGCCTGGCACCCGGTTGTTTTTGCACATTAATAAAGAGTGGCTGATTCAAAAGATATTTCTGCTTTTGGATCAGCCACTCTTTCATCTAGGTTAGATTGACAGAAATCTTAAACAGCTTCTAAGGCAAATTGTTTATCATTAAAATAAATAATTTCAGAAAGAGTCTTGTAACCTTGAATGTTCTTGAAAGCTTCTCTCGCTTCTTGTTCCGTATCTGGTTCAAACATGGTGATTTTACCTTCTGCATAAATTAAAACCGTTTCTATACAAGATGTCCAAACTTTACAAGAAACATATATTCCATCAAAAGTAACCTGATTTATATAGTACTTCCCAGTATAAAAAGTTAGTTTCGATTTTGCGCAGGCAAAATTTCTTTAGGAATCGGACATTGATAAACATTGTTGCCTAATCGTTCTTTCAATTCTTGTTTGCATTTTTCAAGAAGTTCTGGATCTTTCATCACTTCAAGTGCCGTACCGGCTAAAACCTTTCCTGCTTGAAGCATTCCTTTATGACCAATAGAGGTAGAACCAATGGAAACCACTTGCCAAGTGTGTGCAGGTGTTCCCAATACCCAGCATGCAGTACCAACCTGCGCAGTTGGTACGATCCAACTAACATCACCAACATCTGTCGAGCCTCCGAGAGGTGCATCAGCTATATCATCTGAGTACGGGTAAACCATATCGAATATCGGTTTATCCTTTAGATTTCTTGCTATCTCCTTCGGCAATTTGCTGATTTCATTGGCCTTATCTTCTTCAGATAATGAAGCATGCAGCTGTTTGGCGAAACGAATTTCTTCTTCAGTATAAGATGGAACACCGACTTCTTCGAACACTTCAGCCATCTTAGCGTTAAGTGTCACATTGCCCATCAGATTGGAGCAGGCTTTATCAAACACAATCTCAACTTCCGTACCCGTCATAAGTGCAGCCCCTTTTGCGATATTACATACTCGTTCATAAATTTCTTGGACTTGAGGCGTTTTAGGGGCACGGATTAAATATAGCACCTCAGCTTCCGCTTGAACGACATTTGGCGAAAACCCACCAGTGTTCGTAATCGCATAATGGACTCTTGCTTCAGAAATGATATGCTCACGCAAGTAGTTGACCCCTACATTCATGAGCTCTACAGCATCCAGTGCACTTCTTCCCAAATGAGGTTGAACGGCAGCGTGTGCACTCTTTCCTTTGAATTTGAAGTAAACTTGGCAGTTTGCCAGAGAATTTCCAGGTAAGATCGTATTCGTAGTCCAAGGGTGCCAGCTTAAAGCAAAGTCAACATCGTTAAAACATCCTTCGCGTGCCATATATGTCTTACCTGAACCGCCTTCTTCAGCTGGACAACCGTAATACTTGACCGTTCCTTGCAGACCTTCTTTTTCCATCATATCTTTCAGAGCGACCGCAGCAGCAAGCGAACCGGTTCCTAGAAGATTATGTCCACAACCATGTCCATTTCCACCTGGTTCAATTGGATCGTAGACGGAAACCCCGCTCTTTTGACTTAGTCCGGAAAGCGCATCGTATTCCCCAAGTATGGCGACAACGGGGCTTCCAGAACCATAACTGCCAACAAAAGCTGTATCAATGCCTGCGAGTCCTTTTTGAACTGAAAACCCCTCTGATTCAAGAGAACGACAAATGAGGTCTGCAGAACGGAACTCATCGAAACGTGTTTCGGCAAACTCCCAAATTTGGTTGCTCATACTAATCCATTTATCTTTTTTTTCGTCAATTAAATTTATAATGTGATGAATATCCATTACGCCGCTTCTCTCCCTGCTGCATTTTCAGTTGAATTTAACTTTAAGAACAAGCTTGCAATAATTGAAATGAAAAGTGATCCAATTAATAAAGTGAAAGCCCCGTTATAGGATCCATTAAATAAAGTAAGCGTATATCCGATTAGGGTTGGTGCAATCGTACCAGCCATTTGTCCACCAAAATACATGATACCAATGGTCGAACCCATTGTATTTTGTGGAAAATATTTTAACGGAAGGGCAAGTACAACCGAAAGGAGTCCTACACCAAAATAAGCCAAACAAAGGAATGTAAGTGCCATCGATATAGATTCGGCACTCATTGTAAAATATAGAGCGACCATGCCAATGATTGCACCAGTGATAATGATAAACTTTTCTTTTCCTGCAGCAATTTTATCCAATGCCCATGAGCTGAGGATAATAGCGATGATCGAACATGCAACCGGCAGCATGGAAATGAATCCTGTTTTGACAAGTTCAAGCCCACGTACGTTTACCCAATAAGAAGGAAGCCATGAGTTTAATCCCCAGTTTACCATGCTCATACCAAAGTAGATCAGCATCAGCAACCAAGCTGTAGGGTTTTTCAAAACCTTCAAATAAGATACTTTTTGTTTTTTTGCCGTACCAGTTTGTTGCGCTCTATCCGGCAAGTATTTCCAAAGTAAAAGAAGGAAAACAAACCCGAGTGCCCCAAAAATGTAGAACATTATGTTCCAGCCGACACTTTGAATAAGCACTGCTGCAAGCAAGACAGCTATGATTGACCCGATTTGAGTGGATGCAGATAACACTCCTTTTGCCCTTCCACGTTCTTCCTTCGGAAAATTTTCTGCCAATGCTACAGAACTTGCGGATGGAAAGCTTCCTTCTCCAATTCCAAATAGGAAGCGAATAATGATCAGTGAAACAAATGACCAAGCAAAGCCGGTAAAAATAGTAAAGATTGACCAAACAAGCAATGAAATAAGAATGACTTTTTTCGAACCGTATTTATCTGTCAGCCAACCTCCAAGTAATTGCATTAAGGCATAGGCAAGAAAGAAACTACTAATTACCATTCCACCTTGAGTAGGAGTTAAACTGAATTCTTTAGAAATGGCGATAATTGCTACGCTCATGGAGTTTTTGTCTAAATAATTGACAACCCATGTTAAAAATAGAAGAGTTAAAACGGTGGTTTTTGTTTTATTATTGTAAATGTTTTCTTTCATAAAAGTTCCCCTTTCATTTTCCTTTTTAGAGTTCTTTTTAGAGTTCTTTTTTAGAAACCTAAAAATACTCTATTTATTTTTAGACCTATTTTAGACATTTCTTAAAATAAATTATATCAATCATTTTTCGTAATAACAAGAAAATTCTGATTAGATGATTGATTGGTTGGTGAAGGATAAAGTTAGGAGTATAATTAGAGTTGGGAACTTACGGTTGGAGAAGGGAACGAGTATTATTATGATTAAACTTGGTGTAATCACCGCGCACCATTCTATTTTTGAAATTAAACAGATTGAACCGCTTATTCAAGATCAATGTGAGTTAACATTTATCCCATATCGTTTAATTGGCGAGATTCAAGAGCTGTATGAGCGCAATCATCTATTTTATGATGGAATTCTTTTTAGCGGGGCTTTAGGTTATAATATTTTGCAACAAAAATTTACCGAATTTACTACCCCTACCTATTTCTTAGATATTCCTGAAGGGGATTTTTATAAACGCTTGTTTTCTATTAGTAATTCTAATAAAAATTTAAACTTTGCTCGAGTTTGTATGGATTTAATAAGTGAAGAAAATAATTATATGGGGCTAAAAGGAGTGCTAAAGGAAGAAGAATTTCCTTTTTGTTTGCAATTGGAATATACAACAGCTCTTTACGAACGTGCGTTTCAGCAACATTTGTCATTATGGAATCAAGGAAAGATTGATTTAGTTATTACTCGTATAAGTAATATTGTAAATCTATTGAATCAGGCAGGCATACCAAACATTTTTATCTTTCCTTCCAAAGAGTCAATGTTAGAACAGGTGAAACATATTATTAATGAATTGCAAATTTCTAATTTGTTAGAGAATCAAGGGGCAATCGGTGTGGTTACAATTAAGGGACAAGAAAATATGTCTGACCTTGAGCTCAAACAAATCATGCTTCATAAAGCACTTTTAGAATTTAACGAAAAAGAAAATGTTTTGTCTGTTATTCAGAGAAAGCATGCAAGTTTTGAAATTATCACCTCCCAGTCAGACTTAAAAACATTGACGAACGACTTTACTACCTGTTCAGTCCTTCAGTATCTGAACGAAACACTCCCCTTTCATGTGAATATAGGGTGGGGAATCGGAACAACATTCTACCAAGCTAAGATGTCTGCTCAAACGGCAAATAATCAAGCTAAATCCATGGATTTACCATGTGCCTATGTGATTACTGCAAACGAGGAGGTAATTGGTCCATTAGGAGATGATACCTGTCTGCACTTTACGAATAAGGTTGACCCACAATTACAAAAATTAAGTGAAACATTAAGTGTTTCGATTCTTCAAATCAAAAAAATCATGGCTTTGATTTCCAAGCTGAAGACAAATGAACTTACAGCGGAAGATTTGGCTTATCAACTAGGACTTACCTTACGTCAGGCTAACCGGATTTTAAATAAATTAGAGGATAAAGGTGCTGCCAAGATATCATACAGAAAACAGGAAAAACTTAGAGGAAGACCTAAAAAGATTTACAAGATAGACTTTACAGAGGTATCTATCTCATAAAAAGTACTTATTATTGTAGCTTTGAAATAAAGATTAAAAGTATTGTTTGAACTTACACATACGGCAATTAAAAAGAATCCATTTTGAAAAAAGATTGATCAAAATGGATTCCTCTTTTTGGATTTGAATTAAAAGGGGTCCTTTTCTTCCGTCGTTTCGCTTTTTGTCCGTTTTTTTCTACCTGTTCAAACATAACCTCTATATTGGCTAAAAGAGCCTCACCTCCT
>NZ_JABWSY010000009.1 GCF_013396335.1 Bacillus sp. EB106-08-02-XG196
GAAGGGAGTCGAACCCCCACGCCTTGCGGCGCCAGATCCTAAGTCTGGTGCGTCTGCCAATTCCGCCACACCCGCATGTATTTAAAACTAAAATAGAAAACTAAGTTGCTAACTTCGCCACGTCGTAGCGGCGACATTGATAATCTTACAACGAATTACGACAAAAATCAACACTAATTTTTAATGATTTTTTTAGAAGTGAAAAATACTAATAAATTAGCCAATCCCAGCAGTAAATCCTTCAAAGAATTTGTACCAAATAAAAAATAAAATGGTTTAGAACCTTTTTAATGGGAAAAAATACAATATGATTCATTCCCAAAAAAAGGAGATGATGTAACCTTGAGTTATATCCAGAAAAAAGATGCTGACAAAATTCTTACAAATCAGGAAAACCAGGATGAAAACTCAAGTAACGGTGAAAAATCACCTGAATTTGATGTTTTTGGAACAGCACTTAATAACCTGCATAGTCCTTTTGAATTTTAAAAACCCATAGTATAAAAGAGATCATCCTCTTTTATACTATGGGTTTTTACTTACCTTTTTATCGCCTTTAAAACAATGGCTTCTCCAACAAAAGAATCAACTTTATCATCCTCAATCAGAATTCTAAATTTATGTTTGATTTCTTTTGATGATTTAAGAATCAATTGCGTTAAATGACTCTTTTCAGGTTCCGGCAGCTTCATGTTCGCACACCATGGTTCAAAACGAAAAGTCTTCTCAAATCGGTGCCATTCAAATATTTCCAAACCACTTTCCTCAAGCTTTTGGATCCATTCGGATTTTTTCCAAGCACGATAATGGCTATAATCCCGTAACTTTTCAATCGAATTATAGAATTGATCGTATTCTTTATTCTCTGGAACTACATTATCATCAAGTAAGAATTGTCCTTTCGGCTTTAATACTCGATGTACTTCCTTTATGAATGAATCCACATGAGGGAAATGATGTGGCGCAATTCTACAGGTAACAATATCAAATGACTCATCCGTAAATGGCAGCTGCTCGGCATCGCCTTGGATAAATTCAACATTTTGATGACCATTATCTTTAATGAAATTCTCAGCTGCTGCCAGCATTTCTGCAGTAAGATCGACTGCTGTTACCTTTTTAACCAATGGAGCAAATGCATTGGCTGTATGTCCGCCGCCAGTTGCAATATCAAGCAGAACTTCCTGACCATTTAGTTTGGCCATTTCCACCATTTTTGCTAAGTCTTTTCCATCCTTATGAATGGGACTGGAAACGTAAGAGTTTGCATTTTTCCCAAATTGCTGCTGAACGTCTTTTTTAATATCCATACTGAATCACCTCTTAATTCTAATTTATTCTAATCAATCGATAATTAAAATTACAAGGTTTTTATGATTCATCATAAGAAAAACTTATAAGACTTTACAATTCAAATTCTAGAACAACAGGGCAATGATCACTGCCCATTATTTCACAATGAATATCTGCAGAAATTAAGGAGTCACGAAGTTTTTCGGAGACAATAAAATAATCAATCCGCCAGCCAATATTCCGCTCACGAACCTTGGCCATGTAGCTCCACCACGTATAAGCGCCTTCTTTTTCCGGATAAAAATGGCGGAAGCTATCTACAAATCCTGACTCCAGCAGGGAAGTCATTTTTCCCCGTTCCTCCACTGTAAAACCAGAATTACCTAAATTAGATTTTGGATTTCTCAAGTCAATTTCCTTATGAGCCACGTTTAGATCTCCACATAAAACTACAGGCTTAACCTGGTCTAAATCTTTTAAATGTGCGATGATTCTGTCTTCCCAATCTAATCGAAAGCCTAGTCTAGCTAAATCTCTTTGAGAGTTCGGTGTATAAACATTTACAAGATAAAAATCCTCAAACTCTAATGTAAGAATTCGACCTTCATCCTGTGAATCCTCATTTCCTAAACCATAAGTGACTGAAATTGGTTCTTTCTTTGTAAAAACCGCCGTTCCTGAATATCCCTTTTTAACTGCGTAATTCCAATATTGATGATACCCCTCTAGTTCAAGAGTAATTTGACCTTCTTGTAATTTTGTCTCCTGGACACAAAAAATATCTGCATTAACATTATTAAAATAATCTAAAAAGCCTTTATTTACACAGGCTCGAAGCCCATTGACGTTCCAAGATACTAGTTTCATAATGAATTTCTTCTCCCTTACAGCCTTTTTTCTATTTGTATTGTCTGTCACGTATTTTAACATAAAACAAGGCAACCCGCAGTTGCCCTGTTTTATGGTTTTAAATATTGTTCTGTTAATTGTGTGGAAAATAGCTGCGAGGCAGGCACAATTTTGATGTTACGTTGTTTAAATTCTTCCATTGATTGATAAATACCTACTGAACATACCTTTCCTGTTACCCCAACATGTCCAATGGCAATTCCGCTTCCAGTAAATTCAGTTATTTTAGCCAATCTTTTCATCTGTTTTCTCACATGGCTTAAGGAGGAAATATCATCTAGGAAGACATCTCTTTTTAAAAGCGGGACGTTCATTTCCTCTGTAACCTTTTGAAACTTTGATTTAGGGCTTGTACCACTGTCGATAATATACAACTTCTTCTCCTTGGCGACTTCTACGATCGCTCTTACGATTTCCTCATCCTCGACTGCTAGGGAACCCATATGGTTGTTGATCCCAACTGCATAGGGAACGGACTTTAATGCATCCTTCACCCTTTGCTTCACCTCTTGTGGTGAAAGATCTACCGTAATGGGTTTCGGACCGAGCCATGAGCGCTTTCCTCTTTTTGGCTGCATCGGTAAGTGAACGATGACTTCAAAGCCATTTTCATGTGCCAATTCGGCGTGTTCCTTTGAATGTTCAGTAAAGGGCATAACCGCTGCGGTAATTGGGACGTCCCCTTCAAGGAAATCTCTAACTCCGCCTGTGCCACCGCCAAAATCATCAATAATAATAGCTGCCTTAAACTGCCTTTGGTCATTTTTTTCAGCTGATGCTGGACTTTGTAAGGACAGCAACAGAAATGGGATTAGAAACAGAGCAATTCTTTTCATAAAAACCTCCCATAGTGATGTTTTTACGTTAATTTGCCCCGAGAGATTGGATTCATTCTTGCGTTTTGAACATACGAAAAAAGAGCCCAATTGCTCGGCTCCTTTCGTACATCCTATTCTTCGTCGTATACTTCCACTTTTTCCATAACATCGCCATTGCGCATTGCTTTTGCTGCTTCAAGACCAGAAGTCACTTTGCCGAAAACAGTGTGAACACCATTTAGATGTGGCTGGGACTCATGAACGATAAAGAATTGGCTGCCGCCTGTATCTTTACCAGCATGCGCCATTGATAATGAACCTGGTACATGTGTGTGTGGATTTCCTTGTGTTTCACATTTAATTGTGTAACCTGGGCCACCTGTTCCAGTTCCAGTTGGGCAGCCGCCTTGGCTTACAAATCCAGGAATTACGCGGTGAAAATTCAACCCATTGTAAAAGCCTTCTTTTGCTAACTTTTCAAAGTTTGCAACAGTACCTGGTGCTTCGTTTGGATATAATTCGAATTCAATCTTTTCTCCGTTTTGCATTTGAATGTGTCCTTTTTTAGCCACAATGAACATCTCCTTTATGTAAAAAATCATTTTTATCATACACTTTCTACAGCAGAAAAGAAAGTTTCATGGATTAAATCCTCAATTTTGTGGTATTATAACAGTACCTCTTCCGAACATTCGCTTGTTGCGGGACACTTAACCACTGTACGGACGGAAGGGGTACGTAGTGTCGTTGGTAGCGGCATTACAAGAAGCCAAGACATGATGTCTTGGCTTTTTTAATGTTCTTTATTTGTCAATTGATAAAATAAGAAAATAAACGAAAAGAAAACCAGATAGCCAAAAAAGCTATAGATATGCTTCCAATCAACAGAATGCTCGAATAGGCCAAATAGTTCAGAAAACCTTTCAACTATAGGCATCAGTAAGCTCAGAAATAGTATAATTCCAATCTTCCCCCATTTCGTAACCTTCTTCATCATCATTAAGTAGACCAGAACGAGAATTGGTAATCCTACAAAGGTGAAGGCAATATTAAATGACAACACCTCAGGAAATGGTCGAATTGGAAACATGTACATTTTCTTGCCAACAAAGTAAAGATCCAAGGAAGTACCCAGCAATATAGCCAATATGATTACAGGGCCATACTCTTTAATCAAAAATGGTAATGACTTTTTTTGCCAAGGCGGCAAGTTCAAGCCTTTCAAGCGTTTTACAGTATTCATATTCAATCTCCCCGTTAATTTGTGTTTCATTAAGCTCCGAGAGATAGTCAGCTATCTGCCAATCACTAAACCAATCTCCCTTTTCCGCTTCTTGATGATGAACATTTTTCCACCCAGTCGTTAAATCAGGACTATAAATTTTCCTTGCTCCCCACCTAAGCTTGCAGGCATTTAAGCGAAGCTGATAGGGAATTCCAGGAATCCCTTCATTCACATTATTGAAAATGTGCGGCCAATAATCCTTTCTTGACCCTGTATGGTGGTGTACTTTTGCCCATTGTACAAATTGATTTAACAATTCCATATTTTGAAAAAGAACAGCATACAATCTTTTCCCTAAAAGAATACGCTCATGTAGAGATTGAAACTGATGAAGCGTTTGCCCGGCGAGGCTCTTTTTTCGATAGGGAAACAAAATATGATTAAATGAAAGATAATCCTGCAGTTTAAACTCTAGCGTGTTTAAGACTTCCTTTTGGTAGTTGGGGTTTTGGATTACCCTTTTTTCCAAATAATTTTGTTCATTAATAATTAGAGCCATAGTGAGAATATAGGTGTCAGGTACCCTCCAAAAGTGATTCCAAATCGTCTCCATAAAGGTAGATATGTTCAAATAAGGCAACAAATAAAATAATGGTTTCTTTCTTTTTATGCTTTCAATGTATAGTAAAAATTGTGGATAAGCGTCTTGAAAAATCAGCCAATTTCCACGTTCTAAAAAGGTAAAAAAGTCATTCCTCTCTTTATTCGTAAGCAGGCGTGTGAGGAGCTCACCCTTTAAATCGGTCATATTCCAGCCGCCATTTCTAGATACCATATGCCCTAAAAATGCCCAATGGATTTCGGGATGTTCTTGGTATACATCAAAATAGGCCTTTGTCCTTGTCACATTATTCAGGTTCAGTTCGCTTGTGTTCCTTATTATCTTTTCTAACAGACCTTGTTCCTCTTTTGTTAAGGTATTGGAGTCCATTACTGAACCCTTTTTCATTTTTACCTTTAATTCGTCCTTAATGGTTTCAATCGGAGTTTTTTCTCTGCTTCTGATAAAAAAAATAATCATAACCCCCCTCGAGAATTCTCTGTATACTTGCTGAATATGTATAGATGAGAAAATTCAATTGGGAGAGGATGAAGTTTTGCGATGATCAATACAAGTAAAGGCATTGACTGGCTTGTTGAAATGCTTAGAAGGGATCAATCTCCCGATGGCTCTTGGCACTATCCATTTGAAACTGGGTTATCGACAGATGCCTATATGATCATTTTATTACGGACATTGGAAATAAATGATGAAGAATTAATTAAGGGGCTGGCCGAGAGGATTTTACAGAGACAAGAAAAGAATGGTGCCTGGAAGCTTTTTTATGATGAAGTGACTGGTAATCTCACTGCCACCGTAGAATCCTATTACGCACTCCTATACTCTGGATACTTTAATAAGCAGGATAAACGGCTCCGAGCTGCAAAAAAGTTTATTTTATCCAAGGGCAGTTTGGATGAAGTTAGTATGTTTACAAAAGTGATGCTGTCCCTAACAGGGCAAATGAAATGGCCATCCTTCTCCCCCCTTCCGATAGAGATCATCCTATTACCACTCAATTTTCCAATCAATTTCTATTCCTTTTCTGTATATGGAAGGGCCAATCTGACCCCCTTGCTAATTCTCACTGATAAGAAATTTACGCTAACAACGAAAAAGAGTCCTGACCTTTCCGATTTACGTGTAGGACGTGATGATTCTGATACCTGGGTTCGTTCGGAGGAAATGCATTCCCTTTTCTCTTTTATTGAAAAAGGGGTTAAGGATTTAATAGGTCTGCCCCAACAGCTTCATAAGCTGGCACTACAGCGGGCTAAAAAATATATGCTCGACCACATAGAAGCAGATGGGACGTTTTTCAGCTACTACAGCTCCACCTTTTTAATGATTTTCGCCCTCCTCGCACTGGGAAATAAGAAAAACGACCCTGTTATTACAGCGGCTATTGATGGGATTAAAGCGATGAGAACGACCATTAACGGACTTCCGCATATGCAATACACGACGGCAAATGTGTGGAATACCTCGTTAATTGGCTGCGCACTGCAAGAAGCAGGAATTCCACCAAAGGATACAATGGTTTTGAAAGCTAATCAATATTTACTAGCCCGGCAGCACGACAAATTCGGAGATTGGGTAATTCATAATCCTAACAGTTTACCAGGAGGCTGGGGATTTTCAAATATTAATACAATCAATCCGGATGTCGATGACACAACCGCATCTTTGAGATCAATTTCTAGAATAAATTCTTCTGATGCATGGAATCGGGGGATTAACTGGTTACTTTCGATGCAAAACGATGATGGCGGCTGGGCTGCTTTTGAAAAAAATACCGATACCAAGCTTTTTGAATTTCTGCCTATTGAGAAGGCTCAGTTTATCCTAACTGATCCATCGTGTGCTGATATCACAGGGCGTACTCTTGAGTTTTTTGGCAACTATACCAATTTATCAAGTGACCATCAAAGTATTAAAAAGGGAGTAAAGTGGCTGTTAGATCACCAAGAGCGGGATGGTTCTTGGTATGGAAGATGGGGTATTTGTTATATTTACGGTACCTGGGGCGCGGTGACAGGTTTATCTGAGGTTGGAGTTCCAAGTAGTGATGCTTCGATTCAAAAAGCAATCCAATGGCTGCATCGAATTCAAAATGCAGATGGCGGCTGGGGTGAATCCTGTTATAGTGATAGTAAAGAAACCTATAAACCACTGGGAGTCAGCACCTTAACCCATACCGCCTGGGCGCTGGATACATTAATAAGTGTTTCAGAACAACCCACTTCTGAAATCCGCAAAGGTATTTCGTATTTGTTGACGAATTTACAAAAAGAAGATTGGACCACTTCCTATCCAAAAGGACAAGGAATGGCCGGGGCTTTTTATATACATTATCACAGCTACCGCTATATATTTCCTTTGCTGGCCTTGGCACATTATCGTAAAAAGTTCGAAAAATAACTCGACGGACTCATTTGGTCCTTCGAGTTTTTGTTCGCTAATATATTTCATTTTTCGCTGATATATTCCACTTATCACTGATATATTTCATATAAATCTGATATATCGAACTATATATATAATTCTTAAAATCACTCTATTATTTCCTTAAGTCCGATATAAATCTCTACGATTTCTTCCACTTTCATTCTTACTAAGCCGCTGGACGATGGTGCGACAAAATCAATTGTTCCCGGGACGACGGGTTTCTCCTGCCTCCCCCACGGAACATTTTTCATGCCGCTGTATTCCTGATAGACTCCCTTTCCTACGTAACAGACCACCCTCGGCTTTAATAGCTCAATTTTATTCCTAAGTATTTCTTTGCCCTCTTTATATTCTTCCTTTGTAATCTCATCTGCAGCTTTCGTAGGCCTAGCCACAATATTTGTAATCCCCATCCCTAAATCTAATAGTTTGGCATCTTCAGCAGCCTCGAATTTCCGAGGAGTCAACCCTGCATCATGTAAAATGCGCCAAAACCGGTTATTTGGATTGGCAAAATGATGCCCCGTTTCACTTGAACGAATACTTGGATTAAATCCCACGAATAGAATCTTTAAATTCTCTTTTATATGATCATTTACTAACTTCAACATAGTAACCTCTATTCAATATTAATGACCCTATTTTACTAAAACCTCTTCATTTTTCATAATGTCCGACCGAGGTGATGGCTGTCGCTAGTAATCCAACAATTGAAACAATTAATAACGAATATAGTAATCTAGGCTCCCGAAGCAGCAAAAGACTCGACATAATAATCACGGTATCAATTGCATAAGCTATAATCCCTACGTTAACCTTTGTCCATTTTGCGAACAGTAAAGCCAGTAGATCCATTCCGCCTGGACTTATCTGATTCCTTAACATCGTCCCTACCCCAATTCCAACGATAGTACCACCGATAATCACAGAACTGATAATGGGTAAATGAAATACATCCTTTAAAGGCATTAAGATTTCAATCATGAAACCTGAGAAAAAAGCCCCGATTAATCCATAAGTAAAGTAGTTTATATCAGACTTATACGCTAGTAAGTAAACAGGAATATTCAAAAAAATAAACGTCAACCCAATACTAAAATGCCATAGATAGTTAAATAAAATACTAATCCCAAACATCCCGCCATTAATAAGATGAAAGGGCAAAATAAATCCGTTCACCCCAACACCAATCATCGTACTGCCAAATCCGATAACCGCCAATTTTTTAAGCATGATACCCATCCCTTGTCCAAAGTTCTATATAACCACTTATATGTAATTACAAGAGAGTTCATGCTTAACTAAAAGACACATTACGTTAAGCAGTTGCTATTCCTTTTGATTTTTGGAAATGTTTGAACAAGGAAACCATTAGCGTCAAAAAAGGTAAAAGCCATAAAAATAATGCATAGGGTAAATACTCAAGGATGGGTATTCCGACTATGGTACTGCACATAATCGCCAACACACTCCAAGGCACCATCCCCGGGAAAATCATGGTCGTATCCCCCATGACCCTTGCCAATTCTGCTTTCCCATATTTACTTGACCAATGAGGCAAGAAGGACCTTCCCGTTAGGATAATCGGCAGCGTTTGATTTGCGGCAATAAAACTGATTAACAGAGTGGCTAGCAAGGTTTTAAACGTGTCTCCTGCTAAAGAAGTTGAATTTTGCAGCCATTTATCAAGATAAGGCTGAATGACGTTCAATTCCTCCAATAGACCATTATAGGCACCCGCTAAGGCAAGAAACAGCAATAGTTCGTACATATGAAGAAAGCCCCCGCCGAGACCTTTAATTCCATTCCAAAATGCGAGAGCTATTTCTACTAGCGGAACACCTTCAATCAACGATAGGATGCCAGCGGAAATGATACTTGATAGAAAAGCATTAATAATACTAACTCGAAACAAAACTAAGAGAAGTAAAATGATGGGTGGAATAAACTTGATCATCGATAGTTCACTCCATCGTAAAGGCTCTAAATGATGTACGTTTACTTCAGAAAAGATATCGAAACTTCCGTAAAAAAGAATAGACATTCCTACAGCGATAAATGTAGTAAATAACATCGCATTCCATTGTTTTTTTACTGGTAATTCAATTGTATGTGCTAGCAGCTGATGAGCACTCGAAAATGGAGAGGTTCTGTCCCCGACAAACGCACCTGAAACCAATGCTCCTGCTACAATCTCGGGCTGCAAATTTAATACCACAGCTGTCCCCAATATAGGAATACCAATCGCACTCAGAGTTCCAACTGTTGTTCCAAGCAGCATAGAAAAGACCAACGCAGCGACAAATGTTAAAACATAAAAATAATGAGGATTAATAAAATACAGTGCGATTTTCACCATTTGTTCAATCGTTCCTAAAAGATACCAGGAAGGGAGTAAAAAACTAACTTGGAATAGAATTAATATGACAATCCTAGTCTTATAAACTCCTCTTATACTGATTTGAAGGATTTGTATGACACCCTGCTTATTCTGCATTGAAAGATAGACTAGAATAAGAAAACCTGGTAAAAACCCAATTACCAGCGGCTTGTGAAATATAACGGACCATATTACACCCATTAATGTAACGGTAAGGAGAAGAATTAATTGTTTCATTGAAAATCTTTTCATTTTGGACCAACCTTATCTTTTTAATAAATTTAATTATAATGATTACTGTATATTTCGAAAAGCAAAAAAATTAGAGCCGTGATTACGGCTCCATTCGATTAATAGGTGCTATAAATATTTTCGCATTCTTCTGCTGTAGGCTGATAAAAACAATGCAATTTATACCGAGAAACCAAAGGCTGGTCATACCACGTTTGCGGGCAATCGCCCTCCGGTCTAAAATACCATAGCGCAAATTTAGCCGGCCAAATTCTTTCACCATCAATAGCCCTTTGAGCCAAGCGCTTTTCTGCCGATCTTGCGCGTTGATAAAAATAACCCTTTGTTGTTGCTTCAAATGCATGTGGCTGATAAATCATTTGCGGAATGGTCCTAAGACCCTTAAAATCAGAGCAGTTTGCTCGAATGCGATTAATTCCAAGATTCCCCACCATCAGCATTCCTTGGATGCCTTCTCCTTCTGCTTCTGCCCTAAGCAGCCTTGCTAAAAGGTCAATATGTTGAGAAGTGGCTTTTACTACTGCCATCTCTTCACCTCCATGTGTGTTCACATACATCATATTCCAAGGAGATAATCTAGCAGATTTAAATCTAGGAGCAAAAACAGCACAAGGGACAGGATTAAGACCTATTAACTTTTTAAGATATCCTCAATCCTATTTAATTCTTCCTCAGAGAAGGAAAGGTTTTTCAAAGCAGCTACATTCTCTTCTATCTGACTTACCCTACTGGCACCGATTAAAGCGGATGTTACCCTACCTTCCCTAAGAACCCACGCAAGAGCCATCTGTGCTAGATTTTGTCCTCGTTCAACCGCAACTTCATTCAGCTTTTTCACTTTATTTACTATATCTTCTGTTACTTGATCTTTACTTAGAAAGCTTTGTGTTTTTGCCGCTCGGGAATCGGTTGGGATTCCGTTTAAATATTTATTCGTTAACAAGCCCTGCGCCAGCGGACAAAACGCAATCGAGCCTACTCCATTTTCTTGTAGCACATCCTGCAATCCATTTTCTATCCAGCGATTTAACATTGAATAGCTTGGTTGATGGATAACAAGTGGAGTTCCTAATCTATTTAAGATTTTTACCGCTTCCTGTGTTTGCTCCGCACTATAGTTTGAAATACCAACATACAATGCTTTACCTTGGCGGACAATTGAATCTAGTGCGCCCATCGTTTCTTCAAGTGGAGTATTAGGGTCTGGACGATGAGAATAAAATATATCAACATAGTCTAGTCCCATTCGATTTAAACTTTGATCTAGACTAGAAATAAGATATTTTCTTGAACCCCAGTCCCCGTATGGTCCTGGCCACATTGTATAACCAGCCTTAGTGGAAATAATCATCTCATCCCGGTAAGGTGCAAAATCACTTTTTATTATTTTGCCGAACATTTCTTCTGCGGACCCAGGCGGCGGCCCATAATTGTTTGCAAGGTCAAAGTGAGTAATCCCTAAATCAAATGCGCTTCTAAGCATTGATCGTCCATTCTCATATGTATCAACTCCGCCGAAATTATGCCATAGCCCTAATGATATGGCAGGCAATTGTAAGCCCGACCGACCGCTCCTATTGTATTTCATCGTTCCATAACGAGACGTATCCGCTAAATAAACCATTTTTCTCCTCCTTTTTTGCTTCCATTTACATTATAAACGCTAACAAATAATTCCCCAAGAGAGAACTTCTCTTGAGGATTGACAGAAAACTTAAACGACATCATCCAGTTGTTTATATAAATGTTCTCTTTCTATTTCCAGCTGCTCTAATTCGGTGTATTGTTTTTGAAGCATTTCCAAATCTATCCCTGATTCCATCCTCTGCTTCAATGTGTGAATGAGGCCTTCTAACTCCTCAATCTTTTGTTCAATCTCAACCGCTTTGTTGGTGACTGACGTTGCTTTAAAAGGCTTGTCATTCCTTATTGCTGTTACTTTTTCAGGTGGTGTTGGCTGCGAAACCTTTACTGCATTTAGCTTTCCTTTTGCCCAGTCATAGTTTCCGTCAAAGAAATAAACAGTTCCGTCCTGAAGCCAATAAATTTTAGTAAACAATTTATTGAGAAAATAACGGTCATGAGATACTGCCAAAATTGTGCCGTTAAAATGTTCTAATGCCTCTTCTAAAACCTCACACGAATCAATATCAAGGTGGTTAGTCGGTTCATCCAGCACGAGAAGATTAATATCCTGATACATCAGCTGAGCAAGGCGCAATCGCATCCTTTCGCCGCCGCTCAATTGATTGACCTTTCGAAATACCGCTGGTCCATAAAATAAAAATCGCGCTAGAATATGTCTTGCTTCCCCCTCATTAACGCTTACTTCAGACCGGAATACATCAATTACCCGTTCCTCTCCAATGGTATGAAAGACATGCTGTGATAAATAGCCGATTTTCACATTACTACCAATCTTAACAATTCCCATGTCACTTTCACATTCACCTAGAATTATCTTTAACAGCGTCGATTTTCCTGTTCCGTTTTCACCAACAATCGCGGTCCGATCCTTGTACTGAACAAGCATATTTACTTTCTCAAACAAAGTCCGGCTGCCAAAGCTTTTTGAGACACCCTCTAATTGGATAACAACCTTTCCGCTCCGGTCATTGGCTTCAAAATCAATCGCCATTTTCTTCACATCCAGCTTCGGACGGTCAAGTTTCTCGATCCGATCAAGTGCTCGCTGCATATTCGTAGCCCGTTTATGAAGTGCTGCGCTAGGTGGATTGGCACGATTTGCCCATTCACGAAGACGCTTAATTGCCTCCTTCATTTTTTTGATTTTTCGCTGCTGCTCCTGATATTCCTGGAACTCCCTTAGCAATCGCTCTTCCTTCTCTTTTACAAACCCGCTAAAGTTTGTATGGTAAAGCTCAATTTCACCATCCTCCATGTCGAGAACTTTGGTTACGACCTCATCTAAAAAGTAGCGGTCATGGGAAATGAGAATAATTGTCCCTGAATATTCCTTAAGGAATGTCCCAAGCCACTCAATTGCCATTAAGTCTAAATGGTTTGTCGGTTCATCTAACAAAAGCAGCTCAGGTTTCTTTAATAAACTTAACGCGAGTCCAACCTTCGTCTTTTCGCCGCCGCTTAAGAGCGAAAAATGTTTATCTAAAAGCCCAATAATATTTAACCCATGGGAAACCATGTCCATTTGCGCATCCATTTCATATCCGCCGTTAAGAATGAAATCATCCTGAAGTTTTCCGTATTGATCCATAAGTCTTTGTAAATGGACAGGTGTCAGTTCTTGCCCCATTTCTACCTCTAATTGTTGAAGTTTTGTTTCTGTTTCTACTAATTGCACAAAGGCAGTTTTTAGTACTTCTTTCACGGTTAAGTCCTTATAATCAGGAATTTGGGCAAGGTAGCCTATTTTTAAACCCTTTTTCCAATGAATAACTCCACCATCAACTGATTCTTGATTAGCAAGCAACTTTAACAATGTGGTTTTCCCGCTGCCGTTTCGCCCAACCAAGCCCACCCGATTTCCTTCGTGAACTTCAAAAGATAAATCCTCAAAAATAATATTTCCGCCAAATGATTTTGCTATATGATTAACACTACATACGATCATGTTCATTCTCCTTTTTTGAACACTCTCTTAACATAAAAAATGCAGGCATCCATAGATACCCGCATCGAAAAATTGGCATGAAAAAAGAGTGCTTAAAAGGCACTCTCTTTTCACCTATTTTAATAATGGGTAAAGAGATGTGTTTATCGTTCTATATTCATTTTGTAATTTTGAAAAAAGGACAGACTCCCCCCTTTGAAAACTACTTCATGAAAAATTGCACGGCACAAATATAGCGCTTCAAGCCACTGTACACGTACAAAAATAGAACGAACCATCTCTTTACACCTCCGTTTCAACATAAGTCAATTCTATTGTAAATAGTTCTAACCATCATTGCAAGCCTATTTATTCAGACAATTAGAAAAGTTTTAACTAATGAAGATACTTTTTCCTTCCGCCAAACTTTCTCCTATAGACAAATTTCCTTACGTCTTCTTCGGTTATTTTTCCATCATAAGCAGCAAACAATAGGGACTGGAGCTCACGATAGTGCTCCATGACAAACAGGGCAAACTCCTTCCGTTCGCCCTTTGCCTGTTTTTTAAATTCCTCATCATTAAGTATTTCTTCAATCTGATCCAGATAAAATGCCTTCGTATCCTCCCATTTTTTCTTTCGATTGTCCAAAATATCACGAGCGTATTCCGGCATTTTTTCAACTACGAGTTCGATATACCCTTGAGACCACATGAGCATTTTGTCTTTTTCAGGTAGTTCCATAACCATTTTCATCAGTTCCAGGCCATCTACTTCTTCACTAGCTGCATATCTTCCGACCTGATTCACCATTCTCACCTCTTAATGAAAAGTTATCCTACAACACTTTCAAGGCTATTCTCAATATCGTAATCTTTTTTCTTTTCTTCAAGCCAAGTAGTGTATTCTGATTCCATTTTTTCATCTATCAATGTTTCTTTTATTGCAGCCTTACTATCATCAAAATTTGCCTCTTTTGCTTCCTTTTTCTCTTCAACCTTAATAATATGATACCCATAATCAGATTTTACTGGCTCACTAATTTCATTTATTGGAAGCGAAAAAGCTACATCTTCAAATTCTGTTACCATTGTACCTCTTGGGAAAAATCCAAGCTCTCCGCCATTTTCCTTGGACCCTTCATCCGTTGAGTATTCCTTTGCTAACTCTGCAAAATCGGCTCCATCTGCTAGCTTTTGTTTAATTTCTTTAGCAGTTGCTTCATCTTCAACTAGAATATGGCTTGCTTTTACTTGTTCTGCTTCACCAAGAGAATCTTTATTTTCATCAAAATAAGTCTTTAATTCTTCATCCGTAATTTTTATTTGCGGTTCAATTAATTTACGCATAGTCAAATAGTTTTTAAGATCCTCTTTAAGTACATCGACTGTTGTATTATTTGAAGCCAGTACCTGATCAAAAACTTCCTCGCCGCCATAAGACTCCTTTAATTTATCCACTTCTTTATTCAATTCTTCATCTGAGATCGTTATTTTTTGTTTTTTTGCTTCAGAGGCAACAATTTTATCAGCTATCAATTGTTCCACTGTAGATGCTCCGTATTGCTCCACCATCACATCATACAATTCATCCTTACTGATGGAATCACCATTTATTTTTGCGATAGCTTTATCCTTTGATAGAGCTAAGCTTAGAAAAACACCTATTGCGAGTATGAGTACTCCTATAACGAAAACCAATTTTTTATTTTCCTTGATAAAAACCATTCTATTGTTTGCTCCCTTAGGTTATTTCGCTAGCTTAACGTTTACAGTGGTAAGCTTTCCGTCACGATATACTTCAAATTTAACTTCATCGCCAATTTTTACATCGGAGTACAAAAATCTTCTTAATTCTGAGGAGTTGGCGATTTTTGTACCATTCATGCTAACAATTACATCCTGTGCTTTTATACCACCATTGGCTGCTGCAGAGTTTGGTTCAACCGCTGTAATCATAACTCCTTCCTTGACACTTTCAGGAAGGTTCTCCCAATATAATTGTGGCACTTCTGTTAAATCAGCAAGTCCTACACCAAGATATGGTCTCTCTACCTTTCCGTTGTCAATTAATTCATTCACAATTGGAAGAAGGTCATTACTTGGTATTGCAAAGCCCAACCCTTCTACGCCGCTTTCAGAAATTTTCAAGCTGTTGATTCCAATCACTAATCCTTCCGGGTTTATTAACGCACCACCACTATTTCCGGGATTAATCGCTGCATCTGTTTGGATGACATTAGTTTCCCAATTTCCTGCAGAGGTAGAAACCGCAATACTTCTATTGATTGCACTAACAATTCCTTCGGTTACCGTTCTAGCAAAATCAAGTCCAAGCGGGTTTCCGATTGCATAAACCTGGTCACCTGGCCTTAGAGTGGAAGAATCACCAAACTGTGCAATGGCTTCAACGTGTTTACTATCAATTTTCAAAACTGCCAAATCAGTTAAGGCATCTGTTCCAACAATTTCAGCACTTACTTTTTCTCCGTTATATAGCGATACTTCTAGTTTAGTAGCACCCTCCACTACATGGTTATTGGTTACAATGTAGGCAGTATCATTATTCTTTTGAAAAATAACCCCTGAGCCTGTACCACTCTCAACATTTTGAGAGGAACTGCTTCCATAAAATCCTCCGGTTTGACGCTGTTGGTAATTGACAATTCCTACAATCGTTTTTGAGAGTTGCTCGACTGTATCCGCAATTGATGAGGACGACTTTGCAGATGTTGGCTGTGCTGTTACGGTATTCAATTCTGAATTTGCGTTTTGCTGAGTAATACCTAGGGGTTGTTTTTCATCTGCTTGTCGGAAATTATCCAAGTAGTTGGTGTATGGGAGAACGGTCAATGTCAACACAGATCCCACCACACCTGCTGCTACCATTGAGGCAAAACCTTTTACCTTTTTTCTCTTTTTCTTTGTACTGTTTTTAAACTCTACTCGGTTCGCAGGTTGTTCAGGCACTGTTTCTTCTTCATTTTTCTCTACTTCCAATTCCTCCGTTTTCCCTACTGGCTCGTTCTCTGTAAGTAATGATTGTGTCTCTAGTTCTTTTTCTTCTTGTTTGCTATCATAACCATCTGAAATTTCGTCTGATGTATTTTGTAGATTATTCTCACTTTCTCTTTCGAATTCATCTCTGTAATTCATACTCTTTCTTCTCCTTTACACTAAAATTTGAGTTATCTTACTTATAATTTAGCCCATAATTATGAAAAAATTGTTAACAAACTATAACGGGATTTGGAAATTATTAAGAAAAAAGTCGGATATTTAGAAAAATAAAAACAGCAGGAATCTCCCTGCTGCTTACTGTTTGAATGTAATGGTAAATTTTGTACCTTTACCTTTTTCGCTTTGCACATCAATCTCTCCATTATGAAGAAGTACCAGTTGCTTTACAATCGATAGACCTAGACCAAATGCCCCATATGGATTACTTGTTCTAGAAATATCTGCTTTATAAAAACGTCTCCAAATGTTTTCGACTTCACTCGGATCAATACCAATACCTGTATCCTCAACTTCAATAATCGTTCCTAGAATATCTTTTCTAGCTCTAAGCCAAATTGTTCCATCGGAGGTAAATTGGATGCTATTTTTGGTTATATTAATTAAAATTTGGACAAGTCGATCATAGTCAGCATTGACCATCACCTCTTCGTCCGCCTCAACAATAATTTCTACATTTTTCTCTTCAGCCTGTACGAATAATTGCTCTTGGATAATTTCTAATAGTTCTAATAGCTGAATGTCTTCCCTAAATAACTGAATTTGATTGGAGCGGATTTTTTCATAATCAAGGTTTTCATTAACAAGACGCATAAGCCGTTTTGCTTCCTGACTCACTAAATTGATCCCACGTTCTCGATCCTCTTCAGGAATCATGTCATTTTTCAAGCCCTCAATAACCCCGCTTATGGTGGTTAACGGTGTCCTCATTTCATGAGAAACATCCGCCATGAATTGACGTCTGCGATTCTCCAGTGCATCAATTTCCTCCATAGAATAGTTTAATTTTTTTACCATGTGGTTGAAATCATTCGCTAATTCACCAATTTCATCAAAATTAGAGGATGGTACATGGACATGATAATCCCCAGCTGAGACAAGCGATGTTGCTTCACGGAGCCGTTTTATCCGATTCACATGGATTTTTGATAGCAGCCAGCTGAGTAAAAACGAAACCCCTAACGCAATTAGGATTGTATAAAGTAAAAATTGATTCACCTGGCGAATCATAGCACTGGACCCACTGATTGGTGAGGTTAACAATATCCCACCCACAAACCTGTCACGATTATCAATATAGGGTAAAACAACAAATGTCACACCGTCTTGATCAAATCGTTTATAATCACTTTGGACAATAATGGTTTTACCATTTGTAATTTTTTCCCACTCTGAAGGTTTCAACTCAATTGCAGGTCCACTACGTCCGACAGCATAAAGATTTGCTTCTTGGTCAAACATGCTAAAGCTAATCTTTCTTGAACGTAAAGAATTACTATATTGAGTGATAATTTGATCCATAGCAATCGGATTCCGTTCAATATCAGAAATGATGGCTTCTCCATAAGAGATTAATTCATCCGCTTTTTCCTCATAAACCAAATTTCCAACATAATGAGCAAACAAAAGACTTAAGACAAGAAATGCGACAATAATGATACTAATATGGCTGATAAACTGTTGAGAAAAATATTTAATTCTTATCTGTTTGAATCGACTCATCAAACTTATAACCTACTCCCCATACAGTGTGGAAGAATGGCTGGGATGCAGTTTCAACTTTTTTTCGCAGTCGTTTAATATGAACATCTACCGTCCGTTCATCACCGTAAAATTGATATCCCCAAACCCGTTCAAGCAGTTGTTCTCTTGAAAAAACCTGCCGCGGATGTTCCACCATATAATATAAGAGATCAAACTCTTTTGGTGTAAGATTTGTAATTGGCACCCCATCAACAAGCACTTCACGGGTATTTTTGCTTATTTTAAAATGTTCTGTCTGTAGGAAATCCTCTGTTTGAGACGTCACTTGCGTTTGATATCTGCGTGTAACCGCCTTAATTCTTGCCATTAGAGTAAGCGGGCTAAAAGGCTTGGTTACATAGTCATCTGCTCCCATTTCAAGACCGAGCACTTGATCAGACTCTGTATCCTTCGCAGTCAACATAATAATGGGCACCGTATATTTTTCCTCTCTAATTTTCCGGCAAATGGTTACTCCATCCATGCCAGGCAGCATCCAATCGACAATCAAAGCATCCCATGTTCCTGTTTTGAACGTGTTGTATCCTTCAAGACCATCATTGACAAAGGTACCTTCAAGTCCTTCCTTTGCAAAAAACATTTCTATCATCGAACACACACTTGTATTATCTTCAATTACGAGTATTTTCAATATCCGTCAACTCCCAGCAAAATCTCTTCTTTTCTTCAGTTTATACGATTTTTATCTCATATCAACTATATCGCAAAAACTTCCCTGCTATTTAATAATTTGTTCATAGTTTGTTAATATACCCACGAAAAAAGAGGCCCGGAAATCTCCAGACCTCAAAACACTTACTTGTGAAGGATTTATGGTTCTAATAGTAACTTACCTGTCGTTTTTCTTGATTGTAATAACACATGTACATTTGCTGCTTCCTCTAACGGGAACACACCGCCAATTGTAAGCTTCAGTTTTCCTTCCCCAAGATAGGTTAGTAATTCTACTAAACTAGACTGAAGCAACTCAGGTTTTCTCATTATCTGCGGCAGGAAAAAGCCGATAACAGACTGATTTCGAGCCATCAGGGAAGACGGATACATTCTGATCTGCTCTCCGCTTGCTGCACCAAATACAACAAGACGTCCAAAGGTAGCTAGACATTTTAATGTGTTATTGAAAACCTCTCCGCCTACCATCTCAAGTGCAACATCTACTCCTTTGCCGCCAGTTGCTTCAAGAACCTGTTCTACCCAGTTTGATTCACTGTAGTTAATCAGGACATCTGCACCCATTTTGCGGGCTAGTTCTAATTTTTCAGGAGAGCTAGCGGTTGCAATGATTTTCCCTGCACCAAACAGCTTAGCTAATTGTACAGAAAGAGTTCCAACACCACCAGCGGCAGCGTGAACGAGAACAGTTTCCCCTTTCTCCAAACGTCCCATCGTTTTTAACACATGATAGGCACTTAACCCTTGGAGCGGTAAAGCTGCTGCATTCTGAAAGTCTAACTGCTCAGGAATCGGAATCAATGAGCGCTCATCAGCAAGCGCAAATTCTGAATATCCTCCTGATTCGATTAACGTTACGACCCTCATCCCCGGCTTAACACTCTCCACCTTTTCACCAACAGCTGTAACCACTCCAGCAATTTCTGCTCCTGGAATAAATGGGAGAGGGGTTTTAACGACATATTGTCCCTCTCTTCTCGCTGTATCTGCATAATTAACGCCTATTGCCTTTATTTCAATTAGTACCTCACGCCCTGTTGGAACGGGTCTATCAATCTCAACAATCTCTAATACTTCTGGTCCGCCAAATTTTTCTAATTGAATTGCTTTCATGTAAAAACTCCCTTTCTACCTGCCTTTATATACTGGATTTCTTTTTTCCTTAAAGGCAGCGACGCCTTCCTTGTGATCCTCTGTTTGAACCATTAATACTTGAGTAAGCCGCTCCTCTTCTAGGATTTCTTCGAGTGTTGCGTTTAAGGAATGGTCAATTAATTTCTTTTGTTTACCAAATGCTTTTCCAGGACCCTGTGCTAAATTAAGTGCTATTTTCGTTGTTTCTTCTTGTAGTCTCTCTAATAAGAACAAAGCATTAATCACGCCTAATTGGTAGAGACGCTTTGCAGGGATCGGTTCTGCACTGAAGAAGAACTGCTTGGCTAAGTGTGGTCCGATTAGTTTCGGAAGGAAATAAGATCCCCCACCATCAGAAACGAGACCAACCTTCGAGAAGCTAAGGGCAAATTTACTATCCTCAGCCGCAACAATCATGTCACACGCTAACGCTAAATTGAAACCAGCACCTGCCGCGAAGCCGTGCACAGAAGCGATAATCGGTTTTTCTAAATCCTTCATCAATAGAATGAGCTCATTTAGTTTACCTATATGTTCATAGGTTTGATTCCCATCTGCCTGCCCCATTGTTTTTACATCACCGCCAGCACTAAATGCGCGGCCAGCCCCGAACAAAACAATTACCTGTACATCAAGATCATTCTTTGCTTCCTGAAGTGCGGCTTTCAATCCTAGTATCATATCTGGACTAAATGCATTCAAACTTTCTGGGCGGTTCAATGTTAAAGACAAAACTGGTCCTAGCTTTTCAATTAATAAATCATTATTTTTCAATAAAATCTTCCTCCCTTATCTTCTTGCTATCCGCTAGTAAATTTCGTTATCCGCTAGTAAATCCTGCTATCCGCTAGTAAATCCCGCCATCCGCTAGTAAATCCTGCTATCCACTAGTAAATTTCGTTATCCGCCAGTAATTCCCGGCCATCCGCCAGTAAATCCTGCTATCCGCCAGTAAATCTCGACATCCGCTAGTAAATCCTGCTATCCGCCAGTAAATCCCGTTATCCGCCAGTAAATCCTGCTATCCGCCAGTAATTCTCGCTATCCGCTAGTAAATCCTGCTATCCGCCAGTAATTCCCGCTATCCGCCAGTAAATCCGGGCCATCCGCCAGTAATTCCCGCTATCCGCTAGTAAATCCCGACATCCGCGCTGCCTGCCCACGTTATTACCTCCTACAACTCCCCAGAAGCAACCATAGCGGCATGCTCTATTAGCATTTTTGCTTTATAATTGAAATGAGCAAACCGAAGATCATTGGTTTGACCTTTTTTATATCGATAGTAAATCTGTTGACAAATGACAGCTAGTTTAAAGTAGGCAAAGGTTAAATAAAAGTTCATATTGGCTACGTCCCGGCCGCTTTTCTTCGCATAAAGCTCAATAAATTGCTTTCTCGTAAAGAATCCATCATTTAAGGTTACAGGCGCTTTTCCTAGCCCCTTTTTTAATTCCTCAGGATCATCAGCTTGATTCCAATAGCTCATGGCCACTCCAAGATCTGCAAGCGGATCACCAACTGTTGTCATTTCCCAATCAAATAGCCCCACCATTTCCGATAAGCTTTCATTAAACATCGCATTATTAAATTTAAAGTCATAGTGAATGATGGCAGCTGTATGTTGAACCGGAATATTACCTGACAGCCATTTTTTCAAGGATTCAACCGCAGCAATTTCATCACTTTTCGCTCTTTCATAGCGACCTAACCAGCTATGAACCTGTCTATCTATGAATCCCTCCGGCTTACTTATCGCTCCTAGTCCAGTCTCTTTATAATTAATCCCGTGAAGCTCCACTAATTTGTTAACCATTACCTCGGACAATTGTTGGCATAGCTCCTTCGTTACCATTATTTCCTCCGGAAAAGAAGTGTCAATGACCAAACCATTTTTCCGTTCCATGATAAAAAATGGACTTCCCACAATCTCCTCCTGCTTGGAAAACAGGATTGGTTTCGGGGTGACAGAAAAGACTGGATGAAGCTCAGAGATAATTTTAAATTCTCTTTCCATATCATGTGCTTTAGGTGCAACAGGTCCTAAAGGAGGACGTCGCAAAACAGCTTCCCATTCACCTATTTTTATTTGATACGTTAAATTAGAATGACCTGCGGAAAATTGCAAAAGTTCAAGGGGGCTATTTGGCAGGTTTTCAATATTGCTGCGTAAAAATTGTTCCAACACAGCTAAATCTAATTCCTCCCCTTTTCGGACTGGAATTGTATCTTTACTCATTTGGTGAGGCATAGAAACACTCCCTTTTTTTAAAAAACTCAGTCTCTTCTGCACATTCCGACCGGATAGTAGGTAATAAAGATAGGAGAGTTTAGCTGTTAGACAAAAACCCTCCATTTATTTGCATTAATTTGCTTGAATTCCCTCTAATATCATTTCAACAAAGATCTCTGCCACTTCACGATCAGTAGAAACTCCATTTGGATTAAACCACTGATAGCTCCAATTGGATGCACCTAGAATACCAAAGGTTACGATATGCGCATTTAAGTCTGCTCGGAACTCTCCCATTTCAATTCCATCGATTAGTATTTTCTCAACATTCAAACGGAATTCATCCCGTTTAGGTACGATTAAGGCTAGTCTTTCTTCGTTTAGATTTTTCATTTCTCTAAAGAAGATTTTAGCAGCATATCCCTGTGTTTTTATATTACCTATCAGCAAGTACACAATCTCGAATAGCTTCTCTTTACAGCTCCTGTTATCCGCTAAAATTTCTTTTTGTTTTTCTAGTAAATAATTAATGTAACCAAGATTAATGTCCATTAAGAGTTCTTCTTTACTAGAAAAATAATAATAAAAGGTCCCTTTGGTTACACCTATGGAATCCACAATGTCCTGAATAGACGTTTCCTTAAACCCCTTTTTCTCAAACAATCGGATACTATGCTCAGTTAATTTATCTTTCACCGCTTATGTCCTCGCAATCTGTAATAGGTCTAGTGAAATTATATCATATTCCTTTTAGCAACAATCACGGACAATATGCAGAAAATTGTTACCCTTTCTAGTTTTTAACTGTTTCCTCTCTTAAGGCACGACGGAGAATTTTACCAACTTGTGTCTTAGGCAATTGCTCACGGAATTCAACACTTCCTGGAACCTTATAAGTTGCCATATTTTGCTTACAATAGGTAATAACTTCCCCTTCTGTAAGTGTTTGGCCAGCCTTCAAAACGACAAATGCCTTTACATCCTCTCCACGGTATACATCAGGAATTCCAATGACAACGGCTTCTTGAATAGCAGGATGCTCATAAAGAACTTCCTCAATATCCCGAGGATAAATATTGAAACCACTTGCAATAATTAAATCCTTTTTACGGTCAACGATATATAAATAACCCTCTTCATCAACTTTGGCTATATCCCCCGTATAGAGCCAGCCGTCTCTTAATGTATTGGCTGTTTCTTCCGGCATATTCCAGTAACCCTTCATAATTTGTGGGCCTTTAATAATCACTTCACCTAATTCCCCAACGGGAACTTCTTCTAAACCACTACCCACATCTACAATCTTATATTCCGTAGATGGCATCCCAATGCCTACACTTCCTGGCTTACGGTCCGCAAAAGGAGGGTTGCAATGTGTGGTTGGAGAAGCTTCGGATAGTCCATAACCTTCCAAAATCTTTGCCCCTGTTTTTCTTTCAAATTCACGGAGTAGTTCTACAGGCATAGGTGCACTGCCGCTATTGCAGGTTTTAATACTATTCAACCCGTACTCCTCAGCACGCGGATGGTTGGTAATTGCCACATACATGGTTGGAACCCCTGGGAAAGTAGTAGGCTGTTCATGCTTAATTGTATTTAATACTTCCTCTAAATCAAAACGTGGAAGCATAATCGATTCCCCGCCAGTAAAAATGGTAAGGTTCATACAAGCTGTCATACCAAATACATGGAAAAGAGGAATGACCGTTAAACAGCGTTCTTTTCCAAGTTCAAATTCGTGCTTGAAGAATTCATAGGATTGTAGGACGTTTGCCACGATGTTTCGATGTGTCAACATCGCTCCCTTTGACCTTCCTGTTGTCCCCCCTGTGTATTGAAGAACAGCAATGTCATGCTCCATTTCAATATTTACAGGAGTTACCTGTCCGTTGCCAGTTGCTAAGAATTGTTCAAAGCTGGTATCTGGAGTGAAATCTTGTCCTGATGGCTGCAGGCTGACGACAATGATATTCTTCAAACTGGTCCGTGGCTGAACACTTTTTACTCTAGGATAAAACGCATCCATGACTACAATGGTTTCTGCTCCAGAGTCATTCAGGATATATTCAAGCTCCCGCTCGACACTCATAGGATTTACTTGAGTCACAATTGCCCCTGCACCTAACGTGCCATAATAAGAAATGACATATTGCGGGCAGTTCGGAAGCATAAGTGCCACACGGTCACCCTTTTGAACTTGATTTTGCTGAAGAGCAGAGGTAAAGCCTTGAGAAAGTCCTAGTAATTGCTGATAGGTAATTTTTCTTCCAAAGAAGGATAGTGCATTATTTGTAGGATATTTTGCGGTTGTCTCTTGAAGTATTTCTACTAGATTTTTTTCAGGATTTGAGATTGTTGATGAAATCGAGTCTGGATATTGTGCCATCCCTATTTTCTTTTCAGCCATTCGTTTCCCTCCAAAATTATCAATTAAGGTTAAAAAGTAAGTCCTCCACCATCAACGGACAGAGTTGCACCTGTAATAAACGATGCTTCTTCTGAAGCTAAGAAGAAAATTGCATTTGCCACTTCATCAGGAGATCCAATTCTACCAAGAGCATTAGCCTTTGATATAAATGGCCATCTTCTCTCATCCTGCTTCCAGACATCGAGAATTTTTGTATCAATAACCCCGGGAGCAATGGCATTTACACGGATATTGTACTTGCCATACTCAAGTGCAGCATTTTGTGTTAGAAGTACTACACCTGCTTTTGAAGCATTATAAGCAGCTTGATATTTTTTACCCTTTAAGCCTAACAAACTAGAAGTATTAATGATTGCACCGCCGCCTGTTTTTTTCATTTCAGGAATAGCATATTTAATTCCTAGGAATACACCCTTTAAATTGATATCAATCACATGATCCCATTCTTCTTCTGAGAGATCTACACTTCTAACCTCTGAATGACCAATTCCTGCATTATTGACCAAAATATGCAGGCCGCCAAAAGTATTCGTTGTGGTGTTAATAAGATCTTTTACCTGGTTGGATTCCTTCACATCCGTTTTGATAAAAATAGCCTCACCACCAGATTCTTGAATCAGGCTGACGGTTTCTTCACCGCTTAGGGAATCCAAATCAGCAACAGCCACCTTTGCCCCTTCTTTCGAAAAGCGAATCGCTGTAGAGCGTCCAATCCCGGAACCCCCGCCGGTTACAATGGCAATTTTTCCATTCAATTTCAAGGTACTTCACTGCCTTTCTTCTAATCTCTCTATCTTTACTACCATTTCTTTCGACAGCTGTCTTGAGATACCTTCATTTGCATATCGAACTTTTTATTATTGATATTTTCTTAATTCAAGCTTCGCTATCTGAGCGCGGTGTACTTCATCTGGTCCGTCTGCAAGTCGTAATGTTCTCGAATTTGCCCACATCGCAGCAAGTGGAAAATCATCTGATACACCAGCACCCCCAAAAGCTTGAATCGCTCTGTCGATCACACGTAAAGCCATGTTAGGTGCCACCACTTTAATCATAGCAATCTCTGTTTTCGCCTCTTTGTTTCCAACAGTATCCATCATATAAGCTGCCTTCAGCGTCAATAATCTTGCTTGTTCAATTTCGATCCTTGAATCAGCAATCCATTCCCTAATAACCCCTTGGCTTGAAAGCGGTCTTCCAAAGGCTTCACGTTCTTGAACACGCTTACATAAAAATTCAAGAGCACGCTCTGCTGCACCAATCAATCTCATACAGTGATGAATTCTTCCAGGTCCTAATCTTCCCTGGGCTATCGCAAAACCTTTTCCTTCTCCCCAAAGAATATTTTCTGCCGGAACTCTAACATTTTTATAAGTAATTTCAGCGTGCCCATGCGGGGCATGATCATAACCGAAAACAGGCAGCATCCTTTCAATTTGCACCCCTGGTGCATTAAGAGGAACGAGAATCATCGACTGCTGCTCATGGCGGTTAGCATTAAAGTCTGTTTTCCCCATGACAATCGCTATCTTACATCTGGGATCTCCTGCACCAGATGACCACCATTTACGTCCATTAATGATATACTCATCACCATCTCTTACAATGCTTGCTTCAATATTTGTTGCATCGGAAGAAGCTACCGCCGGTTCAGTCATAGAAAAGCAAGAACGAATTTCCCCTGCTAGTAATGGTTTAAGCCACTTTTCCTTGTGTTCCTCTTTACCATAGCGAACCATTACTTCCATATTACCAGTATCAGGAGCACTGCAGTTAAACACTTCAGGACCAATCATTGAGCGACCCATAATTTCGCAAAGCGGAGCATATTCTAAGTTCGTTAATCCTGCTCCATATTCACTCTCTGGGAGAAATAAGTTCCAGAGACCAGCAGCCTTTGCTTTTTCCTTTAAGTCCTCCATTACCTGAGGGACAGCACTCCACCGATTATCCTGTTCGTTTAATTGCTGCTCATAGACTTTTTCATTAGGATATACGTGTTCTTCCATGAAGTTTGTCAGCTTTGTCTGTAACTCTTTCACTTTATCAGAATATAAAAATTCCATTCACTTCACCCTTTCATACATACTAACCAGTTGGTATGCCACAATTACTATTATACCTCCAAACATTAAATATTCAAATTTATTTCTAAATATTCTAACAAAATAATCATTTAATATCTCTTTATACCCATTTTTTGTTTTTTCATTAATTCATATGATTTTTCTATGATATCAGTTAGTACATCACCTTTATATACTCTGCCTAATTTAAGATTTTCCTGATAGTATTCAACAATTTCGTCTAGTTTGTCAGAGGTTTCTTTTGCAATCCTTACATTTAATTGAATTCTTCCATTTTCAGCCAAGGGAGACACTCCTATCATTTAAATAGCAAACTGCTAGCACTTTGCGAAATTCGTGTTATTACTTGATTATATACTATTATTCTACACTTTTTTCAACAAATCTAAAAAAAGAGTAACACTTGTTTTTTGTATCCCTTTCCAAAATGATTCAGGTTAGTTTCTTACATAAAAATACAAACTTTGCCTCAAATTAACATGAGGGAGGTTTGTGCTATATGAGTGTTACATGGTTATTTACCTTTTTATTTATAATTCAGCAGGTAACACCTCAAGCTGGTGTGGACATAACTAAGGATGGAAAACCAATTTCTACTATTAATAGAGAAGATTACGCTATAGGGAATCCAAGTTTCTTTATTTTGGATACGAAAAAATATAATAAACTGTTAAATCAATTAGAAAAGCAGTTGTCAGTGATACCCAAAGATGCAAGGCTGGATCAGCATGAAAATATTATTCCTGAGCAGGCTGGTCTAAGCATCAATCGACAAGCTTTTACAGAAAGCTTCTATTCCTTTTTTTTCGAACAGAACAAATCAACATTAGAAATACCTATGTATCCTGTTTATCCAAAGGTGGATAGTGAATTACTTTCAGATATTCGCAGTATTCGAATTGGCCGGTACATTACTTCTTTTAATCCCAGGAATAAAAAGCGGTCAACCAATATTCAATTGGCAGTCGAAGCCATTAATAATCATGTTGTGTTTCCTGGTGACACATTTTCATTTAATTCTGTAGTAGGCAAACGGACAACTGAGAAGGGGTATGAAAAGGCTAAAGTGATTGTGAAAGGTGAATATGCCGAAGACATCGGCGGAGGAATATGTCAGGTATCTTCCACATTATTTAATGCAGTCGATAGCGCAGGACTGAAAATCGTTCAGCGTTTTTCTCACAGCAGACATGTCCCCTATATTCCACCTGGACGTGATGCAACCGTGAGTTGGTACGGTCCTGATTTTGAATTTAAGAATATGTATAATCAACCCATTTTAATCCAAGCTAAAACGATTGGGAACCTTTTAGTCATTAAGCTATATTCCTCAGAGGTCATCGAATATAAACCCAAGAAGGTTCCCTTCCCGACACTTTGAAAAAGCCCGCATTGAATGCGGACTTTTTTTTATCGATTTTTATCATTTCTTAGTGCACTAGTTAATAACTCTTCTGAGAATTCAGCTAATGCAGTGTTACTCATACCATTTAAGTTAGTTTTGGGTGTGAAGCTTTGGACTACATCTTGAAAAGGCACTGCAATATTATTTCGTTTTCCTCTTGTTAATCCAAAAACGGCAGCACTTATTCCGACTCCAAGCAGCGATGCCCACATGGCCCCCCTGCTCTTTCGTTTCTTACCAAACATATTGAAAAACGGCTTTATCATATTTCTCATCCAAAGCACTCCTTTATCTTACGTGAGAATGGAAAGTAAAATGACCCTTCCATTAGCTTAATCTTTACATTTAAGGTGAGAATATGATTGGAAAACTACTGGTGAAATGTTATTTGTTTACAGAATATATTTTGGTTAGCAAAATGTTGTTATAGCTTCTTTATTCTTATAGGGCTCACCATAAGAATGGATAGTAAAATGGTTATGAATGCACTACTGTATAGAAATATTCCCATGCAAGCCATTAACAGCCCAGCAGCCGTAATTGGCAGACCCATAAAGTAGCCTCTGGTTGGCTTTACATTAAATTTTGCTAAGCGTAATGCGCCCATCGTTGGAAATAGCATAAATGCAATTGTCGTGAAAATTGATGATGGTTCTAATGAGTAAAATAATAGCGCTGGTGCCACTCCAAGACTAACAATATCGGCTAATGAATCAAGTTCAACTCCAAATTCACTATTCACCTTCAATCTTCTTGCTAAGCGTCCATCAAAAAAATCAAATATTGCCGATAAGAAAATAAACATTGCTGCCATTTGTAAATATCCATTCAAATTAAAGGTAATCGAAAAGACACCAGATAATAAGTTCCCAATAGTAAATAAATTTGGTATTGCTTTAACCAAATGGTTTAACAAGCAGGTCCCCCCTTTTTAGACCAATCCTTCCATTGAATACGGTTCTTCTATAGTCTGTACCATTTATTATAATGTGAATCTAATTAAGGAAAGGTATTATAAATCCCTTTTCGTCAAAAGATAAAAAGTGAAAGGATGGTTGACTTAAATGGATAAAACATTGGGCTATTTACGTGAAATCTTATCAAATTACAGTGATCAACATTCTGAAGGGAAACAATTATATCGCAAATTAACTGAAGGAAAATTTACTTCTGAAGGAGATTTTGTGAAACAGTTAAGCCAGAAGGAGATTGACTGTTTAAATGAAATGCTTCCTCAAGAAATTAATTATGCAAAGGAAGAGCAAGATGAAAAAAGGGCTCATGAATTAAACGAAGTATTCGAACTGCTATTTTAGACTTTGGCTACATAAAAAGAGATGTTAGTTATGAAACTAACATCTCTCCTTTGGGAAATAAACCAAAATAACTATTAATTATTTCCTAGGTAAGCGCATACAACGACAAAAGACGATTTTTAGTGGGCATTTTTTGTCATTAAGCGACAAGAAGTGAGTTTTTATAAGATTCTACCCATCTGGGATTACGTCAAACCAAGACACATTTTCTAGTGAATATTTCGTTTCTTAAACCTTCCTCCGCGCACTTCAGCGATATCAGCTACGGCGAGGAATGCGTTTTCATCACTTTCAGTAACAATTTCCTTCAACTTTGCTTCCTCAAGTCGGTTAATGACACAGAAAATTACCTTCTTGTGATCTCCTGAGTAGGCACCCTCTCCATTAATATAGGTCACGCCACGACCAAGGCGATTCATAATGGCCTCACCAATTTCTTTTGAATTGTCACTAATAATCCAAACCGATTTGGATTCATCTAAGCCGGTAATGGTAATATCGATGGTTTTATAGGCAACAAAATAGGCTATTAGAGAATACATAGCCCGATCCCACGAAAAGACAAAGCCAGCGCTTCCCAGTATAAATAAATTAAAAAACATGATAATTTCACCAACAGAAAATGGAAGTTTTTTATTAAATAGAATGGCGAGAATCTCAGTACCATCCAAGGAACCTCCATAGCGGATGACCATCCCTACTCCAATCCCAAGGACGATTCCCCCAAAAACGGTTGCAAGTAAGATATCCTGGGTAAAGGCAGGAACTGGATGAAGTAATGTGGTGCCGATAGAAAGAATGGTAATTCCATAAAGAGTGGATAATGCGAAGGTTTTTCCAATTTGTTTATAACCGATAAAGAAAAAAGGGATGTTAAGAATAAAGATAAAAATACCGAGTTTCCAACCAGTCAGATAAGAAAGCATAATCGAAATGCCTACGATGCCTCCATCAATAACATGATTGGGAACGAGAAAAATTTCCAATCCGACGGCCATTAAAGCTGCCCCGATTGTAATGAGCATAATTCTTTGAATGATTTTTCTGGTGGTTAATCCTTTGTGTTGAACTTTCTCCATAAGTACTTTCTGTTGTTCGTTAAGATTTACATTTGGAAATCCTGTCATTATCTTGCCCCTTTCGTATAGACTTATAATTCCATTATATCAGTAAACTGATAGTTTTTTGAATTTTTAAACACTTTATTTCCCAATTTTCTAGGTAAAATTCTAAGGTTATTTTTTAATAAAATCACAAAATAAAGAAGCCGCCTCCATTGAGACAGCTACTTGGGAATATTAACCTCTTAGGGGACCCAACCATGACATCAGCCAAAGTGTTCTTTACTCTTCCTTTTAGTCATTTTACGATCTAATGGAAGATTGGAGAATTAGCCGATGGGTGTTGTTCCGTTGAAGGAATTAATTCACATGGGATTTAATGGAATTCAAATTCCTTAAAAGAAACAAATTTACCGGTACTACCGATTGACTCATTATCCTTTTATTTGGTTTAGTTTCTTGGCAATGTAAGATTTGATTTGGTTGAAGGTTTAGATAATAATATAAATAAAGATTTTTCATTTATTAAATATCATTATCTCCTTACTACTCCTTACCTTTTAGGTGAGCTTCTTTATCAAATATAAGGACCAAACAGTTGACAGCTCCTATTTGTTTTAGTTATTGTTTTTTAGATTCTTTCTATACTTCATTACTTTAGGTTTCTTCGCGAAGGAAGCTTCCATCATAATTTTAAGAAAGATCTTTTTTGGTTTGAGATTTTTATCTACGTACCGTTTACATAGGTAGATAACTTTTCTTTACTCCCAAATTACAATAACTTGTGTACCTACATTTGAAAAGACGATTTCCTCTTTCACTAAAAAGAAGTTTAGTTAGTCTTGCACCTTTCCAATTCAATTTACATCGCTCCACCTACCAAACATTGCAAGGGAAAACCTTTACTACTCGTTCACAAACGGAACGAACACGGATGGTTGAGTCTCCTAAGAAGTTAACTTTTTATATCTTCTTTACACTTATATTATATCACTTCTAATGCCCTCCTAAAACACAGTGTTGTGACGAATTGGTGAACTTTTCTAAATTACCAGACTATTAAAAAAACCATATTAAGCCAAACTATTAGATTATTATTATTGAACATTACCCACTTTTTGGATAAAATATTAGCATCCAAGGAGGCGATTTTTATCATTAGGAAATTAACCAAAAATGATCATGACCAAGTAATTTCTTTCTTAAGTGAAGAACCGTCTATTAATTTATTTATCATTGGTGACATAGAGGTTTTTGGATACGAATCAGATTTCCAAGAAATCTGGGCAGAATTCAATCACCAAGGAGAAATCATCGCCGTTCTTCTCAGATACTATCAATCATTTATCCCTTATGCCAAAGGAGAATTTAATGTTGCTGAGTTTGTCTCGATTATTATTTCTCACTCTCAGCCAGTTCTCTTATCCGGGAAAACTGATATTGTCGAGAAATTTGAATCCTATAATGTCCTTCAACTTGGAAAGAAACAAGAAACCTTCTTTGCTGAATGTAAGAGTACTGAATATCTCGGTGAAACAAATGTGTACATAAAAAAGGCGAGTATAAATGAAATTGACCAAATCCTATCTCTTCGTAAAACAATTGATGAATTCCATCTCAGTCATAATGCTGCTGAAATGTTACGAACATCTATGGAATCAAATATGGCGAGAACTTATTACACAGAAGAAAATGGACAAATGACATCTTGTGTATCTACTACAGCAGAAAATTCAATGTCTGCGATGATTGTTGGTGTATGTACAAGAAAAGAATATCGCCGTAAAGGGTTAGCCACAGGCATTATGCAGAAGCTTTTTAAAGATATAATGGACGAAGGCAAAATACTTTGCCTTTTCTATGATAATCCTGAAGCTGGACGTATCTATAAACGACTTGGATTTAATGACGTTGGAAAATGGACGATGTACCGATAATGGTAATTCAAAACTTCCTGATTATTTGGAAGTTTTTTTGTTATTTAAGGATGCCTTTAGGGAAGATTAGCAATATCACTATTTATGAAAGGATGTCTTTTAATGTTCGATTCCATAAAGAAATATGCTAAACCCTTCGATTCCATTAATGATCTTAATCCTCTGGTGGCAGCTATCGGTGACGCCAAGTATGTCCTTCTCGGCGAATCATCTCATGGAACGTCAGAGTTTTATACGCTCCGCGCTGAGCTTACTAAAAGATTAATCCAAGAAAAAGGTTTCTCTGTCATTGCTGTAGAAGGAGACTGGCCATCCTGCCAAAGCATAAATCGCTATATAAAAGACATCGGTTCACCCAAGAGTGATGTTAGAGAGGCACTTGAGAGTTTTAATCGTTGGCCAACGTGGATGTGGGCTAATCAAGAAATCATTGAATTAATGGAGTGGTTAAAAAGCTTTAATCAACAAGCAAAGCGAAAAAACAAAGTTGGTTTTTACGGATTGGATGTATATAGTCTATGGGAGAGTATGGACGAAATTATAAAATACTTAGAACGCACCGGTAACACAGGACTTAAACAAGCTAGAAATGCGTTTAACTGCTTTGAACCATTTAATCGTAATAATGAATCCTATGCCGTATCCGCAGGTTACTTATCAGAGGACTGCATGAAGGAAGCCCTTTCGCTTCTTACTACTATCCAAAAGAACAAATGGAAATATGATGATGATGATGAAAGCAGCTTAAATATGGAGGTTAATGCACTAGTTACGGTTAATGCTGAAGAGTATTACCGGAAGATGGTTACCAGTGATTCGAAGTCTTGGAACGTGAGAGACATACATATGGTCGAATCTTTGAATGCGGTTATGAAGTATTATGGTGACGGAGCAAAAGTAATCATCTGGGAACATAATACGCATGTTGGTGATGCTCGGGCAACCGATATGAAAGATGCAGGTATGGTAAATGTCGGTCAGTTGATACGGGAACAGAATTCCCCTGAAGATGTATACATCGTTGGCTTTGGGACTAACAGCGGTACAGTAATCGCTTCAACGGAATGGGGAGTCGATTTTCGAGTTACAAATGTCCCCTCTGCTCAAATTGGGAGCTGGGAAAACCTTATGCATAAAGCTGGTGCTTATAACCAATACCTCATTTTTAACGATGAAAATCGGGAAGAATTCAGCAAAAGAATTGGTCACCGTGCTATCGGTGTTGTTTATCGACCTGAACATGAGCAATATGGAAACTATGTGCCATCAGTCATGAGCAGCCGCTACGATGGATTTATCTTTTTAGATAAAACACATGCTCTCCATCCACTAGAAATGGAAAGTCTTATTTATTAAAAATCGTAATATTTTTTACATCACATAAATTCTAAGTAAATCCACATACTACTGCTTGTAATATATTTTTGAAAAGGAAAGAGGGCCTTACACCATGACAGTCGGCACCCAAGTTAAACAAGCATTAGCAGGATTAAAAAGTGCTCAAGCCAGCTTTGAAACCTTTGCTTTGGCAACGGATAATCAAAACGCAAAAAAACTCTATCAAGATGCAGCTCAACAAACTCAAACCGTCCTAGATAGTCTCGAACCACGGCTTCAAGAAATTTTAGCTGAAGAGCCTCAATATAACCAATAAAAACGAAAAGGGTTGGCATCCCTGCCAACTCTTTTGGTTATCTGATTAGAAAGGAAGTATAATCATGACCATTGCTGCAAGTGTTAAGCAATGCCTAGCCAATATGAAAGGAATTGAAGCACAATTATCATCCCTTGCCTTAAATTCTAATGATAAAAGTGCTCAAGAAGTCTTCCATGACACCATGATAACAATAACTTGTGTGAAAAAGGATTTACAAACACGTGTTTTGGAACTAGAAAGACTTGAACCACAATATAAAGGTTAAAACTTTTGAGGTGAGTGAAAATGCCGGGCTGGATTGATATCTTCATCCGTTCCTTTGTCTTCTTAGCACTATTATTTTTAATAACAAAAATACTTGGAAAAAAACAAATTTCTGAGCTTTCTTTCTTTGAGTACGTATCAGGAATAACGATTGGAAGTATAGCCGGAGAAGCAATTACCGGTCTTGAAAAAAATATTTACCATGGAATACTTGCAGTCCTTATTTTCGGTCTTGTTACTCTTTTGGCCGATATTTTAGCATTAAAAAGTAAATCTTTCCGAGACATCGTTGAAGGAAGAGGAACTGTCTTTATCAAGGATGGGAAGGTATTAGAAGAAAATTTAAAAAAGGAAAAATATACTATAGATGAATTATCTGCATTGCTTCGTCAAAAAGATATCTTTCGGGTGGCTGATGTTGAATTTGCTGTCCTCGAACCTAGAGGTAATTTAAGTACTTTATTAAAAAAAGAGAATCGCCCATTAACTCCTAAAGATTTGAATATGACGATGCCCAATGAAAAAGAACCACAAACAGTGATTATGGACGGTAGTATTTTGGATGAAGCATTGAGGTCTGCTGGGAAGAGTAGAGGATGGCTAAGCACAGAATTAGAAAAACTCGAACTTACGCTCGACAATGTATTTATCGGGCAAGTGGATTCATACGGAGAATTAACAGTAGATATCTATGACGACAAAATGCAAACCCCATCTCCTACTCAAAGACCTCTTCTAATGGCAACACTAAAAAAAGTACAGGCTGATTTAGAAATATTTTCTCTTGGAACAGAAGACGAGGCATCAAAAGCTATGTATAAGAAAAATGCAAAACTCGTACAGGATACAATTGATAAACTAACACCCTATCTTACTAGTTAATAACTGCTTAGAGCCTAATCAACGAACTAATTAGGCTCTAATCGATTATGCACTCACTTTTTTCCCATCAGGGATATTGCCTTTGTGAGACACATAGCTGTGAAGCATCATTCCCGCCATCACCAGTATCATTCCTGTCCAGGAGATCACGGATGGAAATGCCGCTTTCAATAAAATTAACTCTCCGATTAAGGCAAATAAAACCTCCATCGATTGTGTAGCTTCCACATTTCCTAGTTTCTGCATATTCCCTCTTACGAGATCCGTTGCCTGGAAGAATAAAATGGTTGCAATTACACCGGAGGTAATCGCTACGAGCCCCGATTGAACCGATTGACCAATACTTGGCGGACCAACCGTAAACAATCCATAAATCGCAAGTATAATCCATAACGGCATGCTGGCAAGTGTCATACCTAATACGCGTTGAAAAACATCGAGTCTTCCCCCACACACATCCATCATTTTTCTATTACCTAAAGGGTAAGCAAATGACGCGATAATGACAGGTAACACTCCTAATAAAACTTCGATTGGCTTAAGAGAACTTGCTTGTTCCAATTGCATTAATATAATACCGAGCAAGATAATGAATGACATAGCCATGCCTTTGAAAGGTATTCTGCCTTTTACCTGGATTGGGCCCTTTTTTGTCATAACCGTTTCAAAAAAAAGCGGGGCTAATAACGATCCAGTGATAATGGTTATTTGCCATGTAGAAGCGATTAACCAGCCAGGTGCATAGGCAGCGGAAAAACAAATTGGTCCATAAAATAGACCAAAGCCTACAAAACTCCATAAGAGCCAGGCACGGGGATTATTTTTCATCTCCACTAATAATGGCTTTAGATTTTTTCTCCCATATACAAGAAGCAATAGCGGAGGAATCATAAAGAAATATCGAAGTGAAGCACTCCATATCCAGCTCCCTCCATCTAACTCCATTGAACGGTTAATAATAAACGTAAAGGCAAAAAAGAAGGCAGCTAAAATGCCTAGTGAAATCGGTCGCATTACCTATATTCCCCTTTAAAATTCATTTCCTTCCAATGAAAATGTTCACTCCAATGGATGCATTTTTTATTATACCAAATACTGAATTATTTGTACTTTTAAAAGAGAGCATAAGACAAAAAAATGGTGCATAAATTGTTTTGTCGTTCAAAAAACACGAAACTTCTTAAGAACCTATACGTATAAGTTGAATGGCAACTAAAATTTGGGTAAGTGAGGTTGATAGTATGTTTGGAAAAGTAGCAGCGGATATATTAGGTTTAAGTGATGTTGGTTCTGTCATTAAACCAGAAAATTATGATAAGGTTGATTCCGATGATTATGTTATGCACGAGGATAACGAAAGGATTTACTTCTTAATCAAATCTAAATCGGATGAATATTGCTTCACCAATAATGCCCTTATTCATCTTGATGGGACTAGTGCTACGAGTAAAAAAAGGATGCTTCATCGTTATAGTTACGTTACAAATAAAATATCCGATGTGAAGCTTGAGACAGCTGGCACTGTCGACCTGGATATCGAAATTAAATTTAAAATCGGCTCACAGCCATTTTCGATTGATATTCATAAAAAACACATTGAAGAAGTCAAAGACTTATACAAGGCGCTCATAAAGATATCAGAACTGACTCATGATAATGAGATTTCTCTTCGTTTTGCCAAGGAAAGCCTTGATATTGCCTCAACTACATTAGGACGTGTTAATAGTACAGATAACAACTTAGTCGTCCAATTCAAAATGCTAAATCAAGCTGCATTCCAATGGCTAGAGGAAAGCAAAAAGCAATATAGCGTTAAAGACTTTGGCTTTGTATTTGAAAAATATATTAATAACTAGGCAGAAAAAAACAGACCATCTAGGTCTGTTTTTTCACATGCTATGTGATTAAGCTTTGTTTACGTTAGCTGCTTGAGGTCCACGAGCGCCTTTTTCAACATCAAAAGTTACTGATTGACCTTCTTCTAGAGTTTTAAAGCCTTCGCCTTGGATTGCTGAAAAGTGAACGAATACATCTTCTCCACCTTCGCGCTCGATGAATCCGAAACCTTTTTCTGCATTAAACCATTTTACTTTACCGTTTTCCATATTTGTTGCCTCCTAGTGTGTAATCCACACATTGTATTACTATTCTTGCTCTTTAAAGATCCAGGCGAAAAGCTGTTACTTATTCTTCCCTTTACTACCGAACAAAAATAATTCTACATAATCATACCAGAGAAAGAAAAATTAAGCAAGTTCTCGTCCAATACTTCCAATTTTAAATTGAATAAACACCTTATAGAATGGTCAAGTTATTAAAAATGTCACTAGGAGAATTCCCCTAGTGACACAAATAAAAACTTACGCTTTCTTTTCTAATTCCCAGTCATATAAATCTTCAATTTTGCAATTTAATTCTTTAGAAATCGTCATGGCAGTACTTAAATTCATCACTTTCTTTGACATATAGCCGTTAAGCTGTTCTAAAGGAATGTGTGTGTTCTTTTCCAAACCTTCAAGATTCATACTGTTTTTTGATAATAAGGCTTTGAGGTTACTCTTTTTCGCTTTATAAGTTGACAAAATGACACCTCACTTTTTAAATAGTGTAACACAATGAAAATTTAAATGAAAGGAATCACACCTCAGCCACTATTTCCAACAGCTTAAAATCACTTAAAAAGCTTCATTAGACAGTAACAGGCGATGAAATAAAAAGTATGATATAATTAAATTTGATGAAAAAAAGGGGTGTTGATTTGAGAAACTCAAATAACAGATTCAATAGCGGGCAAACTGTGAAACTAAAGGACACTGGCGAGGAAGTTACCATTGTAAAATGGCAATATGTAAAAAATATGAAAAGATATTCTTACATTGTTAAGGAGCATCCCGGGACATTTTTTTTCGAAGAAGAATTTCAAACTCAATAATTGAAAAAAGACCAAATCCATAGGATTGGTCTTCTTTTATTGATATTTTTAAAATTCCGCATTTCCTGTAGTTCTTGGGAACGGGATGACGTCTCTAATATTTGACATACCAGTAAGGTACATAATTAAGCGTTCAAAGCCTAGACCGTAGCCTGAGTGTTTTGTACCTCCATATTTCCTTAATTCTAGGTACCACCAATAATCTTCTTCACTCATACCTAGGTCATTAATTTTTCCTGCAAGAATATCCTCGCGCTCTTCACGCTGGCTGCCTCCGATTAATTCCCCAATTCCTGGTACAAGTAAATCAGTTGCCGCGACTGTCTTATTATCTTCATTCAATCTCATATAGAACGCTTTGATTTCCTTAGGATAATCCGTAACAAAAACCGGTTTTTTGAAGACTTTTTCGCATAAATAGCGCTCATGCTCCGTTTGCAAGTCGAGTCCCCATTCAACTGGATAGGCAAAAGTTTCGCCTGACTCCATTAAAATATTAATTGCTTCCGTATAAGTCACACGACCAAAACTTGAAGTATGAGCATTGTTAAGGCGATCTAATAAGCCTTTTTCAATAAAGCTGTTAAAGAAGTTCATTTCTTCCGGTGCTTGTTCAAGGACATAGCCGATTACGTATTTAACCATTTCTTCAGCAAGGTCCATGATATCTGGAAGCTCTCCAAAAGCCAATTCCGGTTCAATCATCCAGAATTCAGCTGCGTGCCTTGCCGTATTGGAGTTCTCCGCTCTAAAGGTGGGACCAAATGTATATACATTGCGGAATGCCAAGGCAAAAGCCTCTGCAGATAATTGGCCGCTTACAGTTAGGTTTGTTTCTTTATTAAAGAAATCCTTTGACAAATCAGTTTTACCCTCTTCATTTTTAGGAGGGTTATCGATGTCTAGAGTAGTAACTCGGAACATTTCACCTGCACCCTCTGTATCACTTCCTGTGATGATTGGTGAATGAACATACACAAATCCTTTTTCTTGGAAGAACTTGTGAATGGCATATGAAGCCAACGACCTAACGCGAAATACAGCTGAAAAAGTATTGGTGCGGGGTCTTAAATGTGAGATGGTTCTTAGGTATTCAAAGGAATGTTTTTTCTTTTGTAATGGATAATCGCTATTTGAAAGTCCTTCGATAGAAATATTTGTCGCTTTGATTTCAAACGGCTGTTTAGCTTGTGGTGTATGGATGAAATCTCCCTCGACTTTAATAGATGAACTAATTGGCAATTTAGCGATTTCTTTGAAATTCTCCAATTGTTCGTCAAAAACGATTTGAACACCTTTAAAGAAGCTGCCATCATTCAATTCAATGAAACCAAAGGTTTTTGAATCGCGAATTGTGCGAATCCAGCCTGATAATTGAATCTTTTGTTCTATGTAACTTTCAGTATTTCTGTACAAATCCTTAACTAGGGCTTGTTTCATTTAAATGCAACCTCCAACTTTTATGTAAAAATAAAAATCCTCACGCCAATGGGACGTAAGGTTATTTTCCATAGAATCTTGTATCTTTAATCCCTTCAATATTATATAAAACTCACAACAAATAAGCAATATTCAACAAATTTTCCTACAATTTCTCAACTATTTTTTCAGAATATTTGCAGGATTTTTAAGAACAACAGTCGAATATATTAAGAAATGTTCGATTCTTGTTATAAGGAGTGCTGATTGTGGATAAAGTTACTTGTATTGCTTTTCTCCTGTATCATTCTTCTAAGAGTCAAGACATCCGAGAAAAAGCCATTCAATTACTGAATGGCGATGTATCCATTAGAGAATTAAAAAAAATGGCTTCCATCCAAGCCCATTTGGTAATCGCAGAATCTACATTAAAAAAAAATCATCTCGACAAAATGAAGGTTCAAAGATTTGCCGAGGAATTTTTGTTACTTGAGGTCTAGGCTTCCTTCGGGAAGTTTTTTTCATAAACGAAAATTTCCTTGCCATTTTCACTTAAAGCTGTTTTAATATAAAGAAACCCTAATGATTCCCAAAACTGTTTCGACTTTACATTTTCTCTAATGACTCCAATTCGAGTCCGGACTAAACCTCTTTTACGCATATCATTTTCATAAAGAGCATATGCCTGTGTACCAAATCCAAATCCTTGATAATCACCATGAATTACTAGAAGTCCCAGCCATGGGCATTGATCCTTTGGATTTTCCATTAAGTAATCCATAACCCCTATATAAGTATCATCCAGTTTAATAAAAACACTAGAAGTGGCAGGGTTCAAAAACTCTTCTTCTATTTCTGGAAGTTCCCTTTGGGCACGCCCATTTTCAACAATATTATATTCTGAATTTGAATTTATGATTTCAAGCGCGATATATAGCGTTTCTTTTGTTATCTCTTCAAAGTGCACTGACATGATTGCCCTCCTATTCTAAGCGATAAAACAATTATACTAATGACCTCAAACGGAATACAAATTTAAATGAGAAAGGTGATATTATGCTCCAAGTAAATGTAAAAGTAACATTTGAAGGAAAAAGCTATTTAACAAATGTTTTAGCCAACCCAAACACTTCTGAAGAAGAAATTTACCGTCTTGCCTATGAACAGGTTCAAAAGCAATGGCAGGATAACTAAAACAGCGTCCTAATCTTGGACGCTGTTTTTTTGTTCTTTATTCTACCGTGTATAATGTTTCCGCTACATCCTTCATTAATGGGCTCAGATCATTTGTTATGAACATATGAAGCCTGTGCATCGCACGGGTACTGACGGTATAAAATAATTTTCGTTCACTTTCATTTCTATATTGAGAACTGTCATATAGAATTACGGCGTCAAATTCGATTCCTTTCGCTAAATACGAAGGTATTACTAAGATGCCTTTTTCATAAGCGATGGTAGCCTTCTCAATTAAATGTAGTGGAACCTCATTCTTAAGTGCATTATATACTCTTTTACTCTCTGCAGCCGTCCTGCAAATAACCGCTATTGTCCTATGCCCTTCTTTAAAAAACTCATTTATTTTATCTCGAATTAAACCATTTAGTAAGCGTGGCTCAGTTTTTTTTATTGTTGGCTTTTTACCATGTCGATTAAAGGGTTCGATACTTTCTCCACCTTCAATCAAGGAACTGGTGAACTCTACAATTTCCTTAGTGGAACGATAGGTTTTTGTCAAAATAATCTTCTCAACGTCTTCGCCCTCTTCTTCATAATCCGATATAACCGTAGGTGACCCTGTCGCACCTGAGAAGATAGCTTGATTGAAGTCGCCAAGTAGTGTCATTTTACTATAAGGAAAAAGCCTTTCTATTAACGCAAACTGAAATGGTGAATAATCCTGTGCTTCGTCAATAAAAATATGACGTATCCCAGTTGTTGATTTCCTGCCTTTCAGTAAATCCTGTAAGTAGACAAAAGGAGTTGCATCCTCATAGGCAATTTTAAAATTTGTTAATTGGTCAACCGTCTGCAAACATATCTGTGTCCAGTCATCAAGAAGGACTTCTTTATTATCAGCCCCCCTTTTAAATAACTGACTATACAATCCCTGCATATCGATAAAATTCAACCTTTTCACTCGAGCAAATAACGATCTAAATTTTTGCTTCACGACCTTTTCAGCAAGAAACTTTTGTTCCAGTTCAAAATCATCAAAACTCTTATCGGTAAAACGTTCTTTCTCCTGCAGTTCCTGGTATACCTCTAGATAGTCCTCTTTTTCAAGAAATTGAATTTCTTCCTCGACCCAGCTTTTTGAACGTTCCTGCTTGACTCTTCTCTTTAACTCTCTTAATAGCCAATCCTTTACCATCTCCAGTCGATTAGGGATGGTAAAACTACTATCTAACGAATAAAAGTAATCATAGATCGCTTCCTTGGAAATAACAATCTCGCCTCGGAAAATTAAGTCCTTAAAAAGCAAACCTTCTCTAGATAAATCAATTACATATTGATCAATAATTTGTTTAAACGCTAAGCTTGATTTATACCGAATCCCTTTAACCCTTGCGTGATAATCAGAATTCCCTTCCTTGTTGTTAAGTAAAAATTCCATCTGGTCAAAAGGGTCCTCGACTTCGAATTGATTCCCGATTCGATTATTTAAATATTCCATAAAGGTAGCCTGCTCCATGTTCTCTTCCCCTAATTCAGGGAGTACCGTCGAAACGTAAGAGTTAAACAATGGATTCGGTGAGAACAGCATGATATTCTCAGACTTCAACGTATCACGATACCGGTAGAGCAAATAAGCAACACGTTGAAGAGCAGCAGATGTTTTACCACTGCCTGCTACCCCTTGAACAATGAGGAGTTTGCTTCTTTCATTCCGAATAATTAAATTTTGCTCTCGTTGAATAGTAGCTACAATACTTTTCATTTGTGCATTAGCGTTATTTCCAAGAACCTCTTGAAGCATTTCATCTCCAATGGTTACTCCTGTATCAAACATGGCTTTTATATTGGCAGCTCGAATCATATATTGTCTTTTTAAATTCATCTCCCCTTCGACCTTACCGTCCATCGTATGATAAGAAGCTGGGCCTGGGGCAAAATCATAATAAAGGCTGGAAATAGGGGCACGCCAATCATAAATTAAAAAATTCTCATCATTCTCATCCATAAGAGAAGCAATTCCGAGATATACATGGTCAACGTTGTTCTCCCCCGTTTCCAAAAAATCAATCCGTCCAAAATAAGGGGAATAACTTAAGCGTTCAAGGATACGGAGCTGTTTATTCATTTGTTTATACGTACGTTCCCGCTCTGATAACAATTCTGCCTGTTGTTTTATGCTGGCTGCAGTTTCGATCACATCATCCGGCTCATCCATATTAACCGTTACATCTTCCCAAAAAGTCTTTCGAAGCTCTAGTACATCCGAACTAACTCCTCCAGTATTTTGCTGGAGTTTTTGCTTTTTCTTATCAATTTCCTTAATAACTGTACTTACTCGTTCCTGCTCCAATTGTAAGTCCCTATTTAGGGTTTCGCTCATTTGACCACTCTCCAGACAAATTTTCTTCCCTTATATATTTGACAACCAATCCCTTGATGTGCTAATATAATATTAGGGAATTTTTATTCTCTATATAATTATATTTCAAGACCAAAATTAATATTATCATGATTACTTAATGATTTCAATAAATATCCTGCGCCCTGAAGGCGTTTTTTTTATGTCTACTCTCGATTACTTACTATTTCAGTTACCTTTCAACCTCAAAATCCTCTAATTCAACAGTTTTTCTCTCTCCATAAACCCAATCTCTAAATTGCCCATAAAGCAATATCACTAAAATACGTATAGAAAAATAGTCTATACCATGAAATTTTTCTTTAGAGAGTTTAAATTTTTTAAAAAACTGATCTAACCCAACGCTCATGACCAAAACATTTAGTTTTGCACTCCAATTATTCTCTTTCAAGAAGGACATGGTTGAAAATAAAGCTAGGGAAATCGCATACAAAGGGACGATAATAAAATGCTCTGTCCATGAATGATACCTCCCAAATCCGAAACGAATCTTACGAGATGACGCAAAGAGAAATAATAAATTTGCTTCTGTAACCATAACCATTAAAAATAGCGAAATAAAGCGAATGAGCGGATTTTTCTTACTTAAAAATATATTCCACCAATCACTGATGTTAAAGTATAAAGGAATCAAAATTAAGGTGTAACCGGTTTTCCACCAATAATGTTTATATACTTTTAACCTTAAAAATAAGAGCTCCACCAGTGTAAAATATATGCCGCCAAGTAATTTCCATACCCATCCTAATTTCAAAGCAGTTAAGAATAGAGCCGTAAATGGAACAAAAATGGCCTGTGATAATATTGCACCAAAAATATTATCAAAAAAATCATTTTTTATCACTTTTGGTTTATATTTATAAGCATTAAAAAGATTTAATACAAAAAACTCCAGTAAATAGGCAAAACCGATATTTGACATTAAGAGAGTAAATAAATGTTTTTTATTTTTAGATTTATAAAAAGAAACCCCAAGAAGAGTTGTATGGATAAGGAACAAGATAATAAAGGGTATTTTATTTCGTTTTGAATTCTTCATACACATATCCCATTTCATTAAGCAGTATTAATGGTAGTATTTGAATTACAACCCGTTTCATTCCAACATTTTGTTTACAATTCCATTTCTGGTTCAAAAAATCCTGTTCAAGATGCAAAAGCTTTACCCATTAACCTGTTGAAGTATTTCTACTTTTTAGTCGATTGTGGCACTTTTTGGGATTGTAAGCAGTTAATTTTTAATATATTGAAATAATTGTAAATGCACCTTGATATTTTCATATAATGAAAAAGATTTTATTGAATGGTCTTCTTCCTTGAGAAAAAATTATTAAATTCGTTCCTTATTTTAATTTTAGTCCCGTTATTACTCCACCTTTGTACTCAAATACTTATTAACAAAAGCACATCTAATTTCAAATGTAAATGCTTTATTATTATTTTCATAACACATTTATTTTTCTCTATAATTTGATAGATTACTACAAAAGAGTCAAGTTTTTTGTCGAAACACCATGATATTAGACCTATTTTCTAATGAACAGTGCTAATAATTCGGGGAAATATTCCTATTGTTTTGTCCTAATTTTCGAAATATTATATTAATACGGCCGTACTACAATTGAAATGGGGAATGAATTTGAATAAGTTTATAAAAACCAGCCTTTCTTCAGTTATGCTTGCAGGTACTTTATTTGCAGGATTCCCGAGTATTGATGCTTCATCTAAGGATGTGGGACTCATACATAAAGCGGAAGCCTCTTCTTTTTCTTCAAACAGCTCACTTGACCTAGCGATTGTGAATGAAGAGAGATTAATAGAATCTTTTATTAAACAAGGGCTCCTCTCAAAAAATGCTTCAGAAGAAGTAAAGCAAAATTTCCTAAAGAACTACCTTGAGTTAAAAGGGAAGCAATCAAAAGTTAAGGAATCAGACCCATTGGCAGCAAAAGTAAAAGCTGCTGAAGCAGAAAAGCAAAGTAAGTTTAAAGAATTTAACAATGGTTTATTAAATGGAGATGGAAATAAAAACGGACACTTAAAAGGGAATCCCGATCCCGTAAAAGAAACCGCTTACAATGGTGAAAAAAGAGAAGACAAAGTACTTGTCCTAGCTGTCGAATACTCTGACTTTGCCCATAATAACATTAAGCCTGATGAAACGGATAACTATTATTCAGATTATCCATTAGAACACTTTGAAGATATGATTTTTGGGGAAAATGGTGTAGAAGGTCCGAAAGGTGAAGATTTTGTTTCCATGAAACAATTTTATGAAGAGCAGTCAGGCGGAACTTACTCAGTTGATGGTAAGGCATTTGGCTGGTTAAAGGTTCCAGGAACTGCCGCTTATTATGGCGGAGATAAAGCTACGGGTGGTCATGATAATGTTACTCCAGGTGGATCTAAGCAGTTAGTAATTGATGCTTATAAAGCTGCATTAGCTGCTGGGGTTCCAGTAGATCAATATGACAATGAGGATGTTCACGATTTAGATGGAGATGGAAATATTAAAGAGCCTGATGGTTTAGTCGACCACTTAATGATTATCCACTCTGGTGTTGGTCAAGAAGCTGGTGGAGGTTCATTAGGAAATGATGCCATCTGGTCACATCGTTCAGCGAAATTTATTGACACTGATGGATTAGGCAAAGGTTTACCAGGTTTTTACGATTACACAATGATGCCTGAAGACGGTGCAACTGGAGTGTTCGCACATGAGTATGGTCATGATTTAGGCTACCCAGATGAATATGACACAATTTATTCTGGTACTGGTGAAGCAGTAGCGTACTGGTCGATTATGGCAAGTGGTTCATGGGCAGGTAAAATTGGCGGTACCGAGCCAACTGGATTCTCCCCATTAGCAAAATCATATTTCCAATCCTACCTAGGTGGAAACTGGACAAATGATACTGTTGAATTAGACTGGAATGAAGTATCTACAAAAGGAACACAAGTATTACTTGATCAAGCAAACTCTCCAAATGGCAAAAACGCAATTGCTGCAAAAGTAAACTTGCCGCAAAAGGCTACAAATATTAATACTCCTGCCACTGGCTACTTCGAGTACTGGGGCGGACAGCAAGATGAAATAGATACAAACATGGTTACAACTGTGGACTTAACAGGAAAGACCTCTGCAACTTTAGAATTTGATGCATGGTATCAAATAGAACAGGATTGGGATTTTGCTTTTGTACAAGTCTCTGAGGATAGCGGTGCATCATGGAAATCTATAGGCAATACAAACACTGTTTCAAGTGCAGTACCAGAAGCATATCCTACAATCGCTCCTGCCCTTCCTGGTTTTACAGGTGATAGTGAAGGCTGGAAGAAACAAGAGTTTAATCTAGATGCTTATGCAGGTAAAAAAGTACAACTTCGCTTCCGTTATATTACTGACTGGGGTACTTCAGAAAAAGGCTTCTATGTTGATAACATTAACGTTACAGCAGATGGAAAATCTGTTGTGGTTGATGGTGCAGAAACAACATCAGCATTTACTTTAAATGGTTTTGAAAAATCAGACGGAAATAAGTACTCTGATCACTACTACCTATTAGAATGGCGTAACCATGCAGGGGTTGACCAAGGTCTAGCCAATATCAAACGCGGACAATCGTTAATGAGCTATGATGGAGGTCTTGTCGTCTGGTATGTAGACCCTACTTATACAGACAACTGGACAGGCACACATCCTGGTGAAGGCTTTGTAGGAGTTGTAGATGCTCATGCAAATACAGACTTACTATGGAGCTTTGCCAATGGTTCAGCACCAGCCCAAGCATCTTCTCGTTACCACATCGCAGATGCAGCTTTTGGTTTAAATCCAACTTCTGAATTAAATCTTAACTATCCAGGTCTTCAAACATTGTTTGGACCAAGTCAGCCAGCGGTTTCTCTATTTAATGACAGCAACTCATTTATGAATACATTCATGCCAGATGCTGGCCGTAATATTGGTAACTTCGGACTTAAGGTTCGTGTAAATGGACAAGCAAAAGACAAATCAGTTGGTTCGATTGTAATCTACAAGTAACCAACAAAAATCTCACCTCCCCTTTTATGGAGGTGAGATTTTTGATTGAGGTAATTTTGCTTTTTGACTCACCTATTCAAACCAAAGGAAGAAAGCTTAGAGATATAGGGATGTATGGTGATGAATGTAATTATGAGGATATAACTTCGTTTGAACTTATGGAAACCTTCCAGAGGTTACGGTAAGGACAAATGGGGTAGTGATAAACAAAGTCACTCATAAAAGGTATGATTGACTAAACTCTTGTTAAAATTAACAAAGTGGTCATTCATGATGGCTATGAGTGACCAAAATCCTTTTATATTTAGGCTCTTTAAACTGTGTTGCTTTTTAACCTAATTGTTCACTAAGAGTTTATTTCAGACATAGTTTGGTGGGTACAAAGGTAACTGTGTCCGAATGTAGGGGCGTGAGTGCGACTTGCCCCCAAGACCCTCGATTAAAGACAAATCTTTCTTTCCACTCATGCGATTTGTCCTCAAGACCCTCGATTAAAGACAAATCTCTCTTTCCACTCATGCGATTTGTCCTCAAGACCCTCGATTAAATACCAGTCCTTCTGGCTACTCATGCGGTTTGCCCAAATCAGCCACCTCTTTAAAGATCCTCAGTTAAATCTGTTATAAAACAACAATCAATGCGAAAACAGCCTATATTTAACAAAGTGGTCACTCATTTCACGGCCGGATTATTACCCTTGTGCCGTTGGGAACCTTTTCGGCAAGCTGAAGAACATCCCGGTTATGCATTCTAACACACCCCGCCGATACAGCTTTACCTATCGAACTCGGATTATTGGTGCCGTGAATACCATAGCCTTGTTTGGATAATGAAAGCCATAAAACACCATATGGTCCACCCGGATTCATTTGCCGGTTAACAATTACAAAATCACCTGTTGGGGTAGCACTCAGCATTTTTCCAACGGCGATCGGATAGATTTTCTCCAGCTTGCCACTCCGGTATAATGAGAGTCGTCTTTTTCCAATCGAAATTTGAATCGAAAAGGGAATCGTATTGGGATCTGGCAGACCAGGGATTTGAATTTTTTGTCCTACATATAATTGCTGGTAGTTGACCCCGGGATTTGCTGCATAAAGACTAGCGAGGCTTACCCGATAATCCAAAGAAATTTGATAAAGGGTATCGCCCCGCTTCACAATATGAATCATGATATCCCACCTTTTTTTCTTATAACATATGTTGGAATATCGGAACCGTTGCCTACCATAAAAGATATCAAGTTAGATCAAAAAAAGGTGCCATATCCTTTCGGTTGTGTTGATTATAGAAATAATCATTACTGACTGGGTCATAAATATAATCCTTTTTCCAATCATCAATGTTCCTAGTTATCTCTTTCATGGCCTCAACAAACAATAAAATTTCCGCATTGGCCATAATTGGGTGCAATGAAAACCGGACCCACCCTGGTTTAGTAGATAGATCTCCCTGATCAATTTGTTCAGCGATATGCTTCGATTTATGTTTGTCAATTTCCAATAAATAATGACCATATGTTCCTGCACAAGAGCAGCCACCGCGAACCTGAAATCCATATCGATCATTTAGTAAACGTACAATAAGATTGTAATGAATATCCGTAATAGTAAATGAAACAATTCCGATTCGATTGCGTTGATGACTCTCTAATACATGCAGATTAGGAATATTCCCTAATCCAGATAAAAGCAGCTCGAGCTGTTCTTTTTCTCTCGCTAAAATTTGTTCTATTCCCATTTGTTCCTTTAATCTGATACATAACGCTGTACGGATTGCCTGAAGGATCCCTGGTGTTCCTCCATCCTCACGATGCTCAATTTCGTTAATGTATTGGTGTCCACCCCATGGATTTGTCCATGTCACCGTCCCCCCTCCCGGATGATCTGGCACCTTATTTGTATAAATTCTTTTATCAAAAATTAAGACACCGCTCGTACCGGGTCCACCTAAAAATTTATGCGGAGAAAAGAAAATGGCATCGAGTTTTTCCATAGGGTCATCTGGGTGCATATTCATCTTCACATAGGGAGCTGAGGCAGCAAAATCCACAAAGCAAAGACCTCCGTGCTTATGCATGATTTTGGCCATCCTATGAAAAGGAGTCTGGATTCCCGTTACGTTCGAGCATGCTGTAAATGAGCCAATCTTAACCGCTCGGTCACGGTACTGTAACAAAAGTTGTTCCAAATGATTAACATCTACTAGACCTTCTGAGTCAGGTCTAATAATCTCAACATCCGCTAATGTCTCAAGCCATGAAGTTTGGTTGGAATGGTGCTCCATATGTGTGAGGAAAACAACTGGCCTATCCTCTTCTGAAAGCTTAATACTGTCTTTCCATTGTTCCGGGACTCGAACCCCAATTATTCTCTGTAATTTGTTCATTACAGATGTCATTCCAAATCCATCAAGAATGACAGCGTCGAAATCATTGGCATTTACATGTTCCTTGATGATTTTTTTTGATTGATTATAGATACCCGTCATCATTAAACTCGTAATATTTGATTCCGTATGAGTATTGGCCATAAAAGGACCAAATACCTCTGAAACCTTTTGTTCAATTGGTCGAAATAATCTTCCGCTTGCCGTCCAATCAGCATATATTATAGGTTTTCTTCCGTACGGCGAGTCAAATTCCTGATGATTGCCGATAACCTGAGACCGAAATTTTTGAAAATATTCCTCAAGATTGTCCGGCAGTGTATACCACTTACTTCCGATCCTTGCAGTAATCATGCTTCAACACCTCTCTGTGAGAATCTGTGTTAATTACTATATGCAAAGCTTTTTCACTTGCCGACAAAAAAAGCCTGATCCATTTGGACCAGACTGTTATCCTTTATAATTAAATAGGATTCTTTGCAGATTCCTTACGATTCACTTCATCAATTTTTTGAACAAACATGTGAAAAACTCGCTGCTTCTCTTCTAGGTCTTTTATATACTCTTTTAATTGGTTATAACTTTCCTCAAACGGTTTATGATACCTTTGTCGTATACTTTCAATAATTTCTTCGTTCACCGTTGATTGAATGACTTGCTTGGTAATCCCGTATTTGTAAGAATATACCTTTAACTCTTGTGCCACTTCTTCATATTCTTTATCAATTTCGATAAGGACTGATGAAATATCATCCTTCCACTCTTCTAGTGATTTCTGTAAATAGGATTTAACCATTGTGTCTTCCATCATTGCACCCGCCTAATAAAGTCTAATGTTACCTTCATTATAACGGTGATTGTTTACAGCCTAATTTCTAGTAGTTTACAATGCTATATCAATAAATAGGATAATGTTCCGATTTACATTAAATAACTAGTTTAATAGATACATACTAAGAAACGGCATCTATCATAATTGGGACATTTTGCGTAATATTGTTTGCATTTCCTAAATCAATATTAATGATTAAAGAATAGTTAAAGGTTTCTTGATTTTTTTTAATATCGTCAGGAACATTGATTAAGAACGAAATTTTTCCAGTCTGGTTTGGACTACACTCAAAAGAACAGAAAACGGAATGACTATTTACTATTTCTTCTACAAATGCCTGGGAATCAATCCCTACTAGATCGATATCATATCTTTTTATTTTATTTTTTAACAGGCCGCCTGTTATCTCAATGGTACCGTTAATAACACTTCCGGCTTCGTATACCTTCTTATCCAAATGGACCATTGTTTTTGGCAAACCTATCTTTAGCTTTGTTAAATAATCTTTTAATGTCATTTTCTTCACCTGTTCCCTAAAATAGGCATAATAAAAGACCAACAGTAAATCAAGCTGCTTAAAGTGTTAATCAAAACAAAAAAGCCCCTGTACTTGGCGGTCCATGACCTCCTTCGCTTTAGCCGACGAAGTTAGCTGACGGGTAGGATGGCGAAAGAAATTCTCATCCCTTCTACAATAGTAGAATTAGCCCCAATAAATTGGTTCCTCCGTACCCATTTTGATGGGTTTTGGCCGAAATATTTAATTTAATATTGATTATGACGATAATTTTATCCTCAACCTGATTACTTGTAAAGAGTGATATTCGCCTAAATTAACTGCCTAATCTCCAATTTTAAATAAAAACAATGATTTCTCTAGTGTTTGCTCATGTTTCATCGATATTTGACAACTTTGTCCCTTTTTTATTTTGTAATTAATTTTGCGAATTCTTTTAAATTGGTTGAATACTTAACATACAGTCGCGGCAGGTAAAAATCCTCGTTTTTGATATCCTTTTTCGAATAAATTTCTGGTGTTGTCGTCAATCCAAATGAATAAAACTTTTTCGTTTCTGAAGCTGTACGTTCATTATAACTTCCATATGGATAGGCTAGGGCAATGACAGGTTTCCCTGTTATCTTTTCTATTTTCTCCTTCGATCCTTTTAATTCATAGTGGAGATTTTCTGACTTTGTCAAATCTGGATGTGTAGCTGTATGCGACTGAACAGAAATAACACCAGAGTCCGACATCATTCTTAATTCTGAAATATTTAACCGATTTACATTACCGACAAAATCCGATATTACAAAAAAAGTTGCTTTTGGCTTAAAAGTTTCATCCTTTAACCTCTGGAGAATCTCAAAAGCGTTACGATTATTTTTATACCCATCATCAAAGGTTAGAAAAATAGGTTTCTTTATTTTACCAAGTTGATTCCACTGTTCGAATGTTACTAACGTATATCCCTGATTTTTCAAATAGATCATTTGCTTTTCGAAATTCTCGGGAGTTACAAATAACTCTTTGGACCCTAGACCGGAATAATTATCAATGGAATGATAAACTAAGATAGGTACCTTTTGCTGTGAAAAAACCTGGTCAGGCAAGCAAATGAGAAGAAGAAGAAGAACTACTAGTTTTAACATGCAGTAAAGCCTCCCTTTTTTCCAAGCCAGTTTTACCTATTATTCCTCAGTCCGTATGTTTTATCTCTTAAATAAACATGATAAACTGAAAGAATATACATAATTTAAGGAGAGGTTTAATGTCTGATTATAAGGTTTTATTTTTAGATATTGATGGAACCATCATTATGCCGGATGATACCATCGAGGATACTACGATCAATGCAATTCGTCAGGTTCAAGAAAAAGGAATAGAGGTTTTTTTAGCCACTGGCAGACCTTTACATGAAATCAGGGAACTTGCGAAAGAGTTAAATGTCCATTCCCTTATTGGGTATAACGGTGCTTTTGCCATTTATCAAGGTAAAGACCTATTTCAAGAGCCAATGAACAAGGAAAGTGTCAAACAATTTATTGATATTGCGAAAAAAAATCAACATGAACTTGTTTTGTATACGAAAGACCAAAATATATTTTCTGATATAGAAACAGATGGTGTAAAAGAATTTATAGAAAAGTTTCACTTACATAAGAATGACTCCTATTCACCATCAAACGATTATGAAGTTCTCGGAATGACCTTGATCAATTTAAAAACAAAGGATACTGCATTATATAAACATGAAGATCAAATCCACTTATCACAAGTAAATCTTGAAGGTATGCTTCATTGTTATGACGTGATAAGAGATCAAGTCAATAAAGGCATTGGTGTTCAATATGTCCTGAAGCACCTTGGACTTAAGAAGGAAAATGCTATTGCATTCGGTGATGGAATGAATGACAAAGAAATGCTTCTGAGTGTTGGTGAAGGATTTGCAATGGGAAATGGCCATCCGGACCTCTTTCAATATGCTAAACATAGAACCACTTCCGTAACAGAATCAGGTATCTATAATGGATTAAAAGCATTAGGGATTATCGAGTAAGCGAAAGCTGTGCATATGCACAGCTTTTTTTGCATGAATTTGTTGGTATTTCGTGTTATCCGTCTTGTTTTGATAGCTTTTGTCACCCTGCAGGAAAATGGGGTGCACCTTATAGAATTTACTATCCATAGATGTTTTACCGTAAATTGGATAGAAGGGATTTGAATATTATGAGAACTTTCACGTTAAAGGAAGTTTCCAAAAAAATAAATGTTAAGCCAGCTACATTAAAAAAATGGGAAAAGGAACTTGAGGAATATCTTGATATACCCAGGACCAGACAAGGCGCTAGAATATATTCGGAGGTAGAATTAGATTTACTCTTGGATATTAAACAAATGTACGAAAATAAATTAAGCACAGAGATGATCCTACAAAACTTACAAACGAAGGATGAACCAGTAGAAAACGAGATTTCTGAACCCCCTTCCTCCTCTTTGCCAATTGTTTCAGAAACCATGCCCGAAGTAACGAATGAGGAAAATGCTATTAAGAATGCAGATCAATTTTTCGATGCCATGGATACTTATAAGCAAACCTTCTTAAGTGAGGTAAAAGATGAAATTCGAAGTGTTCTCCGTAAAGAGGTAGTAGAAGAAGTAAAAAAGGAAATCTCTAAAGGTACATTCTATACAGTGAAGTCCATTTCTGATTCCATCTATAAATCGTCAGCTTCGACAAAAGCAGAAATTGAGGGACTTTCGGAACACATTGAAAAATCAGCAGAACAGACGACAGAAAGACTTCATTATTTATCAAAAAGTATTGTCAATGCCTCACACGAAACTTCTGAAGAGATTTATACGTTATCAAAGCAATTGTCTGAATCTACGGAGGAACTTGCTCACTACGTAGATATTACAAATACAGAAATCATGAGTTTATCGGAAGTTATCGAAAAGGACCGTGAAGATCGCGGGAAAGAACGTGACCAATTCCGAAATGAAATCACGCAAAGAGAAGCTGCTTTTCAGGATTTATTAACAAGTTTTCGTGATGTAGCCGCTGCACGGGAAAAGAAATGGTGGAAGTTCTGGGAGTAAAATCGTCACGACACTTGCTGCTATGGTCAAATTTTTCAAGTGGAGGGGATCATTATGAACACTAGTGAAGTAGCAAAATTATTAGGGGTATCAGCAAGTACCATTCAACGATGGGTAAAACAGCTTGAACTGCCAATGGAGCGTAATGAACGGGGACATTATCATTTTAATAACGAGGATATTGATCTTCTAAGAAACATTCAAACACAAATTCAAAATGGGACCTTACTTCAAGAAATTGCACCTGTTCAGGAAAAGAAAACTAGGAAAGGAACTGTTAAAGCAGCTCCTGAGCCAAACGCAGAACTGGAAAGATTGTATACCATTGTTAACGAATTAGAAGCAAAGGTAAACTCAAAAGCAGATTCTGTCGCCTCCTATCAGCTCCTGCAGCACCGCAGGGAAATAGAAGAATTACAGAGTCAAGTCATAGACTTAACAAAAAAAGTGGAATCCCTACAATCACAGCTTTTTGAAATTATGAAAACCACCCTCCCTGAAAAACCTCTAGTATTAGAACATGGAAAGCTTAATAGAAAAAAGAAGAATTTGGTTAGTTCGTTATTTGGGTTTTTAGGGTAACTATAAAAGCATAAGCGCCTTGCATAGGGGCTTATGCTAGACAAAAAAAGAGCCGAATGTGTGTTCAGAACACATTCGGCTCTTATATTTTTAATTCAACAAGGGGCTGTGTATATTTTTTAATCATATAACTGCCAAGTACAATGCAAACCATAAAGGAGAAGACAATTAAAAATAAATAATTTTCTGAAATGGCATCCGGTAAAATAGATTGAATGGACTTAATGATAAACCCATGGAACAAGTAAACATATAGTGTTCTTTCACCTATTTTCGTTATTCGGTACTGATTCGATGGGATTAATGGCAAGAAGCCAAAAACGACAATTAAAGTTAAAACATATTGCCAAGCACGCAGCAGTCCGTCCGTAAGCTGCATTCCTCCCATGTTTTCATAAGAGGTGTCCCCTAACAGCCATGGAACAGCATTTTCAGGAAAACTTGAGCCAAAATATAAAAACGTAAAAATGATAATGATAACTCCCGCTGGAACAGCATACTTTGCCCCAATGATTCGTTTTAAATGGTCCCCGTTTAATAAGAAACCTAACAGAAAGTATGGAAAGAAAACAAACGTCCGAGATATACTCATAAAACTTCCTGCATCTTCAAAATAACCAATTGCAATTCCTAATAAAACCGAGATGAGCAAACCCACCCATTTTAATTTCGCAAATACATACAGCAGTAAATTCCAGAAAAATAAACTTAGTAAAAACCACAATGACCAATGAGGCTGGAACAGATTAAATTCAAGCGTTTTTTCCTTCCCCACTAAAAAATAAACCACAGAATAGATAATCTGAAAAATAAAATAAGGAATCAAGATCTTTTGAACAGATTTAAGCAAGTACCCTTTATTTTTAAAACCTTTGGCAAAATATCCGGAAATCAAAATAAATGCTGGCATATGAAATAGAAAAATCACGGTATATAAAGTAAATAAAACCTTATCTTGATCCTTATAAGGGCTAATCATATGTCCGAAAACAACAAGAAAAATTAAAATAAATTTTGCATTATCAAAATACTTACTTCTACTTGTAGTCGAAGCCATCCTATCCCTCCAAAACAAAAAGATATTGTAATAAAATTTTTAGATTGTATTTACACTATTTTACCTCAGTAATATTACAGAGTGATTGAATATAAATTACTTTCTATGTCAGTGAATTTACAATTTCAAAATAATAATCGAAATGTCCTATGCTTAATTAACTATTTATTGGTAATAAATTCTACAACCAACTTTTAGGACCTGATGATAAAAATCACATACACAAAAAAAGATTCATGATAGTATTCAGGGTAAGTTTTAAATTCTTAAACAATGAAACGGGGTTATAAATTGAACTTTCCACAATTAAAAATTGCACATATCATGCCAAAGGTTCCGGTTTTTCAAGGAGGAATGGGTGTTGGTATTTCATTAAGTAAACTGGCTTCTGCGGTTGCAAATGCTGGAGGAGTTGGAATTATCTCAGGTACTGGTATTACAACGGATGAAATGCGTGATCATATTAGAAAAGCAAAAAGTCTTGTAAAAGACGCAGGTTATATTGGCGTAAATGTCCTGTTTGCAATGAATGATTTTGCAGAAAAAATGAAAGCGGCTCTAGAAGAAAAAGTTGATTTTATTATTTCAGGGGCAGGAATTTCAAGAGATATGTATGCTTGGGGCAGACAGGCTGGCATACCCGTTATTTCGATTGTTTCTTCAGCCAAATTAGCAAGAATTTCAGAAAGACTCGGCGCTGCAGCGGTAGTGGTAGAAGGCTTCGAGGCTGGCGGACATCTTGGAACTGACAGACCGATGTTTGACATACTTCCAGAAGTAGTGGAAGCTGTATCGATTCCTGTTCTTGCTGCTGGTGGTATCATGACTGGTGAGGATATCGCCAAAGCCCTTTCAATGGGGGCTTCTGGGGTTCAGATGGGCACCCGATTTGTAGCAAGTGAAGAATGTGACGCTCCGCTTGCATTTAAACAGAAATATGTTGATGCTCGTAAAGAGGATACTTTGTTAGTCAAAACAACTGTCGGCTTACACGGGAGAGTAATTTCTAATAACTTTTCTAAATTAATCAGTGGCCCAGACAAATTAAAAATTGCCAAATGCCATGATTGTTTAAAAAATTGCTCCTATCGTTTCTGTACGCTCGATTCCTTACTTGTATCTGTTGGCGGAGATGTGGAAAATGGACTTGTCTTTGCTGGTGCACGGGTAGATGAAATCAAGGAAATCCTCCCTGTCCAGCAAATCATGGATAATCTAACGACAGAATATCAAAACGCTATTCAACAATAAATTAGCTAAATAAAAAGAGACAACCACATTTTTGAGGTTGTCTCTTCTCATTAAGGTAAATTTTTTACTTTATTCATGATGGATGTTCTTGATTTAGCTTCTGGAATAATTTTAGGATAACCAATTCCCAATACACCAACTAGGTCATAATTTTCAGGAACTTCTAGTATTTCCTGGTTTTTTGCAGTAATTCCGATAGATGACCAGAAAGTACCTACACCTTCGGACCATGCCGCTAAATTAAAGTTTTGAACAAAGCAAGCTGTTGCCAAGGCGTTTTCCTCTTTCTCAACCGCCGAGGCACCATGTTTAGATACTACTGCAATAAGTATAGGCGCATTTCCAAAATCCGTCTTATGTTTAAGTTTTGCCCTCGTATCAGGACCGATAAAATATACTTCCCAGGGTTCTGTCATTCTGTGATTAGGAGCCATTTTCGCTGCCTCTAACCATGAGTATATCAAATCAAGCTGAACAGAATCGGATTTAAATTTTTTGATATTTCGCCGGCTTTTAATAACTTCAAGAATATCCAATGTATCCCCTCCTCTAACGGTTGAAAAACCACATTAATCTATCCTATGTTGCTTTTATAAAAATATTAATACACCCTAAGGATTCTGATTTTTATCTGTCACTAATTCCTTTGCCCTGAATAATATATGGGCGAGGAGGCGAATATAATGAATAATATTCACTATGGACCTATTGGCAATCCAGGCTATCAGGGTCAAGAATATAACGATTATCGAAATATCATGAATACATGCCAGCGTTATATGAATTATCATGTGGTTGGTCAAATGAACGATGGCACTCAAATGAATGGTATACTCCAAGACATGGATGATGAAGGAGTTACAATGCTCGTTCCTGAGGATGTCGATGACGACTCCGATGACATGAGATATGGCGGGTACGGTGGTTACGGAAGACGCAGGTTCCGCCGTTTTAGAAGACGCCGCTTTCCATACAATGTCTTTGTATTCCCATTTTTCTTCCCATTCCCTTATTACTATTAATATAGAAGGAGCTCGCCATTACGGTGAGTTTTTTTAATAATAATCTTTTGTTCCTTCTAACTGATATTTCGGCTGTACATCTACCGCACCAATACTGAACAATCCTCTCTTGAATCCAAGAAAGATGAAAAAAAGTGACTGAGCAAAGAAGAATATCCCCCATCCTTGAGCTGGTATAAATGCTGTTAATTGAGATAAGTTTGTTGCGTCCCCAGCTGCATGCGGCTGAATTAAACTAATGATGAAAATATCATATGCGGTACTTACAGATTCTACTAAAATGACACAGGAAATTAACAATACAAGGTTTTGAATTACCTTTTGACTTCCTTTAATAAGCAAGGCTAGAAATAAAGTACCAAAGGATGCAAGCCAGAATAAACCATAGAAATTACGGACCCATAAGATAAAATTGATTACAATCAAACCTAAAAGCATATCGATAAAAAGTGTATGTTTTTTCTTTTTAATTAACCAAAATGATACATATGCCATCAACGATGAAATCAAATAACCTGCTGCACAAGTGATAAAGTCAATAATCCAAATTGATTGTGTGCCGTGTGTAACTCCATCTCCATTCATAAACAATGAAATGGATTCAACATTACCCCCAAATAGAGCAATAAATGCGTGACCAGATTCATGGATCACCGTATTAATAATTCTAAAATAATCACCTATTATCGGAATGTGTATTAAAACAAATGCCAACCCAAGGAAGAGGAAAAATTTAATACTAAGCTTTTCTTTTATATATTCCAATTTACTTTCCCCCTCTTTTCACTAAGCTTCCTTTTTTATTTCCATCTTAACATTTTTCTTTATATTCCGAAAATTTTACGTTCTATTATCTGGCAAAAATGTGACCGAAAAAATAGAGCTCGATTCGACAAACCAACAACCTATACGTTAAGATTAAGTTGTTGATATTCGCAACCGTTATTATTTTTTAGGAGGAATGAATTTGATAGAGTTTAAAGATATTGTAAAGAAATATAGAAATAAAACGATTATTAAGCCTTTCTCGGTTGATATTGAAGCTGGTCAACTCGTTGTTTTTATTGGACCCAGCGGCTGTGGGAAAACGACATTACTAAAGATGATTAATAAATTAATTCAGCCATCTGCAGGTAAGATTTTTGTGAACGGTAAGGATATTTCCAATATAGATGCCATCGAGTTAAGGAGAAATATTGGCTATGTCATCCAAAATACAGGTCTCTTCCCCCACATGTCGATTAGAGAGAATTTGGAATTAATCCCAAAACTAAAAGGTGAAGACCCAAATAGAATTGCTGAGAAAACCGAGGAACTTCTCCATGTAGTTGGATTAAATCCTAGTGAATTCTTAGACCGTTTTCCAAAGGAATTAAGTGGCGGACAGCAGCAAAGAGTTGGGGTAGCAAGAGCCTTTTCAACGGATTCAGATATTATTTTAATGGATGAACCCTTTAGTGCCTTGGATCCCGTAACAAGAAACTCGCTGCAGGATGAACTGGTTCAAATGCAAAAGGAACTAAACAAAACCATCATTTTTGTCACCCATGATATGGACGAAGCCATAAAAATAGCCGACAAAATTTGTATATTAAAAGACGGCGATATTCTCCAGTTCGACACTCCTGAAAATATTCTCAAGAACCCAGCCAATGAATTTGTCGAAGGATTTATAGGAAAGAGAAGAGTTTGGAATAACCCTGAATTATTAATGGCTGAAGATATTATGATTCCTAACCCTGTAAAGATTACTACTAAGCGAACCGTTTTACAGGCTATTGAGATAATGAAATCCAACAAGGTCGACAGCTTAATGGTAACCGACAAAAATAATATTTTAATAGGATTGGTGACTTTAAAAGGAATTCAACTACTAAACCGAAATTCTGAGATTGATAGTGTTATGGAGAAAAATGTACTAGCTGTATCTGAGGATAGTAACTTAATTTCCATTTTGGCAACGATGAATGAACATAAAATTGGCTATGTGCCTGTTATTAATCATTCGAAGCAATTAACTGGACTTATAACCAGAAGCAGTATTTTATCGGCTTTAAGCAGCCAACTAATTGATTTGAAGGTGGCCTTTTAATGAGTGACTTTTATAACTATTTAAGTGGAAACTACGAACAGATTATTGATTTACTAGGCCAACATATTTATTTAAGTATTATTTCCGTCCTCGTTGCGGTAATTATCGGGATTCCGTTAGGCATTTTGATCTCACGGCAGCCAAAGCTGTCAAAGCCGATTATTGGAACAACGAACGTCATCCAGGCAATACCAAGTTTGGCCTTACTTGGATTCTTAATTCCCTTTATTGGTATTGGCAGTGCACCTGCCATTGTAATGGTTGTCCTATATTCACTTCTTCCAATCGTAAAGAACACCTATACAGGATTAACGAATATAGATCCTGACATTCTGGAAGCCGCCAAAGGTATCGGTCTGACCAAGAGTCAAACAATGAAAAAGGTTCAGCTGCCGTTAGCTTTTCCGATGATTATGGCGGGTATCAGAATTTCTGCCGTAACAGCAGTCGGATTGATGACCATCGCAGCATTCGTGGGTGCAGGAGGCCTTGGTTATCTCGTATTCTCTGGTGTACAGACCGTTGATAATTACATGATTCTTGCAGGTGCAATTCCAGCCTGTATCCTTGCCCTTTTAATCGACTTTGTTGTTGGTAAACTTGAAACGTCATTTTCCTACACAAATAAACGAAAATCCGCATCTAAAACGAGTAGCAAAGTAAAGCGTATCGTAATCGCATTTGCTAGTATATTCATAGTTGCTGCTGGTGCCTTTACCGTTTATTCAAAGGCAAATGCTGCAGATAAAATTGTCGTAGGCTCAAAGAATTACACTGAACAATTGATTCTTGGGAATATGTTGGCTGATTTAATTGAAGGTAAGACGGATATTGAGGTAGAAAGAAAAATGAATCTCGGCGGCTCACAGGTAGCTTTTAGTGCTATCAAAAATGGTGATGTAGATATGTTTGTAGAATATACAGGGACCGGACTTGTAAATATTCTCAATCAAAGCCCACAAAGTGATCCTGACAAGGTTTATGACTATGTAAAAAAAGAATTCAAGGAGAAGTTTGGTATCGACATGTTAAAACCTCTTGGATTCAATAACACATATGCATTAGCAGTACGTCAAGATACGGCTGAACAATATAATTTAAACAACATCTCCGATCTTGCTAAAGTAAGTGAAGGCATGATTATGGGTCCTACCATTGAATTTCCAAATCGGGAGGATGGATTAATTGGTCTTTCTAAGACCTATAATTTGAAGTTTAAAGATGTAAAAGCGATAGACGGTGGATTGCGCTATACTGCGCTTGATAATCATAAGAGTGATGTCATCGATGCCTTTTCTACTGATGGGTTAATTGAAGAATTTGGATTAAAGGTATTAGAGGATGATAAAAACTTCTTCCCTCCTTATTATGCTGTTCCCATTGTCAAAGAAGAGACATTAAAAGAGTACCCCGAACTAAAAGAAGTACTAAATTCACTTGCTGGTATACTGACAGATGATAAAATGCGAAAGCTTAATTACAAAGTTGACAGCCTGAAGGAATCACCAGCAAAAGTAGCAAGAGAGTTTTTAAAAGAGGAAGGTTTAATAAAATAATCGAAGCCGGCGCTGCCGGCTTTTTTTTAATCCTCCATAAAATGGACAACTCTCTCATAAGTATCATCATCCCCAATAATGAGAAGAACGTCCCCTTCAAGAATCAATGCATATGGCCCTGGAGAGATAATCAATTCTCCCTTTCTCTTCATACCTATCACGGTTCCACCTGTATTTTGCCAAAATTTCACTTCTGAAATCGTCTTTCCGATATGTACACAACCAGGAACTACCTCTACTTCAATTGGTGCTAATGGATTGGTATGTCGAAGTTTTGTAGAATAATCCATGATTTTCCTTACTGTATCAAAAAGCTGCTCATCTAATTTATCTCGCTCGGAAATTAGGGTATTAATTTCTTTCTCAAGATCTTTGATGCTTGCCAAATTCAAAAAGCGATGGATATATTTATAGGCATTCTCACGAGAAGAAATAACAATCCCGCTGCCCTTTGTTGATTGAACAATCTCCACATCTTCTAATATCTTTATCGCCCTTCTTACTGTCTCAGGAGAAACTTTATACTCACTTGCCAATGTAGATCTTCCGTGAATCCTTTCACCCACTTTGAATTTACCATCGTAAATTCGATTTGCTAAGTCGATTGCTATCCGTTCATAAGTTGGTATTTGTGCCCTTTGCATATATTCCTCCACGAAACTGAGTCAATTTTATTTTATTATTCCACTATACTCTAAAAAAATTGTCGATGCGAACAGATAGATTAAACTTCAAAAAAAAGTGCCAGGCACCCGAGGTGTCTAGCACTTTTTTTACGAATCAAATCTTACTAGTAATTCAATGATTACTTTAAAGTCCGAGGTGGTATCCATATATGCATATCTGCCTTTTCCATTGTAGAAATTCCCGGTTTGAATGACGGGATACCCCATATCCTCTAGAAGCTTAATTTTTTCATCCATGTTTTTTATTACAAACGAAATATGATGAACACCTTCTCCATGTGTTTCAAGGTGTTGTTTCCAAGTGCTTGGAGAAAGACCTGGCTCAATTAATTCAATTTGAAGCAGAGGAGTGTTAATAAACATATATCTAGAATCACCTTCGGTTGGCTCTCCTTCAAAAACAACCTGGGTAAGCTCGCTTTGTCCGGATTGAATAACTTGTGGTTTTTCAACACCTAGTAGTTTACAGTATGCCTCGGCTGCTGCATCGAGATCTTTTACAACAATCGCTAGTTGCTCAACCTGATTTGTCCCAAGCAAAGGTTCATAGGATTCTTTACTTGGCTCTGTATCCCGTGGTTCAGCACTTTCAAGGAGTTCTACCAGTGTTTTATGGTCATTCAAGGTATCCACATATACATACCTGCCGTCACTTGAAGTAAATTCACCACTTTGGAGCAATGGATATCCACTTTCTTCAAAAACCGGAAGTTTTTCCTTAATAGAATCCACATCAAAGGCAATATGATGGATTCCTTCTCCAACTGTATCTAAAAATTCACGCATTGTACCTGGTTCTTCATTTGGTTCGATTAGTTCAAACTGTACGGTTGGTGTATTCATAAATACTAATTTACTTCGAGAATTCGTTGGCTTGCCGCGAAAAACCATTTTGGAAACCGCACTATCACCTGTTAGGAACCATGCAGGTTTTGGAATTCCTAGAAGTTTAGCAAACAATTCTGACGTCTTCTCAATATCGCGAACAACAAAGGCAAGTTGATTGATTTCATTATTACCTGCCAAAGGCTTTTTTTCTGTTAAAGATTCAGTCAAAATGATCACCTCTAATTCTTTTTTTCAACCTAGTCCACGGACAGATAATCCACCATCACTCGAGATAACTTCTCCAGTAATCGCCCTTGCGTTATCGGAAGCAAGCAGCAAGTAAGCTCCTACATGATCTTCAGATGACATTGCAATCCGAAGCGGGTTTCGTGATTTAATACTTTTTTCTTTTGTCTCGTTATCTACCATTTTTACAAATGGCTGCAGCGGAGAAATGACATTTAGTGCTGTCAACGTTCCTCCCGGAGCAACAGCATTCACTCTTATATCAGGAGCAAGCTCAAACGCAAGCTGGCGCATTAATCCAATTTGTGCGTGTTTGCTGGCGGTGTACCAGACTCCTCCTCCATCAGGATAGAACCCCGCACCTGACACAGTGAAAATCATATTACCGCCTGTTTTCTTCAATTCCTCCACTGACGCTTTTGCCCCATTGAAATATCCTTTTACATTGATGTCAAACAGGAAGTCATATGCATTTGACATTGCTTCGGGAGTAACAGTTTGGAATTTAGCAAACCCATCAAAAACACCAGCATTCGCAACAAAAACATCTAACTTCCCAAATGCTTCCACGGCCATTCGAACTGCATCAGCGTGTGCTTGATAATTCGTAACATCTCCCTCAATACATTGCACAGAATCACCAAACTGCTGCTTTAGTTGATTCAGCCCCTCTAATGATTTATCGAGAACGGTAAGCACTGCCCCTTCTTTCACAAAGGCTTCTGTTACAGCCTTTCCGATACCAGAGGCACCACCGGTCAAATAAACTGATTTACCACTTAACTGAGCCATATAATACTGCTCCTTCCTGCTGCTAAAGCCATTACACAAAGATAGCTAGATTTCGTGTATTAATCGTCGTTTGATCGACAATGAAAAAGCGTTTCGATAGTTTCCATTCACCATTTTCATAAATAAATTCATCTTGTCGTTCACCAGAAATTAAATCGTGATGAATATCGGTGCTGCGGCTCCGGTAAATCATCAAATAGCTGTTTACTACTGCTTTTTCATTTGGTACATAATCTATCAGCCGCACATTGTTCACTAATCTTCTAGTCCGAGAAGGAGGAATTTCAGCCCATGCATAATCCGTTTTTAGACGATCCACACGAATTTTCAATAATTCAATGTCATCATCAAATGCAAACATATCCAAGGCATAATCTGGACGTTCTATACCCTCTTTGTTAACACGAACCGGCATTTGATATTTTAATGTTGGGTGCATTAAGCTAAACCACCCATCAAAATCGATATCATCTAACAGTTTAGCTTCCCGATAAAGCCATTGTTCAAATTCATAGGTCGCTAGCATCCTCTCAATTGTCATAACTTCTCCCTCAATCCTTTAATATTTTTTTGATAAAGGTCATGAAAAGTGTGAGAGCAATCTCACTTCGTCATTAAGTCAAGCCAGTAACGATAAAAATTTCTTTGATTGGCTTCAGTAAATTTATCATCATAAACGACACCTGGGCCAACGAATTCTGTTACTGGTTTACGGTGCAAGCCCATCGTGTAATTAAATGTCAGCTGTTTTACTAATGGCATCGTACCAGAGGCAGCAGCTGTAATGTCTGTGAATACTTCTGTGTCATCCTGTTCAAAAATACCTGAAGGGCTAAATGTTAGAATAAATGATTCTCGTGAGCGTCTCTTCCAATCCTCTGGAGCATTTTTCTCAACTAAAAACCATGTAATTACTTCCATTTTATCCACAGATATTGGTCTCCAAATTCGCATTGAGGTATTAGAGATTAACTGGCCTTTAATTTTTGTATGAGAAATTAAAAACGATAGGTTAGGAAAGATGTTTCCAATCATATTCTTTAGATTAGATAGAACCTCGTATTGTTCTTCTGTTAGATTTTCTTTGTACTCATCCTTTAGTTCTTCAGGGAAGGCAAAGTCTGGATTCGGTGTGCCAAGGTTTAAGCCATGCCCATTAGTGGTGTGGATTTGATAACCTTTTTTCGAATAAGTCGCACTTGGAACCATTCCTAATTTGGCAATAGAACCGTGAGTAACCATCGTATGATAGGAATCACCTACGAAGTTATCTGCTCCGATTTTCCAATTAGAATGAATAACGAATCGTTGCGGCGGTCCCATTACTTCCATTTCTGCTCTTCCTGCAAATATATCAATATACCATTTAAAATCTCCTAAAAAAGCCTCTAAAGACTCTGCTTCATCATTCCAAGTCCCAAACAATAACCCTTTGTATGACTCCACTCTAATTTTGTGTAGACCCAGCTGGGATTTATCTAAGCTATCCCCGTAAATGTCCTTTTGGAGCGGAACACCCACACAATCTCCATTGTTTTTAAAATTAAAGCCATGATAAGGACAAGTAAATAATGACTTATTGCCAGCATCTGCGCGACAAAGCTTCATCCCCCGGTGTGTACACATATTGTACAGGCCGCGGATTTGATTATCAGCACCTCGAGAAATAATGACGGAATAGCCAGATACATCCCTTGTGATAAAGTCATTTTTGTTCGGAATTTCCGATTCATGTCCAATGAATACCCAAGTTTTTAAAAATATTTTTTTGTGCTCTAAATCATATATCGTTGGGTCACCTAGAAGATAGGCAGGAATGGCTCCATTTTCAGGTTTAACGCTTTCATTTAAGTATTCAATGGCTTCTTTTTGAGACATCTCTTCTAAATTTATGTTCGTTTTGTACATTGCCTTTTCCCCCTAAATATATTTTTACGTTGCCATTCATTCAGGGGAAAAAGCAATTAATAACGTTTACCCCTGTATGTTATTATTAAGTATTTTTCCAATAAATAATTTAGCCAACTTGGATAACAGCATCTTTATTTTTTAATGATGACAATACACTAAGAGCAGCCAAATAACTCGTTTTTGGATTGTTCGGCATAGGATCATTTTCTACCTTTAGAGATAATCTGCCAAATGATCCTGTTGCTTCGATACTATGACTATTATTCTTAATACTAGGATCAGAAATGATTTTTACTCGGGTTTTATTTGGCCCTAATCCTGCAAGTGACAAAATGATTGAAACATTGATGTTTTTTGGGAACAACTCAATGGCATCACGAGCAGAACCCTCAAAAAGAATCTTTTCTATATCCAATGGTGCACCCGGTAAAGCCTGGGGCGGCTTTCTTGTAATAATCGAAACACTGTACAGTTCGCCATTGGATTTCGCTGCTTTTAAGACATCTAGTCCTCCAATTGCACCGGAGGGGAGGTATATCTTTTTGCCATTCTCATTGCAGATTTCTTCAAGCGTTTGAATAAAATTCAGATCACTGAGAGCACCAACACTGCTAAGTACTAAATCCTTACCACAGCTTAGAACCTGAGCAGCATACTCTTTTACCACTTCGACAGTAGCAGCTTCGATAACTAAATCTATATTCGACTGTAATAGTGATTGAATATCTTCAAAAACTTCAGTATCAAATTCAGATGCTAGCTGCTGAGCCGAACTTGGATTGCGGGTATAAATGCCAACAATTTTAGAATTTACCAAGAATTTATTAGTATTAATGCTTTGAAGTAGGAATCTGCCAATGTTTCCACCGCCGATTAGGCCGATATTCATCTGACATTCCTCCTTATCAATTGGCTAACCCGTATGAATCTGCAAAATACTCTAACCCACAGTGCCTTATTTCACGAGATAGTCCACTTTCTTTTAGACCTGGGAAATCAAGATGGAGGTCTTGGAAAACGGTATGGTTATTATGAAAAACAGCTCCTGCTTCTAATTGGTCTGCTAATTGGATTGCCAGTTCCGAATCCTCAGTCCAAACTGACGCTCTTAAGCCGAATTCACTGTCATTTGCGAGCTTAACGGCTTCTTCTACTGTTGTAAAAGGCAAAATTGGAATGACAGGACCAAATTGTTCTGCACGAACAATTTCACTATTTTGATCTGCACCTGTAATAATCGTTGGTAAAATAAAGTAACCTTGATCCCATGATTCAGGGTCTATCTGAATTCCAGCTGAAATGATAGTTGCACCCGAATCAGCTGCACGTTCAATTAATCCTTTAACATAGTCATATTGCGATTTATTATTTAAAGGTCCCATCTCAACATCAGGCTGAATTCCGTTGCCAACCCTGATTCTTTGAAATTCCTTTTTAAGCTTTTCTATGATTTCCTCATATCTTGACTCATGTACATAGATCCTTTTTATAGCTGAGCATACTTGGCCTGCAGCACGAAGTACACCAAATCGAAGGCGCTTAATACTGTCTTCATCAAGATTGGCATCTTCAAGAATAATGGCTGCATCATTTCCACCAAGTTCCATATAGAGGTTCTTTACCGTACCTGAAGCTGCACGCATGATATCTTTTCCTGTTTCGGTACTGCCCACGAAAGCAATCGTCTTTACTCTTGGATCAGAACAAAGTGCCTCACCAATCACACCACCCGAACCTGTTACGACATTAACAACTCCTGCCGGGAAATAGGAAGCCAGCACCTTTAAAAATGACATAATTGTCAGAGGACAATTTGTAGCTGGCTTAACCACTACAGTGTTTCCTGTTAAAACAGCTGGTATCACTCGCTTAAAAGTTAATATCATCGGCGAGTTCCAAGGTGAAATAATGGCAGCGACACCACGTGCACGTTTTCGAATTTGCACCTTTTGATTGCCTGGCAAACTTTCAGGCTTCCACCATTCAAGCAATTCATCTGCTGCTTGGTGCATAATATCTACACAGCGCAGCAAATCTTTCTTTGCTTCCACTAGTACTTTTCCATTCTCTCGTACTAGTAAGGTTACATTTTCTTCAACGATTGCTTTTATTTCCTCCGCTGCCAAATGCATGCTGCTTGCTCGTTCCTCAATATCACTTCGCGACCAGGTCTCGTATGCCTTTTCGGCAGTTGCAATCGCATGATCGACATCTGCTTTGGAACATAAAGCTACTTCCCCGACAACTTCATCTATATTTGCTGGATTGATGACATTAGCTTTTTTTTCTGTTTCATACCAATTACCGCCAATCAAGTACTTACCTGAAACAAATGGATATGTTGAGATCATTCTTTTCCCCCCTTAAAGCTTTCTTGGTTTGAATGCATCTGCTGCGCCTGGAGGTCCTCCAAATGGCTTAGCCATTGGTCCAACAGCTTCCATATCAACCACAATAATGGTTGGCTTTTTAGTATCAACTGCTTTTTCAAGTGCTGAAGCAAATTCATCAGGTGAGCCGATTCTAGTAGATTCATATCCCATAGATTGTCCTAATAGTACAAAATCAGGACTTAAGAGATCGACTGCTACTTGCCGTCCGTAGGCAGCATCTTGAATATTACGGAGTACCCCATAGCCAGCATCATCGAACAATACCACGATTAATGGTAAATTTTCTTGAGCAGCAGTTGCCATTTCTCCTACATTCACCATAAATCCGCCATCACCAGCCATCAACACCACTTGACGGTCTTTAAATGCCATTTGTGCGCCAATGGCTGTAGGTAATCCCTGGCCAATTCCTCCACCAGAGGCATGAATAGAAGTACGAGGTTCATAGATTTCAAATAATCGACTTCCCCATACATTTGCTTGGACGGTTACATCGCGTACTAATATAGAATCTCGCGGCAATACTTTTCGCATGCCATCTAGAATTTGTTCATATGGACCAAGAGTTGCTCGTAATGCTGCCCGCAATTCTTGACGAACCGTCTGTACTTCATCTAGATATGCAGGGTCAGGATTTATTTCTATTTGGGATAAGTCTTGAATGATTGTATTAAGGATTTGCTTGGCATCCCCTACTAGCCCATTGGTAGCTTCGTAGTTTCTATTAATAGCCTGCCAATCTGCATCTATGGCAATATGTTCTTTCGGAACAGATACTTTCCAGTTCGCCGTTTCATTTCCTCTAAATCTTACACCAATACTAATCAATAAATCAGAATCCTTTAATAACTTTTTCGTTAACTCATAAGCAGCAAAGTGACCGATACACTGAGGATGATCTTCTGGTATACTTCCTTTACCTGATTGACTTGTAATAACAGCTGCACCAATTATTTCTGCTAATTGCTTCACTTCATTCGATGCACCTGCGGAAATCACTCCTCCGCCTGCCCAAATAACAGGACGGCAGGCATTACTGATTTTGGCTACGATTTCTTTGGGTAAATCTAATGCTATATGGCTCGTTGGTGCTGCGAATCTGACTTCTTCAAGAGTATGATTTGGAATAATTGCAGATTGAAAATCGATGGGAATTTCAAGCGATACTGGTCCAGACGGAGCAGCTAATGCATCTTGAATCGCTTGTCTAACTACAGCAGCTGTTTGCTCCGGTTTTCTTAAACGAAGTGCCTTTTTACAGGCTCCTTCCATCATCGACAACTGATCCTTACACTCGTGAATATATCCTCTTCCTGTACCTAAGTATGGAGAAGCCACTTCACCAGTTAAATGCAGAACAGGCACGCCTGCTGCCCAAGCTTCAATAAGTGAACCTGCAGCATTTCCAGCTCCAGTCCCCGTACTAGTAATGACGACACCTAATTTACCAGTTGCACGGGCATAACCGTCAGCCATATTAACTGCTCCGCTTTCACCGCGAGAACAAACGAGGTGAATGCTTCCTTCACGAAGAATTGCATCATAGATCGGCATGTTATGGATGCTGACAATTCCGAAAGCTGTAGATACACCTGCTCGTACTAATTCTTGAACAACAGCATCTGCCGTTGTATATTCCATTTGAACTTGTGGACTCATGATTTACTCCTGCCTTTAATCATATTAAAGCGCTTTACCGAGCGCTCCTGCCGTTTCAATTGTTGAACCTGATACATAACTCGCCTGCTTTGAGGCTAAAAAAAGAATGACACTTGCAACCTCTTCTGCTTCTCCTACCCGACCTAATGGAATATTTCGCTTCTTTGCTAAATCAGCATAATATTCTTCTGGATCTATATCAGAAGCATTTTTCATTCTTCTTCGCTCCCATTGATCGGTTCGTATTAAACCTAAGCTGACTGAGTTTACTAGAATATTATCTGGTGCAAGCTCCTGAGAAAGAGTTTTACTTAAATTCAATAATCCAGCTCTTGTTGCAGCTGTCGCAATCATATGTCTTTCAGGCTCTTTCGCTAGTGTAGCGTTGATATTAATAATTCTTCCACCGCCACGCTTGACAAGATATGGATGGACAGCCTTAACTGCATAAATGATGGCGAAGTATTTTAATTGAATTTGTTCCATCCACTGTTCGTCACTGACGTCAAAAAAATATCCCATTACACTTTGCCCTGCTGCATTCACCAAGATATCAATACCACCAAAATTAGCAGCAGTACCATTAATAAATGCATTAACATCATCTTTATTCGTTACATCACAGGTTGCCCCATAAATAGAGTCAGCGGACCCGAACTGTAATAGGTAATCTATAGCTTTTTCTTTCCGCTCATTATTTCTGCCGCATATTGCTACATTGGCACCTTCTTGTAGGAACATCTCAGCTGTTTTTAAACCGACACCTGATGTTCCTCCCATAATAACAGCCACTTTTCCTTTTAAACCCAAGTCCATATCAACACCCCTTATTATCAAACCTTTAGAGCAGTGCTTTCACGTTTACCCATCCAAGGTCAGGTTCTCCACCCATCGCTGCGCGGGTTTCTGGCTTCGGAGGTCCAGCAATTCCCCATTGGTCCATCAAATGAGGGACACGCTTCCAAACACGGGCTCTCCATTCACTTTCATCTTCAATTGTCTCTAAATAACAGGTATATTCCATGACAAACTTTGCGGGATCCTGGAAGTAACAGAAAATATTATCGCCAGGACCATGACGTCCTGGTCCCCAAATCTCTTGATATCCAGCCTTCCTGACATTGGCAATTCCACGCATAACTTCATCAACTGTATCTACTTCATAAGCGATATGGTTTACTGATGCATGTTTATCTTGATTAAATGCGAGTGAATGGTGCTTCCGGTTACAGCGAAGGAAAGACATCTGATGCTCGCTCCAGTCGGTAACTTTAAAGCCGATAATATTCGTATAAAAATCGGTAATCATATCAAGGTCTGCTGTATTCATTACGACATGGTTCAGTTTAACGGGGTCAACATTTTTTTTGTTCCATATGGTGGTATGCATCTCAACCCATGCTGATAATTCGATACAGCGATTTTCAGGATCAACAAACCGCAGTCCATAACCTTTTCCTTCTTCATCTAGATAACCAGGATCAGTTATTATTTTTACTCCTTTGGAAGCAAGGAAATCTGCTGCTCTATCAACGGCATTTTTATCGACCATTCCAAAAGCGATATGGTGCAGTCCTCTCTTTTCACCTGCATGTAAGCTTAAAATGTGATTTTCAGGGCCAGCACCACGAAAATATACGGTTTTTTCGTCTTGCGCTACTTTATCTAATCCCCAAATTTTCTCATAAAAATCTGCTTGTTCTTGTAGAACTGGGGTAATTAAACCAATATGTCTTAAGTGGGTAATACCAACCATATTTACACCTCCATTAATGCTTCTAAAACAACAACTTAATTTAATAGGGATGATCCCAGCGAAAGTTAGAGGACCATCCCCATCAAAGAAGATTTTTTTATAAAATGCTTTTATTTATTTCCGTTGATAATTGCTTCTCTTTCTTTTGCACGTTGGATACGAAGCTCTTCAAGTGCACTGCCTTCTACATAAGTTGGCAGGTTTGGTTTTACTGCTCCGAGCATTACAAGCATTAACGCTTCTTCGTCGCCATCGTTGTGAATGCCGCGGTATACTCCTGGAGGGGAGCTAATGCAATCCCTTTCATTTAAGCGAATTTCGTGCACTTCATCTTTTCCTACCTCTTGAATAAGCGCTTTCACACTGCCCTTAAGAATGAAGAAAACCTCTTCCACATCATCATGTAAATGCAGGGGACCAATACATCCTGCTGGGAGAACCATTGTGCTTAGTGTGAAATGTTCAGCTGCAATAACATTTGAATCATTATTAGCTGTAGCTCCACGACCGATATATCTCATTTGAGCTCTTTTGTATTTTGGATCAATTTCTTCTTGAAATTTTAAAACGTTCCAATCTAAACTACGATCTTGTAATCTAGCCACATATTTCTTTTCAAACTCTGCTACATTAAATTTTTCTTCTGCCATCAAAAACACTCTCCTATAAATTTTTATTTTGTTTTATATATAAAACATTGTTTTTCATTTAAACCAATTTTAATTCCCAATCCTTTAATTGTCAATTAAAAAGATTAAGAAAATTCAAAACGCTGTTTTATATTAGTAACCATTTCTTAAATTATAACTCTATTAGAATTCACTTTATGGCTTCGGACCTCGACCGCTTCTTTTTTCAATGTAAAGAGATACGCTGCAAAACCAAATCCTGCCGCCACAATCAACATCACAATTGATGGTCCAAAGTCACCACCTGAAAGATCACGAAGCCAGCCCATAATATAGCTTGAAAAACCTCCAAGTATGTTTGTGAACCCCATTAAGCCTGCAGCACGACCTGCTGTTGCTGGTGTAGAATATTTAACAATAAATAAATTACTTAAATGGAAAACCCCGCCCTGCGTTCCCATTGCAAGTCCCATACAAATTCCTGCAATAACAGGATGTGGAGCAATTATGGCTAACGCTAGAAAAATTGCAGTCAAACTGAATAATATAGTAGCGAGTAGGCTAGGACGCTTCGTTTTGTCCGCTAAATATCCGCAAGCTAGTACGAAGCCTAGTGCAAACAGCCAAGATAATGATGTGATACCCGTCATGGCCTCTCTTGAGAAGTTTTTTGCTTCAACTAAGTAGGTAGGGAGCCAAATACTGATTCCAAAAAATAAAAATGAAGACATAAGCATTCCAAACCAAACAATCCAATAACGATAATCTTGCGTAAAATTTTGCTTTGGCTTTATTTTTTCATTTGGATCGGGAGTGCGAATATACGCTAATTCCTTTTGATCAATACGGTGATGTTCTTCAGGAGTATCTCTGGTTAGAAATACAAACATCGGAATGACAATAAAAAGGTTTAATCCAGCTAAAAAGAAAAATGCAGTTTCCCAATGAAAAGTAGCGATTACTAAGCTTAATATAACCGCTCCGCAGGCAGGTCCAAAGTAGTTTCCAGCCAGCCACGAAGATTGTGCTCTTCCAAGTTCGCGATGGTTAAACCAATTGGATATAAATTTCCCACATACAGGAATCATCATCCCTTCACCAAATCCTAGGATTACTCGGCTTACAAGAAACATCTCATAGGAAGTTGCCAGCCCCCCAAATATCATCGTGATTGTCCAAATACAGAGGCCCATGATAGCTGTTTTTCTAGCTCCTAGTCTATCAATAATAAAACCCCAAAATAGATTAGAAAAAGCATAGGACACTGTAAAGATGAAAGTGATGAAGCCAATCTTTGCGTTCTTATCTGCCCCTGTCATACCAAGGTCTTCCAGGAAGCCCGGATCTGTTTGGATAATTGAAATGCCTAACTTATCAATTTGTCCAAAAAACCAAAAGAAAAAGATTGGGACTGCAATATAAAGCCACCTTTTGTTCCCCATCAACATATAATTCCCCCTCAAATAAATTATGTTTTATATAGGAAACAACGTTTTTCCTTAATTTAATTTTAAATTTATAAGAATATTATGTCAATACATATTTCGAAAAATGTTTCATTACCAAAATAGCGTTTTACATACAAAACTAAATCAATTATTAATCACAAAAAAAAACTTGCGTTTGCAAGCCTTTTCTATCTATCTAGTTTTTCAATTGATAGCCCATATAGCTGGATAATTTAGCTGATGTTTCTAATGCTCGAGGCAGTGCTACCTTCTCAATAAATTCATTATGGAAGGTTGTTTCAGTAGCTACTACATTAACAGCTGCCAAAACTTTTCCAGTGCGATCGAAAATCGGTGCTGCCACTGATTGAATTCCTAACGTTAATTCTCCTTTGGTAATCGCATATCCTTTATTACGGATTCCTTCTAATTCTTCCTGTAAATCTAGTAAATCTGTTTGAGTCCTATCTGTATATGGTTTTAGGTTTGAGCCATATAAAACCATATTTAGTTGCTCCTTCGATTGATAGGCAAGCTGGACCTTTCCATTTGCTGTTGCATGAGCCGGGAGTCTAAGTCCAATATTAACATTAATGGCTGAAATACCTCTAACAGGGGCGCTCCCTACATAAACAACTTCATGTCCATCCAATATCGAAAGATGACAGGATGCTCCTGTTTCATCTCTTAAGGTTTCAATATATGGCTGCGCAATTTCTGGAAGCTTTAAACTGCTTAAGTATGAAAATCCAATTTCTAAAACTTTAGGTGTTAAACTGTATCGCTTGGTAGCTTCATCTTGAGCTAGGTATCCAAGTGATTGAAGAGTAAATAATAACCTATAAGGGACTGTGCGACTTACCTTTAGTTCTTTTGCAATTTCTACCAAGGATAATGTCTGCCGTTCCTCACCAAACAACTTTAATATTTCTAATCCTCTTACTAATGCATTGGCATTATATCGTTCTTTTTCATCCTTTGTCATCAATCAAACACCTCCCTCGAGCGGTCAATATACTGTGATTTATTTAAGAAAGTCCAAAACAATTTTATTAAAGCTGTTCGGATCTTCCTGATAACATAAATGTCCTGTACCCGGAATGATTACGAACTCTGAATTTTTTAACTGATTGTGGAAAATCTCTGACTCACTTACCGGTGTTACCTTATCGAGTTCTCCACAAATGACGAGTGTCCGAGTCGTAATAGAGGATAATATGTTCATTTGGTTTAAATGAAATAAAGAATATGCAACGGAGCGGTACCCCATTGGTCTTACCTGTGACATAATCCTTTCCGCTTCCTTTTTAACTTCCGGGTCAGGATTGGGGGACAGAAGCTCCTTCACTCTTTTTGCTGCAATTTCCTTTGGATCTAATGTATTAATATTATTAAGGCGTGCTGCTAGTTTCTTTTGATTTTCTTCCATACTTAACGATGCGGATCCCCTTGTAGCATCTGAGATGATTAAAGTCTCCACCATTTCAGGAAATCGATAACAAAAATCAAGTGCAATCGCAGAACCCATCGAATGTCCTAAGAGAGTTACAGATTTATAGTTTAGGGCTTCAATAAAACCTTTTAAAATATCTGCAAACTGACGAAACTCCTTGAATTCCTCTTTTGGGTCTGAACTTTTTCCATATCCAGGTGCATCCCATGCGATAACCGTATTTTTTTCACTTAATCCTGCTAATTGTTTTTTCCAAGATTGAGAATTGTTCCCCATTCCATGGAGTATGATTATTGGGTTTCCATTCCCTTCCTTCTCATAATGAATGGATAAATCCTCTACGGGTAAATACGGCATTTTTCTACCTCCTATATACTTTTTTGTTTTTTTGGCAAAACACCGTTTTACTTTTACATAATATAACATTTTTTCAAATAGTCAACGGAATTTTCGGATTAATCGACATTTTTATAATAGTTAAAAGACGCGGGACAGGAAAATGTTGTATAATATTAACGAATCTTGTAATGTAACAGCGAATCTATTTGAAGCAACTACCGTCTTACTAGGAGTGATATATATATGTCTGAAGATAAAAATGATCGATACTTATCCAATTCTCTTGTTCGAGGTTTAGAAATATTAAAGATGTTTAATGGCGATATGCCTACACTTTCATTATCCGAAATAGCTAATAAGCTTAATGTTAGCCGTACTACTCCTTACCGAATCTTGTTCACGCTTCAATCCTTAGGTTATATTAGGCAGGATGAACTAACAAAAAGATATGAACTGACGCCTAAAGTCCTTGAACTAGGGTTTACCTATTTGAATACAATGCCTTTGTTAGACTTAGCACGACCTTACTTAGAAGAACTCAGAGACGAAACGGGGTTATCAACACATCTCGGAATACTAGAGGGTAATGAAGTGGCTTATGTCGCAAGGGTTCCTGGAAAAGGTGTATCAACTGTCAATGTTACCGTTGGCTCAAGACTTCCTGCACATGCTACGGCTTTAGGCAAGGTATTGCTTGCATTTCAGAAAGAAGAAAAATTAACCGCCATGCTAAACGGGAATGAATTAAAGTCGTATACCGGTAAGACAAAAACAGAACTACTAGCATTAGAAAAAGAATTAACAGAAATTAAGGAAAAGGGATATTCTACAAGCGATGAAGAATTTGAAAACGGAATATTTTCTGTTGCTGCTCCCATAGTAAATAAACAGGGTCATATTATTGCTGCAATCAATGTTGTAGCACCTGTGGCCGTCTGTAAAGATGATTTTATTACGGAAACGGTTATTCCAGCATTACTAAAACAGGCAGACCAACTTTCTTCCTATTCAGGTTATCACCAACATAATTAAGTTTTTAGCAGGGGATATCGATATTCATTTCCATCAACAGGAGCAATGAATATCGATATCCCCTCCTTCTTATAAAAATTTGTTAATGCCAAAAGATAAACTTTTTCTGTATTACATCGAGAATAACACTCATTAAATAACCTACTATAGCTATCAGCATTACGGATGCTAATACATTTTCTTGAACGAGTGATGAAGACATAAAACTTAGTAAATATCCCATTCCTTCTGTTGAACTAATCATTTCTGTCAATATTGAAATAATGAGTGCAAGAGGAAGTGCAATTCTCAAGCCCGTAAAGATAGATGGCGCTGTTGCAGGTAGCAATACCTTCCAAAACATGTTAAAATGATTGGCTCCCATATTCTGTGAAGCCCATACATAGATATGGTTTACCCTTAGTGCACCATAGTAAGTATTAATAATAATAGGAAATAAGCATTCCAAAACGATTAAGAAAATCTTTGAACCTGAACCAATACCAAGCATAAAAACTAGAATGGGGTATAACGCAACCCTAGGGATGGGATAGCCAATTGAAAGCATCGGCTGCATCAATTTATTCATTACATTAAATCGGCTCATCATAATTCCCAGCGGGACACCAATCACAGCTGCAATCGTAAATCCACTTAATACACGCACCATCGTTACCGATAAGTTATCCCAAAGCAGTGGTGACAAGGCAAGATCGTACGCCACCCCTATCACAACAAACATGGATGGGAATAGCCTTTCTGGCATAATACCAAGTGCAGCGATAACTTCCCATACAATCAATAAAATAAAAATAGATTGATAGTCTAATATTTTATTCCAAAACTTCTTTATCATCCTTTCACCTCTTCAAGTCCCTTGTAAGTTCCTCTCATAATCAACTTGAGATTATGCTTTATTTACATCCCACCATAATACTTTGCCTCGAATGGTAAGTAACAGTTTATCAAAGATAAATCCCAGTAATCCGATAAATGCTACACCAGCAAACATATAGTCTGTTCTTCCACCTAGATCAGCATTAAGAATCAAGAAACCTAATCCAAAACCGTTTGCAGCGCCAATAATCTCTGATGAAAACATCATGACAAAGGTCAATCCTAATGAAACTCTTAATCCATCAAATATCTTTGGAAGTGTAACAGGAAATACAATTTTTCTTAATAATTGCAAAGTACTTGCTCCCATATTTTGTCCTGACCAAAGATAGACTTGCTTGATTGATTTTACTCCGTCCCTTGTTGCAACAAAGCATGGAAAGAACGCAGTTAAAAAGATAATTAATATCCGAGTTGTATCTGATATTCCAAACCAAACCATTAAGATCGGGAGTAATGCAATCTTTGGTATTGGGTTTAAGGTGTTAACAATTGGATCAAAAAATGTTCCCACTCTTCGATAGTACCCTGCTAAGATTCCTAGAGTAACACCCACGATAACAACTAACAAAAAGCCCATTAGTGATCTAAAAAGACTTGAACCAACATGATTTAATAAATCTCCATCCACCCAAAGCTCACCCATTGATTTAATAATGGCTAAAGGGCTGGATAAGTAGGTTGGGAACCATTGAAAGACAGCTAGGAGTTCCCAAATTAAAAATATAACCAATAGCTCAATAACAGCAATCATTCGGAGAAGTTTATTATCCATTGACTACCTCCGATACAATTTGTACTGGTTTATGATGCTCTTGATGAAGCAGATCCCAAATTTGATTACGATAATCTCTGAATTCAGGAGATTTATAGAGATTTAAATCTCTAGGTCGCGGAAACTTAATATCAATAATCTCTGAAATAACAGCTGGTCTGCCGGAAAAAACAACAACGGTATCACTTAAGAATACGGCCTCTTCGATATCATGGGTAACAAATAAAACACTTTTCTTCGATTCACTCCAAATTCGTAGCAATTCAACCTGCATTTCCTCTCTTGTTTGTGCATCCAATGCACCAAAAGGTTCATCCATCAACAAAACTTCAGGATCGAAAGCTAGTATGCGGGCAAGCGAAATTCTCTGTCTCATCCCACCTGATAGCTGCGAAGGTAATTGATTTCGAAAATCCCATAGGCGCACCAATTTCAAATACCTTTCAACAATCTCGTTTTTCTCCTTCTTCGGCATCCCTTGAATATCTAATCCCCAAGCAACATTATCAAATACATTCAACCATGGAAACAGGGCAGATTCCTGAAACATCATTCCCCTGTCTGGGCCAGGCTTTTGAACTTCTTTTCCTCTTACTTTCACTTTACCGGACGACTTTTCAATAAATCCCCCGACGATGTGTAGAAATGTGCTTTTTCCGCAGCCGCTCGGCCCAACGATACTAACAAATTTACCTTCAGGGATTGTTAAACTTACATCTTTTATTGCAATTGTTTCTTCTTTTTTAGTGGAATAAACCTTTCTCAAATTCTCAATTTCCATTGCCGCGTTCTTTTTGGTCATTTGTTCTCCTCCTATTTATAAATGCGAGGACAAATGTCCCCGCACTACTTATTCAGATGGCAATAAAGATGTATCAATTAAATCATCGAGGTCAATCTTTTTATCAATCCATTTATCTTTTAGCATAAGTTCCTGAACTTTCTCCCAACCATCCCTATTAATATAAGCAGAACGGTTATTATCGGTCATGTTCACATAAATATTAGGGTCAGCTTGGACCTTTTTCGTGTTATCAACTATCTTCTGTCTCGCTTCTTTACCGTTTTCATGGTAATACTTTACGATATTTGCGTAGTCAGTTAAGAAATCTTTTACTGCTTGTTTATTTTCCTTGATAAAGTCGGGGTGCATAAACATTACTAGGAAGTCTTCGTCAAATGGAACTCCAGTTTTCGAGGTAAAAATGGTTTTAAACTCTCCACTTTCTTCCGCTGCAGCACCAAATGGCTGTGGAAACATCCCTAAATCAATTTTTTTAGATTTGACTGCTTCAGTCATGGCTGGAATCGGAGTTATTGCATATTTCACATCTTTATCCGGATCTAAACCAGCAGATCTCAAGGCACTTCGAACCCACATATCGGTTGGAGATTTAAAATCAGAAAGCCCGATTGTTCTCCCTTTAAGGTCCTTAATGTCATTAATTTCCGAATCTTTTAATGTCATGAATGCAGAGTTGAAACCTATATCAGGTGTATCTTTTGATACAACAGCTACCACTTTCATCTTAATCCCTTGAGAGCTCGATAGAATTGCCGCCCCTTGTCCTAATGTTCCCCCATCAATTTGATCTGCTTGATAAGCATTTAATCTATCTGCATTCGCTCTAAATTGAGAGAGATTAAGTTTATATGTTTTCCCAAGATTTTTAGCCAATGAAGGATCTGCTTCAAATAGCCAAATTGGTTCTTCCGTTGCAAAGCCACCGCCAAAGTTAATTTCTACAACTCCACCGTCTTTCTTTTCTGCGTCCCCAGAAGACTTTTCCCCGGAACACGCTGCAAGCATGAAGGCTAGTGTGATTAGACCGAAAAATAATAAGTACTTTTTCACAAAGAACAACTCCCATTCATTCTCGAATTGTTAAAACCCTTGATATCCCCCTACTAATTCCATCCCATTTGTTCCAATTTCATATAAACATGAAAAGCAAAAAAACTAGAGGTATTTCACTATCACTCCCCTTTAATGTTTTATATACAAAAACAAGTTTTGTTATATATACATTGTAATAACAGTTGGAATAGTAGTCAATCAATTTATTTGAAAATATATAATTTTCAGTCAACCGTAAACAAGAAAAAAGTCTCCAGTTTCCTGAGACTTTTCAACTTTTAAGATCCTACATATAGGTCGTATGATGAATATTTACTTTAGTTTTTGAAATCTTTGGGTGAGATTGAGTTGTAGCGGGCATAATCATAGTAATCCGTATTCTATCTGAGGTGAAAATAATGAATCGAAAGCTTGTCCTTTTGCTCAGTCTTCTCTATGTAGCTTTTATGGCATATTTATTTTTTCATTTTCGTTCAACAGAGGAATCCTTTAAATCAACCATTGCCATTGGGGGGATGGTTTGTGGAGCAGTTCCCCTTCTACTCGCCCTATTTACAAAGCTCCATTTTAATTTGCCTATTGTCATTTCCTATTTACTTTTCTTGGTCGGTTCACAATATTTCGGATCAATTCAAGGCTGGTATGGTCTTGGCTGGTGGGACACGTTTATGCATTTTCTAAGTGGAGCAATTCTTGCGTTTTCTGGAATCGCTTTATATGAAAGATTGGTTCACCGAGATGCAGAAGTGGAAATATCTCCTTGGATTATTTTCCTTTTCACCTTATCTTTTGCTGCATTTGGCGGCGTCTTATGGGAAATTTATGAATTTAGCTCTGATCAATTTTTCAATATGACGTTACAAGGCGGAGGTAATGACGATACCATGATCGATTTAATCTCAGATACCGGCGGAGGGCTGATTATTGCACTTTGGGCTGGGGTTAGAACGAAGATTAAGTTAAAGAACAAACAAGAATTTCCTCAATTAACATGAAAAGATACTTATTGCAGATATCTGAATTAATGCAGAAATGCTTAAAAAAGCAGTCTGAAAATGTAAATTTTAGACTGCTTTTTCTATTAAACGGGTACTGCTGCGAAAAATTCATCGTACAGCGCTTGAACTGCTCTTTTTTCGTCAACTTCTTTTACCCCAAACATCATACTTACCTCAGAGGAGCCTTGATTAATCATTTCAATATTAACTTCTGCCTTCGATAATGCTTTAGATGCACGCGCCATGGTACCGACATTCCGGCGCATTCCCTCACCCACGACCATAATGAGCGAAAGGCTGTGCTGAATTTTCACTTCATCCGAGTGTAACTCAGATTCAATTCTCCAGGCAATTTCATTTTCCATATCGGGATCAAGCTGTGCTTCTCTTAAAATAACTGACACATCATCAATCCCAGAAGGAGTGTGTTCATAAGAAAGCCCGTATTCTTCTAAAATACTTAAAAGCCTTCGTCCAAAACCAATCTCTCTATTCATTAAGTATTTGCTGACGTAAATGCTGCAAAACCCTTTATCACTAGCAATACCTACAACAGGTCCATTCGTATTATCACGCGCATAGACAATTCTCGTTCCAGGTGCACTTGGATTGTTCGTATTCTTAATTTGAACTGGAATTCCTGCACGGAAAGCTGGTACGAGTGCTTCGTCATGTAAAACCGTAAATCCAGCATAGGATAGTTCCCGCATTTCTCGGTAGGTTAACTCTTTAATTTCCTTCGGATTATGGACTAGGTTTGGATTAACAGAAAATACCGCATCCACATCCGTAAAATTCTCATATAAAGTCGCTTTAATACCGTTGGCTAAAATGGATCCCGTTATATCGGAGCCGCTCCGTGAAAAGGTGAATACATCACCTTCTTTGCTATAGCCAAAAAACCCTGGGAAAATTATGATTCCTGGAACTTCACGAAGTGAAAATAAATTCTCATACGACTCATGTAAAACCTGTGCATTACCTGGCTCGTCACTTACAAACAGCCCTGCTTTTCCCGGATTTACATAAGTAGCTTCTACTCCCTGCTCCCTAAAGTAAGCCGCAACTAATTTAGCATGATTATCCTCACCACTCGCTTTTACAAGATCCATATAACGGTCAGGCTTACTTCTATCTCCATTTAGTCTCTCTGATAAATCGTGATGTATTTCACTAATTACATCATTCGGGAGAGCTAACTCTGCTGCAATGGAGGAATATCTTGACATAACGGCGTTAAACTTTTCCTTTGGATTACTATCTTGTAGACATTGTTCAGCGCACTCTATCAACAAGTCCGTTACCTTCTCATCCTCAGAAAACCTCTTACCTGGAGCAGACACAACCACTACTTTCCGCTCAGGATCGGACATCACAATCTGAAAAACCTTTTCGATTTGTTTTCCTGACGCTAAAGAGGATCCTCCAAACTTTACAACCTTCATCACAACATCACCTATCCCAAAAAAGTATAATTTTAATTTTATCGCTATTCAGAAAATAATCAAGTGTTTTTTCTTCCCAAAAAAGACATTTGTGTTTCTGGGGAGGACAAAAAAAGAAAAAAGTGAAATTATCAAGGATAATTTCACTTTAATTAGCCAAGGATATTTTCAATGTTTCATTATTTCAATAAAGTGTGAAAGGATTTTAGCTGTAAGTCCCCAAATCGCCTTCTCCTCATAAAGGTAAAAGTACTCATCCAATGATCTGGTCCGCCAATTATAATTTTCACCACCAACAATTAAATCAAATGGAAAGTTCTCCTCAGGTTCTACCTTAAAATGAATATGATAAATATCCGGGGAATTTTCAATAAAATAGGTTAACGGTACCGTGAAAATCTCTCCTACCTCTGCAGGATTTGGCTGGATTTTTTCGGGGCTTGCAATCATCGCTACGAAGGGATAAATCATCATTCCAAAAGGGGAAATCATGAAGTCTAGTGGATATACCTTCGATAGATTCTCATTACTTATACCTAATTCCTCAATTGTTTCACGAATTGCTGCACTTTTTTCATCTATATCCTGCGGGTCAATCCTCCCTCCTGGAAAACAAATTTCTCCAGGCTGTCTTCTCAGCTGTAGGGACCGAATCTCAAACAGGACATGAATACCATCCTCTTTTTGAATAAGTGGCACCATAACCGCAAATTTAGAAAATTTCTCGCTGCCTAAAATGGTAGGCGTATGGCTTTTTAGTTTCGATAGAATAGAGTCAAAGTTCATGATTTTCACCTCCAATGTTTAAGTCTTTATTTAATACTATCACTTACTAACAATTAAATGCTTATCATATGATTATTCCTTAAGAAAAAACAACCCAATATTCTATGATTGGATTGTTTAAAATATTTTATTCCTTATTTTTCCACCCATGAAAACATATAAGAAGGATCTTCAATCTCACTTGCCTTCTTAACCACTTTGAGTGGATGAAAGGTATCAATCATTACCGCAAGTTCAAGTGTTTCCTTTTTTCCAATACTTGCCTCTGTCTTTCCAGGATGAGGACCATGCGGAATCCCACTCGGATGAAGCGTAATGGACTCAAGCTGTACCCCTTTGCGGCTCATGAAATTACCTTTTACATAATAAAGTAATTCGTCACTATTCACATTACTATGGTAATAAGGAGCAGGGATAGCTTCAGGGTGGTAGTCAAACAATCTAGGTACAAAGGAACATACTACAAAGTTATTCCCCTCGAAGGTTTGATGAACAGGCGGCGGCTGGTGAATTCTCCCCGTAATTGGTTCAAAATCCTCGACATTAAATGCCCATGGGTACAAGTATCCATCCCAGCCAACGACATCAAGAGGATGATGTCCCAATAGATGAGAATGCAGCGTACCCCGCGATTTCGTTACTACCTCAAACTCTCCCTTTTGATCATAGGACTCTAATTTTTCAGGCCCACGAAAATCACGTTCGCAAAACGGACTGTGCTCGAGCATTTGACCATATTCATTTCGATATCTTCTAGGTGTTGTAATCTGGCTAAAGGATTCTATAAACAATAGTTTTGTTTCTTCCTGCTCATCTGGAATCATCCGATAAACGGTTCCAATTGGTATTAATAGATAATCGCCCGGTCGATAGGATATCGTTCCGAACATGGTCTCAAGCTTGCCTGAGCCATAGTGCACAAACAACATTTCATCTCCATCACCATTTCGGTAATAGCTCTTCATTGGCTCGTTAACAGCAGCTGTACCAATTAATAAATCATTATTTCCTAAAATATATTCCCGCGCTGAAAGAGCATCCCCCTTTTTGACAGTCTTATTTGTCAAAAAAAGTCGGTGCTTTAACGACTTTTGCTCCTCATAATCTGGCAAATAGCTGCCAATCAGTTCTGCTTTTAGTACTTCGGTTGGCATGTAATGGTGATAAAGAATTGATTGTGTTCCTGAGAAGCCCCGTGTACCCATTACTTGCTCACGGTAGAGACTTCCATCGTCTTTTTTAAACATCGTATGACGCTTATGAGGAATCCTTCCCATTTGCCGATAAAACATAATTTCACCTCGTTTCAATCATTCACAATTGAATTCTTTAACACTCCGAGTTTATCAATCTCGATTTCAACCACGTCACCATGCTGCAGCCAACGATGTACCTCTGTACCGAGTTCAAGGATACATCCTGTCCCAACTGTACCAGAACCTATCATCTCCCCCGGATAGAGCGTAACCCCCGCTGAGGACCTCTCAATCATTTCTCCAAACGAATAGTAGATATCCTTCATATTCCCTTCAGAAAGAAGCACACCATTAACCTTAGCCTTCATGGAAATATCAAAGCCTTTACCTGATCTTAGGCCCTCGAGTTCATCCTTGGTGATAATCCAGGGTCCAACTGAGGTTGCAAAATCCTTTCCCTTTGCTGGGCCTAATCCTACCTTCATTTCCTGTCTTTGAAGGTCCCGCGCGCTCCAATCATTAAGGATACAATAACCAAAAATATAATCCTCAGCTTTATCAGCCTTGATGTTACGCCCCTCTTTCCCTATGATGCAAGCAACCTCAAGCTCATAATCAAGCCAATTGCATTCGATTGGCTTAGAGATGTTGTCTTCAGGTCCCTTAATCGCCAGGTGATTAGAAAAATAAAAAACAGGTATTTGGTACCATTCCGGAATCATATCAAGACCTCTGTTCTCTCTGGAAGATTTTACATGCTGTTCAAAAGCATAAAAGTCACGGAAGCTTCTTGGTGCTGGCAGTGGCGCAATCAGCCTAACCTCATGTATGGGATAAACCCCTTTATCTCCGTCAGTAAGTTGTAAGAGTTGTTCAGCAGATACCATATTGTGTTCACTTTGCTCTAGAAAATCTATCAGTTTTTCAGGCAGACTTCCGCCAGTAGCTTCGCTCATATCTACAACTAGGTCAGATTCTAACATCACTCCTGATCGTACTGTCCCATCACGTTTTTCAAAGGTTACGAATCTCATAAAGTCACCTAATTTCTATTTCCTAATAATATCAAACGTTTTTCCTAATGGATTGGTATAAGTATTACCTGCCATTCTGCCAATCGGCTGAAGTTTTTCTGTATCCACTCGCCCTTTATGAAATAAATCGTCCTCTACATGAATATTTAAAACCTTACCAATAACTAGACTTCCAGCACCAGCCTGGTCACCAAAATCCAACACCTGATAGAGTTCGCACTCCAAATGCACAAGAGATTCTTTTATACGCGGTACCCTCACCACTCGACTAGGCTCTTTTGTTAACCCTGTTACCTCTAGTTCATCTACTTCAGGAGCAAATTCAACTGCGCAATCATTCATCTGCTTCGCCATACTCTCGCTAACGATATTAATTACAAATTGCTTTGTTTTTTCAATATTTAAAAGGGTATCTTTTTTTCCTCCATCACTTCCCCTTCTCATCGGTGAAAAACAGATGAGCATCGGATCAGCACAAATAGCGGTAAAGAAACTAAAGGGAGCAGCATTGGCATTACCGTTTTCATCTATGGTTGACACAAAGGCAATCGGACGAGGCAGTATCGAGCCAATTAGCAGCTTATAGGCGTCTCTCCATTCAAGCGTGTCTGGTGACACTTCCATTATTCTTGCACCTCTTTCCTATCAAACTCTTTTAAGGGAGAGGCACCCTCTCCCTTTTTCCCCTTTAAAATATTTCTAATTATTATAAATTACCTCTCCGAGCCTGTTCTCTTTCGATCGATTCAAATAAAGCTTTGAAGTTCCCTTCACCAAAACCTCGTGCACCCTTACGCTGGATAATCTCCACGAATAACGTAGGTCTATCGACAATCGGCTTAGTGAAAATCTGCAGCAGATAGCCCTCATCATCACGGTCAACTAAAATATTTAATTCACGGAGCTTCTCTATTTCTTCATCAATTTTGCCAATTCGCTGTCCCAAATCCTCGTAATAGGTACTAGGTGTATTTAAGAACTCAACCCCATTCTTTTTCAAAATAGCTACAGTCGAGACAATGTCCTCTGTTAGGATCGCAAGATGTTGTACACCAGGGCCATTATAGAATTCTAAATACTCCTGAATTTGGGATTTGCGTTTCCCCTCTGCTGGTTCATTAATCGGAAACTTAATTCTACCGCCATTATGCATGACCTTCGACATTAACGCTGAATACTCGGTGGTAATATCTTTATCTGTGAAATGCTTCATCTCTACAAATCCCATTACCTTTGCATAATATTCAACCCATTCTTCCATCCGTTCAACGTTACCAACGACATGGTCAATACCAATCAAGCCAGCATCCTCAATTGGCAAATAGACGGAATACGGATCAAATCCCGGCATAAAAACACCTTGATAATTCTTTCGTTCTACTAACGTATGGATGGTGTCTCCATATGTACCGAGAACGGCCTTTTTAATAGTCCCCTTTTCATCCTTCAACTCAAATGGAGGTATAAGGGCAATCCCTCCACGCTCCACAGCCGCGGTATAAGCCTTATCAACATCATCAACTAAAAGTGCAACGTCCTTTACACCGTCACCATGTTTTTTTACAAACTGAGCAACTCGTGTATCTTCCTTGTAGGAACCAGTGAGAACAAGACGAATATTTCGTTGCTGGAGAACATAGGAAACGGTTTCACGATTCCCTGTTTCAAGACCGGAATATGCAACAGGCTTAAACCCAAATGCGGTGCAAAAAAAGTGGCAGGCTTGCTTCGCATTATTTGTGTAAATTTCGATATAGTCAACATCCCTAACCGGGAAAAAATCGTTAGCAAGGTCTTCTGCCTTTATACGTTTTTCTTTCATTTATATTCCTCCTATTATCATTTAATTAATAATATTCAGAATATATATTACGTGATACTAACTCGTCCCATCAAGAGCGGCCGGTAAAGCAATAACGCTTTTGAGTAGTAAAGTTTTGTACAAAAAAAAAGAAACAACCCCTTTTATAAGGCTGTTTCTATATGGAGTTAGGACAAAACCGCACGGTCGCTGGCCATTTGTACACCGCGAATTCTTTTAAACTCCTCTAATAATCCTTCAATCGTTAAATTTTTCTTGTTTTCTGCATCGACTTCCAAGATGATTTGACCTTTATCCATCATAATTAACCGATTACCGAGATCAATGGCTTGCTGCATATTGTGGGTAACCATTAAGGTGGTAAGCTGGTACTTGCCAACAATTTCACGTGTTAGGTTGGTTATTAATTCGGCTCTCGATGGATCAAGCGCAGCAGTATGTTCGTCGAGAAGTAAAATGGCGGGTTCTGTGAAGGTAGCCATTAACAACGATAGTGCCTGCCGTTCTCCGCCAGATAACAATCCTACCTTTGCACTTAACCGGTTCTCTAAGCCTAGATGTAAGGATTCAAGAACCTCGCGGAAGTAATCACGTCTTTTTTTAGTGACTCCCCTATTGAAGGTTCTCGTTTTATTTCGAGAGTAAGCCATAGCAAGGTTTTCTTCAATCGTCATACTAGGAGCTGTACCTGCCATTGGGTCTTGGAAAACACGTCCGATCATTTTCGACCGTTTATATTCCGACATCGTGGTTACATTTTTACCATCAATATAGATATCACCGACATCTGGAATTAAAACTCCAGAAATAATATTCATTAAGGTCGATTTCCCTGCTCCATTACTGCCTATTACCGTAACGAAATCGCCTGGATTCAAGGTTAGATTCACATGGTCGATTGCAATTTTTTCATCAGGAGTACCTTCGTTAAAAATCTTATGAATCTGATTTAAGTGCAGCATGGTTCTCACCCTTTCGCTCAGCCGATGCTTGTAACATATTCAGCTTTTCTTGTCTTCTCTTGGCTTTGCGCTTTTTCTCTTTAGAGTGTTCAATTAATTTTGGTGCAGTTAAGGCAATGATAACAATTAATGCTGTGATTACCTTCATATCACCAGGATCTAGGAATTCCACCCTTAATGCAAGAGTAACAACAATACGGTAGATGATGGCTCCTCCGATAACCGCTAGAGTCGCCCTTGAAATCGACTTAGTACCAAATAAGGCTTCACCAATAATAACAGAGGCTAAACCGATAACAATCATTCCTATTCCCATACCCACATCCGCAAAACCACCTTGCTGTGCGATTAGGGCACCCGAAAAAGCTACTAGTGCATTGGATAATCCAAGCCCCAAGATGGTGAGGAGATTGGTATTGGCAGAGAAACTGCGAATCATCTGTTTGTTGTTTCCAGTCGCTCTTAAAGCAAGACCAATTTCCGTTTGTAAAAATAAATCTGTAAACAATTTAATTACAAAGGTAACAATAATCATAAAAATTAAAATTCCCCATGTACCAGGAAGGCTGTCTCCCAGACCAACCATCGTTAATAGACTGTTAAAGAAAGAATCTATACCCAGACTATCGAAAAAGGTACCGATTTGTGTAAAAGAAGTTTCCGTATTTAATAGCGGTATATTTGATCTTCCCATGATTCTAAGATTAATAGAATAAAGTGCAATCATCATTAAAATACCAGATAGCAAATTATTAATTTTTCCAAAAGTGTGTAGCAGCCCGGTCATACACCCTGCTGCAAATCCTGCAAATAATGCCATTACTGTGGCTAAAAACGGGTTAACCCCACCAGCAATTAAGACTGCTGATAACGCTGCTCCTGTAACAAAACTCCCATCTACCGTTAAATCCGGAAAATCCAGGATACGAAAGGAAAGATAGACGCCCAGTGCCATAATCGCGTAGATGATACCTGCTTCAAATGATCCAAATATGGCTGTAAACATTGAGATCATCCTTTCTTAAAGTCTTTGTTCTTAGTTATATAACTCCATATACAGGCATTAAGGAGTCAACCATTTTAGCGGCTGACTCCCAGCATTGCCTATGTTTATTATTCGCCTTCGTAAAACTCTCCAAGGTCTTTCCATTCCTCTTTCACTTCAAGCCCCTGTGCTTCTGCAGCTTTCTTATTAATAACAAGCGTTAAGCTGCTTGGTAATTCTACTGGAATTTCAGAAGGCTTCTTATTCCCGCTTAAAATTTCAGCAGCCATTAAACCTGATTGATATCCAATATCGAAATATTCAAAACCGCTCGCAGCAACTGCCCCTTTTTTCATTGAATCTAACTCACCCACGAACAGAGGGATCTTTTTGTCGTTTGCAACTGAAATAACGGATTCAAGAGCAGAGACAACTGTATTATCTGTAGGAATATAGATAGCATCGACACGACCAACTAATGATTCAGATGCCTGTTTCACTTCAGCAGAGGTTGAGACAGAAACCTCTACAAGCTTAGCACCTTTGCCTTCTGCAAGTTTTTTCACTTCTTCCACTTGAACTACAGAGTTTTGTTCACCTGAATTATAAATGACACCAATTGTCTTTGCTTTTACCTCATCGGTAATGAAGTTAATCGTCTTTGCTGTTCCTTCAGGATGATTATCTGTTGTACCGGTAATATTTTCACCAGGCTGGTCAAATGCCTTCACCAATCCAGCACCGACTGGGTCAGTAACCGATGTAAAGATAATTGGAATTTCCTTTGTTGCATTCAATGCACCCGTTGCACTAGGAGTTGCATTTGCAAAAATGAGATCGACTTTATCCCCAACAAAATTATTAGAGATGGTTTGGACATTTGCCGCTTCACCTTGGGCATTTTGCTCGTCAAACTCTACGTTAATGCCTTTATCTTTTAATGCCTTTTTAAATCCTTCTGTGGCCTCATCCAACGATGTATGTGATACATACTGAGAAATACCAACTTTAAATACTTTTTCCCCTTCTTTTTCCGTTCCGCCTGTGGATTCCTTACTGCCACACCCAGCAAGCATCATCATCCCTGCTAAAGCGAAGGATACTACTTTTACACGCTTTTTCATTGTTCATCCCCCTAAAACTCATTTTCTAATTTTCTAAAGATTTATTATATTATAAAAGTTATTCTAGTATTTTTTTGCCCTAAAAGCAATAGAATTACCCAAAATTATTTTTTCGCTTTAAAGCGACAAATTTCTTTGACCTACTTATTTAGATTTTTTATCAAAAATAGAAGAAGCTCCCGGTTATTCCGAGAGCTTCTTTCCTTTATTTCTCAATTTATCTTGACCAATCTTGTGTTTGAGCTAATAGTTTATCAATTTCAATCTTTTTTAATTTATTTGTGATTTTCTCAGATGTTAGATTTTCAGTAGAATCTAGTAACTTATCGATATCAATCATTGTTGTTTTCATATCTAACCTCCATTGTTTATTTACCAAAGTATTCGTACCCTAGTGGACATTATTGGGGGTTAAAAAAAAGATAGCTATAAAGAACTAGTCTCAGGAAGGATTTGTTAGGAAGGGTATGATTTATTTCACTTTTTATTCACAAATTGTAGATTAAAATGTTAATTGGAATTAAACATGTGGTTGGGGGACTACTTGTTTAATCAATTTAACTGGGGGGGATATATATGTACCAATCAATTGCATGGTACGTCACCTTATTTCTCGTTTTTCTTCTTGCTTTGGCATTTGCTATTGTGTACGGGGAATCGAGAAGATTAAGAGAATATGGACCGATACAAGAAAAGGGCTACAAAATTCGAAAATTTTATTTTCTGGGGCTGCTCGCAGTAATGGGGTTTGCTTCAGCTATGTCACTGAGCAAGCTTCCATACCATAACCAACATGCGGCTGCTAAAGAGCACGCAAAGGTTGTTGAGGTGGCTGGACTGCAATACGCATGGGAGTTCAGTGATGAAGACTTTACAGTTGGAGAAGAGATTCAATTTCGAGTAACAAGTAAAGATGTTACTCACGGATTCGGTATTTATGACCCGGAGTTAGAATTAATTGCCCAAACACAGGCAATGCCGGAATACACGAATACGCTCACGATTACGTTTGACAAACCAGGCACGTATAAAATATTATGCTTGGAATATTGCAGTGTCGGACATCACGTGATGATGAAAGACATAATTGTCAAAGCAAAAGGAGGAAATGACCATGATCACTGAAGCTCGTAGTATTAATAATAAAGGCGTTGCTTTAGCCTTAATGGTTACCTCCGTTGTTCTTGTATTAATGATGATTTTTGGAGTCATGATGTTATTAAATCAGGGGAATGTGGTAAAAATATCACCACAGTTTTTCTATAAGATTATGACCATACATGGAACAGGGATGATTGGAATTGCCGCTTTAGGAGGCAGTGCCATTATGTGGTACTTCCTATCAAAACATATCTATCTAAATTCAAAAGTATTTTTCGCTAATTTAATATTGTCTTTGATTGGGGTTGTCATGATCCTGACCGCTATTTTTGGTTTTAACTTTTCAGACGGCTGGACCTTCCTATTCCCGCTTCCAGCTTATTCAGCAAATCTATATGGTAAATTAGGTGCGTTATTATTCTTATTTGGAATGCTGGCATTAGGTATTGGGTATTTAGTAATGTACTTCTACTTAGCTGCTAGATTAACAAAAGAATATGGCGGATTGCATAAGACTCTTGGCTGGGATTATATTTTCGGAGGAAAAAAAGGCTATGGTCCTCCACCTGCTGCAGTTGCTACAACAATGGTCATCATCACGAATTCTATTGCCATTCTTGCAGGTGCTTATGTTCTGGTTGCTTCAATTTTAAATATTATCAATCCAGCGATCAGTATTGACCCAATGCTCGCTAAGCATTTAACCTATGCTTTTGGACATATTTTTGCAAACTGTACCATCTACATGGCCGTTATCGCTGTATATGAAATTCTATCGAAGTATACCCAACGTCCTTGGAAATCAAATAAGGCATTTTTGATTGCTTGGAATTGTTCTACACTGTTTACTTTAATGATTTATACACACCACTTGCTTATGGATTTTGCCGTACCAAAATGGATGTTAATTGTCGGTCAAGTTTTTTCATATGCAAACGGTCTTCCTGTTATGGTTGTTACAGCATATGGTGCGTTAATGATTGTCTACCGCTCTGCAATTAAATGGGACTTTGCATCAAGCATGATGTTTTTGGCGATGTTTGGCTGGGTTGCCGGTGCAGTACCTGCGATTATTGACTCAACCATTGTTGTCAATCATGTTATGCATAACACAAAATGGGTTCCAGGTCACTTCCATACATATATGGGGATGGGCGTCGTTGTGATGATTTTCGGATTTATGTATTATTTTAATAAAACCGAAGGAACTCAGAAACAAAATAGTTATGATAAATTTGCGATTTTCACCTATTTTATTTTCTTTACCGGTTTAGCAGGTTCATTCTTATATGCAGGAAAAATCAGTGCACCGCGTAGATGGGCCGAGCATTTGCCACAATGGACAGCTTCCGACCAAGTAGGAGCTCTTTGCGGAATATTTATTATAGCTGCTGCCGTCATCTTCACCATTCGCTTTATTGTTGGATTAAAAATGGTTGGAAGTAAATCAACACCTAAAACTCTAAAATCTGCTTCTTAAACCGGAAAAATCCATAGAGGGTTTTTATAATGGCTTAATTTTGTACAAACTAATCCTAATGGGAGGTGTTTGTACAAAATGAAAATAAAAATCGGAGTGTGTTTATCAATATTTTCACTTTTATTTTCATCAGCTTGGTTACTGCAGGCACAACTGCAAAATCATCGGGAAGTTAATGTTAATAATATGGAATTACAAATTAATAATTTGAATGTAGTTCCGATGAATAATGAAAATACTCCGATGAATACGAATTTAAACACCGAGATATCTAATGTCCAATGGAAATTATTTGAGCCCTTTAAGCCTAGGGAATATGTTCGGATTATAGGTTCTAAATAAAAATAAAAAGTGTTCCAATCAATCATTGGAACACTTTTTTTTCGATATTAATCTACAGATGACTTCTTCATTATTTTTTTATTATATTCTTTAAGGTCATCTCTTACACTTTTGTCCCAAAGTTTCACTCCTGAATTATAGGCTGCCCTGTTAATTAAATGACCTGAAATAGGAGAAGTCATAAAAAGGAAGATAATGCCTAAGATAAGCCTGGAATTAAAATGACCTTCAAGTGCATAAAAGTATAGAAAAGTTCCCAGTAGAATAGACATAACCCCTAATGTAGCAGCTTTTGAGGCGGCATGGTTCCTCGTATAAACATCAGGGAGTCTAATCACTCCAATAGTAGCAATCAGGCAAAATAGGGATCCAACTAAGATAAAAAATCCGATGAGAAAATCAATGATTACGCTCACGTTCGATAATAACCCCCTTTTCCAAATACTTAGCAAACGCCACAGTTCCGATAAAGGCAAGAATACCAATTAATAGGATGATTTCGAGAAAAGCATGAGAGCTTAAAACAATTGATATCAATGCTGTTATGGCAACAAGATTCACACCAATAGCATCTAATGCAATCACTCGGTCTGCTGTACTGGGACCTTTTATTACACGATAAATTAATCCTAGCATCGAAATAGAACAGAGTAACAAAGCTATTCGAATAATGATTTCAAGCATTAGCTGCTCACCTCCAAAATAGCCTTTTCAAAGGAATTCTTAATACTGTTAATCTCATCTTCTACTTCCCCAATATTCATCGCATGAATAAAAAGGGTTCTATTATCCTCTGAAACATCAATCACTAATGTACCTGGAGTTAAGGTAATTAAACTAGAAAGAAGTGTGATTTGCCAATCCCTCGTTAGTTCCGTGTCCATTGCAAAAATAGCTGGTCTCATATCTAATTTAGGTTTCAGAACAACTTTTACAATGGCTATATTGGACAAAATGAGTTCCTTGATAAAAATAAAAATCAGCTTTATGAAGGACCATAATCTAAATAAATAAAACCGGCTGCCAAAGGAACGCCTAAGCACGAATATAATAACGAGTCCAAAAATATAGCCTTTTATAAAACTAATGGGATCGTAGGAAACCTTAATAAACATCCATAAAAAGGCTAACACCACATTCAATAAAATTTGAAATGCCAAAACGTTTCACTCCTTTAAGACAGCATTGATATAGATATTAGGATCTAATAAGGTATCTGCTGCCTGCGTAATATACGGCAATATGGATTCAGAACCAATTCCGTATAGAGCTGAAATCACTACTAAAATAACAGGAGCAATAAGCAATTGTTTTACAGGTGCTTTTTCCTCTCCGCGGTATGTGCGGTCCTTTCCCCAAAAACCGTTAATAAAGATTTTCATAACCGAAAAAAGAACGAGTAAACTGGACATCAGTGTAATGAAGCCGCCAATAAAGCTCCCCCCCTCAAACCCTCCTTGCACAATAAGGAGCTTTCCAACAAATCCACTCAACGGCGGAATTCCTGCGAGAGCCAGAGCAGCAATAAAGAAAGTCCAGCCAAGACCTGGGTAACGGGTAATTAGCCCGCTGAAATTTCTTAAATTACTAGTTCCCGTAATGGAAATGACAACTCCTACTAACAGGAATAAGGCTGCTTTTATAAGCATATCGTGAATCAAATAGTAAACAGCACCTGTGATGGAAGCCGTGTTCAAGACGGAAATCCCGTATAAGATAACACCTACCGCAACAATGATATTATAAATAATGATGTTCTTGATATCCCAGTAAGCAATTGCACCAATAACACCAAACACAATTGACAGAATCGCTAGAATGGAGAGAAGAGCAAAAGTGTCTATATCATGATAAAAGAAAAGCGTATACGTTCTTGTAATCGAATAGACTCCTACTTTTGTCAATAAAGCACCGAAAAGAGCTAATACAGGGGCAGGCGGCGCATAATAGGATCCCGGCATCCAAAAGTAGAGTGGGAAAATGGCTCCTTTTAAACCAAAAACGATTAAAAACAAGACAGCAATAACCGTTAAGATCCCTGGCATCCCATTTACACTAATTTCATTTATTCTAGCAGAAATATGCGCCATATTTAACGTCCCGACTACAGAATATAAATAGGCAACCGCAATAACAAATAACGCTGATGAAATGACATTGACAAGTAAATATTTAATGGATTCTCTTAGCTGAATCTTTGTTCCTCCAAGTACTAACAAAACATATGAAGACATAAGCATAACCTCAAAAAACACAAATAGGTTAAAGATATCTCCTGTTGTAAACGCCCCGTTTACTCCTACTAATAAAAAGTTAAAAACAGCATAGAAGTAATATTTTTCACGTTCTTCTCCTATCGATTTAAAGGAGTAAATGAAACATACAAACGAAATAATACTTGTTGTGAGTACTAAGAGTGCTGAAAACATGTCAGATACTAAAGTTATCCCAAATGGAGCGTCCCAGCTGCTGACATTGAGGGATTGGATTCCATCTATCCGTACCTTTTGTACAATTAACCAAGCTGCAATAATTGTACCTATTGAAGAAATCGTTCCAACAACTCGCTGAGCGGTGATTCTTTTATTCAGAAAAATTAATATTACCCCAGTAAATAAGGGGATTAATATAGGTAAAATGATTAAGTTAGTCATCTTTCTCTGTTCCCCTCATTTCTTCTACATTATCTGTTCCCAGCTCTTGATAGGATCGATAAGCCAATACTAAGAAAAATGCTGTCACACCAAAGCTGATAACAATTGCTGTTAAAATTAACGCCTGAGGCAATGGATCTGTATAGCTCTCCTCATTCCCCCCTAGAATTGGTGCAGCTCCTCGTTTGAGTCCACCCATGGTTAGAATAAGGAGATGAGCACCATGGCTTAATAGACCAGTACCAACAATAATGCGTAATAGACTTTTTGAAAGCATTAAATAGGTGGCGGTCATAAATAGAATACCAATTACAAATGCCATTAATATTTCCATTATTCATCCTCCCCTATCGTTTGAATAATGGTCATCGTAACTCCCACAACAACAAAGTAAACTCCTAAATCAAAAAGTGTTGCTGTATGAAGTGATAATTCACCAAGAATCGGTAATTGAACATCTCCAAATGCATGAGTTAAAAACGGGACATCAAATAGGAGAGAACCTGCACTTGTACTAATTGCAAATAGCAGCCCAATCGCTGTGAGAATCCGGTAGTTTACTGGCAATAACTCCTCAACTGTTTTAATATCATAGGTAATTAAAAGAAGTACAATCGCACCGGCTGTCATTAAACCTCCTATAAACCCTCCACCGGGATAATAATGGCCTGCAGTGAAAATATAGACTGAGTACAGGACAATAAAGAAAAGAAGAACTTTTATGGCTGTTTCAAGTATAATATTGTTTGTTTTTCTCAACCTTCTTTCCTCCTGTTCAATCTTAATTTGATCATGCCAAAGATTCCTAATGAAGCAATCGCCAATACTGTGATTTCAAAAAGAGTATCAAAGCCGCGAAAATCAACGAGAATTACGTTTACCATGTTTTTGCCGGCAGCCTCTGTATACGTATTCTCCACATAATATTTTGATATAGAGTCAAATAGCTTACTGCTATGAGCGGAAAGTGCGATTAAGGTTACAATGGCACCAACTCCAACTGAGATGAGAGCATTAATTAGTCTAAATCTCATCCTTGTCTCAAACTTCCTTAATTTCGGTAAATGATAGAAGCAAACCAAGAATAATGCTACAGAAATTGTTTCGATAACAAGTTGAGTTAAAGCTAAATCAGGAGCTCTAAATAGAACATAAAATAGAGAAACAGTATAACCAACAGCACCAAGCAGAATGATAGAAGTCATTCTTGATTTAGCAAATAGAATACAAATCGACCCCAAAACAACAAGAATGGCTAGGGCGACTTCGTATACTCCTATCGAAGATACATTGCTTGTACTAAACGTAAAGGCATTCTTTCCTATAAGGGTGGATGCAAGAATTATTATGAAGAATGCAAATATATATACAAGATACGACCTAATTGAACCATTCATATAAGTATTTGTCAGTTTATAGGAGACTGATTGTAATCCTTCTAATACAAAGTCATAGAATCGATTAAGAGCAAGCTTCTCTGGAATACCTTTATAGACTTTTTTCCATCTAGAATGTGTTTTATATAGAACTAATCCTAAAATAATTACACCAAGTGTCATAAACAATTCAATTGTAGGACCATGCCAGAAGGAAATATGAACCTTAAATTCTTCCCCCGCTTCTAGAAGACTTGGAAGAATCGAGGACATTGCTGGTGAGATTAGACTATCAGATAATAAATTTGGGAAAAAACCGAAAATAATCACTAGTGAAACTAATATTATCGGTGAAATCAGCAATCCAATAGGCGCTTCATGCGGTTTTTTATCAAATTTTTCCGAATGATATTTACCTGTAAAGGTTTGAAAAACAAGAATCATGCTATATATAAAGGTAAAGATGCTGGCAATCCAAGCCAGCACTGGGAATAATATCCCCCAGGTTTCGAGGTTAAATATATCCATTTCGGTTACATGAACCATTGCTGTAAAGAACATCTCTTTACTTAAGAAACCATTAAAGGGAGGAAGTCCTGCCATTGAGAATGCACCAATAATAGATATTGTAAACGTGATTGGCATAAAGTGCATTAAACCGCCCAATTTACGTATATCCCTCGTACCTGTTTCATGATCGACGATTCCAGCTGCCATGAACAAGCTTCCTTTAAAGGTTGCATGGTTGATTAAGTGGAAAATAGCCGCTGTTACAGCTACCGTAAAGATGTTTTCATCCAAAAAATCATAATGATGGGCCGCTGCTCCAACACCAAGCAATGACATGATAAGTCCTAATTGGCTGACTGTAGAAAAGGCTAATATCGCCTTTAAATCGGTTTGCTTCACGGCAAATACAGAACCCCATATCATGGTCAGTATTCCGACACCTGAAACAAGCCAGAACCATAGAATATGTTCTCCAAACACAGGTGTAAAACGTGCTACCAAATATATTCCTGCCTTGACCATCGTCGCCGAGTGTAGATAAGCACTAACTGGCGTAGGAGCTTCCATAGCATCAGGAAGCCAAATATAGAATGGAAATTGTGCAGATTTTGTAAAAGCACCAAGTAAAATACAAAGTAATGCAGGCACAAATAATGAGTGGTTAAAAATTTCATTTGCTTGAGACATAATTTCGGTGAAGCTAAAGGTTCCAGTCATAATGTAAAGAAGGATGATTCCCCCTAGCATGGCAAGTCCGCCAAATACTGTAATAAGCATTGATTTTTGTGCACCATAGCGGGATTTATCTCGTTCGTACCAGTAACCAATTAATAAAAAAGATGAAAAGCTAGTTAACTCCCAAAATGCATACATCACAATTAAATTATCCGATAAGACAACTCCCAGCATGGCAGCCATGAAGAGAAGTAAATATACATAAAAGTGATTGAGCTTTTCTTTATTCTTTGCTAGGTAATAGATGGAATATAGAACAACCAATGCCCCAATCCCTGTTATAAGCAGGGAAAATAAAAGACCAAGTCCGTCGACTTTTGCTGTAAAATTAATTCCTAAAGACGGAATCCAGTTAATCATTTTAATAAATGATGTCCCACTCATTGTTTCCGGCAGAAAAGTGAGAAAATAGCCGAACAATAAAATCGGTAAAGGTAACACAAACCACCCAGTATGTATTTGACGAAATGTTCTGTAAAATAGTGGGATAAAAATTGATAGGATTAATGGTGCTACAATCGCCAAGTGTAGAAAAGACAAAACAAAACCTCCTTATTTCTGAGATACCAACCCTTTTGGTTATTAGCTAAATTATCGGTATCCATATTAACTCTTCACTATCATTCCACCTCTCGATTCATTTCATTATTTTTACTTTCAATTTTTGGAAATACAAAAGGAGCCTGTCACCAAGGGACATAGTTATCCCTTTGTGACAGGCTCCTCCAAAAATCGTTTTTATTTATTTACATAATGTTAACATGACTTTAGTGCCCATTCAATGGTTTTTTATTAAAAAATAATACAACCATGAACTTCGTCCAAGCTTTCTAACCCGTTAAATCATAAATTGAAGTGATAACGGTGGAGGTGAAGATGGAATGGGTCAACAAGGTGGTAGCAACAATGCATTTACATTAATTGTTGTTTTGTTTATACTTTTAATAATTGTCGGGTCTGCTTTCATTGGCGGCGGATTTTAAAAATGCAGCTTCTATAAAAAATGCTTCAGTGTTTAGGCGCTGAAGCATTTTTTAAATAAATTGTTGTATCTTCAGTTAAACTATCTGTATGATAGTTACATTACGATAATATTGGAGGCATCAATGCTTACTTTTAACGAAAAATTAGCCATAATCGAGTCATTCCCAGAACTTGAGCGAAAAGACGTTTCACTTAAACGTGTTAATTTCCAGCTGCCAAATAGTGCATCTGATAAAAAAAATGTGGTCTATCATCTACACCCAAATGGAAACGGATTTGTTTATGCAGGAAACCTACATACCTATCAAACCGATGATAAAGGAATGGTTAATATCCGTGACTTTTCTGCAGATGAATTAAAAAAATTAATTCAGGAATCCATTGAATCCTTATTACCCGTTGAAAAATCACTTGCTGAAGAAGCCATTATTGGTAATCAGGTTGAAGAACGTTGGGTGAACGAGGAAAAAAATCATCTGATCTTAATTAACGAGAACGATACCTGGAATATTTACTATGGATTAAATCTTGAAGAAAGCTTTGATACCTATGGTGAAGCGGAAGAGTTTTTAACTGAGGAAGGCTTCCACAAAGTTTAGTGAAAATTTATTCAAGCTGTGCACAAAGCACAGCTTTTTTTAATCCAACTCTGTTATTTTTCTTAGTTCTGTATCTATCCAGTCATCTAAACGGATAATGCTTTGCTTTGCCCGGTCGTAATCGATACTTCGATAATGATGCATTCCACCCTCTTCTTCGTCTTTCTCATCGGCCAATTTCACAATTTGCTGAAGAGGTGTACGAACAATATCGTTTGATGGTAAAAATGAATCGGTATGAAACAGTATTGCTAAAGCGATATCTTTTGCCTTTACTGGATTTTCGCCAAGACGGATTAATAATTTGTGAGCTCTCTCCGCCCCTTTAATTGGATGAATGTCATTTTGTTTATATAAATCATAATCCCATTTCCCATTTTTATACCAGGTGTAATGCCCCATATCATGTAAAAGCCCGGCTTTTGCCGCAATATCAACATCCAATTGATGTTCTTTGCCTAAATGAAAGGCGTGATAGGCCACTGCAATTGCATGTGCAATGCCAGATCGATTCAAGTATTTTTGTGCAATATGATGTTCAAATATGTTAATTAACCTTACATCTCTCATATCAATCTCCTCCACACCATGCATCATGCAATTTTTTTACTATTGATTATATTATAAACATCATTCTACAGCTACATATTTATTCATTTTAATTTATAAAATACTGTGTTATATCAGGCTGTTGATTTGTGCTCCACTAAGGAATGCTTCTTTGAATAATCACCGCAGTGACAGGCGGTCTCTGCCTGTCACGAGGCGCTTCGCTTTCCGCAGGCGGTTCGGGAAGCCTCCTCGGCGCTAAAGCGCCTGCGGGGTCTCCCCTGTCCCGTCCTCCTGCAGGAGTCTCGCGCCTTCCGCACAAATCAACAGGGTTATTAAATCAATAGTTTAATTTAACACAGCCTAATAAAAATAGGAGCTCTCATTGTTAATGAAAGCTCCATTTTACTTTTTTATTCACTTGTTATTCATTTGCAGATTCCGTTTCATTTATACCTTCTGTTTCAGTTTCAGTTTGAGTTTCACCAGTACCTTCTGTACCATCCGTACTTTCAGTTTCATTGGTAGCTTCGGTGCCTTTTACTGCGTTACTTTCAATTACTCCTTTTTTCACTTTCGGAGCTAAATATTCAAAATCATTAGGATCTATTGGTGTATATCCAGCTGGCTGGTAGAAACGTAAAAGGTCTTTATAAACGATTTCATCTGACATTTGAAGCTCTGTGGCGGCTTTATCAGCAATTTCCTTGCATGCCTCAGTACCTTCGAGTATTTCCCCTGTTACGTTACTGTAGCATTTCCCTTTTACTTGAACGATTTCAGGTGAGACGAAATCACCATTTCTAAATAAGGCCCAATTACGGTGATCCTTTGATAATAAATCAGATCCAAGTTCCAAGTAGTCTTTTGTATCAATACCTAATAAGTGAAGAATGGTTGAACGCACATCAGCCTGACCACCATATTGCTGCTGAATCCCTCCATTCACTCCAGGAACATGAATAAGTAGAGGAACACGCTGCAAGCCGGTATTTAGGGTTGGCGTAATTTCCTCAACACCAAGGACCTTCGCCATTGCCTCATTGTGATTTTCAGAAATACCGTAATGGTCCCCGTACATTACAATGACTGTATTATCGTATAAACCTGAAGCTTTTAGATCATTAAAGAACTGTTCAATCGCCTCATCCATATAGTGTGCTGCTTGAAAATATTGATCGACCACTTTATCCCCTGTATCTCCAGCAGGAAACTCAGTATCCTCTGGGTCCATTTCAAAAGGAAAATGGTTAGAAAGTGTTAAAAATTTTGTATAGAACGGCTGCGGTAAGCTCTTTAGTAAAGGCATTGATTCTGTAAAGAATGGCTTATCCTTTAAACCGTAATTCTTAGTATTTTCTTCAGTCATATTGTAGTATTCGGCATCAAAAAATTGATCATATCCTAAAGCTTTGTACATAACGTTTCGGTTCCAGAACGTTTTATAGTTCCCATGAAACGAAGCGGAATAATAGCCATTACCTTTTAGAATGGCTGGCATTGCATGGTAGGTGTTTTGTGCTTTATTGACGAAAACTGCACCTTGAGCCATTGGGTATAATCCATTTTCCATCAGGAATTCTGCGTCAGACGTCTTGCCTTGACCAGTTTGATGAAAAAAGTTTTCAAAATAAAATGCTTCATTCCCATGAACTAAGGAATTTAAGAACGGTGTTACTTCCTGGCCATCTGGCATTTTATAATCGATGGCAAAGCTTTGAAGTGATTCCATTGCAATATAGATTACATTCATTCCTTTAGCTTTACCGAAGTACTCAGGATTTGGTGCTGCAAAATTAGCTTTCCGATAATTCTCTACATCCGTTATATCACTGCTGTCAGCAAGTGCCCGTTGGCCGGAAGATTTGATATTTTGAATAACATCGTAAATGGTAAAGTTATAGGCACCTAAATATTTTACCAAGTAATTTCTATCAAACGAACGGCTTAATAGCTGCGGACGATCTTTTTCTGCCAGCCCAAGATTAAACAAAAATACAGTGACCGCAAACAAGAGAACTACTTTAAATGACTTTCGATTTTCAACAGTAACCTTCTTAAATAAAGTAAAAGACAATGCAATCAAAATAAAAAAGTCTAAGAAGTATAAGAAATCAAATGGAGACATTAATGAAAGAGCACTATCTCCGAGTTGACCTGCATTTGTTTTGGTCGACATTAAAACTGGAACCGTAATAAAATCGCTAAAGAATCTGTAATAGGCAATATTGGCGTACAATAAGAACGACAAAATAAAATTTGTGATAATAATGACTAATTTCATGCGCTTTTTGAAAAGTAAAGCTAAACCAAAGAAAAATAGCGCTGAACTTAGCGGATTAATAAACAAGAGGAATTTTTGTAGGTTATTATCGATTCCAAGGGTAAATTCAACTTGATATGCTGCATATGTTTTTAGCCAAAATAAAACAACGGCAATTGCAAAGAAAGCAATGGATCCATTATTTTTTATTTCAGGCAGTCTAATCTTTTTCATTTTTAATTCTCCTCTCACTTACCAATAACTTTGGTAAACGAACCTCAATTACTATATCACATATCCATCAAAATAAAAACAAATCCACTTCCATTAATAACCAATTTCTTTAGTCAATTTTCACTATATTTTGCTAGTAATCTAACACTCTAGAAGCTTGGTTAAATTCCTCGGATAATTTCGAAATTAAAATAACTGGCAGTCCAAGGTGATTTAAACTTCTTTTATATAGGACGAAAGGAAACCCATTAAGTTTCAAATATTTTAGGTATCTTTTTCTAAGTAATCATAAACCGGAAATTTAGAGCATGCAATATGATTTTAGTCTTATCTTTTACAGAATATAAAACAAGCTATCCTTTTAGAACTATTAATAATAGAAGAAAGCGATTACAAAATTAACGAATGAAAACCCTCATGAAGGTAAAAATAAAACGACAATATTATTAGGAGTGAAAATATGAATGTAAACCGTGTTAAACAAATTCTATCGTCTTCTGCAGATATTGAAGTTAAATATAATGGAACTTCTGTCTGGATTGACCAATTAAACGAGGATGGAAGAACAGCTACTGTACACCTAAGAGGTCCTCTTGAAGAAAGAACGATTGTTGAAATAGGGGAACTTGTTGAAGACTAAAAAATACCTCCACCTTTCGAATAAAGGTGGAGGAGTTTTTATTTGTGAAGTTTAACGCCTATATCATATCTTCGTTTTCCTTATCTATATCTCTAGGCTGAGGTGTAATTTGTTGGTCGAAGCCTTTTTTAAGTACATCCTTTGTATTTGTTCCTACATCAATTGCGGTATCTGATTTAGGAAGCTTGCTTAATTCTTTTCCTCTTGGCATTTTCTTCACCCCTTACTAGTTAAAGTGTTCAAGGTGAGTAAAAATTAATCAAATTGTTTGATGGCATGATTTGCTAATATTTGGATGGTCATATCATCCATTGGCGGATTGTGAAGCCCCGCTCGTACATCACGATAGTATCGCTGCAAAGGATTTTTTAATGATAGGCTTCTTGCTCCTACTAATCTCATTGCTAAATCCACTATAGCAATGGCATTATTTGTAACATTTAATTTAGCTGCTCCCAGGATTGGCCCCATTTCCCCCCTGCCCTGCTCGTCAAATTCATCCCATTGCTTTGCGACAGAATGTAAGAAATACTCTGACTCCATCAACTTCAATTCCATTTCCCCAATTTTTTGCCGTACGTTCGGTAAGTCAATGATGGTACCTTCAACACTATTAGGAGAATAATCTATTGCAAATTCTATCGCATATTTTTTTGCCGCTTTCGCTATCCCAAGATAACAAGCCGGTATATGAAGAAGCCAGCCATTTGGTTTCTTACCCTCATTTCCTAGTTGCTCTACAAAGAACTCCTTAGGTACGGATACATTCTGAAGAACTAAATCATGACTTCCCGTTCCTCTTAATGCAATACTATCCCAGGTTTCTTCAATAATTAGTCCTTTTGAAGATCTAGGGATAAGGAAGTTTCCTACTAGATTTGTATTTTTTATCGTTGCACTTACAATAAAATAATCTAATACGGGGGCCATGGTAGTAAAGGTTTTCCTTCCGCTTATTATCCAATTATCCCCCTCTTTATAGGCTGAAGTATCAGGTTTTCCCCCACGTGTCGGGCTTCCTGTTTTTGGCTCTGTTGCAGCACTATTGATTAAAGAACCATTTTTTACGTCTTCACAGATTTTTTTAAAAATGTTTTCATTCCAAGAATTTTTTTCTGAGAGGTTTTTGATAATACCCATATGCCAGCCGATTGATAGCGCTGTTGCACCATCCCCTTCAGCAATTTTTTCTTGAAAACGAATCATGTCATATAAAGAAATTCCTCTACCCCCATATTTCTTTGGAACGGTTAATGAAGTATAACCGCTATCTTTTAATTCTTGAATATTCTCGAATGGAAAACTTCCCTCAATATCTACTTGATGAGCTCTTGAAAAGAATCGCACTGAAAGTTCTTTCATCAACACATATTGCTGATCAAATGTTTCTATCTGTTGAAAATTCATAAACTTCCTCCACCCTATCATCATCTTTTTTTTGATTGATTTTATATTAAATTAATATGATAATACACGAATGAGGAGATATTTTCCATTTTCCCTAAAAACCTTACTATACTCGTAAATTTTGTGCTATACCTCACAGTTATATCTAGAAAATTGTTCTATAATACACTAAGGAAAATTTACCAATAAGTGTATTTGTACAAAAATTTCGATTGTATAGATTTTTAATGGAAATACTACACATATTGGAAATGAAGGGGGATTGGAATGTCTCAAGGTGCAAAACAATTATATCTTCAAACTACAAGCCTTGTTGCCGGTTTTATGGTCTGGGTGCTTATTTCATCACTAATGCCATACATTCAAGCAGATATTAAGCTATCATCAACGCAAATATCCTTGGCCACTGCGGTACCTGTAATCCTTGGGTCTTTACTTAGAGTTCCAATTGGATATTGGACAAATCGATTTGGTGCTAGAACAATATTCACAATTAGTTTTATTGTTTTATTGGTGCCGATTGGGATTTTAAGTATTGCTGACTCGTTATTCATGTTAATATTGGGTGGATTAATGCTCGGTATTGGCGGAGCGGTTTTCTCTATCGGTGTTACTTCCCTGCCTAAATATTACCCAAAAGAAAAACATGGCTTTATTAATGGAATTTATGGTGCGGGGAATATTGGTACAGCACTTACATCGTTTGCTTCACCCGTTCTAGCAAATGCATTTGGATGGAGAACGACGATACAAATATTCCTTGTTGTTGTCTTGATCTTTGCTGTCTTGAATTTTCTTTTCGGTGATAAAAATGAGAAAAAGGTTAACAACTCCTTAACTAATCAAATAAAAGAAGTTTATAAAAATGAAAAGCTTTGGTTTTTAAGTTTATTCTATTTCATTACGTTCGGATCATTTGTTGCCTTCACAATCTATTTGCCTTCTTTTTTAGTCAATCATTTTGATTTAGATAAAGTAGATGCCGGCTTGCGTACAGCTGGTTTTATCGCATTGGCTACTGTTTTCCGGCCAATTGGCGGTTGGCTTGGAGATAAATTAAATCCATTTTTTATTTTAATGGGTGTTTTTACTGGACTTACTTTCGCCGGTTTTCTATTGGCTTTTACTCCATCTCTTCCGATTTATTCATTTGGCTGTTTATTCGTTGCTATTTGTGCAGGACTCGGAAATGGTACCATTTTCAAATTAGTACCTTTATATTTTTCGAAACAGGCAGGAATCGTAAATGGTATTGTCTCGGCGATGGGTGGGCTTGGAGGCTTTTTTCCGCCCATCATTTTGACTATTCTCTTTAATTGGACTGGACACTATGCAATAGGCTTCATGTCGCTATCAGAATTTTCATTAGCCGCTTCAATATTAGTCGTCTGGCTCTACTATCGTGAAAAGCAGGATATTTCTGCCCAAATTGTCAATCATGCTACAGATGGAATAACGGTAACCGATAAAAATGGAACTATTCAAAGTGTTAATCCCGCTTTTACAAAGATTACAGGTTATAGCATGGATGAAGTGATTGGAAAAACACCAAGTGTCCTTCAATCTGGAGAACATGATAATGCCTTTTATAAAAAGATGTGGGATAGTTTGATAAATGCAGGCTACTGGGAAGGGTTCATATGGAACAAACGAAAAAACCAAGAAATCTATCGAGAATGGTTAACGATAACTGCCATTCGCGATGACAGTGGCGAAACTAAAAATTATGTTGCCATGTTCCATGAAGTGGATGATCAAAAGAAATAAGACCTTCTTCGTAGGGTCTTTTTTTTTCGTTAAGAGCCTCCCCGAACAAAATATTACAACTTTTTGTCTTTTACCCCGAGTTCACAGTTCCTTCACTATTTTTGTGACGTACGTCACAAAAATCATGTTACCATCTGATTTATAGTGAAAACACAAACAACTTCCACGTAGAAAAAAATGAATGTGGATTTAGGGAGAGATATAAATGGCACGAATTAATTATTGGAATCCTGAGGATGAAAAGTTTTGGAAAGCAGAAGGAAAAAAACACGCACAACGAAATCTATGGATTTCCGTTCCTTCTTTAATGCTTGCGTTTATTGTTTGGCAGATTTGGTCTGTGGTTGCAATAAGACTAAATGATATTGGCTTCAATTTTACAGATGAACAATTATTCACTTTAGCAGCGGTCCCAGGACTTGTTGGAGCAACTCTTCGATTTGTATATACTTTTGCAGTCGGTTCAATTGGCGGCAAAAACTGGACTGTCATATCAACAGCCGTCTTAGCCATTCCCGCTCTAGGTATTGGCTTCGCAGTACAAAATCCTGACACTCCATTTTCAATTATGTTATTGTTAGCAGCACTTTGTGGTCTTGGTGGAGGTAACTTTTCTTCCTCATCAGCAAATATTAGCTTTTTCTTCCCAAAAAAAGAAAAAGGTACAGCTCTAGGAATTAACGGCGGTTTAGGAAACATGGGTGTTTCAGTTGTGCAATTTGTTACACCTTTAATCGTGACAACTGGTGCTTTCGCATTTGCTGGTAAAGGTCAAGTATTAGCAAATGGCCAACAAATATGGTTACAAAATGCAGCATTCATTTGGGTAATTCCGATTGTGATCATGACATTACTTGCTTACTTTAAAATGGATAATGTACCAGGTGCAAAACAATCTGTTGCAGATCAATTTGTTATTGTAAAACGTAAACACACTTGGATTATGACAGCACTTTATATCGCAACATTTGGTTCTTTCATTGGATATTCAGCGGCATTCCCGCTTCTATTAAAATCACAGTTCCCTGAATATATTTCACTTGCCTTCCTTGGTGCATTAGTTGCAGCTGCAGCAAGACCTGTTGGCGGCTGGCTGGCTGATAAATTCGGTGGAGCTAGAGTAACAGCTTATGTATTTGTGATTATGGCCATTGGTGCATTAGGAGTTATTTATTTCTTAACTCTTAATCAGTTTGCTGGTTTCTTAGGTTCATTCCTTGTTTTATTCCTTGCTTCAGGTATTGGCTCTGGGTCAACTTTCCAAATGATCCCAACCATGTTTATTCCAAAAGAAGCAGCGCCAGTAATTGGGTTTTCAGCAGCATTTGCTGCTTATGGTTCCTTCCTAATTCCTAAGCTTTTTGGATGGTCCGTTGATACAACTGGTTCTTACGTAACAGCATTCTATGTCTTCATTGGCTTTTACGTTATTGCTTTTGCACTGAACTATTTCTACTATCAAAGAAAAACAACAACTGTTAAACAAATGGTCAAACAAGCCGGGTAATCCCCGGCTTGTTTTTGCTTATTTTTAAATATTAGGCTGTGTTAAACTAGGCTGTTGATTTGTGCTCCACTAAGGAATGCTTCTTCGAATAATCACCGCAGGGACAGGCGATCTCTGCCTGTCACGAGGCGCTTCGCCTTCCGCAGGCGGTTCGGGAAGCCTGTCTAGCTGCAGCGCCTAGCCCCTCGAGTCGCTTCGGTCCCAACGTTGAAGTCAAAGAACGACTTCATCGTCAGGCACTCCAGCGCTTGTCGGGGCTGTACAAGGCGCTTCCGCTTTTCCTACTCCTCGGCGCTGATGCGCCTGCGGGGTCTCCCCTGTCCCGCCCTCCTGCAGGACATTGATTTACAACCTCGAATCTGCCCACGCACGAAGAAAATGCGATAGCATTTTCGAGGAGTCTCGCGCCTTCCGCACAAATCAACAGAGTTCTAAAATCAACAGTTACCTTTAACACAGACAGATAACAAAAAGCACGGAATCTAAAATTCCGTGCCTTCCTTTATATCCGAGATATCGCTACTGCACATGCTTTATATTCTGCTGTTCCTGATATCGGGTCGTATTCGTTTAGGGTTAAAACATTTGTTGGTGTTTCGCTCCAGTGGAAGCTCATGAAGACAAGTCCTGGAACAACCATTTCTGTAATTTTTGCTTTAACCGTTAACTCTCCTCTTCGGGAACGGACTTGAACGAATTCACCGTCAGTAATCCCCAAAGATTGTGCATCATCGGGATGGATATCCACCGTTTCTTCCGTTTGCTTTACCTTGACACCTGGAGCATAGTAACGTGTTTGCGAATGTGTGTTATACGACTCATAACGTCTGCCTGTAGTTAATGTAAACGGAAACTCATGATCGGGAAGTTCCAATGGCTCTGTGAAATCTACTGGTACGAATGGTGATTTTTTCACAACAGCCTCCTGATTATGAAATCTCTCATGCATGATAAACGTGCCAGGATGATCCTCCGTCGGGCATGGATAATGGATGCTATATTCTTTTTCGAGTCTTTCGTAAGAAATACCACCATACATTTCCCAAGCGAGTCTTCTCACTTCATTCCAGATTTCTTCACTGCTTGAATAGTTCATTGGATAACCCATTATTGTCGCTAGTTCACAGAGGATTACCCAATCTTCTTTTACATTAATAGCTGGTTCTACCGCTTTTCGAACTCTTTGTATCCTTCGGTCTGTATTGGTATAGGTTCCGTCAACCTCTCCCCATGAAGAAGCCGGCAGGACCACATCTGCCATTTTTGCACTTTCTGTTAGGAATATATCCTGCACAATTAACAAATCTAGCTTTTCCATTAGCTTTTTTGTATGGTTCATATGAACATCAGCAAGCAATGGGTTCTCTCCTATGATATAAAGTGCCTTTAATTCACCATTTTCGAGGCGGTCAAAGGTTCTTGTTTGTGTGTCACCCACATGAGGATTTAGCGTAACATTCCATTCTTTCTCATAACGTGCTCGGTATTCATCATGGACTAAACTCATCGCTCCTGCCAGTTGGTTTGGCAGGCACCCCATATCGCCTGCACCTTGGACGTTGTTTTGCCCGCGTAATGGCATAATGCCTGTTCCCTCTTTACCGATATTACCTGTCAATAAAGCAAGATTTGCTATATCAAAGACATTATTAACACCACAATGGTGCTCTGTGATTCCTAGGGTATAAGCTATCATTGAACCACTTGAACTAGCATATTCCCTTGCTGTAGTTACAATATCCTCAGCATTCAAACCTGTAATGGAAGCTGCATATTCAGGCGTGTACATTTCTACGTGCTTTGCTAATGACTCAAAATCAATCGTAAATTGCTGAATAAACTCTTCATTGTATAGATTTTCCTTTATAATAACCCGAAGGAAGGCATTAATCAGAGCGATATCTGTGCCGACCTTGATTTGCAAATGACGGTGAGCAAATTTAACCATGTCAATCTTTCTTGGATCAATGACGATTACTTTAAGTCCGTTTTTAATAGCTTTCTTTATTCGGTTTGCAATAATCGGATGTGCTTCTGTGGTATTTGATCCCATTAGCAGCAATACTTCTGCTCTGTCAAAATCCTCTAACGTATTCGTTGGGAAACCGCTTCCAAAAACAGTTGCCAGACCGGCAACACTTGGTGCGTGTCAAGTTCGGTTACATCCATCTATATTATTACTGCCAATCACTGTCCTCATAAATTTTTGTGTAACATAATTAGATTCATTGGTTGTTCTAGCACAGGCAAACATAGAGATTGCATTGGGTCCCCAAGTATCTCTAATCGAGGATAATTTATCTGCAATAAATTTGTATGCTTCATCCCATGTTGTTTCTACTAATTGCCCCGCTTTTCGAATAAGAGGATTGATTAATCTATTGTTCGAATGAACGTATTCATAAGCAAAGGCACCTTTCACACAGGTTTGACCTTTATTAACCGGTGCATCTTTATCACCGCGTATTTTCATTATTCGATTATCTTTGACTTCTAACACTAAGCCGCAGCCTGTACCGCAATAACCGCAAATCGTTTTAACAAAATTTGCTTCCCCCACATTTTCCCCTCCCAATTCAATCATTTGTACTTATATAAACATATTAATCTATTTATCCTAAAAGTAGCTTTGTTTTTTAAAAAAATAATTGTCTATTTTTCGAAAAGTTTCGAGTAACAAAAAAACGGAAGAGGGTATCTTCCGTTTTCATCATGCTGGCTTTGCGGGTAAAAGGATATTGAAAGTTGTTCCTTTATTCGGCTCGCTCTCAACAAAAACTTTTCCCTTGTGATTTTCAATAATTTTGAAGCTGACCATTAATCCAAGTCCGTTTCCATTTTTCTTTGTTGTATAGAATGGTTCACCGAGTTGTTTTAATTTTTCTTTTGGTATCCCAACTCCAGTGTCCTGTATAGAAATTTGGACATTGTTATCATGAATCATCGTTTTTACGTGCAGTTCTCCGCCATTTGGCATTGCTTCTATTCCATTTTTAATAAAGTTCAAAAACACCTGCTTTAAGCGGTTTTCGTCACAATCAATTTGGATAATTGCATGCGGACAATCAAACGTAAGTTTAACATGCTTCTTTCTTGCTTCAAATTCTAAAAGCGATACCACATTTTTTATCACTGGAACCACGTTCTTTTCTTCTAATTCCACCATTTTGGGTTTAGCCAAAACCATGAAGTCCTCCACAATGGTATTGACACGTTCAATTTCATCTAAAATAATATTCATAAATTCCAAGCGCTCAGGATCCTGCTCATCTAATGTTAGAAATTCCGCATATCCCTTCATAGATGTAAGCGGATTTCGAATTTCATGTGCTACACCCGCAGCTAATTGACCAACGGCTGCAAGCTTATCCTGTCGATGGATTACCTCTTCTGTTTTCTTACGCTCTGTAATATCATTGCGAATCGCCACATATTGATACGGCTTCCCATTCTCATTTAAGAAAGGGACAATCGTTGTATCTACCCAATAGTAGGTGCCGTCTTTTGCTTTATTTCTTATTTCACCTTTCCAAACCTTTCCTTCGCCAATCGTTTTCCATAAATCCTTAAAGAATAATTTTGGATGATGCCCTGAGTTTAAGATAGCATGGTCTTTTCCAAGAATCTCTTCCCGACTATATTTTGAAATCTCACAGAACTTATCATTTACACTTGTAATAATTCCTTTCGCATCTGTAAAGGCAACAATTGTCGATTGGTCGAGTGCAAAACGAATGTCTGTATTATCCTTAATTGATTCCTTTAAATGCTCTTCAGCTCTTTTCCGATCGGAAATGTCGGTACGTATGGCAACATATTGATATGGCTTTCCTTTGTCATTTAAAAATGGAACAATTGTCGTGTCAACCCAATATTGTGTACCATCTTTTGCTCTGTTACATATTTCGCCCTTCCATACTACTCCTTGACCAATGGTTCTCCAGAGATCTTTGAAGAATTCTTTTTCATGGAAGCCAGAATTTAATATCCTGTGATCCTCACCAAGTAATTCCTCCCGGCTATATTTCGATATTTCACAGAATTTATCGTTTACACTTGTAATCTTTCCCTTTTCATCTGTAATGGCAATGATAGACGATTGATCAAGCGCGAATGTAATATCCTGAGTTTCCTTTATCGATTCTAAAAGAGCCTGCTCCGCATTCTTTCGATTGGTTATATCAGAACGAATGGCAATATATTGAATTGGCTTCCCCTTTTTATCTAAGAAAGGGACAATCGTCGTATCTACCCAATAATAGGAGCCATCCTTTGCCTTATTTCTAATCTCACCTCTCCATGTCTTCCCCTCTTGAATAGTCCTCCACAAATCCTGAAAAAACTCTTTAGGGTGATATCCTGAATTTAACATACGATGGTTCTTTCCAATAATTTCTTCCTTTTTATACTTTGAGATTTCCTCAAACTTATCATTCACATAAACAATCGTACCTGTAGGATCTGTAATGGCTACAATTGTCGAAGCATCTAAAGCAGCTTTGATATCATTTAGATTCGTATCTGTTTCAGCTAGCTGCTTACTAATTAAGGTACTAGAGGCAATTAACCCGCTTATGATTAAAACTGTTACAAATAATACCAAATAGATTAAAAAGGTCTCTTCATTAATGATTTCATCCATTGGATTATTGGTTGAAATAATCGTGGAGGCCCTTTTTAAAAGAAAATGCCCTTCTACAATCGCACTTGAAATAATGAGGGCACTAATTGGTTTTAACCATGTCTGACTTCCTTTTGAGTAGGTTTTAGAAGTAAAAAGAATCCATAAAGAAAATAAAAAAGACCCAAATATTAATAGTCCCGAAACTACAAAAATTGGAACATTATATTCAATCGTCAGATTCATCGCATAAATACTTATTATATGAATGGCAAAAACAGCTATTGTTAAAAATAAACTTCCAAAAAGCAAATGTGTGGAACGAATTTTCTTGCCAAATAAAGGTATAAAGGCCATCCCAGTAAAAGCAATCCCTATTAGAATGGATAAAATTGTCAAGGGTATTTGGTAACTAGAAAAACGAGTTATATCAGCAGCAATTAAACCGACAAAATTCATGACCCATATTCCCACTCCCATCGATACAGAGCCGCCAAGATATAAAAGTCTTTTATTATTCTTTGAATTTTTTATTAACGTAAACATATCTAAACTTGTATATGAAGCCATGATGGTTAACCCTATGGCAATAACTATTAAAAATGGATGAAATTCGCTAGAAACTGTGTCCATTTACGGCATTCCCCCTTTGAGCTATTCTCTTTCTACTCTGATTGTAATGGAAACAAATACGGGAGGGAAGTGTTTTTGTTCACAAAATTGTCGAATTTACATTATATTAACCAAATAATTTATTTACAACATACATAGCTGGACAAAACTTACACAGAATATTGATACAGGATAAATGAATCATTTTTCAAAAAAATTAAATTATTTATCAAAAAGGACTACACAAATTTAATTTTTTTGATTATACTGTACTACAACAGGTTGATAATAAATAAACTGTATTAAAAAAGGAGGAGATTTTTAATATGTTAGTGAATCCAGTTGAATTTTTCCGCACTTTGCCAAAAAAGGAATGTCCAGAATGCGGGCAGCACATGGAAGAACAAGCAGAAAGCTACTTAATGGAATGTGATCGCTGTTTATCAAAAAGAGAAGAATAGAGGAAACACAAATTTTTTTGAATAAGCTGTACTACAACAAAATAAAGGTTAATAAACTGTAATGAAAAAGGGGAGGTATTTATCATGTTAATTAGTCCAGTTGAATTTTTCCGCACTCTGCCAAAAAAGGAATGTCCAGAATGTGGGCAGCACATGGAGGAACAAGCAGAAAGCTACTTAATGGAGTGCGACCGCTGTTTAGCTAATAAAAACGAATAGAATATAATGCGCATGCTCCCCAGAGAATGGGGAGTTTTTTTGTATTCAAAATAAGGAAGGAATAAACACATTTCAGTTAGCAAAAGCTTAGTAAAGGAGGTGTTTGTGTGGCAAAAGAAACTACTTCATCCAAAAAGAAGCAAACATCGATTCAAGGGGGAATCTATCCTTCTCAAAAATATGTTCCAGGTGATTCTGTAGACGAACATAAGGATATTGAGGATGCAACGATCATGTTGGCTGGTGATGAAATTCGTCAACAAAATGAAAATCTGTAAAAGAGGAAGGTAAATGGATATGGATATTGTTGATATTGCGAGTGCTAAGCCAGGAGACGAAGTGTTTGTAATCTATCGTAATCCACATGTACCAACTGTTGCTAATATACGAGCTGCTGAAATAGTCACCCATCCCAAGGATCCAAATGCACTTGCCTTATTCCTAAACGAAACCTTTCATGTGATTGAAGACGATGACGCTCTTTTCCCTACCTCTGAATCTGCTCAAAGAGCATACGAGGGACATTTCTTTGATTTTGGCGAAGAATAAAAGACTGTCTTTTATTGACAGTCTTTTTGAATACTTTCTTCATTATATTTTCGGAAGCTCTCTTATTTCTGTAGCCATTTCATTTCCACACATTGGACAAAGCAAATCGTCTGTCACAAATTCCTTTCTCATCCAGCCAATACAGGCATTGTCCATGCAAGAATAGATTTCGGTTTCAAGCATAATTACTTCAATTTCTTCATCCTTAGCCCTTTTACCATAAAAAATGGGAACCGCCTCCTTTTTTTATAGTATGTACCAAAAATGTCCTTTTCATTGCTCAAAAACAATCTTTTACCCTAAACAATATAAGGAAGGAATAATTTAAATGAAAACTAACGGAAAAAAAGTAACTGTGGTCGGAACGGATATCGAAGAGGTAAAAAGATTAAATAGCCAGTCAGGCTTAAGTTATAACCAAGTGAAACAGCTGCTCGCTGAAAAATACTCAAATAATAGGCAGCCTTCCAAATAGGAAGGCTGTTTTCTATATATCCGTATAATCAATGATTATTTCATCATCATGCTTTTTTGAAAGTATTTTACTTTTCTTCCTATTCTCTTTTGATTGAAAGATAATATCAAAATCATAATCATCCGGATAAAGTTCTTTAGCTGCGATATAAAGCTTTATTCTTTTGTGGTTTACGGATAATTTTTCACCTTTCACCTGGACCACATAATTTCCTCGTTGATCAGGACCGCTATACACAATCCCGAGCTCATTAGTTGGTGAAATATTTACATTGTCCCCTTGAATGAATTCAGGAATCTTCTCCTCCGGTATAACGGTCCTTTTTCTATTTTTGTATTTATTTACAATTACCTGTTTTTCTAATTCCTTCTGTTTCCAGATATCAGTTTCCATCTTGGCATAATTTTTGATTTCTTTATATGTTACTTGATGTGCTCTCTCAATAATTTTCGGATGAATCCCGAGTTTTAAAGCAATCGCAAATGCCTGACTTTCCCCTCCTCTTCCTATATTAAGACGGTACGTCGGACTAAGAGTCTCGATATCAAATTCCATTGATCCATTAATAAATCCTGGATGTCCTTCAGCAAACTCTTTTATTTCACTATAGTGGGTCGTAGCTAAAAGCATCGCTCCTTTATTAAACAACTGCTCTAAAATCGCAGTCGCAAGACCCATACCTTCCCCTGGATCGGTTCCGGATCCAAGTTCATCGAGAAGTACTAAAGTCTGGTCATTTGTATCCTTAAGGATTTCAATAATATTTACTATCCGCGAGCTAAACGTACTTAAATTTTCTGTAATATTTTGACCATCACCAATATCCACTAGGATACGCTGAAAGATACTAAGATTACTTTCTTCTGAAGCAGAGATATGAAGACCGCACTGTACCATGAGAGTCAACAAACCTACAGTTTTAATACTTACTGTTTTTCCACCAGTATTTGGACCAGTTATCACGAGTGCACTTTGGCCATCTTTCATTTCTAATGATAACGGAACGGCTTTATCACCGAGGAGAGGGTGCCTTGCCTGAATTAACTTTAGTTCCTGCTCATCGTTAACCCTAACCTTGACACCATTAATAGACCGGCTATATTTCGCCTTCGCAAACAAAAAGTCATAATGGACCATCGTTTCGATAGCTAATTTAATTTGCTGCTCTTTCACTTCTACTAATCCCGTTAAATAAGACAAAACCTTTTGGACTTCGACATCTTCATCTGCAAACAGCCACGTTAATTGTTCTTGATATAGAGCAATTTCTTCAGGTTCAATAAATAATGTTGAACCTGAAGCAGAGGTATCTAAAACAGCCCCTTTAATTTTATTTCGGTATTCCTTCTTAATAGGAATTACATATCTTCCATCTCTTTGGCTGACAACATTCTCTTGTAGATATGTTTTATATTTGTTGGATCGAATCAACTGCATCGTTTTTTCTTTAAGGCGCTCTTCATGAATGGCAATCTGTTTTCTAATTTTTAATAACTCTTTTGATGCATAATCATCTACCCTTCCATTTCGAATACAGCGAATAATTTCACCCGCAAGCTCCGGCAATTCCTCAATCACTTCCACATATGAGGTTACTCTTGGTGCATAATATTCTTTATCCTTCATGAACCTGCGCATTTTTCCACAACAATCTAAGAAATCATAAAGCTTGGATAATTGGTCGGGACGCAGTGCAGTACCTTTGTTTAATTTAGATAGTATTTGTTCCATACCTCCCAAACCATGGACAGGTACACTCGAGCTTTTCTTGAGTATTTCGACTCCCTCCGAAACTTCATCCAGCCATGCTTCAATTTGTTTCAAATGTGTAGAAGGTACAAGGTGATAGATTTTTTCTTTTCCTTCATTTGTTAAAGCAAATTCGGCTATTTTCTCTTTTATTTCCTGTACTTGCAAAACCTTAAATGTATGTGTATTCAATGTTTTTCCCTCCAAAATAAAATAAAAATAGCCGCAATGAACAATGTCATTGCGGCTACGCTAAATAAAACGAGTATTTTCTCGTTTTTGTATACAAATTTTATCCACAAAAAACTGTCTACTTAGAATGTACACAGCAGCATGGAGAAAACTGTATGCTTGGTATGCCCATTGTTCTTAACTTCATTCCAAAACGCACTCAAATAGGCCTATATTCATTCAGTAAATTGAACAAGGCAAAAATGGAATGATAAATATCCAATTGATGGATTAGTTAAGAACGACACCTAACATACAACATACTCCCTTATTTTGAAAATATTAATTCTTTATAAGAATATAATAATCCATTAAAATTGTCAAAATGATTTGTTCACGAAATATCCACATCTTTTTACAAAAAACTTCTTTATCTTTAAGATAGGAGGGAGAAGTCATGAAAAAAATCTATCTAATATGTAGTTTAGCAGTGTTTCTATTGATTACAGCTGGAATCTCTTTTTTTCTTATTCGGGATGCAAGTTCCAAAGTACCTGCTAATATTAGCTTAATTAATCAGAATGGTGAATCTTATAGTTTTGGTGACGATAAAAAACTTAAACTTGTCGAATTTATTTACACTAATTGTCCAGATATTTGCCCCACCACTACACAAAAGATGGTGCAATTACAGGGTGATTTAGAAAAAAGCAATGTCTTCGGTAAAGAAATTGAATTTCTTACCATTACTATCGATCCTTACCGGGACACACCTGAAGTGATACAACAATACATGAATGCTTTTGAAATTCCAAATTCCGATAATTGGATTTTCCTCACTGGCGATCAAGAAAATATCAAAGCTGACCAAAAAAAGATTAGAGAAGTGGCAGAATCACTCCAGTTTCAATATAAAGACCCTGGTAACGGTCAATTTGTTCATACATCGTTTACCTATTTAATCGATGAAAATAATAAATTCATTTCTAAGTTCCCAATGGGAGAAGATTTTGATAAACAAGAAGTCTATAAAGAGATTATGGATGAAATTGAATAAGAGCATAAAAAAAGCGGTTAGTCCCTTGGATTAATCGCTTTTTAATACCTATTTAATTCACGGATGAAGGAAACTTTTTTATTTGCTGTAGAGATAATAGGTAGTTGGACTTTGGTTTGGTTAAGCTTGCTTTTATTCCGGCCTGTTTTAACTTGTTAACGAGTTCAGTAAGTTGCTTTTTCGACATACTTCTCACCTACTTTATTCCTTCAGTACTTCATTACAATAATTCTACAACAAAAATATGAATAAAGTGTGAAAACGACGAAAAAAAATTAGAAAAATTTTCTGCAATATATTTAAATTTCTTCTAATAAATCCTCTCATTCAACAAAGAATTCGCTCTTCATCCAATTTAATGGTATAATTAGTAGATATTTTGCTGTTGGAGGATAATTATAAAATGATAACTGTAAGTAACGTTAGTTTAAGATATGGTGACCGTAAGTTATTTGAAGATGTAAACATTAAATTTACGCCTGGAAATTGCTATGGTTTAATTGGTGCAAATGGCGCTGGAAAGTCAACATTTTTAAAAATCCTTTCCGGAGAAATCGAATCTCAAACCGGAACAATTCAACTTGGTCCAAACGAACGAATGGCTGTATTAAAACAGAACCACTTTGAATACGAGGAACAAGAAGTATTAAAGACTGTAATTATGGGTCACGCAAGACTTTACCAAGTAATGCAAGAAAAAGACGCTATCTATATGAAGGAAAACTTCACAGATGAAGATGGAATGAAAGCAGCCGAGCTTGAAGGTGAATTTGCAGAACTAAATGGCTGGGAAGCAGAGCCAGAAGCAGCGATTCTTTTAAAAGGACTTGGAATCGGTGAAGACTTACATTATAAAAAAATGGCTGAAGTAACAGGTTCTGAAAAGGTAAAGGTTCTTTTAGCGCAGGCACTTTTTGGCAGACCTGACGTACTTCTTCTGGATGAGCCGACGAACCACTTAGATATTAAAGCCATTCAATGGTTAGAAGAGTTCTTGATAAACTTTGAAAATACAGTCATTGTCGTATCCCATGACCGTCATTTCTTAAATAAAGTTTGTACTCATATCGCTGATTTAGACTTCGGTAAAATTCAAGTTTATGTAGGTAACTATGATTTCTGGTATGAGTCTAGTCAATTGGCTACAAGATTGACTTCTGATGCCAACAAAAAGAAGGAAGAGAAAATTAAAGAGCTACAGGCTTTTATTGCTCGATTTAGTGCGAATGCTTCTAAGTCAAAGCAGGCAACTTCTCGTAAGAAGTTATTAGATAAAATTACGCTAGACGACATTCGACCATCCTCCCGCCGCTATCCGTTCGTAGGGTTTACTCCGGAACGAGAAATTGGTAATGATTTATTAATGGTTGAAGGATTAACAAAAACAATTGACGGCGTAAAAGTACTAAATAACGTAAGCTTTTTTATGAACAAAGGTGATAAAATTGCTCTTGTTGGACCGAACGAAGTTGCGAAAACAACTCTTTTCAAAATATTAATGGGTGAAATGGAAGCTGACAGTGGAACCTTTAAATGGGGTATTACCACTTCTCAAGCCTATTTCCCTAAGGATAACTCCGAGTTTTTTGAAAACAGCGAATTGAATCTGGTTGATTGGCTTCGTCAGTTCTCTCCAAAAGATGAAAGCGAAAGCTTCTTAAGAGGATTTTTAGGCAGAATGCTATTTTCTGGAGAAGAAGTGCTTAAGAAAGCAAGCGTCCTTTCTGGAGGAGAAAAAGTTCGTTGCATGCTCTCTAAGATGATGTTAAATGGAGCAAATGTTTTACTTCTTGATGAGCCAACAAACCATCTTGATTTGGAATCCATTACCGCATTAAACAATGGTTTGATAAACTTTAAAGGGTCTCTTCTCTTTTCTTCACATGACCACCAGTTTATCCAAACGATTGCAAACCGGATTTTTGAATTAACTCCAAATGGATTAGTTGATAAGCAAATGACATACGATGAGTATCTTGAAAATAGTGATGTTCAAAAACAAGTGGCAGAGATGTATAGCAATAATTAATAAGTAAAAGCGGGCACCCGATGTGCCCGCTTTTTTCCCTTTATTAACCCCTCTTAGTTTTCCTGCGCGATGATGAAGCTTCTCTTGTTCCTGTTTCTGTTGTTGTTGTTCCTTGGCCTTCAACTTGCGGTGACGCCAGGCCAATGGTGGATGGATCCTTTTTTCGCTTTCCCATGGTTACACCTCCTCTTTTAGTTTTTGAAGATTATCGTGACTTATACAGAATAATTATGGGGAACTTTGGCATGATAATTTACAGGAGGAGGTGTTTTGTATGGCAAGAATTGGAGTAGAAGAATCACTAACAGATGTTCTAGAAGCATTAAGGGAAAAAGGACATGATGTAGTTCAACTTAGACAGGAATCAGATGCACAAAATTGCGATTGCTGTGTTGTAACAGGTTTAGATTCAAATGTTATGGGAATGCAGGATACCTTTACAAAAGGTTCGGTTATTGAAGCAAATGGGATGAGCGCAGAAGAAGTTTGCCAAAAGGTAGAAAGCAGATTTCAATAGGTTCAAACAACATAGGACAATTATGGAAAATACTTAAAACTGCCGCCCCGGCAGTTTTTTTTCTTATTCAATACTTTAAGGAAGTATATTCTTTCGTTATAATGTTAGAAGAAACCTTGTAAAATTTGAGAGGAAATTATGCATGAAGAATCCTTTTCTTGTCGTTTTTGTCATACTACTACTAGTTGGCTTAACGTCATGTTCGCCCGAAGAATCACAACAATCAAAACCAGTGGAAATAACGATTTCTGCCGCTGCTAGTCTCAATGAATCCCTAATAGAAATAAAAGAGAATTTCGAGAAAGAAAATAAAAACATAAAAATTTTGTACAATATAGGCGGCTCCGGAGCTTTGAAACAACAAATTCTCCAAGGAGCACCTGTTGATCTCTTCCTATCTGCATCACATGACCAATTTACCGAATTAATACAAGAAGGTTTAATCGATGCACAAAAGCAGTTTGATTTATTAGGTAACCAGCTTGTGTTAATCACTAACAAAGAAAATCCTGCACAACTTAATGGATTTTCTGATTTGACGGATAATCAGGCAAAAAAAATCGCAATCGGTATACCAGAGTCTGTTCCAGCAGGTAAATATGCCAAACAAACACTCAAACATACTGGTATTTGGGAACAAATTCAACCCATTGTCATTCAAACAAAGGATGTACGCCAAGTTCTAACTTATGTTGAAACAGGTAATGTTGACGCAGGAATTGTTTATATGACAGATGTAAAAGTATCAGATAAAGTTAATATTGTGGCAGTTGCAGGTGATCAGACTCATGATTCGATTATATATCCTGCAGGCATAATAAAATCTACACCCCATAAAAAAGAAGCTGAGCTATTTCTCGACTATTTACAAAGTAATACCGCAAAAACAATTTTTGAAAAATATGGCTTTATAGTATTGGATTGATGATTATGTTTGCATATGAATTTTGGCAGCCCCTTAGATTCTCTCTAGAAGTTGCATTTATTTCCGTCATTATTGTTAGCTTTTTTGGGATTTTTTTTGCGAGACTATTATATAACAAGAAATTTAAAGGAAAGATGCTGCTTGAAACCTTCCTTATGATGCCGATCGTTTTACCGCCAACAGTGATAGGATTTTTACTGATTTACTTTTTTGGAAGAAATAGCCCAATCGGTGCATTAATCGAGGGATTTTTCCAACATTCCATCATGTTTACACCCTGGGCTGCGATTATCGCTTCAACCACTGTTGCATTTCCACTTATGTACCAATCTGTTAAATTAGGCTTTCAATCGGTCGATAAAGATATTGAAGATGCCGCCAAAGTGGATGGCGGAAGCAGAGGAAAGGTGTTTTTATTGGTATCCCTGCCATTGACACTTCCCGCAATAATTTCCGGTCTGATTATGAGCTTTGCACGAGCTCTGGGTGAATTCGGAGCAACGTTAATGTTTGCTGGGAATATCCCAGGAAAAACACAAACAGCTCCAACAGCGATTTATGTTGCGATGGAATCCGGAAACATGCGTTTAGCTTGGTCCTTCGTTCTATCAATGGTACTCATTTCCTTTCTCATGCTGCTACTTTCGAATGTAATTCAAAAAAAGCCATGAAGAGTATATCTCTCCATGGCTTTTACGTCATTGTCTTTTCACCAATCTTTTTCTTACGCCCAGAAAAAGTCCTGCAAATGCAAAAACGATAATTCCATAAATAATATTTATACTGCTCTGCTCACTAGTTAACAGCTTTTCCTCTTTTACTTTTACTTTTACTCGTTCAGGTTCTTTTACTTCAAGTTGAATAGATTGAATGACTTCTCCATCGTTTACTACCTCGAGTGTACCTTGTTCAGTAATACTTTCTTTTGAACCATTGACATGCTCCGTAATAACAATATCACTTTTAGCATAATATTCTTTTTCTTTCATTTTAAATAACTCGTCTTGTTTAATAATACGATGTTGAAAGCTATTTAAACCATATTCAATCAGTTTTTCTGTATCCTGATAAGTATCCTTGCTTCTATCCCCTTTTAAAACAATGGCAGTCAGCTTTATATGTTCATTTTCCGCAGTTGTTGCTAAGGTATGTTTTGATTCATTTACAAACCCAGTTTTTCCACCAGTAATTCCTTCAACAGGAATCTCACCTTTTAAAAGTCTATGGTGCGTCAGGAGTGTCGTTTCCCAGGACTCTCCACTCCAAGGCAGCTCTTTAGTTCCGAATATCTCTGTGAACACTGGATTCTTTTTTGCATAATTAGTTATTAAGGCTAAATCTTTAGCTGTTGTATAATGATTTTCATTATACAATCCATTTGGATTTGTAAAATTCGTATTACTTACCCCGATTTTCTTCGTTAAATACTTATTTATATTTACTGCAAACTTTTCTACGCTTCCGTCTATATGCTCAGCGATTGCTACAGCAGCGTCATTCCCTGAGTTAATCAGCATACCTTGGATTAGCTTTTTTAAAGGTACCCTTTCACCTTCAACTAAATAAACTCTTGTTCCCTCTTCCTTTACCGCTCTAGGACTTATTGCGACAATATCATCAATATTCCCATTTTCAATTGCATAGATGGCTGTTGCAATTTTCGTCAAACTAGCAGGGAATAATCTTTCATCACTATTTTTATTATATAGAATGGCACCGGTTTCTGAATCTACTAACACTGCAGCTTCACTTTTAATATCTAAGGTCTTTTCTGCAGCGCGGCTATTTGCTTGGTTTGATAAGATAAGAAATAATAACATTAATAATGATACAAACCTTGACAATTTACAACATCCTTACTTTTATATTTACCACCTGATTTTATCAAATTATTATTGAATGTAAATATTTATAGAACAATTGTTAATTAAATGAAAGGACATTAAAGTGATTTTGAAATAATCGTAATAAAAAAATAGCTCAGCCATAGCCGAGCCGTGTCCTACCTTTTGTGCTTTGAAATTAATAATGTAATTTGGGTCATTGTTAATGGTAAAGAAAACGTTGATTTCCTTCTATAGCCTAAGTACTTCGACTCCCATTTGTTTGTATGCTTTTCTTTGAAATTTCTTAATCCCTGAAATTGATTTAGCTCGATACCATGTAGATAAATTTGCGCTGCAATTTTTTCACTTACAAATGCATATTTCGATACTCTCCCACCTAATTTAAAAAAGGTGTACCCGTTTCCATGGAGATATGGAAGCATTTCATCACTTACTTGATAGAAGACGGGGGTATATCCATATCGGTCTGCTTGTTCCTGAAACTCCTCAATCGCATTTGATAATTCGTTTTTATCACCTATCGGATCCCCAAGAATTACTAATTTATCTGCATACTGTTGAAAAGATATTAAGACATTCTTCTTGCTGTTCCAATATATATATTGATCATGGAGTAATAGTAAATGGGACAAACTCTTTCCATAATAGGTATTTAAATGATCTACTATCTCCTCTTCTTGACCAATAGAACCTTCAAATTTCCACTTTTTCGGTTTGCTTATTACGTATCCTGCATAAAGGATGAGTAATGCAATGAGCAAACCGATCATCGCAGAGCTGAATAGATCCGATGAATCTTCAATGACATAAGGCAATAATTGTGACGGGATGGAAATTTTACTGGATGGCAGATTAGAATAGCCAATTACCAAATACATTGAAATGATAACCGTAATAATAAGGATATCAACTGTGGTTTTCCCCCACGTTAGGACATAACTTTCCCGATAAAATTGTCCTCTTGACGTCCTTAGTAATAGTGCAACCGTAATAAGGAAAATAGCTTCTTCGTAATCAATTCCTTTAAAGATAGAAAAAATGGCAGCAAGAATTAACACAAGCATGGTCAAATCGTAAGTTCTTTTTACGCTGTATTCTATCCCTCGAGATAACCCAAGCAAGAGAAAGCCTGCAGCCACAGAAAGCTGATGAGAAATATTAATGATTGGAAAAGAAAGAATTTCCTGAGCTATTCTAAGTCTATCCATTATGCCTGGAACACTTGCGGATAATAGCAGGATTAAGCCTGAGAGAAAAACGAGTATAGTAACCATAACATGACTAACATTTTGGAGAATTGTATTAGGAATATTACTCCATGACTTGTTCCATTTCACCCAATACCGTTTAATAAAAAGAAGAGAACTGAATAAAAATGGGATTAAATAATATCCAATTCGGTAGAATAATAGGATAACAAGAACTTTTTCTTCCGGAACATTTAAGTCCTGCATTCCCCAAATAAAAACGATATCAAATGAACCAAGTCCACCTGGTATCATACTAATAATACCTGCACAAGCCGCCACAACATAAACAGGAAAAAGCTGTTCAAAGGTAACAGGAATATCAATAATCCAAGATAAAAACCAAATACCACAAAAAACTGAAGTCCACTCTAATAGTGAAATAAAGAAAAGTTTTACTCCTGATCCAACGGTGATTAACGACTGCTTGTCCCTTTTATTTTTAATTATATGAATTCCAAAAAATAATGGTAAGTATAATGATATACCCAAAATGGCAAAGAATAGCCATTTTGTTTCCACAAAAATGGGATGTTCACTGAAACTCAAAGCTACTATTATAGCAAGTAAAGACATTCCAGTCATATAAAAAAAAGAAACAGTAGCAATACCGCCTACTAACCTTCGCTTATCCTTTTCAAACTGATGATAGAAGTAGGTTCTTAACATTGCCCCAATTAAACCGCCAAAACCAAATAAGTTTGAGTAGGTATTCACAATTAATGCTTGTTCCAGGACATCTTTTTTCCTTGCCTTTATTCCAAGAATTTTCATTAGCATTACATCATAGAGAAGCATGGGTAACACAGCAGCAAACATTACAAAAAAAATAAGGATTAAAGTACCAGACCGTAGTTGTATAATTTCAGTTTGAAGTAATCCAAGGTCTAAATTCCCGATAAACTTTTTCAATTCAAGTAGTGCAAACACTAATAAGAGTAATGGAAAGAGAAATTTTACAACTGTAAATATTTTTCCTTTTTTCATACCGATAATTTACCACCTGTACTTTCAGACCTATTTTAAACTATAAACTTTTCAACTGGAAAATCAAAGAAATTATCATTTCTCTAAAGTATATGTACGAGCAATAGAAAAAAATTATAAAAAAGAGACAAGTTTACCTCCCTTCTCTGCATAAACATGAAATAGGACAAATTCTTGGGGGGTTAATAATGAAATTTTTAGTATTAAAGAAAGATACACTTGTTTTTATTTTGGTAACAGCGTTCTTACTCGTAACGATTTCTGCTTGGTTTTTGTTAAAGGCCGGGGATACTGCTGTGTTCAATCAAACAGCAAATGAAGATGTAAGAGAAATTCATATGGTCACAGTAGAATATAACAGCACTACAAAAGACGGAAAGGAAATAGAAGTATACCGGTGGGATCCAGGAACAATTAATGTTGATGCTGGTGAAAAGGTAAACCTATACATTAGTGGTATTAACGGTGAGGAGCACCCATTTTATATTGAAGGTACAGACATTAAAGGTACCGTTAAAAAAGGGGAAGAAACAATGGTACCGCTTCAAATTGATAAAGAAGGTACGTATCGTTTGATTTGTGAAGTACATGGAGACAGAGATCATAATGGTCCAATGATTGCAGACATCATCGTCGATTAAAAGCAGGAGATTTCTCTCCTGCTTTTTTTCAATTGTTATAGGCAGCTGTTTCAGTGGTTTGCACTATAAACATGTTGGTATTATTGATTTTTTCTTATATAACAGTTAGTGTATTAACTCAAATAATTATAGTACAGTTTTTCATAAACGCACATAACTCTTCCTTATACCGAAAGTAAAAAACCTTGATAAATCAATAAAGAAATAAGGTTCACAATATGTTAACAATCGATGTGACTTCATTCACAAAAAATCTGTTACACTTTAGATAAGAAATAACTATTACACAGTTATATTAAATGTAAACAAACTTACGAGGTGAACTAATCATGGAACAATGGAATGGTTTTACTAAAGGCACTTGGACAAAAGAAGTTAACGTACGTGATTTCATACTAAAAAACTATAATCAATACGAAGGTGACGACAGCTTCCTAGCTAGTGCAACAGATGCAACAAACATGCTTTGGGAGCAAGTAATGGAATTAACAAAACAGGAACGCGAAAAAGGCGGAGTCCTAGACATGGATACTGAAACAGTATCTACGATTACTTCTCACACTCCTGGTTACCTAAATGAAGAACTAGAAAAAGTAGTTGGTGTTCAAACCGACAAGCCCTTTAATCGCTCTATGCAGCCTTTCGGTGGAATTCGGATGGCAAAAGCAGCATTAGAATCTTATGGATACGAACTAAATCCAGAAATCGAAAGATTCTTTACAGAGTTCCGTAAAACTCACAACCAAGGAGTTTTCGACGCTTATACAGATGAAATGATGTTAGCTCGTAAAGCAGCAATTATTACAGGACTTCCTGATGCTTACGGCCGTGGACGTATTATTGGTGACTATCGTCGGGTAGCGCTATACGGTGTAGATTTCTTAATCAAGGAAAAACAAATGGATCAAAAGAATACAAGCAAGGTAATGACGGAAGACAATATGCGTCTTCGTGAAGAAATTGCAGAACAAATTCGTGCATTAAAAGAATTAAAAGAAATGGCCAGCAGTCACGGCTTTGATATTTCTCAGCCAGCAACAACTGCACAAGAAGCATTCCAATGGTTATATTTTGGATACTTAGCTGCTATTAAAGAGCAAAACGGTGCTGCAATGAGTCTTGGACGTGTATCTACTTTCCTTGATGTTTATATAGAAAGAGACCTGCAAAATGGTACTTTAACCGAAGTTGAAGCACAAGAAATCGTTGACCATTTTGTTATGAAGCTTCGTTTAGTTAAATTTGCACGTACACCTGATTATAATGACTTATTCAGTGGTGACCCAACTTGGGTAACTGAGTCAATTGGCGGTATGGCATCTGACGGTCGTTCACTTGTAACAAAGAGCTCTTTCCGTTTCCTACACACATTAGATAACTTAGGTCCTGCTCCAGAACCAAACTTAACAGTACTATGGTCACCACAGCTGCCTGAAAACTTTAAAAAATATTGTGCAAAAATGTCCATTAAAACTAGCTCTATCCAATATGAAAACGATGATATTATGCGTCCTGAGTACGGCGATGATTACGGAATTGCTTGCTGTGTATCCGCTATGGAAATTGGCAAACAAATGCAGTTCTTTGGTGCTCGTGCGAACCTTGCAAAAGCACTTCTCTACTCCATTAACGGTGGTGTGGATGAGAAATTAAAAATTCAAGTGGGACCACAATATCAGCCAATCACTTCTGAGGTATTGACTTACGATGAAGTGATGGAAAAGTTTGATCAAATGATGGAATGGCTTGCAGGTCTTTATATCAATACCTTAAATGTAATTCATTATATGCATGATAAGTACAGCTATGAAAGAATTGAAATGGCATTACATGACAGTCAAATATTACGTACTATGGCAACAGGAATCGCTGGATTGAGCGTAGTAGCTGACTCATTAAGTGCCATTAAATATGCTGAAGTGAAAGTTATTCGCGATGAAAACGGTCTAGCTGTTGATTTCGAAACAACTGGCGACTTCCCTAAATACGGAAACAACGATGACCGTGTAGATAGCATTGCCGTTGAAATTGTAAAAACGTTTATGAAAAAGTTACGTAAACACCAAACCTACCGTAATTCCGTTCATACAATGTCAATCTTGACGATTACATCAAACGTGGTTTATGGTAAGAAGACTGGAAATACACCAGATGGCCGTCGTACCGGCGAACCATTCGCACCAGGTGCAAACCCAATGCATGGCCGTGATACTAAAGGAACACTTGCTTCTCTATCTTCTGTTGCTAAATTGCCATACAGCTCAGCAATGGATGGAATTTCAAATACTTTCTCTATCGTTCCTAAAGCACTTGGCAAAGAAGAAGAAAGTCAGGTTCGTAACTTAGTGTCCATCTTAGACGGATATGCAATTAAATCTGGTCACCATCTAAATGTTAACGTATTTAATAAAGAAACATTAATGGATGCGATGGAACACCCAGAATTATATCCACAATTAACCATTCGTGTTTCTGGTTATGCGGTTAACTTCATCAAATTAACAAAAGAACAGCAGTTAGACGTTATTAACCGTACATTCCACGAATCATTATAAAATTAGATTATGGGGCTCCTTTTTAAGGGGCTCCTGCTTTAAAAATAAGGGGGATCTTCATCATGAACGGAAATATTCATTCAATTGAAACATTAGGAACAGTCGACGGACCAGGTATACGCTATGTTGTATTTACCCAAGGCTGCCTATTACGCTGCCAGTTTTGCCATAACGCGGATACGTGGGAAATCGGCAGCGGCAAACAGATGACCATTTCCGAAATCATGGATGATCTCATGTCATATCTACCCTTCATCCAATCTTCTGGCGGAGGAATCACGGTTAGCGGCGGTGAACCACTTCTACAAATACCGTTCCTTACTGAATTGTTTAAGGAATGTAAAAAGAAAGGGATTCATACGACCATTGATTCTTCAGGAGGGTGTTTCTCACACTCTAAACTGTTTATTGAACAGCTTGAAGAGTTATTAAATTATACGGACTTAATTTTACTAGATTTAAAACATATTAACCGTAAAAAACATATCCAATTAACCGGTATGGCAAATGACCATATTCTTGAATTTGCTAAGTTTTTATCTGACCGCAAAGTACCTGTTTGGGTACGCCATGTCCTCGTCCCTACTGTTTCCGATGAACCAGAGGATCTTCAAAAGCTAGGGGAATTTATTGGAACACTAGAAAATGTACAAAAGATTGAAATACTACCTTACCATAAGCTCGGTGTTTATAAATGGGAAGCACTGGGACTTGAATATCCATTACAACATGTGGAACCACCGACTGAAGAAAAAGCACAATTTGCTTATGAAATGATTACAGCAAAGTGGAAAAAACAGTAACTTAAAGTAGAATGCTGCTCTAAAGTTGAGCAGCATTTTTTGATAAATTGATTAAATTGATTCTTACCCCTTTCTCCTTTATACTCAATTCATGCAGCATTAAAAGCGAGGTGATTATTTTTGTACCAATTGCTCATTGATTTTACAGATACAAATGCGGTGGAAGCACTATATTTAAGTCTATATTTCGGTGTGATTATTAAATTACTATGGGCATGGAATGTGGAATATTGCTTTATGGGATCCATAAGCGAACCCGCACAAACAAAAATCAATCACCCATTGTTTATTTATAAAAAGAAAAGCTATCTGGACAGAAATATTATTCTTATTCGAATTGTAAAATATATTCGTAGAAAAGAATGTTCACAGAATGATACGGAAGAACCTATTTCCTCCTCCCTTTTGCAGATAAAACATTTTAAACAAATCTAGGAGGAAATATGAAAACCAAACGTTCTTTTAAGGTGTTACTATTATTAATTTTATCCACCATTTTGCTATCAGCCTGTTCGGCAGCTGAAGGTAAAGGAGATGGATTTTTCCATACGTATTTTGTTGAACCTTTTATTGTTTCCATTCACTTTTTAGCGGAGCTTTTCAATGGCAATTATGGATTATCCATTATTCTTGTTACCCTTATCATCCGTCTAATATTATTGCCATTTATGCTCAAGCAATATAAAAATCAAATGGACATGAAAGTGAAAATGGATGTCATGAAGCCGGAAATGGAAGAGATCCAAAAGAGAATAAAGGATGAAAAGGATCCCAAAAAGAAGCAAGAGCTGCAGCAAGAAATGATGGGTCTTTATCAGAAGCATGGTGTAAATCCGTTAAATATGGGTTGTCTGCCTATTTTGATTCAAATGCCGGTTCTAACTGGATTTTATTATGCCATTCGTGGTTCTGAAGAGATTGCTACCCATCAATTCTTATGGTTTAGTCTAGGACACCCTGATATTACCATTACTCTCATTGCGGGTGTAATCTATTATTTCCAATTTAAAGTATCACAGTCTAGTATGCCGGCTGCTCAGCAGCAACAAATGAAATTCATGGGTTTATTGTCCCCACTTATGATTGTTATTTTCTCTTTCAGTTCCCCTGCAGCACTTCCGCTATATTGGGCGGTAGGAGGTACATTTTTAATACTGCAAACATGGTTAAGCAGAAAGATATATCAAAATGGTAAAAAGACAGAACTGAAAGCTAGTACAAATCAATAGGTAAGAATAGAAGCATTGGATCCCAATGCTTCTTACTTTACGCCCAGTTTCCTTTCTAAATTCAACTTTACTGTCCCCCACTCATCATCAAGGATGCTATAGTAGACTGTATCACGTACATAACCACCTGCAATTTTCCGATCCTTCCGTAAGGTCCCTTCTTTTACAGCTCCAATTCTTTCGATTGCTTTTTGAGAACGGAGGTTTCGAGAATCTGTTTTAAGCTGAACACGCCTAACCTTCCAGCTTTCAAATACGTGTTGAAGAAGCAGATATTTACATTCAGTGTTTATGCTGGTTCTCCAGGAATCGGGATGATACCAAGTCGAGCCAATTTCAAGACTTTTTTGTTCAGGTGAAATATCTAGATACCGTGTACTTCCAATAATTTTGTCTTCCTGATTAACAACGGTAAATGTGTATTCGGTACCCTTTTCTCTCTTCTGGATAGCAGAAGCGATCATCTGCTTCATTTCTTCTTTATTTCTAACCGTTGTTGCCATGTAGGTCCAAATTTCATCTGGTTTAGCAGCCTCCCATAAGCCCTCAATATGATGGAGGCTGATTGGAAGTAATTTAACCTTTTCCCCTTTTAACTCAAAAAGCTCATTCCACATTTTCATTTCTCCTAATCCCCCTGTAATCTTTGTTAAAAAAATAGACTGCAGGCGAGGCCTATCAGTCTACATTCTGGAAATATTCTTTATAAAACCCGCCGACTTTGCCGGTATTGTCAATAATATAATAAAACTCTTCCGTTTCATTTTTAACATCATAAATTTTTCCGGCAGTTAATGCGTTATTTACTATATATTTTTTGGCATCCGTATGTATACATTTTACTTGTTTAACTGTTTCACGATCGCGCCATGTTAAATGAATCATCCTCACACCGTTCCTTTCTGTTACTAACTATTCCTTAGTATAATCAAATGAGACATGGTAGCGCAACTAAATTTCATTGGTGTCTTATCAAATATTAATTTGTTTTTAATATGACAAATTTGTGAATTGGGTTCTCAAATGGGAATAAAACGATTACAATATTAAAAACTGAATATTCAATTCATTTTCCAAAGGAGGCATTCTTAAATTGAAAATTATGAGTAACGAACAGTTGGTTGTTTCGTATCGGGATGCAGTTAAGTCTGGGAAAGAAAAAGAATGGATAAAGATTTTGAAAGATGAAATAAAACGTCGTGGATTAAGGCCATTTAAAAATCGATAACTTTTGCCATCTGAATTAAGAGCCGCCGCATACGTTCGGCGGTTTTTTCCTGTGAAATATAAAAGGCCGGAGTGCCCGGCCTTTTAGCTTTTGAAGTTATAAGAAACCCTTGGTTAATTCAAACAGCTTCGTTGGGAATAGAGGAGTTTTTCTTTTTTCGCTTATGGACGAGTCGATTACTTCCTTAACCTCGCTAGGTAATTCACTATGTCCACAATTTATACAGGTTTTAATAGCAGCACTTCCACTGAACACATTAATACCATCTTCTATTGTAAAAGCGACATGTTCCTGACAATCTACTAAGCGGTGGTGGTAAATTTTTGATTCCCTCATCGTTAAGCTTCCTTTCTATTATTGATTATACTTTTATTATAATCTGAAATAGGAGGAAATAGTTGTGGAATAATTTAGAATTTTCGTTCATTTATTGCAATTAAATGACTTTAACAATAATTTTCCCAATCAGCTTAAACCTGACCTTCAATGACCTCTTTGTTTTTTACAAAATGCTTGTCAATTTCCGCCATTACCATCACACTTGCATGGTTAGCATCGTCCGCAAAGACATCTATAAACTTCCCGTTGTATTCAAGAGTTGCATGATCATAGCGGGGATCATAATAATGTTCTAGTAAAATACGAATCATCGTATGATAATCCTTATTTTCTAAAGTTTGAAGCAGTTCCGTTTTCATATCATGGTCTTTAATTCTTCTTAAGATTTTTTCAATCCCAATTGAAATTTGTTCATGATACCAAGGCTCATTTTGGTAAGGCAAAACATATTCATTTACAAGCTGTATAACCCTTTGCTCTAAAGATGTGTGGATATAAATATTAATCCCTTTCATTTTCTTATCCATAAGTTCTTCAGGCTGAACAGCTTTCCCAATCCGTTTGCTTTCTGCTTCCATAACAAAATAAGCAGAACCTTGTATTTCTCGAAGTCCTTTGTATAAAAGGGAATCGAATATTTTTTGATTATTCCCTTCTCCAAGCCCAATTGTTCCAAAAATAGACCCTCGATGGGCAGCCATTTCTTCAAGATCTAGTATTGGGTACCCAAGAGACTTCAATGTCTTCAAGACTTCCGTCTTACCCACCCCAGTTAGTCCATGTAATACAACTGCTTTTTCTGGAAACATCGTCGGGATTTGCTTAAGAATGTATTGTCTGTAAGCTTTATAGCCTCCAGTTAACCGCATAGCATAAATCCCGGCAAATTCTAAAAAGGTTACGACCGCCTTGCTTCTCATTCCCCCGCGCCAGCAATGAATAACTAACTCGTCCCCATTTTGCATGGCTTCTTTTATTTCCTTTAGAAGTTTTGGGATTTTATGTGAAACAAATTCCATTGCTCTCCATTTAGCAGCAGGCTGCCCTTCATGTTTATAAATGGTACCAATTTCCTCTCGCTCTTTGTCCGTAAATAAAGGAATGTTGATTGCTTCCGGAATTGAACCATCCTTAAACTCAATAGGTGATCGAATGTCAATGATGGTGGGATTCTTTATCGTTTGTAATTCCTCAACAGTAATTTCCTTCATATTATATTAACTCCTCTTTTTTACTATCTAATTTTTATAAAAATAGGCTAAAACAAACAAAACTTCCAAGATTGGAAGTTTCAAATCAATAAATTAAAGGGAAATCCCTAATAAATGATTAAAATACAAAGAAGTTCAGTAAAAGTATAGACTAATTATATAAGAGATATACGGAGGTATCAAGAAGACATTCCTGCCAATTTGATATAGGTAGAAGTTTTAGCGGAAGGGTATTCCTGTTAATTTTTCAACGGCGTGACAAAATCGTTTCCAGTCAGGTGGAAAACATTCAATTCCTTCACTCTCATAAACTTTGTGTTTGGTATTTACCCTAATAGTCCAATATTTCCCATCAAGGATGATTCCTTCTTCCTTTCGATAAGAGGGTTCCCATTCCCAGATTTTCATTGAATAAATTTCACTTTTAAAATCAGCTATGTTTCCGATTGATTTATTCTCAAGATTGGTAAATGGGAGGATATTTTCTTTGTTTCTCCATTCAAAGACAGTAAATGTATCCCGAAAAAAATCAACATGTACTTTGTAGGAGCTTCCTGAAAAACTATCAATACCTGCAATTAATGTGTTGATTGTTTCCTTCACCTTCATCAGACATCCTCACCCTAACTTAACCAAACTTAATCTTCTAACAAAATTATAGTAAATATTCTATAGAGTTGCTGTAACAAATGACACTAGCACAAAAAAATCCACTCGTAATGAGTAGATTTTTTTCTTCTATCTAATGTTTTTTTCAGGTTTAAGAACAGACATAAAGCTTTCCAACCCATTGATGTCGTTTTTATTGAGTAAGTCGACTATCTTACTGCCGACAATCACTCCGTCGCAATGAGTGGTTAACTCCTTGATTTGACTTTCGGTTGATATTCCAAACCCAGCCACAACAGGAATCGGACTTACTTCCTTTACTCTCTTTAAAAATTCCACCACTTCTTGATCGAATTCATTCCTCGTTCCCGTTATACCTTTTACCGTTACTGTGTATAAAAAGCCTTTACCTCTACTCGATATTTCTTTAATTCGCTCTCTTGGCGAGGTCAGCGTAACAAGTCTAATTAATTCAATCCCTGCATTTTCGAGCTCAGCGGCAAGCAAATCTTCTTCCTCAATCGGAAGATCAGGAATAATACACCCGTCTACTCCGGCTTTCGCTAAATCTTTTGCAAATGTAGAAATCCCATATGAATAGATAGGGTTTAGGTACGTCATAAGCACGATAGGGATAGAAACTACTCCCCTGGCTTTTGTAAGTTCGGCAATAATTCCTCTTAATGTTGTTCCATTTTGAAGCGACCTAATACCTGCTTGTTGAATGGTCGGACCATCTGCGACAGGATCAGAAAAGGGAACCCCTACTTCAATGAGTGTCGCACCAAATTTCTCCAAAGTAGTGAGAGTTTCAGGTAATATATTCAGACCGCCATCGCCAGCCATAATATAAGGAATAAAAGCTTTTCGATTTTGTTCATTTAAAGCCTTAAATGATTGTTCAATTCTATTCATTATGCCCTCTCCCTTTCTAACCTTTCTTTTATAGCAGTTACGTCTTTATCACCACGACCTGATAAACAAATAACTATATGCTCTGTTTCCTTCATTTGGGCAGCAAGTTTAACAGCAAAACTGACGGCATGAGCACTTTCAAGAGCTGGAATAATACCTTCAAGTTTTGATAAAAGCTGAAAGGCATCCAATGCTTCTTTATCCGTTATCGACTGATAATTCGCTCTTCCACTGTCTTTTAAGTAGCTATGTTCTGGTCCTACACCAGGATAATCGAGTCCAGCTGAAATCGAATGTGCTTCGATTATTTGCCCTTCATCATCTTGCAATAAGTACATGAGTGCACCATGGAGAACACCTGGTTTTCCTTTTGTGAGGGAAGCAGCATGAAAATCGGTGTCAGTTCCCTGTCCAGCAGCTTCTACGCCATAAAGGCTTACTTCTTTATCTTCGATGAAGGGATGGAACATTCCAGCGGCATTGCTGCCACCGCCGATACAGGCGACAACGGCTTCAGGAAGCTTTCCTTCCTGTTCAAAGAACTGTTGTTTTGTTTCTTTGCCAATCACACTTTGAAAATCTCTAACCATTACTGGAAAGGGATGTGGTCCCATAACAGAACCTAATAGATAATGTGTATCCTCCACATGTTCAACCCAGTAACGTAAAGCTTCATTTACGGCATCCTTTAAGGTTGAGCTGCCAGAAGTAACACTAACAACCTTTGCCCCGAGCAGCTCCATACGAAATACATTTAATGCCTGTCGTTTGATGTCCTCTTCTCCCATGAAAATAATGCATTCAAGATTTAATAAGGCACAAACTGTAGCGGTTGCAACTCCATGCTGTCCTGCACCAGTTTCCGCAACGATTTTTCTTTTTCCCATTCTTACGGCTAACAGAGCCTGACCGATTGCATTATTTATTTTGTGGGCACCTGTATGGTTCAGGTCCTCCCTTTTAAGATAAATTTGAGCTCCGCCAGCATATTTTGTAAGATTCTTTGCAAAATAAAGCGGCGTCTCTCTCCCCACATATTCCGATAAATATCCATCAATTTCTGCTTGGAAACTTGGGTCCTCTTTTGCGATTTTATAAGCTTCATCCAGCTCAAGAACAGCTTTCATAAGTGTTTCTGGTACAAACCTTCCGCCATAAATACCAAATTGCCCTTTTTCATTCGGCAGTGTATATGAATTCATTCCCTTTTCCTCCTGTTTGGCTCCCTTTAGCCTTAATTATGAATGATTGGATTTTGTTTAGATCCTTTTTCCCTTCAGACTCAACACCACTGCTTACATCGACCATGTACGGTTTAATCAGCTTTATTGCCTCTTCCACATTTTCTTCATGCAATCCACCGGCAAGAATCACTTTTTTTTCCTTAAGATCCCCTGCAGAAATACAGTTCCAATCAAAGGATAAGCCGTTTCCTCCTCTGTATTGCCCTTTAGGTCCGTCAATCAAAAGGTATTCACACTTATAATTTTCAATTGACTTTAAGCTCTTTTCGTCATGAATACTTATTGCTTTTATAACCGGATACGAAAGGGATTCACAAAATGCAGGAGTTTCATCGCCGTGTAACTGAACATGCGTGAGACCCACACTTGAAGCAATTTCCTCTATCTTTTCTTTCGCCTCATTAACAAACACCCCAACCTTTAATATCTCTCTCGGTAAATGTTCAATGATTTCCTTAGCCTTTACTTCTGTAATCTTGCGCTTGCTTTCTGCAAATACAAATCCGAGGGCATCAGCACCATAGTCAACAGCTGCAATTGCAGTAGTAAGGCCAGTTATACCACAAATTTTCACCTTCATTGTTTTAAACCACCTGCTAGCGGCAGCCTGAAATCTTTGAAGGACTGTAATAGGTCAGGGCTCTTCATGAATGCTTCTCCAACTAAAATTCCATTTGCCCCTGCGTTTCGTACACGCTCCACATCTTCCTTCTGATGGATCCCACTTTCACTAATAAGAAAGGCACCTGCATCCTTAATGGATTTTGCTAAGGATTCTGTTGCCTCAAGTGAAACCGTAAAGGTCTTTAAATCCCGATTGTTAACACCGATTAATTGGGCTCCTATTCGAAGGGCCTTCTCTAACTCAACTTGATTATGAACCTCCACTAACACCTCTAAATTCAAGCTTCGTGCATATTGATACAACTTGGCAAGGGTTTCTTGTTCTAATGCGGCCACAATCAGAAGGATTATATCTGCACCATTTTCAGCGGCCATATCAATTTGACTAGAATCAATAATAAAGTCCTTGCAAAGGATAGGCAAATTGACCGCCGCTCTTACGGCTCTTAAATCTGAAAAGGAGCCTTTGAAAAAGGTTGAATCGGTTAGCACTGAAATAGCCGATGCTCCTGCCTGCTCATATCTTGCTGCCTGCTCAGCCGGATCAACTCCACTGTTAATGATTCCTTTCGATGGAGAAGCACGTTTAAATTCTGAAATAATGGCAATTTCATTTGCTTCCATTAATTTTAGAATAAAGGATCTTCTAGGCTTCGCTTCCATTTTCATCAAATTTCCTTCGCGAAGTTTTTGGACCTCTTTTCGTTTTTCCTCAATAATTCGATCTAATATCGTTTCCACCCTATATCGCCTCTCTTTGACCTTTTCTCGTCATTTTGATTAAACCTTGTAATTTTTCATAGGCAGCTCCTGAATCAATGACATCCCTTGCGATGCTAATTCCATCAGCAATGTTTTCTGCCCTTCCGCTTGCATAAATTCCTATTCCTGCATTTAATAGCACTGTATCTCGGCAGGCACCCTTTTCGCCTGAAAGAACATTTTTAAGAATGAGGGCATTTTCTTTAGAATCCCCCCCCTTAATGGCACTGTTATCATACTGTGGAAGTCCCACTTCACCCGGTACAAAGCTTTGGCTGGAAATCATCCCATCTTCTAAAAGTGTTAGATGGTTCTCCCCCTGAAGCGAAGCCTCATCCATAAAGCCTGCGCCATTGATGACGACTGCCCGCTTACGACCCAGATTTTGCAGTACTTCTGCAAATACAGGAAGTAAGTCTCTGCGATAGACACCGAGTAATTGATAGTCTAAATCGATAGGATTTGTAAGTGGTCCGATAAAATTGAAGATGGTTGGGATTTTCAATTGTCTTCTAACGGTCGTTACCTTCTTAAGTTTGGGATGAACATTTGGTGCGAATAGGAAGGCAATACCTAGTTCATCGAGAATTTCTTCTGTTCGTTCTACTGATAAATTTAAATTAATTCCTAAATACTCAAGCACATCCGCACTTCCTGTTTTGCTCGATATGCTTCGGTTGCCATGTTTGGCAACAGGGATACCAGCACCTGCAATGACAAATGCCGAAGTAGTGCTGATATTAAAACTCGAAGAACCATCCCCGCCAGTACCACAATTATCGAGAACATTTGGAAACTTCTTACGAAATGGAAGAGTGTTCTCCTTTAGACCTTTGACGATGCCAGTTATTTCTTCGACTGTTTCACCTTTTGACTTTAACCCCATTAAAAAGGCAGCAATTTCACTTTCAGAAACTTCTTCACCTAATATGCAGTCCATCGCCTCCTTCATTTGAGGCTCTGTAAAGGATCCACCGTCAGCTAATTGGAGTAGAAAGTTCTTCATTTTTCATCTTCCCTTCTATCTGAGTTAAAAAGTTTTTGAGCAATTGCTTCCCAGTTGGGGTGCCGATTGATTCAGGATGAAACTGCAAACCGAATACTGGATAATATCGATGTTTTATCGCCATAACTTCCTGGTCATCCATAGATTGAGCGACACACTCCAAATCGGAAGAAAGGCTATTTTTATCGACAACCAAGGAATGGTAGCGCATTACCTCTAATGGTGAAGGTAAATAGGCAAAAATTCCGAAGCCATTATGCGTGATTTGTGATGTTTTTCCGTGTTTAATGAAGTCTGCTCTTTTAATTTCACTGCCAAAAGCAGCACCGATTGCTTGATGTCCTAAACAAATTCCTAGGATAGGAAATTCTTGATATAATTTTTGAATGGCCTCTATGCATATTCCTGCCTCTTCTGGTTTCCCAGGGCCTGGTGACAGAATGATTGCCTTCGGATTCATTTCCCTTATTTGCTCAACGGTAAGTTGATTATTTCTAATAACCGAAACCGTTTCTCCTAATTCACCTAGATACTGATATAGGTTGAATGTAAAGGAGTCAAAATTATCAATCAGTAAAATCATTGTTCTCCCTCCAAAAAGGCTTTTAATTTATTAATGGTTTCTTCATACTCTGACTCTGGATTGGAGTCGTGTACAATTCCTGCACCAGCCTGTATATAAGCGGTTCCTTCTTTCAAAATCATCGTACGAATGGCTAAGGCAAAATCTATATTCCCATTGGCGGATAAATAACCTATAGCACCGGAATAAAGGCCGCGTTTTGATTTCTCTAATTTATTAATAATCTCCATCGCTCTTATTTTCGGTGCCCCTGAGACGGTACCTGCTGGAAGACAGGCAGCCAATGCATCAAGATTGCTATGCTCTTCTGTTAACGTTCCGCTAACTTCTGAAACAAGATGGATGACATGGCGGAACTTTTCAACCTGCATATACTTATCCACCGTTACAGATCCAAATTCACAAACCCTGCCTAAGTCATTTCTCCCAAGGTCAACGAGCATTTTATGCTCTGCCAATTCCTTTTCATCACATAACAACTCTTTTTCAATCAGATGATCTTCCTCAACTGTTTTTCCTCTTCGTTTTGTGCCAGCGATTGGATTGGCGTACACCTGTGACCCTCTTGTCTTTATAAGGCTTTCTGGGGAAGAACCGATTACGGTATAAGCTTCGAAATCAATATAAAACATATAAGGTGTAGGGTTATGGGCACGGTGTTTGCGATAAAGTGATAACGGTGAGCCTTGGAAAGATGACTTCATTCGTCTTGAGAGAACCACCTGAAAAATATCACCTGCTATTATGTGCTCTTTGGCAATTTCTACATTTTTAATAAAATCTTCTTTTGAGGTTTCCGACTGAAAGCCTGTAAATTGAAAAGGTTGGTCATCCTGATATAGGGCAGGCTGCTTTAGCTCTTCCATTCTTTGTTCCAGCCTTTTTTCAAGTAAATCTTTATCGCCATCTTCAGTAAGAGTAAGTCCGCAAATCGTTATTTTTTCTTCAAGATGATCAAAAACAATGACTTCTTCATAAAACATTAAATGGACATCAGGCATTTCCAATCCATTTGGATACTCTTCGCCAATTACTTCAAATTGGCGGATGATATCATAGCCGACATACCCCATAGCCCCGCCGATAAACGGAAAAGGTGCTTCATCAATCTCCGGCAGCAATGTCTTAATTATTTCAAGTGGATTACCTTGTATAACCTTCTTATCGCCATTTCGATAATGAATTTCATTTTTGTCACTTGAGCTGATGAGTTCAAAAGCCGGGTCAGCTCCAATGAAAGAGTAGCGTCCTGAATCATGGTATTTATGCGAGCTTTCTAATAAGAATTTTTTGTTTCCCTTAATTCTTTGCAAAATAGAGATAGGTGTGTACGTGTCTCCTTTTAATTCCTTAAGGAAAAAGGTGTTTTTTGTTTTCATGTTTTCTGCATCCCTTCGTAAAAAAATAAAAAATCGTCCTCTATATGCATAAGGAATAAAAACTTATGCATATAGAGGACGATTCTAAAGTCGTGGTGCCACCTCATTTTGAAGCTGTTAAATTACAGCTTCCTCCTTCAGATACAGAACCAATAAAGTCCGATACCCTATCCTTTTAACGGTGGAACTCCGTGCGGCCCTACTTAGGTTCAGGCAGCCTCTCACAAGTCCATTCCACAAATCCATTCTTACCGGGTTCTCACCATCCCCGACTCTCTGAAAAAGAATTAAATAAGTGTACTACTCTTGTTCAACGATTTTATTTTTTAAATTAAAAACAAACAGGGCCCTCCATCCAAAAAGGACGGAAGACCCGTGGTGCCACCTTCATTAGCCAAAAATCAGCTCACTTTACCGATATCAAAGCATTACATGCTTGAATATCTGCCTCTTTTAACGATGAGGATTTCGCCAAAGCCTACTGACCCTATAGGAGGTTCGGTTTGGAGGCTCCGAAGTCCATTCACTTAAACGTCTACACTGATTCACACCATCCATCAGCTCTCTTAAGAATCCGTAAAAGTTACTACTCTTCATCAATGCCCTTCGTATTGATTTTTATATTAAACCATTTTCAAACCTAATGTCAACATTAATTTTTAGAAAATTCAATTTAGAGAATATATATCGTTATTCCATTTAAAGGATTACTATTTGATAGTTATTTTGAAATGAAGATGTCAATATTAACATTAGCACATCATGATGAAGGCGGGATAGAAGAAAAATGGATCATATTGAACAATTATGCCCAAGTTCAGAGGCTGTGAGAAATAAATCCTCTTCAGCTGGAAAAAAGAAAAAGTCAGATGAAGTTTCCAAACAAAAGTGGGCAATTCTCTCACTATCATCCATTCCGTTAGTAATGACGTTAGGGAATTCCATGTTAATACCTGTGCTGCCCTCAATGGAAAAAAAATTATCGATATCCTCGTTTCAAACAAGTATGGTTATTACAGTATATTCAATTGTTGCCATTTTCTTAATACCGGTCGCAGGCTACCTATCTGACCATATTGGCAGAAAAAAGGTAATCATTCCAAGTCTCATCATAGCTGGACTTGGAGGTTTACTATCAGGATGGGCTGCTTGGAAACTGGACAATGCCTATTGGTTAATATTAGTAGGGCGTGCACTTCAAGGGGTGGGAGCGGCAGGTGCTGCCCCGATTGTACTTCCTTTAGTTGGTGACATGTTCAAAAATGACGATGATGTCAGCAGCTGTTTAGGTCTAATTGAAACAGCTAATACGTTTGGAAAGGTTCTTAGCCCTATTTTAGGAGCTGTCCTAGCAGGATTTATCTGGTTTTTACCTTTCTTTTCATTTCCAGTGTTTTGTACCATATCGGTTATCTTGGTAATGATTTTAGTTAAGTGTCCTGAGCCTTCAAAACCAATTCCCTTTAAACAATTTTTTATTAATGTAAAGAAAACCTTTACTGAGAAAGGTAAATGGTTATACGCTATCTTTTTTATTGGCGGAATCCTAATGTTAGTGCTTTTTGGTATATTATTTTACCTATCTGAAATCTTTGAAACGAAATATGGTATTAAAGATATTAAGAAAGGTTTATTTTTGGCCTTACCACTTGGGGCACTATGTTTGTCATCCTTTATTGCAGGCAAGGTAATCAAAAAAAATAAGGTCCTCATGAAATGGATCACCTTCGGAGGGATTATTGCAGCAGCTTTATCCATTTTGGCCCTATGGTTCTCGATTAAACTCTGGTTTATGATTAGCATGTTTTTAATAGCAGGTATCGGAATCGGGGGAGGACTTCCGTGTTTAGATGCCTTAATTACTGAAGGAATTGAGAAGGAAGAGCGAGGTACAATTTCCTCCATCTACAGCTCAATGAGATTTATCGGAGTAGCAGCCGGCCCTCCGATTATTGCTTTGTTAATGAAAGGTGCTACTTACTGGATATTCATTACACTTAGCGGACTAAGTATCATTGCGTCATTTGTTGCCTTAATTGCTATAAAACCGGGAACGAAAAGTCAAAACTAAAATAGCGCTGGGGCTCCCCCAGCGCTTACCATTTTTTTATTTTATGTCTGAGGCTTCTCTTTCTTAGCCTTTTTGTTTTGAGGAGATATTTCATTGGCAAACTCTGAGTTCGTTAAACTCTTTGCTGATTGAAGACCAGATTTTGTCTTGATATTCCGTTTCGTCACATAATCACCACCTATGTTTAGATGGATTTAATTTGTCCAAATGGAACAAAATCTATGATGGTGATAAAAGGGTTTATTTTAATATGGACTTAACCAATCAGGGTCTCTATTTATACAAACATGACATTTCTCAATTTCCACATCAAATGTATAAAAGGTATGCTCACAGTTCTTACACGTCTTCTGATGGATATTTTTTTGATCTTCGCTTTTCCTCTTAATTTCTGGTACAATCTCAAGCGCATTTTCCGGACAAACATCGGTACAAGACGTGCAACCCACACATTTTTCATTTTCAATCATGAGCTTACTGTCCTTAATATGAAAGAGGTTTTCAGGACAAAGAGTAAAGCAAGCCTGGCAGAGTGTGCATTTCTCTTTGTTTAACTTGACACCATAAAATTGATAATCAGGATAATACTTTGTTATCTTCCAGTCATCCTTCTCCATCTTCCATGAAGCTGGAGTCATATTCTTTGCTAGTTGTTTTCCTTCTTTTTGAAGTGATCCAAATAAGGCTCTTCTAGAAAGAACTTCATCCTTCACCTTCTCGATCACTACAATTGGACTTTCATTAAGCAATTGTAATTGACTATTTGTCTCGTATAGCACTGTTTCCCAGTCTTTGTTTAATGGCTGATGCGCTTGAATCGATGTCATTCCTCTCTTTTTATATATGAGCAATTCCTTAATTGATGGCACATAATTCGTATCAATAACCAGGGTGCCTCTCTCGAATGCCCGATTAGTAACAATTCCCTCTATTGCAGACATCGGGCAGGCAATCATACACTCCCCACACATTGTACACTTATTTGTATCAATGATGGGTAGATTTTCCTTTACTACAATTGCTTCATGCTCACATTTTTTCACGCAATAACCGCAAGTTGACTTCCTGTTCCGCTCTCTAACACATTTAGTGGTTACAATTATTTCTTGATGCAGGCTCTCTAGCCAATTTATGAGGATTGACATCTTTTCACCAACTCATTTTTTAAAGTCTTTATACAAGCTTAGCGTCACGATGCGGCGTAATCACAATGTTTGGTTTCGTAATTGAAGGACTTGGCATCCCTTTAATTTGTCTAATTTTACCGTATTTTCTTCGCAGTTCTTCTATCGTGCCAAATTCTATTGCTCCTAATGGACATGTCGCAACACAAACAGGATCTTCTCCTTTTTCTTGGAGATCAATACAAAAATTGCATTTGTTTGATTTAAACGTTTCTTTGTTATACTGTGGTCCACCATACGGGCAAGCACTTACACATAACTGTGCTCCTGCACAAATTTCCTGATCTATTGTAACAATTCCATCCTCGTCACGTTTTACAATCGCACCAGTAGGACAGCTTTTGAGACAAGCTGGCTGTTCACAATGGTTACACGCAATCGAGAAATAGTACGACTTCACATTTTGAACAATTCCGCCGTTAGGCTGCTGTATATAAGCGCCTTCTTCTTTTGTGTAAACCCTGCGGAAGTTTATCCCAACTTCCGTATTATTCTTATCTTTACAAGCCACACTGCAAGCTTTACAGCCTTGACAGATGCTTTGATTGATATAAAACCCTATTTGACCCAAGGTAGTCACTCCTTACGCTTTTTTCACTTCAATAAGATTTGTTAATTGTGGATTTGATTTTGCTAGTGGTGTCGGCCGCTGAGACGTTAAGACGTTTATTGAGCCCCTTTGGTCCGTTCCCGCTTTGTCTGGTGTATACCAGGCACCTTGAGGAATACCAGCAACACCAGGAGTAATTCGCGTCGTTACCTTGACATCAATCATCAAGCTGCCACGGTCATTAAATACATGAACTTTATCACCATCTTTAATTCCACGCTTCTCGGCGTCTTTAGGATTCAACCACATTTCTTGCTTTGCCGCTTCCTCAAGCCAAGGCATATTATCATAGGTGGAATGACATCTACGCTTATAATGCCAACTGATAAGCTGTATTGGATACTTTTCAATTAATGGATCTTCCGGGCCTTCCCATGAGGAAATATATTTAGCTATAGCTGGTATCTCCTCATGCTGGTTCATATCCCAAAGAGTCTTAGAGAATAGTTCAATTTTCCCCGAAGGTGTTTCAAAAGGGTTATTCTCTAGATCATCAATCTGTGCTTTGAAGCCAACGAGCGGTTCATCAAATTTAAAATGGTGGACACCCTTTTCGCGGAACTCTTCAAATGTCGGAAAGTTTGGATCGAGCTCTTCACGCGTTCTTTTAATACTTTCTTTTACTAAATCAAGAATAGTCATGCCCTCAGTAAATTGTTCCTTTACCCCTAACTTATCTGCCACCTCAGTAAATACATCATACTCATTTCGGCATTCATAAAGAGGTTCAATGGTTTTATCACCAAAAACGACGTAATCTCCAAAGCACCACGGCACCCCTATATCATATCTTTCAAAAAAGGTTGTTCCTGGCAAAACAATATCTGCATACCGGGCACTTGGAGTCATAAATAGATCACTGACACAGATAAATTCCACTTTACTTTCATCTTCTAAAAGACTTGTTGTTTTATTGATATCAGCATGCTGATTAACGAGCATATTCCCAGCCATGTTAAAAATTAATTTAATATTCGTTGTTAATTTATCTGTACCTTGAAGACCGTCTGCTACAGTCATCTCGGTACCTTGTTCGACTGCCTTTGTCCAGAGAAAGCAAGGAATCGAAGACTTTATTGGATTTTCCACTTTAAAAGGATACACAATATCCGCCCGGCTCCAGTAACCTGTTCCTGCTGCCCATCCGCCCAGTTTACCAACATTTCCTGTTAGACAGGCTAATTGAGCTCCTCCCCGCATAAATTGCTCACCATATGCCTGACGTTGTGCTGCCCACCCTTGTATAAGAGCTGAAGGTTTTATCGTGGCATAATTTCTGGCAACTTCACGAATCTTTTCAGCTGGCACCCCACATATTTTTTCTGCCCATTCAGGTGTTTTCGCTACTCCATCTTTTTCACCCAAAAGGTAACTTTTTAGTGATTCTTCTTTACTTAGACCTTCTGGCATATGGTCGCCATCAAACCCAACACAGTACTTATCGAGGAAGGCTTGATCATGTAACTTCTCCGTTACAATGACATATCCCATAGCGTCCATCATTGCATTATCTGTTGTTGGCTTAATTGGTATCCACTCATCAGCAAATGTAATAGCTGTATCGGTATATCGCGGGTCTATCAGAATAATTTTTGCTCCATTTTTCTTTGCTCCCATTAGATACTCCCTGTATGGAGTCGAGAAAATCATTTCAGATGGATTTTGCCCCCAAAGGATAATGTATTTTGAATGTAACAGGGAATCAAAGCTACTCCCTGAATTGTTCGTACCATACGTATAAGGGGTCGCCACATTTCCTGCCCCTGAACTATAATCATTCCGATAATTTAAGTAACCGCCTGTAAGAGCTAATACTTTTCTAGCAGCGTTTCTTCCGCTGTGAAGCCCCCAGCTTTGTCCAGAGGCGTAATTAACATATCTAGACTCCGGACCATATGTATCCCCAATTCGTTTTATCTCGGAAGCAATCGTTTCAATAGCTTCATCCCAAGAAATTCGTTCGAACTTTCCTTCGCCACGCTTACCGACACGTTTCATTGGATACTTAAGGCGGTCTGGATGATACAATAAATTTCGATAGTTTCTTCCACGAACACAGGCTTTAAGTGGAGGAATGGAAGGGTCTCCGCTTTCCTGGGTGTCTGTTGCTACTCGTACCACCACTCCATCTTTTACATATGCTTTTATGACACATCGGCCACCACAGTTATTGATACTACAAGTAGAAACCACCTTATCCCAATCACTTGCACTTGCCACGTTTTCCCTTTTTTGCTGGTCAATCAATAATTTTGTCCCTACACCTCCAGCAATTACAGGAACACCAATTGCCCCCGACCATTTCAAAAATGTCCTACGCTGCATTTTATTAGCCAATAAATTCTTAACAGGACTGTCTTTAGACATTAATAAATGCCTCCTTTTTTGATTGTGAAATAATTCACAATTATATAGCACAGTTTTCACGAGGATTCTTCCTAAGGACTCCTTATAGCTCAATTTTACTTTATAGTTATTAAATAAATATTAAATTTTAGATAGTTCACATTTAATTCATAAAAACCATCCATATTTTGATAACAATTTATCGTCGAATGGTGTCATTTATTTCTAGTTCCTCACGAAATATGTATATAATAAAAAGGAAAATATTTTGCAAAGGATGATTTCATTGAATATTACTGGTCATACAGTTGAGAAACTTGTAGATCCATTTGGTTTATTAAGCGGCGACCGCTATGAATTTTTTCTTGAACTGGAAATTGATGAAGAGGATGAACTCTTTTCAGATAAAGGAATTGGAATGAAGGTACTTTTTGTAGTTGATGAGCAGGGGTCAAGAATTTCTCACTATCATCTGTATGAAAGAGGAACTGAAAAGATCTTAGATTTTGCTCTTGAAGAGGATGAGGAATTATTAGTCTTTAATTATTGTAAAGAAAATATTGATTCATAAGAAAAGGCTGTTTTCTCTACGATTGTTGTTAAAATCTTAAAGCCGATTTTAACGTGGAAATAGTCATTTTGTACTTTTGAATTTAGTTTGAAGCTCTTTTCTTATTATATTTTTGCTGTTATAAGCAACAAAATTTAAGAAAATAGCCTAAGAAAAAGCAGAGGAATATTCCCCTGCTTTTTCTTATGTTTATTACATAAAGTTTTTACTATGATTATGAATGACTTGTAGTTCTTTTGTATTAAGACTCATTTCACTTTTGCATATTGGACAGAGGGGCACTTCAGTGCTCTTAAAATTGTCACGAATCCAGCATTTACAATTCTCTGAATTACATTCCCAAATTTTAGTTTCTTCAAGCTTTACTTCTTCATCATTTCTTCTACCAAACGCCAAAATGATCACCCCTTGTACTTTTTGCAGAACCGTTTCTTATATTTAAAGCAAAATACATCTTTATAAAGATAAAAAGGTGATGCCTTATCACTGCACCACCTTTTTATTTTTTAAATAATTTAAACAGCTTTTACGTTAGAAGCTTGTGGTCCACGAGCGCCTTCAACAATTTCAAAAGAAACTGATTGACCTTCTTCTAATGTTTTGAAACCTTCTGATTGAATTGCAGAGAAGTGTACGAATACATCTTGACCGCCATCAGCTTCAATAAAACCAAAACCTTTTTCTGCATTAAACCATTTTACTTTACCGTTATTCATGAATAGTACCCCCAAAGATTTGTTCACTTTTAGTTAATAACCATTTAAAAAATCAAAAGCCGCAATGCACAACAGGGTAATAGACATCACCCACATTTCGTGCAGTTACGACTACTTAAACCAATAAATATTTACACGAACTTAAAAGCGTATCTTCATAATACCTTATATCTTTCTAAAAGTCAATAAAGTTAATAGTATAGCATACTAGCAAGCTACTATAAATAAATAGTAATTAATTATTTTTTTCCAATATCCCCCACTAAGAAGGCATCCATAAAATTGCTGATAAACTTTTGAATGTCCGCTTCCATTCCTATATAATCTAAGGTTTCTGCTGGTTCTTTATCTGGCTTTGGACGAAAGTCAGCGATACTTTTCCCTTTAGCATTTCCAAATTCCTCCACTCGCACTCTTCTCGGAATATACTTTACAATTTCAGGACTTGTTAATGCCATTAATGGGACTACATCATGCAAAGGAGCACCTTTTATACCTGGTATATTTTTTTGGTAGGCCTTAAAATAATAATCAAAGGCAGGTTTTAGTAACGGTCTAAAGGGGGTTGGACTGTTTTCATTAAGAAAATTGATAACTTCTGGTGTAATAATGGCTTTATTCGTAATGTTTAAGGGATATAAATAAACGTTATGTGCTTTTTCCATTACAATCCTTGCTGCAATTGGATCTGAATAAAAGTTAGCTTCAGCTTCAGCCGTAATATTACCAGGAACTAAAAAAGCTCCACCCATAATATAAAAAGCATTTACGTCCTTTAAAGCATCATCCCCATACAAAATAAACATAAGCGCTAACTCCGTCAATCTGCCAACATTGACAATAATCAGGTTCCCTTTATATTCATTAATGATTTCGAGGATTTTATTAAAGTCATGAACCTTTGTAAATTTAAAAGTATCAGGTGGTTTAATTGGACCCAGCCCCTCCGGTCCATGAATTTCAGGATAAAACTGAACTGGTTCACCAGACAATGGACCGGCTGTTCCAGCAATGATAGGTATATCCTCTCTTCTAGCTAAGGTGAGTAAATAGGCGGTATTCTCAATTGATTGCTCTTTAGGTGTGTTTCCATATCCACTGACAATACCGACAATATTTATATCAGGATTTAATAATGCATACATGATAGCAAAAGAATCATCAATTCCAGGGTCTGCAAACAAAAGCACATTATAGGCCATTCCCTCTCCCCCGTACATTTTTAAATTTTAATTCTTCCATAATAATATGCCAGAAACCGGATTGAAAGTACTTACGGACTATGAAGCTAAATACTTAAAAAGAACCGACTCGAGTTCGTCGAATCGGTTTCATCCTCATGCTTCTTTTTTTACTTTTGGTGCAGCCTTTTTTCTTGGTGCTGCAGGCTTTTTGGCTATCGTTTCCTTTTTCGCTGTTGTTTCTTTCTTTACAGCTGTTTCCTTTTTTAATATAGGTTCTTTTCTTCCAGCAGATTCACCCCTTGGTTTAGTCCTATCAATAGACGCCTGCAGAGCAGCCATTAGATCGGTAACATTTGAAGGTGTCTCCTTCGCTGTTGGTGTCACGGTTTCTTGTCCAGTACGTTTTGCTTCAATTAATTCAAGTAATGCCGTTCGATACTCATCTGTATATTTTTCAGGTTCAAATTCAGATGTTAATTGGTCAATTAGCATAATGGCTGTATCTAATTCTTTATCGGTTACTTTATCGTCTGCTGGAACATTGGGAACATCAGCTGAACGGCGAACCTCATCTGGAAAATGGATTGTTTCCATTACTAATGTATTATCATAAACACGAATAACTGCCATTTGCTCTTTTGACCGAATAATGATTTTTGCGATTCCCACTTTATGTGATTCCTGAAGAGCTTTTCGCAGCAAAGAATAGGCTTTACCTCCACCTTCATTTGGTGACATATAATAACTCCGGTCAAAATATATAGGGTCAATTTCTTCCATTTTGACGAAATCAATGATTTCTACAGCCTTCTCTTCATTTTCCTTGCGAAGCTTTTCGAGGTCCTCATGGTCAAGAACGACAAATTTACCTTTTGTATATTCGTATGCCTTAACGATGTCCTCTGGCTTTACTTCCTCTTCACATGCCGTGCATATCTTTTCATATTTAATCGGAGCATTGCATTTATTATGCAGAGTCCGAAGTTTAATGTCTTTATCCTCAGTGGCCGTATGAAGCTTTATGGGTATATTCACGAGCCCAAAACTAATGCTGCCTTTCCACATCGTATGCATAGCGTCATTCTCCAATCTTTTTGTTATTATGTTTGCTTTTATTAACCGACTCCATTCCTAAAAACAATTGGTAAAGGATGATTCATTATGGTTTGTAACAAAATAAAGAAAAAGAAAGGAAATACACCAATGAAACCGATGCTGCCAACACTAACCTTTGATTTAACCATTCAACCTGATTGGCTGTACGAGGTTAAATATGATGGGTTTCGGGCTATTTTGAATTGGGATAAGAGCGGGATTACATTAACTAGTAGAAATGATAAGCCATTGCTAGCTCAGTTCCCGGAAATAAAGGAATACCTAGAATCTCACGAGGAGTTATTTCAACCACACCTTCCCCTTCGCCTTGATGGTGAGCTGGTATTTCTAGAAAGTCCCTGTAAGGCAAACTTTGCTGCCATCCAGGTTCGCGGCAGGTTAAAAGCACCTAAAAAAATTGCTGAACAATCTTCTAAATCGCCTTGTCGATTAATGGTCTTTGATATCCTTGTAAGGGCAGGGAAAGCTATACATTCGAAACACTTCGACAAACGGAAAGATGAGCTTATTAACCTTTTCAAACAACTTAGTCTTCCAATAGCAGCAGATCCATATAGTGAACATTTAATTCAGCTTGTAGAGGCTCATACAGATTTTAATAAGTTATGGGAAAACGTTGTATTACAGGATGGGGAAGGAATAATTGCTAAACATAAAAATAGCCTTTGGGAGGAAGGAAAAAGGTCGTTACAATGGTTAAAATACAAAAACTGGAAATATGTCTCCTGCTTTATTACTTCTTTTGAAAAAACAAATGGATACTTTTATGTAGGAGTTTATAAAGAAGGGAAAATTCATGGAATCGGTCATGTGCTATTTGGTTTTAAGCCTGATGAAAAGTCAGCACTTCAAAGTACCATCAAGCAGAATATGGTTCTTGAGGACAGTCAATTTATCTATGTTGACCCGGCTATTTGTCTAGAAGTTAAATATCTTGAGCTTTATGATAACCAGCTGCGCGAGCCTCATTTTCATACCTTCCGCTTTGATTTAAAGCCGAAAGAATGTACATATGAACAATTTATTTTTAAACAAAAAAACTTACCTGAGGATTTGGATATTACGCATCCTGATAAGCCTCTATGGAAAAATCATGATATACAAAAGGCAGACTTTATCCTGTATTTAAGAGAAATTTCACCTTATATGCTCCCTTTTTTAGAAAACAGAATTTTGACCGTTATTCGTTACCCTCATGGCATGTTTGGTGATCCTTTTTATCAAAAGAATTGTCCAGATTATGCACCAAATTTCGTGCAGACACATCAGGCTGAAGGAATCGACTATATCGTTTGCAACAATTTAAAAACTTTGATTTGGCTGGGAAATCAGCTGGCGATTGAATTCCATATCCCTTTTCAAACCATTCACAGTAAGGGAACTAGTGAAATTGTCTTTGACTTAGATCCTCCCTCAAAGGACGAATTTCATTTGGCAGTAAAAGCCGCTTTGTTAATCAAAGAGGTCCTTGATCAATTAAATCTCATTGGATTTGTAAAGACATCAGGAAATAAAGGATTACAAATCTATCTGCCGCTCCCTGAGAATGTATTTTCCTTTGAAGATACACGTCTATTCACAAGCTTTATTGCCGATTATTTAATATCTATGGATCCTGATTCGTTTACCATCGAACGTATGAAAAAAAATCGTGGAAACCGTCTTTACGTTGATTATGTGCAGCATAGTGAAGGGAAAACGATTGTGGCGCCATATTCCATGAGGGGCAATGAACATGCCGGGGTTGCTACACCACTCTATTGGGAAGAAGTGAGTGATAAACTGAATCCCGTTCACTTTACGATGGAGAATTCTTTGAATCGTATTCGAAAACAAGGCGACCCGTTTAAAAATTACTTTCAAACAAAATCTATTCAAGCATTTGAGCCTGTGTTAGAAGTTTTAAAAGCAAAGAAATAAATCATAGTGACCGCTCACTTGTTTCGAATCTGGTTTCGGTCACTATAAACCCAACCATAAATCCTGCATTGACCCAAACTCATTTTCAACAAGTTTTTCGGTCACTCCAGGCTATCTGCATTGACCCAAACTCATTTTCAACAAGTTTTTCGGTCACTCCAGACTATCTGCATTGACCCAAACTCATTTTCAACAAGTTTTTCGGTCACTCCAGGCTATCTGCATTGACCTAAATTCATTTTCAACAAGCCTTTCGGTCACTCCAGCCCGCCTGCATTGACCCAAATTTAATTCCAACAATCTCTTCGGTCACTCCAGATTACCTGTATAAACCAAAAATAGTTAAGGGCACATAAAATTTCTATGTGACCTTAACTATTTTACAATCCAGCACCCTTTAGATAGGCTTGAGCTTCTGCCTGTAGTTTTTCGTAGGTTTGCTGTTCAGCAAAATCTTCCTTCGAACTTACTTCAAAAGTTTTCCGAGACAAATCAACTTCAACCTGTGCATTGTATAAGTATGTTGCATTTCCAATCAAATCAATGTAATAATCCTCATCGTTTTCGTGAACTACACATTGCACTTTCCCACCGTTATTATAGACATTAATTACATCTTCTACTTCATTTAATCCTTGTAGACAGGTGACTAATGACGATGCAGACATCGCTGTTCCACAAGCATTTGTGAAGCCTACTCCACGCTCAAATGTATTTACATAAATACTTCCCTCATCCAAAGATTTAACAAAGCTGACGTTTACGCCGTCAGGGAACAACTCATTTGGATTATTTACCTTCTCACTTATCTTTTTTTGCTCTCCGGAATTCAATTGCTCTGTTTCTACAATCGAGATTAAATGTGGATTCGGCACCGCAAGCGCAGAAAATATTAACTCCTCTGACAGCTCTGGGATATTTTCATTTATTAAGTTTGGTTCATTTAGATTCAATGGCAAGTCACTCAAACGGAACGAAACGGGTGAAATCTCTACTTGGTAGGTAGTCACAGTGGGAAATATATCTTGCTGTTTACTCACCTTTAAATCCGCCTTCATTGTTTCAATAACCGCTTCATTAAGCCCCTGCATTTCACAAACATACCTAGCAACCAACCGAAGACCGTTTCCACACATCGATGCCTCTGAACCATCAGTGTTAAACACCCTCATTCTTCCGTCAGCATGATCACTTTTCATAATAAACAGAATACCATCTGCACCTAAATCAGAATTTCGGTTACATAATAAACTAGCTAGCTCTGCTCTTTCAGTTTCTGAAAATGAATATGGATTAGATATTTCATCAATTAGTAGAAAATCATTCCCTGAACCATGGCCTTTAATTAAATCAATTAGCACAACAAAAACCTCCGCAATTTTGATACTTAATTCTATCAAATATGTGGCAGGAATAACACTCCCTTACCTCTCAATAAAATATCCATTAATCAAAAAGGACATCCTCAAAAGCTTGTCCTTTTCTGATAAAGTTTCTGAAAGAGAAAGAACGGGAGTATTGGGTTCCGGGAATACACCACTCCATTCAAGCGGCATCCACCCCCGTCTCAGCCTGCCAACCTGCTGTCTAGACTGATTATAAACACGCTCATCCATATAATATGCCGAACCTTCCACAGCGCCAATGTTATGACCACTTTCATCGATCATTTCTTTCTTCTCTTTAAACCAAGATATTTTTTCTTTTTCATAGCAGCCTACAAAGTTCATATTTCGATCATAAACCTCAACGACTAACCTCTTTGACTGCTTTATTTTATAAAATCCAACAGTCTGTTCTTGATTATTATAAAGCGCATATATTCTCGATTTTCTAAACAAACGAAAACCTTTTTGCTTATATTTCTTAATCATTCCTGCTTGGTGTCCATCAGGGAAAAAGAGATGTAAACAGGGCTGTTGGTGGTTCATGAAAACAACAACTAGGTGTTTTGCTTCAAAAATATTTTGGTAATAGCTTTGCAATTGTGTCATATTACGCTCGATTGACACAGATTGCTTCACCCTATAAAGATAGATTTGAAAACTAATAAGGCTGTAAATAATAAAAGGTATCATTAATAACATAATCTGTTTATTTTGAAAATAATATAGATTCCCAACTCCTATGATGATTGCAGGAACAAGTGCTGCTATGCTTCCATTTAAGGTTATATTGGCACTGCCACGGTAAAATTCATGTATTTTCATCTAGAAAAAACTCCTTATCTGCCCCTTCTTATATTTATTCTATTAAACGTGGACAAAAAAAATGATAGGAGTTTTTTCGTTAAATTAGTAGAAAAGAAGAAGCCATTTACTGGCCTCTCCATTAATATTGCTATATTTCAACTAAAATCATGAGGCAAGCTCTTTTTTCTTAAATAGGAACACACTTAACCATAATAGGATGACAATGAGGAGGATGCCTATTAAACTTGCTGGTAGCGTATCATCGGGAACTACCCCAGTAGTTAGCAAAGCCACTGCATAACTAGTTAATTGCGAAGGGCTCCACTCTAGCAAGTGAGAAAGCGCCCCGCTAATAATACTTACTACCAGTGCAAGTGCCAACGAAATAAATCCTGCCATACCAGGAGACAAAAGAGCTGAACTTAAAAATACGGTAAGTGTTAATATGACAGTCAACCATAATCCATATAAAACATAAGATTGGAAAAATTCACCGAAAGCAACCCACTCAAATAACTGACCAGTATAATACCAGGTTGATAGATAACCGATAAATAACGAAAACCATACTAACAACAGACTGCCCGCCCATTTAGAAGTAACAAAAGACAGATAGGAGACCGGTTTTACTAAAATCATGGCTGCCACTCCACTTTTTCGTTCACTGGCAATCACACCCATAGTACCTAGAACAATGATTAAAACCCCAAAAGTAGAGTATTGGCTGAGCCCCGAAGCTAGTACAGCACCTGCTGTTGGAGTTGGTATTTCAAAGACCGATCCTTCAGGCAATCCGCCAAACGATTTGAGAATTTGCGGTAAATAATAACTCGTTAACGGCTCTGATACACCTAATAAGATAAAGGTAATTGGTACCCAAATCCATTTAAAATTCCTCCACATTTCAAGAATCTCTTTTTGAAAAAGCGTCAACCACTGGCTCATTTTCCCACCACCTTCATAAAAACATCCTCAAGGGTCATACTGCTTATTTCAAATTTATCCAATTGCCAATCTTTTTCGAAAATCAGTTTTAAAAACTCTTTCCTGGCAAGCTCTACATTCGTAACAAACACACTAATCCGATTACCATCTACCAATATTGATCGAGTTAAAGAATGGTGTTTGAGTGTGCTTTCCATCTCCTCCGTTTTCTTACTGAAAATCAAGTCAATTTTTGCCTGCTGATGCCGCTCACGCAATACATCCATCGACCCGGACTCAACAATTTCTCCATTATGTAGAAATAATATTTCATCACATACTTCCTCAGCATCATTCAGGATATGCGTAGAGAATAGGATCGTTGTTTCCTTTTTCAATCCCTCTAGAAGCTCCAGTACTTCTCTTCTGCCAAATGGATCTAATGCAGAAACTGGCTCATCCAGCATAACTAACTTCGGACGGTGAATGATTGCCTGTGCAATACCAAGCCTTTGTTTCATACCCCCAGAGTATTTACCTACTCTTCTATTTTTCGCGTCACTGATTTCAACTAGTTCTAGCAGCTCTAAGGAACGTTCCTTTGCTTCTTTACTTGTTAGTCCACCAAGCTTTCCCACATATTGAAGAAATTCGAGACCTGACATCCAGTCATAAAAAACTGGAAATTGTGGCAAATAGCCAATTAAATGACGAATGTCCCCATCTTTTTTAGCATCACTAAATGAAATAGTCCCAGCAGTCGGTTTCATTAAACCCGAAAGCATCCGCAGCGTCGTCGTTTTACCTGCCCCATTTGGACCTAAAAGGGCAATACACTTGCCCTTTTCTAGCTTAAAATCCAGACCCTTTATTACCTCATGACCTTGAAAACTCTTTTTTAGCCCTTTAATTTGAATGAGAGACATTAATCATTTCTCCTTCCAATCACAAAATAGAGAATGGGCCCAATAATATTTACAAACACAATAATAAAAACCCAAAGAATCTTCGGACCATTTGTTTTTTCGATTCTGAATAAGTCTACGAATGATACGATTAATAAAATAAGTTGGATAATAAATAATGGCGCAATTAACCCCCAGTTAATCCCTTCTAATAATTCCATGCTCATTCCCCCTTGTTTTGCTTTGTATAAAGATATGACGTTTGAACTATAAAAACGTTCAAAACCCAGCAATTTTTTTTTGCTGGGCTAGTTGGTCTATTTTATTTAATTACTCTAAAAACTAATGGGAATCGATATTCATTTCCTTCATAAGCTTTTACTGCAGCAATGATCGTAAATACTAGGGCCATAATCCCCAAAATCCATAATAGGAAAATACCAACCAAAAGGAGAACTAAAATACCGCATATTACTGAATAAACAGTGTAAGAAATGAAAAAGTTAAAATATTCTCTTCCATGATAATTGATAAATGATGACTCATCCTTCTTTAGTAACCAAATAACCAGCGGGCCTATAATCGGGAAAAAAAGACTAACAACATAGAGAATAGCCGCAAGCATTCTTTCTTCACTTTTCACCATTTTATGATTCCCCCAAAGGAAAAATTTTTTCTATCTTTCCCTAATACTTACGCTGCTTCCAGGAAAAGGTTTCGTAATTTTTTTAAAAATCACTTATTTTCCACTACCACTTCAACAGCACTGTTGATAAAATAGTAAAAATACTATTATCAGTGTGGGGAAAGGTTAAATTATCATGAAAATACTTCTAAAAAACGCGCATGTGTATCCCATCACATCCCAGCCCATTCAAAACGGGGATGTCTTGGTTGAGAATGGAAAAATAATAAAAGTAGGAAAAAATCTGCCTGTTGATTTAAATGTCAAAATCATTGACTGTAATAACCATTATCTCTTACCCGGGTTTATTGATGTTCATACCCATTTAGGTTTATATGATGAAGGAACTGGATGGGCTGGTAATGACGCAAACGAGACAGCTGAAGCCATGACACCGCATATAAGAGCCATTGATGGTGTCTATCCCTTAGATCCCGCCTTTACTGATGCAGTTAAAAGCGGCATCACAACTGCACATGTTATGCCTGGCAGTGCCAATGTCATTGGAGGAACCACATCTGTTATTAAAACAACGGGTAAAAATGTAAAAAAAATGATCGTCCAGGAAATTGCGGGTCTAAAGCTTGCGTTGGGAGAAAATCCGAAAAGAATTCACAGTCAAGGAAATAATGACTCCATTACAAGAATGGGAATCATGGGAATGCTCAGGGAAGCTTTTTATAAAGCAATCCATACAGATACCCCTGAGGATTTAAGAGTAGCGCCACTCGTTATGGCTTTAAAAAGAGAAATTCCTGTTAGAATTCATGCGCATCGTGCTGACGATATTATTACTGCATTACGTCTTGCCGAGGAATTCAACCTTGATTTAAGAATTGAGCATTGTACCGAAGGACATTTAATTGCCAGTGAGTTATCTGGAATCAACTTAAAAGTTTCTGTCGGACCGACCTTAACCAGAAGATCAAAAATTGAACTGAAAAACAAGACTTGGAAAACCTATCAAGAGCTTACTAATAACGGTGTCGAAGTATCGATAACAACTGATCATCCTTATACCCCGATTCAATATTTAAATATATGTGCGGGCATAGCTGTGCGCGAGGGTCTTTCCGAGCAAAAGGCACTTGAAGGAATCACAATGCTACCAGCGAGGAACCTAAAGTTAGACGCTCATTTGGGAAGCATTGATGAGGGAAAAGAAGCTGATTTAGTACTATGGAGTCACCATCCGTTTCATTATTTAGCAAAACCAAAATGGACGATGATTGGCGGTGAAATCGTCTTCTCAGAAGAGTAGATATATGTTGAAATTTGCCAATAAATAATCTCAAAAAAACAACAAAAAACCTATTTATTTTTTTTATTTTTTCTTGTATGATACTCTAAGTGACACCGAAAAAGGCCTAAAAATCTGGGGGGTAAATCACATTATTTTTCATCAACAAAAAAAATGATATAGGGAAGGCAAATGGTGCGCCACCAGTAATACCTGGTTCTAGTGGGTTCGATTCCCACCCCGAAATTTTTTAGTTTATCTGAATAAAAAATTTCGAGGGTGGGCCGCTTCTTTAGACATGGGATCGGATTGCCCAATGGAGGGAAATTCAATGCTTAAGAAACGAGATCTTCATGACAGCCATGTATTATTTGAACTAATGTCGCATCCAGATGTCTTTCCTTTTGTGCGTCAAAAATGTGATTCTTATGAAGAATTTATATTTATGACCAAACAAACCATAGAAGCAGAAGAGCGCGGTGAATTGATTTCACGGACGATTCTTGATGAATGGGGTAACCCAATCGGAACTATTAATCTTTTTGATATTGAAGATAATGCTGGATTTTTAGGCACATGGCTTGGTAAGCCATACCATGGGAAAGGCTACAACAGCCCTGCAAAGGACGCTTTTTTCCAGGAAGTTTTTTATAATATGGGAATAGAAACCATCTTTATGAGGATACGTAAGGTAAATATCAGGTCTATTAAGGCTGCCGAAAAACTCCCTTATGTTGTTAAAGCCAATGAAACTAGAAAATCACTTTATGAGCAGTTGAATGCTGATGGTGATGTGTATGATTTATATGAAATTCCTAAAGACCAATACTCCTTCTATCTCATGAGAAATGGTGCAGTACAAGAAGAACCTTCTCATTTGTTAGAAGCATAAGAAGCAACCGGCCTTGGCCGATTGCTTCTTCTTTTTGTACTTATTAAGGATTTTTATTAATCCGTTACATCTTGTTCCATTCCTGAATTAACCTCACTAATACCCATGTGGAGCAAAAATTCTTCTAGTTCCTCATTCGTTAATGTTTCAAAACGACCATCATGAAAAAATACTTGAGTTTGATTTGGATTAATTCTGTTCATGTTAAAACTCATTTTATTTTGCTCCTTTCATAGATGTGTTACATCTATTATCTACAAAAGGAATACAATTTATACTATTAAATCGAATAGTTCAAAAATTGTAAAAGGAAAGACTTATTACGTTTCTTTCGTTTGTTGTGGCGATCTTGCTTGATAATAGGCCTTTCCGAGAACGTCCATTCCTCCGGTTACAGGAATAATACACCCCGTAATGAAGTCTGATTTCTCATCAATAAGAAAAGAAATTACTCTTGATATATCCTCCCCTGTTCCTTGTCGTCCAACTGGAACGTTTTCACTTAAGATGGAGTCTTCAATATCTTTCTCCTTCCACTCAGCGATGATATCCCCAGGGCAAACCATATTAGCGGTAATTCCAAAATTCGCTTCCTCAATGGCAATGGTTCTAGTGAGTGACGCAAGTGCTGTCTTTGCTGCACTAAATGCCGATCGATAAACCCAGCCAGGAGCCGTTTCCACTCTATCAAAGCCCATGGTAATAATTCTTCCCCAGAGCTGCTTTCGCATAAACGGAATGATTTCTTTGGATAAATAAAAAACTGCATTTAAATTCCCATTTATTAAATAATTCCATTCATCGTTTGAATACTCCGTCATTTTCTTTCTCTCACGTACATATGGTCCTGCATTATGAATGACAACATCAATCGAGGAAAATTCCGACAAGACTTGTTCAACAATGTGCGTACAATCTAACTGATTTGCTACATCACCTTGAATGCAAATGATCTTATTTCCGAATTTTTTTTCAAGCTCTTGAGATAAAAGTAAAGCTTCTTTTTTACTGTTTCGATAATTAATCGCAAGCCTATAACCTTGTTCTGCAAGCTGCCATGCTGTATTTTTCCCTAGACCAGTAGCTCCTCCAGTAATTAAAGCCGTTTTTTTATTCAAGAGCCATTACCTCTCATAAATGTTTTTCTTAACTATATGTTTGATGCTTGGTTATATATGCAAAATTAACTTGGTAATTTATAACGTTTAAAACCTCAATTGCATAGTATAGGGTATCAATGCCCAGAGAGAGTTTGCAGAAAAGGTGAGGAAATTATGTTCCCGTGGAATTTATTCCCTTTTAATAAAGACATGAAGAATAAGCTTCAGCATATGAAACCAGATGAAATCGACCAATTTATTAAAGGCATTATGGGGAATGTAATGGCATCTCAATCAGGTGGTAGCCTAAATCCTCAAGACGTCGTGAATCATTATCAATCCCAACCCACTCAGCAGAGAAATCCATTAAATTCTTCAGCCTTTGAAACGCATGATTCTGTATTTGTTAGAATACCAATTAAGGATGAATCACTCCTTAAAGAGTTGCAGATTTATCATACTGCAACTCAGCTGATGGTGGAACATATACCCGAGCGAGATGCTAAACATTCCATCAAGCTTCCGGCAATGGTAAAAAAGAAGGGATCCTCTGCTAAATATAAAGATGGAATACTTGAAATAAAACTAATAAAATCATATGACATTCAATACTCGCAAATCGATGTTACAGAAATATAGAAAAAAGACAGCAATTCAATTACACTGCTGTCTTTTACTCTTTAATGCCCCTCCATATCCATTGAATCCTTCGATTCATTTGGGTCCTCCGGTTCACTATCTGTTCCAATAACAAATTCTTCCTTAGGCATGTTGTGCATATCTCTAGCTGTTACGTGTGAAATAATATAGTACGTTCCTTCTTGTGCAAACGACTTTTCTAAGCGATAAATTCCATCTTCAGCATGCTGTACCTTTACCTTTTCGTGGTTTTCATCCTTTGCACGCCAAATTTCAAATTTCACCTCGTCTGCGTCTTCAACATTCTCTTCTCCCTGTGTAACCTTTGCTTCAAATATAATCGGTTCATTGGCTTGTCCATGCTCCGGGGTAATAGTCAACTTTACTTCTACAAACTCAGGTAACTCTTTATCAGCTTGATCTTGATCTTGATTTTCTTTATTACCGCATGCACTGACGATCAATAAAGCCAAAAACAATAGACTTAGAATTTTAAATTTTTTCATGGTTTAGCTCTCCTTTATCAAATTCTCCATAATACCATTGTGGACATGGATAAGTGATACTTTAGCTTCATTTGAGATTGTCGACTGTGTGATTCTGCTAATAGCGGAATAGTATTTTTCAAATTTATTCTTCCGAATTCTCGGATGAGAGTTCTCATCAAGCAGTTCTCTTTTAACAGCTTCTATTAAAGTCTCCTCACTGCTTCTATCACTGGCAGCTAGCATACGATTATTCCAAACCATTCGATACTCAGCTAGTAATTCATCAAAATTGATATTTCCTATCGTCAATAACCCCACCTCCATATCCCCTCAATTGCATTGTTACATACTTTCCAATATTATTGCAAAAAATAGATATTAACAACACCGTGAAAGGAGAAATATATGTCTACGCCTTATAAATGTCCAAATTGCAAAACCAATCGTAGTCGTTTTAATATCATTCAACAAGTTTCGCAATCGGTAAAGCTTGACCCGCAATCAGGTGAAGTTATGAAAGAATACAGTCAAAATGAATTAGAGCCCTTTCATCTTCCATACAACGGACCTGATTATCGGATCCAATGTGCCTCCTGTGGTTTAATTGAGGACGAAAGAACATTCATTAAATTCGGAGAACAAGCCTAACAGAAAAACACCTTTAACTTTTGCTAAAGGTGTTTTTTATTTATTTTAAGTCATTTTCTTTTAAAAACGATTCTGAGTCTACTTTCCAGGCATCCATCGTTGAAAATCGAATTAAATGGATTTCACCACGATAGTGCTGACTTCCTCTATTTTTAATAAACCAATCAATTTCAATTGGAACATCCATGCTTATTTCCTGTTTTAAATCCTCTGCTGGTAAAATTGGCATCCGGGTAATTCTAACATTTTCAATTTTGCCTAATATCGGTTTCCAATTAAGCTTCTGTACGGAAATCATCTTTGAAATAGAGGCATCCTGCTGCTTTAATCCTGCAATATACGCCTCAACGGTTTCATATGGAGATGTTCTACTTAAATAATCTTCCAGCTTCCCAGCGGCCTTTAAAATCATAAGCTTATGTGACAGGTCCATTGCATTTGTACGATGAGTGGTACTGCCGTAAAAATGGATACAAAAATGTCCTGGGAAGTTATTTTTTAAAGCACCTGCACCATGCGGCATCCCGTGCATCGACCCGGCAATCCATTGATCTTTTCGAATCACAATAATCGCACGCCGTTTCCAGCTCCATTTTCCTCCGTAAATCTTTTTCATGATTTCTGTATCCTTGGGTGTCAATGGCTGTACGTCGGCATGATGACTGCCCGCACGTCTTTGCACTTTATACTTCTTCCCTGTTTCAAGATCCAGAACCGTAAACTTCGAATACTTCGGCAAAACATTATTGACTTCTTCCCATGGCAGCATTTCAATTTTGTAACTAATATTTGTTGCTGCATGAATCCCTTGACCACTTAGGAGGAATAGAATAACCATCACAAAAACTGTTTTCTTCTTCATCTAAACCCCCTTTACAATGAAAAAATAACTACATTAAAAGAGTTACCTGAAGAAGAAATGTTCATTCATTTTAATTTTGTTTTTTGAAGTCTTTTTCAAGTTTACCTAGCTTTTCCTCAATCTCAGACCAATCCATATTTTCGCCGATAAATACCAGATTTAAAGGTAAATTCATTTCTTCCTTTATATATAAAGGCATTCCATAAGAATATTGGAAGAGATATGGTTTTGATAAAGAATCAAATTTTATATAGCCTTTGATGCGATATATCCTCTCAGGTAAACCCTTCAAAAAATCCTCGAAGTCAGAATGGTTGATTGGTTCTTGGAATTGATAGACAAACGTGGTTAAATTAAGAGCTTTTTTCGAAAAATCAGCACTAGTTTGTTTTGAAAATGATGAAAGTGTCAGTTTTCTCAATTCATCAATAGAGACCTGAGAATAATTAGTTAATAAGCAGCGTGCAGCAGAATTAATTCCTTGTATCTCAAAAATAATTTTTGATTGCTCTGATTCCGACAATTCATCCATTTTATTAACAAGGATAAAATCTGCGTGTCTGACCTGCTCGAGCAGTAATTGATGAACCTGTGGACTTAACGTCTTTCTGTCACTCCATCTTAATCCATCCACTGTTGTTACAATACCCTTTATCGTAAACTGATCTGCAAATAAAGGTGAAAGGATAGCATCTAGAACTTCAACCGGGTGTGCAGCCCCCGTGGTTTCAATATAGATAACTTCTGGCTTTTCATTCAATAATAAGCCCTGCAGCTGTGCTTCAAGCTTGTCCTGAATGGAACAGCAGATACAGCCCCCTAATAGCTCCTTCAAAGCTACATCTTCGTCCCGAGCGACTTCTGAATCGATTGAGACCTTTCCTAGTTCATTCATCATTACGGCGGTTTTTCGCCCTGATAATTGCTCATTTTCAAGCAGACGCTTCAATAGCGTTGTTTTTCCACTTCCTAAAAATCCGGATAAAATATATACCTCAGTGTTTTTCATCTGTGTTTACCTCTTTTTCATCTGATCTTCCTTTTATTATAGCTGAAATTGGGCTATCAACCAGATAAAAGTGGCTTATAATAGTAGTAAAAGAATATTCAGAAAGGATCTTTCCTCATGATTTATGAGTATGTCTACCCAAAAAGTCTCCTTCATTTTATTAAGAACCCATCACACGAAACCCTAAAAGACCTTCTCCTTCACAATACGGGTGAAACAGATTTTCTAGATTTTAAAACCAAATGGACAGAGTTTTCTAAGATGGCTAAACACGTGCTTGCGATCGCAAATTCGGGCGGCGGCTGTATTATTGTTGGTGTTAGTCAAAATGAGGAGGGTTCAATTTCCTTAACTGGACTAAACGAAGATGATTTTTTAGATAAAGCAGATATAGATAATAAACTGGCAAATTTACTACCAAAATACTTAAAATATCGGACGGAGGATTTTTATTTTAGCAGTGACCAACAAACATTAAGCAATAAAAGATTTCAGGTACTCATCATTGAATATGATCCAAAATATGTGCCCTACACCTCAGTTGTTCAGCGGAATGAACTTCGTTATGGTGCCATATATGTTCGACAAGGGACAAAATCTCTCGAAGCAACCAATGACAGGCTCGTGGAAATTATTTTACGCAAGGTACAGTCAGGGGGTTCTGGCGTGAATGAATATTCCCTTAAAGAGCACCTTAACCAATTAAAGGAATTATATGAGGAGCTTGCCTCACAAAAAAACAATGAATATAGTCAATTTATTTCAGAAGTGATAGAACATAAAAAAGATAGAATTCGGCAATTATTAGATATTCTTCCTGAAAATTAATGAGAAAGTGAATGAACTCATTCACTTTCTCATCACTCTAATAAAATCCTTGTTCGCCTTCTAACATTTTATTTACATTTTCAAGCTTGTTATCTTTATTAGCAGCCACTAATTCTATTTGTTCAATTGAAGTAACAGGGTTCATCATTACCGTTAATCCCAAATCCATTAACTTTCCTTTTCCTAAGTCAGTTTTGACATTTTTTAAGGTCTCATTCAGAATTTGTGGTGCTATAGTAAGGAAATCCTCAGTAGATATTTCTTTCAATATTTCTTCTTTTAACGCCATAAATATTGGAGATAATTCCTTTGCATACCCCGGATTCATTTTTAGCTGCTCCAAGTATTGGACAAAATCCTCACCCTTTAGTATTTGTCTTTCACCTTCCAAATGCCCTTCATTTCCAGTCTTCATTTCTATCCCGTTCGGGGCAATCAAATCAATCAATGTCCCGAAACCAGAAGTATCATAGATAAAACAATAATCAATTTCTACTTGATATTTTTCTGCTGCCTGTTTTTTCAGTTGCTCCAATTCGCCTTCTTTGCCATCAAGTGCAAGCATGATAGACCCGTACTCAATTTTATTATGGTCTTTATCATATTTTAACAACAGCGCTGGTTCTGTTGTTGATGAAGCAGCGCCTTTCCTATTTTCGATAATGAGAAAGGTTTCCTGCTTATTCTCACTTTCAGAAGAATCCTTTAATTTTTCTAGGAAAGGAATACTCTTGGCTTCTTCTCCCTCCTTCTCCGTGCTGCTTTGAAAAAATGACTGTAAGGGGCCGAAGCCGCAAAAGGACAGGATAATGACGGCAATGATTAATTTTTTCATATCTAAATTCACCTAATTCCTTTTTTATCCCCATTTTCGGAAAATTAGGCAAAGATTATACTTCCACATTGAAAAAGCCTGAACCAACAGCAACCGGTTCAGGCTTTTCATTATTTCATTTCCTCTTTTAACACTTCAATTGCTTTTTGAAGCTGAGTATCATTTTTTTGAATCTGTTCTCTAAGCTTTTCCATTAATTTAAAGGTAGTATCCCCTTTTAAGATTCCATCAGCAGGCAATTTATTTGCTGTTTGAAAGCTAATAACAGCCTCTTGTGTTTTCTCATCGAAGAATCCGTCTTCACGTCCTGGATCATAACCAATTGCCTTTAACATTTTCTGTGCTGATTCAACCCCAGTTGATGAACTTGAAAGCTTCAGCTCTTTGTCAGGATTAATGATTGGTAATGTTGCGTAGTCAGGGAGCGGCACTTCAATATCAGGCTTAATTCCCTTTTTATGAATCCAATTACCATTCGGCGTGAGCCATTTTGCAGTTGTAAATTTAATGTTTGAGTTGTCAGGGAAGTCCTTGGCCGTTTGAACGGTTCCTTTCCCAAAAGTATTTTCACCTACAAGCTTAACACCAGCAGATTCGCTTACTGCTCCCGCAAGAATTTCAGAGGCGCTGGCACTGCCTTTATCAATTAATACGACTAACGGGAAGTCTGGGTCCCCATCATTTTGTGAAGGGTATTCCTCGGTCTTACCATTCCGGTCTTCCACTTTTAATATTAGTTTTCCTTTAGGAACAAACATACTTGAAATACTAATGGCTTCATCTAATAATCCGCCCGGATTTTGACGCAAATCTAAGACTAACCCTTTCATCCCCTGTTTCTGCAGTTCATTTAGCTTTGCAGCAAGGTCCTTTGAGGTATTGGTAGAAAAACTTGTAATTTGAACTTTGGCAATACCGTCGCCAACCATCTCACCATAAACAGTTTCGATTGGAATATCATCTCGGATAATTGGAACCTTAACCGGAGCATCTGTTCCCGGTCGTTGAATCGTTAATTCTACCTTTGTCCCTTTTTTTCCGCGAATGATGGTTACGGCTTCAGTCGAGGTCATTCCCTGTAGACTTTTTCCGTCGACAGACACAATGATATCATTCGGCCTTAAACCCGCTTTTTCAGCAGGTGAGCCCTTAATAGGTGACACAATCATAATATGTCCGTCTTTCTCTTGAATCTCGGCTCCAATTCCTTGGAATGAAGAACTGATTGAGGAATGGAATTTTTCCGCTTCCTCCACACTCATATAGTCAGTATAAGGATCGTCTAGAGCTTTTACCATACCATCAATAGCCCCATTAATCAGTTTTTTCTGATCAAGCTCCTCAAAATATCCACTCTTCAGCGTATCATAGGCAGTGTAAAGTTTATCAAATTCTGATCTTTCCGTCCCAACTGTAATGACCTTTTCATCCCCAAACGATAAGGCAAATGTCGTAATACCGGTAGATAGCAATACAAGGAAAAACAAAATCAATATAAAATGAAATTTCTTAATGTGTACATACCCAGATTTCTTATCTGTTACCTGCTCTTGTTCAAGATTTTCTTGATTAACATTTTGTTCATCCAAAGATTTCACCACTTTCATTGTCCAAAAAATAATATGTAAAACTTGCCCTTAGTGATTAGAATAACATCTTTTATTAAAAAATAACAAAGAAAAGTTATGTATAAAGAAAAAGGGCACATCCATTTGTCAGGCGTGCCGGAAGTGCTATCTAAATTTTCTTAACTTCATTGAAATATTCCTCTAGTGTCCAGTTATGCTCGTACATAGTACTTGCAGCTTTCACACCGACATAACGGAAATGCCACGGCTCATACATGTAATTAGTAATGTCCATTTTCTCTTTCGGATATCTCAAAATAAAGCCAAAGTGATGAGCGTTTTCTTTTAGCCATTTACCTTCAGTGGTATTTGCAAAGGCTGTATTTAAATATAATTTATTCGACTTACTCGAAATATCCATGGCTAATCCCGATTGGTGTTCACTCGCACCTGGAATGGCTACCGCTTGTTCAGCCTTTTCTTTCCCTACCCTATTTACTTCTGCATCATACAACGATTTTTGCCGGCTAAATGAGCGGTATCCCGATACAGCAAAAATTTCGATTCCATTTTCAGCAGCGTTAGTAAACATTTTCTCTAATGCTTCAGCAGCTTCTTTTCTCATTAAACTTTTTTCTATATCCTCATCGCCAAAAGAGAACTGTACTTCTGGTTTGACAAGATCTTTAGGTATATAATCTTCTGGCAAGTAAAACTCCTTGTTAACCAATGCCATGACATTCGTCGAATTTTGGATGACATTTTTGCCATCTACTTCTTTAATTTCATTGAAAAAAATTGATTCTAAACTGAGTGGATCATTTATTGGAGATTCATTTTGCTCCGACTCTTGGTTTTTACTAGATTCATTCCCAGTGAAGGGAAGCTTATTTAATAATGAATCGATTTGACTGCAGCCGCTAAAAAGAACGGTCATTGATCCAATTAATACTAGATTTTTCCATACCATTATTCTCACCTATCTATCTTTCTTCATCCTTTATGCACTATATCTATTTTTACCAAAAAGGTCAATTAGAAAACCTCTTTCAAAAATGAAAGAGGTCGTTTTTCTATTCTTTTGTCGCTGCTTCAAGTGCAACTACAATCATGTCATTAAATGTTAATTGTCTTTCTTCCGCTGTTGTTTCTTCACCTGTTAAAATGTGATCACTAACTGTAAGTACCGACAATGCTCTGCGGTTAAATTTAGCAGCTAACGTGTATAATGCTGTTGTTTCCATCTCAATGGCAAGGATCTGATACTTTGCCCATTTTTCAAGTTCTGCATTGTCATTATAGAAAGAGTCTGCAGTAAAAATATTCCCTACTTTTAGACTAAGTCCTTTTTCTAAACCAGCATCATATGCCTTTTTAAGTAAATCAAAGTTCGCACAAGGAGCGAAATCTACACCTCCAAAGGTAAGACGATTTATATTAGAGTCGGTTGAACTGGTCATTGCCAAAATAACATCGCGGACTTTTACATCCTTTTGGATAGCTCCGCAAGTGCCGACACGGATTAAATTTTGGACATTGTAGCTGTTAATTAATTCATTTACATAAATGGAGATAGAAGGAACACCCATTCCTGTTCCTTGAACAGAAATTCTCTTCCCTTTATATGTACCTGTATAACCAAACATATTTCTCACTTCATTATAGCATTTGGCATCTTCTAAGAAGGTTTCTGCAATATATTTAGCCCTTAACGGGTCACCAGGTAATAATACCGTTTCAGCAATTTCATTTTCTTTTGCACCAATATGTACACTCATAATAAAAATCCTCCAATCAATTAAAGTGAAGTTCGTAACTTCACACTAGTCAATATATCACAACACTTTTTAGAATGAAAAACCTTTCACTGAAAACGTCATGAATTTTTCTATTTGTGGGAAGCTATTTTTAGATTATCCAAAGGAGGTTCATAAAATTATGGGAAAAAAGCATAGAGCACAAACAAATCGTCCAAAGAAAAATAATCATATTCCACCTGAGGCCATTGAAGCAGAGCATAATGCTCATGCAAAAGAAAATGAAGCATCAGGCGGTCGAAAAAGTAATGGTCAATAAAAGCAAAAAGAAAACCTAAGGAATTTTCTCCTTAGGTTTTTTTATCTTATCTGGATTCGATTAACAGGCTGCCACCCGCCAGGTTTCAATTGATAATAATGCTGGCCTCCACGACCTTCATCAATTAGTATAATATCTCCAGTGGAAAGAAATCTCCCCTGATAATTCGATGGTATTCGATCGGTCACATTAAATAGACTAAACGTTTCTTCCAAACAATTTTCATGGCTGCCTGCATGAATGAATGTACGATATACTTGTTTGTACCCTTTGTATTCTCTGTACTTTGGAGTTTGAAAGATTGTCACATCATATTGAATACTTGCTCTTCTGGTTATCGCCTTGATCATCTTATCCCCTCCAACTTTTAAAGTAATTCATATTACTTAATAATTAGAGATGGATATAGGAGAATCCTCCGGAGAAACCTGTCTTTTTTTGTCGATTATTAAGAGAATCTTTGAATAACGCTTTGAATTTGCTGTTGAAGGTTTGGAATATCGGCGGATGTTACCGTTAATCTTACATTACTTTCGTCCAAACCTGCTGCTTCAGCAAATAATCCACCCAATCCGCGTGCTCGACGGTCAACCTGTAAAAGTAACTCTATTACACCATTACCAGATGGTCTGAGTACTACTTCCAGCTCATCTAATCTTCCACGGAACGGTCCAGAGGTTGGTACATATTCAAATTCTTGGACAAATGGCAAGCGACCGCGAACTTTGTAGGATGCTTCTTCACAATCTGCTTCACGCAAACGGAATCCAAGGCTGTCGACTGCATTAAAGATGGCATTCATTAATTGATCAGGAACAACTTGAATATAGTCTTTATCACCAGGATCCACGGCGTTTTTAATATCTAAACCAGTTGTTACCCAAATCTTGGACCTGCCGATAGACAGCGGTGTATCTAGTGGAAGCTGGAAGGAAAAAGGAATTTCTTTTCGTTCATTTTTTCCAATTGTAAATGGGCTGGTAACTCGGAAACGATCAATTGTAGCTGTAACATTATACTTTTTATCATCTGATTCTTTTAAATAGGTAGTATTTAATGACAAATAGATATCATCTACTTGCTGGTCTACCTTTCCACCTCTGATTTCAACGATACCATTTACCGTTTCTCCCGGCTTATACGTGTCCCTCTCGAGTTTTGTGTCAACCGTTGCTGAACCAATTCCTACACTAGCAAATACTTTGTCAAAAAAAGACATTCTTATTTCCTCCCTATACTAAAATTAAATTTTGGATATCTGACTTTACTTGTGCGCAGCACTCATAACAGTCTTTTATTTGTAAAAGTCTGCTGATGATGTGCTTTGCATGATATGAAATCTCCAATTCCTCTTCCCAGCTGCTTTCCTTCAATTGTTTTGGAAAAGAAAAGTTGGAGTAAAGTAAAAACAACAAAAAATGACCAAGGCCATAAAAGTCTGCCTGGGGATTTACCTCTTTTCGCAAATGCCGTATTCCCTTTTTACCGGCTGCAGTCTCATGATTATATTTCCTAGCCAGCCCTAAATCTATAAGTACGATCTCAGAACCCTTCGCAATTACATTTGGGATTCGAATATCTCTATGAATTAGCTGCTGTTCATGTAAAAAATTTATGTGCTCTAGTAATTGATAAGCAATTCTAAAAACTTCTATTTCTGAATATTTTTGACCATCCTGAAAAATTAGCTGTTCGAAATTCTTACCTTCTATATACTCCATTGTATAAAATGGTATATTTTTGTAAATTCCATCTTCGAAAAAACGAGGAAACCCAGTGTGATTTAAGGATCGAAGCAAATCTTTTTCAAGCTCAAAATCCCTTTTTCCTGACTTCGTGATTCTTTTATGGATGCGTAATGCTTTTAATACTTTCTTTTGCTGCGAGACCTGATCAAATACTAAGTAACTATTTCCATAGCTTCCAACGCCTAAATGGGTGATAATCTCGTATCTTTCTGCAATCGTTTCATTTTGCTGAAATCTACTTTCCATTATGTTAGCAGCAAATAAAGTCATTCTTTTAAACATATAAGTAATTAACTGCTAAAGAAGCTTGAAAAGAAACTGCCGCTTTTATGCTTCTTCTTATAGTGCTTATGTCCTAGGTGCTTATGTTTGTGGTGGTTCATTTTCTTCCAAGCATTACTTGAATGTGAATATTTTTTTTGATGATGAAGTTTACTTCCAAGAATTGATTTTAAAATCTTTTTAAGCATCCATCATTCCTCCTCATCTTCGCTATTCTTAATACGGTAAAGAAATAGTAAAGTTTCACCAATTAATGAAAAATAGCAAAAAAAATATCACAAACAAAAAGCGAGCAGATTCAAATGCTCGTCTTTCGCTGCTTCTTATTAAAAAGATGAATAGCGTATCGTGATATTTTACCTATTCATCTTCTACTTCTTCGTCGATAATACTTTTCTCGATGAGATACTCGAAGGTGATATCAGCGATTTCTTCCAATTCTTCTTCCGTAGGAACGTATCCTCTTTTCACCAGCTCATGAAAGAAAAATTCAGCAATCTCTTCCGTATCAATAAATACTTCAATTTCTCTCATAGCATCGCCCCCTTTTTACGAATGTATGATGAATTCTGCACATTCATGCTATTTACTTCTAGAAGAATCGGTAAATATTCTACAGCTTAAACATAGAGTGCAAAATAAAAGATTAAATATGTCTTTTTTTCTTTGGACAAGCATAGGATGAATAAAAAAACGATTATGAGGTGATTGTATGTCATATTTACAAGCGAAATTTGAAGCTATTCTTGATGATGTGAATCAGGAGGATGGATTAATTATCACTGCCTTTGAAAAGATTTTAGAGTGCCTATTTTTTCTAATTAAATGGGGTGGGATTCCTTTAGTCATTTCCTTATTAGCAGCAATTTCCAGGTGGTAGAAGCTAGACATGGCTTTTACCATCATCATTTACGATACTCTTTAATTTCCTTAAAATGACACGCATAACTTGATAATACTCCTGGTCGTGGAACATTGTATATAAAATTTTGTAATCATTAAAAATATCTAATAAATTATCGATTAACAGCTTCTTTTCCTTTTTTCGTTCAATTTCTTCAAGTTCTGCTTTTCTCACAATATTTTTTTGTGTTTTTGAAATTGCGACCTGCTGCTTCTCTTCGTTATTTACTAAATAAAGGAGTCCTAGTTTTTGAATAAACGTGTCCGCACTCTCAGCGTCTGCAACGAGTGTCATTTCCTCTTCACCGGCTTCCAGCCATTCCCCATCACTAATTCTTGAAAGTTCGTAGATAACATCTTCCCATGCATCTTCTTTATAGCGCCAAATTTCAGTTCGAAATCCGACAATCTTAAACAAATCTGCGCCATATCCTGCGACTTGAACTAAATCTCCGAAAAAGAATTTATATTCAATATCTATTTGTTCTTGTTCCACCAAATCTCCTTCATATTCTGATAGGAGCTGCAGTCCTGATTCAACAAAAAGACCATCACTTTTATTCACTTCGTACACATAATTCCCGTCAATCAACTTGACATCGGTTATTTTGCCAACAGTACCATACATCGTTATCACGACCGTATCACCGACCTTATACTTCGGTATATTCCTTCTTTTCATTTCCTCCATCCTCTCAATGATGAGTCGTGAATTTTGATTACAATAGTATATGCACCAATGGATGTACCCGCGCACAATGGGGAAAAAGAAAAATCGCCTCTTTTTACAGAGACGATCTAAAGGGATTTACATAAATTTAATTACTTTCCGAAAGCACATAAAGTTCCCAGGCTTCATCAAATATAGTCATGGACTCTAAATAATGACCATTAAATTCCAGGTAAGAACTGAGCTCATGATAGTCTTCCGATGTTTTTGGGAAGCTATGGTCTAAAAAAGCCTCATTCGCAAAAACACTGATGGCATCCTTTGGTTCTGGGTGCCGGTATTTCATTAAAAAGTGATAAAAGGATTTAATCATACATAGCGCCTTTCTTTCTATCCTACGACAAAAATGGATTTAACTTAAAGATACAATAACAGATAAAGATTTGATATAATTTTACCAAATATATAGAAACAGAGGTACATACATTGGCAAAGAAAAAATTTCAATACTGGTTAATTCAGGTCTTGTTAATTTTAACCATCATTTGGGTTTCAACAAAGATATCCTTCTTATTTGAACCAATCGGAATCTTTTTTTCAACCATCTTTTTCCCCATTCTGATTACAGGTTTTCTTTACTTTTTACTTAACCCAGTTGTTAATTTTCTACAGCGCCATAAAGTGCCTAGATTATTAGCCATCATTATCATTTACGTTGTATTTATACTCATTTGTGTACTTGCAATTGGAAATTTAATTCCTGCCATTACAAAACAATTTACGGCTCTTGCGAACGAACTTCCAGTATATGCAGACAAAACCATGCAGTTTTTTGACAATGTCATGAAATCATCTGAATTTAAATGGATAATGGACGAGCAAAAGGATCTTCTTGAAACTGTCCAGGAACGGCTCATCGAATTTGCAAATACTCTTCCTAACACGATTACAGGAAGCATAACGAATATACTTGGTGTGATAACCAATATAGCTATTATTCTAGTCACGGTTCCTTTTTTATTATTTTACATGTTTAAAGATGGACACAAGTTTCCTTCAGCAATCTCAAAATTCCTTCCCAACCCATACAGGGAGGAAGGCTTATCCATTCTTAAAGAAACAGGCGATACACTCTCTGCTTATATCCAGGGCCAAGTTACTGTAGCATTGGCTGTAGGCACGCTGGCGTTTATCGGTTACCTGATTATTGATTTACCCTTTGCACTTGTCATGGCCTTAATCGTAGCATTTACTAACATTATTCCTTATATCGGTCCAATTCTTGGAGGAGCACCTGCGGTAATCGTAGCTTTATTCGATTCTCCTACGAAAGCATTGTTAGTCATAATAGTTATTCTCATCGCGCAACAGGTGGAAGGGAATGTATTATCGCCGCTCATTCTTGGAAAAAGCTTGGACACCCATCCAGCAACCATCATCATTATATTACTTGCTGCCGGAAATCTGGCTGGGGTCCTAGGGATGGTTCTGGCAATCCCATTCTATGCAGTCATGAAAACCATTGTCTTAAACCTGGTTAAGTTTTTACGAGCGAGAAAAAACGCAGCAAAACCTATACAAACTGAATAATGAAAGAACCCCTATCGTCTGATAGGGGTTCTTGTTTTAGGAAGAAAAGTCAAAATAATTTCTCTTCAAAAGCCTTGGAAGGGACATTAACTCTTTATAGCTGATGCTATCTCCAATTTTCTTCGTATCAATCAGGAATAATTGATCTTCAATTTCCTTTGTTATTACATCTGTTTGATAGACCATGTTACAATCATCGCAAACCACTGCCGGGGTTTCTATAATTTGAATGGCTCTTGTGCCGTCAGGAAGCTCCCAATAAACGATATTCTCACCATTTTTAGCAGCACTCCCGCACCATTCACAGACTAATCCCATATTCATCCCTCTATTCATTCGATGCAGAGTTCGCATCAGAATCATTTTTTTCAGCTGGTGCTGGTTTGTTTTGAAGTGCCTGGAATTTCTTTTCCTTCAACTCATCACGCTTGCCTCGTTTATCCTTCAATGTGGTATGGGTAGGATTTTGATTGTATTCTTTTCGACGATTTAATCTCTGTAAGCCCTCTGGAACAAGGTTGAAATGCTGGTCATTCATAATTCCTGCAATTCCAACATTAGAGCGTTTTTCCTCCATGTCCGGATAAATCTCTTTAAAATAACCCTCAGCAGTTCCAGGCTGATAATTTTCTGGTTCTGGATAAGACGTAATTACTCCTTCAAAATTCCTGAGGACAACCTTTTCTGGACTTTGTGAGATTAAATAATTCGGCTGAAGTGAAATTTTCCCGCCGCCGCCAGGACCGTCGAGCACAAAAGTTGGCACTGCATAGCCACTCGTATGTCCGCGAAGTCCTTCTATTATTTCAAGCCCTTTGGAAACAGGTGCCCGGAAATGACCAATTCCTTCGGATAGATCACATTGATAGATATAATATGGTCGAACACGTATTTTCACAAGATCATGCATAAGTTTTTTCATAATCGGCACACTGTCGTTAATACCGGCGAGGATGACCGATTGGTTCCCAACTGGGACACCAGAATTAGCAAGCATCTCACAAGCCTTTTTAGATTCTTCCGTAATTTCGATGGATGTATTAAAATGAGTATTCAACCAAATGGGATGGTATTTTTTTAAGATGTTACAAAGGTTTTCGGTAATCCTTTGCGGGAATACTACTGGTGCTCTAGTTCCAATCCGAATAATTTCCACATGGTCAATTTCACGAAGATTTTTCAAAATATATTCAAGGATATTATCATTTATGAGCAGCCCATCACCGCCAGAAATTAACACATCCCTTACATGTGGCGTTTGCCGGATATAATGAATCGCTGCATCTAGCTGCTTCTTTGGTACGCCCATTCCAATTTGTCCTGAGAATCTTCTTCGCGTACAGTAGCGGCAGTACATCGAACATTGGTTGGTAACAAGAAATAGAACACGATCTGGATAACGGTGTGTCAAGCCTGGTACAGGTGAATCTTCATCCTCATAAAGTGGATCTTCAAGGTCATATTTCGTTTTATGAATTTCTTTAGAAATTGGAACGGACTGCATCCGAATCGGACAGCGTGGGTCATCAGGGTTCATTAGCGAAGCATAATAGGGTGTAATATTTAAGGGAATCGTTTTGGTTGAGATTCTTACTCCTTCTTCTTCATCTGGAGTTAAGTTGATCACCTTTTTTAAATCTTCCAATGTACGAATGGTATTTGTTAGCTGCCATAGCCAATCATTCCATTGCTCATCACTCACATCTTTCCATAGTTCTATATCTTTCCAATGCCTATCCGGCTTATATAATGTCTGTTTCATTTAAAATTCCTCCTTACCTTGCTTTACTTAGATAATATGCAAGAATTATGCCAATGCACGTAGTCCGGGGAAGGATTCTACATCTTAACTTTTTATTATAAAATACAAAAAAAAACGCCGATTTTTCGGCGTTTATTCTCTAATCTTTTTGAGTTTGTATTGGAGGGTTTGTCTTGGTATTTCTAATAGCTTGGCCGCTTGATTGATGTTGCCGTCTGACATATTCAGTGCTGAATCTATTAGTTGTCTTTCCATTTCTTCGACATTTTTTCTTAGAGAGAGGCTGTTCTCTACATTTTCTTTTACTACTGCATGCTGTTTCATCATTATTGGCAGGTCTGCCATTTGAAGGACTTCCTCCTCGCACACGTTCATCATGTACTCAATCGTATGCTTTAGCTCTCTTACGTTTCCTGGCCAAAGGTGACTCATAAAGAAGCTCTCCAATTTCTTCTCTACCCCATTAATCCTTTTATTCAATTTCTTATTAAAAAACTGAATAAAATAATCCGTTAAATACAGGATATCCTCTTTTCGTTCCCGAATCGGCAGCAGCGAAAAGGTAAAAACATTTAAACGGTAGTAAAGGTCAGAGCGGAGCTTTTGATTTTCAAGGGCCGTATTGGGATGGACATTCATCGCTGCAATGACGCGGACATCAACCGAAATATTTTGTGCGCTTCCGACTCTTCGTACCATCCCATCCTCTAATACTCTTAACAGCTTAGCCTGCAGCTCAATCGGCATGGTATGAAGTTCATCGAGAAATAGTGTACCGCCGTCTGCCAGCTCAAAAAGCCCTTTTCTCTCAACCGCCCCGGTATAGCTTCCTTTTGCCGTACCAAAAAGAATACTTTCAAGCAGCGTTTCTGGGATGGCGGCACAGTTTTGAGCGATAAAAGGACCATCATCACGGAGAGAAGCATGATGAATCCCTTGAACAAACAGCTCCTTCCCTGTCCCGCTTTCTCCGTATACAAGAATGGGAGAATCGGATTTTGCCAATTTTCCAGCTTCATCCTTTAGGCTCTGGAATATCGGATTAACAGTCTTTAGATCATCTAACGTATACTTGACGTTTTTCGTTGTTTTTTTCTTTTTGTTTTTATTCACACTCTTTTGTAAATCTAATAGACTTTCTGATAATTGTTTCATCCGAGTATAATTCTTTGCAATCTCAACACCACCAATAATTTGCTTATCAACAAAAATAGGAAGTGTCGTATTAATGGTATCAATTCTCACTCCATGGATGTTTACATAAACCTGTGTCTGATTATAGATGGGTTTGCCCGTTTTAATCACCCTGAGCAGGGTACTTGAATTCTCGGTTAAGGAAGGAAAGACATCCAGCAGGTCTTTACCCTGAACTTCCTTCACATTCATTCCATCATGCCTTGCCGCAACCTCATTATAAAAAATGGTTTTACCTTCTGTATTAACCACATGGATTCCTTCATCGATGGTTTTCAGGATGGCTGAAAGAACTTCCTTCGTTAAAGCAGTTAATTGAACCATTGCTTCACCCCCTTTTAAAAGGTGCCGAAAATTCGTCACCTAAAGCCGAAATATTAGCATTTTGCCAGATTCTTTACCCACATATTCATATTCTCAAGCTTGTCGTAAATATAGCAGTTATTCATTAATCGGCCGCGATACTTATAATCAAGCTGAAACAAAACAGCATTCATTCCAAAGGATAAACTCCTAGCAATTGAATAGGCACAGAATATTCCCTGCCTTTTCAGTTCACCTTCTATCTCACGGAGGATAATTTTCATTAACCCATATTTCCGATGCTCCGTTAAGGTCGCACAATCGGTTAATTCTGCATTTTTATAAAATGAATTCACTTCAGCTGATGCAGCACTGACAATTTTACCCTGATAAAAGAAAACGTAATAGATGGTCCCTTCCTTCATCGTCTTTTTCACATATTCAGGGTCATGTAAGGGTGTAGGGTAAATGGGAAACACCTGGCGATATAATCCTGATAGCTCTTCAGCACAAGTTTCATCTGCTTTTTTTAATTCATACTCCTTTGGCGGATAGGGCTTATCAATGGTGGTGTCCAATTGATAAATACTGTGAATCATTCCGTCCTCGGTAATCCAATGGTCATTCTTCTTTCGCTCCACAGTATAAAACTTTGAAAAAAAGTGAGCATCAGATCCGATAAAATATCGGTCCACCACCGCTTCCGGCTGTAAGCCTTTTTCATATAAGGGTAAAAAATCCTCGGACCGTGCTTTTAGAATTAACTTTTCTGCTTGATGGTGACGGGCAAGCTGCTCTGCCTTTTCTAATACCAAATTCGTATTACCGCGGTAATCGTCAATCCGAATTCTTTTATTAAAAGGATCCAGGTAAACTTCTAGAAAAAAATTACTTTCTTCAATTTGGATATTGGAGGCACTTTGATTCATCTTTTAGACTCCTTCCCAATTTAGTAAGTGAAAAAAATGTCTGACTGGAAATCAGCCAGACATTTTTTTCTACTCTGTTTTAAAGCTGATTAGCTTTAATTCTGTCATTTCTTCAACCGCATATTTAATGCCTTCCCGACCCATTCCGCTCATTTTCACACCGCCATATGGCATTTGGTCAACGCGGAAGGTAGGAATTTCGTTAATCATAACACCGCCAACATGTAGTTTTTTGGCAGCTTGAAGGGCTTTATGGATATCATTCGTAAAGATTCCTGCTTGCAACCCATATTTAGAGTCGTTTACTAAATTGATTGCATCATCAAAATGACGGAAGCTATTAATATGCACGACGGGTGCAAATACCTCTTCACAACTCACCTTTTCGCTTGAGGCGACATTTACTAAAACGGTAGGCTGGAAAATCCCTTCTTCGGAGTGTCCGCCAGCCTTTAATTCCGCTCCATTCTTAATCGCTTCTTCTACCCAATCCTTCGTTCGCTGTACGTCACCTCGTGTAATCATCGCTGAAATATCAATATCTTCCTCCAGGGGATTACCTGCTTTTAACTTATGGGTTTCACTAACAAATTTCTCCACAAAAGCTTCAAAAACCTTTTCATGGACATAAATTCTCTGAATAGAAATACAAACCTGCCCCTGATAGGCAAAGGCCCCATTCACAATTCTAGGGATGACATTCGCTATTTGAACACCTTCGTCAACTATTAATGCTGAATTTGAGCCTAATTCCAAGGTTACCCGCTTTAATCCAGAGTTTTCTCGAATATACCGGCCCACCTCAGGACTGCCTGTAAAGGTAATCATTTTGATACGGTCGTCTTTCATTAGTATATCTCCGATTTTACTGCCACTGCCCGTGATTACATTCAATGCACCTGCCGGTAAGCCTGCAGCGTGAAAGTAATCAGCTATCTTATATGCAGATAAAGGAGTTTGACTCGCTGGTTTTAAAACAACACTATTTCCAGCTGCAATGGCCGGGCCCACTTTATGGGCAACTAAATTCATTGGGAAATTGAATGGTGTAATCGCGGCAATGACGCCTATTGGTTCCCGAATTGTGAAGGCCAGTCTGCCCTGACCTCCAGGTGCTGCGTCCATCGGGACCGTTTCGCCATGAATTCTTCTCGCTTCATGTGCCGCAAAGGTATAGGTCATAATCGTCCGGTCCACCTCTGACTTCGCTGCCTTTAGCGGTTTTGCAGCCTCCAAAGCTATTAATCTCGCACATTCCTCTCGGTCATCCTTTAGATATTGTGCTACTTTCTCAAGGATTTCTGCCCGTTCAAATGCAGGCATTTCAGTCATTATATCTTTAGCATCTTCTGCAGCCTTAATGGCTGACAGTACATCCCCCTGATTGGCAATACCAATATGAGCAAGAATTTCCAAGTTAAATGGATTCTTCAACTCCATGTAGGAAGAAGCACTTTGATATTCCCCGCCTATCCACAAATTCTTCTTCATCATTGTCCCTCCAAATGCTATAAAATTCTTAATAATATTGTACCAAACTTTGCTAATTCTGTTTTAGGAGGGATGTCTAATCACTGATTTCACACCACTTTAATAGAGTTAGAGCAATAATCTTACTTGCAGCAAACAGATCTTCCAACTGGATATGTTCATTCGCGTCATGTGCCGTTGCTGTTATCCCCGGCCCGAAAACAACTACAGGAGTATTTCCGACATTTGATAGAATTCCACCATCCGTCCCCCAAGGACTTGCTTCAATAACCGGTTGTTCTCCCTTAATTTCCACAAAGCTCTCAGAAAGTGTCTTCATTAATGGATGATCGACTTCAAGGTTACCTGGAAGCCATCTCCCCCCAAACCATTCAATCTCAAGGGGATTCTTTTGGAACCACTCGTCTTGTTCATTGAGTTCATTTAACACCGCAGCCATTTCCCCTTGTGCCGCTGATATCGTTTCTTCAGGGGATACGCCCATTCTCCCTTCAATTACAGCTAAATCAGGAACAGATGACGGCCATTCACCACTATTTATTTTTCCAATATTAATCGGGATTGGAATCGGAATTTTGTTAAATAGCGGATCTGTGATTTTAATATTTCGATTTTTTTCTAATTGCTGCAGTTTCCGGATGACCAATACTGCCTTTTCGATGGCGCTTACTCCTTCATATCTCGTTCCGCCATGTGCGGCCCTGCCCTTCACGGTCACTCTAAACCACATGGAGCCTTGCTGCTTCGGAAAAATTTTCATACCTGTTGGTTCCGGGATAATAGCACCGTCAGCACGATATCCTCTTAGAACCGCAGCCAGTGTACCGGCACCGCCGCTTTCTTCTTCTATTACACTTTGAAAAATAACATCCCCTTTAAGCTTAATTCCGGTGGAAATGATTGCCTCAATCGCCATAATCAAAGCAGCAGTTCCGCCCTTCATATCCGTACTTCCGCGTCCATAAAGCTTCCCACATTCAATATGCCCGCTAAACGGGTCATGCTCCCAGTTCTTCTCATCCCCAACCGGAACCACATCGATATGTCCATTAAGAATGATAGACTTTCCGCCGCCAGTCCCTTTTAACACTGCGACTACATTTGGATTTCCTTCAAAGCTTTCCCGATCACAGCAGAACGACTCATGCTGGATGAGCTCATTTCTATCAATTTCCCAGATATCGAGATTCAATCCTAACTGCCGGCATTTTTCAATAATGACAGCCTGAGCACTACTTTCGTTTCCCCTTGTACTATTTTCTTGGACAAGTATTTGTAAGAACCTCGTCCCTCTGGCACGATTGTCCTTCAACCACTGTTTGATGGATTCTTCATAATTGGTCAACACGTTCACTCCTTCTTTTTAAGGATGGGTGAAACTAATAGGAAATTTTGCGGACAACTTCACTAATTCTGAACTCACATTCTGTTTTATTTACGACCTCTTGTAAGTCATAGGGCGGAAAAAGTTCTGTTAGCAATAACCCTTCAGGAGTCACCCTGAAAACAGCTAATTCGGTAATGATCATATCAACGCAGGATTTAGAGGTCAGTGGTAATGTGCAGGTTGTCATAATTTTCGGATTTCCCGCTTTATCACAATGATTCATTAATACAATCACTTTTCTTGCTTTTTGAGCTAATTCCATCGCACCGCCCATACCAGGAACTTTTTTTCCTGGAACAATCCAATTAGCCAAATCTCCTTGCTGGCTAACCTGGAGGGAACCCAAAATCGTGATATCAACACGGCCTCGGCGAATCATTCCAAAAGATATCGCACTATCACAATAAGAACCACCTTGGTTCAAAGTTACCGGAAAACCTCCAGCATTACATAAATTCTCATCTTCCATTCCTTTTTCTGGGCTTGGTCCCATACCAGTAATCCCATTTTCAGCATGGAACATCACCATCGTATCCTTTGGTAAATGATTGGGAACGAGGGAGGGGATACCAATACCCAGGTTAACAACCATTCCATTCGTGATTTCTTCTGCTGCTCTTCTTGCTATTGTGTTGCGAAAGTCTATTCCCAAGCCCATTTCCAGTTCACTCCCTTCGAAGGGATAATGTGATCGACGAAAACTCCAGGGGTAATAATTTCATCAGGATTGAGGCTTCCAAGCGGAACTATCTCCTCTACCTCTGCAATCGTGATATCCCCTGCCATTGCGACAAGCGGATTTGTATTTCGGGCACTTTTGTCATAAATTAAATTTCCATAGGGGTCTGCTTTTTTTGCATATAGTATTGATACATCTGCGGTTAGAGCTGTTTCAATTAAGTAGTCCTTTCCGTTGAGGAAAAAATGGGGTTTGTTTTTTGATACGAGCTCATTATCCATTCCAATATCACTTAGAATTGCAGGAAGACCGACTCCTCCAGCACGAATCCTTTCTGCTAAAATTCCTTGCGGTGAAAACTCCACCTCTAGTTTTCCTTCATGCATGAGTTTTCCGGCAATGGGGTTGGAACCAATATGAGAAGCAATCACCTTTATTGCTCTTTCCTGACTAACTAATTTTCCAATGCCGATGTGAGGAAACCCTGTATCATTTCCAATTAGAGTCAACTTTTCTACCCCTTTTTCAAGGATAGCATCAATCAGAGTTGGCGGAGTTCCAACACCGCCAAAACCACCAAACATTAACGTCATCTCGTTAAAAAAGAGCTTTAAAACCTCCTCTAAGGTTGTAATCTTTCCAAATGGATTTTCCATTTATACACCACCCGATTTCATTTGCTGAGTAAAAGCATCGAAGGTTGCTTGCATGAGTGAAACCAATTCTTCTATTTCATTTTTAGTAATGGTTAATGGCGGAGAGATGATTATGGCGTCACCGTTGACACCATCAATACCAGAACCTGCCGGATAAACGAGCAGTCCTTTTTCCTTAGCAAGGGAGATTAGCTTTTGGGTAACGAGAGCCTCCCTAGGAAAAGGTACTTTAGTTTTGATGTCCTCGACAAATTCGATTCCGAGCATTAAGCCTTTACCGCGAATGTCTCCGATAAAGGAATACTGATTTTTTAAATTTAAAAGCATATTTTTTAAGTAATCTCCCTTAGACTCTACTTCACTGACAATCTGATTTTTTTCCAAATATTCTAGTACCGCTAGTGACACTGCGCAGGATTGCGGGTTGGCACTTAAGGTATGTCCGCTCATCACTACTTTTGTCCCCGCTAAAATGGGCTCAATCACCTTTTCACTTGCAAGTGCAGCCGCAATGGGGGCGTAGCCTGCCCCCATTCCTTTTCCTAAAGCCACAATATCAGGAATAACCCCATATTGCTCCATAGCAAGCATCGATCCTGTTCGCCCAAAACCAGTCATCACCTCGTCTGCAATAAAAAGGATGTCATGGTCTTCACAGATTTTTTTGATGGTCTTAAAATAGTCCACTGGTGGTGCAATTGCTCCGCCCGCTGCACCAATGACAGGTTCTGCAATAAAGGCCGCAATATGATTGGCACCAATTCGTTTAATCGCAATTTCTAATTCCTGTGCGCAGAGATAGCCGCAGGAAGGGGCTTCAAGGTTATAGGGACAACGATAACAATAAGGGGGATTAATGACTGGAAAATCCTCGAGCAGCGGAACAAATCGTGCTCTCCTGCCCGTGTGGCCGGACAATGAAAGCGCACCTAACGTAATTCCATGGTAGCTGACCCACCTTGACAGCACCTTCGTTTTCGTTTGTATGCCTTTCTCCTGCCAATATTGGATGGCCATTTTCATTGCGGTTTCTACCGCTTCAGAACCGCTATTAACAAAGAAGCACCAATTTAAGTCAGCCGGTGTTAATGCTGCGATTTTCTCTGCGAGTTTCTCTGCACTTTCACTTGTAAATTGCGAGCGATACACGAAAGAGACTTTTTTCGCCTGTTCCTGCATCGCTTCAATAATTTCAGGGACCCCATGTCCAATGTTGGCAGTAACAGCGCCTGATGCGCCATCAAGGTATTTTTTTCCTTCCTTATCATACAAATAAATCCCTTTACCATAATCAATCATCGGCAAGGATTCATCGAGTAATGGTTTAATTAAATACGTACGTTCCACCACCAAACCACATCCCCTTTTAGTTCATTGTATGAGTGGAGTTTTTAATACTTTCATCTTATATTCATATAAAGAAAAAAACAGACACGTATTGCGTATCTGTTTAGTTAGTTAGTACTATTGATTTTTCTAATTGCTTCTTAGTTAGGAGAAGCTCTTCTTTGATATCATCATCGTATGGATGGTATTCCATTCCTTTTTCAAGGACATCCTCAGCCCCTAAATGTCTGCCCTGTTCATTCAACAGACGTCCTAATCGTAAATAGACGTCTTGTTCAAAAGGATTTTCCTCGATAATCCTCATCATCATTTCTTCTGCCACGCGGGTTTCTCCCATTTCACAATGACACAATGCAACCAAATAGCGGAGATGGGAATCCTCCCGATCATTGTTTAATTGACGTTCAAACAGCGGCAGTGCTGAAAAATAATCTTCCTCATTCAAATAATTCATTCCTAGCTGATAGGCAAGTCGTTCATCCCACTGTTTCTTCAGAGCCTTTTGTAAAATTTTTATGGCATCCTCAGCTAGTTCAAACTCCTCATAAAGTTTAGCAAAATGACTTACTGCTGATAAATTATTTTTATCCAATCTAATCGCCATCTCATACAGCTCGATGATAGAACCAAAAAGATAAATTTGCTTTGTGTGGTTTTTTAATTTCGTGACAAAACGACCAAACGCATTCCCTTCCTCTTTTCCACTCCAAGTCATATCTAAGATGAACTGTTTCCCCGCCTCTGCAGCTAATAAAAACCTCGTGCTTTTATCCTCACTTTTCCCCTCAAGTTTTGTCAAGAAATTCGGGAGCCTTGACCATTTATTTGCAGCAGCACTGTAGATAATGAGTGTTCGATATATCTCCACATTTTTGGGGCTATTTTTTAATAGCAATGTAAGAATAGACCGAGCTTTCTTCCACTTTTTTGCTTTAATAAAAATCTTAGCCTGATGAAGAAGCAGTTCCGAAAAGTCTGGTTTTACCTTAAGAGCAGCAGTTACCTTCTCTTGTTCAAGCTGCGTTTCACCTAGTGCGCCATATACATAGGCTTCCGCATCAAGCCTCCATATTTCATTCTTTCCATTAGACAGTGCTTGAAGTGTTCCCAGTAAGTTTCTCAGTTTCTCTTCAGCTAAAATAGAAACTAAATACTCTATATTTACACTTAACGGAGCAAATTCCAGCAGATCTAGTAGATGTTTAGCTTCTTCTTCATGATTTTCCTTGAATGCTGCTATTTCAGCAAGCCGCAAATAGGCAGGCTCAATTGCAGGGTCAATACTTATGCTCGTTAAATACGCATTTGCTGCCAGCTCATACATTCCAAGCTTAAAGTATACTTCCCCCAATCGATAATAAGGAAAAGAATCTTTACTTACCTGAATAGCAGTGTTATAACAATCCAAAGCCTGAGAGAATTGCTGTTTTTCCTCGAACAACGTTCCCTCATAGCATTTGAACTCTATCACCTTAGAATTATTTGTGAACTTTTGTTTTAGAAAATCAATTGCTCTGTTAATGAACGATGTCTCTCCGGCTATTTTCACATAATGCTCTATAGCCTCATTGAAATTGGAGTGAATATGGTTGATTCCACGCTCTATAAGCTCTAATGATACTTCTACTAACTGATTATTATCTTCCTTTATCGCCCATTCAGCCATCATACTTCCACTATTAATCAAGTATTCACTATCCTTATCAAATCTGGCTGCATGGGCCTTAAGAAATTCAATTGCCTTTTCCTTATTTTCCTGACTGGCTAGGATTTCTGCCAACCCAATATAGGAAAAACCTTCATCTGGAAATAAATCGATACATCTTTGATAACAGTCCCTAGACTTTTCGATTTCCTCATGTTCACGATAGAAATCTCCGAGACGTACCAAGAGCTGAGCAGAAACAGCGGTATTTATCCCTAATTGTAAAATTCCTTCTGCTTTTTCAGGCTTCTCCAGCTCGTATTCATATAGGTCTGCAGCTGCAAGGACAGCAAACGGAATATTGTCCTCTAAATTGATCGCCATTAAATAACCGCGCAAAGCCTTTCTTAGTTTCCCCAGTTTCTGATCAAGACGTGCTCGTTCATACCACGCATGACCATCCTTCGGTATTTCCCGAATCAGCTGATCATAAATCCCCCGTGCCTTTGCGTACTCCTGCTTTTCAATTAACACAGCTGCATGATTGAGAGTGACAAATCTTTCTTTCGGTGCAAGTTCCATACTAATAGAAGAGAAATACTCTGCCTTCTTAACATCATTTGAAAAAAGATAGGATAGTCCAAGATAGCTCCATGTGTAGTATTGGTCCGGATCAAGCTGCAGGGAATTCCGAAAGTAGCCAATCGCTTCTTTCATTTCGTCAAAGTAAAGAGCAATTCTTCCATTTAGAAAATGATAAAGCGGAGAGAAGGTTGTCCGTGCCGTATGGTTAAGCTGCTCTCTAGCCTGCTCCATTCTTTGGAGACGCATATAGGCTTGGGCCACATGCAGATTCATAAAGTCATTATTTGGATAAGACTGCAACAGTTTTTCAGCACATTGAAGAATGAAATCACTATATTCCTCAAAAGAAAAATGCTTTATCACATAAATGGGTGAATATGGGACATCAATAGTAGCCTTTAAGAATTCTAAAAAAGTCTCTTTGTACTTTTCTTCATCCTCCTCCAGCTTTTCGCCTAAATCATGCAATCTGCGGAAATAATCATCCTCTTCTTTTGATAAAAAGGAAATTTCATCTGCTCTTTCCTTTGGAACACATACGATGGACATATAACTCGTTGACGCATTTGCCTTTTCGAGATCATCTGCAGCTAAATACATCGTTTCCAATAGGTTAGGATCTTGTATATGATAAAAATCAAACACACTGTCATATCCTGTCATCACTTGAACATGGGAAGAATGCTCGAAATCAACACTTAACAGTATCGGAATATTCTTTTTCAATAATTCTTGATAAAGGTCTTTTTTACCCACAAAATATCGGCATTCGTATCCGTTTTCTTCAAGATAATCAACGGTCGTCGACAGCTTCGAACCAGTAAAATCAAAAATATGAGTGGCAATTTCATCCTGGGTAATGTCTTTTCCAAAATAGGTCAGAATCATCTCTAAGCTTGCTGGAACACAATAATTGCTTTTTTGAATAATGGGCTTGATAGTAAGTTTAATTAATTCACCCTGTTCATTTTTTACTATAAAAAGGGATTTCTCCCCCTTATCTTCGTTTCTTATGAGTTCAAATTCTCCTAATTGGTAGTATGCGAAATTGGTTAAATGGCGAAAATATTTTTGATAGGCATGCTCAGCTATTCTTTCATTCAATTCCTCTATCAATTCAAGCATTTCTTCCATTTTGCCGAGATCACGGTAACGTCTTATTTTTTCTAATAGGAAGGAAGGTGTTTCAGGGTAGAGTTTTTCCCCTTGTTCGATAAGCGCTAAAGCCTCTTCAATCTGTCCATTTGATGCTTTTAAATCGGCCAGGAGCAAATAACAAATCCGTCCTTTTTCAAAATCGTTAAGGCCTTGTTGAAAGTACTTCTCCGCTTTCTCCCTATTCCCGGTTTGCATAAATACGTATCCAATTTTGTCATGCAGAGGGCGGGAAGATTCCTTCACCTTTTCCAGAAACTCTTCTGCTTTCTTAAATAGCTTCATTTCTAACAAACAACGAATCTTACAAAAATAAAGCCGTTCTAATTCTTCACAACCCTGAATATCCTCTTGATTTTCGGCAATTGCGGCGGAAATAAGCTCATCTGCTTCTAACAGCTTTCCATTATCAAGAAGCTCCTCACAATACCAAGAAATTGTTAAAACCGAAGGGAAACGGCGGTAAGCGTAACGAGCTATAAAAGAACTATATTGATACATCAAAAAATGGTCTGTCAACCGAATCAATACTTGAAATTCTTCGGCAGACTTTATTCTGTTAAGCTCTTGTTTTAATTCAGAGTAGCGCAGCGATTTTAACACAAGTATCTCTTGATTTATGATTTCTAAAGCTTGATAGTATTCTCTTTGGTCATATAAGGATTTTAGCTTTGTGATCATATCTATAGTCCCCCAGGCATCCTTTGTCCTTCTAACACTAGCATATATAAAAATGTCAGAAAATTCTAGTAGGAAAACTATCTTTTACTTTTGAGGGCGGTTAATATAGAATAACACTTAGATTTACATAAGGATGGATTAAATGAATAAATCGAATAAACGAATATCTAAAAAGAGAGAATTATCGACAATTCAATTAATTGTAATTTTTTACTTATCTGCATTAATCATTTCAACCCTACTTTTGTTAATACCATGGGCACATCGTGAAAATGCATCACTTAGTTTCATTGATGCCCTTTTTACCTCCGCAAGTGCCGTCAGCGTAACAGGTCTAAGTGTCATCTCGATAAAAGATACCTTTAATAACTTTGGAATATTTCTATTGTGTATCATCCTCCAATTAGGTGGATTAGGTGTAATGTCTCTTAGCACCTTCCTATGGATTATGATTGGTAAAAAAGTAGGGTTAAAAGAACGCCAGCTGATCATGGTTGACCAAAATCAATCCAACTTATCAGGTTTGGTACAGCTGGCAAAAAGGATTTTTATCATCATCATTTCATTTGAAATTATCGGTGGGATTATTTTAGGATTACGCTTCTTGAAATACTTTGACAGCCCGTTATCTGCTTTTAAACATGGATTTTTCGGCTCCATTAGTGCCACGACAAATGCAGGATTTGATATTACCGGAGGTTCATTAATCCCTTTTAGGGATGATTACTTTGTTCAAACGATCATCATTTTATTGATGATTATCGGAGCCATTGGTTTCCCAGTTATTGTTGAGGTTTATGAATATTTTCTAAGTCTAAAAAGTAAGAAAAGATACCATTTCACCCTATTTACGAAATTAACCACTGCAACATTTGTCATCCTCACTATTGCAGGCGGCATTATGATTTATTTGCTTGATAGTTATCACTTTTTTGCCGATAAATCTTGGCATGAAACGTTTTTCTATTCCTTATTTAATTCTGCCACTACCAAAAGTGCAGGGTTGGCAACGATGGATTTGAATGATTTCACACCAAGTAATCAGCTCTTTATGTCGGTATTAATGTTTATCGGCGGTTCACCGAGCAGCGCCAGCGGTGGAATTCGAACGACAACGTTTGCAATTGTATTGTTAGCGATTTTCTTTTATGCACGAGGAAAAGGTTCCATTAAAGTATTTAGACGAGAACTGAATACTGAGGATGTGCTTAAATCCTTTATCGTGATCTCCACAGCTGCCATGCTCTGTTTAACCTCGATATTAATCCTGTCTATTACGGAAAAAGGAACTTTGATTCAAGTAATCTTTGAAGTTACGTCGGCGTTTGGAACGAATGGATTGTCGATGGGTTTAACACCGATTTTAACGACATTTGGGAAAATCCTGATTATCTTATTAATGTTTATCGGACGATTGGGGATTGTAACCTGCCTACTGATCCTAAGAGGCAAGGATACTGGTCAGGAGAAAATTCATTATCCAAAAGAAAAAGTTACGATTGGTTAAAAAACAGGGGTAATCTCCCTGTCTTTTTGTGTTAATTTTCATGGAATCAGAGGCAACGCAGATATAATCCATTTAACGCAGATATAATTGAATTTACGCAGATATATTTGATTTATCACAGATATATTGAGATTTACGCAGATATAATATTTTCACATGTATCGTCTATTTAATTCCAGACACAAAACTGACAATATTCGATAAATTTCTATTGATTTTGCAGGGAAATCGATTTCTTTTAACGAAATAACTTATAAAACTGAAAGGAATGATGAGTTTGATAGGAAAATTAAGGTCGATTCCCTTAAAAATATTGATTTTGAGATCTTTACTACGACGACTCTCCAAGAATCATCCAAAACGAGTACAAATTAAGGAGGAATTATCAAGAAGAGAAGCCGGTTATCAAAGTGAAGAATACCTAGACACACAACTCGAACAACTCCTCGGAAGTAAGTTCATCATATTCCACGATATAAATTTCTCCGACGGCAATAACAGCTACCAAATTGATAATCTTCTCATTTCTCCGCAATTAGCCCTCATTATCGAAGTCAAAAATATGACTGGAGAATTAACATTCGATTCCATAAATGATCAGTTTTATCAAAAGGTTGGTGATAAAATTAAAGGCTATCCGGATCCGGTTACTCAGGTTCAAAGACATCAATCTTACATAAAAAAACTGTTAGCTGAAAATAATTTTCCTCCTGTCCCAGTTGATTATCTGATTGTAATCAATAACTCAAATGCTGTACTTGTATTTAAAGGAACCAGCCCCGAAGTAAGAGAACGTATTTGTAAATCTCACAGCTTTCACAAAAGAGTACCTCAAATTGAAAAAATCCATACTGAAAGTATCATAACAAACAAAGATCTCCGAAAACTAAGCAGACTGCTTCTAAAATTAAACACTCCACCAACAAACTCTATTTTGAAACAATATGAAATTAAATTAACCGATATATTAACAGGTGTTCATTGCCCTAAGTGTTTTAACCTGCCGATTACCCGTAATAAAAAGCAGTGGTTCTGCCCCTCATGCAAAGAGTATTCATATGATGCTCACATTCTCGCATTAATGGATTATTTTTTACTTTTCAATATGAAAATAACAAACAAGCAATTTCGGGATTTTGCTCAAATAACCTCACCTGATACTTCCGGAAGAATACTACGTTCTACAAATCTCAATACCACTGGAACGAACAAGGGTCGATATTATTTTCCGGAGACAGTTCCTTGGTGAAAACAGTTACGCAGATATAATTCGTTTAACGCAGATATATTTGAATTTACGCAGATATATTCTGTTTATCGCAGAAATAAATCAATTAACGCAGATATACCTATTTATCGCAGATTAACCCTTCTGTAACTAGCTCAAAAACAAAACAAACCCGCTAATTTAGCGGGTTTAGGACATGACTACTTCTTTTTTGCGTTCAGTTGTTGCTTTTTGGATGATATCTCTTGCTATCCAGACGCCGCATGCACTTGCTTGGGCTAGACCGCGGGTTATTCCAGCGCCGTCGCCGCCGACATACAAACCGCTGATTTCTGATTCAAAACGGTCATTGAGCTTTGGTCGTGCAGAATAGAATTTCGCTTCCACTCCGTAGAATAATGTGTGTTCTGAAGCCAATCCTGGCGTAATTTGATTTAACGCCTCGGTCATCTCAATTAAACTCTTAAGGGTATTATATGGAAGAACTAGTCCAAGGTCCCCTGGAACCGCCTCTTTAAGGGTTGGCTCGATGAATCCTTCTTTTATTCTTCTATCCGTTGAACGACGTCCCTTTAATATATCTCCATACTTTTGCACGATTAAGCCGCCATTTGATAGGGAGTTCGCAAGTCGTGATACCTCGTGCGCATATTCGTTTGGCTTGTCAAAAGGCTCGGAGAATGTATGGGATACAAGCAATGCGAAGTTGGTATTTGGACTTCCAAGCTTTGGATCCTTATAAGCATGCCCATTGGCAAGCATGATACCTGAGTGATTTTCAACGACCACATGTCCGGAAGGATTGCTGCAAAACGTCCGGACTCGTGTTCCAACGGATGTATTGAAGATAAATTTCCCTTCATACAAATTGTCATTGATCTCCTTCATAACGATGTCAGACGTCTCTACACGAACGCCGATATCTACTTGATTGCTTGTCATTTTCAGGCGGCGTGACTTAAGAATCTCAGTCAGCCATTTTGAACCATCACGACCTGGAGTGATAACGACCTTTTCTGCATAAATGTCCTTATCACCTTTCAGCTTGATTCCCTTAACGACATGTCCATCAGGAGTCCTTTCAGTAATTAAATCCTGGACTTCTGTTTTATATGACATTTCAATTTTATCATTTAAGTATTCATAGATACTTTTCATAATTTTCAAGTTTTGCTCTGTTCCTAGGTGGCGAACTTGAGCACGTAACAATTTTAATCCAGCTGCAAAGGCGCGGCGTTCGATATCTTTAACTTTATCTGTAAGTGGATCGGTAATACTATCTGTTGCACCATGCTTTAAATTAATTTCATCTACATAATTAATCAAATCGACAACTTGAGAATCTGGAAGATAATCCGTCATCCAACCGCCAAATTCACTCGTGATATTAAACTTTCCATCCGAATATGCACCTGCACCGCCGAAGCCGCTAGTAATCGAGCAAGCTGGTAAACATCCTGCATACTCCTTCTTGCCCGCTGCTGGAGGACATTTCTCAATTTTATTTTCTAAAATTGGACAATTTCTCCGATAAATATCATGCCCTTTATCCACTAACAGCACCTTTGCGTTCGGCATTTTTAGTGTAAGTTCATAACAGGTAAAAATCCCCGCTGGGCCTGCACCCACTACTATTACATCATATCTATTTTCCATTGTCCAAAACCTCCAAGACGTATGTATTTACTTAACCCTTGGTAAATATATCAGAGATTTTTCTTTCAGTCAACAATAAAAACGAACTATTTGTAAAATAAAAACCACATTGTTCGTGTTTTGCTCTTTTTTTGAAAATAACAAAAAAAAGACTCAGGACTTATGCCTGAGTCTTTTGGGTTCAGCAGTAGCTAGCACCGATGATGATTAAAAGAATAAACAACACCACGATTAATACGAAAGTGCCCGAACCATAACCAACCCCACCAACTTGTGGAAAACCGTAGCCACAGCAATCTTGACCAAAACCATGCCCATAATGCATACATATTCACTCCTTAAGGTTTTTATCTGTTAACACTCTTACTTTATGTAATAGGTACTTGACCTGTCTGTGCATTCGCCTATATTATGAGAATCAATGATGAAATTGTAGGTGATAAAATGAAAACTCTCTTGAAGAGCTTTGTTAACGGTATTTTGACCATTGTTCCCATTATTCTTGTAATCTTTGTTATTTACAAAACGTTTTTGTTCCTCGATGGACTGTTAGGTAACACCTTAAGGCCTTATTTAAAGGAAGATTATATTCCTGGGTTTGGCTTGCTAACAACCATTGTATTAATTACGCTGTTAGGCTGGTTATCTACAAAATTTGTAACAGGAAGCATTATTAAACTGATTGATAAATGGCTTGAAAAAATTCCTATTGTCAAAACCATTTACTCAGTCATTAAAGATACGGTTCAATCCTTTTTGGGGGAGAAAAAGTCTTTTTCAAAAGTGGCGCTTATTGTCATTCCTGGAACGGAAATGAGAAGTATGGGGTTTATAACTTCGGAACAGTTGGAGGATTTTTACAGCCCGCTTAAGGACCATGTAGCTGTTTATGTTCCACAAACCTTTCAAGTTGCCGGATTTACTTTCTTAATTCCGAAGGAGCAAGTAGAGATTATCGATGTTAAACCCGAGGAAGCAATGAAATTTATTCTTTCAGGTGGAATGACTTCCACTTCTAAAGTAAAAGGAAAATAGGAAAAGCCGCGAATTCGCGGCTTCTTAATTTTCATCAAATAGCTTCTTATAAGCTCCGTATCCTTGCTCATCCAATTCCTCTTCGGGAATAAATCGTAAGGCTGCAGAATTAATGCAGTAGCGCAATCCATTTGGACCTGGTCCGTCATCGAAGACATGACCCAGATGGGAATCTGCGGCTTTGCTTCTAACTTCTGTTCGAACCATAAAATGGCTGTAATCCTCTTTTTCGATTACTTCTTCTTCAACAATTGGCTTGGTAAAACTCGGCCATCCGCACCCTGCATCAAATTTATCAAGCGAGCTAAATAGCGGCTTTCCAGAAACGAGGTCAACATAAATCCCGTCTCTAGTTTCATTCCAATATTCGTTTCGAAAAGGAGGCTCTGTTCCGTTATTTTGCGTTACTTCATACTGAATTGGTGATAATTCTTTCTTTAGTTCTTCCTTATTTTTCATTTTTCTCCCCCCAATGTGCCTGGATAAAACCGGCTCTCCCTGAACCTACATGGTATCCTTCGTAATGAGCTTGATTTTTCTTGTAGTAATGCTGATGATACTCTTCCGCTGGATAGAAGGTTTTTGCTGGTAAAATCGGCGTTACGACTGGTTTTGTGAAAATTCCGCTATCCTGTAGGTTCTCCTTTGATTGTTCAGCAAGCTCTTTTTGTTTTTCATTATGGTAAAAAATCGCTGTTTGATAAGACTGACCCCTGTCGTAAAATTGACCCCCAGGATCGGTCGGGTCGATTTGCTGCCAATATAATTCAAGAAGTTTTTCATATGGAAAATTTTTTGGATTAAAGGTAATTTGAACTGCTTCATAATGCCCTGTTGACTCAGAACAAACCTGCTGGTATGTAGGATTTTCAACATGACCGCCGGTATATCCAGAAAGGACACTTATAATTCCTGGCTGCTCATCGAATGGCTTCACCATACACCAAAAACAGCCTCCAGCAAATGTAGCTAGTTGTTTACTTTCTTCCATGATACCCACCCCTTTGGAATTTATATGCTTTGATAATGAGTATACCGAAACTCTTCATAGAAATACAATTTGATGATTAAATCAAAATGAAAATTTCCTTTTTAAAAAAATCCTAACACACGCACAAAAGCCGAACCAGTCTCCTGGTTCGGCTGAATTCCCTTATTTAATTTTCTTTTTTTGCCGCGTTTGTTTCGTGATGTTCTTCCACTTTTTCTGTTCTTCTGTTTGTGCGCGTTTGTCGGCTTTTCTTTCGATATAGGCGAGTTCTTTTTGCAGCTTGTTATAGCTGGTTAAGCGTCCGGAATCCAATGTACCTTCTTCAATGGCCTCCAATACCGCACAGCCCGGCTCATCCTTATGTTTACAATCCCGGAATCTGCACATTTCTCCTAACTCATCGATATCAGAAAACGTTTCGGTTAAACCATCTGAACTCTCCCAAAGCTGTATTTCTCGCATTCCTGGAGTGTCGATCAGGACACTGCCATTTGGAAGTTGAATCATTTCGCGGTGTGTGGTGGTGTGGCGACCCTTGTCATCCCCTTCACGAATCTCCTTGACAGCCTGCTTTTCAGCTCCCAACAATAAATTCGTTAAGGTTGACTTTCCTACACCCGAGGAACCTAACAATGCAATGGTTTTTCCAGGCTGTAGGAAAGGCTCAAGCTCTTCAATTCCCCTCTTCATTTCAGCACTAATCGCTATCACCGGTACTCCTCCAAAAGCGATCGCTTCAACTTCTGCAAGCTTCTCTTCAATATTTTCACAAAGATCTGCTTTACTTAAAACAATAACAGGATTGGCACCACTTTCCCATGTGAGCAACAGATAGCGTTCTATTCTTCTTAAATTAAGATCATCATTTAAGGAGTTCACAAGAAAAACGGTATCCACATTTGCAGCAACAATTTGCTCTTCAGCCGTCCTCCCTGCCGACTTACGAGAAAACTTGCTGAACCGCGGCATTACCGAATAAATCGTACCTTTACCTTCCTCCACCCGGGGCTTCAGCATGACCCAATCCCCGACCGCAGGATAGTCCTCGCGACTTAACGCTTCAAAGTTGAATTTTCCAGAAACCTCGCAAAGTAAATCTCCATGCTCCGTCCAGACACGATACATATGTTTATGTTCTAAGGCCACTCGACCGATAATCATCTCTTCACTTTGTTTTTGCGCTAAAAAATCGTTATTTATTTTTTCAGTTAATCCAATATTAATTAAATTCATCCATATTCCTCCAAAAATTTGCATAATAAAAAACCATAGGCAACACAGCCCATGGTTTTATTCACAAAAGGAATAATGGGTATAGATTCCCCTAACTGGTGAATCCGCGGGCTGTGCAAGAGTTATTGAAATGAACGGCAATTAACGTATTTTCATTTAACATTACACTTCACCCGCCTTCCGACTTATTTGTAATAAGTATATGTTATCTTTATCCATTTGTAAACAAAAAATCCAAATATAGACACCCACCTAAACATGCTTGAATAAATTAATTTGTAAAGAACGAAAGAAAGGAGCGAAGGGTATGTCTGGAAATAGAAATCATTCTGATTATCTTCAACGAGCTGCGATGTATGATTTATTGGCTCACAATTATAAATACTCTAATCCAAACCTACACATGCAATACTATTTGAAACATCTAAAATATATGAATAAAGCAATGATGGAACGTAATATCCAACAATCTCAAACGGAAGGAAGGGTCCGGTTCCTTCACACTTCACCTGATGCCCCCGAGGTTGACATTTATATAAATGGTCAAATGAAAGTGAAACGCCTTCCTTTTAGAGTGGCTAGCAATTATCTGCCATTAAAACCTGGAAAGTATCATATTGATATCTACCCAACGGGAAATTCAGTAGATAGTATGCTCAATAAGAGGATTACCGTTGAACCTGATAAATCATATACGCTGGCAATAATCGACCCGGTTAAAAAAATGCGTCTGCTTCCGTACCTTAATCAACCAGAAGTTCCAATTAATGAATCAAAAATCCGTTTTCTGCACTTATCACCGGATACAGGAACTATAGATATTGCTGTTAAAGACAGAGATGTAGTCTTTCCGAATATCTCGTACAAACAGACAACAGACTATCTAGGTATTATGCCGATGACAGTGGATTTAGAGATTAGAGAGGCTGGAACGAAAAACATCGTCCTGCCAATGCCAAAAGCACAGTTTCGTCCAAATGAAACCTATACGATAGTATTGATTGGCCTTTCAAAGGAAGATCCTGCATTACAAGCGATGATTTTAAAAGATTAAAAAATAAGGTGACTCACAATGTGTGAGGCACCTTATTCAACGGGTACAACTATGGTAAAAGCAATATCATCTTTTACTAAATCAAACTTATTTGCCTTTATTTTCACATCACTCTTTAACTTTAATTGCTGCATGTGTACGTGAATCATTTTATCATTTGGCAGAATATCGACTCCTTTTGGGAGCTTATAATTGTCTTTGATAAATTTCAGCACATAGGATACAGGCAATGGCAGGCTGCCAACCGAAATCGACTTCTGCTTTAGGACCAAATCGCCGTTATCTAATGCCTCTGGAACGAAGGTGAGTTTTAAATCTACTTCTTGACTAAAGAATTTTAATGTCCCGTATAATTCCACTTCATCCTGGAGCTGGACACTATAATCTATCGGTGAATCAGCCGCTTCCTTTTTAATATACTGGTTGATTAACACATTTAAATCAGCCTTATTCGATTTGACTTGAAAAGAAACACTGCTGTCGTCTGGGACACTTTGAATTTTTCCTTTCTCATCGGCAGGAACCATGATTAAAGATAAAAGAATGATAACAATAAAAAGATTTAACCCTACTATAAGAAAGAATCCCGTTTTCCATTTATTTTTCATAGAAATCCCTAATTCTCCTCTTTACTGACCATATACGCCTTCTTAACGAGATCAGGTAATGTCCGTTCTTCTAAGGTTTCATTTAACCGGTGTGCAATCAATTCATACCCTTTATTATTCGGATGAAAGTTATCACTATGAAGTAGACTTTCTGTTGGGTTCTTAAATAAATCTTCAATTCCTACAAAATAAGCATTCTGATAATTAGCAACGACACTTTGACTTGCGACGTTCCAATCGGAAACAATCTGGTCGAGCTCTTTTATATCAGAAAACCATTGAGAAAATGGATTGTATACCCCCACCAAAACAATATAGGCATCAGGATTTGCTCGGATAATCGTATTCATGATCTGGTATAAATGATTAATATATACTTCTTTTTCCTTATCAAAGATGGATAGCTGTAGATTTGAGATATTATCCTTTACTACCTTCATAATATCATTGCCGCCAATGGTTAATATGACTAAATCAGCAGTAGAAAGTTTGTCTTTTATCTCATCTGTTTGCAGCCTTTTTAATAATTGCGGGGTACGATTACCTTTTACACCGAAGTTATAGAAATCAACTTCCTTAATCCCCTTTTCTTCCTCGAGCAAAGTTCTTAAGTAAGGCAGGTATCCTCCTGTTTTTGTACTATCGCCAACACCTTCTGTTAAGGAATCACCAGCGGAAATAATGCTTATCTCCTTTGGGACAAAATCGGCAGGAACCTCTGCATAAACAACAGCTGAAGCCATCCGTTCTTCATGCAAATCCCAGCGATCGGATTGACTGCAAGAACTTAAGAAAAAAGTCGAAAGAATGAGAAGGATGAAAACTTCTTTCATTTTCTTCACCACCCTGTTACTAATGATATTATAACATGACGTAAATAATTCAAAACATGCTCGTACTATATCCTATTCATTTCCAAAAAAATAGACCTGGGAAAAGGTCTATTGCAACGCTTTAATATCACTAATCATTTCATCATACGGTACTTCTTTATACCCATCGTAGATTTTCTTAACCTTCTCATCTGGTCCCACTAAGAAAAAATAGGTCTGGTGAATAACCTGGTCACCTTCTTGTGGCTTTTTCACTAAGGTTTTGAATGTTTCCTTCGCATAGGTCTCAATAAATTCTTGTGAATAGCCTGTTAAAAAAGTCCAATTATCATCCTTCAGCCCGAAGTTCTTCGCGTACTCTGTAAGTTTTTCGGGTGTATCAACAGTAGGGTCGACACTAAATGAAACAAACTCAACATTTTCCAACTTTTCGTCTTCGACCATTTTTTGCAGCTTGGTCATGTTTGCCGTCATTGGCGGACATACATCTGCGCAATTGGTAAAAATAAAGTCAGCTACCCAAATCTTTCCATTCAAGTTCTTCTTTTCAAATGGTTTATTTTCTTGCGTCACAGCCGTAAAATCTTTGACTGGATAATCTAGCGGGTTCTGAATCCCCTTTTGTCCACAAGCAGATAGCAGCAATGCACTAATCACTAATAATAGAAACGCTAACCGATACTTCATATAGATCCCTCGCAGCTTTTTTATATTCGTGATAAGTTTAACAAAGATTTACGAAAGAGAAAAGAAAAGCGATTCTTAATCTATTACCCCTGTTTTTACAATTGTATTATTCACCTTTACCTCGAATGTTGCGTTCTTATACAACTCCCTCCATTCCTTTTCAGTAAGCGGTTTTGTGCGAATTTTCGCCATGTATTTATTCCCGATTCCAATTGGATCTACCTGTTTCTCTCGGAAATATTCCAGCAGCTGTTTGATTTGCTTTTCCATTTCTTTATTTATTATTTTTTCAATAAACTTAATGTTTTTGGCAGTGGTCAAATCTAAAGGCTCTGTTGTTTCGAGTAAACGTGAATCTAAATTAACATCCACACGAAAATGGAGTTTTTCCTTATCAATCAATTTAATTTTCGCATTGCTGCGAATACTATCTATGCTGATAAATAATTTATCGTAGACCTCCTTGCTTTCTCCTAGGTCCCTCTTCTTAATAATTTTTTTAAACTGTGAACGGTTGAAACCCATCTCATGTGTCCCTGATCTGTATCGATCCGAAAGAACCTTTGCATAAAATAGTTTATCACTTGCCAATTCACCAACAATCTTATCATTCTTAAAAAGTGCGATCCCAGAGATGATTACTCCATCGTCTTTAATCTTTAAAATCGGTAGGACCGGATCTCTACCATGATCCATGAAATTATGATTAAATTCATGCAGTGTAGGCGAAGTTAGCTGCTCACTCTCAACATTTTGTTTAATTAAATTGTATAGATATGTTCCTAAGTTCACCTTAAGTTTCTTCTCTTCGATAGTCATAATCGAAATCGCATCATTTTCTGCTATGGTTAAATAAACCATATTTCCCACGGTAGGATCACGGTTTAGCGCATCCACAAGCTGAGAGATTCCTTTCTTAGCAAGCTCTTTACTGTAAATCACACAGCGAAGCTGCCCAAGAACAAGCTTTTGATCAATCTCCAGATTCTGCTTTTGTCTTAATGCCTTACTTGTATTAGCTTTTACTGTAATGACCTTTGTTAGGTTTTCTGCTAAAGGATCGAACTTGTGAACAACTACTGTTCCTTTAATTTGGTTTTCTTTTTCTAAATCATAGCCCTGTGCTGTTATTAGACCTAATTTTTCCAATTGTTTCGTTTCTACACAACTAGACATAATTACCACAAAAGCAATATACAATACGAGGATTCTCCATTTATGACGTCTTGGCATGGCTATTTCTCCTCTTTAACCACCATTTTTTCATGAGGACAATCATAGCAAGAACAACAGGATAGCATATAGCAGTGTAGAAACCTGTTTTTGCAATGATATCTGTTACCATATTCATTTGATACCTTGCTTGGATTAAAAAAGTAGCACCAAAAGTAAGAATTGCAAAAAACCATATTCCTGTTTTTTGTTTTCGTTTTAAAATCCTCGAAAACCCTTTTGAAGCTGCCCACAAATACAAACACATATTGGGTAAAATGATTAACATCCAAAAGGATACGGCAATAAACTCAAATCTCTCTAGATTTGGAAGTCGGACAATTTTAAACATAGATAGAACAGGCCAGATTACTGCTTTGAGACTATCACCGGCAAAAAACACAATTGAGACCAATGTGATAAAACTAAACATCAACGTTGTAAACAAATTGGCTATCTGAACATACCTCATGCTTTTTCTTTTTTCCTTTATATAGGGATAAAAAAACATGACTAATTCAAATCCCATCATCGAAAGGGTTGTACTCTGCGCCCCTTTCAGAATTGATTTAATATCACTATTCATGATTGGAAACAAATGATTGAAGTCTGCATACCGAAGTGGTATAAAAGCAATAAACAAGATCCACATGGTTCCCAACACAGAGAGAAAGGCAATTCCGACAACCACTCGAATTCCTCCGTAAACACCGTATATGGTTAATAAGATGAGAACAAGTGCGAGCTGCCATGTTACTAAATTTGGAAAAATCCAAACTTGAACGATTTCGACATAATTCATAAAAATAACGAAAAAACTACTAATTAAATAGAGGATGTATACAAAGCTAAGGCTATTCCCGAGCCATTTACCAAACACATCGAGATGGATCCCATATAAATCAGCACTATCATATTGCCTGAGCATCATGATCATAAACCAAAGGACGATAGCGGTGACTGCCCCTGCTATCAACACAGAAATCCATGCATCATGCTGGGCCGCCAAATAAACGACCCTCGGAAGTCCTACAATACCTACCCCGGTTTGAACGCCATGAATTAGAAAAAATAGAAGAAACGTATTAAAAAGTAATCCTTCCTTCGGATGTAAGTTCACTTTCATCATGACCGCTCCTATTCATCTACATCCTTTTTCTGTTTCGCTTTTTTTGCAGAATATCGATCTTTATCTCCAGGCTGGTTTGTTACAGGACGGTAGGAAAGAAATTGACTCGGAAATCGAAATATACTATACCCCAAATCCCTCAAGTTCAATGGATAGACTGGTGCAAGGTATGGCCTGCCTAATGTATCCAATTTCAAAAGGTGAATAATGAAAAAGCAAAATGCGACCATAATCCCAATCCCCCCCCAAAAGCCAGCCAATAAAATGATGGGAAAGCGAATAATCCTTATGGCAGTACCCATCAAATAACTAGGAGTTGTAAATGAGCCAAGAGCACTTAATGCGATAATAATTATCAAAATATTACTTGTAAATCCTGCTTCTACTGCCGCTTGCCCGATAACGATACCGCCTACGATACCCATCGTCTGACCGACCTTTGTTGGCAGCCTGGCTCCAGCCTCTCGTAATAATTCAATGACAAATTCAAGTAGAAGGGCTTCAAAGACGGGTGGAAAAGGTACATTTGACCTTGATTGACCTAATGACACAAGTAATGGTGATGGAATGACTTCATAATGATACGTCAATACCGCTACATAGGCAGGGGTTAAAAGTACAGATAAAAAGGTGGCCGTTAAGCGCAGAATTCGTAGGAAAAAACCCATATTCCAGCGCATATATACATCTTCCGTTGACTCAAAAAAAGTGAAAAAGGGTGTTGGACCATAAATGGCATCAGGACTTCGGTCCATTAAGACGGCAACTCTTCCAGACATTAACGCAAGCGTAATCCGATCTGGAAGCTCGGTTGTCATCAATTGCGGGAAAATAGACCAGCTGTTTCCTTCAATTAACTGACCAAGCACTGTGGTCCCTTGCACATGATCGATTTCTAATTGACTTACTCTTTGCCTGAATGTATTAATATTTTCTTCTTCTGCAATGCCCTTTATATAAACGAGTTTCGCACTCGTTTTTGACCTGGTTCCAATTTTCAAATCTTCCATACATAAATCAGGATCTTTTATATTGTTCCTTATTATGTTGACATTCCCAAGAAGCGATTCGGTAAAAGCAATTTTCGGACCAAAAACAAGTGATTCCGTTTCTGCATGTGATAAACTTCTTTCAACCGTATTACTCAAATTGGCTAACAAACCGAATGGTTCGCCTTCCGAATAAATGTACGTTTTCCCTTCGATTAAAGCCTTAACAATTTCATTTAATTGATTAGCTCCTGATAAATCAGTTATCGGAAGAATTTGTGCGAGCTCCTCAACACTCCAGCCTACTTCTGTTTTCTCTTGAATTGGCTTTAGAATGTAATCATCCACACCCGTTTTATCGATCAAGCTGCTGACAAAACAAATGACTATTTTTTTATCATTTCTTTTTAATGTTCGAAACAATAAGTCTGAACAGGCAACGAGCTCTTTTTTTATTTGTTCCTTTAATTCATCAATCACAAGGCTATGTGCCTTTTCTCCTTCTGGCGTTTTTTTTCCGGACATCCATTTAAACATTGGCAGCACCTTTGAAAAATCAATTTTTTATAGCTTTACCAAATATTCTAATTTTACCCAAAAACAACTCTGCAAAGTTAACGCAATAGACACTATGCAATAAGGTTTATGGAAATATGAAGTTATGGTATCATGAATGAGTATTCATTCATTGAGACGGAATATTATGATAAATAAAAGTTGAGGTGATAATTGATGAGAACAATTGGTCCAATTATGATTATTGAAGGAGCAAATCATAGTAAAGTTCCATTTTCAAGAAGCTTGTATATTAATAGTAAAGATAAGGTGTTTATTGATACCGGTGCAGACCCAGCAGAGCTGCTAGCATTAAATGAAGAATATGGAGTGGAATTGGTTGTCAACACCCATTACCATCCTGATCATACATTGCATAACCATTTGTTTCGAGATATAGAAAAATGGATAAATCCATTGGAGTTTGAAACCATTCAGTCAATCGAAGGAATTGCAAGAGGGAACGGAATCTACCAGGAGTGGGGTCCTGGAGGTGTAGAAGCATTGCGAAAGCACATGCCAAAGGAATGGGTTCAAAACCTCGGTGAAATTTCCGGAACGTATCAATACGATGAAGAATACAACTTTAGTGGTGTAAAGGTAAACTTTCTACATACACCTGGGCATACAAAAGGATATACTTCTCCCTATTTCACAGAACTTGGCGTTGTCTATGCTGGTGATTTCGATATGACTTCCTTTGGACCGTGGTACTTTGGCACCGATGGGGATATTGACGAATTTATTGCATCGAGTAAAGTACTATTAGAGTTGGATGCAGAAACCTACATCACCGGCCATCAAAAAGGAGTTTTCACAAGACAAGAATTTATAGAAGCTATGGGCATTTTTATTGGGATTATTGAACAACGTGACGAAATAATTGAAAGGTATGTACTTCAGGGAATGAATTTCGAAGAGTTAACAAATATCGGTATCTTTTATCCGAAAAAAATGCTTGATGTGTTGATTCTGAAGACGTGGGAACGGAGCGGGCTTCGCAAGCATTTGAAGCGACTTGGGTTTTCAGTTCATGGATCTGAAATACAGTTGGTCAACAAATAAGGATGGTGCATAACTGCACCATCCTCGCTTTATTCGAAGTAATACATGATAGCAATTGTACCCGGTCCTGTATGGGTACTGATTGTTGGACCTGTGTAATCAACAAAAATATCGTCGTAGCCTGTTAATTCTATGATAGAGTCTTTTAATTTTACAGCCAACTCGAGTGCTTCTGCATGAACAATGCCCACACGTTTGACAGTCTTTCCTTTTACATCCTCTGCAAATTGCTTGGCGAGCCATTTAACTACTTGTGAATGACTTCGGACCTTTGCTACCGGATTGTATTCGGCACCTTCTAATGAAGCGATTGGCTTAATATTAAGTAAGGAACCAATGAATGCCCTCCCTTTCCCAATCCGTCCGCCTTTCACCATATTCTCTAATGTATCTATCATAATATATAGCTTCGAGTTTTGACGGACAGAATCGAGACGGCCGAGGATTTCCTCTAGACTTTTACCCTGCTTTGCCATTTCAGCAGCTTCTCGAACCTGAAACTGAAGGGCAATCGAAATGAACTCAGAGTCAACCACTGTTACCTTGGTCTTCGTCATTTGCGCAGCACTTTCAGCAGAACGAACCGTCCCGCTCATTTTACCTGTCATATGTATAGAAATCACTTCATAGCCTTCTTCCCCGAGTTTGTCATACACTTCAAGGAAGGTTCCAGCAGAAGGCTGCGAGCTTTTCGGTAAATCCTTTAAGCCTTTCATCGTTTCCATAAATTCAGCAGGTTGAATTTCTACACGGTCTAGATAGGTTTCTCCATTTATCGTTACGGATAAAGGCACAACCACAACACCTAGTTGGTCAGCCTGTTCTATTGTCATATCCATCGTTGAATCCGTGACAATCTTAATCTTGCTCATTTACTCACATCCCTAGAATTACTCCATTGTATTATACATGTTCCCTATTCTATATGATATAAATCCACCTATTTTCATGAAAAAAATGTGAAAAATAAAAGAACACCGGATATCCGATGTTCGAAAGGTATTAAGCGTTATTCTTTAATTCTTCTACTTTAAACAGTGCTTCATAATCAGGCCATTTCATTACCTTTTTCAAATACTCTTTAAACGAATAGCATTTTTTCGGTTTCTTTTCCTGATAAAGCGACGTAATAAAATTTTGTAAACGGACTTGGATCATAAATTTATAAGTGCTACCTTCCTCCAATACAGGAATATCCATGACTTTAACCTTCTGTCCAACAACATTTTTGAACTCTAGGCTTTTGAATAACAAAATATCAATCCTCTTTTTCACCCGTTTGTATATATTATACACCTAAGAGCGCTCGAAATGTGTCTAAATCTGCTTGGATTAAAAAATATTTAGAAACATTTATTAAAGAAAACTTTATGGGGAATAGAAAAAACAAAAATAATTACCCCCATTCGTTTTATTAAATGAGGGCATTTTTTTTAGCATATTCTCGGAAACATCGTTCCTGTTAATCTATTCAACAATCTCTTTGATCCAAGTGGTGTTTCTAATAGTAATTGTCCTTTCTGTTTTCCTATAATAGAACCAATAACTACTGCATCGTGCCCTTCAAAGAAATCTCGTAAAATATCTAACACTTTATCTTTTTCCTTAGCGGATACAATGATTATCGCTTTTCCTTCATTTGCAAGGTAAAGTGGATCAAAGCCTAATATATCACATGCCCCGTTTACTTCTTCTCTAACAGGTAAATCAACTTCATTGATTTTCATCGTTAAATGAAAATCCTCTGCGATTTCTACAAGAGTTGTTGCTAATCCGCCTCTTGTAGGATCACGCATGATTCGGACTCCGCTTGTCTGTTGGAGAACTTCAGCTAACATTCTATTAAGTGAAGCACAATCACTATTAATCGGTACAGTTATTCCTAATTCGCCCCTGGCAGCTAGGACGGCAATACCGTGATCACCGATTGTACCAGATACAATTATTGCATCCCCTTCTTCAAATTCAAGACTGCAGCCAATACCTGGTTCATAAATACCTATACCGGTTGTGTTGATATAAACACCATCTGCACTTCCACGTTCGACTACTTTTGTATCTCCTGCTACAATCGCCACACCTGTTTTTCTCGCTTCATTTGCCATATCGGTGACAATTTTCTTTAAGTCCGAAATAGGAAAGCCTTCTTCGATCACAAACCCGCAGGTAAGAAAGGATGGCTTTGCTCCACTAACCGCAAGGTCGTTGACTGTTCCTGCAACAGCTAACTTTCCAATCGATCCACCTGGAAAAAAGATTGGCTTTATAACGAACGAGTCTGTTGAGACAGCAATTTGCTTGGAAGTTAGTGTTATTTCTGCAGCATCAAACATCGCTGCTTTTCCTTCGCCAAATGCCTCAACAAATAAATCACGAATTAACAAGTGGCTTAGTTCACCACCATCACCATGTGCTAGACTGATATATTTTTCCATCATAAACTCTCCCTCATGTATTGATAGTGTGCGGCACAGCTTCCTTCTGCAGAAACCATACATGGTCCGATTGGGTTCATTGGGTGGCAAGCTTTACTGAATAATGAACATTCAGATGGTGAGATTAGTCCTCTGATCACCTCGCCGCAGCGGCATTTTGTTTTTCGCGGTTCTCCTACATTCACCGCGAATCGTTTCTTCGCATTGTATTGGTCATACTCTGCTTTTAAATCTAAGCCGCTGTTCGGAATGACCCCGATTCCCCTCCATGCTTCATTGCATTCTGTTAAGTATTTTTCAAACCATTGATGGATTACTTGATTACCAGTTTTCGTAACTATTGCTGGATGATTGTTTATGATGGCAACTTGATCCTTTATTCCCAAATCAATTGCTTTATAGATTCCAGATAGTAATTCTGCTGTCTCAAATCCGGTAATGACACCGGAAATATTGTATTTATCGACTAAGTATTGATAGGATTCTTTCCCTAATACGATGGACACATGTCCAGGTAATAAGAAGCCGTCCAAATTCACTTCACCAGCATCTAGTAAGTAGCGCAATACTGGTTCCACTAGCTTCGTTGTCATCCAAATTGAAAAGTTGTTAACGCCACGTTTTTCAGCCTCTCCCACCATCAAGGTTAGGATAGGAATGGTAGTTTCAAAGCCTACTCCAAGAAAAATAACCTCTTTGTCAGGGTTTTCTTCCGCAATCTTTACTGCATCTACTGGAGAGTAAAGAACTCGTATATCTTTGCCAGCAATCTTTGAGTCTAGCAGTGTTTTGTTAGAACCAGGTACACGCATCATGTCGCCAAACGTACAGATAATCCGGTTATCACCTTCTGCAAGGGCAATCATCGCGTCAATCGAACGTTGATCGGTTACACACACAGGACATCCCGGTCCAGAAATTAAGTTAACATCGTCCTTCAAGCATTGCTTCACACCTGTTCTCGCTAGTGCCATCGTATGCGATCCGCACACCTCCATGAAGGCAGGCTTGCGGCCGAATTTTTGCTGAAACACCTTTGCTTTTTCAATTACGGCTTCTACCAATGGTTTACAGATTTCTGGGTTATTTGACTGCTTCAGAATTTCGAGCATGAATTAGCTTCCTCCATTCCTCCAAACTTTGTCTTGCATAGGTTTCATCGACAATACTCATTGCCTGACCAGCATGAACGATCACATAATCCCCAAGCTCTACCTCGGGGATAAAGATTGTCCCCACTGTAGTCTGTGATCCCATTACATCAACTACTGCACTATATTCCATCTTTTCGATTACTTTAGCTGGTACTCCAACACACATTCGTTAGCACTCCTTTTTGCAGCGGCAACAACTAATTGCCCGTAGGATAATCCTCCATCATTACAAGGAACCTTTTCCGAAAAATAAACGTTAAACTCTCTTTCTCTTAGTTCTGTATTTAGTCTTTTCCGCAAATAACGGTTATGAATACTGCCTCCTGATAAAACAACATTGTGATTTGCAGCAGGCATTCTACTTAACAATTTTTCCATTGCAGCAACAATCGCTTGGACTACAGTTTCATGGAATTTCCCACTTATTAGAGTTACATTAACCCCCGCTAATACATCCAGGGCTATTACTTCGATCATTCTCGAAAAATCAATGGTGAGAATTTCTTTTTCAAGCAAATCATAAGGATAAGGTTCATAAACAACCCTTTCATCAGCCAGTTCAGCTAATTTAATCGCTGCTTCCCCATCATAGCTTGATACCTTCGTAACTCCGCACAGTGCACTCACTGCATCAAATAGTCTTCCGCATGTACCTGCTTGGACGGTGTTAATATTTTTTTTAATCATGATTTTTAATATATCAATCTCAGAAACTTTCTCTGAAAAAATAATCTTTGCAAGTTGTTCTCCTTTTTCACCAAGAAGCGAAATCAGCATTGCCACTGCATTCCTCCATGGTTCACGAATACACTTTTCACTTCCTGGCAGCGGCGTATAGTGTAAATGAGCAATGCGTTCAAATTCAACAGTGTCACCATAGAAAATTTCAAACCCCCAGATGTTTTCATCAAGACCATAACCAGTGCCATCTAAAATGATCCCAAATGCTTTTCCTTCTATATGATGCTCTTCCAGAACGGTTGCCATATGTGCATGGTGATGCTGGACCTCAATAACCTCTTCAAACGCATATTCTTTTACTAATCTCTGAACTTGGTAGTCAGGGTGGGCGTCGATGACAGCCACAGACTTCGGGGTATCTATCCATTTTAAAAGATGTTCCAATTCCTGTTGATAGTGTTGAATGGTCTCTACATTTTCTAAATCACCTATATGTGGACCAACAAATATCTGCTCATTCCGTCCGATGGTAAATGTCGTCTTTTGCTGACCTCCAAACGCTACAATTCCCGATACATCGACAGTTGTCGAAAAAGGGTCGGGAACGTATCCCCGTGATCGCCGTAAGAAATCAACCTTTCCGTCATTGATTTGGACAACGGAGTCATCTACTGGGTGGAGAATCTCACGATTATGGATCAGATAGTATTCAGCAATTCCCGCTAAATATTGATACGCTTCTTCGTTCTTATAAAGAATAGGCATTCCCGAAGGATTCGCACTTGTCATCACAAGGCAATCCAGCTCAGGATCTACAAACAATAAATGGTGCAATGGTGAGTACGGAAGCATGACACCAATTGTCCCCGTCGCAGGTGCTACACCTTCTGCTAGTTGGTACTGTTTATTTTTCTTTACTACTAAAATTGGTGATTCGGGACTGGTCAGTACTTCCCTTTCATCTTTACTAATCACCGCAAATCCCCTTGCTGCCGATAGTGATGAAGCCATAACAGCTAGCGGTCGATTAGGTCTTTTCTTTCGACTTCTTAGTGCCATTACTGCTTCTTGATTCCTTGCATCGCAAGCAAGGTGATAACCGCCAATGCCTTTGATGGCAACAATATTCCCTGCTTTTAATAGAGAGATAGTTTCCATAATGTGATTATCTGAATCTTTTTCCATTCCATCTTTATCAAGCAGCCACACCTTTGGTCCGCATTCCGGACAGGCAATCGGCTGTGCATGATGGCGGCGGTTTGTCGGGTCCTCATATTCTCTCTTGCAATCCTCACACATCGGAAAGGATTTCATTGAAGTATAGGGGCGATCATAGGGTAATTCTTCAATAATCGTGTAGCGCGGCCCACACTGGGTACAGTTGATAAACGGATATTGATAACGGAAATCTTCTGGGTCATTCATCTCGTTTATACAATCCTCACAAATGGCGGAATCAATCGGAATAACGAGCATCGAGGTTCCGCTACGCTCGCTTGGAATAATAGTAAAGTCGTTGAAACCCTGTACTTCTGTCTCTACTACTTCAATTTCATTAATTTTTGATAGTCTTGGAGCTTTATTTTTTAAGTCAGATTGAAAGTGTTGTATTGCTACTGACTCACCTTCAAGATGAATTTTGACGCCGTCCATATTATTTTGTACAGTTCCATTCAATAGGTAGGTATCGGCAAGTTGAAAGACAAACGGTCGGAATCCAACCCCTTGTACCCTTCCTCTCACGGCAACTTTTACGGCCGTACGCATCGCTCATATGCTCCTTCAATCCATGAGAACCATTCATGCAGCCCTTCCTTTGTTCGTGCAGACAGAGGAAGTAAAGAAGAATTTGGATTGATTTCTGATAGATCTCTCCGCGCTTCTTCCACACTGAAATCTAAGTAAGGTAGTAAATCGATTTTATTTAATAGAACTAGTTCGGTACGCATAAACATCTGTGGATATTTAGGGATTTTATCATTACCCTCTGGCACGCTTAGAACAGCGACTTTATGCTGTTGTCCAAGGTCGTAGCCGGAAGGGCAGACAAGATTACCGACATTTTCAATGAAAAGAATATCTACTTCATCGAGATCAAATTCACTTAGTGCAGCGGCTACCATTCTCGCATCAAGATGACAGCCTCCGTGGGTATTGATTTGAACGGCTTTGGCACCCATTGCCCGTATCCGATCAGCATCCCTCTCCGTTGCTAGGTCACCCTCAATGACCGCAATCTTATACTTTCCAGACAGCTCGCGGACGGTTTCCTCAAGCAGTGTCGTTTTACCCGCACCAGGAGAACTCATTAAATTAATTACCAAGGTTTTTGTATTTGTGAACAGCTCTCGATTAAATTCTGCTGCCTTATTGTTGTTCGTTAATACATCTGTTCTTAGTGCTACCTTCATTTGCCATTACTCCCTTCGTATGATAAAACTTGGAATGTTTCCCCTGCCATTACTTTTCCCGAAGGAATATGACAGCTAGGACAGAGTGCTATTTTCATATCTGGACGATATTCACTTCCGCATAAGACACAGGAAGCCTTGGCTTCTTCAATATGAATGACCAATTCTGCACCTGTAGTAAAAAGATGAAGATTTTGATCACGGTAGATATCAAAGGCCATTCTGAGAGAATCTGGCATGGCATTCGAAATTTCGCCAACAATTATTTCAATTTTTTCGATTTTTTCAATCCCTCTTGAGGCTGCGTCTTCGTGAACAAGCTGAAGGATATCTCCCATTAGCGCCATTTCATGCATGAAAATCACCTTTCGCGAAACCGATTTGATAGATTTGGTCCCTCTTCCTAAATGGTAGTGATGTTAATCGTAATTCTCCTGTATTTGTCTTAAAATTAAATTCTTTTTGACAATTCAAACATTTCCCACTTGAATATAGTGTCGAAAGAGTAATAATTTGTGAACATACAGGACAAATTCCATTCCATGCCTGCATGTTCACACCGTGGCGCACTAGAATAACCGCTTTTCCATGAAAATATTTCATTTCAAGGTCGCTGATCCAATCACTTTCTTTCATTAAAGGAATCCAGGTTATACCGAGCGCTCTATCCGCCGCACCTTCAAGTTTTTCTAAATCACCTTGAATGAAAGGTTCATAGACAGACTTTACAGTTTGGAATACTCCATCGCCCAATTCTTTAAAAAAATCAAGCCGTTTCATAACTCTGTCTCCAATAATTAACTTGATTAAGCACCACATCTCTAAGCGCTCCAAGATTTTGTTGGATTGTATCTGTTAATTCAACACCTAATTCCAGCGAGTACGGCTGCATTCCAAACATAACAATTTCTTTCGGATAGCGTTCTCTTAGCTTTGCTGCCATCAATACCTCTTGAAAACCAAGTTGATGAACGGACATCTTGATACCGAAATAAGCAGGAATTTCATCACCCACTAACGTGATGATGGTGCCAGGCACCTTTCCGGCATTGATCGCGTCAATAATGATTAGGTTTTCCGCATCCTCAACCGGTCCTAGCAATCTCATCCCATCCGTCAAACCTTCGATAATTTCGACATCTTCATAATCTGACAAGGCTTCTCTCAATAATGGTAAAAGGTGAATGCCAACACCCTCATCAGAAAAGAGGGTGTTGCCAATTCCTAATATCGTGATTTTTCTATTCATTATTTTTTTCACCAACTGACTTATTCGTTGTTGTTTTATAGCCTGTGAACATGGAAGAAATACAGCCATTTCGATCAAGATAGTCATCCCGGAAAGCTAGATAAATGTGAATAACTGTAAATAACATGAAACCCCACATCCCCCAGTGATGCCATGAACGGACGGTAAAGCTGTCGCCTCCGAAAACAAACGGCACCCAGGTAAACAATTTCCCCCAGAAGGAATTGAGCTGCGGCTCAAAGTACATATAGAAACCGGTTAACATGACAATCCATGAGCACAATCCGATGAAAATCCAGTAACTTAACTGCGCCAATGGATTGTGACCGACATAGTGAGGCTTTTTATTTGGTAAGAATAAATAGAACTTAACCGCTTCAAATACTTCCTTCACAAATATCCACCTGAAAGGATTTGAGGTTGCAAACTTATTTCCGACAAAGGTCCAATATAAGCGGTACATATGATTAATCACAAAGATAAAAGCGAAAAAGAAATGGATATATCTCGCCCAGCCCATTAAGTTTGAATAATAGGCTTCTTCCGGGATGATAGCAGCGGTCATCGGATTCCCAATAAAGATACCCGTTGCCGTCAGGGCAATGATTGCCAGCATATTGACCCAATGCCAAATCCTTACCGGCAGTTCCCATACATAGGCTCTTACTTCATTTTTTACAGGCTTATAAAGTATTGGCCGTTCTGTGTGAAATATATTTTCACAGTTGGGATCAATTTTGATATCAGGTGGATTCGGCCCGTGATTTGGTAATTTTGGTGCAGCCATTTATCTCACTCCTAACCCAAACGAATTTCGGTGCTTTTGTTCGTTTCCAAATCTGTCAAGTGAACGGCACAGGCAAGACATGGATCAAACGAGTGAATAATCCTCATGATTTCTAACGGCTGCTCTTTATCTAGCATTTGTGTGCCTATTAGTGCAGCTTCATATGCACCAATTTTGTTTTTTGCATCTCGTGGTGAAGCATTCCAGGTAGTAGGAACAACTGCTTGATAGTTCTCCGTTTTTCCATCTTTAATATCGATCCAATGTCCGAGTGCTCCGCGGGGTGCTTCCATCCAGCCCACACCTTTGGCACGTTCTGGCCATGTACTTGGCTCCCATTTTGTCCGGTCAAAGGTAACTTGATTGCCACCCTTTATATTTTTTAAGAGTTTATCCATATCATCCCTCAGCCAGCCCGATATCAGAACGGTTTCCAGACCTCGAGCAACAGTTCTTCCTAATGCAGATTGTAAGGCTGATACTGGAAGATCAAGCTTTTTCAAAGTATCATCAACGATATTTACAATATCTTCTCTTCCAGAGGCATAACCAACCATCATCCTCGCTAATGGTCCAGTTTCCATTGGATGACCTTTCCAGCGCGGTGCCTTCAGCCAGCTATATTGTTTTTCGGTATCCAGTGTTTTAAACGGAGCCTTTGGTCCTGTATAATCAAAGGTTGTTTCCCCATCAAATGGGTGCTTTCCTTTTCCAGCACGTTTTCCATCGTAGGTGTACCAGGAATGATCAATAAACTCCTGAACATGCTTAGGATTTTTTAAATCGACATCTAATACTTCGTTGAGGTTGCCATTAAGGATAATTCCTCTAGGCATTCTGTATAGCTTTGTATCATAAATATCTCCAGTCGAGAAATCACCATAGCAAAGGTAATTGTTTATTCCGCCGCCATAGGTCCAGTCCTTATAGAAAGAACCAATTGCGAGTAAATCAGGAATATAGACTTGATTAACAAACTGCTGCGCTTCATCAATAAGTCGTGAAACATGCATTAATCGTTCAGCATGTACTCCGTTATCACTATCAATATCAAGCGGTGTCGCCATACCACCGACAACATAGTGCGGATGTGGGTTTTTACCGCCAAATATCGTATGGATTTTCACTATTTCTTTCTGCCAATCTAATGCTTCTAAATAGTGTGCAACGGCAAGAAGGTTCACTTCAGGAGGAAGCTTATAGGCTTTATGACCCCAATAGCCATTTGCAAAAATCCCTAATTGACCGCTTGCAATCAACTTTTTGACCTTATTCTGAACATCAGTAAAATAGCCTGGTGAAGATTTGGGCCAGCTTGAGATGGATTGAGCAATTCTAGAGGTTTCAGCTGGATCTGCATTTGTAGCGCTCACTACATCCACCCAGTCTAGAGCGTGCAGATGATAAAAATGGACAACATGGTCATGAATAAACAATGTTTCGTTCATGATGTCACGAATAAGATGAGCGTTTCTCGGAATCTTTATTTGTAAGGCATCCTCCACAGAACGAATAGAAGCCAGGGCATGGACGGTTGTACAAACACCGCATATTCTTTGTACATATGCCCAAACATCACGCGGGTCTCTGTCCTTTACAATGAGTTCGAGTCCGCGGACGGAAGTACCAGAACTAAAAGCGTCCTTTATGACACCGTTTTCATCTATATCTACTTCAACACGAAGATGACCTTCAATTCTCGTAATCGGATCTACTACTATTCGTTCACTCATGTTCTTCACCCCGTTTGTCATCTATCTTTTTCTTAATTACTGTTCCAGTAGCATGGACGGCAATTCCAGCAGTGGTTGCACCGATAACAGCTAAACCAACGGTATCTGGATTAATGGTGGTCTGTGTTCCCGGAATTTTTGCTCTGCGGGTGTAGAATGGTCCATTATCCCAGAAATCTTGTTCAGAGCAGCCAAAGCATGGATTTCCAGATTGGATTGGGTAGCTTACGCCGCTATTCCAGCGCATTTCTGCACAGGAGTTATAAGTTGTTGGACCTTTACAGCCGACCTTGTATAAACAATATCCCTGCTTTGCTCCTTCATCGTCAAACGACTCGACAAAAAGCCCTGCATCAAAATAAGCACGACGATTACATTTATCATGGATACGGTGGCGATAAAAGGCTTTTGGCCGGCCAAAATGATCTAATTCTGGAAGTTTTCCAAATGTGATGATATGTGCGATCACACCTGTCATGACCTCTGCGATTGGAGGGCAGCCAGGGACAAGAATGGTTGGAGTATCTTTAATAAAGCTAGTAACTGGTTTAGCACCTGTTGGATTTGGATGTGCCGCAGCAATTCCTCCCCATGATGAGCATGATCCATATGCGATGATTGCCTGAGCTCCTGCTGCCATTTCAAGAAAAGTCTCTTTCGCTGACACGCCGCCGACTGTTAAGAAGGCGTCGTCATCTGGAATACTTCCTTCAACTGCAAGGATATATTCGCCTTTGTAATCTTTTAAAACTTGCTTCATCGATGCTTCTGCTTGGTGGCCAGATGGTGCGGATAGTACTTCGGAGTATTCGAGTGAAATCATTTCTAGTAGTACACTTTCGGTTTTTGGCTGTGAAGATCGAATAAACGATTCTGAACAGCCTGTGCAATCCTGGAATTGCAGCCAAACCACTGGTACTCGATTTTTAATTTCCATAGCTTTTACCACTTGATTGGACTGTGTATAATCTAGACCTAATGTCGCTGCTAATGCTGTACACATCTTGAGAAAGTCACGACGGCTAAACCCATGGTCCATAGCCGCTTCATACACGGTTTTCTGTCTCTTCATCCGTTTCCCCTCCCATATACACTAATAAGGTTAAAAACATGATTTCAAAAAAATTGTAGTATAAAACGACTCCCTTCGTCCTGAATTTTCAAAAAAATACACAAAGAATCCTTAAGTGTATAAGTATATTGATTTTAGTTTTTAACTTGTAAATAATGTTATTTCAGAAAAAAAAGCCTTCAGAGAATCGAATCTCTGAAGGCCTTTTTCACAGTAATTATGCTTCTTCGGCAAACTCTTTTTCTTCTTCTTGAAGCTTTTTCATTCGTTTCTTGTAGACAAACTTCGATAAGTTAATCGAGATTTCATAAAGTAGTAACAATGGCAGCGTTACTACAAAATCCGACATAAAATCCGGAGGTGTAATAACGATTGCAATTAGGATTAACACGAAGTATGCATATTTACGAATTTTCGCTAACACGAATGGATTAATAATTCCTAATGATGTTAAGAACATAACTACCGCTGGCAGCTCGAATAATACACCAAACGGAAGGGTCATATTCAAAATAAAACGGAAATATCGGTCAGCCGTAAAGTTCGTTACAAACATTTCAGCTCCCATTTTAACTAAGAACTCTAGCACCATTGGGAAAATGATAAAGTAACCAAAAGCAAGTCCAACAATAAATAAAATAAACAGCGCTGGTATATACGAAAGGGTTATTTTTCTCTCGATAGGTTTAAGCGCCGGCTTAACAAACGCCCATAATTGGCTTGCGAGCACTGGGATGGTACCTGCAATAGCAATAATAGTCGCAATCATAAAGTAAACCCAAATAATATCGCTTGGTCCGAGGACAATCAATTTCACTTCTAAATCACGAACTAACCAACTGTAGATATCTGTAACATAAATGAATCCAACAATGAAAAAAACAACAAAAGCAACTGCGGAAATAATAATCCGTTTACGCAGTTCATCTAAATGATCAACTAATTGCAATTCTTTATCTTCCATGTATTTCCCCTGCCAATTTCAAAGGTTGAAAAGTAATCATTCTTTAGAAAAACTAGATTGACACCGTTTTTATAGTTTAAAAGAAAATTGAAGAAAAAAAGGTGCAAGAAAGATTCTTACACCTTATTTAGTCAATTTTTGTTTTTCCTCATCGATGTCTTTCATTACATCGTCTGTTAATTCACGAGTAGACTTTTTAAACTCCTTCAACGTTTGTCCAAAGGCACGGCCGATTTCAGGTAATTTCTTAGGTCCAAAAATAATGAGAGCTAGAGTTAAGATAAGGATTAATCCTGGTATTCCAATATTTGAGAACATGCATTTACATCCCCTTTAGTTAATTATCTTTCTACTACGATTATAGTATTGATATACCGTTTTGAGTTAAATATACGTAATAATTCATATTAAATTCACATTATTTATGAAAAATTACCTAGATGTGATATTCGGCATTTATATATGAACCTTTTCCTCTTAACAATTTACCAAGAACGGCACATGAAGTCAATGTAAAATGGCATACTGAATTGTATAAATATTTTGACAATTAGGTATTTGTTCGTTTATAATTTCATCAATAGGAACATATACTATTGGAAACTCAAATGAATGGATGTGATGAAGATGGAATTTTCACTCAGTAGTTTTGATGGAGCCCTGCCTGTAGAAGTCACCATCGATGAAGAGAACGGAAGGTACATGATTCGCAAGAGCGACCGAAGTGGGGAATACTTTAATAGCCCTAATGAATTAATTCAATGGGTGAAAGCTCATTTCCATGAGGAAGACTTCTGCCATCCAGATGAATTCAGAGGGATGCTTGATAAACTTACTGATTATGAATTAAATGGCGCATATTTTTAACACAAAAAGAAGCATCGTTGTCGATGCTTCTTTCTTTATGATGTATATTTCTACCTGCGAAAGTTAACGGCTGCCTTTTTTAATGCGGTCATAAATTCTATATTCGTACTTATAAGGATTTTTCTCATCTTTTATTCCTTTTACAGAGGAGACAAGTTCCCACTGACGATCATTGAACTCTGGGAAGTAGGTATCCCCCTCAAACTCTTCCTCAATATGTGTGATATAAAGACGGTCTGCGTATTCAAACGTTTCTTTGAAAATTTCTGCCCCGCCAATTACGAAGATTTCATCTTCCTGTTTTCTACAATATTCAACAAATTCCTTCATAGAGTAGAAAACTTTCACATTATTGACCTTATAATCCAGCTGCCGGGTAATCACGATATTTTCTCTGCCTGGAAGAGCTCGTCCAATAGATTCATGTGTTTTCCTGCCCATGGCAATCGGGTGCCCCATTGTTGTTCGTTTGAAGAACTTTAAATCCTCTGGTAAATGCCATGGCAATTGATTATCCTTGCCAATGACTCTGTTTTCATCCATAGCCACAATAAAGGAAATCATACAGAGACGGCTCCTTTAATATGTGGATGCGGATCATAACCTTCTAAAGCGAAATCTTCAAAGGCAAAAGAAAAAATATCTTTTACGTTTGGATTTATTTTCACATTCGGTAATGTCCGAAGCTCGCGGTCCATCTGCATATTGACTTGTTCAATATGATTTTGATAGATATGTACATCTCCAAACGAGTGGATAAATTCACCTGGCTCCAAATCACATACCTGCGCAATCATCATGGTCAATAACGCGTAAGAGGCAATATTGAACGGTACGCCAAGAAACACATCCGCAGAGCGCTGATACAACTGACAGGATAATTTACCATCTGAAACGTAAAATTGAAACAAGCAATGACATGGTGCTAACGCCATTTTATCAATCTCTGCGACATTCCAGGCATTCACAATCAGTCTTCGTGAATTAGGATTTGTTTTAATTTGATGAATTAACTCACTAATTTGGTCTACCGTCGTTCCATCAGCACCGGTCCATGAACGCCATTGATGTCCATAAACAGGACCCAGCTCCCCATTTTCATCCGCCCATTCATTCCAAATTCGCACACCATTTTCCTGCAAATAACGGACATTGGTATCACCATTTAAGAACCAAAGCAATTCATAAATAATTGACTTTAAGTGAAGCTTTTTAGTTGTTAATAATGGAAAGCCTTCTGCTAAATCAAATCTCATTTGATAGCCAAATGTACTAATCGTCCCTGTTCCGGTGCGATCTCCCTTTTCCTGGCCATTTTTCAAAACATGCTCGCATAGCTCTAAATATTGCTTCAAAACCGACACTCCCCTTGTCTTACATATGTTTTTCATTTTACCATAAAAGAATAAACCTTCCAATTTAACATGAAAGGTTAGTGAAGATTTCTAATAAATTGATACGTAAGAGGAGCGGCGGATTTTAATTGTTTATTTGTTTCTTTGTTTAAATGGTACATCGCAAATGTCTCCGCAAAATATTCCTCCACATGCAGGATGAAATAAGAGTTTCCGGGAAACAATATTCCTCTCTCTTGTTCCCAAATCAGTTGAAATTCTTTATTTTTGCTAACATTCTCGAAAACTAACTTATCAACTGAATGTGCCATTTCATGTAATTCTAAGTTAACCGATCCATGCCCTTTTCCTTTTTCGCTATGTCCTATTTTCACTAAAACCACCTGTGAGCCGCCAATTCCCGGGACTGCATCCCACGTTGTTTGTGAATGATAGCCTCTTGGTATCTGCCCTGCTAGATATCGAGCTGTTTTGTTATCCGTTAATTTTCCTGTAAACAGTTTAAGAGTAATATCATTTTGGTTTATTTTTTCAAGTAGCGTTTCAGGCAAGTTTGCCATTCTATTAATAATTCCGGCAGCTGCTTTTTCATCAAAAAGGCTGTTTGGTAATATAATCATTTGGTATAGATGTTGGAGGGAGTTTTCGTTATTTATAAATTGGTAGAGTTCAGAGTTTCTTGGATACTCACCAAGTGTAATGCTGTCAAATGAGGCTTTAGAGGTGGTAATCATCGACATAAATAATCCGGCAATGACGGAGGAAACGACCCATTTACGCATATTATGATCCTCCTAGTAGTTTTATCATATACTAGAATTATAACATGGTAGATGAGCAGGTAGATTTGGTAATTTTTGATTCTACAAACTAAAAATTCCCCATATAATTGCAGAAAAGCTGCCCAATTGGGCAGCTTTTCTGAAAAAACTATACTTCTAGTCCATAATTGCGGCAAAGTGCAGCTAATCCGCCTGAAAAACCGCTTCCTATGGCGTTGAATTTCCATTCGCCGTTGTGACGATATAACTCACAGATCACGACGGCGGTTTCAACAGAAAAATCCTCGCCTAGGTCAAATCGCAGGATTTCACGATTGGTCTCTTCGTCAAATAACCTAGCGAAGGCATTTGAAACCTGTCCAAAGTTTTGGTTCCGGGAGTCTGCATCGTGAATTGTGACCGCAATCGCAATCCGGTGCACGTGCGAAGGAACCTTACTGAAATCAATACGAATTTGTTCGTCGTCCCCGTCACCCTCACCTGTGCGGTTATCGCCTGTATGCTCGACTCCGCCAGACGTATGAACTAAATTATTATAGAATATAAAATCTAAGTCCTGTGTTACTTGGCCATTGACGTCAGTTAGAAATGCAGATGCGTCAAGGTCGAAGTCGTTACCGCCATGATAGCGATTTGTATCCCAGCCAAGACCAATAACCGCCTTTGTTAATCCAGGATTTGTTTTGGTTAAATCAATTCTTTGTCCTTTAGATAAATTGATGCCCAACAAGATCACCTCTTTAGCACTAAATATTGGAAGGAACAAGCTGGGCTTGTTCCTCTGACATTAACTGTAAGAACGAACTACTTCACTTAGGCTTGCTGCGGTTGTACCAGTACCTACAGCCGCGAACTTCCATTCAGTGTTATGACGATAAATTTCGCCTACCACTAATGATGTTTGACCGCTGTAATCATCGGATAAATTGTAGCGAATCATTTCATTATTATTAGATGGGTTTACCACTCGAATAAACGCATTGCGGATCATACCAAAGTGCTGCTTTCTTTTTACGCAATCATAGATATTAACAACGAAAACAAGCTTTTGTACGCTTGTAGGAACGCGGCTTAAGTCAACCATGACTTGTTCGTCGTCACCGTCTCCATCACCTGTTAAGTTGTCGCCAGAGTGCTGCACGCTGCCGTCTTTACTCTTAAGATTACCGAAGTAAATAACGTCATTGTTGTTTTGGATTTTATCATTGGCACCAAGCATGATAACGGAAGCGTCACAGTCAACATTGGCACCGCCGCCTGCTCCTCCGCCGCCAAACAATCCACCGAAGAGACCCCCGCCTCCACTTTTACCGCTTTGAACTGGATCCCAGCCTAATCCTACCATGATTTTAGATAATCCTGGATTTCCTTTTGTTAAATCTACTCGTTGACCTTTTTGTAAGCTAATAGCCAATTTCATTCACCTCATTATAAGATTTGGTTTTATATAACAATTAATATTGTTGTTTCAATTTTTTAAAGTTATCCTGAAGCTGTTCTAAACGCTTTGTTCCTTCTACACGTAAGCGCTTGTTTTCTTCTTCAATGACTCGTGTTTCCTGCATACCTTTAATGATAATGTTCCAGGATTCTTCAATGGTCTCGATTTTAATGCTTGGACCACCGGCGAGCCTTGCAATATCTGTGCTTTGCTTAGAAATGTTTTGCGCATTTTTTAGCAACATTTCATTGGTACGACGATCAAGCTCACTCATCGAATCAGCGACAAGCTTCTGCCTTTTTGCCGCAACCGCCTGAATAAGACCATTCTTAAAAATTGGAATTGTGGTTACGAAGGCTGAATTAATTTTACCAATCAGCTTCGTATTTCCTCGTTGCAGCAAGCGGATTTGCGGAGCTGTCTGCAACGAAACCATTTTCGCCATTTCAAGGTCATAAATTCGCTGTTCTAGGGCCTCAATCGAATTTTTTAGTGTATCTAGTTGCATCGAAGCAATCTGATCACCTGCAGCAACACGTGCTTCTAACTGTGGCAATTGATTGTTTTTTAGCTCTTCTACCTTCATTTCACCAGCAACCACATATTTTTCAAGGGTCATATAGTATTGGTAATTCTGCTCATACATTTGCTCAAGCATTTTTGTGGAATCTACCATTTCATGCTGGTACTTTGAAATTTCCACATATACCTTATCAATTTCAGAACCCATTGATTGGTATTTGCCGAAAACCTTTTCAATCATCTTTTCGCCCTTCTTAAAGAGCTTCCCGAAAAATCCGGGTGAGGTTTTTTGAAAATCCTTCGGGTCAAACCTATCCATTATTTTGGTCAGCTGTTTCAAAAGCTCACCAGAGTCCTCAACCTTTGTGGTGCGCATATTGCCTAAAATTTGATCCGAAAAACGAGATATTTGAACCGCAGGCTCTTTACCAAATTCCAAAATCTTAATCTGGTCTCTTTCATCTATCGACCTTGCGAGATTCTGAACCTCTGTTTCCTTCCGAAGGGCAAGCTTAATGTCTGAAATCTTCGCTTTACTCAGTGTATCATCTGTAGTTGTCGTCATTAAGTCAGCAGATTGTTTTTGTAGATTCATGATTTAGTCTCCCCTTAAATTTTTTAAGATTCCTTGAAAGAACTTTCTTCTCAACTTAAAAGGTTCTTTATATTCTAGATCAAAAACAACATCCTCTAGCCAGTGTGTATCAAATAGACTTTCCTGAAGGAAGTTTTCAATATCGTTATGACCTGGCGGGTTATAAACGATAATATCAATTCCAAATTGATTTAAAAGTAAAATAAGAGCTGCATCGGATCGAGATAGTATACCGCGATTTTCATTGTTATAAATAATTAGCTTCGGTACATGCTGGGAATAATCAAATTTCTCCATTAACTGAATAATCTCTTTTGGTGTAAACATCGCATGACTAAATAAATAAATGCTTACCTCTTCCATGCTTTCCCCTGGTAACGACTTTAAACCCGGCTTTTCACAAATTCGCCGTATTGCATTAGCAATCCCTTTTTGTAAGCCAGTTGGCAAGAATGAATACGGCCAATAATGGGCCTGCATCATGACTTCAGGATTCAACAATCCTTCACTAGAAAGCGCGTTTCGATAATGAAAGCGAAAATCGTTGGAGCTTGACCATGTAAACGGCAGCTGACGAATCAACAAGCAATGTTCGAATTCTGTGAGATTTTGAATTCGATCCCAGTACTCTTTTCGATTTTTACTTACTCCTTGTATTTTCGAAAACAGGGAAGGAATCTTCACCTGTCCAGCCACCACCTCAAAACCCGGGCGAACCATTGCCATTTCTCTTCCAAGAATAAACAGTTCGTCATAGGTTGTTTTTAAGGTAATAGAAGATGGTGTGTAATCCCGTAACTGCCAGGGTTTATATAACCCAGAGCCTTCTTGATTGAGTATGGTCTCAATTTCCCTTGATGCTCGATAAGCGACAGTGGTCTGACGGTTTCTTCTCTCTTTTGGAAAAGGTTCAGGCTGCTGTTTATTAGGGAAATGGTGTGTAAAGATATCTTCATCGAGAAATCCAGCTAACTCATCCTTCCCCTCAGGATGGAAAATAACTAAGTCGCAGCCAAGCTTTATTAAATAATAAACAAAATAAGGCTGACTTCTTTTCATATCGCCATACCAAAGGAATTTTGGCATTCCCTTTTGCATGTCAACACTCTCTAATAAAGGAATTAGATGGTTCATCGACCACTTGATCACGTCGACTAGAACCCTTCTTAGTTCATGATTTTTTAATCCGTCCTTTTCACGATGAGTAAAAAGTTCGAGAGTCCCAATCATGGCTTCCCTTACTTTTCGATGTATGGCTGGGATTTTTGATTTATAAAGCAGCTGCTCACCATCTAGAAAAGCGGTGAACCGATTAATTGAAAGCTTTTGTTCTTGACCGATATTAAACACCTTTTGAATTGATTGAAAATGCTGATTATCAATATTTTTATTTAGTGACTCCTCACTTATTAAATGTAAGTCAGGGTCAGGTGATGAAACATACTCAAAAAGCTGATTGTAATACTCATCACTGTCAATTGGAATTCCAAGAAATTTCCCCAGTACTTGCCCAATCTGAATAGTTCCCTTGTCTATTGAAAATTCTGGCCGTTCTGACAGGGGCGTTTTCAGCATATCAAGCCAATTTTCATATGAAAGGGATACAGGTCGGACATTCAGTTGGTTGTATGGTAAGTTCATTCATAATCCCTTCCCTCAAAAAAGCGAAAGATTTTTTATTCATATAGTAAAATTATGTAAGGGTATTCTTTACCATCATATCACAGTTAAATAATTGGTTCATTGTTTATACGAAAGTAATCGTAAAATGTTTCATTCCTAGTGGAAAAAAGCAGTTCATTTTTCCGAGGGAAAAAAGCAAATCATTTTTTCCTATGGAATTTCCTCATTTTTCACCTTTTTCCCTGTCCTTACATATTATTGGAGTACTCACATATAAGTAGGTGACTTCATGCGGTTTATATATAAGCGGCCAAGAATGGAAGATGTTAGCGAGGAATTAAGTATCATTATGGAATTAATGGTCTCAAAAACCTTCGTTATGATCGATTTGTTCTGGTTATGCTTACTTTTCACACTGTTACTTTCTCCCGTCCTTGCCACTGTTAGTATGTCAGTTTTATTTTTTTGCGGTTCTTTTGCTTTGTTCAATTGTATCTATTTTTATTTCTTTTACCCTTATATTAAGAAAAGTTAACTTTGAGTGATAATGTATTTAGGAAACGCTCAAGAATCTCTTCACCTGCAGCAACGCCGAGCTGGTTTGTCAGCGTGATATCATCTGGTCCCATCACTTTAAGCAGTTCTCCATGGCTTGGGACGAATCGATAGGTGCAGTTTTTTAGAAAATCCCAATCTAGAACAGAATCACCCGCGCCTGCCATTGCTTTCATTCCTTCTCGGTTACAAATAAATTCAAGTGCCTTCCCCTTGCTAATAGCAGTTGGAATAAAGTAGAGTTTTCTTCCCTGGAGGCTCATTTTCCAGCCATATTGGGCTGTAAGCTCACGGATTTCTATCAGTTCAGATGGGGTCGGAAGACAATTTAATATAAAGTAAAAAAATAGATTCTCAGCCTGTTTTCTTACCCCATCCAATGTAATTCCAGATCTTTTTAAGGCAGAAAGCACCTCTTCTTCTGATGCACATCCATTTTTTAATTGAATGATTAATTGTTCAGACCAATCCTTTAAAGGTTCTCCTTTATACAATATATGAGCTCCATTTGTAGTAATCGCATAAGTTAAGGGTATTTCTTTTTCAAATATCACAAATCTCTTAAATTGTTCTGTCGTTCGCGTTGTTACGGGTATAAACAAGCTATGCGAGCTGACTTCTTTTAACATAGAAAAAGCAGCTTCCGTCATATATCCAGTCCAATTTCCCTTATAAAATTCAACCGGCTTTAACACGATATTCCCCGGGATACCGAATTCTTCGAGTGCCCGATTGGAATACATGAGTGTTCGATCAAGATCTGATGCTGTAATCATTTGCTAGTCCCCTTAACCGATTTAATTAAGCCCATGCATAGATAATTCATTTTTGGATAGGCAACGACCTCTACGTCTTTTTCTTTAGCGAGCATGAGTATATGTTTCACAAAAGGGCTAGAAGGATCGCGCATTAGGATTTTCCATGGGACTCTTCGGAGAAGGACACGTGTGGTCTCCCCTACTCCTGGTTTTATATAATTCGTACTATCAATCTCAAATTCTGCCAGGACGGTTTTAACATCCTGCATACCCAAAAATTCTGTTTTTATCTCTTCTTTTACGTTTTGTGAAGCAGCTTTTTCAGCCTCGTCCATAATGGCTGGAAATTCAGCTGCAATCATTTTGATATATTCATTGGAGACATCACTGGATAGAAGCTCCCTGTAATATTTAGCACCGTGAAAATCATATTTTCCAATATATTGATTATTTAATACAGTCCGGCTAACAAGACCTGAAACGGTTGAATTTAAACAAGCACTCGGAATTAGAAAGTCCTCTCGCGTGCCAAAAAGCGTGGTACAATAACCAGGATCAGCAATTACGGCAAGTTTATCATCAAGTTTGATTTGATACTTTTCTTCAAACTCCTGGCATGCTTTTGTCAGTTCAATCGAAATGGCTCCCTTTCCTGTCCAGCCATCCACAAATTGAATATTTCCTTCAGGATGTTTAGCGAGGATATAGTGAAGCGCATTTTCATCTATGCCTCTGTCGCGGATAATAGAAATACTATAATGCGGTAAAGAGATGCCGTACCGTAAATGAATATATCTTTTAAACAGAATTCCAACAGGCGTTCCTGCTCTAGCAAGGGATACAAGAATGGCTTGTTTCCCCTTTAGACGATAGATTTGCTCCGCAACAATCCCAACGCATAAAGCAACCTTCGTTTTATATTCACTGGTGGTATTCCAAAACAAATCTACATATTCCTTTGGCGGCTGGTATTCAATCGGCAGTGATTCACTGTAATGCTGACCAGATTGAACTCTCAATTCTCGATTCACGGTAGAATCTTCGAGTTCAATATCACTTAAATCCTTTAATAGAAAAAGAACATCTTCCTCAGAATAGCTTCCCATTTTCGCGGGCTGATTGGTTATGATCGACATTCTTTTCACCCCTATTAATTCGAGAAAAAGGCGATTTTAATCGACTTTATCTGTAATTTTTCTACTTGTTTTAATAATGGCTGAAGGTTTTCAGCCTGTACTTTTCTCTCAAAAAAGACAAATAGTTCATCATATTCCCCTGGAGGAATATTGTAAACGAAATGGGCAACATCCTGGTCCTCTGGATTGGGAAAACCGATTCCATGTCTTGCCCCATAGCCTTCTATATCTTGAATATAGATGGGGCTTCTAGTACTTGATTGATAGAAGACATTACTACCCATTTCCGCAGCCAATTTCATTGGCAAATACATGAATTCCCCAGTTCCTAAACAAAGAGTGTTATCTCCCGTCCTGTACTGTCTTAACAAAGCAGCTGCAGCATTTATTTTCTTATGAAGTACTTGATTATCATAGCTATTTGTCCCAAAGCGACCTGTTTCTTTGATAAGTGGAGTTTTATTATTAATTGAGGTACAAGCTTTATCAAAGATAGCTGATAATGAGACTTCTTCAATAGATGATTTAATCCTTGGATGTGTATTTGGTTGCACTATTTCTTGAAGCTTACCTTTCGCTTCTACTTGAACCTTGCCACTTATCAAACTTACAATGTTAATCGTTATCCCAAGTGTTTTTTCTAGCTGTGCAAACTGTTGTTTGTTTTCCTCAGAGCGCCAATCCAAAATCGATACAACACTATATTCCTTCCTAGGAAACTGAGCATGGATGGATTGAATAATATTGATGGCTGTTTTTCCCGTGGTCATTTCATCATCTACTAAGATAATTTCACGTTCATTATTTATCATATCCAGTGGAATATAGCAGCGATGCGAGGTAGCATGAGAATGCTCTTCTTCAAATGTTATACTAGGTGTTAAACTACTAATCTCTTCTCGTGTCGTATGGAAAAACTCTGCCTCTTCAAAGCAATCAAAAAAAGCATGCCCTAGTGCCGTCGCAGTCTCAGCAAATCCGATAACTACCGGATTAACAGAGTTTGGGATAAAAGCTGCACTTTGGAATTGTGTTTCTTTCTGAACAAAGGTGTTAATTAATCCCTCTGTAACCTTAACATCCAAACCTTTATTTTCTGCATATCTTGCTGTAAGTAATGCGGCTGTTAACAAACCTCTTTGCGGATGAATGGGCAAATGCTTTCCTAGAACTTTACTGACAAATAAAAACGAACGTTTTTTATTAATTCTTGCTGCCATCGTAAACAGTTCTTCAAGAGGTAACTGATATGGGTTATCAGTTACCTCAATGTCTACGTTAATCGCATCAAGAATTGTATACGTATACGTCTTTTTTGATAAGGTCGATATTTGTGTATCCTTCATGCAGCACCCCGTAAAGCTGAGATTTTAATAGAATTTTTTTTGCCCAAAATAAATGGGGCTTTATTTCATTCATCTTATTGGAAAAATTACTTTTCTTCACACCAATTTCACCGTTTGCTGCTTCAACAATCGAACATGCATCGATGTATTCCTCGTACGTTACAACATTGAGGGCCTGGACTGCTTTAATATGAGTAGGATGGATAATTGTTTTTCCCGTTAGCCCATTGGCAATGTCCATTAATACCTCTCTGATAAGACCGTCTAAATTTTGGTCAATTAGTTCAGCCCGCCATTTCAAGCCTTCGTCACCATATCGTTCACGAAATGGAGTTTGCCTTAGCTGCGGTTTTAGCATTCTTGGTTTCGAGGAGAAATACTCCCAGACCGGTCCTGAAATCACATAAGGACTCTCTGATCGTTGAAAAACATTAATAATATCTGCAATGCAATCTCGTAAAACAGTAATCTCGTAAACGGTGGTATCTACACTTCTGCGAATTCCATATAACCCGCAGAAATCCGTAGCCCCAATTCGAACATTCAAAATATTATTCTTATAGTGATCAAGGAGATGTTTAATATCCATTAGTTCGGTCATTCTTGTTTCTTTTTGTATTAATTTATCACTTTCAAGAATAGGCATGGCATAAAAAGGCTTGTGTTCTGTATGTATATTCGCAACCTCAGCTAATAAAGCTTCACCAGATTCCGCATTAAATTTCGGTAAAACCACTCCCGTTAACAGTTCGATGGCATTCCCTAATTGTTCTTTGATTCTTTTAAGCTGCTCTATATTCCGAATCCGGATAAACATAAGTGGTAAATCATCAATCGTCAAATACTTTTTATTGATTTCACCATATAGCTTAAGCAATTCCCCTATAAGCAACACTTCCGCTTTTTCAACTTCAATATCGCCAACGGCATCCTCTAAATCAATAACCAGCGAAGTTAATCCTTCATGCTTTTTGGAGAGGAGGTCTTGATGAATGTTGGGACGAGTTGCCGGCATATATAGCGTTGCACCTAGACCATAGGATAAAAGCTCCCGATCACTGTACTTGTTAAAGTCCTTAGGCGTTTGAAAAAACATTGCCTCAAGCTCATTTTCATAAAAATAAGTAAAATACTTCATTCTTAATGACTCCTTTAATAAAAAAGAATGGGGACTGACTTTCGTCTGTTCCCCATTTTATGTCGTACGATGATAATTATGATTCTTTGCCCAATTCTTTCTTTTTGTTCCTGAAATGAATAATGAAAGTGGCACCGAATGTAACTAAAATAATAATAAAGAAGAGCGAATGTGGCAGGTGAATACCGAAAACTGCGATAAGCATTTTTGCAGCAATTAATAGAATTAAAACATAAGCAGATGTTTCAAGCTCAGGTACACGGTCAATTAATTTCAAGAAAACTCCGGCAATTCCACGCATCATTAATACCCCAAGCATACCTCCGACTAATAACACCCAAATTTCTTCACTGACACCAAATGCTGCAAGCACACTGTCAACGGAGAATGCAATGTCCATTAATTCAACCGCAACAACTGTTCCCCAGAAGGTTCCAAATAGACGAATAAGAAGACCAGTTTGGTTCATTCCATGCGCTTCTTCCTCTTCACTCTGCGCTGCTTTACGTTTATCCATGAAATACTTAATAGATAGCCATGCTAGATACCCTGCACCTAGAATCTTTACCCACCAAAGTTTAATTAAGAATACCCCGACCCCAATGGCGATAAAACGGAAAACATAAGCTCCTAATAATCCATAAAAAAGTGCTTTTTTACGTTTTTCAAGTGGTAAGTGTTTTACCATAACAGCTAGAACAAGTGCGTTATCCGCGGAAAGTAGTCCTTCTAGGATAACTAGTGTCCCAATCAAGCCCCAAGCAACAGGATCTGTTAAAACCTGCCCCCACATTTCCCAGTTAAAAAATTGTGCATACGTATCTAAAATTCCTTGTAAAACAGACATAAAAAAAATTCCTCCCGGATGTTGTATGTTTTTTCAAAGACCCAGCATTTGCTGGGTCTTTAATCTAGTTGTTATCCTACTGATAATCCGAAGTCTGTTGCAAGAGCTGCAAGGCCGCCTTGATAGCCGCTGCCAATTGCGCTAAACTTCCATTCGCCGTTATGTCGGTATAATTCGCCAACAACAACAGCCGTTTCAATAGAGAAGTCTTCTCCTAAATCATAACGGATCAGTTCCTCACCATTAGCTTCATTGAAAATACGAGCGTATGCATTGGATACTTGACCAAAGTTTTGATTTCTTGCGGCTGCATCATGAATCGTAATTGTGAAAGTCACTCGCTGAATGTTAGCTGGAATTGCAGTTAAATTGATATTAACTTGCTCATCATCCCCGTCACCTTCACCTGTTCGGTTATCTCCATTATGTACAACTGCACCGTTAGCACCTTTTGGATTATTGTAGAACACAAAGTCTGTTTCGTTTGTAACCTTACCATTATCGCCTAATAAGAAAACGGATGAATCTAGATCGAAATCATTACCGCCATCATATTTATTTGTATCCCAGCCTAATCCAACTACTACATTTGTTAACCCAGGATTTGTTTTTGTTAAGTCTACTTTTTGTCCTTTTGATAAACTAATTGCCATTTTTACATTCCTCCATTTTAGGTAATAGTCTATATACGAGATTCTCTAGAAAAGGTTTCACTAATTATAATAAAACTTTTTCATAGTAATACGCAAATCATTAACTCATCCATTTCGGCGGTGTATTTTTATCCCAATAGATTGATCCCAGCTCATGATGACTTTGGAACCCGTCATGATATGTATGGTAATGAAAGTTGAACCAGTAACCTGCTTGCGGCGGGTTATCTCTTCTAACATGAAACCGAAGAACATCACTATTTGTATCACTATTTTTGATGTTAAAAATCTTTTCTGATTGCCCTTTCCCCGGAGACTCTGTGATAGCTAAGTTTACTAAGTCCTCAGCTGGAAACTGTGTTGCTGTTTCCTGAATGGCTTTTTCAATATTTGGCAAAATAATTACCCTAAATTCATTCTCAATGACAGGTTTAATTCTGGTGCCAAATTTTTGATAGGACTGCTGCTCCGCTTGTTTAAGTAACTCCTTTAGAATCCCTTCTTTATCAACATGAGATTCTTCAAAATAACTAGTCTGTTGAGACGGTGCAGATTCAACTGTATCTCTCTCATTAGTTTTCTCAGCATTAACGTTATTTATTAATTGAGTGGGTGTAATAAGACCAAATGTTAAAAGTGAAACTAGTACGACAACTGATTTACGAATCCACTTATTCATCTTTTTTCCCCTTTGTACCTGGAAGAATTCAATTAATTTTTCCGAATTTTTTTGACTCTTATCAATTATTATACCTCTTTTGCAAGCAAAATGAAAAATCATTCCCTTCAGAATAGTAGCATTTTTTTAGAACCTCTTAAAAACCTCCAAAAAAATAGGATGTCAAATGACATCCTTTACTTTAAGCAATTGGCTTCAAACGCAGCCTTTAAATTATCCATAATGGATTCCATCGGCATACCTTCAATATCATGACGCGGGATAAAGTGAACCACTTTATTTCCTTTCAACAATGCCATTGATGGAGAAGATGGCTCAATGCCCTCGAAATACTCGCGCATTTTTGCTGTTGCTTCTTTATCCTGTCCAGCAAAGACGGTTACAAGATTTTCTGGTTTTTTATCGCTAGTTAAAACAGCTTGAGTTGCTGCAGGTCTTGCAAGTCCAGCTGCACATCCGCAAACTGAATTTACAACGACAAGTGTAGTACCACTTGCATTTTCCATATAGTTTTCCACTTCTTCAGCAGTTGTAAGTTCTTGAAATCCTGTTCTTGTTAACTCCTCACGCATCGGTAAAACCATTTGTCTCATATATTCTTCGTATGCCATTGACATAATAAAAACCTCACTTTCTTTATTTGCAGTTTACTATATCTAATTTGCTATGTGCAATTTAGTTGTCTGTTTTCCGCGCTTCCGTCATTTGCTTCCATACGGAACCTTTTGCTGCTTCTCCGCCTTCGATTCTTTCGATTGCCATTTTTATTTGCATACTGACCTCAAATTCAGGATCATTTTCAAGCGCCTTTAAAGCTGGCAATGAGCTTTCATCACCTACTTCATACAAAAACATCGCAGCACGCCAACGTACTAATTTACTTGAGTCTTGCAGTGCTTTGGTCATCTCTTCACTTGCATCAGGAAAACCAAGGTCTGATAAACAATCTCCAGCAGTCCTTCTCACCGTAACCGTTTTATCTTTTAATGCTTTATATAAATACGGTAAGACTCTTTGGTCTTTAATCATCCCTAGATACACAGTGGCGAGTCTGCGGATTGATGGTTTTTCATCTGCTAACGCTTTTTCTAAAACAGGCAGGTCCTCTAGTTCAGGATCATCCATTTGTTCAAGAAGCTGATAGCGAATTTGCCAATCAGGATTCTCTAAAGAGGCTAAAGTAACTTTTCTACGTTCTCTTGTTGGTGTTTGTTTGGTTGCAGATTCCTTCGTTTGGGCTTTGGAGACTAGGTCCTCAAGCCGCTTTGTAGGATAAGCCGCAATTAATTCTTCGACTACTTCCTGACCAATTTGGTCAAATTCACCATAGCGAACACCTTGAGTATCCCATCGACGGAGCAAGATATAATTTTCTTCCGGAAGCTGGGCGCGTTCTCTTGCTTTTAAAAAGTATTCAGGCATTCCAAATCTTTTCTCTGTTGTTCCATCAGTCAGTTTAACCTGAAGAGGGATATCCTTAAACATTTGGACTTCCACCTTGATTTCACCAAAGTGCTCGTCTAATTTCTTTTGGGACTCAGCTTCTAGTTCTGCTGATTCCCCAAACGAATGGCGGACTTGCGGCAATAAATCCTTCCAGTCGTACTTCGCATTTCTTTCAACAGCTAAGAAATCAGCCACATGATAGACACCTTTAATTCCCTCAATTTGAAGTATATTTTGGATGATGCCTGGTGCTTGGGCTGCAGTTTCTTTTTTATAATTATGGCTTTTTCCCATTGGCAGTTCTTGATCTAAGATTATTTTCATCGTATTTGGGCTTGGAGTTGGTTCGATTGCCTTTATTTTCATGAAGATCACCTTCTTTAGTTACTCTTTTACAAGTTTAACATAATGATTATATTTCATTCTAGAAATTGGTCTTGTAAATGCTGCAACGCTGATATAAATTTATCTGATAAAAAAAAGTACGTCATCGACGCACTTTTCTACTCACTTTCAGCTAATTCAGCTAGATATTCCCATCTTTCGATCAAATACTCGAGCTTTTCGTTTAATTCTGCTTCTAATTTCATTAATTCCTGCGCTTTTGTGAAGTCGCTGCCGGTGCTCCCCATTTCTTCGGCAATTTCTTCTAGTCGGGATTCCGTTTTCTCAATCAAATTGTCAATTTCTTCCCACTCTTTTTTCTCCTTAAAGGTCATTCTTTTCTTTTTTTCCTTTTCAGGAGCTTTAGCAGGTGCAGCTGAGCTCGCAACCGTCTTTTTCGTTTCTACAGCTGAATCCTTTTCTAGGTATTCACTGTAATTTCCGTAGAAAGAATCAATTCTTCCTTCTCCACGTAAGACAAGCAGCTGATCGACCACTTTATCTAGGAAATATCGATCATGGGATACGGTAATCACAACACCAGGGAATTCTTCAAGATAATCTTCCAAAACAGTCAATGTTTGTGTATCAAGATCATTGGTAGGCTCATCCAACAACAGGACATTAGGTGCCGTCATTAATAGCTTCAATAAGTATAAACGCCGCTTTTCGCCGCCTGACAATTTGCGGATTGGTGTTCCATGGGAGAATGGAGGGAATAGAAAACGTTCGAGCATGAGTGCGGCAGATAGTGTTTTCCCATCTGATGTCTCAATCACCTCTGCAGTTTCTTTAATATATTCAATCATCCGCTTGTTCTCATCCATGTCTTCGTTTTCCTGTGTATAATAAGCAATCTTCACTGTCTGCCCCATGATGAATTCACCTTCATCGAGCGGCAGTTTTTTAGCCAGAACATTTAATAATGTCGACTTTCCTGTTCCATTTCTGCCGATAATCCCTAGGCGATCTCCTGGTTTTACAAGTAAATCAAAGTGATTTAGAATTGTTTTTGCCCCGTAAGATTTTGAGGCATCCTTCAGTTCAAAGACTTGTTTCCCAAGCCTGCTTCCATTTAATGAGATATCAACCTTTTCCCCTGCAGGCTTCCCTCCAGATAGCTTATCTTCCAGTTCATCAAAACGCTGAATCCGTGCTTTTTGCTTCGTTGTACGTGCCTTAGCACCACGTCTCATCCACTCAAGTTCTCTTCTAAAAAGGTTCTGCCTTTTTTCAAAGGTTGCAGCCTCATTTTCTTCACGGATGGCTTTTGCTTCTAAAAATGCGGCATAATTTCCTTTATAGCTATAAAGATTACCGCCATCTAATTCAAACATTCTATTAGCAACTCGGTCTAAAAAATATCGATCATGTGTGACAAGCAGGATAGAACCGCTATATCTACTTAAGTAATCCTCCAGCCACTTAACAGAGTCAAAGTCTAGGTGGTTTGTAGGCTCGTCGAGTATTAGTAAATCCGGCTCAGCAATGAGAACTTGCGCTAAAGCTACCCTTTTCTTCTGACCCCCAGAAAGCTCACCAATTTTCTTAGTAAAATCCTCGATTCCGAGTTTCATTAATATCGACTTGGCATTTGTACTAGCATCCCAAGCATTTAAAGCATCCATTTGTTTTTGCAGTTGGAATAAATCCTCTTGAATCTTCGTATCATTTGGAGCAGTATTTAATAACAAAAGCGTCTTTTCGTATTCACGCATTAACCTAAGAATAGGTGCATCGCCATGAAAAACTTGTTCAAGAACACTTTTATCTGAATCCAAATCTGGCTGCTGGTCAAGAAACGCAATACTGTAATCCTTGCCCGTGATAATCTTGCCGGCATCCGGCTGATCCAAGCCAGCAATAATTTTCAAAAGTGAGGATTTTCCCGTTCCATTAATCCCAATTAAGCCGACTCGCTCTTTTTCACCAATCGTTATGGAAATATTGTTAAAAAGCTGCTTTTCTCCATACGTTTTCGTAACATTTTCGACTGTGAGCATTTTCATCGGCCTTGACCATCCCATTCTAGATAAAATTGTTCTAAAAATAGCTCCATCACTTGATGACGCTTTTCTGCCATTTCCTTCGCTGTATCTGTATTCAGTAAGTCCTTCAATTTTAATAATTTTTCATAGAAATGATGAATACTGGTTGATTTTCCTTTTCGGTATTCTTCTAGACTCATTTCTTCCCGAACATTTAGCTTTGGATCGTAGATGGGTTGTCCTTTTTTACCGCCATAAGCAAAAGTCCTCGCAATCCCAATCGCTCCAATGGCGTCTAATCGGTCCGCATCCTGAACGATTTTTGCCTCAACGCTAGTTAGCTCCGTTTTTCTTCCACCTTTATATGAAATATTTTCAATAATTTGAACAATAGCGTTTTGTACATCATTTGGAAGCTTAATACTTTGAAAAAATAAATCCAGTTTATTTCGACCTGCTTCAGCACTATCATTTAGCTTTTCGTCAGGTATATCGTGCAAAAGGGCCGCCATTTCAATAATGAATGGGTCACCTGCTTGCTCTTGATCACATATATGTAAAGCTGCCCGTCTAACACGGTCAACATGATACCAATCATGCCCTGTTGCGTCTTCCCCTAGTTCATTACGGACATAGGTTACCGTTTGTTCGATAATTTGTTCGTTCATTTAGACACCTTCCTTCACCCATGCTATTTTACCATGAAAAACGCATAAAAAATAACCCCGAAAGAATTCGGAGTTATTTTTTGTTGGCTTGACGGCCGCTTTTTTTCTGGCTTTGCGATTTTGTGTTCCCAATTGTAAACTCGCTGCCTAGTTCAACATCATTTTTCTGATCTTGTTTTTCAATTTGCTCACGTGTCATATTTGGATTTTGTCTACCTTGCTTACTGATGATGATTACCCCCTCATCAAAAATGAACTGCCCTTTTAGTATGCTCACTAGGGGATAAAGTTATTTCAATCCATTATGCCAGCTGATGCCAAGTGTGTTTTCGCCGGCGTGAACGCCAATAACAGCACCCAGCGGACAGCAAGTCACTATCAGCTCAGGATATAATTTCTCTATTTCCACTTTCCATTCATTTGCGTGCTCCAGGTGTAATCCATATAGAATATATACTTCTTTAAAATTATGCTTTTCGTAGGAAGATTTAAGGTAATCAAGAATCTTTTCCTTCGCCTTCTTATCGCTTCTTACTTTTTCTTTTGTATTAAGGGCACCATCTTCAATCGAAATGATTGGCTTCACATTTAGCATACTTCCTAAAAAGAACTGTAAGCCAGACATCCTGCCGCTCCGGTGAAGCTGCTCTAAGCTTCCAATTAGAACATATGTCTCATTTGTAGTCTTTAATGATTCTAATTGATCAATTACAGATTCAATACTATTTCCTGCTTCTACTAGTTCGATTCCTTTTTTTAATAAAGCTGTCATTGGTGCAGTTAGGATTTGGGAATCAAAGGTTGTAACTGGAATGTCAACAAGCTTTGCTGCCTGTTCACTAGAGGACACTGTTCCACTTAGTTTTCCTGATAGTAGAACTGCCACCACTTGGTCATATTCCTTTGAAAGTTTTTCGTATAATTCTTTAAAAACTCCTACTGCTGGCTGCGACGATTTAGGTGGAGACTTAAGCTCCTTCAACCTTGCATAAAGCTGTGCTGCGGTTAAATCAATTCCGTCAGCAAATTCTTCGCCATCTAGTAATATTGTTAATGGTATTGTATACAAATCAGGATGATTTTTTAATTCGTCATCTAAAAAAGCAGTACTGTCCGTTACCCATGCCGTTTTAACCAATGGAATCTCCCCCTATTATTGGTATGAGGTCTTAATATCTAGTTAAAATAATCGTACCTTGAAATCAAAATATTGTAAATAATTTATACAATAAAAAACCAGCTTAAATGAATGAGCTGGTTTTTGGAGATTATTATTTACTGCTTTCAAGAAGGTATGATTGCAGGTGTTTAATGGTTGATACCATAAAATCAAGCAATTCAACCAAATCATTCATCTGGTCTTCACCGATGAGTCTGTCAAATTCAATTGAAATCGTATTCGTAATGAGTGCTTTTGAGGGAGTAATCGTGACGGATTGACAAATTTCTCTTGTTCCCCCCCAAATTTCAGTTAGGATCCAATTAATTTCCTTTAATTGTTTTTCATCCGTAATGTCCTTATGAAAAAATTGAAGTCTTAATTTGCATCCTGAATGTTTCTGTGAAAGCACATCAGATAAAAGCTCAGCAGCGAGGTTAACCATATCGGCTTTGATTTCCATTTTGGCAGTAACCATATTTCCTTTTGCATCAGGTAATTGAAAGTGCATATCAAAGCTGCGCGACATTTTCGCCATATTCATCTGATCATTGCGATCAATAATCACAATTTCACCTGCTAGGTCTAAATCGTAAATTGCACCTTCAATGATTACCTTCATATTATCAAAAGCAGTTGGATCAAACATTCAACTCACCTCAATTTTGTTAAAACAAACCTAGCGCCTTGCCATTTTCGTCTACGTCCATATTTAAGGCTGCAGGTTTCTTTGGCAATCCTGGCATCGTCATAACTTCTCCAGTTAGAGCCACAATAAACCCAGCTCCAATCGATGGTTTGAACTCTCTGACATTTACCGTAAAGTCTGTTGGTCTCCCTAGTTTCGTTGGGTCATCAGACAAGGAGTATTGAGACTTAGCCATACAAATGGCTAAATTAGACCATCCGAATTTTTCATAATCCTCAAGCTGTTTTTTTGCTTTCGATGAGAATTCTACATCTTTTCCCCCATATACCTTTTGGACAATGGTTCTTACTTTTGATTCGAGTGAATCAGATAAATCATATAATGGATGAAATTTATTTTCTTCTTTTTCGATTACCTCTAGAAGTGCCTCCGCAAGCTCAACTCCACCGGCACCGCCTTTTTCCCATACCTCTGTTAAGGCAACAGGGACAGTCTCCCGTTTACACCATTCCAGCAGTGTTTGAACTTCTAAATCGGTATCGGTAATGAATTTATTAATCGCTACAACCACTGGTAAGCCAAAGCTTTTAATTGTCTCGATATGTTTTTGCAGATTAGCAAAGCCCAAGGTTAACGATGCGATGTTTTCCTTTGCCAAATCAGATTTGGCTACCCCTCCATGCATTTTTAATGCCCGGATGGTTGCGACAATTACCACTGCTTCTGGCTTAATACCCGCACTTCTTGCTTTAATATGTAAAAACTTTTCCGCTCCTAAATCAGCTCCAAAACCGCCCTCTGTTATTACATAATCACCTAGCTTTGCAGCGGCACGGGTAGCAATCACACTATTACAGCCATGAGCAATATTCGCAAAAGGCCCGCCATGCACGAGTGCGGGTGTATGTTCGATGGTTTGTACGAGATTCGGTTTCACCGCATCCTTTAGCAATAATGTCAGCGCACCTTCAACCCCAAGATCCCCAACCGTTACAGGTTCCTTTTTGTCATTATAGGCAACAACCATTCGTGCTAATCGTAATTTTAAATCCTTCAAATCTGAAGCCAAACATAGAACGGCCATGATCTCAGAGGCAACAGTTATATCAAAGCCATCCTCACGAGGGACTCCTTGAAGAGGTCCGCCGAGCCCAATAATGACCTTTCTCAATGCGCGATCATTTAAATCAACTGCACGTTTCCAGACGATGCGGCGCTGGTCAATTTTAAGCTCATTTCCTTGTTGAATATGATTGTCGAGTAATGCGGCCAGAGCATTATTTGCTGTAGTTATCGCATGCAAGTCACCAGTAAAATGCAAATTAATTTCTTCCATCGGCAATACCTGTGAATAGCCGCCACCAGCTGCCCCACCTTTGATTCCCATTGTCGGTCCTAAAGAAGGCTCCCTAATCGCAATGATTGCTTTCTTGCCAATGCGCCCAAACGCGTCACCTAGACCAACTGTTACCGTAGATTTACCTTCACCTGCAGGTGTAGGATTGATGGAAGTAACAAGAATGATTTTCCCACTGTTATTTGATTCAATCTTCGAAAGTGCCTCATATGAAATTTTCGCTTTATATTTCCCAAAAAGCTCGAGGTCATCTTCCGTTAAACCAATTGTTTTGGCAATTTCCCCAATAGGTTTCATGGTTGATTCTTGTGCAATTTCAATGTCTGACTTAACTGATGTTTTCATTTGCAAAAATGATCCCCCGCATTCACATAGAATTGTAAACCTCTTTTATTGTATCAAATCACTGATTTATTTCGTGTAATATTTTTCACAAGATATTATTCTTTTCTGAATTTAAGATAATGTTTATAATGTTAATAACCGAATTTTAAAAATATACTATATACTTAACTTAACTTGAAAAGAAATAAAGGGGGAGTGCACCTTGCCTATTAACATTCCAAAGCTGCTGCCTGCGAAAGAAATCCTTGAACATGAGAATATCTTTGTCATGGACGACGAACGGGCAATACGTCAGGACATTCGGCCATTAAAACTACTTATATTAAATTTAATGCCCGAAAAAGAAAAGGCAGAGACGCAGCTCTTAAGGCTATTGGGAAACAGCCCGCTGCAGGTAAATGTAAAATTTTTAAAAACCAATTCCTATGAATCTACAAACACGAGCAAACAACATCTTGAACAATTCTATACCACCTTTTCTGAAATCAAAAATCAAAAATATGATGGCATGATTATTACTGGTGCTCCTGTTGAGCTAATGGAGTTTGAGCAAGTAAAGTATTGGGAAGAACTTACCGAGATTATGGACTGGACCAAAACCAATGTCACCTCTACCCTTCATATTTGCTGGGGAGCACAGGCTGCACTCTTTTATCATTATGGGATTGATAAATTTGAACTATCTCGTAAATGTTCAGGAATCTATGAGCACCAAGTTTTCGAGCAAAATGATTTACTCCTGCGTGGTTTTGATGATCATTTTTATGCTCCTGTTTCCCGATATACAGATGTATCGATTGGAGAAATTCATGAGAAACCTGAACTTAAGCTGTTGGCTGCCTCGGAGTATGCTGGAGCCCTGCTTATTGCCTCCCATGACAGAAAACATGTGATGATAACAGGACACTTGGAGTATGAGTCTGATTCCTTAGCTCAAGAATACAATCGGGATATTGAGAGAGGGCTGCAAATTCATATTCCGGAAAATTACTTTCCAAACAATGATCCTACGCAGCCGCCAATCAATCGCTGGCGTTCTCATGGCCACTTGTTCTTCTCAAACTGGCTCAACTATTATGTCTATCAAGAAACACCATTTAATTGGGATTAAGAAAAGAAGCATCGGGATAAACCGATGCTTCTTTTTCAATGTCTTTAAAGTATTATTTTTTATTTATTCTTCGTTTATTTTTATAAAATTATAGAAAGAATATCGAGCAAAGGGGGTAAACGTTGTGGAAACAGTCGTAGCACTGCATCGAAACCATGTTGGAGAGATTATCAGCTTTGTCACATCCGGAGGACGGATTATTTCCTATCAAAAAGCATTAATGGAAGCTGCAAACGGCGTCATCAAAGGCGTTCAAGCGATTGAGGATTATGATGGTAATCTTGTTCTAAGCCCCGAGCTGGAACCATCCTTTGACCATTACCCTGATTTATTCTAAAAAAGCACCTGGCGGCGGCCAGGTGCTTTACGCTTATTCAGCTTCGTTTTGTTTTTGAATTTCTTTTAATGCCTCTATTCTCGTTTCATCTTCTTGGAAAAATTGAACGAGGTCAACGATTCTTTCAATCGAATCCCAGCTTAAGTGGTGCTCGATTCCTTCGACATCATTATAGATATTTTCATCTTTCACTCCGATAATTTTTAAGAATTGTTCAAGTAAATCATGTCTAAATACAAGGCGTTTCCCAATCTTATTCCCTTTTGTGGTTAAACTGAAGCCTCTGTATTTTTCATAGACTAAATATTCATCTTTGTCGAGCTTTTGTACCATTTTTGTTACAGAGGAGGGATGAACAGATAGTGCCTCTGCAATATCTGAAACACGGGCATACCCTTTTTCTTCAATTAACATATATATTTGTTCAATATAATCTTCCATACTAGGTGTTGGCATCCCGGACCTCCAAAAAAATTACTCTTCTAAAAGTTTACTATAGAAAAAAAATAGTGACAAGTTGAATTATCACTTTGTCACACTTTTAGCACTTGGTTCTTCAAATAAAAACTTGACCCTTTTCTCCTGTTCATCGAGAAAAAGCCTTGCATTAAAGGTTTTATCCTTATTCGTAAACCCTTCAATCAACTCTGTTTTCCCTTCCGTTAAGAGGAGTTTAATATTCTTTTGGGTAATGTTTTTCCCGAGGATTTTTTTTGATATTGTGAAATTACACTGGTTTTTTTGATAGTTCGAACAACCATAAAAGTTTCCTTTATCAACCACTGAGCCATCACATTTTTTACAATTCCCCAGCTTCGTACTGCCTTTACCCTTTGTCATCTTCTTACTTGGAGTGAAATTTTCACGAACATCTTCTGAAAATATCCAATTTGCAGAATGTCCCACTCCAGAAGAAATCAGATGGTAGACCATTTTATTGGTTTGTTCCATGAAATTCTTTGGAGAAGCAGACCCCTCAGAGATTTCTTTTAATTTCTGCTCCCATTTTGCCGTCATTTCTGGGGAAGCCAGAATTTCCTCACCAATCGCTTCTATCAATATTCTTGCTTTTGAAGTTGCATAAACTAAGTTCTTGGTTACATCAATATATTTTCGGTCCTTCAACATCGTAATAATTCCAGCCCTTGTTGCCTCAGTACCAAGACCTTCTGTCTTAGATAATATTTTCTCCATTTCCTTGTCTTCGATATGCTTCCCGGCAGTCTTCATTAACGTGATTAACTGACCTTCAGTATAGCGTTTTGGCGGCTGTGTCTGGCTCTCTTTTACATCCACCTTCGTTGTACGGCCTTGTTCCCCTTTTGAAACTTTCGGCAGTGCCGGTTCATCCTCTTTTTCCTTTTGGTTGATTACCTTCCGCCAGCCTTCATCGATTTGGACCTTTCCCTTTGATTGAAATACTGCCCGTCCATCTACTAAAGTTGTCACTGTCGTATATTCAGCAATTGCTTTCGGATAATGTGCTGCAATTAAACTTGTGACAATGAGGTCATATAGTTTCTTTTCATCTGGGTCTAATCTTTCAACATTTGGAACTTGTTCAGTAGGAATTATCGCATAGTGATCAGTAACTTTTTTTTCGTTTACATATCGTTTGTTATCCGCAATTGATTCCAATGGCAGTGGGAAGAATTTATCATACCCATTGATATGACTTAAATTAGTAAGTATTTCAGGGAATGTATTCGCTTCTTCTTTCGTTACATACCGCGAGTCAGAGCGGGGATAGGATACATTTCCTTTTTGATAGAGTTTTTGCAGCACATCCAGTGTCTTCTTCGGTGAAAATTTGTATCGTTTATTTGCTTCAGCCTGAAGAGCTGAGAGATTATAGAGTAACGGTGGAAAGAATTCTTTTCTTTCCGATATCACATCTGAAACTTCTGCAGGCTTTTCTCGGCAAAACGCCGCAACCTTCTCAGCCATTTCTTTTGTTTTTACGCGTGATTCTCCATCATTCTGCCACTTACCTCTGTATTTCTTGCCATCGATGTTAAAATGGCCAATCACTTCCCAAAAGGGTTCAGACTTGAAATTTTCAATTTCTAATTCTCTTTTTACAATAAGTGCTAATGTTGGGGTCTGTACCCTGCCTACAGAAAACACATCTGAAAAGCCTTGTTTTTGCAGCAGTAGGCTATAGAGCCTTGATGCATTCATTCCGACTACCCAATCTGCACAAGCCCGGGTGTACGCTTCAAAATATAAATTTCTTGTATAATCTTCGTCTAATAATTTATTAAACCCATCTCGAATAGAGTTAGCTGTTAAAGAGGATATCCAAAGTCGTTTCATTGGCTTTTTACAGCCAGTAATTCGAAGTATATTACGGATAATCAATTCACCTTCACGCCCGGCATCACCCGCATGGATAATTTCTGTTACCGCAGGATTATTTACCAGCTTTTGAATAACTGAAAATTGTTTTACTTTATCCTTCGTTACTTCATATTGGAACTGATTCGGAATCATCGGCAGATTATCCAAAGACCATTTCTTCCATCCCGGCTCATACGTTTCTGGATTCACAAGCTGACATAAATGCCCAATCGCCCAAGTGACATAGGCACCATTTGGAAAAGTCTCATTGGGAAAAACCTCAATAAAACCATTTTGTTTTTTATTTTTAAAAATAGAAGCCAGTGTTGAACCTTGATCTGGCTTTTCAGCAATAATTAATTTCATTACGATTGCTCCTTTTGATAAAGCATCCAGCATTCATTTTCCCACTTCATTTGTCTTTTTGTAAAGGATTAAAATATATCCAATAGTAGACCATTAGATTGATAAATTATTTAATTAAACTTTAATTGGTAGATTTTTCATATAATAAACAGTGGTACGTAAGAGGATTAATAGTGTTGGAGAAAAATAGTGCGTGGCAATTTAATATGCAGAAATAAACTTTCATAGAGTCTGAGCACCATATTCTTGGACTCAGACTCTATTTTATACTTTTTTAAACGGACAATCTAATTTATACAGGCGGCGATATCTCTCTTCATTTTCCAGCAACTGAGAGTGACTGCCTTCCATGGCTATTTTACCATTTTCTAGGAATAGGATACGATCCATTTTCTCTACCCCTATTAAATGGTGTGTCACCCAGATAATTGTTTTTCCCTTTAAGTTATCAAAAATCGTTCTTAACAGCTTAACCTCCGTAATGGGATCGAGACCTACCGTTGGTTCATCCAAAATAACCACAGGTGTTTTTTGCAGTAGAATACGAGCTAACGCAATCCTTTGGCGCTCTCCGCCTGAGAAGCGTTGGCCTGTTTCTTGCATATTTGTTTCGTATCCTTGCGGCAGCTCTCTTATCATTTCATCCAATTGAACCATTTTCGCAACTTCATGGACCTCTACATCACTTGCTTCCGGATTACCAAGTCGAATATTGTTCAACACAGAAGTATTAAACAAATACGGTTTTTGGTTCAGTACACCCATAATTTTAGAAATAGAAGGTTCCCGTTTATGTGCATCTATACCATTAAGTTTCACCGCACCACTAACAGGAGCAAGTACACCTTTAATGAGTTTTAATAGCGTTGATTTACCTGCGCCGCTCCGTCCAATAATAGCTATCCGCTCCCCTTGCTCTATCTTTAATATAAAATCATGCAACAGTAATTTATCTGAATAACCCAATGAAACGTTATTTATTTCAATCAAAATCTGAGAATTGGAAATATCTATTGCTAGAGTTTCTTGCTTTGACTCACTATATATTTGAAGCGAATCTAGGCGTTTTAACGATTCTTGATAGCTTGTTGTTTCACTAATTCCTTCTGCGATTGGTAAAAAGGATTCTAGCAGCGACAATAAAACAAGTGCAAAAGCTGCTATTAAAGTCGGAGGAATCTCACCACTCGCAGTTAAATCGCTTGCCCAATATATCGCAACAATTACGATGGAGCCAAGAATCAGTTGGTTCACAATATCACGGTAATTTACGAATGATTGTTTTTGAGTTTCAACCTTAAGTAGTTTCTGCTCCTGTAGTTCGTACCTATGGATAAACGCTTTTGTATGACCGCTAAATATCCAGTCACTTATCCCAAAAACAGCTTCTGTAAACTGTTGGTAAAGCTGATTTCTACCATGTTTCAATTTTTCATTTTTACCTCTAACATAAAAAAATGAAACAAATGGACCTACAAAAAGTATGAGGCCAATTAAGCAAGCTAGTAAAATAGCAAAGGGAACCGAGAAAAGACCAGCGCCTATGATAATCACACTATAGACTACTAATGAAGTAATAGCTGGGAACAATGTTTTTAAATAGAACTCCTGAAGGTGTTCAATATCATCTGCCAGAACTCCGAGAATATCCCCAGTGCGAAATCGCGAAGTAATAAACAAAGCTTGCGGCTCAATGATTTTATATAACCGAACACGCATCTGAGAAAGTATTTTCAGTACAAACTGATGACCGACAAGCCTTTCAAGATAACTTAAAACGGCACGTCCAATTCCAAATGTTCGAACACCTACAATCGGGACATAGACCATTAAAATGGATTCAGGCATGGTTGCAGATTTCGAGATGAGATATCCAGATGTAAACATTAATGCCCCGCCGAACAGAATGGTTAGTGACCCCAAAAGAATAGAGAGAAAAAGTAAACCACGATATTGTTTCAAATATGGAAGAATCCATTTGTTTCTATTCATAGATTTCCCTCCATTTTTGTTGAAACTAGCTGATAATAATAGCCACGCTTTGCAAGTAATTCATCATGTGTTCCAGTTTCAACTAACTCTCCTTGGTCAAGAACAAGGATTTGGTCCATGTCTAACATCCAATGGAGTCGATGTGTTGCAAAAAAAACGAGCTTACCTTCAAACAATTGAAGCATGGTTTCCTTTAGTTCTGCTTCTGTTTCAATATCGAGATGGGCTGTTGGTTCATCAAGCATGATGATCGGGGTATTTCCTAAGAATGATCGTGCGATGGCAATACGTTGTTCCTGTCCGCCGCTAATCCTTCGTCCACCCTCACCAATTTGATTCTCTAACCCTTGTGGCAGCTCATCGACCATTGCTTTCAAGCCGGATTTCTCCGTCGCTGCTTCCACTTCTTCAAACGTTGCTTCAGGATGGTAAAATCGAATATTGTTCATTATAGTGTCGTGGAAAATATATGGCTGCTGTGGAATATATGTTATTTGCTTTTGCCAATCCCGCTGGCACAAGGAGGTTACCTTTTTACCACTGATTAGAAATTCTCCTCTTGAAGGGTTTAAAAATCCACTTAACACATCAATCATGGTGGATTTCCCCGAACCACTGGCACCAACAATACCAATTCTTTTTGAACCCGATAGTGTAAATTTGATATCTCTTAATCCAGGTTTTTCGCCCTTACTATATTCGATACTCATTCCTGATACAGTAAGAGTGCTGGTAGATTCCCAGAGTGAAAGGGGTTCTTGTTTTGGCAGGCTGCTGTCAAGATCAAGTATTTCTTGAATTTTGTTACCAGCATTTTTACCATCAAGTGTCGCGTGATAATCTGCTCCCACCTCTCTTATCGGCAGGAAGTACTCTGGTGCCAGCATTAAAATGGTTAATGCCGAGTGCAGCTCCATACTCCCATTAATTAACCCTAATCCTAGGAATACAGCCACCGTTGCAATCGAAAGCATCGTAAAAAAGTCGAGTGCAAACGAGGATAAAAAAGCAATCCGTAATGCCGCGATTGTTGCTTTTCGATATTGTTCACTCACCCAGGCAATCTTTTCAATATGCTTCACACTCAAACCGAGATACTTAAGAGTTTCTAAACCTCTTAATGAATCAACAAAATGATTGGATAGTAATTGATAGGATTCATATTGGCTGAGTGCTTTACCTATTGCAGCCTTACCAAGTAAAACCATAAAAATCATGACAATTGGAAAGGTCAGTACCAAGATGAGCCCCGAACGGGAATTTTCAAAGAAAATATAAAGGACAAGTATCCCTGGGATAAAAGCAGCATTCATAATCTTAGGAAAGTAAAGTTCCAAATAACGACGAAATTTCGTGATCCCTTCCATTACTAGTGTAACGGTCTGTCCAGAACCTTCCTCTTGGGTAAATCGTGGGCCAAGTTGAAATACTTTTTCTAGTAAACGTTCACGGAAGTTCTTGCTCGTTTTCGCTGCAAAATCGTAGGCGATATTCTTTTTCACAACAGTAGTAACCTGTCGAACTATAAGAGAAATAAAGAAAATCAATAAGTCTTTAATAACAGTTCGAAACAAATCTCCCCCAAATAGGGAGGAGATTGCTTCAGCTAAATAATAGGCTTGAGTAATTATGGCAGCAGCTTGAATTGCCGTTAATATGGCTAAGAGACTCAGTACAGTCTTAGCCCCTTGATAAGAAATCATTTTCCTGTCCATCAGTAAGTTAAATGCTCCTTGTCAGTTACTCTTTTCCGGAAAACATAATAACTCCAAATTGTATATCCTAAAACGAATGGTAAGACGGTAAATGCAACGATAGTCATTATTTTTAACGAATAGTCCCCGCTCGCTGCATTATATACCGTTAAATCAAAATCCTTATCAATACTGCTAATCATCACCCTTGGAAATAGGCCAACAAAGATGGCTGATACCGTGAATGCTAAACCAAGACCGGACATCGTAAACGATAATCCTTCGCGTTTCTTCAGGTTGAAATAGTACACTAAGCCGTATGCTGCTACTATTAAACCTGCAAGAATTAGTTCAGGTACACGTCTAACTTCAAAAATATCCGTCATAAACCATGACAATACTACGAACACAACGAGCGAGCCTAATACGGCAAGAGTTACCTTTTTAGCCAATAGACTGGAGCGCTTTCGAAGCTCCCCTTCTGTTTTTAAAGAAAGGAAGTTAAGTCCATGTAAGAAGCAGAGTAAGGTTACGGTGAGTCCTCCCCATAGAGAGTAAACTTTAATGAAATCTGTAAAACCTGCTGACATATTCATGTCTTCTTTGATTGGCATTCCTCTAAGCATACTGGTAAAAAGAACTCCCAATAGGAATGGCGGCAGTAAGCTGCTGATAAAAATAACCCAGTCCCACACATTGGTCCATCGTGGATTCTCGACCTTACGGCGGAATTCAAACGATACCCCTCTTCCTATTAAACATAGGAGAACAGCTAATAATGGCAAGTAATAACCGCTGAACATCGTCGCATACCAATGTGGAAAGGCTGCAAAAATAGCTCCACCACCCGTTAATAGCCAAACTTCATTCGCATCCCAGAATGGCCCTATTGTATTGATCATCACTGTTCGTTCTATTTGATTTCGAGCTAAAAGCCTCGTGGACATACCTACTCCAAAATCGAATCCCTCTAGGAAAAAGAAACCAATAAAGACTACGGCGATTAAGACAAACCATAATTCACTTAACTCCATCTTAAGCACCTACCTTTTTAAATGGATCGGTTGTTACTTTCGCCATGACACCATGACCAACATCCGGACCCTTTTTAATTTCACGGACCATCAAATAAACCATTACACCTAAAAGCACAGTGAACACTAGAAGATACATGATGGTTGAAAATAGAATCATTCCTGCCGAAACATTTGGAGAAATGGAATCAGCTGTGGTCATTAGTCCAAATACCGTCCACGGCTGACGCCCCACCTCGGTCATAATCCATCCAGCGGTATTCGCCAAAAATGGAAATAAAATCGCTGGCAGCAGGAGTTTTAAAAACAAGTTACTGTTTTCCAATTTTCCTTTTCTCCATAGGTAAAGACCAGAAAAGGATAAGAGGATCATTGCCAACCCAAAACCAATCATGAGCCTAAAGCTCCAATAAGTTGTTTTTACCGGCGGAATATAGTTGGTACCTTCACCAACGACAGAATCATATTTATCGGTATATTCTTTTTGGAGTGTTTCAATGCCTTTAAGGCTGCCTTCAAATTTTGAATACGCCAAGAAACTCATCGCGTAGGGAATATTAATTTCAAACTTATTCTCATGTTTCTCAGTATTAATAATGGCAAATGCTGACCAAGGAGCCGGGTCTTGTGAATCCTCCCAAATCCCTTCAGCTGCAGCCATTTTCATCGGCTGTGTTTTCACTAAGTATTGTGCTTGTGAATGTCCGCTTAGGGCAGTGCCAATACTTCCGATTAAACCAATGATAATAGCTAATTTCATCGATTTTTTATAAAACTCGATATGTTTTTTCTTAAGTAGATTAATAGCACTTACCCCTGCAATAAAGAATGCTGCAGTACATAACGCGCCAGTTAATACATGAGGGAATTCAACTAATAATTGCCCGTTCGTGATTAAAGCAAAGAAATCATTCATCTCCGCGCGCCCATTGTTCATCTCAAATCCAACTGGCACCTGCATAAAGGAATTGGCAGTCAAAATCCAAAAACCAGATAATATGGTTCCGAGTGACACTAGCCAGATACAAGCTAAATGAACTTTTTTTGATAAACGATCCCAGCCAAAAATCCACAATCCGATAAACGTTGATTCCATAAAAAAGGCTAGCAGCGCTTCGATTGCAAGCGGGGCTCCAAATACATCACCTACAAATCTTGAGTAATCTGACCAGTTCATACCAAATTGAAATTCTTGAATGATTCCTGTTACTACTCCGACTGCAAAGTTAATTAAAAATAGATGTCCCCAAAACTTTGCCATTTTCTTGTATACTTCCTTCTTTTTCACCACGTACAAGGTTTCCATTAAGGCAACCATAAAGACTAACCCAATGGAAAGCGGTACAAAGAAGAAGTGAAAAATGGTTGTCGCGGCAAATTGAGTTCTTGCCAGCAATACTGCATCCACAATCAGGACCTCCTTAAAATAATAATGTTCAACACTTCACAAACTTAGCGATAAAATAAGGCAATAACATAATTAACCCTATTTTCATACAGTTAATGATAATAATTATCCTTTAATAATTATTATCGATACTTCCACCCATATATTAGCAGAATTCACTATATAATAGTTCTAGTATTTATGTCTAATTTGTGAAATGCGATATAAAAAAGGGCAGTCAATTTTGACCACCCACTTGCAGTATTATTGTATAAGTTTCAAGGTTGAATCCTGCATATACCAATTTTCTTCTGGAATGATATTCGATACAGTCAAAATAAATGATGGAATTCTTTCAACATCAAAAACAATTGCACCTATTTTCTTCGTGAACATGAGAAAGGCGTCACCATGTGAATAAGATGATAAATCATTTCCGATTTGAAGCAATGACATCAAGACAACTTGTTTTTCTTCGGCTTCAATGAAGACTTGCGGCGAGAATCTTAAAATCCATTCATCTCCCTCAATCGAAAATCGGTACATTACTCCTCACCCTTTATCAACCATTTTTATAAGAATATGAGGCTGATAAAAATTTATGTTGATAGTTTTATTAATTTTGAAGATTGCATGAAAATACGATTTACTGGGTAAAAAAGCGCTTACTTTCCTTGACTGCCCAAAAATATTCATGTATATTTAAAGCGTCATGTATCATTAATTGAATAGTATTAATATTATCTTTATGTACATGATAATATTTATCTTTGGCACTTACATAAAGTGTCCTGAAAGGCTTAGGAGGAAATAGTAAATGCAAAACGGTAAAGTAAAATGGTTCAACAATGAAAAAGGTTTTGGTTTTATCGAAGTTGAAGGCGGAGACGATGTATTCGTACATTTCAGCGCTATTACTGGCGAAGGCTTCAAGTCTTTAGAAGAAGGCCAAGAAGTTTCTTTCGAAATCGTTGAAGGAAACCGCGGACCACAAGCTGCTAACGTAGTAAAACTTTAATCTAATGACTAACCAAAGGCTGGCGAATACCGTCAGCCTTTTTTATATTTCTTTAAATGCCTTCTTAGATGCCTTCTTGAAATTGGCATCCCGTACAGTAACTAATCATCTTGTAAGCTTTTTTCCATATTCCTGCAGTTTTTCCCCTACGGTGCATTGTGAAATACAAAAGCGATGGGCAAACCTCCTGCCCCCATCTTGTTTAAACTGCTGATGAACAAAACATCCATTACAGTACTGGCCTAATAGGGATTCAACATGATGGAACAGTTCTTTTCTACTAGAATTTTTCACGAGTCAAAGGCACCCCGTTTCCTAAATTATTTGTGTCTTTGCAAAAATTTCTTTCCCCTCTAACGCCTGAGTAGCCAATTTATCTGCTTCTTTATTATCATTTCTTGGAATCGGTGTGTACTTTGGTATCAGCGAGAGTGCCTTCATTTTTTCTTCAATCCTGTCAAGCCAGGCATTGAGTACATCCTCATAGCACGGCCATTCTCCTTCAAGCTGCTTTAAGACGACCTGTGAGTCCCCCTTAAATTCACAAGGCAGATGATGAACGCCTAATTCCTCTAAAAGCGTTAAACCATAATAAAAGGCTGCATATTCTGCTTCATTATTTGTTTCCAATTCATCGAACATTTCGTTCGCTCTAATTCGATATTTCTTTTTCCCTTGTTTAAAAAATATAACCACACCAAGACCGGCTGTATTGGTTTCCTTTTGAAATCCGCCATCGAAATATACAGTGATTTCATGAGGATCATCCTCAATTTCAGTTACCAGCTTTTTCAGTTCCTTTAATATCCACGATGTACCTATCTCATCATAAAAGTAGATGTCACTTGCTTTCCCTAGCTTTTCAAGCTCTTCACCTGCTTGTATTGCCAATTCCGTAGAAATCCAATCAGAGGTGAATTGTATTTTTTCATTACTGCCTGTTTTATAATTCCACTCAAGTCTATATTTCATGATTTTCAACCTTTCTAAAGAAAATTTCTGAGTTGAAAAGAAAGAATTTATGATTGCACTTTCTTACAATACGTTTAAACATCTAGTCTTAGCATACCCAGTTCAACAAAGTAGAAAGAGGGAAAATTTATTTCCTGCGTTTTGTGTTAGATTATGATAAACTTTCAATTATTATGAAAATGGAGGGACTCCTATGATCGAAGTCTACATAGACGGTGCCAGTGCTGGCAACCCAGGTCCAAGCGGTGCTGGAATTTTTATAAAAGGGAATGGGACAGCCGAAAAATTTTCAATTCCGCTCGGTATGATGTCTAATCACGAGGCCGAGTATCATGCCTTTATTAAAGCATTAGAGCTGTGCTTAGAAAAAGGCTATTCCCATAGTGTTGTATCCTTTCGAACGGATTCAGAATTAGTCAATAAGGCTGTAGAGAAAGAATTTGCAAAAAATAAACTATATGCTCCTCTTCTAGAACAGGCATTACAGTTATCGAAACAATTTGATTTATTTTTTATGAAATGGATTCCAAGTATCGAAAATAAAGCAGCCGATGAATTGGCCCGACTTGCAATCCGAAAAAATACATTGGAGGAAGAGTAAAGCAACATGAAAAAGCCTATTTTTGTAATATCATGGTTAAACAAAAATCCCCCCGGTTTGGGAGGATTCTTGTTTATATTGCCACTAGTTCTCTTTCTTTAACGAACTTGAGGGCCGCATTTCTTGTTTGTATTTTGCTCGAAACAAGGGTTTCTAATAATGACACATAAAAGCTGCCATCAAAGCTCTTCTGGGCTTTTAATGTGATCTCTATCGCAGAATTAATCAATTCATCGGAAGCATTCGTATAGTGTTTTCCGAAATAAATAAACCCAATTGCATCCTCTTGAAATTGAAATCCTTTTCCTTCTAGGTAGTGCAAGTACTCATCAGTTGTTCGCACTGGCTTCTCCATCCCTCTCCAAGCAATCTAAAACCATCTACTATCAGATTTTAACTTAAATTTCGACAATTTTCTACCCCTTTTTGTACATAAATGTCCAACTACTCCGACTATTGCCCCAAGAATTGCTCCGCCAATTACTTCTTCAGGCTGATGTCCTAACATTTCCTTTAACTTTTTGGGAGCTTCCTGTTCAAATTCTACGCTTTCCTCTTTGTCCACTTTTTCAATTAAATCATGCATGGAATTGACTTTTAAGGTGAGTTCACCTGTTTGCCGCCGTATCCCTTGGGCATCGTACATGACAATTAATCCATAAACCAGCGATAGAGCAAAATCAAATGTTGGCAGCCCTCGCTGTAGCGCTATATAGGTGGTTAGTGTTGAAACTCCAGCTGAGTGGGAGCTAGGCATACCGCCTGTTTGGAAAAAGAGGTCTGGGCGCCACTCTTTCTTTTTGTAATAATGAATGGGAATCTTTAAGCCTTGTGCTAAACCAATACTAGAAAGGGCTAAATAAACGCCTTTATTCATTTTTATCACCTCTTATCATTATTGTTTAGAAAGTTGAGTTTTATTATTCCGAGTGGAAATACTAAAAAAATGGGAGGTGAGAAGGATGAGCAAAAACGGTCATGCTAATCGCGGTGTAAAGGCTCCTGGGGTTAATCCACAAGGATACGGACAAGATGCAGAATTCGCTGAGGAACCAAAAAGCAAACTAGAAAATGCACAAAAGAAAAAAAATACAAAATAAAATGGAAACAGCTGTCCCTTTCTGGGACAGCCTCAGGATTAAATACAGGGACAGGAATAAATAACTACTGCACCAATTATTGCTTTCGGAAGATGCAGCTGCTACATAATTGTATTCCTCAGTGAGAACATGTTTTTTAATTTTTTTTGGGAGATTTTTAAAAAAATAATAAGGTTCCTAACGAAACAAATAGTTGAAAAGATAACATAAAAATAACTTGATGAATAAAGTTGCAGTAACAATACCAAATATGGAGCCTGGCAGAGCACCAATCCCGATGTTAAGTAAAATCCATTTGATATATCCATTTTAACTCCTCCAATAGGAAGGCTAAGCTTTTTGCAAAAACTTTTCACAACATTTTTTGAATTTTTTCTTGCTTCCACAAAGGCAAAGATCATTTCGTTCAGGCTTTGGTCGGTCTGCTTGAAGGTGATTTTGCAGCCACTTCTGTTTTATATTTTCAGCCAGCTTTTCCATTCGTTCATGGCAGTAGTTATAGAGTTCAAGATAACTCTCGCAGAAATAATCTGGGTTAACTATATCAACTGCTTGATTCCATGCTCGATTTCTCGGACAACCGCCATGGCATAAATGTAAAAACTTGCAGTCTCTACACTTATCAGGTAAATTTGGCTTCAATCCAAGAAAGTCTTCATATTTTGGGCTGTTTAAAATATCTATAAGCGAATCCTGAGCGACGTTCCCAAGTCTAGATTCATCATTAATATAAAAATCGCACGGATAGGCGTCACCGTTTTGTTCAAGGATCAGTGTTTTTGGGCATGATTGACGATGGACACAAAGTTCTGCCTCTTGGTGCAAATACACACTTAAAATGTTATCAAAGATCCTGACCGATCTTTTCGGGTTACCATTGTTATACCATACATCAAATGCCTCACATAAGAACTGGCCATATTGTTCAGGTGTAATCAAATATTGCACCGGCTTATTCGGTTCTTGGGCTCGGAAATCCATACAATGAATAAATTGCACATGGCTAAACCCTTCTGTCTGATAAAACGCCATCAACTTTTTTGCCCTGCCTACATTTCCTTCGTGAATAACCGTGAGGATATTAAAGTCAACATTTGCATTACGCAAATGATTAATCCCACGCATCACACGGTCGAAGCTCCCAATGCCCTGACCATTCACCCTTCTTGCATCATTGATTTCCTTTGGTCCATCCAGACTAACACCGATTAATAAATTATATTGTTTAAAAAAACTTGCCCATTCCTTTGTAATGAGCGTGGCATTGGTTTGCAGTGAATTGCTTATGATTGTATTCTTAGGAGCGTACTTTGCTTGTAAATATACAACCTGTTTAAAAAAATCCAAGCCAGCTAGGAGCGGCTCTCCTCCCTGCCATGCGAATGAAGCTACGCCATTGGAAATATCCATATATTCTTTAATAAATTTTTCAAGCATAATAGAATCAATTTTTTCGATTTTTCCTGGCTGACCTCCACAACTGCTATAATAGCAATAATCACAAGCAAGATTACATGCCTCAGAAACAGTTTTCCACATAACACCGATATGGCCTTGGTTCTTCGAAGTTAAACAGGATTGTACCATTTTTTGTTAGTCTCCTTACTGTTTAATAGTATGTTTTACGTCCCTATGCATGAGAAATTCTAGGCATCGGCATCTGCTCTTTATGCAATTCCGCCCACGCATATTTTAATAGAAGCTCTTTTTTCAATTCTTGATAGTTTGGATGATCCCATAAATTATTTAATTCTTTTGGGTCCCCCTTCAAGTCAAAAATTTCACCATAGGTTTGCCGGTAATAGATCGTAATTTTATAGCGCTCATCAACATAGGTTTTTTGATGGATGGTTGTTGGCTCATGACGAAACTCACACAAAATGTGATCCCTTACCTTCTCTTGGATTCCCAGCCAAACATTCTTTTGGTCTTCACCAGACATATTAGGCGGGATAGGGATACCAGCTAAGGACAAAAAGGTTGGTGCTAGATCGACCAGCGATTGCAGGGCATGTGATTCTTTTTGTCCCGGTACTTTCCCCGGATATCGGACAATAAATGGCAGTTTAATCAAATCCTCATAATGAAACCCGCCTTTGTACTGCAAGCCATGCTGGCCGAAGAAATGACCGTGATCTGTGCTAAAAACAACCAGAGTGTCATCGGCAATTCCCAGTTCATCCAGCTTATCTAGAATTTTACCAATATACTTATCCATGAAACTTATCATCCCATAATAATTCGCTACTAATTTTTTTCGGTCGTCCTCTGGCAGCAAATGCGAGTGATAACCGTGAATGCCCCAGCCTGTTTCCTCTAGGTCAGAAAAGTCAGGGTTCTCCTCCTGGGTCTTTTTAAAATGCGTGGGATTCTTGTCATGTTCGCCGGGAACAGCCTCGGGAATGGTCAACTGATTAGGGTCGTACATCGAAGCCCATGGCTCCGGCACCAAATATGGAGGATGCGGATCCGGAAAGCTCGCCCAAAGGAAGAAGTTTTCCCCTTGCTGTTGATAGGCTTCCAGAAGTTCATTGGTTTTTTCTGCTATGTATGTATTATAGTGATACTCCTCCGGAATCCCCCAGGTATATTTAATGGCTGGATCCATCGTTCCCGTTGGAGCCATATAATACTTTTTCCAGTCATGGAAACCCTTCTCCTCCAGCCAGGCCACGTAATGCTGGCCCACCAAGTATTCATTGGTATGATTGCGCAAAAGTTCAATTCTTTCAAAACCGTAGAATGGCTGATTGTAAGATTTCCAGAAGTCAATATTCTGGAGGAGCGGCATCGATTCCAGTGATGGATACTCATCTGACGTGCGCGTAGGCTGGAAATGAGCCTTCCCGACAAGTGCTGTTCGATACCCATTTTCTACAAAAACATCGCCGACAGTCAGTTGCTCCTCACTCAGTTTTGTTCCCAATGTCCATGCCCCATGCTGGCTTGGGTAGTTGCCTGTTATGATTGAAGACCTTGCCGGTGTACATGTAGGATTTGGACAATAGGCGCGCTGAAAAGTCGTTCCTTCCTTAGCCAAGCGATCGAGGTTCGGGGTGAATAGTTCCGGGTTAAAGGCGCCGATCGTATCATAATGCTGCTGATCACTTGTGATCAATAGAATGTTTGGTCTTTTCATAAATGCCTACACCTCTTTATCTTAGATAAAATTTTATTAAGAGCACGAAAAAGCAGTGGGAGTGAACCCGTCCCATGATAATGCCGCCCACTCCACCGCATTTTATCAGCTAGTATTACTCTTTAACTTTTAGCTTGATATCAAAGCTCTTCCCATAAGAATTCTTGGAATCAATATGAATTAACGTCTTTTTACTAGAAACGGAAGCCTTAACACCCTTGCTCGCTTCTACCACTGCAGGGTGCGGGAGTTCCACCTCCAGCTTCATCTTATCAAGACTGAAGGTCGGGTCGGAAACAGCAATCGTCACAATATCCCCATCTTTTTTCACAAGAATCGATGCCGGATTATAGGAAGTTACATTACTTACACTTCTCTTTTTGTCACCAAAGAAATTGAACCCTTTCAACCCAAGATTAACATGTTCAACAGCATGTACATCCTCCGTATTAGACAAGATCTTCACACCTGGACTATTCGCATATTCCTCCGTATCTGCTTCATTGAAATTAGGCAAAATCACATAGGCATATTTCGCATTTTGCGGATTTGTTCCATGCTCCAGTCCTAATGTAAAGAAGTTCTCCGTAATCTTGGTGTCCGGGTTGGGAGTACGGATTTTTTTAAGGCTTTCCGTCACCGTATTTGTTGAAACATTGATGCTGGAGGATTCAGGAAAGTAATACCCTACCTTACTTGCTTCCTCATCGGTTTTAAAATTCAGCCATTTTAACTCGTATTGGCCATTTTCAGGATCCGTTAATACTTGATCATCATACGTTTCCCCTGTAATGGAACTGGTTTCGTTGCTGTCAAACATCCGGTTATCAATGGTGGAAATAACCTCTCGTCCCAACTGATCCTTAATACCAGATCCAAGTAAAATAATTTCATCATCAAACATAAACGCCGATTTATTCGCTTCGGCATTTTTATATGCGACAAAATCGTCAGGCAGTATCCCTTTCTGTTTATCGCGATAGCCAATCTCATCCCCAAGCTGAATACCTGTTACCCCGTATTTCCCCAGCTTTACCCCGCCGGAATACTTATTCGTTCCTACTGGAAAATAAACATAATCATTTTGCGACACTGAGGATGCAAAGAAATTTAATGGATGATTGGTATTTTCATAGTAAGCCTTTCCATACAGCTCAGGAATGGTTTTTCTCTCCTCAACAGGTACAGTTGTTCCCGGAAGCTTATAAGGGCCAATAGTTGCAAAATAATTAGCCCCAAATGATTTCGTTTGATTCCTTCCTGATAAATATAAGTAATACGCGCCATCACCTTGGAACCATGGCATTAAATTTTCGCCGCTCATATACTCATATTTGCTGATTCGGTCAGAGCTTCTTGAAAAAGCAAACGCATAGGAGTCTCTTAAATGGACCGTTTTATCCATTAAATTAAAGGCATAATGATTTTCTTCGGCAATCGCGTTTTTAGCCTCAACGTTGGAATCCACGATCAGGTTATTATACTGTACCACAGCTAAATTAGAAGTGAAGGATCCCGTATTAATAGTCCCTTTCGTAGTTTGAGCAATATATTTAATGTGAGATTTTAATTGCTGACTGTCTTCTTCATTCAAGTAGTTCGTTAAATCAACCATTGCTTCGACGATACCATTGACATCCGCATACCCGGTTCCTGTTCTTGAAACCGCCCGGCCTTTGACGATTTCCATCATATACCCTTCAAAAATAACCGGTGAGAAGCCTTGATATAACCAATTTTTGACGGTTGGAACCAATATGTCTTTCGGATTGTATGAACTATCGTCCAGAATTTTCATCGTTTGGATAATTCGATTGATCAGGACTTTCCCGTAAGAACCCGTATAGGCAACCCGGTGGTGCTGAATAAAGGAGCCATCCTCATAAAATCCATCCGTATTCCCATTTACAATATGATCAGGGTCGATTGTTTGAAAAACAGTCAGGATATTGGCCACTGCCTTTGATACCCGCTGCCCGTCTCCTGTAATTGCCCCTTGGATAATTCGATTTGTGGCGATATCGGCAAGATTGGCGCCTGTATGTTGACGGGCCGTTAAATCAATATCCCCGTCTTTTCCGTTCCTTAAGTATAAATCCATCGAGTTCGCATAGGCGTTAATCAGTTCCGGTTTTTGGCTTTTAATCTCATCCTCTAACAAAAGTAAGATTTTCGAAATATGATTCGGGGCACCTATTTCCCATTCATACCAATTCCCGTAATAACCCTTTTCTTGGTCGGCAAAGTGATTAGCATACAGCCAATCCAGCCCTTCAATGATTTTATTGATCATTTCCACATTCTCGTAAAAGTTAAATCCGGTTTGGCTAGGGTCTTTATAGGATTTGGCAGCTAGTGCCATTTGGTATAAATACAAATAGGAGTTGGCTAGATTTTTCGGATCTTGGCCAAGTGTGACATCTTTGAACAGACCTTGTCCCCTTTCCTCGCTAGGAAGGAACGAGTCGAGCCTATCATTGGCCGTTTTGTGGACTGAATTGATTTTACTAGCTAACAATGGGTCAGAATTCAAGCTTTCAGTACCAACCAGATACTTTCTAAAGTTCTCCTTTAATTGATTGAGTTCATTTACAGATTCTGCAGAATTTGCCACGGTGGAAGCTGCCGACGTTTCAGAGGCATGAACGGAGTTGTTGGTATCTAGTGCCGAAACAGATAAAAAGGTTGTTAGTGTCAATGATGTTGCCAAAATTTTCTTTAAATTTTTTACCATACATACACCATCCTATTGATATTTTTTATGTACCAAGGGCACATAGCACAATGTTAATTAGCGGCCGTTTGGTAATTGGTTTGAACTTTTTTCTCCTTATGAAACCCCTTTGATACTAGAGCATAAATTAGATAGGCAGCAATGCTAAAAACTAACATCGAGGCCGCTGGAAAAAAAAATATGAGCCCCACTGTACCGGCAATCATCACGAGAGAAAGAAGCATAAAGTGAGGAATTCCAATCGAAAGCAGCATGGCATTCTTGATAGCTTCTTTCCAAGACACTCGGTAATGAACGATGACGGGAAAAATCGATATCGATGCAAACAGATAAACAATACTTAAAAGGAAGAAAACCGCAAATAGTACGTATTTTAGGTTTGATTGCATCTGATTGGTGATGATAAAATCACCGATAAGCAAAAAGGTAAAGACGATCCATAAAATGCCAAGAACGAAGCTTTGTTTAAAATTCGCCTTTAAATGGCGGAAAAAAGCAGAAAATACTTTAATATCATTTTCCTTCTGCCACTCCCGGACTACACCAAACAAAGCGGTTGTCGCTGGAAATATGGTTAGAATCGGAAGGCATACCACCAGCCATAAAAGATTCAATATAAAGGCATTCATGATAAACTCCATTGTTCGATATAGCTTCCCATCCATATCATCATTTCCCCTTTCAAATCCTAAAGGAAAGGAAACGCCAACACCTCTTGGACGTTTCCATATCCCGAATACCTTACCAGTACATTTTCCAATCCTTAACAAGTCGAATTAATGCCTCAAAATAATAGTAGTCACCCCAGATACAGCTTTCATCCACACCACGGCCGCCAGCTTTATAGTATACGGCGTGCTTAAGGATTCCGTTTGCCTCACTATCGATATCAGTCCGATAGTTTTCATATAATGACTGCACCATCTTTAAAGCAGCATTTTCATAGATTTCTTTTTCAGGATCAGTAAGTGGTAAATATTTCACCATCTCAAGCAGTCCACATACCGTGATTGCAGCTGCAGAGCTGTCCCTTTCTTCATCACCTTCGGTAAAAATCAAATCCCAGTAGCAAATCTCGTCTTCCGGTAAACGGTTCAAATAATAGTTTGTCACTTTTTTTGCTAAATCGACTAAACTCCAATCACCGGTGTAATTGTAGCTGAGCGGGAAACCGTAGATCCCCCATGCTTGTCCGCGGGCCCAGCAGGAGTCATCCGAAAATCCTTGGTGGGTATTGCCGTACAATGGTTCACCAGTCTCCGGATCCATGTAATACGTATGGAAAGTGGAGGCGTCCTGTCTAACAATATATTTCGCTGCCTGCTTGATATGGGTCTCGGCGATTTCTCGATAGATCGGTTTTCCAGTCACTTCTGACGCCCAGTAAAGGAGCGGAAGATTCATGTTGCAGTCAATAATCATTCTGCCTCGCTCTTTTGGATCATTTAGATTGCCCCACGCCTGAATAATTCCTGCTTTATCGTAATAGCGGGTAATTAACAAATCAGCTGCCTTTAATGCGATATCCTTTGCTTCTTCATTTCCGGTAAGCTTATATGCGCTGACACAGCTTAGTGTGTATAAGAAGCCTAGGTCATGGTGGTCAACCTCGATTCGTTTTTCTAGACGTTCTTTAAAACTTTGAATCTGCTTCTCTGCAACTTTCCGGTATTTTTCATCCCCTGTGTATTCATAAGCGAGCCAGAGCATACCCGTCCAAAAACTTGTGGTCCACTCTACATTTTCAATCGGAGGATAGACAAGATTTACACTGTTGGAATCAGGAAATTTATCTGTAAATACATCTAGGCTTTGATCGATTTTAGCCAAAACATGCCCAATTGCTTTTTCAACAAAAGCACGGTCTACAGCAGGTCCTTTCGTAAAGCGTAAACTATTCTTAATTTCTTCCATGCGTACTTCTTCAACTAATACAGTCATTTGCAATTCTCCTCTAGTTTGTAATAAAATGGGTCGTTCATATCTTTCAGCCAGTGATGCAGCTTCCATTCAAGTTCCTCTGCAATCCGATGTTTGAAAGGATTTTCGATTTTCTCTGGATGTAACTGATATTTATCCCTTTTCAAATCGTATAACAAGCGAACACTTTCGTCTTCAGGGGAATAACCATGGTGAATAACATAGGTAAATTCGTCTGTTCGAATGGCTCTCCATCCAAATTGGCGATTATCCAGTCCAGCCTCACGAAACGCTTCAATCGCTTCCTTTCTTCCAGGATAAGCACTAATAAACGCTTCCTTTGGACCGCCAGTTTGTTGGTTTACGATGAAGTCCGATAAATCAATCCCCTCAATCGTTCTAGGAATCTCTAAATCAAGAAAACTAAGCAAAGTCGGCATAATATCAACAGTATTAAGTAAAAGGTCTGTCCGCATTTTTGGAATTACATTCGGCCAGCGAATACAAAATGGGACACCAATCGATTCCTCAAACCATACATGCTTTGCCATCAGACCATGGGAACCCATCATTTCACCGTGATCCGAAGTCAAAACAACAATGGTGTTCTCATCTAGCTTTTCTGATTTTAATAATTGTAAAACTCTCTCAAATTGATCATCAATTCCTGAGATCGCAGCAAAGTAATTCAATTGTTTTTCCTTTAATTCTTCAATGCCGCCGTCCACTGTTTCTCCAGTATGAACGGAGAAGCTGCAATGGGTGACATTTTTACGAAGTGTGATTTGATCCCTGTTATATAGCGCCTTATATTTTTCTGGTACTTGATCAAATGGGCTATGTGGCGGATTCCAGGATAAAAATAAGGCAAACGGCTGATCGCTGGTTCGGTTTTGGATAAATGTTAGTGCTTGGTCTGTTTCATGTTCGACGGACCATTGGTTTACCTTAATTTTCTTCGGGCTATCCTGCCAGTAATGCGGTGAGAGATGCTCATCCCAAGCACCATATGAATACCAGAATTGGAATCCTTGTCGTTTCGGTCCAGGAGGTGTATACGCATCCCACCCTTCTGCACCGGATTCCGGCTGTTCCGATACATTTAATTCCGGTAAATCTAGATGCCACTTTCCGATATATCCCGTCTGATAGCCGTTTTCTTCCAGCACGTCACCAATACTAATTTCATCTGGGCTTAACATAACATCTGCCCCAACCTTACAGTTCGTATAAACCCCAGTGCTGCTTGGATACCTTCCGGTAAGCAAGGAGGCCCGATGAGGAGAACATAATGGGGAGCAAGTTACGGCATTAGAAAAGGTCGTCCCTTCACGCACAAATGCGTCGATATTCGGTGTAATTACCTGATCCTCTCCTTCATACCCCACAGCCTGACGGCGCCATTGATCTGCAAAAATATAGATTAGATTCGGTCTTTGTTGCCTCTCCATGGTCTCTCTCCTTTTGTATTTATCGAATTGAATTCGGGCTATTCCCTTTTTTGCTAGGAATCATTTTTAATTTGGCGATGAATGATTTCCCGTAAGACTGCTGGACATTCACTTTCAACTTAATCGAAGGCTTCGTTTGTAACACTTGGATATTTTCGTCTGCCTCGAGTACCTTAAAGGCTTTTCCATCAAAATCGACATCAATCCAGCCTTTGTTCTGCATCGTTGGGTCGGAAACGGCTAGCGTCAGCACGCCATCCTTCTCCTGCATGGTAATAGAAGCTTTTTGATATACCGTTAACGGACCTACTGTTTGCTTTTCATTCAGCCAGAAGTTAGCCCCGATAATATTTTCCTTAACATCATGAACCGCTTGGACTCCAGGATCATTTCGTAAAATCGTAATCCCCGGCTGTGCGGCATATTGGCTTGTTTGTTCCTGATTTAAGCCTGGCAGCAGGACATAGGCGTACGTTTCATTTGCAGGATTCACACCATGGTCAAACCACATCGTGGCATAGGAACGTGTGATTGGATTCGACGGCCCCCCATAATTGATGTCCTTCCAAGATCCAGTCTGCTGTTCTTTTTTCACCCTGAGTGTTCTTCCTTCTGGAAAATAGTAACCTATATCAGATCCCGGTACATTCCCTTCAAGGAATGCCCACTTGGCCTCAACCGTATGTTGTTGACCCGCGGTTAACTCCGGCTTTTCACCATTGATGAGGAGATTATTCGAGCGGTCTTCACGAATTTTTCGATTTTCAACAATACTTTCGATTGTTCGGTTATCATTGCTGCTTATTCCCGAGCCAAGAGCGACAATTTCGTTATCGAACATAAACCATGATTTTTTAGCGGTTAATGTACTATTCCAGGCCTTATAAGACATACCTGCTGTCCCAAACCGATTTAACGTGGAACCACCTGTCCAGGACTCACTTGAATTGTGCTCTCCACTTCCATTTGCTCGTTTTATTGTATCAATAGTTGTTCCCGGCATCCGATATGGGTCAACAGTCGGCCAGAAATCATCGCTGTATTGCGCGAGATCGGCATTATACAAATAGGTCATCCCTTCACCTGTGTACCAGCCTTTTCGATTTTCGTCATTCATATCCTCATAGTTTTGAATCCGGTTTGAATACATACTGATTCCGAAAGTGTAACCCGGTTTTCTATGAACAACACGGTCCATTGAGGCAAATGTTTTATGGAAATCAAGTTCTCCCCTTGGGATGATATCTTGATTTTCTAACAGGTTTTTAGCCAAAACCATATCACGGAAACTGCTTGCATTTGAAAAATAATCTAGTTGTGTATCTTCTTGAAGCCAATTTTTAGCCATACTTTTATATTTTTCTGCATATGGTTCTGGAGCAAATTGCGCCATTCGAATTACAGTCTTAATGATGCTGTGACCCGCTTGATGATCCTGCAGGAAATCACGTGAAATTGCTCTTCCCCTTACCATATCCATCAAGGCACCTTTGTACATAAATGGTTCAAATGCATCTTCAATCCAGTTATAAACATTCGATACCTTAGGGTCCGTTACACTCCAAGTTGAACCACTCAATAAATCCAGCATCTCCGTTAACCCCTCGATTAACACAATGCCATAAGAACCGGTGTAAGCAATATCCTCATGCTGCACAAACGAACCATCTTCATAAAAACCATCGCCTGACGCCACGTTTTCAAAGGTTTGACTTAGGGCGTCCCTGGCAGCAGCGATTTTCACCTCATCCTTCACGAGTACACCACGGACTCCGACAACCTTACTGACGTCAAATCTGTTGGCGCCGACGGCTTCCCGGAAGTTGTTCGGTGTAGTTGCTCCTGATTTCGTTGGATCCGGCTGAAAATGATCCACGACCTTCAAGTAGCGGTGGATCGTTTCTTGATCCAAATAATCATATAAAAGCACCATGATGCTGTTTAATTCATTCGGTACACCAATTTCCCAATTCCACCAATTGCTATACTGGGCAATCGATTCATTATATTGATTCTGATACAGCCACTCTAGTGCATCTTTGATATCCTTGAGTAATTGTGGATTTCGATAAAGCGTTGAATGTTCATTCGCAAACGTCTTAGCCATAGTGGTCAAGTTCCGATAATTTGATCGGATATCTGCTGAATTATCGGTGCTCGAGTATTCATGCCACAAGAAGGTTCGATCAGTATTTTTCACCATGTTTTTCCATAATGCCAGTGTTGTTTTGGTTTGATTGGTAACCATTTGTTTCATTCGTTCATTAGAAGCATCGTAAAAATCAAGACTGGTCATTTGGCTTTCCCACTTATAACGTAACACGTCATATTCATCCTGTTCCCAAGCCGAGATGGTTAGTTGAGTTACACTTTTTATGCTGCCATCCATTGTCTCAGCAGTGATGATGACGCTTCCTTCGGACTTGGCCTCTACCAGACCATTCTGTATGGAAGCTACACTTTCATTGGAAGAACGCCAAACCAACTTTTCCCTATCGGCATTTTCAGGCGAAACATTTGCTTGAAGTAAACGAACTTGCCCGGCTTCAAGCTGCATTTGTTTCGGTTGGATTTCAATCGCCTCAATGGCCGGCCGTCCAACCGCTTCATTTTTCAACACCTTGACCATGCTGCTGGCAGACAGTCGATTATCCGTGATTGCCATAATCACTGCCTCCCCGGCTCTCACTCCGGTAACCCTACCGTTATCCACTTTAGCAACCGACTCATCGGTGGAAAACCAAGAAATCGTTGAGCTTGCGTCGGCAGGCTCTAGTCTGACATTTATTTCAGCAGTCTCATTCTCTAGAATTGTTACTTCCTTATTTTCAATCTCAATCGAGGTTGCCGGATCAATTAATAGTAGGGAAACATCATCGAACATAGCCGTTCCAGTCCCGGTTTCAAAGAAAAGCTGTACCCGAATACTATCTACATTTGCTGGGAGCTCTACATCCATTTTGATCTCGGACCAATCATGGGTGCCCGTTAAGCGGGAGGAGTAAAGGAGTTCAAGTTGTTGCTTTCCCTCAAACGTTGTCACTCTCATTCGTGCTCCCTGTCCGCTGACAATATTATCTGTCTTTATCCAGGTACTTAGTTGATATGTTTTGCCACCTTTTACGACTACATCTTGAGACACTGCAGCTCGGGCGTTCTGGGAAGCCTTAATTTTCAATCCATACTTACCTGTACGGCTTGCTTCCTCAGAAATTGAAACAACAGGACTTCCAGTTGGCTTCCACACGCTCCAACTGGCTGCGCCTAATTGGTCCCATCCTGACGCAGCACCTTTGGTTTCTTCAAATCCTGCATTGACCAAACGATTAGCGTTATCATCAGCAAATATCAAAGGTGCATTTACAGTCAAAGAAATAATTAACGTTAAAATTATCAGGACAGATAATCCTTTTTTAGGTGTTTTGTTCATCATTTCACTCCCTATCATTTTATTCCAGTGTTGGCCACTCCTTTGATAAAATGGTCCTGGGCCAAGAAGTAAACAATGATGGTTGGTATAACTGCGGATACGGCCGCTGCCATTAATAGAGAATACTCCGTGTTATATTCGGTAATAAAATGCTGTATACCCAATTGCAAAGTATACAAATGGTCAGAAGTCAGATAGATTAATGGGCCTAAAAAGTCATTCCATGAATGCATGAATGAGAATATAACGAGTGTAGCAATCGCCGGTTTAGACAATGGCATAATAATCCGCCAATAAATGCCAAACTCAGTTAAACCATCAATTCTAGCTGCTTCTAATAACTCATCCGGAATCGATAAGAAAAACTGACGGAATAAGAAAACACCAAAGGGATTAAACGCCCCTAGAATAATAAGTGACCAATGAGAGTTCACCAGCCCAAGCTTGCTCATCAGCATAAATTGGGGAATCATCATTACCTGGTAAGGAATCATCATAGTAGCTACATAAATGAAAAATAATTTATTGCTTTCAGGAAATTTAATTTTCGCAAACGCATACCCCGCAAGGGAACTATTGATAATCACTAATATCGTAGTAATAACCGCAATCTTTAACGTATTCAAATAATAAAGATGAAACGGAACGGTTGTCCAAACGTCTTTGTAATTGTCCCACCGGAAGGTTTCTGGAATCCACTTTATCGGGAACCCAAAAATCTCTGTTTCTGCTTTTAATGACGCAGACAACATCCAAACAAATGGCAAAACCATGGCGAGTGAAACAAAAATTACAGCAAGGTACTTTACTATTTTTCCGATTGATATTTTTTTTCGGCTTTTGGCTTCAGCGGTGTATACAGATGCTTCCGTAGCAAGATTCATAACTTCCATCCGCCTTTCTCTTGATTTTTCATTAATAATTCACCCATTTTTTCTGCCCTCTAAATTGAATGATAGATATAACAAGAATGAGCAGGAATAATACATAAGCCATCGCTGAAGCATATCCATACTCAAATTGCTTGAATGCCGTATTATAAATGTCGTATACAAGTACATGAGTGGATCGGCCAGGTCCTCCGCCGGTCAGGACATAAATTAAATCAAACACTTTAAACGAGTTTATGACACCAATAATGGTAGTAAAGAATAGAACTGGGGATAACATTGGCACCGTGATATTGAAAAATTTCGAAATCGGTCCCGCCCCGTCCAATTCAGCTGCTTCGTAAAGGTAATCTGGTATACTCTGGAGCCCTGCTAAAAATAAAACCATATAATAGCCGACTGAATGCCAAATATAAACGATAGAAACAGAGATTAAAGCCCAGGTTGGTGAGGATAGCCAGCCAGGCGGCTGATCAATCCCTAAGTTCATTAATACCCCATTAATGGGTCCCATCGTAGGATTAAAAATGAGCTGCCATACAGCTGCAACAGCAATCGTAGCTGTAACATAAGGAAGGAAAACAGCTGTCCGGAAAACCTTAACAAAGCGGATTCCCTGATTTAGGGCCACCGCGATTAACATGGAAAGAAATAAGGTGATAGGAACAGAGATGACCATGAAAAGGATACTATTAAAAAAGGAAATTTTAAAATTCTCATCATTCAGTAGTTGTTTATAGTTGTCTAACCCAATAAACTCTACGACTCCGAAACCGTTCCATGAGGTAAAACTCATAAAAAAAGAAGCAATTACAGGAATTAGAATAAATATTAGGAAGCCAATGATATTGGGAAGAAGAAAGGTATATGCGATGATTCGATTTCGCCTAATGGTTTTTGACCTTACCTTTTTAGTAGGGTTCATGAGGGTTCATCCTTTCTTTATAGCTATTCGAAAACAGTACTTTTTAAAAAAAGTGGTACTGCTGTTTGGATAATCCAGCGCAGTACCTCACTTTTCTTTGTTACTTTTCTCCGTACTTACTAGCCCATTCACTTTTGACACGCTTGGTTATTTCTTTAATGGTGTCATCCACGGATTTCTGACCAAGCAAGGCAAGTTCTCCTTCTTGCTTAAAGATTTGTTCAACGACAACGTTCTTAACTCCAGGCAGCATCGGATATTCTGGGTATTCTTTTGTCTCTAAGAAATAGTGAAGGTTTTCAGGTTTTTGTGAACCGTCCCCAAGATATGCAGCTTCTACATCCTTATCCATATATCCAGTTAAATAACCTTCAGAAGCTAGAAGCTCGGCTCCTTCTTTCCCTGACATATACTTAAGGAATTCAAATGCTTCATCTGCATGCTTTGTATTTTTGTTCATCATAATCGTAACAGGCAATGCAAGTGATGTATTCTTTGCTACACCTTCAGGATGTGGAATTGGAGCAACGTCCCAATCAAACTTAACTGTTCCTTCCTTTTCCCCTTGACGAAGCTGAGCAACATGCCAGTCTCCAATGATATTCATGGCAATATTACCTTTTTGGAAAGCAGCATTATAGTGAGCACCAGTTGTTACCTGTTCAGACCACGGCATAATGGAACCGTCTTTTTCAAGATTCACTCTTACTTTTAATGCTTCTTTAAATGGTGTTAAATCTTTATCAATAATAGAAGAACCATTTTGAACTGCACTCATATACCAAGTTTGCGGCCATTGTTGTAAAAATGCACCGTATACTTTACTTTCACCACTACCGCTTGTCATTTTTAAAGCTAATTCACGGAATTCATCCCACGTCATATCATCACTTGGATACTCGACACCTTTTTCATCGAAAAGTGTTTTGTTATAATAAAGCATCCAATTGGATTTACGATATGGAAGGCTCATCACTTTTCCTTCATATTTATATGTGTCATACATGGAACCATATCCTGATACATCCATACCACTGTCTTTAATGTGCTGATCTAGCGGTGCGACAATTCCAGTATCAACCATGTTGTCTAATTGACCAGTGAAAAGGTCATAACCTTCACCGCCTGCTAGCTGCATACGGATCTTTTCATAATATTGCTGCTGAGGGAAAGTTTCAAAGGTGATATCAATATTTGGATGATCCTTTTTAAAGTTTTCATAACCTTTCTTAAAAACTGCTTCATCTGCAGGAAAAACTGCCATTTTCAAACTGACTTCTTCATTCGAATCTTTTTTGTCTTCCGGTTTTGCATTTCCTTTTTCAGACCCTCCACTTGCACAGCCTGCTAAGATTCCAAGAAATAGAATCAGTATGGCTAGTAAACTAATTACTTTTTTCATTCGTTGTTCCCCCTTATTTTTTTTAATAGTTTGTTATATACTTAGTGTAAAGGTTTTCATTTTTTTAAATAAGTAGAAAATTTCTTTCCCCCTTTTCTAACCAGGAGTGACAAACATGATATTTCTCTGCCTTATTTTCATGGTATTTTTAATCTTTTTTATCTATAAAAACCTAAGCAGCAGGTCGGTTTTCTTTTTATGTGCGTTAACAATTGGATGGATTATGGCGTATATTTCTTTCACCCTCTATCTATCAAAATTTAATTACTATTATAGTATTGTGAATCAATTCATTGATTTTGGTCCTGGAACGTGGAGCCGTCTAGTATTAGGTAACTTTGATACTCATACGTTAATTAGACTCTTTCATTTAGGATTAATCCTTTTCTATTTTTCCTTTTTGTGTTTTTCGATTTCTTTTACCAGCAATTTTAAAATCAGAAAGAAATTGCGCTATCTTTATTTGGCACTGGGAATTGTAGGACTCCTTCAGTTTCTATTTTATGACCCAAGTATAAACCTCTACCTTCAGGAATTATCATCAGGAACGGAGATACTCACCAGGCAATACCAGCAATACAGTAGAATAGGAGATATTGTTTTCCAGACAGTAAATTATGCCTATCTCATTGTTAGTTTTGTCTTATTTATTGGCCATTACATTCGCTATTACAAACTAAGGTCCATTCGTGACCATACTCTTTACATGATGATTACCTTACTGCCCATCACCTTTTTACAACTATTCATTTTTTATTGGGCGCCTTCCAACTTTGTCAAAATCACCTTCAGTAAAAGCTTTATTAATTATTCACAGCCGCCAATTAATTTATTTTTAATGGAATATCGTTTTTTCCCGTTTCTTGCAATCGTTGCTATTGGCATCATGCTCTACAACATTTACAAATACAAATCAAATGAGGCACGCTACTCAAACATTAATATCATTACGAAGAAAAAGATTGATACGGCATCTTTAGGGATTCGAGCGTTTACTCATGCCATTAAGAACCATCTGCTGGCGATTCGATCGGAGGCTGAGTATCTGCAAGAAAAATTCGCAAATGACGAAGAGGCTCTATATAGCCTTAAATTGATTACCGATTCGTGTGAATATTCGTTTCAAAGTATTAACCAAGCCAATGAGAAGCTGAAGCATATCACGTTGAACATCAAAGCCGTTCCTATCGAGCTGCCAATCGAAAGAGCGATTCAGCGTTTTCATTCAATGCTCTCGGATGTGGAGTTCCAAATTGAAAAACCAGAGTCAAGTATCTATGTGTACATGGATGAAGACCAAATCAATGAGGCGGTCTATAATATCCTTAAAAATTCAGTTGAAGCACTTGGAAGCAAAGACGGGATAATTTCGGTTATGTTAAACACTGTGGACCAATGGGGGACGATTACGATTAGAGATAACGGTCCTGGGATTGCCGCGGAAAATGTAGATGAAATCTACACCCCCTTTTTCTCAACGAAACCAAGCATCACCAATTGGGGAATTGGTTTATCATTTTGTCATAAAGTCATTACAGCTCATGGAGGAAAAATTGAAGTGACAAGTGAATTAGGTAAGTTCACACAATTTGATATTCTATTGCCATTGGTAAAGAGGGGATAAAGCATACCCCTTTTCCTAATTTTGGGGAGGTATTCATTTGGAAAAGATACATATTTTAATAGCTGACGACATGGAGGCTCATCGAAGACGGCTGGAAAGAATCATAAGCAGTGTGGATAACCTCTCTTTAGCAGCCTCTGCCAAAAGCGGCTACGAGGCCGTTGCTTTTGCAGCGGTTAAAAAACCAGATATTGTATTAATGGACATTGAAATGGAAAGTCAGATGGCAGGGATTAAGGCAGCTTCCGAAATACATAAGATTTTACCCGATACCAAGATTGTAATGTTGACTGTTCATCAGGATAACAATATTGTATTTGCAGCCTTCCAAACAGGGATTGTTGATTACTTAATGAAATCGGCCCCAAAAGAAGAAATCATAGAAGCGATTTATTCCGCCACTAACAACCAGTCACCGATCAGGCCGATTATTGCGGAGAAAATCAGGCACGAATTCGCTCGAATAAAAAAATCAGAAGATCAATTAACCCATTTTTTCAAAATCGTGGCAAATCTGACCCAATCTGAACTCGAGGTATTGAAGTTGCTTTGCAGCGGCTTAAAGCGTAAGGATATTGCAGAAATCCGTGCAGTTGAAGTGGAAACGATTAAAAAGCAAATTAGCAGCTTATTAAAAAAGTTCGATAAAAGTAACACAAAAGAAATCATTACGGAAGTCAATGAACTCAAACTGTTTGAACTAATTAAGGAAATTTCTTAATAAAAGGGATGGTACATTGCGTGCAAATACCGGCCACAAACGTACCTTTTCCCTAGATCCGATAAAGAAGTCCCTCTTGGACTAACCCCTCAATGGCTTTTTTTGCGGTATTCCAGCTCACACTGTACTCATTCATTAATTGATTCCCAGAAGGTATTTGATCTCTTTGCCTCCATACCCCATGTCGTTAGAATCCTTTAATATTTCCTTAAGTTGATGATAGAGCGGTATTAAACTATCATTTTGCAATGGTTTCATTAATATCTACCTTCCTCTAATAAGTGAAATTAGTATATTATACTTGGATCCATCAACCCAGCAATCCTACAAGTAATTTTTAATGTATAGAAAAAGGCTGCCCTTTAAAGGACAGCCTAAAATTTCACGATATAAAGGAAGCTTCAAGCGGAAGCAGACGGTGCAAGCCACGAAGCTCTAATTCATTTAATTTGTCCAAAGCTTTGTCTTTTTCAATTTTTAGACCAGCTTGTTGTAAATCACAGCTGACTGGGACATCACATTTAATTTCCGCAAGTATTCGTGATAAGTGAAGCATTTCTAAATCCTGCTCAATTTTCGTTTTGTGAGACTTAGAAAGACGGTCAAGGTTCGAAATAATCCCTTCAACATGCTCAAATTCCTTTAGGAGCTTCAAAGCCGTTTTCTCACCAATCCCCTTTACTCCAGGATAATTATCGCTAGGGTCTCCCATAAGTGCCTTTAAATCGATCATTTGCCGCGGTTTAATACCTTTTTCTTCAAAAAAGGTATCAGGAGTATGGACAAGATAATTCCCATAGCCTTTTTTTAATAAAATAACCGAGATACTCTCATCAAGAAGCTGAAGAATATCCTGATCCCCTGTTAGGATCGAAACATGCGCCTGTTCCTTAGCTTGATACGCAATTGTTCCAATGCAGTCATCTGCCTCATAGCCCGCTAAACCAATATTAGGGATGTCAAAAGCGGCCACTACATCTTTAACTAAATCAAATTGAGGGATTAATTCGACAGGTGCTTCACCGCGATTCCCTTTATAGGCATCGAATAACTCTGACCTGAACGTTTTACTACCCATATCCCAGCAAACGGCCACATGGGATGGATTAAAGGAAGATACTGCAGTAAATAAATGTTTAATGAATCCGTGAATTCCATTCGTCGGAATTCCTTTTGAATTTATCATAAACTGGCCTGAAACAGCCGTAGCATAAAAAGCACGAAATAATAAAGCCATACCATCAACGAGCATAAGTGAAGGTTTTTGATTTTCCAATATATTGACCTCCGATCATTTAAAAACAACACGGTTTTGATTATAACATAAAAAACTTACTCTATCTCGTTTTCTTGATAGGAAATCCAATCGCTAAAACTTCCCAAGTAAAGTTTTACCTTTTCAAACCCTGCTGCTTTTAATGCCAGATAATTGGGTGCCGCTGTAACACCTGAACCACAATAAACAATGATTTCGTTTTCAGGATTAATGTCGGAGAACCGTTGTTTTTGGACTTCGGCTTGCTTATAATAACCGGCAGTTAATCCATCGAACCATGGTTTATTAATTGCCCCGGGAATCCGCCCAGCTTTTTTATCTATCGGTTCCTCTAACCCTAAATATCTTCTTTCTTCCCTTGAATCAATAAGGATTGTATTGGAATCTGGTCCACCTGACACTGCCCTTACTTCCTCCATACCTGCGAGCAGGTCATGCTTAATATTTGGCTTATAGGCAGCTTTTTTAAAGGTAGGCACCTCTGATGTAACCGGGTAATTTCCTACCTTCCAGCCTTTTAAGCCTCCATCCAGTACATACACTTTTTCATGTCCAAGGTATTGCAGCAGCCACCAAAACCTTGCTGCAAAAGCTCCTTCTCCTTGATCATAAGCAATCACCGTTTTATTTTCATCAATACCAGCATGTTCAAGTTTTTCGATAAGCTCGTGTAAATTAGGCAATGGGTGTCGGCCGCCATGTTCACCAATTTCACCCGATAAATCTTTCTCAAGATCAAAATAGCTGGCTCCAGGAATATGATTTTTATCATATTCCTGTCTGCCTTTTGTAGGGTCTGCTAACGAAAAAGAGCAATCCACAATACGGACATGTGGATCATTTACATTTTTAAACAGCCATTCTTTATCGATAATATAATTCATAGAGATCCCCCAGTAAGTTAGTACTTAGACTCTTCCAGCTTTTGATAAACTTCTTGTAATTTCTCGATAGAGATTCCCCCATCTAATGCAGTAAAAAGACTCAAATAATAATCGTCTGCCTGTTCTTCAATTTGGGTTATTAATTCTTCGAATTGTCCAATCAAAATTTGTGAGTAAAAGTTAGCTAATTTTTCACCTTCAGACTTCAGATAATCATCTGCAGGGCCATTTAAAACATGATTTAGCTCATCACTCATAAGCTTCTTTTCATTTTTTTCGAAAAAGGACTTTGGATTTTTAAAATAAGACAGAGCTTTCGTAAACAGCTGTTTATTTAACTGACTAAAAGCTAAAGGAAACTCTATCTCCCCTTCATACTTCATCTCAAAAGGCGCAAATGATAAGTCCTTATTGATTTCCTTCATACCGCGAGTTAGCGCTGTATGATAGTCGAATAACACTTTTCGTGCAAAAGAGTCCAGTCTGACTGTAGTTGCTCGCAGCTCCTGAGCGAAATCAAAGCCAAGGCTTTCTAACAATTCATCCAAAGCAGATTGTAATGCCTTCTTTAAATTTCTTCCGTCATCTCTTAAGGATGCAGGATTAAATGCCTCTTTAAAAAAGTCACCAAAGCGAAGGAATACCCTTTGCTTAATATAGTAAAGGAGTTCTTCACCTTCTAGTGTCATACGTTTTTGTAATCCTTCAGAACTTTGTTTTTCTAGCAGCTCTTTAATCATGGCCTTTTGTTTTTCTATTTCAGTGCGTCTTTTGTCTTTTACGGATTGGTCTTCTTTAGAATTTTGAATTAGTTTACCAACCAACTCCTGAACACGACTTAATTCATTACCTGAAGAGGTGATGGCCATTTCAGTTAAATCATTAGAAATAAAATGGTAGAAATCCTCTTCGAAATTCCCCATTCCAGACTTTTCATCTGTGTTTGGTTCTACTTTTTCCTTTAAAGCCAACAAACTAGATAACGGATAAAGGTGTGGTTTCCTAATTCCATATTTAATTAATTGTTCTGTTACATATTCCGCAACGGTTTCCTTCTCTTCCTCATTTTCAGCTAAGTCAATAGCATTAATAATAAAGAACATTTTATCTAGCTGGAAGGACTCTTTCACGCGTCCAAGCTGGATTAAAAACTCTCGATCCGCTTTTGAAAAGGCATGGTTATAATACGTAACAAACAAGATAGCATCTGAATTTTTAATATAATCAAATGCAACTCCCGTATGACGGGCATTAATTGAATCTGCTCCTGGGGTATCAACGAGCGTGATTCCTTTGCGAGTCAGTTCACAATCATAGTAAAGCTCAATCCACTCCACAAAGCACGACTTTTCTTCCAAAGCAACGAAATCTGCAAATTCGTTTAAGTCCGTTTCCAAGACACTTCCAAGCTGCTTTCCGTGTAAGAGGAAGCCTTTTTTAAATGCTTGTAAAAATGCATAGTGTGTCTTTTCCGCTACACCTTCCTGCCCTTTTTCAAGCATAACCTTATCAATTTCACTCGACGCAGCTTCTAACTCAGGGCTTTGCAGGTCAAATAATTTCAAGGAGCGATTAACATCCTCAAGCATCGCGTTGCCCTCTTTAAATTTCACAAGCACCGTGCCATGCTGATATTGCTCGGTTACAGGCTTGATTTTATTAATAGCTGCAGTTGTCGGATTAGGAGATACTGGCAGCACCTTTTCCCCCATAAGTGCATTAGCAAAGGAAGATTTCCCCGCACTAAAGGCACCAAATAATGCAACAGTAAACCCTTTGTTAGCCAAACGATCTGCTTTTTCTTCCAGTTCCTTTGCAAGCTTTTTAAAGCCTGGCAGGTTGTCAATTAACTTAGCAGATTGATCTAACCGAGCAACCATGCTTTGTAAATGACTTCTTGCTTTTTCTGTTTCGTTTTTCTTGGCAAGGTTTGTTTTTACTTTTGCTACCGGCAATTTCTTTTGTTGTGTTTCTGTCTCCGGTATGGTTTGACCATATACAACATCAGCTTCTTCTTCCTCTTGCTGGAATAGCAAATACTCATCGTTTAGATCTTCGTATGCTTCATTAAGCAGCTTATCAACTTTTGCCTCTTTTGCTGCAGTATCTTTTTCAAAATTTTCTTTTTCTGTTAGTGCACCTACATATTGTTCAATATTCTTGAATTCTTCTTGATACATTTGTGTTAACTTTTTTGTTTTTGCTGCTAGTTCAGGCATGAGTGCCTGTTTAAAATCTAAAATACCTTCTCTTGCTATCTTTTTGATTCCATTCGCCAAGTCCTCTGTGTAGTGAAGCACATATTCACCGGATAAACGGGCTCCTTGCTTAACCGTTTGTACGATTAATTCAATCGGAACATTGATTGAAAAAGATTGCGCCTTATTTTGTAGAACCTGGTCATCTAGACTGTTGTTCTTGAGGATGGCGATCAAATATTCACGCAAATGCCATTCAATCTGTGATTTCGTTTTCTCTAGCAGGTCCTGGTAAAGTCTATCAAGACGAGCATTCTTTTCTTCTAGCGTTTTTTGTTTTGAAAAAAGAAAACCTACCTTAAACTCCGGCTGTGCTGCTTCAAGATAAGCCTCCGCCAATTCTCTTGTTTGAAAGGGCATCAAATAAGCATTATTCAAGATTTTTGCTATCTCTTTATCCATTTCTTTTTCGGTTTCCTCAACCCCTTTTTCAAGAGTCTGAAGGTTTGTACTAATGGATTGATAGGTTTGTGTTAGTTCCTGTTTTTCTTCCTCAGGAAGTTCATTTAACAAATCAAAAACTGGCTGAAGTTCTTCTACCCTTTTATTGCGATCTTGGTCTAGATGGTCTACAGCAATTTTTTTCAAAGAATGAAAAATGGATTGCTGTAGAAGCTGATCCTTATTCTGCAATTTCTCGGCGATAAATGCTTTCAATTCATTAAATTCATTCAGTTTATGGTCTTGAAACTTTAAGGAAGTATAAAAGATTCGTGCCGGCTTAACTCCCCATGCACCAAACGAATCCTGGACACTTTCTTGAAAATGGCGGAACGATAGCTCCTCTTCCTTATGTTTATCTACCTGATTAATAACGAGATAAACTTCTTTCCCTGCTTCCGTCAATTCTTTTGTGAATAAAAAATTCAGCTCAGCTTGGACATGATTATAATCCATCACGTACAAAACGAGGTCTGCAAGGTGGATTGCAGATTCGGTTGCCACCTTGTGTGCATCATCTGCTGAATCTATTCCTGGAGTATCCATAATAACGGTGTTTTCTGGTAACTGAGAGTCTGCATGGCTAATTTCGATTTCCTCGATTTGGTCGCCATCCTTGCAGTAATTCTTTACTAATTCATAATCATATGGTGCTAAGTAAACCCGCGGCTTTTCATTTTTGAAAAACACCTTCGCATATTCCTCACCTGATTTTACCTTCACTAGGTTTGCACTGGTGGGAATTGGGCTTGATGGCAGCAAATTCTCGCCGACCACTTTGTTAATCATCGTTGATTTTCCAGCTGAAAAGTGACCGCAAAATGCAATCATAAACTCACGATTCTGCAGTTTCTTCGCTAGCTGCTTTGTTTTTTCTGCGTTCTCCGTATCACTTTGTTCAATAAGATATTCATATAAAGCAAGGATCTTATTTTTAAGTGATAAAATGGTTTCTTGCTTATTTGCCGTTTGCACCATAATTTCTTCCCCTTGTTCACAACTTTGTAATATTTAATATTTTATACGATAATTCAAACTTTTCCTATCGTGAAAACTCAATTTGTTAACATAATATTCACTTCTTTTATTTTATTCCTTGGTTACAATTAAGAAAAGAGGAAGGAAGTGGATTATGGCATTTAGGGAACGCAGAGAGTCAGATGAGTTGAAGATTTTTAGGTTATTGAATTATCGTTCGGTCTTACCAAGTAAAGAGAAATTATTTTATGCAAATCTTGAAAAAGGATTTAAAGGTGAGGTGATGTTTGATCAATTAACGGAAGGTCTCGACCCAAATAAGTTTCTAATATTGAATGATTTACTCTTGGAGACGAACTCTACCACCTTTCAAATAGATTCGTTTCTCATCAGCCAAGGGACCCATTTTCCTTGTGAAGTGAAAAATTTCGAGGGGGATTTTTATTATAAAACTGATCAGTTCTTTGCCATGAATGATACAGTGATCCAGAATCCCCTTGACCAAATAAAGAAAAGTGACACATTGCTGCTCCAATTTCTCCAAAAGAAAAAATACTCTATTTCTTTAAAATCAAATGTTTTCTTTGTCAATCCTTCTTTCACCCTCTACCAAGCGCCACAGGACAAGCCGATTATTTATCCTACTCAGCTCGCTAAGTATTTTGAAAAATTAAATAAGAGAAGTTCTATTCTAACCGATGACCATTATAGGCTAGCCGAAGATTTAGTGAAGGAACATAAAACGATTTCCCCTTATACCCGATTACCACAATACGATTATTATCAACTGAAGAAAGGCCCTAGCTGTATGTTGTGCCATTCCTTTGCAGTTTCGTTTGATGGGACGATCTTCACCTGTCATTCATGTGGGTGTTTGGAAAATGTGGATGACGCCATTTTACGGGCCGTGGGAGAACTTCAGCTGCTCATTCCAGATATAAAGATAACAACAAATTTGATATTTGAGTGGTTTAAGGTAATTGAATCTAGGAAACAGATTAGGCGGATATTGAAGAAACATTACCAGATAATAGGTTTAAGACACGCTACTTATTATAAATAAAATTTGACTATGGTGAAGTTACCCAATTGCCTTTTCCACATGCTCTTCGGTCACTCTAGACAACCTGGAGTTACCCAATTGCCTTTTCCACATGCTCTTCGGTAACTCCAGACAACCTGGAGTTACCCAATTGCTATTTCCCCATGCTCTTCGGTCACTCCAGTCCCCCTGGAGTTACCCAATTGCCTTTTCCACATGCTCTTCGGTCACTCCAGACAACCTGGAGTTACCCAATTGTTATTTCCTTATGCTCTTAGGTAACTCCAGTCCCCCCTGGAGGTACCCAATTGCCTTTTCCACATGCTCTTCGGTCACTCCAGACAACCTGGAGTTACCCAGTTGCTATTTCGTTATGCTCTTCAGTCACTCCAGCCCACCTGGAGTTACCCAATTTATAAATGTCAACACAAATATGTACACTTTCGCTTGTTTAAGAATGTACAAAACTACTCATTTTCCTTCGCTAAATG